>JBDRCE010000073.1:0-78156 GCA_043822005.1 Pseudomonadota bacterium | reverse complement strand
TGCCCTGCCGGGCATCTCCCCCACGAGGGGGGAGATTGGCAGCTTCCACGGCGGCGCGCGTCCTTCAAAGTAGGCGATTTGCGAAACCAATGGTGACGGCCGATCTCCCCCCCCGTGGGGGAGATGTCCGGCAGGACAGAGGGGGGCGCGACGGAGCGCTGACCTCCCCTTCTCCCCTTGTGGGAGAAGGTGGATTGGCGCGTAGCGCCAAGACGGATGAGGGGTGTTGGAAGGATCGCCAGCGCCTCATTTCGTCCAACACCCCTCATCCGACCTCGCTTCGCTCGGCCACTTTCTCCCACAGGGGGAGAAGGACAGGTGCGTCATGACCGCTCTCGCCCAATCCATCCTCGCCCTCTTCGCTGCGCGCGGCGCTGAAGTGATCGATGTGCCGATGCTGCAGCCGGCCGATCCGTTCCTCGACATCGCCGGCGAGGATCTGCGACGGCGCATCTTCCTGACCGAGAGCGAGACCGGCGAGACGCTATGCCTCAGGCCCGAATTCACCATTCCGGTCTGCCTCGACCACATCGCCAACCGCGCCGCCACGCCGCGCCGCTATGCCTATCTCGGCGAGGTGTTCCGGCAGCGGCGCGACGGCGACAGCGAGTTCCTGCAGGCCGGCATCGAGGACCTCGGCGATCCGGATATTGCGAAGGCCGACGCGCGCAGCCTCGCCGACGCGCATGCGCTGCTGTCGATGGCGCTGCCGGGGGTGCCGCTTGCCGTGACGCTCGGCGACCAGACCGTGTTCGAGGCGGTGCTGGCGGCGCTCGGCCTGCCGCGCGGCTGGCAGAAGCGGCTGGCGCGCGCCTTCGGCTCGGCCGACATGCTCGCGGCAGCCCTTGCCGACCTCGCCGACCCGCCCGCCAATCGGGGGCTCACCGGCGATGCCAACCTGCTGGCCGCCTCGGGCGACCGCGCGGCCCTTGCCGCCTTCATCGAGGGCGAGATGCAGGAGGCCGGCATTTCGCCGTCCGCCGGCCGCACGCCCGACGAGATCGCGCGGCGGCTGATCGAGAAGGCGGAACTGTCGCGCCTGCGACTGACGTCTGCGCAGCTCGACGCGCTGAAGACCTTCCTCGCCATTGACGTGCCGCTGACAGAGGCGGCAGAAGCGCTCGCCGGTTTCGCGGCGCGCTCCGGCATCGCGCTGGACGGCGCGCTCGCCCTGTTCTCGGCTCGCGCCGAGGCGATCCTGTCGAACGGGCTGAAGGCCGGCGACATCGCCTATGACGCGGCCTTCGGCCGGCCGCTCGACTATTATACCGGCGTCGTCTTCGAAATCGCAGCACCGGGGGAAACCCGGCCGCTCGTCGGCGGCGGCCGCTACGACCGGCTCTTGACGCTGCTCGGCGCCGACCGGCCGATCCCCGGCGTCGGCTTCTCGGTCTGGCTCGACCGGATCGAGCGCGCGAGATCGGAGGGCCGGGGATGAGCATCACCATCGCACTGCCCTCGAAGGGCCGGATGAAGGACGACGCGGTGGCGCGGCTCGCGGCGGCCGGGATCGAGGTCCTGCCGACTGTGGATTCGCGCGCCTACAAGACCCGGGTAAGGGGCCGCGACGATGTCGAGGTCGCGTTCCTGTCGGCCTCCGAGATCGCCCGCGAACTGGCGCAGGGCACCGTCGACCTCGGCGTCACGGGCGAGGATCTGGTGCGCGAGGCGGCGGCCGACTGGTCGGCGAAGATGGCGGTCGAGGCGCGTCTCGGCTTCGGCCGGGCGGATGTCGTCGTCGCGGTGCCGGAAGTCTGGTTCGACGTCTCGACCATGGCCGACCTCGACGACGTCGCCGCCGACTTCCGCCAGCGGCATGGGCGGCGGCTCAGGATCGCCACCAAATACTGGCGGCTGACGCAGCAGTTCTTCTCGCAGAAGCACGGCATCCAGGTCTACCGGATCGTCGAAAGCCTCGGCGCCACAGAAGGCGCGCCGGCGGCGGGCCAGGCGGACGTGATCGTCGACATCACCTCGACCGGCTCGACGCTGAAAGCCAACCGGCTGAAGATCCTTTCGGATGGCGTGATCCTCGAATCGGAAGCCTGCCTCGTCTCGTCGAAGAAGGAGCGGAGCGTGACAGACGCCGCCGCACTGGCCGAAATCGCCGCCCGATTTGCCTGATCGGCCTTCGGGCGGCTTGTTGCTTTCCCACAGCCTGATAGGTTCGCGCCGACACGCGTCATGAGAGCGCGAACAGGGGAGAGAGAAGATGAACGTCGCCGCACGCCCGCACTCGCTGAAGCCGATCGGCGGCATCTCGCATGTGCGGGGCGACACGTCGGTCCCGCTGCTCGAGCTGACCATTCCGCAGCTTCTGGCGCGGACCGTCAAGGTGCATGGGCCGCGCGAGGCGGCGGTGTTTCCGCAGCAGGGCATCCGCCAGAGTTGGGACGAGTTCGCCCGCGACGTCGACCGTCTCGCCGCCGGCCTCGCGGCGCTGGGGCTGGAGAAGGGCGACCGCATCGGCATCTGGTCGCCCAACCGCTGGGAATGGCTGGTGACCCAGTTCGCCACCGCGCGCATCGGCCAGATCCTGGTCAACATCAACCCGGCCTACCGGCTCTACGAACTTGAATATGCGCTGAACAAGGTCGGTTGCCGCGCGCTGGTGCTGGCCTCGAGCTTCAAGACTTCCGACTATCTCGGCATGCTGGGCGAACTGGCGCCCGAACTGGCCACCTGCGCGCCGGGGCAGCTCAAGGCGGCGAAGCTGCCGCACCTGACGACCGTGATCCGCATGGGCGAGGAGACGTCGCCCGGCATGTTCAACTTCGCCGACGTGCTGGCCATGGCGACGTCGGACGGCATCGCGGCGCTCGACGCGGCGACGGCGACGCTCAAGCCCACCGACCCGATCAACATCCAGTTCACCTCGGGCACGACGGGCGCGCCGAAGGGCGCGACGCTGACCCACCGCAACATCGTCAACAACGGCAATTTCGTCACGGCGACGATGGACTTCACCCACGAGGACCGGCTGGCCATTCCGGTGCCGCTCTACCATTGCTTCGGCATGGTGATGGGAACGCTCGGCTGCGTCTCCAAGGGCGCGGCGATGGTGTTTCCGTCGGAGGGCTTCGACCCGCTGGCGACGCTGAAGGCCGTCACGGCCGAGAAATGCACCGGCCTCTACGGCGTGCCGACCATGTTCGTCGCCATGCTCGACCATCCCGAGTTCGCCGGCTTCGATTTCACCAGCCTGCGCACCGGCATCATGGCGGGCTCGCCCTGCCCGGTGGAGGTGATGAAGAAGGTGGTCTCGAAGATGAACATGCGCGAGGTGACGATCGCCTACGGCATGACCGAGACGAGCCCGGTCTCCTTCCAGAGCCACACCGACGACCCGCTCGACCGGCGCGTCTCGACGGTGGGCCGCGTCCATCCCCATGTCGAGGTCAAGGTGGTCGACGACAAGGGAGTGACCGTGCCGGTCGGCGAGCGCGGCGAGCTTTGCACGCGCGGCTATTCGGTCATGCAGGGCTATTGGGGCGATCCGGAGCGCACCGCCGAGGCGCTCGACGCCGACGGCTGGATGCACACCGGCGACCTCGCCACGATCGATGCCGACGGCTACGGCAACATCGTCGGCCGGGTGAAGGACATGGTCATCCGCGGCGGCGAGAACGTCTATCCGCGCGAGGTGGAGGAGTTTCTCTACCGCCACCCCAAGGTGCGCGAGGTGCAGGTGTTCGGCGTTCCCGACGACCGCTACGGCGAGGAGATCTGCGCCTGGATCGTCGCGGCACCCGGCGAACCGCCGACGGAGGCGGAGATCCGCGCCTCTGCCAGGGGCAGATCGCGCATTACAAGATCCCGCGCTACGTCCGCATCCGCGCATCGCTGCCGATGACCGTCACCGGCAAGGCGCAGAAGTTCCTGATGCGCGAGGAGATGATCGGCGAACTCGGCCTGACGGAAGCAAAAACCGCCTAGCCGTTTTCGGCGAGCGGCGAGATCTTGGTCCGCCGTGCGAGCCAGGCGTCGACGGACAGCATGCCGGCCCCGAACAGGGCGACGAGGATCAGCCCGCCGGCGACCGCGATGTCCTTCAGGAGCATCTGCTGGTGCGTGAAGGCGGACGCGGCGTCGGCACCCTGGCCGTAATGGCCGACATAGGTGGCGAACAGGCAGAACGCGGCGAGCACCGCCGCGACAAGGCGCGTCTGAAAGCCGACGACGAGGAGCGCGCCCGCGGCGATCTCGAAAGTGCCGTCCCGACCGCGACCAGAAGCGGGACCGGCAGGCCGAGCCCGCCGAAATAGGCCGACGCGCCCGACAGGTCCATCAGCGCGCCGTAACCGCTGGCAATGAACATCGCCGCGATCATCACGCGCGCCACGATGAGGCCGATGTCGGTCATTCACGGTTTCCCCTGCGGAACGATCCGACCTTACGCTCTTTTCGCGCAAACGAAAACGCCCGGCGCGAGGCCGGGCGTTTCGAGGCAGGGTAGGGAGGATGCGGTCAGGCGATCTTGCCGAGGCGCGCGTCGAGCGAGAGCGAACCGGCGCCGGCAACCGACAGCGCAAGGAAGCCGCCGGCGATCGTGATGTTCTTCATGAAGAACAGCATCTGCGTCATGTCGGCGAAATTCGTGTGGAAGAGCAGCGCGGCGGCGACGCAGAAGGCGGCAAGCAGATACGCGGCAATGCGCGTCTGGAAGCCGATGAGGATGGCGATGCCGCCGAAGGTTTCGAGGAGGCCCGAGAGAACGGCGAGTACCGAACCGGCAGGCAGGCCGACCGAGGAGATGTAGCCGGCGGTGCCGCCGATGTCGCCGAACTTCTGAAGGCCCGCCATGATGAACATCACGGACAGGAGGATGCGGGCGACGAGCAGAATGAGGTTGTTCATGATGGGAGCCTTCGGTGAGGGAACGTCGCCAAAGCCATACCCGATGCGATGGCGCGCGGTAGTCCCCCAACCGACTGACTCAGTGTTTACGTTTTCTGAACAGTCACGAAATGTTGTTCAGGAATTCATCAACCCGGCTGGATCATCAATTCCGGCCGGACGATGCGATCGTAATCCTCGGCCGAGACGAGCCCGGTCTTCAACGCTTCCTCGCGTAAGGTCGTGCCGTTCTTGTGCGCGGTCTTGGCGATCTTGGCGGCGTTGTCGTAGCCGATGCTCGGCGCCAGCGCCGTAACCAGCATCAGCGAGCGGTTGACGCCCTCGCGGATGTTGTCTTCCCGCGCCTCGATGCCGACGACGCAATTGTCGGTGAAGGACACCGCCGCGTCGGACAGGAGCTGAACCGACTGCAGGAAATTGTAGGCCATCACCGGATTGTAGACGTTGAGCTCGAAATGGCCCTGGCTGCCGGCGAAGGTCACCGCGGCGTGGTTGCCGAACACGTGGACGCAGACCTGTGTCAGCGCCTCGCACTGCGTCGGGTTAACCTTGCCCGGCATGATCGACGATCCGGGCTCGTTCTCCGGCAGCGACAGTTCACCCAGGCCCGCGCGCGGGCCGGAGCCGAGGAAGCGGATGTCGTTGGCGATCTTGAACAGGGCGGCCGCGGTCGCGTTAATGGCGCCGTGCGAGAACACCATCGCGTCGTGCGCAGCCAGCGCCTCGAACTTGTGCGGCGCGGTGACGAAGGGGAGCTTGGTGATCTTGGCGATGCGCTTGGCGACCTTCTCGGCGAAGCCGACAGGTGCGTTGAGGCCGGTGCCGACGGCCGTGCCGCCCTGGGCGAGTTCGTAGAGGCCGGGCAGCGTCGCCTCGATGCGCTTGATCGATGAGGCAACCTGGGCGGCATAGCCGCCGAACTCTTGGCCGAGCGTCAGCGGGGTGGCGTCCTGCGTATGGGTGCGGCCGATCTTGACGATCTTCGCGAACTTCTTCGACTTCTTCTCCAGCGCCTTGTGCAGGTGCTTCAGGGCGGGCAGCAGGTCATGGACGATCCGCTCCGCGCAGGCGATGTGCATCGCCGTCGGATAGGTGTCGTTCGACGACTGGCTCATGTTGACGTGGTCGTTGGGGTGCACCGGCTTCTTCGAGCCCATCGTGCCGCCCAGCATCTCGATCGCGCGGTTCGAGATCACCTCATTGGCGTTCATGTTGGACTGGGTGCCCGAACCGGTCTGCCAGACGACGAGCGGGAAATGCTCGTTGAGCTTGCCGTCGATCACTTCCTGCGCGGCATCGACGATCGTCTTGCCAACCGCGGGATCAAGCCGCTTCAGCTCCATATTGGCCTCCGCGGCGGCGCGCTTGACGATGCCGAGCGCGCGGACAACCGACATCGGCTGCTTCTCCCAGCCGATCTTGAAATTGCCGAGCGACCTCTGGGCCTGCGCACCCCAGTAGCGGTCCGCCTGGACCTCGATGGGCCCGAATGTGTCGGTCTCGGTGCGTGTCTTGGACAAGCGGTCTCTCCAGCGTTCTGCAATGACGTGTGCGGACTATCCGCTACGCGCGACGCGTTCAAGCGGTCAGCCTGCGGGCAGGCACGACAAAATCGTTTGAAAGACCTGCGGCCGTCGCTGACGGCCTAATCCTTGCGGTAGATGAACCAGTTCTTGCGCACTTTTCCATCCGCGAGAGCGGAATGGCGCGTCACCTGGTTTCGGCCGCTGACCTTGGACGCATAGAGCGCACGGTCGGCCTTGATGTAGAGATCCTCGGGGCCGGCGGCTTCGGACGCCATGCAGATGCCCATCGAGATGGTGACCGGCCCATAGTTCATTCCGGTGTCGTTACTGACGAACGGCGCGGTTTCGACCGCAATGCGGATCGCCTCGGCGACCTTCGAGATACCCTCTTCGCTCATGCCTTCGGCGATGATGGCGAACTCCTCGCCGCCGGTCCGCGCCACGAACATGCCGGGCTGGACATTGGTGCCGACGATGTCGGCCACGAGCTGGAGAATCCGGTCGCCGACCGGATGGCCGTGGCGATCGTTGAACTCCTTGAAGCGGTCGATGTCGGCGATGATGAGCGCGTTGAACATGCGCCCCTTGTCGCTGTCGTAGACGGACGCGAGAGCGCGGTCGAAGGCGCGCCGGTTCCAGATATGCGTCAACGGATCGGTGTCCGCGAGCTTCTTGTATTCCTCGAGGGTGATCTTGACCTTTTCGAGCTCGGCCGACTTGTCGATGATCGACGTCGCGATCTGACGTCCCTGTTCGAGGGTACTCTCGGTCGCCGCCGACATGATACCGACGATCCGCAGGAGAATATCCTGCGTGATCTGGTTGTTGAGGCCGCTGGAGGTCTTGTCGAGGATGCTGCCGTATTTCTCGAGCGAGGAACGCTCCCGCCGCAGCAGGCCCATGACTTCCTCGATCTTCGTGGCGACCTGGTCGCGCACGTCCTCCACAACGCTCGGTCCGTTGGAGCCCGAGAGGTATTTCCGGCCGATGCGGTCGAGCTGGTCCTGCGTCGGGAGCGGACCGAGTGCGCGAACGTCGTCACAGAGGGCTTCATTGCTGCCCGTGCAGATCTCGTAGAAGATTTCATAATTGCGAGGCAGGCCGATGACGCCCATCTGACGCATCGTCATTGCGATCTTCGTCGCGATGTCGGCTGGTTGATAGCTCTTCGCCGCTGCCGTCCGCATTTTTACCCCGATGTTTCGCGTCCTGGTTGGATTGCTATGCCGTCTCGAAAGCCCGGCAGCGATCAGCCTGAACGAGCGGAGCGGCCCCTCGCCGCAACTTCCGCTGGGGGAATATCTAGGGTACACGCGCTAACGCGCGGTTAATGTGCTGAAATTCTCGGCACTCTTGCCGATCTGCCGCTTCGATTCATACAACCTATGACAGTAGACTGGTTCGCAGGTTGTGCAATTTCAGGATGTGCTTTGGTTAGGCCATTCCGAAATACTGGGCGGTCTGCCATCCTGCCAGGAGGACGATGAGGCAGCCGACGAGGCGTAGCAGCAGAGTCTCCTCCGCCGCCATGACCACAAGGCCGGCGAGCGGTGCCGCGAACAGCCCGCCTATGATCAGGCCGGCAATGGCTGTGAGATTGGCCGACATCGCGCCGGCGTCGTCCCAATGGCCGCTCAGCAGCGCGAACAGGAACGACAGCGCCACGGCGACCGAGACGAGGAACTCGGACGCGTTGACGCTTCCGATGACGTAGCGCGGCGCACCGCCCGAGCCGAGCAGGCCGGTCGTCACGACCGGTCCCCATCCGCCGCCGCCGATCGCGTCGAGGAAGCCGCCAACCGCGCCGAGCGGCGACACGATGCGCGCCGGCACGGGCCGCGTCGGCAGCCTGCGGAACGACCGGACGAGGAGCCAGACCCCCACGAGAGCGAGGTAGGAGGTGACGAACGGCTTGACGATATGGGCATCGACCGAGGTGAGGACGAAGGCGCCCGCGATGCCCCCCGCGACGCCAAAGGGCGCCAGGCGGACGAACAGGTGTCGATCGACGTTGCCGAGTCGGAAATGCGCCGCTCCGGACGCGGCGGTGGTGAACAGTTTCGCCGTATGCACGGCGGCCGACGCATTCGCCGGCGCGACGCCGAACGCCAAAAGCGTTGTCGACGAGATGACGCCGTACGCCATGCCGAGTGCGCCGTCGACTGCCTGCGCAAGGAAGCCGACGAGTGCGAAAATCAGGAATTCCTGCATCCGAGCCCCTCAAAATACCCTCGGACCCTAGACGCTGAGACGCAGGCAGCCAAGCGACAGCGCTACCCTGCGGCATCGCGTCCGGGGAATGGAATTCCCCGATTCAAGAGATTCTTGCACTCAGAGCTGTTTGAACATGATCGTGGTGGAATCGAACTCCGGTTTGAACGGATCGAGGCAGTAGCCCGGGATGATGCCGCTCGTCCGGTAACCGATCGATTCGTAGAGCGGCTCGGCATGGTCGCCGGTGCGGGTGTCGAGCGTGAGCAGGCTGCGTCCGAGCGCGCGCGCCTTGTCTTCGATCCCGGCCATCAGCAGGCGCGCGAGACCACGGCGGCGGAAATCGGGATGCACCATCAGCTTGCGCACTTCGGCCCGGTGCGGCTGGTTGGGCGGCGTGTCGTAGTCGAGCTGGACGGCGCCGGCAATCCGGCTATCCGCCTGCGCCGCAAGGAGAACGAGGTTCCCGCCGTCGAGCCGTGGCAGCACCTTTCCCCTCCAGAAGGCGACACCGTCCTCGTGCGAATAGGGCAGGATGTAGCCGATGCTGGCGCCGGCATGCACGCAGGCGTGCATCATGTCGCCAAGCACTTCGATGTTTGCTTCGAGGTCGTCGCGTCCGAAGGCGGTGATGGCAAAAGCGGTCATGGTCCTCACACGATGAAGAGAAGATACTTGGCGCCCGTCCCCGGCGGCGTCTCGAAGCGGCTCGCGCCGTAGAGCCGGTAACGCAGGCAGTCGCCCGATACGAGGTCGTGGCGCTTGCCCTCGATCGTCAGCACGAGTTCGCCTTCCAGCATCAGCAGGTGGTGTTCGAGCCCCGGGCGCGGCGGCTGCGAGTAGTCTATGCACGCGTTGGGTCGTAGCTCGCATTCCAGCACCTCGCCGGCGAGTGCTGCCGACGGAGGCGACACGGAGCGGCGGACGAAACCCACAGAGCGGTCTTCCCAGGCAGGTTGCGAGCGGGTCCTGATCAGCGGCGAAAAGCCGTCCTCGACCATGCCCATGAGCCGGGTCATCGTCAGCCCGTAGGCCGCGCACAGCCGGCCGAGGACCTGCGCCGTAGGACTGACCTCCGCGTTCTCCAGCCGCGAGAGGGTGGCGCGGCTGACGCCGCTTTGCGCGGCGAGTTCGTCGAGCGACCAGCCCTGGGCGGAGCGCAGTGATTTGAGGCGGTCGGCGATCTGCCGGCCCAAGGCCCCGTCGTCGATGTTATCGATTCCCATATGTGAGAAGATTTCTCACGCCATGACGAATGTCAAGCAAGCGTTCAGCCCGACGCAAAAACGCCCCCCGCGATCGTATGTTCGTGGAGGGCGTCTTGTGTCCTGATGTCGTTTCGGATTGCTCCGTTCGTTTCATCTGGAACATCGGGGTAACGCGGTCGCCAGCACTCCGTTCCGACGTAAGACAAATAAAAAAGGGCGACCTCTCGGCCGCCCTTTCCGTATTCTCGAGCGAGGTGGCTGGATCAGAAGTCCATGCCGCCCATGCCGCCCATGCCGCCGCCCATGCCGCCCGGCATGCCGCCGCCGGCCGACTCCTTCTTCGGAGCTTCGGCGATCATGGCTTCGGTGGTGACGAGCAGGCCGGCGACCGAGGCCGCGTCCTGGAGAGCCGTGCGCACGACCTTCATCGGGTCGACGATGCCCATGGCGATCATGTCGCCATACTCGCCGGTCTGGGCGTTGTAGCCGTAGGTCGCGCCCTTGTTGTCGAGGATCTTGCCCGCGACGATCGAGGCTTCAGCGCCGGCGTTCGTGGCGATCTGGCGGGCCGGAGCCTGCAGCGCGCGACGGACGATGTTGATGCCGGCCTGCTGGTCGGCATTGGCGCCCGTCACCTTGATGGCGAGCGAAGCGCGCAGGAGTGCTACGCCGCCGCCGGGGACGATGCCTTCTTCAACGGCTGCACGCGTGGCGTTCAGCGCGTCGTCGACGCGGTCCTTCTTCTCCTTGACTTCGACTTCCGTCGCGCCGCCGACGCGGATCACCGCGACGCCGCCCGCGAGCTTGGCGAGACGCTCCTGGAGCTTCTCCTTGTCGTAGTCCGAGGTGGTCTCCTCTATCTGGCCCTTGATCTGGGCGACGCGGCCCTGGATCTCGGCCTTCTTGCCGGCGCCGTCGACGATGGTGGTGTTCTCCTTGGAGATCGACACCTTCTTGGCGCGGCCGAGCATGTTGAGGCCGACGTTCTCGAGCTTGATGCCGAGGTCTTCCGAGATCACCTGGCCACCGGTCAGGATCGCGATGTCCTCGAGCATCGCCTTGCGGCGATCGCCGAAGCCCGGCGCCTTGACGGCGGCGATCTTCAGGCCGCCGCGCAGCTTGTTGACGACGAGCGTGGCCAGAGCCTCGCCTTCGACGTCTTCCGAGATGATGAGGAGCGGCTTGGAGGTCTGCACCACGGCCTCGAGGACCGGGAGCATCGCCTGCAGGTTGGAGAGCTTCTTCTCGTGCAGGAGGATGTAGACGTCTTCCAGCTCGGCAACCATCTTGTCCGGGTTGGTGACGAAATACGGCGACAGGTAGCCGCGGTCGAACTGCATGCCTTCGACGACTTCGAGCTCGGTGTCGGCGGTCTTGGCTTCCTCGACCGTGATGACGCCCTCGTTGCCGACCTTCTGCATCGCCTTGGCGATCATCTCGCCGATCTCGGACTCGCCATTGGCGGAGATCGTGCCGACCTGGGCGACTTCCTCGGAGGTCTTGATCTTCTTGGTGTTCTTGTTGAGGAACGCGACGACTTCGATGACGGCGAGGTCGATGCCGCGCTTCAGGTCCATCGGGTTCATGCCGGCGGCAACCGCCTTGTGGCCTTCCTGGACGATCGCCTGGGCGAGGACCGTGGCGGTCGTCGTGCCGTCACCGGCGATGTCGTTCGTCTTGGACGCGACTTCGCGGATCATCTGCGCGCCCATGTTCTCGAACTTGTCTTCGAGTTCGATCTCCTTGGCGACGGTGACGCCGTCCGTGGTGATGCGCGGCGCGCCGCAGGACTTGTCGATGACGACGTTGCGGCCCTTGGGGCCGAGCGTGACCTTCACCGCGTCGGCGAGGATGTTGATGCCGCGGAGCATGCGCTCGCGGGCATCACGGGAAAACTTTACTTCTTTGGCTGCCATTTGATTGCTCCTGGGCCGTGGGGCCCGAATATCTGTTGAAGGGAAACGAGCTCGGCCTGGATCAGCCGATGATGCCCATGATGTCGGCTTCCTTCATGATCAGAAGGTCCTCGCCGTTGAGCTTCACTTCGGTGCCGGACCACTTGCCGAACAGCACGCGGTCGCCAGCCTTGACGTCCAGCGGAACGAGCTTGCCGGCCTCGTCGCGCGCGCCGGAGCCGACGGCGACGATCTCGCCTTCCTGCGGCTTCTCCTTGGCGGTGTCGGGGATGATGATCCCGCCCTTGGTCTTTGCTTCGGACTCGACCCGGCGGACGACAACGCGGTCGTGCAGCGGCCGGAAATTCGACTTTGCCATGTTTTTGATCCCTTGAGCGAATTTTTGAATTGCCGACGTCCGGTGGGCCGGACCGTCTGTTAGCACTCACATATGGCGAGTGCTAACGCGCCGCTCAGATAGGCGCTCGCCATTTTGATGTCAAGGACGAGCGGCCCGAATGAGGGGTGGCCCGAGGGCTGAAGGGCCTGATCGTCGCGGCGGTGCTGGTACTGAGATCGCTGCCGCTCTTCTAGCCGACGATACGCAGGTTCGACAGTTCGTCGGCGATCTCCTTGAACTTCTCGGCGAGATTGCTGCCGGTGGCGTTCCAGTAGAGCTTGGCGGCGGTTCCGTCGGCATTCCGGCGGAAGCGCGAGTCCGAGGAGCATTTCTTCAGCGCCTCGATTGCCGCGTTCTCGGTGCTGTTCGAGGTCGACAGGTCGAGCGAAACGGTCATCACCAAGACCTTCCCCGCCTTCGCGTTGTCGCACAGCGTTCCCATCTGTTCGTTGAGCGCGTTGGTGTAATTCGCGTTCGAGTAGTCGTAGCGGCCGATCGAGGAACTCGTGCCGAGGAAGAGCCGGGCCGTCCCCGTTCCGTCGTAGGACGGCGCGAGGTAGCCATAGGCCGAGTAGGTGGATTTCGAACCGGCGGGGTCGGAATAGCCGAGCGAGGAGGGCGTATAGTAGGTGTTGGCGCCGTCGGTCAGCACGATCACCACCTTGTCGTTGCCCCTCTCGTTGTCGGGACGGCCTTGGGTGAACGGTTCGCCGCTCGAGATCGTGCGCCAGCCCCAGGCCATCCCCTCCGGCACGTTGGTCGCGCCATTGGGCTCCATGGCGTCGATCGCCGCCTTGACGGCCGCGCGGCCTTCCTCCGTGCCCACGTCGGTAAGCGTGGTGATCGGTCTGGTGGTGCAACTGTAGTTCGGCCCCGAGCCCTGGGGGGACGTCGTGCCGTAGGGCCGCACGTCGAAATACTTGGTCATATTCCTCAGCCGGGTCTGGCCGGCGGAATCCTCTGTCCCGTCGTTCCACCAGTTGTTGGGAGCGGAATAGCCATCGGGACTCGAGTCTGCGTCGGTCGCCCAGCGGTCGCCGGGCTCGTCGGGAGCAAACATCGGCACGAACAGGCTGGCGGGATCGCCGGCGAACACACCGAGTTCGCTGAGCACGCCCGGAGTCGCGTCGTTGACGTTGAATGGATAAGGCCGTGCCTCGACGCAGCCCTGCCAACTGGCATAGGCGCCGACCGTCTCCTCATAATAGCCGGTCTCGACCCATTTGCCTCGGCGGCAGCTGCCGTCGGCGCGGTATTCGGTGCAGACATATTCGCGGCTGGTGACGACCCACTCGCGGCTCTCGATCTTTTTCATGTCCTTGTAGAGCGAGAAGCGCGACAGGACTTCGTTCTCTTCGACTCCCCAATCGGAGCCCTTCTTGCGCCAGACGCCGCCGATCTTCTCGGCGTATTTGTTGGGCCCGCTCAACGTCGACCAGTCGAAGCTCTCATGGTGGATGGGCGAAAGTCCCTGCGTGTCCATCCATGCGGCGCCGGCATTCTCCGGTCCGACGTTGACGGAGGCGGCGAACGGCACGAGCGAGAACTGGACGGGCTTCTCGACCTGCTTCACCAGGTTCGCCTGGTCGGCCAGCGTATCGACGAGCTGCTTGGCAGCGGTCTTGAGGAGGTCGATCCGCTTTTCGCCCGAACCCGAGCCGAGATAGGACATGGACCCGGAATTATCGAGCACGAGCGCGACCTCGAGCGTGTTCTTGAGCCGGATCTCGGTGCCGGCCGAGAAATTGACCGCGTCGGTATCGGGCACACCTTTCAGCGCCTTGGTGAAGACGGGGAAGAAGACCGGCTGGTAGCGCAGGTCGGCGGTGAGCTTCAGCGTCCCGCCGCCGGCTTCGTTGTTGGGGAGGGTGACGTTCAGCACCGTGTCGGCCGGATCGACCGGGCCGAGATTCGCCTCGAAGAAGCTGCGGGCGTAGGCCTTGATCTGGTCGTCGGTTCCGCCGCTGACGAGTTGTCGCGCGGTGGCGATGCCGGCGGCGTCGAGCGCGTTGAGCGTCGCCTGTTTCTGCCGGTTCATTTCCGCGAAGTCGATAGCGATCGCCATCCCGCCCAGAATGGGAATCAGCGCGATCGCGAACGCTATCGCATAGCTGCCGGCATCGTCGCGGCTGAACCGTCTGCCGACCCGCCCTAGGTTGGAACCGGCGCGACGCAACAGCGACATGCCGGTCGAACGGATGCCCCGAAGTCCGGACATCAGGCTGTCAGCCCACGATACGCAGGTTGGACAGTTCGTCGGCGATCTTCTTGAACGTCTCCGCGAGATCGCCGCCCTTGGTGTTCCAGAACAGTTTCTCGTTGCGGAAGCGGGAGAACGACGCGCAATTGGTCAGGCCGTCGATCTGGGCCTGCGTCGCCGCCTTCTCGGCAGCTGTTCCCTTGGTCGGATCGAGATCGAGCGCCACCGTCATGATGATGACGTTCTTGTCTTTGGCATTCGTGCAGGTGGCGGCGAGGTGCTCGTCCATTGCCTTCGAGTAGTTGGCGTTGGAATAGTCGGTCTTGCTGATCGAATTGCTGGTGCCGAGGAACATACGGCCGTAGCTGTAGGCGTTGGTGTAGGGAACGAGGTAGCCGAAAGCGGAGTAGATCGCCTTCGAACCGGCAAGATCGTTGCCGCCGTAGTTCCAGTAGGTTCCCGAATAGGTCTGTGCCGTCACCGAAGTCGGCGTGTAGTAGGTATTGGCGCCGTCGGTGAGGACGATCACGACCTTGTCGTTGCCCTTTTCCGTATCCGCCCGGCCTTCCGTGAAGGGTTCGCCGCCGGAGATCGAACGCCACCCCCACGCGAGGCCTTCCGGCACGTTGGTCGCCCCATTTGGCGTCATCGCATCGATCGCGGTCTTGATCGTGGAGATGCCTGTCGCATCCGCGACGTCGACAAGCGGCGTGATAGGGGTCGTGCTGCAACTCGTATTCGGGCCTTCGTCCAGCCCCATCGCGGCCGTGCCTTCGGCCGCGGCCGTGTAGTATTTGGGCATGTAACGCTGGCGGACGGCAGCGCTGCTGTTGGTGGTTACGTCCTTCCACCAGTTGTTGTTCGCCGGGCGGCTGTTCGAGTCCGTCTGGTCCGTTTCGTCCGGGGCGAACATCGGCACGAACAGGGTGGCCGGCGTGCCAGCCGCCGGGGTTGCGTCATTGGTGTTGTAGGGGTAGGGGCGCGCCTCGACGCAGCCCTGCCAGGAGGCGAAGCTTGCGTAGACAGGGTTGTAATAGCCCGTATCGCGCGTGCCCCAGGTCCTGCAGGAGCCGTTCCATCTGTATTCCTTGCAATACGACTCCGTACCCGTTTTGACCCAGGTCTTGCCGGTCTGCCGTTGCATGTCCGTGTACAAGGTGAAACGGGTCATCACCTTGTCCTTTTCCGTGCCCCAGCCGGTGCCGCGCTTGTAATAGGCGCCGCCGCTAAGCTCGACCTTCTTGTTCGAATCGACAGCGCCCATCGTCGACCAGTCGAAATTCTCGTGATGAATGGGCGAGATGCCGGTCGTGTCCATCCAGGACGAGGTGTCGTGACTTGCGCCGACATTGACCGAGGCGGCGAACGGAACCAGCGAGAACTGCACCGGTTTCGACACCTGCTTCATCTGCGCCGCCTGACCCGAGATGGTGTCGACGAGCTGCTTGGCCGCATCTTTGAGAAGGTCGATCCGCTTCTGTCCCGAGCCGGTGCCGACGTAGTTCATGGAGCCGGAATTATCGAGGACGAGCGCGACCTCGAGCGTGTTCTTCAGTCGTATTTCGGTGCTGGCGCTGAAATTGATCTCTGTGGACCGGCCGGTGGTCTTATGCACCAGATTGGTGAATGCCGAGAAGAAGTAGGGTTTGTAGTTAAGCCTCGCCGACATCTTGAGCGTGCCGCCGCCCGTGTTGTTTTTCGGCAGTACGACCGTGAGGGTGGTATCAGCCAGGTCGACGGAGCTGAGGTTGGCTTCGAAGAAATCGTTGGCATAGGCCACCAGTTCGGCATCGGTCGCGCCGGTGATCACCCGCCGGGCGGTCGCGATACCGGCGGCATCGAGCGCATTCAGCACTTCCTGTCGCTGGCGGTTCATTTCGGTGAAGTCGACCGCGAAAGCGAGAGCGCCCAGAAGCGGGACGGCGAGGATTGCCGTCATCATCGCATATTGGCCGCTCTCATCCCTGCGAAAACGCCCGATCATCGAGTTCCTGCCCCCACGGCGATTTCTTCCATACCGTTCAGGATCGCAGAAACGCACTAACATCCGGTTCCCTCGATCGAGCAGAATTCCGCATGTCGCTTGATTGGGCGTTAACCATGTCGTCGAGCGGCTTCCGTCACGCTCCGGCTTCGATGGCGGATGTGGTCCTGGCCGATGGTTTCAGCCTGCGCGGCGGCGAGAACCGCTCCCCGCGCATCAGATCCACGCCCAGGTCGAGAAGCGCGACGGCGTCCTCGTCGGACGCTACGTCGATCGCGATTATGGCCATGTTCGACCTGTCGATGAGTTCGGCGAGATCCGCCCCGGACGGGGATCTTCGCCGCGTTCGCTCGCGATCAAGCAGGCGGTCGGCCGAGAGCTTGACGAGGCGCACGCCTTGCAGTTTCAGGCGTTCGAGGGCGTCCTCCTCGCGCGGCCAGCCTTCCGCCGCGAAAATTGCGCCCGAAATCGTCAGTCGCACGATCCCGTGCCGAACCGAATTGTCCTTCGTGGCAAACTGCTCGGCGGGAACCGAGAAAACCAGGCCCTTGGCCAGTCCCGAGTGAAGGTCGAGGAGTCCGCAGAGTTCGCCGACGGCGGTTTCGTTGCCGAGCAGCGCGGCCGAAACGGCGACATGAAGCGGCAGTCTCGCTTCCGCGGCCAGCTTGCGGCGGCTCGCATGGATCGCGGCTTTGACCATTGCGAGTTCGAAGGCGCAGAGGTCCGCCGGATTGGCCGCCTCCGACAATCGCCTGACGACCCGCTCCGACCCGTCCTCGAGGAGAATGTGGGCGTGAACTTCGAACGCCGCGGCGGCGCCTTGCGAAACCGACACGATCGGCTCGAGGCTGAGCTCGAGTTCGCGGTCGGCCCAGCCGGCGGGAAGCCTCTCGCCGGCATCCGTTTTCTGCGGCGCCTTGCGGCTGCCTGTGTCCTGCGATGCGCCGTCGCCCCCGCCACTCGCGGGCGAAGCCGGGGCTTCCGGCCGCGCGGCGGTCTCGATCCGCTCCAGCATGCCGCCGATCTGCCGGTCGATCGTTCCGGTGAGAGCTCCGAGCGTCAGCGAATTGCGTTCGTTGCCGGCGGCAAGATCCTTAAGCGCACCATCGAGAGTACGCGCGAGCCGATCGATGTCGCCCCGCAATCGCTCCACCTTGAAAAGCAGATATCCCGCCAGCGCCAAGCCGCCCGCCGCGAGCGCCAGCGATACTACGACGAGGAACGACCAGAATGGCGTCTGGCCGGTGGCGACGAGGGCAAACCCGGCGCCGAAAATGAGCACCGCCGCGGCGACTGCGAATGGCAATTTCAGCAGGTTCACGTGTCTCCCGCTCTCTCCCGATCGTCTCGCGGCCGCGCGATACCGGCTCCTTGCCGGCAGCCGGTATGTCGCATGCGGGGGCATTCCTGTTAAGCGAAAGCTGGTGACAGGGTGAACCGGTTCGGTTAATCCCGCTGCGGCCACTTCTTGCGGCACCAAATCTCGCTATCCGGAGGCTCGATGGCCCATCACGCGGACAGGATCGACTCGCTCCAGGAGATCGAGGGACGCTATGGCGTGATCCTCTCCGACGTCTGGGGTGTCGTCCACAATGGCGTGCGTGCCTTTTCGGATGCCTCGCAGGCACTGGCCGCTTCGCGTGCCCGGGGACTGGCCGTTGTGCTGATCACCAATGCGCCGCGTCCGCGCGCCGAGGTGCAGGCGCAGCTCGACATACTCGGCGTGCCGCGCGAAGCCTACGACCGGATCGTCACCTCGGGCGACGTGACGCGGGACCTGATCAAGATCGGCGCACGCAGGGTCTTCCATCTCGGCCCGGAACGCGACCTTTCGATCTACGACGGGCTCGATGTGGATATCGTCGAGGAATTCGAAGCCTCCACCGTCGTCTGCACCGGTCTCTTCGACGACGACGTCGAGACGCCCGACGATTACGCCGACATGCTGCGGCGGCTGCGGGCGCGCGACCTGCCGTTCATCTGCGCCAACCCGGACATCGTGGTGGAGAAGGGCGACAAGCTGATCTGGTGCGCCGGCGCGCTGGCGCGCGACTATGCGCAGCTCGGCGGACGCACCCAGATCGCCGGAAAGCCGCATCGCCCGATCTATGTGGCCGCCCTCGAGGCGGCGGCCGAGGTCCTGGGCAGGCCGGTGAGCGAGAAGGAGGCGCTGGCGATCGGCGACGGCGTGCTGACCGACGTCAAGGGCGCCGAGCAGAACGGCATCGACATCCTCTACGTCACCGGCGGCATCCACGCGCGCGAATATGGCGAGACGCTGGAGCCCGATCCGGCGCTGCTGGCGGCGTTCCTGGAAAAGCACGGCCACCATCCCGTGGCTGTGATCCCGAGGCTGCGCTGACGCGATGCCTGATTTCGCGCGCATAGCGGACCTGTCGACGCTTCCGGAGCGCCTGCAGGGCGGCGTCGTGGCGATCGGCAATTTCGACGGCGTCCATCGCGGCCACCAGGTCGTGCTGAGCCGCGCTCTCGACGAGGCGCGGGCGATCGGCGCGCCGGCGCTTGCGCTGACCTTCGAACCGCATCCGCGCCAGTTTTTCCGGCCAGACGTGCCGCTCTTCCGCCTGACCCCGGCCGACCTGAAGGCGAGGCTGATCGAGACGCTCGGCTTCGACGCGGTGGTGGAACTACCGTTCACCGCCGGTTTTGCAGCGCAATCGGCCGAGGAATTCGTCGATCGCATCCTGATCGGGGGCCTGGGCATCCGACACGTCGTCACCGGCTTCGACTTCCATTTCGGCAAGGACCGAAAGGGCGGTCCGGCCTTTCTTATGGAGGCGGGGCGCGCCAGGGGCTTCGAGGTCTCGCTGCTCGACGCTTTCCGCGACGAGGGCGCGGACGTGATCTCGTCGAGCCTTATCCGCGAGCTGCTGTGCAAGGGCGACGTTGCTCAATCGGCGGGCCTGCTCGGCTACCGCTATACGGTCGAAGGCGTGGTCTCCCGCGGCAAGCAGCTCGGCAGGACGCTTGGATATCCGACCGCCAACAAGGCGCTCGCCGACGACAATGGTCTCAGGCACGGCATCTATGCGGTGCGCCTGCGCGACGCGTCCGGAACGCTCCATGACGGCGTCGCGAGCTTCGGCCGGCGGCCGACGGTGGACCAAGCCGGAGCGCCGCTGCTCGAGACCTTCGTCTTCGACTTTTCCGGCGATCTCTACGGCCAGACCTGCACCGTCTCGTTCTTCGGCTTCCTGCGCGGCGAGGAGAAGTTCTCCTCGCTCGACGATCTCGTCGTGCAGATGAAGCGCGACGAGGCGGAAGCGCGCGCTTTGCTGGCGAGCGTCAGGCCGCTCGGGCCGCTGGACGCCAGGATGGCGTTCTGAAGGCTGCACCCCCTTCCGTCCGGGCGTTTCCTGCGATAGAGAGCCGTCCATGACCTCGCGCCACGTCACTCGCGCCATACGAATTATCGGCCCGGCCGTCCGGCCGGCCTGATCGGCTGCCGACGGTCCGGGTTTCTCCCGCGCATTTGCGCGTCTTTCCATCCGTGATATTGGCCTGCCCGCGCGCTTCCGCGCTTCCGGGCGAAACCTGACGACCGATGATGACCGACACCAAGATCGACTATTCGACCACGCTCTACCTGCCGCAGACGGAGTTTCCGATGCGCGCCGGCCTGCCCGAGAAGGAGCCGGCGATCGTCGCCCGCTGGCAGGAGATGGGTCTCTACAAGCTGCTGCGCGAGGACGCGGCCGGACGGCCGAAATATGTGCTGCACGACGGCCCGCCCTATGCCAACGGCAACATCCACATCGGCCACGCGCTCAACAAGATCCTGAAGGACATCATCACCCGCTCGTTCCAGATGCGCGGGTTCGACTCGAACTATGTGCCTGGCTGGGACTGCCACGGCCTGCCGATCGAGTGGAAGATCGAGGAGGAGAACTACCGCTCCAAGGGCAAGCAGAAGCCCGACCTGAAGGACCCGGCCGCGATGGTCGAGTTCCGCCAGGAATGCCGCGCCTATGCCGAAAAGTGGATCGCGGTGCAGGGCGGCGAGTTCCAGCGCCTCGGCGTCGTCGGCGACTTCGACAATCCGTATACGACGATGAACTTCCACGCGGAGTCGCGGATCGCGGGCGAACTGTTGAAGTTCGCGATGAGCGGACAGCTCTATCGCGGCTCGAAGCCGGTGATGTGGAGCGTGGTGGAGCGCACCGCGCTGGCCGAGGCGGAGGTCGAGTACCAGGATTATGAGAGCGACACGGTTTGGGTGAAGTTTCCGGTGGCGTCCGCTGGCAACATCGGAGGCGCTCAGGGTGAAGCCGACCTGCGCGATATGATGGACGCGTCGGTGGTGATCTGGACAACCACTCCTTGGACGATGCCGGGCAACCGTGCGGTATCCTACTCCCCGCGTATCCAGTATGGACTCTACGAAGTGATCGACGCCGAAAACGACTTCGGTCCCCGCCCGGGCGAAAAGCTGATCTTCGCTGACAAACTGGCGGACGAGTCTTTCGCGAAGGCCAAGATCAAGTCCAAGCGTTTGCGTTCCGTGACAGCTGAGCAATTGGACAGTGCCGAGCTTTCGCATCCTCTGCGTAGTCTCGGCGGGGGCTACGAGTTCCGCGTTCCCATCCTGGCCGGCGACCATGTCACGGACGATGCGGGAACCGGTTTCGTGCATACCGCGCCAGGGCACGGGCGAGAGGATTTCGATGCCTGGATGGACCAGGCGTACGACTTGCGCCAGCGCGGCATTAGTACTGACATCCCCTTCACGGTCGATGACGCCGGCTACTTCACCAAGGACGCGCCGGGCTTCGGGCCGGATCGCGAGGGTGGCGCCGCGCGTGTCATCGACGACAACGGCAAGAAGGGCGACGCCAACAAGGTCGTCATCGACGCGCTGATCGAGCGCGGCATGCTGTTCGCGCGCGGCCGGCTGAAGCACTCCTATCCGCATTCCTGGCGGTCGAAGAAGCCGGTCATCTTCCGCAATACGCCGCAATGGTTCGTCCACATGGACCTGCCGCTCGGCGACGGCACGACGCTGCGCACCCGCGCGCTGTCCGCCATCGACGCGACCCGCTTCGTGCCGGCGCAGGGGCAGACGCGGCTGCGTGCCATGATCGAGGAGCGGCCCGACTGGGTGCTGTCGCGCCAGCGCGCCTGGGGCGTGCCGATCTGCGTCTTCGCCGACGAGGACGGCAACGTGCTCAAGGACGACGCGGTCAACGCCCGCATCCTCGACGCCTTCGAGAAAGAGGGCGCCGACGCCTGGTTCGCCGAAGGCGCGCGGGAGCGCTTCCTGGGCAGCCGTGCCAACGAGCCATGGGTGATGGTCAAGGACATTCTCGACGTCTGGTTCGACTCGGGCTCGACCCACACCTTCACGCTGGAGGACCGCCCGGACCTGAAATGGCCGGCCGACGTCTATCTCGAAGGCTCCGACCAGCATCGCGGCTGGTTCCACTCGTCGCTGCTGGAAGCCTGCGGCACGCGCGGCCGCGCGCCTTACGACACGGTCATCACCCATGGCTTCACCATGGACGAGGAAGGCCGCAAGATGTCGAAATCGCTCGGCAACACGGTCGTGCCCCAGGATGTGATGAAGCAGTCGGGCGCCGACATCCTGCGCCTGTGGGTCGCCACCACCGACTACTGGGAGGACCAGCGGCTCGGCAAGACCGTGCTCCAGACCAACATCGACGCCTACCGCAAGCTCAGGAACACGATCCGCTGGATGCTGGGCACGCTGGCGCATGACAAGGGCGAGG
Organism: Pseudomonadota bacterium; assembly: GCA_043822005.1. Classification (GTDB taxonomy): domain Bacteria; phylum Pseudomonadota; class Alphaproteobacteria; order Rhizobiales; family Rhizobiaceae; genus Mesorhizobium_A. Next base: position 56,128 of record JBDRCE010000073.1, on the reverse strand, counting down.
AGGTCGCGCTGGCCGACATGCCGGAACTCGAGCGGCTGATGCTGCATCGGCTTTCCGAACTCGACGAGCTGGTGCGCAAGGGCTACGACGCCTTCGACTTCAAGCGCATCGCCAAGTCGCTGCTCGACTTCATGGTCGTCGACCTGTCGGCGTTCTATTTCGACGTGCGCAAGGACGCGCTCTACTGCGACGCGCCGTCGAGCGTGCGCCGCAAGGCGTCGGTGGTCGTGGTCCGGCATATCTTCGAATGCGTGGTGAAATGGCTGGCGCCTCTGCTGCCCTTCACCACGGAAGAAGCGTGGCTCGAACTCCACGCCGGCGATCGCTCGGTGCACCTGACGCAGTTCCCGGATGTCCCGACCGCCTGGCGCAACGAGGCGCTGGCCGAGAAGTGGCGCAAGGTGCGCACGGTCCGCCGCGTCGTCACCGGCGCGCTGGAGCTGGAGCGGGCCAAGAAGACGATCGGTTCGTCGCTGGAGGCGGCGCCGCGCGTGTTCATCGCCGACGCGGAACTCGCGGCCGCCGTCGCGGACGTCGATATGGCCGAGGTGGCGATCACCAGCGCCATTTCGGTCGTGTCGGGAGACGGACCGTCGGATGCCTTCCGCCTCGACGAGGTGAAGGGCGTGGCGGTGTCTTTTGCGCCGGCGCCGGGCACGAAATGCGCGCGCTCGTGGCGCTATACGCAGGACGTCGGCTCCGACGCGGAGTTCCCCGACGTGTCGGCGCGCGACGCGGCGGCCCTTCGCGAGTTGCGGACACTGGGCCGTCTTTAGCGATTGTTCGCATTTGCAGGGCAATGTGACCGGATGGCAACGTCCGGTCGTTGCCCTCGACAATGCCATGGGATAAACAGTCCTGATATCCCGGCGCCATCTTTTCGCCGGATCGGGATGCGTATCGGTGTGCAAGGCATAGGCCGCGCCCGGACTGCCGACCGAACAGGATGAAGCGGACGAACATGAAGATGACGATCGAGCACGCCCGCATGACCCGCAGGATTTCCGCCGGCGCCTTCGTGGCGGCATCGGCTTTTGCGCTCTCGGGATGCATGGGAATGGCGCCGACCTACGGCACCGGCAAGCCCGCCGACACCCAGCTGATGGAGGACGTGACGGGCATGTTCTCGCTCTCTCCCAAGAAGAAAGAGCAGATCGACTACAAGCCGCGTCCGGAACTGGTGAAGCCGGCCGATCCGAAGACCGCAGCGCTTCCCGCCCCGCAGGACAATATCACCACGGCCTCGGCTGGCGGCGCCTGGCCCGAATCGCCCGAGGCGCGGCTGGCTCGCATCCGCGCCGACGCGACGGTCAAGCGCGACGATCTCGACTTCGAGCCCGAGGTCGACATGCCGATCGAGAAGAACCGCCGCAATCTCCGCGCCACCCGCGGCGACGACGTCAACATGGACGGCAGCGCCATCTCCGAAGCCAAGCAACGCAAGGAATTCAACGAGCGCCTGGCGATGAACAACCAGGGTGACCCCACCGCGCGCCGCTATCTCAGCGAGCCGCCGCTGGAGTATCGGGCCCCGGCCGCCACCGCGCCGACGGACGATGTCGGCGAGGACGAGTGGAAGAAGGAAAAGCGCCGCAAGGCCGGCCACACCAAGAAGGGCACCGGCTGGGCCTCCTGGCTTCCCTGGTAATCATCGGCCGAGATTAGCGTCTGTCGAGGAAGAAGCCCTTCAGGAGCTCGGCCGCTTCAGCTTCCGCCATTCCGTCATAGATTTCAGGCACATGGTGGCATGTCGGCTGGGTGAAGAACCGCCCGCCGCTCGCCACCGCGCCGCCTTTGGGGTCGGTGGCTCCGTAGTACAGCCGACGCAGCCGCGCGAAGGAGATCGCTGCCGCGCACATGGCACAGGGCTCCAGCGTCACGTAGAGATCGGCGCCGGTCAGCCGCTCGCTGCGGATGGCTTCGCAGGCCTGACGGATCGCCAGGATCTCGGCGTGCGCCGTCGGGTCGTTGAGCTCGCGGGTGCGGTTTCCCGCCTTCGACAGGACCGCGCCGTCGCGCACGACGACCGCGCCGACGGGAACTTCGCCGCGTGATGCGGCGGCGCGGGCTTCGACGAGCGCCTCAGCCATGAAATCGCGTCGCGAAACGTGCATCTGTCCTTGAAATCCCTCGCGCGAAAACGGCGCACCTGATAGTTACCCGCCCCGAGAGGCAAAGACCACATGAGCGACGATCGAAAGAAAACTCCGGGAAACCGCGGCCCCGGCGGCCGCGATCCCGGCGGACGCGGCCCCGGCGGCGGCAAGCCGAAATTCGGCAAGCCCGCGGCCAAGAAGGGCGACAGGCCGACCACCTATCGGACCGAGCGCACTCCGCGTCCGGCCGGTGCCGCGGGCGAAACGCGCAAGGCCCCGCCGCGCCGCGACGACGCTGCCGCATCCGCCGATGCCCCGAAGAGAGCCTATAAGCCGCGCGAGGACCGGGGCGAGAAGCCGGCGCGCGCCGAGGGGCGCACGTTCCGCAAGTCGAGCCCGGGCGAACGTCCGTTCGCGAGCAAATCCGGCGACAAGCCCTTCCGCAAGCCGGACGGCGACAGACCCTTCCGCAAGCCGGCGGAGCCCGGCGAGAAGCGCGAATATCGTCCGCGCCGCGACGACGCGGCGGCGGCCCCATCTGATGCGCCGAAGCGCGCCTATCGCCCGCGCGCCGACGGCGACAAGCCCTACCGCAAGCCGGACGGCGACCGCCCGTTCCGCAAGCCGGCCGAGGCAGGCGAGAAGCGCGAATACCGTCCGCGCCGCGACGACGCGGCGGCTGCCTCGTCTGATGCGCCGAAGCGCGCCTATCGGCCGCGCGCCGAAGGCGACAAGCCTTATCGCAAGCCGGACGGCGACCGTCCGTTCCGCAAGCCCGCGGAGCCTGGCGAGAAACGCGAGTATCGTCCGCGCCGCGACGACGCTACCGCTGCCTCGTCCGACGCGCCGAAGCGGGCCTTTCGCCCGCGGGCCGACGGCGACAGGCCGTTCCGCAAGCCTGACGGCGACCGCCCGTTCCGCAAGCGCCCCGATGGCGATGCTCCGCGCCCCGGCGGTCGGACCAGGCCTTTCGAAGCGCGCCCCGTTCGCGACGAAGCCGCGCCTGAGGAAGGCGAGCGGATAGCGAAGCGCCTCGCCCGCGCGGGCATCTCGTCGCGCCGCGACGCCGAGGAGATGATCGCCGCCGGCCGGGTCAAGGTGAACGGCAAGGTACTGGCGTCTCCGGCGGTCAATGTCGGTCCCGACGACGTCATCTATGTCGACAACGAGCTGATCCCGGCAATCGAGCGGACCCGCCTTTTCCTGTTTCACAAGCCCGGCGGGCTGGTGACGACCAACCGCGACCCCGAGGGCCGTAAGACGGTCTTCGACGTGCTTCCCGAGGGGTTGCCGCGGTTGATGACCATAGGCCGGCTCGACATCAACACCGAAGGCCTGCTGATGCTCACCAATGATGGCGGGCTGGCGCGGGTGCTCGAACTTCCGGCCACCGGCTGGCTGCGGCGCTACCGCGCCCGCGTTCATGGCCGGGTCGACGAGAAGGCGCTGGCCGGGCTGAAGGACGGCATCGCCGTCGACGGTGTCTTCTACGGGTCGATCGAGGCCTCGCTCGACCGCGAACAGGGCTCCAATGCCTGGCTGACGATCGGCCTGCGCGAAGGCAAGAACCGCGAAGTCAAGAACGTGCTCGGCGCGCTCGGCCTCGACGTCTCGCGACTGATCCGCATCTCCTACGGTCCGTTCCAGCTTGGCGAACTGGCCGAGGGAGCCGTGCAGGAACTGAAGGGCAAAGCCCTGCGCGACCAGCTGGGCGAACGCCTGATCGCCGAGTCCGGCGCTAATTTCGAGGCGCCTATCGTCAACGAGTTTTCCAACAAGCCGGTCATCCGCTCACACGAGGTGGTTCCCGAACCGACCGTGCCGCGCCGCGAACGGCGCGTCGAACCCGGCGAGGGCGGCCTGATCAAGAACCGCAAGCGCTCGCGCGACGAGCATCGCGAGGACGTGCTCGGCCGTCTCGGCACCAAGCCGGATCGTCCCCGCTTCGAAAGCAAGGGCGGCAAGCCCGGGGCAAAGCCCTTCGGCAAGCCCGGCGGCAAACCGGGTGGCCGGACGGAAAAGCCGTTCGAGCCGCCGAAGACCCGCAGCGCCAATGTCTGGATGGCGCCGGGCGCACGGCCGCAGGGCAAGAAGGCGGAGCCGGAAGCCGGCGCCGGCGAAAAGCGCGAGGGCCGTTTCCGCTCGCCGACCTCCCGCCCGCCCGGGCAGGGAAAGCCGCGTAAAGACCGCTGATGCGCGTCGTCGGCGGTGAGTTTCGGGGTCGGGCGCTGGCGACGCCGCGCTCGAGCGCGATCCGGCCGACGACCGACCGGACGCGCGAGGCGGTGTTCAACGTGCTGGCGCATCGCTACGCCGACAGACTGGAAGGCGGGCGCGTGCTCGACCTCTTCGCCGGGACGGGTGCGCTCGGACTGGAAGCGCTGTCGCGCGGGGCCTCGTTCTGCCTGTTCATCGAGGAATCGGCCGAGGGCCGCGGGCTGGTGCGGCAGAACATCGAGACGCTTGGGCTGCAGGGCCGGACAAAGCTGTTCCGCCGCGACGCCACGGCGCTCGGCCCATCGGGGACGCTCGGCACATTCGATCTGCTCTTCGCCGACCCTCCCTACGGCAAGGGATTGGGCGAGCGCGCGCTCGAGTCGGCGCGGCAGGGCGGCTGGATCGGTCCGGGAAGCCTGTGCGTCGTCGAAGAGGCCGCCGACGCGCCGTTCTCGCCGGGTACCGGCTTCGACATCGTCGACGAGCGCGCCTATGGCGACACGGTGATCCGCTTCATCGAGGTGACGTAGGACAATTTTTCGCGATGGCCATGTTGCAGCCACGCGCTTTCGCGACATGTGCGACTACAATCGCTTGATTCATGGAGGGCTTGGGCATTGCTCGGCATACATTCGAGGCGCCTCGCGAGAGGAACCGCAGTCGCGCTTGCGCTGCTTTTAGGCCCGGTCGCGGTGGCGCAGGAAGTGCGGCGGGAGCCGGTCAGCGACTTCATGCTCGCCAACGGGTTGGAAGTCGTCGTCATTCCCGACCGCCGCGCCCCGGTCGTCACCCACATGCTCTGGTACAAGGTCGGCGGCTCCGATGAGGAGCCCGGCAAGTCAGGCATCGCGCATTTCTTCGAGCACCTGATGTTCAAGGGCACCAAGAATGCGAAACCCGGCGAATTCTCCCGCCGCGTCGCCGAGATCGGCGGCCAGGAGAACGCCTTCACCTCCAATGACTACACCGCCTACTACCAGCAGGTGTCGCCGGACGCGCTGCCCGACATGATGCGCTTCGAGGCCGACCGGATGCGCAACCTGATCCTCACCGACGAGGTGATCGGGCCGGAGCGCGACGTCATCCTCGAGGAGCGCAACTCCCGCGTCGACAGCGACCCGGGCGGAATCCTGGCCGAGGAGATCGACGCGACGCTCTATCAGAACCATCCATACGCGACGCCGGTCATCGGCTGGCGCCATGAGATCGCGCAGTTGAACCGCAAGGACGCGACCGACTTCTACGACCGCTACTACGCGCCGAACAACGCCGTGCTGGTCGTGGCCGGCGACGTCGATGCCGCGACGGTCAGGAAGCTCGCGGAGGACACCTATGCCAAGGTGCCGCGCGGTCCGGATCTTCCGCCGCGCATCCGCCCGGTGGAGCCCGAACAGAACACCTCGCGCAGCGTAACGCTCAAGGATCCGCGCGTCGGCGTGCCGAGCTTCCAGAAGAACTGGCTCGTGCCTTCCTACACCAGCGCCGTGCGCGAGAAGCTCGAGGGCGAACCCGAGGCGCTCGACCTCCTGACCGAGATCCTCGGCGGCGGCATCCGCAGCCGCCTGAACCAGGAACTCGTGGTGAAGCGCGGGATAGCCTCATCGGCCGGCGCCTATTACCAGGGTACCACGCTCGACCACACCGACATCACCTTCTACGGCTCGCCGCGCGGGGCGGCGACGCTGGCCGAGGTCGAGGCCGCGGTCGATGGGGAGATCGCCAAGCTGATCGAAGGCGGCGTGACTGAGGAGGAGCTCGACCGCGCCCGCAACCGTTTCCTGCGCAGCCTGATCTTCGCCGCCGACAGCCAGTCCGGCATGGCGCGCATGTACGGTTCGACGCTGACCACGGGCGGCACGATCCGCGACATCGACGAATGGCCGGACCGTATCAAGAAAGTGACGCCGGAGGATATCCGCGACGTCGCGAAGAAATACTTGTCGCCCGACACCGCGGTGACGGGCTATCTGCTGCCTGCGGGAGGAAATGCCGGATGATGACCCGCTCCATGGCCGCCGGCCGGCACGTCGGTGCCTTCCTCGCGTTCGCTCTCCTATTCGTCCTTGCCGTGTTCTCGTCCGCGCAGGCGGAGGTGAAGATCCAGGATGTCGTTTCGTCCAAGGGCGTCCGCGCCTGGCTGGTCGAGGACTACTCGGTGCCGATCGTGTCGATCCGCTTCGCCTTCCGTGGCGGCTCGACGCAGGACCCGGGGGGTAAGGAAGGCTTGGCCAACCTGATGACCGGCCTGTTCGACGAGGGAGCAGGCGACCTCGACAGCGATGCCTTCCAGCTCCGGCTGGACGATGCCGGCGCGGAAATGAGCTTCAGCGCCGGCAGCGACGCCGTCTACGGATCGATGCGGATGCTCGCCGAACAGCAGGACGAGGCCTTTACCCTGCTGCGCATGGCGATCCTGTCGCCGCGCTTCGATGTCGCGCCGATGAACCGCATTCGCGACCAGATCATCGCCGGAATCCAGGCGGCGGCGCTCGATCCCTCGACCAAGGGCGAGGTGATGTGGCGTGAGGCGCTCTATGGGAAGCATCCCTATGCGCGGCCGGACGAAGGCACGGCGGAAACGCTTGCGACCATCGTTCCTGACGACATCAGGCAGTTCCATGCCCGTGTCTTTGCGCGCGGCAACCTGGCTGTCGGCGTGGTGGGCGCAATCGATGCGGAGACGCTGAAGCGCCGGCTGGACGAACTGTTCGGCGAGCTTCCCGCCGAACCGTCGCTGACGCCGGTAGAGCGCGCCGAGCCGAAGTTCGCGCAGCAGATCGACGTGACCTCCGACCTGCCGCAGACCACCCTGCAGCTCGCCTGGCCGGGCATCGAGCGGAAGGATCCGCAGTTCTTTGCCGCCTATCTGATGAACAACATCCTCGGCGGCGGCGCGTTCTCCTCGCGCCTGTTCGAGGAGGTGCGCGAGAAGCGCGGGCTGACCTACGGCATCAGCTCCGCGCTGGTGAACCGCGACTACGCCACCGCGCTTGCGATCGGCACCTCGACCCGCTCCGACCGCGCGGCCGAGACGCTCGCCATCATCCGGTCCGAAGTGGCCAAGATGGCAGCCGATGGGCCGACCGAGGCCGAACTCGACTTCGCCAGGAAATACGTCATCGGCGCCTACGCCATCAACAATCTCGATTCGTCGGGGGCGATCGCACGGACGCTGGTGGAACTGCAGCTCGACGGTCTCGGCATCGACTATATCGATCGCCGCGCCGAACTCATCGGCGCGGTGACGCTGGAGGACGTGAAGGCCGTTGCCAAGCGCCTGCTCAGCTCGGAGCCTGCCGTGATGGTTCTCGGGCCGGCGATCTCGCAGGGCGCAGTGCAGTGACGATTCCGGCCGCCGGACGCGCGAAGAAGCCGGCAGGGCCGACCTTCGCCCTGGCGTTGGGCGGCGGCGGCGCGCGGGGCCTGGCGCATATCCATGCCATCGAGGCGCTGGACGAACTGGGCATCGAGCCGGTCGCGATCGCCGGTTCGTCGATCGGCGCGATCATGGGAGTGGGCATGGCCGCCGGCATGAGCGGCGCGGACATCCACCACTACGCCAAGTCGATCCTCGGACGCCGCGGCGAGGTCGCGAGCCGGATCTGGAAATCGCGGCCCGGCAGCCTGCGCGAGGCGGTGGCCGGCGGCTTTCGGCTGGGCCAGTTCGACATTCCCCGCATCCTCAAGGCGTTCCTGCCGGATGCGGTGCCGGACACGTTCGAACAGTTGAAGATACCGCTCAAGGTGACGGGCACCGATTTCTACGGGCACAAGGCCGCGGTGTTCGAGAGCGGCGACCTGCTGTCGGCGCTTGCCGCGTCGGCGGCCATCCCGGCCGTGTTCCGCCCCGTTCTGCGCGACGGCCGGTATTACATCGACGGCGGCTTCTACAATCCCGTGCCCTTCGATCTGCTGTTCGGAAAGGCCGATATCCTGATCGCGATCGACGTCGTCGGCGCGCCGGAGGGCGATCCGAATATTGCGCCGACAGCGCTCGACCTGATGTTTGGCACGAGCCAATTGATGATGCAGTCGATCATCGAAACGAAGCTCGGGCGGCACAGGCCGGATATCTTCATGCAGCCGCCGGTCTCCAAGTTCCGCGTGCTCGATTTCCTGAAGATCGACAAGGTGATGAGCGCGACCGCGCCGCTGAAGGATGAGCTCAAGCGCGCGGTCGACGAAGCGGTCAGGGCGCACGCGGCTTCACTGTAGCGTCGCCGCCTTGCCGGTGGAGAAGGGCGAGTTCGCGGTCGGCGGCGGCGGTGGAACCTGGTCGTTGCCGCGTGCCTTTTCGACAGCGATCCGCCGCACCAGCCGGAAGCTGACCAGCACGGAGGCGACGCCGAAGACGATTGCGCCCAGTGCCCAGCCGCCGACGACGCCCTTGGCGCCATAGAGATCCGCGCCAATCCACACGAAGGGAATCACGCCGAGCGTCGAGCGGCCCCAGTTGAAGACGGTGCCGTAGCCGGGAAAGCCGAGATTGTTGAACGCCGCATTGGCGACGAACAGCGCGCCGTTGAACAGGAAGCTGCCGGCCGCGAACAGGCAGAAGAAGATCACCAGTTCGCGCGCCTCGCCCTGCGCCCCGAACAGATCAGCCACTTGCGCGGAAAACAGCGCCAGCAGCGCCCACACCGCCAGACAGTAGACCAGCGTGACGATCAGGCTGTCGCGCATCGTCTGTGTCAGCCGGCCATAGAGCCTCGCGCCGTAGTTCTGGCCGAGGATCGGCCCGACCGCGCCCGACAGGGCGAAGATCACGCCGAAGGCGACCGGAATGATGCGCCCGACGATCGCCCATCCGGCGACGGCATCGTCGCCGAAATCGGCCATCCTGACGGTAACGTAGGTGTTGCCGACCGGTGTCGCGATCTGGGTGAGCAGCGCCGGGATGCCGATGCCGAAGAACGGCCTCGTCGCGGCCTTGAGACGCGAAAGGTCCGGCATCCGGATCAGGTGGTGGACGATATGCGCGCCGTGCAGGCCGACCGCGAGGATCACGAAACGCGACAGGACGGTCGAGATCGCGGCACCCGTGATACCGAAATCGAGCCCGAAGATCAGCAGTGGATCGAGGATCGCGGCCGCAACGCCGCCGGACAGCGTCACATACATGGCGCGCCGCGCGTCGCCGACGCCGCGCAGGATGCCCGTCGTGCACATGCCGAGCGCCATGATCGGCGAGGAGGGAATGACGATGCGCAGGAAATCGGCGCAGATCCGCGCCGTCTCTCCCCTGGCGCCCATCCACCCGACGAGCGTGTCGAGGAACGGCCAGATGGCGGCGGCGAGCGCGGCGGTGGCCGCCCCCACGAACACCATCGAGGCGCCGCCGAGTTTGGCCGCCTCGACGCGGTCGCCCCGGCCGAGCGCGCGCGATACCAGTGCCGAGGCCGCTATGGTGAAACCGATCGACACGGAAATGGTGAAAAACAGGAGCGTCCCGGCGAAGCCGATCGCGGCGGCCAGTTCCTGCACCCCCAGCATCGAGATGTAGAACAGGTTGAGCGCGTCGACGACGAAGATGGCGATCAGCCCGATGGAGCCCGTCGCCGTCATCGAGATCACGTGGCGCAGCGTCGACCCTGTCGTGAACCGGGCCGCGCGCGGGCGCTCCAGCGGCTGTGCCGGCTGCGTCCCTTCCTGGTCCATCCCTCTTGTCCTCCGCTCAGCCGGGTGCCGCCGACGGCTCCTTCTTGTCCGCTTCAGCGATCGCCTTGTCGAGGCGCCTGGCTTCCCGCGTTGGTTTCGTCAGCGGTTCGGGCACCGGTGTCGTCGTCAGCTTGTTGTTGCCCGCATAGATGCCGCCGGACGCCTGCATCGCCAGGCGTTCCTCGTCGCGCCGCCGTACGTCCTCCGCGATGCCGAGCGCTTCCATTTCCGATACGCCCAGCCCCTCGAGGGTCCGGCGCCCGAACATCAGGCCGGATTCGAAGGTTTCGCGGATCTCGTAATCGACGCCCTTGGCGCGCAACTGCAGCGTATGCGTCCGGTCATAGGCGCGCACGTAGAGCTTAACGTCGGGATAGTCGTGCTGGATCAGGTCGACGATCCTGTCGGTGGTTTCGCGCTCGCGCGTGCATATCGCGACGATCTTTGCGTCGCGGATGCCAGCCGATTCGAGCACGTCCTTGCGCGTTCCGTCGCCGAAATAGATGCGGAAGCCGAATTTCTCGACCGCGCGCACCCGGTTGGCCGAATTGTCGATGATCGTGACGGACGTCCCGCCCGACAGCAGGATCTGCGAGGCAATCTGGCCGAAGCGCGAGAATCCGATCATCAGCACGTCCGCGCCCGCCTCCTCGAAATTCTCCTCGATCTCGTCCGCGTCCTGCGGCGATTTCAACTGCTGGCCAAGGCGGACGGCGATCGGCGTCATCGCCATCGAGATGGTCACGATCGCGATCAGGATCGATGACGTTTCCGCGGAGAGAATCGCCGCGCCGGCCGCCGCGGAAAACAGGACGAAGCCGAACTCGCCGCCCTGCGGCAGGATCAACGCGACCTGCAGCGCGTCGTCATGGCTCGCGCCGAACAGTCGGGCGAGCGGGTAGATGATCGCCGCCTTCACGATCATCAGAAGCGGCACCGCGATTGCGATCGTCAGCCAGTTGTCCCGGATGACCGCGAGATCCAGCGACATGCCGACGGCCATGAAGAACAGGCCGAGAAGAATGCCGCGGAAGGGTTCGACGCTGGCCTCGAGTTCGTGCCGGTAGGAGGAATCGGCGAGCATGACGCCGGCCAGGAATGCGCCCATCGCCATCGATAGCCCGGCGAACTGCATCAGCGTCGCGGCGCCCAGCACCACGAGCAGCGCCGCGGCGATCATCGCCTCCCGCGCTCCCGTGTTGGCGATGATGCGGAATAGCGGATTGATCAGATAGCGCCCGGAGACGAAGAGCGTGGCCACCGCGGCTCCGGCGATCGCCAGTTCCTGAAAGCCCAGGTCTTCCGTCTCCACCGCGAAGGGGGCCAGGATCGGGATGATCGCGAGCAGCGGCACGATCGCCATGTCCTGCAGCAGCAGGATCGAGAACGAGATCTGGCCGTAGCGCCGGTTGAGCGAGCCCTGCTGTTCGAGGATTTGGGTCGCGAAGGCGGTCGACGACAGCGCGAGGCCGAAGCCGATGAGAATCGCCGCTGGCAGCGCGAACCCGGCCAGGAAGACCGCAAGCGCTGTGAGAACGATGCCCGTTGACACCACCTGGGCGGTGCCAAGGCCGAAGATTTCCCGCCGCATAGCCCATAGGCGGGCGGGCTTCAGTTCGAGTCCGATGATGAACAGCAGGAAGACGACGCCCAGTTCGCCGAGCTGCAGCAATTCCTCGCCGCCGGTGATCAGGAGCGTCACCGGTCCGATCGCGATGCCGGCGGCAATGTAGCCAAGAACCGTCTCCAGGCCGACGCGCTTGAAGAGCGGCGCGGCGATGACGGCGCCGCCGAGCATCAGGAGCACCTGTGCGTAGATCGCTGGTCCGTGCTGTTCCATGAAGCGTCTCGTCTCGAATTGGCGGGCGGGCGTTGTCCGCTGCCCATTGCAGAACCCCGGAGGGAACAATAGATGGGGTCCGGAGCTATGTCAGATCAGATTGAGTCATTTCTGTTTCCGAAATGGCGCGGGAAGACGGAAATCCGGCAGCAGTCGTGACTGCCCCTCTCCGGGCTGGACGAGCGGACGGATTTCGGCGAACGGCCGGACCCTGACGGCACATCGCTCCGCGAATGGGCATGCGGACCGCATGCCGTCGTCCATCACAAGCGGGAAGCTTCCATGACAGATACGCCGGATTCGCAGAAACTCGCCGAACGCGTGGCGTCCCTCGTCGAGGCGGCGAAGCGGGCAGGGGCGGATGCGGCCGACGCGGTCGCCGTCCGGTCCCGCTCCAAGGGCGTGACCGTCCGCCTGGGCAAGGTGGAGTCGACCGAGGCGTCGGAGAGCGACGATATCTCGCTGCGCGTCTTCGTCGGCAAGCGCGTCGCTAGCGTTTCGGCCACCGCGGCGTCCGATCCGGCCAGCCTCGCCGAGCGCGCGGTCGCGATGGCAAAAGTGTCGCCTGAGGATCCCTATCAGGGTCTGGCGGATGAGGCGCTGCTTGCGAAGGATACGGTCGACCTCGATCTGTTCGATCCGACCGAACTGAGCGCCGATCAGTTGCGGGAAGCCGCGCTCGAGGCGGAGCAGGCGGCGCTTGCCGTCAAGGGCGTCAACAATACGGGCGGATCGAGTGCCTCGGCCGGCCTAGGCGGCATGGTGCTGGCGACGTCGCACGGATTTGTCGGCCACTACGCCGCGACGCGCTTCTCCCGTTCCGTCAGCGCGATCGCGGGCGAGGGCACCGGCATGGAGCGCGACTACGACTTCTCCTCGCGGCAGCATTTCGCCGATCTCGACAGCGCGGCGGCGATCGGCAAGAGCGCCGGAGAGCGTGCGGTGCGCCGCCTCGGCGGCCGCAAGGTCGCGACCGGCACCATCACGGTGGTGTTCGATCCACGCGTCGCGCGCGGGATCGCCGGCCACCTCGCGGGCGCGATCAATGGCGCCAGCGTCGCGCGAAAGACGAGCTTCCTGCGCGACATGATGGGCAAGCAGGTGGCTTCGGCGGCCATCACCGTCACAGACGATCCGCTGCGAAGGCGCGGCCAGGCATCGCGCCCCTTCGACGGGGAGGGCGTGCGCGGACAAGAGCTGACGATGGTCGACAAGGGCGTGCTGGGGCACTGGTTCCTGTCGAACTCCGCTGCGAAGGAACTGGGCCTCGTGACCAATGGACGCGGCGCGCGTTCGGGCTCGTCCGTGTCGCCGACCTCGACCAACCTGGCGATCGAGCCGGGAGACGTCTCGCCGGCGCAGATGATAGCGGCCGTGAAGTCCGGCTTCTACGTCACGGAAGTCTTCGGCCAGGGGGTCAACATGGTGACGGGCGAATACAGCCGCGGCGCCTCCGGCTTCTGGATCGAGAACGGCGAACTCGCTTTCCCGGTTACAGAGGTCACGATTGCGTCCAATCTGAAGGACATGTTCCTCGCGCTGGTTCCGGCGAACGATCTCGACCGCAATTTCGGCACGGCCGCACCCACGCTCATGGTCGAAGGGATGACCCTTGCAGGCAACTGACGTCATTCCCTCCGGCCTGGAGGCCGATCTCGAACTGATCGCCGAGGCCGCTCGCGCGGGCGGCGAGATCGCGATGCGCCATTTCGGCCGCAAGCACGAGATCCGCATGAAACCGGGCGATTCGCCCGTGACCCAGGCCGACATCGCGGTCGATACCTATCTGCGGGAGACCCTGCGCAAGGCAAGGCCGGCTTATGGCTGGCTCTCCGAGGAGACCGTCGACACGCCGGACCGGCTTGGCACGCAACGGCTCTTCGTCGTCGATCCGATCGACGGTACCCGCGCCTTCATCGACAATCGCGAAACCTGGTGCGTGAGCATCGCCGTCGTCGAAGCCGGTCGTCCGCTCGTCGGCGTTCTCGCGTGCCCGGCCATCGGCGAATTCTATTCGGCAAGGCTCGGCAGCGGGTCCTTTCTCGACGGTCGCAGGCTCGCATTGCAGGAGCCCGGCTTGTCACCGGCGATCGCTGGCCCGAAGCCAATGGTCGACGCGGCACGCGTCGAATTCCCGGCCTTGCGGACGGTGCCCTACATTCCTTCTCTCGCCTACCGCGTCGCGATGGTCGCCGCCGGCCGTATTGACGCCACCTTCGTCAAGCCGAGATCGCATGACTGGGACCTCGCCGCGGCCGACCTCATGCTGTCGGAGGCAGGAGGCGGCATTCTCGCGCGCACCGGCCTGGCGCCGAGCTATGGCGGGGTGAATCCGCAGCACGGCTCGCTTGTCGCGGGCGGTCCTTATCTACTAGACAGGCTCTCGGATATTCTGATCCGTCAGGAAGCCTGAATTGGCCGCGCATGCCGCGGCCGGTCGGAAAGAAACGTTTAGGAGAACGCGATGTCGGGCGACGGGGAAAAGAAGCAGCTACTGCATCTCGTCTTCGGCGGCGAGCTGAAGTCGTTGAAAGGCGTGGAGTTTCGCGACCTCGAAGGTCTCGACATCGTCGGCGTCTTCCCCGACTACAAGTCGGCGGAGCTTGCCTGGCGCGCGAAGGCGCAGGCCAGCGTCGACAACGCCCATATGCGCTATTTCATCGTCCATCTGCATCGACTTCTCGATCCCGATTCGAAAACGGCAGCCGGGCACTGATCGGTGAGTTTTCGAGAAATGCCCGCCGAGCACGAGGCGCCCCGCCCCGAACGCAAGCGCAGTCGGCTCGGCCGCGCCTGGCGCCGCATTCGCAAGCCGCTGGCGGATTCGAGGATCGTGAAGAACCTGCTGGCGTCGCTGCTCGCCAACGGTCTGCGCTTCGTCAAGGCGACAAATCCGATCGCCGCGGGGTCCGATCCGTTCGAGACGTTTCTCGACGAGGACTTCAGGTACATCTATGCACTCTGGCATGGCCAGCATCTTCTGGCTCCGGCCTACACTCCGAAAGGCCAGCGATTCCCCGCCATGTTTTCCCGCAGCGCCGATGCGGAGCTCAACGCATTGGCGGCAAGCCGTCTCGGTCTCGAGCCCATTCGCGGGTCGGGCGGGCGCGAAGGCGAACATTCGCCGGAAAAAGGCGGGGCGAGGGCGCTCATCGCCCTCAAAAAGGCGCTCGACCAGGGTAGGTCGGTCTGCATGATCGCAGACATACCGCATGGGACCCCGCGCGAGGCAGGACTTGGCATAATCACGCTCTCGCGCATATCCGGCCGGCCGATCGTCGGCGTCGCCTTTGCCACCAGCCGGCGCAAGGTGCTGGAAAAGAGCTGGGACAAGACCACGATCAATCTTCCCTTCGGACGCTGCGGCGTCGCCGTGACCGAGCCGATTCAGGTGCCGAGGAACGCAACGGAAAGCGAGCTCGAGGACTACCGCAAACGGGTCACCGACGCGCTCAACGCGGCGACGGACCAGGCCTACCGCCTCGCGGACGGCCGGTCATGAGCGAACGTTGGGCACGGACGCTCTTGACCACCTACCGATGGGCGGGTGCTGCCGCTTATCCTCTCGTCGGCGGCTACATCGCCTGGCGCACGAGCAAGGGCAAGGAGGAGCGCTCGCGCCGGCGGGAGCGTTATGGGGTCCCCGGCATGGCTCGTCCCGCCGGACCGCTGGTCTGGTTTCACGCTGCCAGCGTCGGCGAGACGCTGGCCGTCGCGCCGCTCGTGGAGCGGATCATGGGCCTCGGCATCAACGTGGTGCTGACCACCGGAACTGTCACCTCGGCGGCGATCGTGCGCGACCGCTTTAGCGAAGGCGTGATCCACCAATATGTGCCGCTCGACCTGAAGCCGGCGCTGAACCGCTTCCTCACCCATTGGGCGCCGGACCTGGCGATTATCGCCGAATCCGAGATCTGGCCGATGACCATCCTGGAACTCGGCTCACGCCGCATTCCGCAGATACTCGTCAACGGCCGCATGTCCGACCGCTCCTTCGCATCCTGGAAGAAGCGCGCCTATATCGCCGAGGCGCTGTTCGAGAACCTGTCGCATGTGATCGCCCAGTCCGAGGTCGACGGCGAGCGGTTCCGCACCCTTGGCGCGCGGCCGGTGACGGTGTCCGGCAATCTCAAGGGCGATACGGAGCCGCTTCCGGTGGACGACGCGGCTCTCGCAACCCTCTCGGGCCAGATTGGCTCGCGCCAGACATGGGCGGCGGTCTCGACGCATGACGGCGAGGAGCAGGTGGCCGCCTCCGTGCACCGCCTGCTCAGGCAGCGCCATCCGAACATCCTCACCATCATCGTCCCGCGCCACCCCAAGCGCGCCGACGCTCTCGAAGCGGAGTTCGCCGCGACCGGACTGAAGGTCGCGCGTCGGAGCCGAAACGACCGCATCCGCAGCGACACGGACATCCTGCTCGGCGACACGATCGGTGAAATGGGTCTTTATCTTCGCCTGACCGAGATCGCCTTCGTCGGCCGCTCGCTGACGGCGGAGGGCGGTCAGAACCCGCTGGAACCGGCACTGCTCGATACCGCGGTGCTGTCCGGCCGCAACGTCCAGAACTTCCGCGACGCCTACCAGAAGCTGGTCGACAGCGGCGGTGCGAGGCTCGTCCGGGACGCCGACATGCTGGCCGGCGCGGTGAACTATCTGCTCGTCAACCCGGCCAAGCGCCGCGAGATGATCACTGCCGGTCGCCAGACCGTGGAGGCGATGCGCGGCGCGCTCAACCAGACGCTCAAGGCGCTCGAGCCCTATGTCCAGCCGCTGATCGTCAAGGCACGCCTCGAACAGGCGAACGGCCGCAGGGTCAGGTAGAGCAATGTCCGACCAGGCTGGATCGCTCTAATGGCAAGCGAGGCCCCGCCCTTCTGGTGGGATCGTCCGGACTGGCGCTCCGCGCTGCTCTGGCCGATTTCCTCCATCTATGGCCTGGCTGCCGCGCGGCGGATGCGGCATGCCCGTCGCGAGCGGACCGGGATGCCGGTCCTCTGCGTCGGCAATCCGACCGTCGGCGGGGCGGGCAAGACCCCGATCGCCATCGCGCTCGCCCAGCAGGCGCGGCGCATGGGACTGGAGCCCGGCTTCCTGTCGCGCGGCCATGGCGGCAGCCTCGGCAAGCCGCATCTGGTCGATCTGCATCACGACAGCGCGAAGTCGACCGGCGACGAGCCGCTTCTGCTCGCCGCGGAGGCGCCCACCGCCGTGACGGCCAACCGGTCGGCCGGCGCCAGGCTGCTGATCGCGGAAGGGTGCGACTTCCTGATCATGGACGACGGTTTCCAGAGTGCCCGCATCCACTACGACTACGGGCTCCTGGTCGTGGATGCGCAGCGCGGGCTGGGCAATGGCCACATCATTCCCGGCGGTCCGGTCAGGGCGCCGCTGATCGATCAGTTGCGCCATGCCGACGCCGTCATCCGGATGGGGAAAGGAGACGCCGCCGATCCGGTCGTCCGCCTCGCCGCGCGCGCGGCCCTTCCGATTTACGACGCGGTCGCCCGCCCGCGCCCGGGAAGCGGGGTCGAGGGGCGTTCCTTCCTCGCATTCGCCGGCATTGGCGACCCGAACAAATTCTTCCGCACGGTCGAGCAGGCGGGGGGAACTCTCGCCGCGACGCGGCCTTTCCCCGACCATCATTACTACACCGACGAGAACCTTGCCGACTTGCTCGACCAGGCCGACGCCGTCGGCGCGGATCTGGTCACGACGGCAAAGGACGCCGTGAGGATTCGCCGTGCCTCGGATGTCGCTACGCGTTTTCTCGACCGGCTGGCCGTGATCGAGATCGACGTGGAGTTCGAGATGCCGGATGTTCCGGAGCGCATCATCCGCGACACGCTCGCCGCGTTCGAAGGGTGAGGCAACGGCTCAGCCGCGCTTCCGCAGCCCCGGATTCATGTCGATCTCGCGCTTGAGCGATATCGCGGCATTGAGATAGGCCTCCTGGCGCGCAACGCTCCAGTATTTCAGCTCGTCGAGCGGGATCGTCTCGCCGGTCACCGCGCAGCGCACGAACGAGCCCGGGCTGGCGACCTGGAAGTCGCCGTCGAGATAGCGGATGCGCGCTTCTTTCGCGCCGGGGCCTTCAAAACGGTTCATGTTTGCTCGTGCCTGCAGGATTTCATCGGCCACAATTCGGACGGGAGGTCAAGTTGCCCCTGGGGCGCGGCATGCGCTTACCTCCGCCCAAACAGCCGTTCGATGTCGGCGAGTTTGAGCTCGATATAGGTCGGGCGGCCGTGATTGCATGTCCCCGAGCCGGGCGTCGCCTCCATTTGCCGCAGCAAAGCGTTCATCTCCTCGGGTCGCAGCTTGCGACCCGACCGCACAGACCCGTGGCAGGCCATCGTCGCGGCAATGGCGTCGAGCCGGCGCGTCAATGTCTCCGTCGTGTCGTTCTCGCCGATTTCGTCGGCGAGGTCGCGGATCAGCTTGCCCGCATCCACCTCGCCGAGCATGGCCGGCGTCTCGCGCACCGCGATCGCGCCCGGTCCGAAACGCTCGACCGAAAGGCCGAACCGGCGCAGCGTGCCGGCATGCCGGGCGATCCGTTCCGAATCGTCCTCTCCCAGGTCGACGATCTCGGGCACCAGCAGCATCTGGGCGGGCATGTCCCGGCTCGCGAGCGCTTTCTTGAGTTCCTCGTAGACGAGGCGTTCATGCGCGGCGTGCTGGTCGACGATAATCAGCGAATCCCGCGTCTGCGCGACGATGTAGTTCTCGTGCACCTGCGCGCGGGCCGCGCCAAGGTCGCGATCCAGCAGATCGGCTGCCGGCTCGACCGTCCCGGCGCGCATGTCGGTCGAGCGCGCCGTCTCGAACGCGGCCTGCATCGCCTCGCCGAAGCCGCCGGGCGGGCCGAAGGACGGATGGACGGCCGGGCCGCTCCAGCCGAAACCGCGCGCGGGAGCGTCGGCGCGAGGCCAGGTCGAGGCTCCGTTGGGCGATGCCCCTTCCATGCGGAATGCCGACATCATCCCCTCGGCGCCACTCGTCGCCGCCCTGATGCCCGAGCGGGCGAGCGTCTCGCGGATCGCTCCGACGATCAGCCCGCGCACCAGACCGGGATCGCGGAAGCGCACGTCGGATTTCGCCGGATGCACGTTGACGTCGACCAGCGCCGGATCGAGCGTCAGGAACAGCGTCGTGACGGGATGCCGGTCGCGCGGCAGTACATCGGCAAAGCCGGCCCTGAGCGCGCCCGCGATCAGCTTGTCGCGCACCGGCCGGCCGTTGACATAGGCGAACTGCTGCAGCGAATTGGCGCGGCTGTAGGCCGGTATGGAGATGTAGCCCTCGAGCCGCACGCTCTCGCGCCAGGCGTCAACCGCGAGCGCATTCTCGGCGAATTCGCGGCCCAGCACCTGGGATATACGATTGAGCCGGCCCTCGATCCCTTCGGCCGAGGGCGGGAGGTCGATCGTGCCGCGGTCCGGGCCGGACAGGCTGAAGCGGACCTGCGGAAACGCGATGGCGATGCGCTTGACCGTGTCGGCGATCGCCGTCGTCTCCGCCCGCTCGCCCTTCATGAACTTCAGTCGCGCCGGCGTGGCGAAGAACAGGTCGCGCACCTCGACCAGCGTGCCGGTGTTGGACGCGGCGGGGCGCACCGGCGCGACCCGCCCGCCGTCGACGACGATTTCCGCGCCGTTGCCGGCCTGAGGCGTCCGCGACCGGATCGTCAGCCGAGCCACGGAGCCGATCGACGGCAGCGCCTCGCCGCGGAAGCCGAGCGCCCGTATGGCGTTGATGTCGTCGGTCAGTTTCGACGTGCAGTGCCGGGCGACCGCCAAAGGCAGTTCGGCCTCGGGAATGCCCGATCCGTCGTCGGTGACGCGGATCAGGTTGAGCCCGCCGCCCGCCGTCGCGATGTCGATGCGCGCCGCACCCGCGTCGAGTGCGTTTTCGACGAGTTCCTTGACCACGCTCGCCGGCCGCTCGATGACCTCGCCGGCGGCGATCTGGTTCACCATCGTTTCGGAGAGCGGGCGGATCGGCATCCCGCCACCTTACCGGGATTCGCCCCGGTGTGGCAAAGGATGGGTCAGGCCACGTTGCTCTTGGCCAACCGCAGCACCGGCTTCTTCGGCGAGCGCTGGGAGAGCCAGTCGCGGGCCTTGTCGACCGGCATCGGGAACGCGATCGAATAGCCCTGCACCTGTTCGCAGCCGATCTTGAGCAGCGACGACAGTTCCTCTTCCGTCTCGGCGCCTTCGGCGATGATCGAGATGCCCAGTCCCCGCGCCAGTTCGGTGATCGCCTTGACGATCGCGCTGTTGTCGTCGTTGGTGTTGATCTTCTGCACGAAGCGGCGGTCGATCTTGAGCCGGTCGATCTCGTTCGGGTTGACGTGGCTGAGCGAGGCGTAGCCGGTGCCGAAATCGTCGAGCTCGAGATGCACGCCCGCCGCGCGGATGAGCCTGAGCTTGCCGGCGATGCCGGTCTTCTCGTCGTCCAGGATCACCGATTCGACGATTTCCAGCGACAGTTTCTGCGGCGGCAGGCCGAACCGTTCGAGCGTGGCGAACAGGAAGCGGGCGAAATCGGGTTCACGCAGTTCGGAGCCCGACGCGTTGACCGCGAGGCGGCCGAACTGGATGCCGTTATGGTGCCATTCGGCGGCGGCCTCGATCGCCTTCTCCATCACGATCCTGCCGACTCCGGCCATCAGGCCGGTCTTTTCCGCGATCGGAATGAATTCGCCGGGCGAGATCATCCCGCGCTCCGGATGCGGCCAGCGCACCAGCGCCTCGATGCCCGCGACCGAGCCGGTGACCAGCGACACCTGCGGCTGGAAATAGACTTCGAAGGAACGCTCGGCGATCGCGGTGCGAATGTCGCGCTCGAGCCTCTTGCGGTATTCGAGCTCGCGCCGAAGCTCGTCCGAGAAGAAGCAGAAAGACCCCGTCGTCTGCTTCTTGGCATTGTAGAGGGCGAGATCGGCATGGACGAGCAGATCGCTCGCGTTGTCCGCATCGACCGGATAGACCGCGATGCCGGCGCTCGCCGCGCACTGGATCGTCACGCCCTCGAAATCCATCGGCTCGCTCAGGCGGTCGAGCACCCGCTTGGCGACCATGCCGATATCCTCGGTCAGGCCGGCGCCGTTGAGTACGATCACGAACTCGTCGCCGCCGAGCCGCACGCACATGTCGGAGGCGCGCGAGGTTTCGCGCATGCGGCGCGCCGTCGTCGCCAGCACGAAATCGCCGGCGGCGTGGCCGACCGTGTCGTTGATCTGCTTGAAGCCGTCGAGGTCGAGCTGCAGCACCGCGATCCGTTCGCCGCGACGCTTCGCGCCGCTGATCTGGGTGTCGAAATGATCGATGAGGAAGGCGCGGTTGTGCAGGCCGGTCAGCCCGTCATGCGCGGCGAGGAACGCCATTGAGTTGCGCGCTTCGACCAGTTCGCTGGTCTTGCGGCCGATCGCATTCGCCATCGGGCGGAAGATGAACATCGCGACCGCGATCAGAAGTCCGATCGTCAGGAAGAACAACGTCCTGTGGACGGTCAGCATGTCGCCGAGGCGCGTGTTGATGAGTCCGTTGAGGCGCTCGCGCAGTTCGCTGTAGGCCCGCAGCGTCGTGTTCGCCACGGTCGCGTCGAGGTGACTGAGCTCGAAATCGGAGGAGTATCCGGCTGCGACCACGTCCAGGCCGTTCTCGTGCTCGCTGGCCGAGACGAAACGGTGGGCGCGGGCGGCCAGTTCGGCGGTGAAATGGTCGAGGTGATAGGGCTGCTCGAACAGAACCTGTTCGAAGATCTCGCGGTCGCGGCTCGGTGTCGCGGGATCTTCGGCCCCGGACATAGCCAGCAGCCTGTCATAGCCGCGCTCGAATTCGGAAATGGCCGCGCTCAGCGCCGCAAGCATGTCGGCCCGCGCCTCCGGCCGTGAGATCTGCACCTGGTTGGCGAGGAACACGATGCGCTGGGATAGCGTGCCCTGGCCCGCGACGATGGTCAGCAGCTCGCGGTCGTACCGGTGTTCGGAAAGCTTCCGGTCGAGCAACCAGTACGATGCGGTGGCCATGGACGCGATGAGAGCCAGCGCGATCCAGTAGGTGATCTTCATCTGCCGCGTCAGGCGCGAAGATCCCTCGATCTGAATCTTGTCGTCCATGGAAAGCCGTCCCCGGATGCGCATCTAGCCCATCCTCACTCTCCCCGCGCGAAGGTTAATGTCGGGCGAAGAAATCCCCTCTCGGAACACTCGGAAGCGGCTTTTCGGAACGCTGGTTAGTGGCGATTTGCGCGAATGGTTAAAAAGCGATCGATTTCGTCCCTCGCCTTCGGTTCAAGAAAGGCTTTTGTCGGGCGGCGAAATCGGCTTTAAGGGCGCCGAAAAGCACGCGCGAAGGAACGACGCCGATGAACATGGAACACAGGCCGGCAAAACTGGCGGGCTTCGTCTGGAACGACCCGTTCCTTCTGGAGGAGCAGCTTTCCGAGGACGAGCGGATGATGCGGGATGCGGCGGCGGCCTTCGCCGCCGACAAGCTCGCCCCGCGCGTCGAGGACATGTATCTCAACGAGACGTCCGATCCCTCGATCTTCCGCGAGATGGGCGAGGCGGGCCTGCTGGGCATCACGGTGCCGGAAGAGTATGGCGGTCTCGGCGCGAGTTACGTGACCTATGGACTGGTTGCGCGCGAGGTCGAGCGCGTCGACTCGGGCTACCGCTCGATGATGAGCGTGCAGTCGTCGCTGGTGATGTATCCGATCCAGGCCTACGGCTCGGAGGAGCAGCGCCGGAAGTATCTGCCCAAGCTCGCGTCCGGCGAGTTCATCGGCTGCTTCGGCCTGACCGAGCCCGAGGCCGGTTCCGATCCCGGCGGCATGAAGACGCGCGCCGAAAAGACCGCGAACGGCTACCGGCTCAACGGCGCCAAGATGTGGATTTCGAACGCGCCGATCGCCGATGTGTTCGTCGTCTGGGCGAAGATGAAGACCGACGACGGCCGGGACGAGATCCGCGGCTTCGTGCTGGAGAAGGGCATGAAAGGCCTCTCCGCGCCGAAGATCGAGGGCAAGCTCTCGCTCCGTGCCTCGATCACCGGCGAAGTGGTGATGGAGAATGTCGAGGTCGGCGAGGACGCACTTCTGCCGAACGCGCGCGGTCTCGGCGGCCCGTTCGGCTGCCTCAACCGCGCCCGCTACGGCATTTCCTGGGGTGCGCTCGGCGCTGCCGAAGACTGCTGGTTCCGCGCGCGCCAGTATGGCCTCGACCGCAAGCAGTTCGGCAAGCCGCTGGCGGGCACGCAGCTCTACCAGAAGAAGCTCGCCGACATGCAGACCGACATCGCGCTCGGCCTGCAGGCATCGCTGCGCGTCGGCCGGCTGATGGACGAGGGCAAGATGGCGCCGGAGATGATCTCCATCGTCAAGCGCAACAATTGCGGCAAGGCGCTCGACATCGCGCGGATGGCCCGCGACATGCACGGCGGCAACGGCATCCAGATCGGCTACCACGTCATGCGCCACGCGGCGAACCTGGAAACGGTCAACACCTACGAGGGCGCCCACGATGTCCACGCGCTGATCCTCGGACGGGCGCAGACGGGTATCCAGGCGTTCTTCTGATGGCCAAGGGTGGGTCGGAGCTGAAGGCGGATCCGCGCAGCGAAGTGAACGAACTCGTCACGCTACGCGACGTGCTTCGCTATTCCGTTTCCGCCTTTTCTTCAGCCGGCCTGCACTTCGGCCACGGTTCCGCCGACGCTGTCGACGAGGCCGTCTTCCTCATCCTGGAATCGCTTCATCTGCCGGTGGACGACTTCAACGCCTTCGCCGATGCGCGGCTGACCACTCGCGAGAAGGCACTGCTCGGCGAGCGGATCGCGCGCCGTGTCGAAGAGCGGCTGCCGGCCGCCTATCTCACCGGCCGCACCTATCTGATGGGCGTGCCCTTCCGAACCGACGCGCGCGCCCTCGCGCCACGTTCCTTCATCGCCGAACTGCTGCGCTCGCCGCTTTTCGACGGGACGGGAGAGGGGATGGCCCTGGTCGACGATCCGGATGCGATCTCGTCCGTGCTCGACCTGTGCACGGGCGGCGGCTCGCTGGCGATCTTCGCCGCCTATGCCTTTCCCAATGCGGAGGTGGATGGCGCGGACCTGTCGCCGCAGGCACTGTCGCTCGCGGCGGAGAATGTGGCCGACCACGGTCTGGAGGAGCGCGTCCATCTGTACCAGGGCGATCTGTTCGGGGCGGTCGGTGGCCGCAGCTACGATCTGATCATCACCAACCCGCCCTATGTCGGGCGCGAGGTGATGGAGGCGCTGCCCGCCGAGTTCCGCCACGAGCCGGCGATGGCGCTGGACGGCGGCGAGGACGGCTTCGACATCGTCCGCCGCATCCTTGCCGAGGCGGCCGGCCATCTCAATCCAGGCGGCGGGCTGCTGTGCGAGATCGGCACCGACCGCGAGCTTCTCGAAGCGGAGTATCCCGACACGCCCTTCCTCTGGCTCGACACCGAGGGTAGCGAGGGCGAAGTGTTCTGGCTGACCCGAGAGCAGTTGCCGTCCTGAAGGTCAGGCGCTGGCGCGTTTTGCTTCCGTGGCTGCCGTGCAGACCCGGTTCCGTCCCGCAGCCTTGGCCTGGTAGACGGCGGCGTCGGCCTCTTCCATCAGCTTCGCGAAGGATCTCGACCTTTCGGCGCTTCGCACGCTGAAGCCGATGCTCGCGGTCACGACCCGCCTGATCCGCTTCGGCGCGGATGCGTGGGCGTTCTCGATGTTGATCCGCATCGTTTCGGCGATCGATGCCGTCAGGTCCTGCGTGGCGCCTGTCAGCACCACGGCGAACTCCTCGCCGCCCAGGCGGGCGACCAGGTCGAGATGAGGCCGCACGCTGGATTGCAGCGCGTTGGCGACCGCGACCAGACAGGCGTCGCCTTCGACATGGCCGAACGTGTCGTTGTACGATTTGAAATGGTCGATATCGACGATCAGCACCGCGCAGACAGGCGGCGCGGCGCGCCCGAACGCCATCAGGTGGCGGCGGTTGGCGACCCCGGTGAGAGGATCGGTCGAACTCAGCACCTCGAGCTCGCGGTTGGCGCTCTCGAGCGCCGCGCTGCGGTCTTCCAGGCGTTCGGCCAGGCGCTTGTTCTCGATCGACAGGCGCAGCGCCATGACCAGCTTCCGCCCGAGGTCGCGACCGATCCATGTCGCGAACGGCGCGAGAATGACGAAGCCGAAGGCGAGGACCCAGCGGAATTCGAGGGAACTGAATGCCGCGCCGACCGCGTAGCACCAGAAGATCGGGAAGTGGAAGAGGTTGTAGGCCCTCTGGTGCACCACCGAGGGGATCGAGACGGTCACCGCGCCGAGGCCGATCGATATGGTCAGCAGTGCCTGCTGCCCGGTGGCTATGCTCAGCATCCACCCGCCGCCGATCCCCCAGGTCAGGCCGGACAGGAGGTGCATCACGCAGACGAAGCGTTCCCATGCCTCGTCCGTCCATGCCGCCGGAACGCCGCGTACCCGCATCGCGGTGGTGATCACGTTGGTCGCAGCGATCGCGAAAATGCAGGCAAACCAGGTCATCAGGCCCGCCGCGATGTCGGGAGACCAATAGACGTAGACGGAGAGCGATGCCGCGATGATGCTGAGAAACGAGGCGGGGGACGAACTGTGAATCGCATCCATCTGCAGCGAGAGGATCGACCTGTCGTCGCGTGTCGGTTCGGAATCTGCAATCGCCACGGAACACTCTCCCTGCGGTCGCCCGATCCTAGCGTGGCCAGATTTAACAATTGATGTTCGGGGCGTTTGCGGCGGGCGATCCGCCGGGGCCTGTCCATCGCCCGAACGAAGAGTCGCTCTCGCCCCTCGTTTCCTTTCGGTAACGCCGCGGTTTCAAGGTGCCGGGCCGGAGCCACCCGCGCGCATTCGAACGGAAACCGGACCGTCCTAGATCGGGGCAGCCGCGCAGGCGATGCCGCGCGGCGCTTGTGAAAGGACAAATGCAATGAGCATCCAGAAGAAATCGGCCCCCGCCGAGCAGCTCCTCATGTTTCTCGACACGCTGGTGTCGGTGCGCCTGTCGGCGTCCGCCGGCGAGGATCGGATCAGCATCATCGAGCATCGCATGCCCTACGGCTCCAAGACGCCGATGCACATCCACCGCAAGGAGGACGAGGTGTTCCATATCCTCGAAGGCACGATGAGATTCCGCGTCGACGGCAAGGACACCGTGGCGCACGCCGGCCAGATCGTGCTGGCGCCCAAGGGCATTCCGCATGCTTTCCGGGTCGAATCTGTCAGCGGCGCGCGCTGCCTGACGATCACTACGGGCGGCGATTTCGAGCGCATGCTGCGCGAGATGGCTAAACCCGCGGCGTCCGCCGAACTCATGCCCTATGTCGAGCCGAACCTGCACGTCCAGCAGGCGCTCGCCATGGCCTGTGCCCGCAACGGCATCGACATCATCGGCGGTCCGATCGCCTGACCGATGGCAGCCCGGGCGGACCTGCCGGTCCGCCCGGGAAGTCGCTTTTCCGATAGATTTTCCGCCGCGTCGGCGCGATGGTCCTCGCGATCGGGGACCGACTGCCATGCGCGACGCATTTCTCTCCCACCTTTCGGCCGAACTCGACGGGCTGAAATCCGCCGGGCTCTACAAGTCCGAGCGCGTCATCACGTCGATGCAGTCGGCCGAAATCGAGGTGGCCGGCGGCGCGCATGTGCTGAACTTCTGCGCCAACAACTATCTCGGCCTCGCCGACAGCGAGGACCTGCGCGAGGCGGCCAAGGCCGCGCTCGACCGCTA
Source organism: Pseudomonadota bacterium (assembly GCA_043822005.1). Classification (GTDB taxonomy): domain Bacteria; phylum Pseudomonadota; class Alphaproteobacteria; order Rhizobiales; family Rhizobiaceae; genus Mesorhizobium_A. The sequence continues at coordinate 29,536 of JBDRCE010000073.1, read as the reverse complement.
CGGCTACGGCATGGCCTCGGTGCGCTTCATCTGCGGCACGCAGGAGGAGCACAAGCAGCTCGAGGCGCGCATATCCGCCTTCCTCGGCTTCGAGGACACGATCCTCTACGGCTCCTGCTTCGACGCCAATGGCGGCCTGTTCGAGACGCTGCTGTCCGAGGAGGACGCCGTCATCTCGGACGCGCTCAATCATGCCTCGATCATCGACGGCGTGCGCCTCTCCAAGGCGCAGCGCTTCCGCTACGCCAACAACGACATGGCAGCACTCGAGGAGGAACTGAAGAAGGCGGAAGCCTGCCGCTTCAAGCTGATCGCCACCGACGGCGTCTTCTCGATGGATGGCATCATCGCCAACCTCGCCGGCGTCTGCGACCTCGCGGAAAAGTATGGCGCGATGGTCATGGTGGACGATAGCCATGCCGTCGGCTTCGTCGGCAAGCACGGCCGCGGCTCGGCCGAACACTGCGGCGTCGAGGGCAGGGTGGACATCGTCACCGGCACGCTCGGCAAGGCGCTGGGCGGCGCCTCGGGCGGTTACACGTTGGGCCGGCGCGAGGTGGTCGACTGGCTGCGCCAGCGCTCGCGGCCTTATCTGTTCTCCAACACCTTGATGCCGGCGATCGCCGCCGCCTCGCTGAAAGTCTTCGACATCGTCGAGCATGGGAACGGGTTGCGCGCAAAGCTCGCCGGCAACGCCGCGCGCTTCCGCGAGAAGATGACGAAGGCCGGGTTCCGGCTTGCCGGCGCCGACCATCCGATCGTCCCGGTCATGCTGGGCGACGCGACGTTGGCGCAGGAGATGGCCGCGAGGATGTTGAAGCGCGGCATCTACGTCATCGGCTTTTCTTTTCCCGTGGTGCCCAAGGGCCAGGCACGCATCAGGACGCAGATGTCGGCGGCGCATTCGCATGCGGATATCGATCGGGCGGTGGAGGCGTTTGTGGCGGTTGGGCGCGAACTGGGGGTAGTACCTTGACCTTGGATGCGGAGTGTTGGTTCTGCGGCAAAGGGATAGATGCATCTGACAGGGAGGCGGTCGAAGTCTCGGTGAGGAATCTCTGGGCAGATGATGACCGCTATCAGTATTTCTTTCTGCATTCTGTGTGCGCCGCCGAGCGCCTTCAAGGCGCTACTATGATGTTCCATCTAGACGTGTTTTCGGATCCGAATTGACCAGAAGCAACATGTTCGCTGGAGCGATGACATGTCCAACATGATGCGCGCCCTCGTCAAAGCCCGGCCGGAGCCAGGTATCTGGATGGAGCGCGTGCCGATCCCGGAGATCGGCCCCAACGACGTGCTGATCAAGGTGAGGAAGTCGGCGATCTGCGGCACCGACGTCCACATCTACAATTGGGACCAGTGGGCGCAGAAGACCGTTCCGGTGCCGATGGTGACCGGCCACGAATTCGTCGGTACCGTCGCCGACGTGGGCTCCGCCGTCACTGAGTATAAGCTCGGCCAGCGCGTCTCGGGCGAGGGGCACATCGTCTGCGGTCATTGCCGCAACTGCCGCGCGGGCAGGGGGCATCTCTGCCGCAACACGATGGGTGTCGGCGTCAACCGGCCGGGCTCCTTCGGCGAATATGTCGCTATCCCGCAGCACAATGTCGTGCCGATCCCCGACGACATCCCCGACGAGGTGGCGGCGATCTTCGACCCGCTCGGCAACGCCGTCCACACCGCGCTGTCGTTCGACCTGGTCGGCGAGGACGTGCTGGTGACGGGTGCGGGGCCTATCGGCATCATGGGCGCGCTGGTGGCGCAATGCGTCGGCGCGCGCAAGGTGGTCGTCACCGACATCAACCCCTACAGGCTCGATCTCGCCCGCAAGGTCGGCGTGCAGCATGTCGTCGATGCCTCGCAGGAGAAGCTGCGCGACGTCATGCGGGATATCGGCATGGCGGAAGGCTTCGATGTCGGGCTCGAAATGTCGGGCGCCGCGCCCGCCTTCCGCGACATGATCGACGCGATGAACAATGGCGGCAAGATCGCCATCCTCGGCATCGCGCCGACCGGCTTCGAGATCGACTGGAACAAGGTCATCTTCAAGATGCTGACGCTCAAGGGCATCTACGGCCGCGAGATGTTCGAGACCTGGTACAAGATGATCGCGCTGGTGCAGGGCCCGCTCGACGTGACAGGGCTCATCACGCACCGTATCGGCATCGACGACTACGAGGCTGGGTTCCAGGCGATGCGCAGCGGCAATTCCGGCAAGGTGGTGATGGACTGGTGATGCAATCGCGATCGGAACCTTCCTGGCCCTTGTCCGTGCAGATCCGGTCGCTCGTCGAGCGCCTGCTGACCCGCCACGAGCGGAAGGTCAACGATGTCGCCAACCTGAAGGCGGGCATCGCCGCCATCGTCGGAATGCTTGCGGTAGGCTATCTCGCCCATGTCAGCGGGCAGCCACTGCTGCTGGCACCGCTCGGATCCACCTCCGTGCTCCTGTTCGCCCAACCGTCCAGTCCGATGGCGCAGCCGATCAACGTGATGATGGGATTCCTGGTCGGCGCGGTCGTCTGCGAGGCGGTGTTCTTCCTCTTGCCCGGCACGTGGCTCGCGGCCGCGGTCTCGGTTGGCGTTGCGATCGTCCTCATGCGGGCGTTTCGTGTCACCCATCCACCCGCCGGCGCCCTGCCCATCCTGGCCTTCGGCCAGGGCCTGCACGGCGTCAAGCTCTTCGCCGTCGTGTTCGTGGGATGCACGCTTCTGGTCGTCCTTGCGCTGATCGTGCATCGTATCCCGCCGCGACGGGAATACCCGCTGCGAACGGTCTGAGGCTCGACGTGTCGCGTCCCGCCCAATATCGTGCCCGGATGATACAGCAACATCCCGGCCCCTGGTCTCGATGACCGCCAGCCTCGTCACCCTCGGCTCGAAAGGCGGCCCTGCCATCCGACCCCACGGCCCGTCGCCGACCTCTTCGCTGTTGCGACTCGGCGGCCGGACCATCGTCGTCGATTGCGGCCTTGGTGTCTCGCGCGGGCTCGTCGAGGCCGGCGTCAGCCTGAAGGCGCTCGACCTCGTCTTCATCACGCACCTGCATTCCGACCATGTGCTCGAACTGGGCGGCCTGCTCCATACGGCCTGGACGACCGGATTGGACCATGAGGTTCGCGTCTTCGGTCCGCCGGGCACCGGCCACTACTGGTCGCGCTTTGCCCAGGCGATGGAGTTCGACATCGAAATCCGGATCGCCGACGAGGGGCGTCCCGATATCCGCGACCTGGTGCGAATCGAGGAGTTCGCCGAAGGCACAGTGTTCGAGGAGGGCGGGCTCAGGGTCTCTGCGCTGAGGGTCGACCATCCGCCGGTCACCGACTGCTTCGCGCTGCGCTTCGATCATGCCGACGGCAGCATCGTCTTCTCCGCCGACACGGCGTTTTTCCCGCCGCTCGCCGGCTTCGCGAAGGACGCGGACGCACTCGTGCACGAGGCGATGTTGGCGGACGGCGTCGACCGGCTGGTCGCCCGCACCGGCAACGGCGCGCGGCTCAAGGAGCATCTGCTCGCCAGCCACAGTTTTGCCGCCGAGGCGGGGCGGATCGCGGCCGATGCCGGCGTCGGCCGGCTCGTCCTCAACCACCTGATTCCGGCCGACGATCCGGCGATCATACAGGGACATTGGGAGGCGGCGGCGCGCGAGACGTGGACGGGGCCGTTGACAATCGCCCGCGACGGGCTGTTGGTTGAGTTCGGGACGGTCGCGCCCGAATCCGACGAAGCGACCACGGGAGGAAATGAATGAAGCTTGCCTCGATGAGGAACGGTCGCCGTGATGGCCGGCTCGTGGTCGTGTCGCGTGACCTGACCCGCTGCACCGACGCGTCCTATCTCGTTCCGACCCTCCAGGCGGCCCTCGACGATTGGCGGCGCATCGCCCCTCATCTCGCGGCCCTTGCCGAATCGCTGGAGCACGGCGCGGTCCCGTCGGAACGCTTCCACGAACACGACGCGCTCTCGCCTCTGCCGCGCGCCTACCAGTGGGCTGATGCCTCGTCCTTCCTCAATCATGTGGAACTGGTCAACAAGGCTCGCGGGCGCGACGTTCCCGAGAGCCTGAAGGCCGAGCCGATGATCTACCAGGGCGGCTCCGACGCGTTCCTGGCGCCGCGCGAGGCCATACCGCTTGCGGACGAGGCCTGGGGGCTGGATTTCGAGGGCGAGATCGCCGTCATCGTCGACGACGTGCCGATGGGCGCGAATGCAGCGACCGCGCGCGAGGCGATCCGGCTGGTGATGCTCGTCAACGATGTCTCGCTGCGCTACATGGCGGCCGGCGAGCTCGCCAAGGGCTTCGGCTTCTATCAGGCCAAGCCGTCCTCCTCTTTCTCGCCCGTCGCCGTGACGCCCGATGAACTGGGCGAGGCATGGGACGGCGGCACGCTCGGGCTCCGGCTGAAGGTCGATCTGAACGGCAAGCCGTTCGGCCGCGCCAATGCCGGCGTGGGCATGCTGTTCGACTTTGGCGAGATCATCGCCCATGCGGCGAAGACGAGGTCGATCCGCGCCGGCTCGATCTTCGGTTCGGGCACGGTCTCGAACAAGGGCGAAGACGGTCCCGGCAAGCCGGTCGAGGACGGTGGCGTCGGCTATTCCTGCATCCTCGAGCAGCGCACCGTCGAGAAGATCCTGTCGGGCGGGTCGAAGACGCCGTTCATGAAGGCGGGCGACACGGTCCGGATCGAGATGAAGGATGCCAAGGGACACTCGATCTTCGGCGCGATCGAGCAGACGGTCGAAGGGCCTAAGGCAGATTGAGCGTTTCGCGATGAAGGAAGCCCTCGAGAACCCGACCGTGTTCTTCGTCTTCTGCGGCCTCTGGGCCGTGGCGATGGTCGCAATGTGGATTTCTGTGACGCGGCTGACCTACGCCATCGAGGCGCGGTCAGGCAGGCCAATGCTGAAGGGCGGATTGCCGGGCTTCGCCAACGTCTTTCCCGTGGCGTTCAACGTCGGTGTCGCGAAGGACGAGGAAACGCAGCGCATGCGCTGGCGCATGATCCAGCGACTGCTGGTCATCGGCGCCGGATTCGTATTCTTCGTGCTGGTTCTTCGCTCGGCGGATGTCTAGCGCTTTACGCCCCGCATTCGAATTGTTATACCATATACCAATTCGGCGGCGAAGTTGCCTTGGGCGACCGGGGGGAATAGCGTCACGCCGGGATTTCAAAGGGAACGTGCGGGAGGCAACGTGAACCTTTCTTCTTTCGTGCACGCGCTGGCCAAATGGCTCGCCATCGCCGGCGGTGTCGTGCTCGTCGCCATCACGGTGATGACCACGTTCAGCATCGTCGGCCGGACTCTCACCTGGGCAGGGCTGGGCCCGGTTCCTGGCGATTTCGAGCTGGTCGAAGCCGGCACCGGCTTTGCCGTGTTCGCCTTCCTGCCCTGGTGCCAGCTCAACCGAGGCCATGCGACGGTCGATCTCTTCACCAACTACCTGTCGCCCGGCGCAAACCGGGTGCTTGACCTCCTGTGGGAGGTCGTGCTTAGCCTGATCACCATCCTCATCGCATGGCGACTTTGGGTCGGCATGCTGGAGAAGCGCAGCTACGGCGAGACCACCCTCCTGCTACAATTCCCAATCTGGTGGGGCATGGCGCTCTGCGCCGCGGCGACCGTGATCGGCGTGATTGTCGCGATCTACATGATCGCAATCAGAAGCATGGAAGTTGCGCAGGGCCGCTCTCTGCTCGGCCAGTCGTCGGGAGCAATCCATTGAGCGCGCTCGAGATCGGCCTCTGGTCGTTTCCCGTCCTCCTTGCCCTGATCTTCCTGCGCATGCCGATCGGCCTGGCGATGCTGATCTGCGGCCTTGGCGGGTCCTGGATACTGGCGGACAGCACGATCCCGATCATGGCCAAGCTGAAGTCGGAGACCTATTCGACCTTCGCCAGCCATTCGCTGTCGATCATCCCGCTGTTCCTGTTGATGGGTCAGTTCGCCGGTCTTGGCGGCATGTCGCAATCGCTGTTCAAAGCCGCGAATGCCTGGCTCGGCCACCGCCGCGGCGGCGTCGCGATGGCCGCCATCGGCGCCTGCGCCGGCTTCGGCGCGATCTGCGGCTCGTCGCTTGCGACGGCCGCGACCATGGCCCAGGTCGCCCTTCCGGAGCTCAAGCGCTACGGCTATTCGGGCTCGCTCGCCACCGGCACGCTCGCCGCCGGCGGCACGCTCGGTATCCTCATCCCGCCCTCGATCGTGCTGGTGATCTACGCCATTCTCGCCGAGCAGAACATCGCCAAGCTCTTCCTCGCCGCCTTCGTGCCTGGCATCCTGGCGGCGATCGGCTACATGATCGCTATCTCGATCTATGTCCGCGTCTTTCCGGACTCGGCCGGGCAGTCGCCGCGCCTGCCCTATGGCCAGCGCTTCCGCGCGCTCGTCGACGTGTGGCCGGTGCTGCTGGTCTTCTTCGCCGTGGTGGGCGGCATCTATTTCGGCTGGTTCACGCCGACCGAGGGCGCCGCGATCGGCGCGGCGGGCACCGGGCTGATTGCCTGGTTCAATGGCGGGCTGACGCGCCAGACTCTGATTCAGTCGATCCTGCTGACCGCCAGCGCGACGGCGATGATCTTCTTCATCGTCTTCGGCGCCGCGATGTACAACGGTTTCCTGGCGCTCACGCAATTGCCGCAGATCACCGCCGCGTACATATCCGGGCAGGGTTTCAATCCGTGGATCGTGCTGGTGGCGATCCTGATTCTCTACCTGCTGCTCGGCTGTGTCATGGATTCGCTGTCGATGATCCTTCTGACGATCCCGATCTTCTTCCCGATCGTCACCGCGCTGGACTATGGCCTGGCGCCCGAGGAATTCGCCATCTGGTTCGGCATCCTGGTGCTGATCGTCGTCGAGGTGGGACTGATCACACCACCAGTCGGCATGAACCTGTTTGTCATCAACTCGATGGCCAGGGACATACCGATCCTGGCCACCTATCGCGGTGTGACGCCCTTCGTCATCAGCGACTTGGTGCGGACGACGATCCTCGTGATCTTCCCAGCGATCTCGCTGTTCCTGCTGCGCTGGCTGTATTAGACTAAGATGAGGTCGGGTTGAACCGTTCAATCCGACCTGATCTTGGTCTAGCCGCGCAGCTGCTTCGCCATCATGTAGAGGTTGGTCGAGCGTGCGCCGGAGCGGCAATAGGCGAAGACGGGGCCTTCCATCTCGTCGAGCGCGTCCGCCATCTTCTCGATGTCCTCCAGGGTGATCGCACCGCTGACGACCGGGATGTAGCGGAACTCGAGGCCCGCCGCCTTTGCCGCCGCCTCGATACCGTCGTGCGGCACCGCGCCGTCTTCCCGATCCGGCCGGTTGGAAATGACGCTCTTGTAGCCGGCAGCCTTTACCGCCGGAATGTCGTCGGCGGTGATCTGGCCGGTCACGGCGAAGTCGTCATTGATCTTGCGGTAGTCCATCCGGGAGGGTCCTTCGTTTCGTCGTGGGCGGACTCATGCCATCCCGCGCCGCCGTGGGCAACGGCGTTTTGGCTCGATCGGCAGTGTCGCAGGACGCGAAGCCGCGTTGCGTATGGTGAGCGCTCCGTCTAACCACGAGCGATGAACACGGATTTCGACATCGTCATAGTTGGTGCCGGCATTGCCGGCGTGGGCCTGGCCGCGGCGCTCGGCCCGGGTCCGAAAGTGGCCATCCTCGAGCAGGAGCCGCGCCACGGCTATCACTCCACCGGGCGGTCGGCGGCGATCTACATCCGCAACTACGGCAACGCCGTCATCCGCGCGCTGAACGCCGCGAGCGCGCCTCTGTTCGAACAGGGCGACGAGACCCTTTTTCCACATCCACTGCTGACGCCGCGCGGCGTGCTCAACGTCGCCGATGAGGATGGGCTGGCCGAGCACGAGGCGATGCTAGAGGGTTCGCACGGGATGCAGATCCTGACGCGGGAACAGGCGCTGGCGATGGTGCCGGCGCTGCGGCCCGAGAAGCTGGCGGCCGCCGCCTTCGAGCGCGACGCGCAGGACATCGATGTTTCGGCCCTGCATGAGGGCTGGCTGCGCAAGGCCAGGGCCAACGGCGCCGTCCTGATGGCCGGCACCCCGATGATTTCGGCGACGCGCGCGGACGGTGTCTGGCGGATCGAGACGGGAGGCGGCACTCTCACGGCGAAGATACTCGTCGATGCGGCGGGTGCCTGGGCCGACGACGTCGCCCGCAAGGCGGGCGCCGCTCCGCTCGGCCTGCAGCCGATGCGGCGCTCGATGGCGGTGATCCCCGCGCCGGAGAAATATGACATCACCGGCTGGCCGATGATCTCCGACTCGGCGGAAGGCTGGTACGCCAAGGCCGACGCCGGCAAGCTCTATGTCTCGCCGGCCGAGGAAGTGCCGGTCGATCCGCACGACGCCTTTGTCGACGACATGGTCCTGGCCGAAGGGCTGTGGCGCTTCGAGCAGGCGGTCGACGTGCCGGTCACGCGCGTCGAGCGCAGCTGGGCCGGCCTGCGCACCTTCGCGCCCGACCGCACGCCGGTGGTCGGGTTCGCCGAGGACGGATTCTTCTGGCTCGCAGGGCAGGGCGGCTACGGTATCCAGACCTCGCCCGCGATGTCGGCGCTCGCCGCCGCGCTGCTCAAGGGCGAAGCGCCGCCCGACGGGCTGGAGGCGCTTGTGCCGACGCTGTCGCCGAAGAGGTTTGCTGCCGCGTGAGCCTTGCGTTCAGGCCGCCTTGTCGAACAGTCCCCCCATCGCGGCGAGCCGGCGCAGGTGCCAGTCGCCGTCCCCGAACAGCGTGTTCATCATCGTCAGCCGCTTGAAGTAGTGCGAGACGGCATACTCCGCCGTCATGCCGACGCCGCCGTGCAGCTGGATGGCGTTTTCGCCGGCGAGCTTGCCGCCGCGGCCGAGTTCGGTCTTGGCGGCATGCATGGCGCGGGCGCGCTCGGTCGCATCGTCGCTGTCGGCCATCATGGTCGCGAACATCGCGATCGAGCGCATCTGCTCGGTGGCTATGAACATGTCGACCGCCTTGTGCTGCAGCACCTGGAACTGGCCGATGGCCACGCCGAACTGCTTGCGCACCTTGATGTAGTCGACGGTGAGCGCATGCATGGCCGACATCACGCCGACGGCTTCGGCCGACAGCGCGGCGATCGCCTGGTCGACAACGGCGCGCACAACCGGCATGCCGTTGCCGGGGTCGCCCAGCACGTGCTCGGAGCGGACATTGTCGAAGCTGATCTCGGCGGCGCGTAAGCCGTCCTGCGTCGGGTAGCCGCGCCGCGAGACACCGGCCGCGCCTGCGTCGACCAGGAACACGCCGATGCCGGACTCCTCGCCCGGCTTGCCGGCGGTGCGTGCCGTGACGATCAGCCTGTCGGCGCTGTCGCCGTGCAGGACCAGGCTCTTGGCACCCGAGAGCGTCCAGCCGGAGCCGTCCTTCTTCGCCGCGGTCGAGACATGGGCGAGGTCGTAGCGCGCGCCGCGTTCGACCTGCGCGAAGGCATACTTTGTCGAACCGTCGGCGATGCCGGGGATGAGCTCGGCCTTCTGCTCATCGCTGCCGCCGGCACGCAGGAAGCCGCCGCCGAGCACCACGGTGGCGAAATAGGGCTCCAGCGCCAGCACCCGGCCGAAGGATTCCATGACGATCATGGTCTCGACCGGCCCGCCGCCGATGCCGCCATGCTCCTCAGTGAAGGGCAGCGCCATAAGCCCCATCTCGGCGTAGCGGGCCCACATGTCGGTGCTCCAGCCTTCGGGGGAGCGCTGGTAGCCCTTGCGTTGCTCGAAGCCGTAGCGGTCGGACAGAAGCCGGTCGAGCTGGTCCTTGATGAGCGACTGTTCCTCGGTCAGGTCGAAATCCATTGTGTCCTCACAGTCCCAGCACGGCTTTGGCGATGATGTTCTTCTGGATCTCGTTCGAGCCGCCGTAGATCGAGACCTTGCGGTTGTTGAAGTAGGACGGCGCCGTCGGTGCGGCGTAGTCGGGGCCGTCGAAAGGCTCGTTTCGGCCCACCTCGTCCTGCGGCTGGTAGGGCAGGGCGTAGGGCCCCATCACCTCCATCAGGAGATGCGTGGTCGCCTGCTGGATCTCCGAGCCCTTGATCTTGAGGATCGACGAGGCCGGGTCCGGCTTGCCGGTGTTGCCGCGCTTGGCATCGGCGGCGACGACGCGCAGCTGCGTCAGTTCCAGCGCCTTCAGGTCGATCTCGATCGCGGCGAGTTTCTCGCGGAAGCGCTCGTCCTCGATCAACGGCCGCCCGTCGGCGAATTCCAGCGCCGCGAGCTCGCGGATGCGGGCGATGCGCTGCTTCGAGACGCCGATGCGGGCGATGTTCGTGCGCTCGTTGCCGAGCAGGAACTTGGCATAGTCCCAGCCCTTGTTCTCCTCGCCGACGAGGTTTTCGACGGGGACCCTCACGTCGGTGAGGAAGACCTCGTTGACTTCGGCTCCCCCGTCCATCGTCACGATCGGCCGCACCTCGATGCCCGGCGTCTTCATGTCGATGAGCAGGAAGGAGATGCCCTCCTGCTTCTTGGCGGCGATGTCGGTGCGCACGAGGCAGAAGATCCAGTCGGCGTGCTGCGCCATCGTGGTCCAGGTCTTCTGGCCGTTGACGACGTAGTGGTCGCCGTCGCGCACCGCACGGGTCTTGAGCGAGGCGAGGTCGGAGCCGGAACCGGGCTCGGAGAAGCCCTGGCACCACCAGTCGTCGAGATTGCGGATGCGCGGCAGGAAACGCTCCTTCTGCGCCTTCGAGCCGAAGGTGTAGATGACCGGCCCGACCATGTTGACGCCGAAGGCGAGCGGCTGCGGCGCGGGGAACTTCTGCAGCTCTTCGAGGAAGATGTACTGCCGCATCGGGTCCCAGCCCGTGCCGCCATGTTCGACCGGCCAGTGCGGCGCCCCCCAGCCATGGGCGTTGAGGATCCGCGTCCAGGCGACGAGGTCGGCCTTGCCGGCATAGTCGCGCGATTTCAGCTTCTCATGCACCGCCGGGTCGAGGTTTTCGGCCAGGAAGGCGCGAACCTCGTCGCGGAAGGCGTTTTCCTCGGGCGTGAAACGAAGATCCATTGGCGTTCTCCTCCTAGATTGTTCGCCCCCTCCACCGCCTTCGGCGGTCCCCCTCCCCCGCTTCGCAGGGGAGGATGCGCGGCGGTCCCGGCTGATCCTCCCCCGTCTACGGGGGAGGGGGACCATGCGCAGCATGGTGGAGGCGGCGTGTTATTACCTTACACGATCTCGAGTAGTCCGGCGCCGCCCATGCCGCCGCCGATGCACATCGTCACGACCGCGTATTTGACGCCGCGTCGCTTGCCCTCGATCAGCGCATGGCCGGAGAGCCGCGCGCCGCTCATGCCGTAGGGATGGCCGACCGAGATCGCGCCCCCGTCGACATTGAGCTTGGCCGGGTCGATGCCGAGACGGTCGCGGCAATAGATCACCTGCACGGCGAAGGCCTCGTTCAGCTCCCACAGGCCGATGTCGTCGATCTTGAGGCCGTGGCGCTCGAGCAGCCGCGGAATGGCGAAGACCGGGCCGATGCCCATCTCGTCGGGCTCGCAGCCGGCAACGTTGAAGCCGCGGAAGATGCCCATCGGCTCGATGCCGCGCTTCTCGGCCTCCTTGCTGCTCATCATCACGCTGGCCGCCGAGCCGTCGGAGAGCTGGCTCGCATTGCCGGCGGTGACGACGTAGCCCTCGCCCTTGACGGGCTTGAGGCTGGCGAGGCCCTGTGCCGTCGTGTCAGCGCGCGGGCCTTCGTCATGCGCGACTTCGATCTCCTTGTAGGAGATCGCCTTGGTTTCCTTGTCGACCACCGCCATGCGTGTCTTCATCGGCGCGATCTCGGCGGCGAAGCGGCCGGCTTCGCGCGCGACCGCCGTGCGGCGCTGCGACTCCAGCGCATATTCGTCCTGCCGCTCGCGGCTGATGCCGTAGCGCTTGGCCACGACCTCGGCCGTGTCGATCATGTTCATGTAGGCTTCGGGCTTGATCGCCATCAGCTTGTCGTCCGCCATACGGAAGCGGTTCATGTGCTCGTTCTGGACGAGGCTGATCGATTCCAGTCCACCGGCGATTCCGATCTTGACGCCGTCGTTGCGGATCGCGTTGGCGAGCAGCGACATCGACTGCAGGCCGGACGAGCATTGGCGGTCGATGGTGGTTCCGGAGGTCGTGACCGGCAGGCCGGCGGCGAGCAGCGCGCGGCGCGCGACGTTCAGCCCGTCCGTGCCCTCCTGCATGGCGCAGCCCATGATGACGTCCTCGATCTCAGCGCCGTCGATGCCGGAGCGCTTCAGCGCGTGCTCGATCGCATGCGCGCCGAGCGTCGCCCCCGTGGTGTCATTGAAGGCGCCGCGATAGGCCTTGCCGATCGGGGTGCGGGCGGTTGAAACGATGACGGCGTCGACCATTCTTCAGGCTCCTTGGTGTTGGGACACGGGCTTTGCCCGCTCTTCCCGCTTGAGTTCGAGTTTGGAAAGCTTGCCCACCGGCGTGCGCGGAAGTCCTGCGCGGATTTCGAGCGCGGCGGGGAGTTCGTGCGGACCGAGCCGACCCTTGAGGAAGGTGCGCAGCGCGTCCAGCGTCAGGTCGGAAGCGCCGGGCCGCAGCTTGACGAAAGCCTTGGCGGCCTCGCCGCGATAGGCGTCGGGAATGCCGATGACAAGCACTTCCTCGACGTCGGGATGCTCGTAGATCGCCTGCTCGATCATCTGGGGATAGATGTTGAAGCCGCCGGAGATGATCATGTCCTTCTTGCGGTCGACGAGGAACAGGAAGCCGTCCTGGTCGAAATAGCCGATGTCGCCGGTGAGGAACCAGCCGTCTATGAAGGACGTCTCGTTTTCCTCCGGCCGGTTGAGATAGCCCGACGTAACATTCGCGCCCCTGACGGCCAGTTCGCCGGTCTCGCCGGGCGGCAGTTCGCGCCGGGGATCGGCGAGCGCGACGATGCGCATGCTGATGCCGGGCAGCGGCAAGCCGACCGTGCCGGACTTGTCGGGGCGTCCGCGCGGGATGTTTGTGCCTGCCGGCGAGGTCTCGGTCATGCCCCAGCCGCCGAGAAGCTCGATGCCTGCCATGTCCTTCAGCTTGCGCGCGACCTCGACCGGCAGGGGCGCGCCGCCGGAGCCGCAATAGTAGAGCGAGGAGATGTCGCGCGTCGCAAAGCCGGGCAGCGCGCAGATAGCGATCCACATGGTCGGCACGCCGGGAAAGACGGTCGCGCCTGCCTCGATCTCGGCCAGCGCCATCTCGGCGTCGAAGCGCGTGTGCATGATGAGTGTCTGGCCGTCGACCAGGGCGCGCAACATCACCGCGACCAGCGCGTAGATATGGAACAGCGGAAGGACCAGCAGCACCTTCTCCTGGCGCGGGCGGGTCAACCGGTCGGCCGCGCTCCAGAGCGCGTAGGAAGAGACGGCGGCTGACAGGTTGGCATGCGTCAGCATCGCCGCCTTCGGCAGGCCGGTGGTGCCGCCTGTGTACTGCAGCAGCGCGAGGTCTTCGACCGCAACCGAGGGAAAGGATACGGAGCCCGGGTCGCGACTGAAGTCGTGCCAAGCGATCACGCTGTCCCCGGCAGGCAGCGGCCCGGTGAGCGGCGAGGGACCGAAGCGGGTGTCGTCGCCGACGACGATCCGGTCGACGAGGCCGGAGCCGAGCAGCTTGCCCGCGCCGGCCGCGAGCTCGCCGATGTTGGTGGTGACCAGCGTCCGCGCGCCGCTGTCGGAGAGCTTGTGGGCGATGACCTTTGGCGCGTCGAGCGGGGAGAGATGCACCACTGTCGCGCCTGCCTTCAGCGCGCCGAAGAAGGCGTAGGGATGGTAGAGCGTGTTGGGCAGGAGAAGCGCGACCCGGTCGCCCTTGCCGATGCCGATGGCCACGAAGCCGGCCGCGGCGCGGTCGACCTCGCGCTTCAGCTCGCGGTAGCTCACCTTCGCGTCGCGAAAGACGAAGGCGACGGCGTCGCCGAATCGCTCCGCGCCCTGGTCGACCAGAGGGTGGACCGGCCAGGTGTCGAGGGCGACATCCGGGGAGAAGCCCCCCGGATAGGACCTGGCCCAGGGCCAGGCGTCGCCCGCGATCGCCTGGATCATGCGGCGGCCTTGCCGGCGTCGGCGAAGCCGCCGTTGGACGCCGCGAGCCGGCGCAGCAGCGGCGAGGGATTGTAGACCTCCTTGCCGGTCTTGCCGTACCAGTAGTCGAGCCGCTCGACGATCTTCGGCAGGCCGACGAGTTCGGCCCAGAACATCGGCCCACCCTTGCCGACCGGGAAGCCGTAGCCGTTGACCCAGACCGTGTCGATGTCGGACGAGCGGATGGCGATGCCTTCCTCGAGAATGCGCGCGCCCTCGTTGATCATCGGATACATCATGCGCTCGGTGATCTCCTCGTTGGAGATCTCGCGACGGTTGACGCCCTTCTCGCGCGCCTTCTCCACGATCAGCGCCTCGACCTCCGGGTCGGACGTCGGCGTGCGGCCGTCGACGTAGAGGTAGTAGCCCTTGCCGGTCTTCTGGCCGAAGCGGCCCTGTTCGCACAGCGCGTCGCCGATCGCGGCGGTCTTGCCGAGCGATTTGCGGGTGCGCCAGCCGATGTCGAGGCCGGCGAGGTCCCACATCTGGTAGGTGCCCATCGGCCAGCCGAAATCGGTGAACACCTTGTCGGCCTGGGCCGGTGTCGCGCCTTCCAGCAAAAGGTCCTCGGCCTCGGCGCCGCGCGCTCCGAGCATGCGGTTGCCGACGAAGCCGTGGCAGACGCCGACGACGACCGGCACCTTGCCGATCTGCTTGCCGACCGCCATCGCGGTTGCCAGCACGTCCGGCGCGGTCTTGTCGCCGCGCACGATCTCCAGCAGCTTCATGACGTTGGCCGGCGAGAAGAAGTGCATGCCGAGCACGTCGGACGGCCGGTTGGTGAACTTCGCGATCTCGTTGATGTCGAGATAGGAGGTGTTGGAGGCGAGGATCGCGCCCGGCTTGGCGATCTTGTCGAGCGTGCCGAACACCTTCTCCTTGACGCCCATCTCCTCGAACACCGCCTCGATGATCAGGTCGCAGTCGGCGAGGTCGGCATAGTCGGTCGTGCCCTTGAACATCGACATGCGCTTGGCCTTGGCCTCTTCGGTCAGCGAGCCGCGCGAGACGGAGATGCCGTAGTTCTTCTCGATGACGCCGAGGCCGCGCTTCAGCGCCTCGTCGGACATCTCGAGGATGGTGACAGGAATGCCGCCGTTGACGAACGACATCGAGATGCCGCCGCCCATCGTGCCGGCGCCGATGACGCCGACCTTGGAAATCTTGCGCGGCTTGTCGTCCTTGCCGACGCCGGGCACCTTGTTGGCTTCACGCTCGGCGAAGAACAAGTGGCGCTGGGCGCGCGACTGGTCGCCCTTCACCAGTTCGAAGAAGTAGTTGCGCTCCGTGGTCGCCCCTTCCTGGAAAGGCATGGTGAGGCTGTTGCGCACCGATTGCGCGCAGGTCTTCGGCGCATCGAGGCCCTTGGACTTCTTCAGAACCTCGGCGATCTCGGCGTCGAAGGCGGCGATGTTGGCGCGCACCGGGGCGAGCTTGTCGTCGCGCTGGCTGACCGGAACGAGCGCGGCTTTCGCGGCCGCCTTGGCGCGCGCGAACCTGACGGCGTTGGCGAGCAGGTCGCCGTCCACCACCTCGTCGACGAGACCGTTCGCCAGCGCTTCCTTGGCGCCGATCGGCGCGCCGGAGACGATCATCTTCAACGCCTTGGACGGACCGACGAGGCGCGGCAGGCGCTGCGTGCCGCCGGCGCCCGGAAGCACGCCGAGCTTGACCTCGGGCAGACCCATCTTCGCCGAAGCCTCGGCAACGCGGAAATGGCAGCCCATCGCGAGTTCGAGCCCGCCGCCCAGCGCCGTGCCGTGGATCGCGGCGACCGTCGGCTTCGTGAAGGTCTCGATGCGGTCGATGATCTCGGGCAGGAAGGGATCCTGGATCGGCTTGCCGAACTCCGAGATGTCGGCACCGGTGACGAATGTCCGCCCCGCGCAGGCCAGCACCATCGCATCCACGGACGGATCGTCGCGCAGTTCGAGCAGCACCTGGTGCAGCGGCGCGCGGACATGGAACGACATCGCGTTCACCGGCGGATTGTCGATCGTCACGATGGCGACGTTGCCGTCGCGGGTGACTGTCACGGGCTGGGACATCAGCTACTCCAAATGGTTCGATACGGAAGGATGTTCGATCGTCAGGCGAGCCTGGCGGTCGTCAGGAACTGGCGGATCAGCGCGACGACGGCGGCGGGCTGCTCCACGCAGGGGATGTGGCCCGCGTCGGCGATGACGCGGAATTGCGAACCGTGGATCAGATCGGCCAGGGAGCGCACCAGATCCGGCGGCGTCGATCCGTCCTGGTCGCCGACGAGGCAGAGCGCCGGCACCTTCAGCGCACGGGTGGATTCGGTCAGGTCGCTGTCGCGCAGCGCGGCACAGGTGCCGAGATAGCCGGCGAGCGGCGAGCGCACGAGCATGGCGCGGCATCCGACGAACTCGGCATTCGAGGGCGAGCGGAAGGCCTGCGTGAACCAGAGCTTCATCACATTGTCGGCGATGTACTCTATGCCATTGGCCTCGACGGTCGCGATCCGCGCATTCCAGCTCTCATTGGTGCCGATCTTGTGCGCCGTGTTCGACAGGACGAGCCCGCGCACGAGATCGGGGCGCATCGCCGCGAGGCCCTGGGCGATCACGCCGCCGACGGAGAGGCCGACGATGACGGCGGATTTGACGCGCAACTCGTCAAGCAGCGCGGCCAGATCGTTGACATGGTCGGTCATCGCATAGGGCGCGGGTGTCGCTTCGGACAATCCGTGGCCGCGCTTGTCGTAGCGGATGATGCGGTAGTCGGGGCGGAGGCCGGCGACGACCTTGTCCCAGATGCGGAAATCCGTCCCGAGCGAATTGGCGAAGGCGATCGCCGGCCGGTCGCCGCCTGTGTCCTCGTAGTGCAGCACGATGCCATTGGCGTGCGTGAAATTCATCGCCGGACTCCTCCCCGTCCCGAAACATACTACTGAGTATGTTGCAACCCCGGCGACCGGTCAATCGCCCAGTTTTTTCGATGCCGCGTCCATAATCCAAATCGCGGCACAGCCCAACGAAAAACGGGCGCGGATTGCACCGCGCCCGTCCAGATTCAGAAGTGTGTCACCTGGGCCAATCGAGGCGAACCTCCGACCGGCGCTGCGATCACACGAGGTCGTACCGGTCGGCGTGCATCACCTTGGCCCAGGCCGCGGCGAAGTCCTTGACGAATTTCGCCTTTGCATCGGCCTGAGCATAGACCTCGGCCAGCGCCCGCAACTGCGAGTGCGAGCCGAAGATCAGGTCGACACGGGTGCCGGTCCATTTTTGTTCGCCGGTCGCGCGGTCGCGGCCCTCGAAGACGCCCTCGGTGTCGGAGGGCTTCCAGGTCGTGGCCATGTCGAGCAGGTTGACGAAGAAGTCGTTCGTCAGCGTCTCCGGCTGCGTCGTGAAGACACCGTGCGCGGACTTGCCCGCATTGGCGCCGAGGACGCGCATGCCGCCGACGAGGACCGTCATCTCCGGCGCGGTCAGCGTCAGCAGTTGCGCCTTGTCGACCAGCATTTCCTCCGGCGTGACGCTGTATTTGCCCTTGAGATAGTTGCGGAAACCGTCCGCGACCGGCTCCATCGCGGCAAAGGACTCGATGTCCGTCTGGGCCTGCGAGGCGTCGGTGCGGCCGGGGAAGAAGGCAACCTCGACCGGATGCCCGGCCTTGCTCGCGGCCTGCTCGACGGCGGCATTGCCTGCCAGCACGATCAGGTCGGCGAGCGAGACCTTCTTGCCGCCGGTCTGCGCGTCGTTGAATTCCGCCCGGATCGCTTCGAGCTTTGCGAGAACCGTCGCCAGCTGGGCCGGCTGGTTGACCTCCCAGTCCTTCTGGGGGCTGAGCCGGAGGCGCGCGCCGTTGGCGCCGCCGCGCTTGTCGGAGCCGCGGAAGGTCGAGGCCGACGCCCAGGCGGTGGAGACGAGGTCGGAGATCGACAGGCCGGCGGCGAGGATCTTCGCCTTGAGGGAGGCTGCGTCCTCCTCGTCGATCAGCACGTGATCGACCTCGGGCACCGGATCCTGCCAGATCAGTTCCTCGGCCGGGACGTCCGGTCCGAGATAGCGGGCGCGCGGACCCATGTCGCGATGCGTCAGCTTGAACCAGGCGCGGGCGAAGGCGTCGGCGAACTGGTCGGGGTTCTCGAAGAACCGGCGCGAGATCTTCTCGTAGGCCGGGTCGAACTTCAGCGCCAGGTCGGTGGTCAGCATCGCCGGCGCGTGGCGCTTGGAGGGATCATGCGCGTCCGGCACGGTGCCGGCGCCCATGCCGTGCTTCGGCGTCCATTGCTGGGCGCCGGCCGGGCTCTTGGTGAGCTCCCAGTCATAGCCGAACAGGTTCCAGAAGAAGTTGTTGCCCCACTTCGTCGGCGTCGTGGTCCAGGTGACTTCCAGGCCCGAGGAGATCGTGTCGCCGCCGCGGCCGGAGCCGAAGCTGCTCGCCCAGCCGAGGCCTTGCTGCTCGATGCCGGCGGCCTCCGGCTCGGGACCGACGAGCTTGGCGTCGCCCGCGCCGTGGGTCTTGCCGAAGGTGTGGCCGCCTGCGATCAGCGCGACGGTCTCCTCGTCGTTCATCGCCATGCGGGCGAACGTCTCGCGGATGTCCTTGGCCGCCGCGACCGGATCGGGATTGGCGTTCGGACCTTCCGGGTTGACGTAGATCAGGCCCATCTGCACGGCGGCGAGCGGGTTCTCCAGGTCGCGGTCGCCCGAGTAGCGCTTGTCGTCGAGCCAGACGTTTTCGTTGCCCCAGTAGACGTCCTCTTCCGGCTCCCAGACGTCGGCGCGGCCGCCGGCGAAGCCGAAGGTCTTGAAGCCCATCGATTCGAGCGCGACGTTGCCGGTGAGGATCATGAGATCCGCCCAGGAGATCTTGTTGCCGTATTTCTGCTTGATCGGCCACAGGAGGCGGCGTGCCTTGTCGAGGTTGACATTGTCCGGCCAGGAATTGAGCGGGGCGAAGCGCTGCTGGCCCGCTCCCGCGCCGCCGCGGCCGTCGCCGGTGCGGTAGGTGCCGGCCGAATGCCAGGCCATGCGGATGAACAGCGGGCCGTAGTGGCCGAAGTCGGCCGGCCACCAATCCTGCGAGTCCGTCATCAGCGCGTGCAGGTCTTTCTTCAGGGCTTCCAGGTCGAGCTTGCTGAACTCCTCGGCATAGTCGAACGCCTCGCCCATCGGGTCGGACAGCGACGAATGCTGGTGCAGGATCTTGAGGTTCAACTGGTTCGGCCACCAGTCGCGGTTCGACCGCATGGCGGCATTCGATGCGATCGTCGCGCCGTGCGCCACCGGGCACTTGGGCTCCGGTTTCGCTTCGGTATTTTCGTTGACTTCCAGGGCGTCCATCTCAATCTCCGATCGTTGCGCGGCCCGTGGCGGAGCGCGCGAACAGGTAACTGGTTTCCAGCAGGATCAGGGCCGGAGGGGCGGATCAGGACAGCCCTGTCTGGAATGGTTCCAAACTATCGCTCCAATCCGATAAACGCAAATTGCGTTTCCTGTTTGTCGTGATAATTTCGTCTTATGATACGATTGACGATCCGGCAGATGGAGTATTTCGACGCGCTCGCGCAGACGCGCCATTTCGGCCGTGCCGCGGAGCTCGCGGGCGTCACCCAGCCCGCGCTGTCCTCGCAGATCGCCGAGATGGAACAGCGGCTCGGATGCCGGCTTTTCGAGCGGGGCGGCAAGTCGGCCGGCATGACCGAAGAAGGACGGGCGCTTCAGCCGCGTATCGAGGCGATCCTGACCGAGATGCGCGATCTCGAAAGCGTTGCGCGGCGCGGGCGGCTGGCCATGGACGGCAGGCTGAGGCTCGGTATCATCCCCACCGTCGCACCTTTTCTCCTGCCCAGGTTCCTGCCCGAGCTTCGCGTCCTCTTTCCTGCGCTGACGCTGGAACTGCGCGAAGCAGTGACCCAGACCCTGGTGGACGAGACTCTCGCCGGCCGGATCGACGCCGCGCTGGTCGCGCTGCCGCTGGAGCAGGCGGGACTGACGGCGGAGCCGGTATTCGAGGATAAGTTCCTGCT
Source organism: Pseudomonadota bacterium (assembly GCA_043822005.1). Lineage (GTDB taxonomy): Bacteria > Pseudomonadota > Alphaproteobacteria > Rhizobiales > Rhizobiaceae > Mesorhizobium_A. The sequence continues at coordinate 9,418 of JBDRCE010000073.1, read as the reverse complement.
CGCGATCCCGGCGTCGGAGCCAGGGTTCGTCAAGCCGCCCATCCCGCCGGAAAGCCCGGTACTGGAGCGGCTGATGCTGCTGGAAGAGGGGCACTGCATGCGCGAGCAGGCACTGGCCGTCTGTGGCAGCGTCCGCCCGGCGGCGATGGCGAATTATGGCGCGACGAGCCTGACGACGCTGCTGCAGATGGTGGCGCACGGCTTCGGCGTGACGCTCATTCCCTCGATTGCCTTGGTCGCAGCGGAGGAGATGCGCGACATCCGCGTGGTGCCGTTCGCCGATCCTGCGCCGTCGCGCACGCTTGGCCTCGTCTGGCGGCGCGGCAGCGCGCGCCGCAACGAGTGCACGGCGCTCGCCGCGACGCTGCGCCGGCTGTTTGGGTCAGACGATCCCGGCGATGTGCAGGGCGAACCAGACCCACATGGCGAACAGCGCCAGGAAGCCAGCGACGAAAAGCGGCTGGCGGTGCCGGATACGGTTGGTGGTGACGTGGATCGCGGCGTGCGCATAGCGTGAAATGACGAAGACCCAGGCGAGCGCGACGGTAAGCACGTTTGAGCCGTTGGTGTCGTAAAGCGCCAGGCAGACGACGAAGAACAGTACTGGCAGTTCGAACTGGTTGGCGAGGTTGTTGCGGACGAACAGGCTTTCCGGCGGCTCGTTACGGTTCTCGCGGAAGTCGGACGTCCTGGCGCTGCCGGCGCGGATGGCGGCCTTGCGGCGGTAGGACATCAACACATAGACCGCGTAGATCAGCGCGACCTGGAGGAGCATAGGCCAGAAGATGGCGGTCTGGTTCATGTCGGTTCCTGTGTTTCTCCCGAGAGTCTATCCGATTCGAAGCCGTGCGCGATGCGCGGCCGCAGACCGGCTCAGAGGATATCCGGCGCGCCCTTGAGCGGCATGTCGTCCTCGACCGGCACGGTCTGGCGCTCGATCATCCGGTGGATGCGCGGTGTCTCGGTGCCCTTGTGCAGCTTCCACAGCGTGTCGGTCACTTCGGCGTCGGCCTGCGTCCGGCGCTGATTGTGCCGCAGATATTCGATCCAGGTCGGAACGTGATAGCTCTCCGTCCAGACCTCCGGGTTCTCGAGATCGCGCAGCAGGGCCCACTGCCGTGCGCCGTCTCGGATCCTGATGCGGCGGCGGGCCGACATCGCGGCCAGGAAGGCGGGAACGTCCTCCTGCGCGATTGTGTAGTCGACCATGATCATGATCGGCCCACTGCGCGCTTTCAAATCGAGGCGCAGCTCCGGCTCCCTGAAACGGTCGAGCGGGTCGAGGTTGAGCGCGCCGAATTCGGGCAGGGAGTGGCGCAGCCCCACCGCTACGCTGGCGATGAGCAGGAGACCGGATCCCACTAGCGCCATGGCGGGACCGGAGGCACCGGCGACCGCGCCCCAGAGCCAGCTTCCCATCGCCATGCCGCCGAATGTAGCCGTCTGGTAGAGCGACAGCGCCCGGCCTACGACCCAGCGCGGCGTCGACAACTGCACCGTGACGTTGAACAGCGACAGCGCAAAGACCCAGCATGCGCCGGCGGGAAGCAGGAGCAGGTGGCTGACCCAGACGTTGCCGCTGAAGGCGATCAGGATGTTGCTCAGCCCGAAGCCGATGCAGGCCAGGCGAACGATCCACTCATTGCTGAACCGCTCGCGCACGGCGCCGTTGAGGAAGCCGCCGAGGATCGCGCCGACGCCGAAAGCGCCGAGCAGGCCGCCATAGGTCAGCGCGCCGCCGCCGAGGAGTTCGCGCGTCACCAGGGGCAGCAGCGCCATCGACGAAATCGCCGCGATGCCGAACAGCCAGGCGCGGAACATCACGGTCAGCAGGCTGGGCGACATCGAGACGTAGCGCAGGCCGGCCGACATCGCGCTGACGAAGCTCTCCCGCGGCAGGTTCCGCGGCGGATAGGCCGGCTTCCAGCGCCAGAGTGCCGCGATCAGGGCGACATAGCTGATAGCGTTGGCCAGGAACGCGGCCGCGACGCCGGTTGTGGCGACGATGAGGCCGCCGATTGCCGGGCCGACGCTGCGCATCAGGTTGAAACCCATCGAGTTCAGCGTCACCGCCGCGGGCAGGTCTTCGCGCGGCACGATGTCGCCCATCGACGCCTGCCACGGCGGATTGTGCAGCGCCGTGCCGCAGCCGAGCAGGAAGGTGAAGGAAAGCAGCATCCACGGCGTGATCCAGCCCATGTATGCGAAGGCGGCCAGCGCGATGGAAACCGCCATCATCATGATCTGGGCGCTCAACATGATGCGCCGCCGATCGAAATTGTCGGCGAGCGCCCCGGACGCCAGCGAAAACAGCATGATCGGCAGCGTCGTCGCGCCCTGCACCAGCGCAACCATGATGTGCGAATCCGAGATCGTCGTCATCATCCAGCCGGCGCCGACGCCCTGGATCAGTCCGCCGAGATTGGAGACGAGCGTCGCGATCCACAAGGCGCGGAAGGTCGGGTGCCGGAAGGGAGCGAGGGTCGATGCGCGCTGCGGCAAGGCGCTGCCTTTCTCGTGGCCGTGTTATGGTTCGGTCGCCAGTAGCACACAACCATCCGCCAGGTTGCATCGTTCCTCGCGTCGGAGGCCCCCACGAGACAGCCTTATCCCGTCATGTTATGATTTGGGAGAGTTCCAAACAGGACGTCGACATGAGCGTCATAGCCACACGCGCCGCCGAAGGTCTTCCACGCCGCTCGTTCACGGTCGTGGAAATCCGGCGCATGGTTGAAACGGGCATCATACCGGAAGACGAGAACTTCGAGCTGATCGACGGGGAGGTCGTGCCGATGGCGTCCAAGGGCAATCAGCACGAGGTGATCAAGGCGGCGCTTAACGAGGTGTTTGCTACGGGCAAGGCGCGCGACCTGCGATTGGCCGTCGAGACATCGCTCTACTTGGATGACCGCACCTTCGTCGAACCCGATCTCTGCCTCTACCCCAGGCGGCTCCTGCCCGAAGACGTGCGAGGAACGGATGTCGTCCTCGCTATCGAGGTTTCCGGCGCTTCGCTCGGCTATGACAGGGGTCTTAAGGCGCGCGTGCTCGCCAAACACGGGGTGCGGGAGCTGTGGGTCATCGAGGCCGAAACCCGTGTCACCTGGGTCCACCGCTTGCCGCAGCCGGATGGAAACTGGGGAAGCATCGAGCGCGTTGCGGCGGACGCCGCGCTCTCGCCCGCCGCCCTTCCCGAGATTTCCGTCCGGATGAGCGACCTCGACTGACTACATCCCGCCCGGATAATTCGGGCTCTCGCGGGTGATCGTCACGTCGTGGGTGTGGCTCTCGCGCAGGCCCGCCGTCGAGATGCGCACGAACCGGGCCTTCTCGCGGAACTCGGCGAGGTCGCGGCCGCCGACATAGCCCATTGCGGCCTTCAGGCCCCCGGTCAACTGGTGCAACACGCCGCCGACCGGACCCTTGTAGGGAACCTGGCCCTCGATGCCCTCAGGCACCAGCTTCAGCGTGTCGCGGACTTCCGCCTGGAAGTAGCGGTCGGCCGAGCCGCGCGCCATGGCACCGACGGACCCCATGCCGCGATAGGCTTTGAAGGAGCGACCCTGGTGCAGGTAGACCTCGCCTGGGCTCTCTTCCGTGCCCGCCAGCAGCGAGCCGATCATCGCCGCGTCGGCGCCGGCGGCGAGCGCCTTGGCAAGATCGCCGGAATATTTGATGCCGCCGTCGGCGATGATCGAGATGCCGGACTTCTGGGCCTCCTCGGCTGCGGCGATGACGGCGGAGAGCTGCGGCACGCCGACGCCGGCGACGATGCGCGTGGTGCAGATCGAGCCCGGGCCGATGCCGACTTTCACCGCGTCGGCGCCCGCGTCGATCAGCGCCCTTGTCCCCTCTGCGGTGGCTACGTTGCCGGCGAGGATGCGCACCGAGTTGGACAGCTTCTTGGCGCGGGTGACGGCGTCGAGCACACGCTGCGAATGGCCATGCGCGGTGTCGATGACCAGCAGGTCGACGCCGGCCGCGATCAGCCGCTCGGCCCGCTCGAAGCCGTCCTGGCCGACGCTGGTGGCAGCGGCGACGCGCAGGCGCCCCTGCGCGTCCTTCGACGCGTTGGGATTGAGCTGCGTCTTCTCGATGTCCTTGACGGTGATGAGGCCGACGCAATGGCCCTTCTCGTCGACGACCAGCAGCTTCTCGATGCGGTGGCTGTGCAGGAGCCGCTTGGCCTCGTCCTGGTCGACCCGGTTCTCGCGCACGGTGACCAGGTTCTCCCGCGTCATCAGCTCGTAGACCTTCTGCGACGGGTCGGAGGCGAAGCGGACGTCGCGATTGGTCAGGATGCCGACGAGCCGCCCGGTGCGCTGCCCGCCTTCGCCGCCGTTTTCGACGACGGGGATGCCGGAGATGCCGTGCGCCCGCATCAGCCCGAGCGCCTCGGCGAGCGTCGCGTCCGGGCCGATCGTGACCGGGTTCACGACCATGCCGGATTCGTATTTCTTCACCTGGCGGACCTGCTCGGCCTGTTCTTCCGGCGTCAGGTTGCGGTGGATCACGCCGATGCCGCCGGCCTGCGCCATCGAGATGGCGAGCCGCGCCTCGGTGACGGTGTCCATGGCCGCCGACAGGATCGGGATGTTGAGCTCGATGTCGCCGGCGATCTTCGTGCGCACGTCGGTTTCGCCCGGCATGACGTCCGAATGGCCGGGCTGCAAGAGCACGTCGTCGAAGGTGAGCGCCTGGGCGCCGGTCGCGGTTTCGATGATTTTCGCCATTGCCGATCCTTGAATGCAAAGATGGCGCTGACGCCCTTGTTGGTGGGCCGCGCCGACTCGAAATGTCCCTTTCAGGATTGGCACCGGCTGGTAACACGCTTGCGACGGAATGCAAAGGCATCCCAATCCATTTGAGGACGGATATCTCCGTCCTTGTAAACGCCGAAGCCCGGCGGCAAGTTACCGAGCGGCAATCGGGGAGCGGGGACGGAAATGGTAACGGCACAACCTTGGGGAAGGGCGGCGGTGCCTTTGTCGTCGGACCCGCCGCCATCGCCGGGAACGAGTGTCGAGCCTTTCGTCTTCACCGGCACGACCCGCGAATATTTCGGCATCTGGATCGTCAACATCCTGCTGACCATTGTGACGCTGGGCATCTACTCCGCCTGGGCCAAGGTCAGGCGGCTGCGCTACTTCTACGGCAACACACACCTGGCGGGATCGAGCTTCGACTATCACGCGCGGCCGGTGCAGATCCTGATCGGCCGGATCATCGTCCTGGTCGTGCTGCTGGTCTACAATATCGTACTGAACGTCGCGCCGCCGGCGGGCATCGTTCTCGTCCCGCTGTTCGTTCTGGCGATGCCATGGTTCGTCATGCGCGGGTTGCGCTTCAACGCGCGGGTGACGAGCTTCAGGAACGTCCGCTTCGACTTCCACGGCGGTTATGGCGGCGCCTTCCGCGCCTATGTGCTCGGCGGCATCGTCGCCTGGCTGTAGCTCGGCATCCTGGCGCCGTTCGCCTCGCGCTGGATGTGGCGCTACATGCTCGTCAACACGACCTATGGCGGACGCCCGGTCGCCAGCGATCCCGCCGTGCGCAAGCTCTACGGCCAATGGCTGCTTCCGGCGGTGATCCTGATGGCGACGATCGTCCTTCTCGGCGCGTCGGCGCTGGCGCTGGGCTCGGCGCTCTACGCCGTCTTCGAGGATATCACGGAAGGAGGAAACGACGCAGACGCCGTGGTGATTGCGATCCTGGAGATCATGACGACGTCCCTGCTGCCCTTCATCGTCATCCTCGCCATCGTGACGCTGATCTACCGTGCCGGCACGAGGAACGTCGCCTTGAACGCCACCGTGGTCGACGGGCGCCACCATTTCCGCTCGGCGATCCACCGCGGCCGATTCACCTGGATCACGGTGACCAACCTTCTGGCGACCGTCTTTTCGCTCGGCCTTGCGCGGCCCTGGGCGGCGATCCGCATGTCGCGGTTCCTGGCCGCCGCGACCGCGCTCGAAGTCTCCGGCTCGCTCGACGATTATCTGAGCGATCTGAAGGACACCGGCTCGGCGGTCGGCGCAGAATACATGGACGTCGAGGGCTTCGACTTTGGCTTCTGAACTCGTCCGCGGCGCCTGGTTTCCGCCGGGGTCGAGTCGCAAGGTCGCGGCGACGATCTCCTGGGTGGGGGACGGCGACCTGATCGTGGTGGCCGGCGAGGCGGTGCTGGCGCGCGCGGCTCCGGCGGAGATCGAGTTCTCCGCGCGCGTCGGGTCGATCCCGAGGAGGCTCGCCTTTCCCGACGGCAGCCTGTTCGAGACGGGCGACAATGACGGTATCGATCGGCTGGGCGGGGCCGCGAGTGCCGTGCACGAACTCGAGCGCTTCCGCCCGCGCCTGTTCGTCTTCGCCGCGATCGTCGTCGGTCTTTGCTTCCTGATCTACCGATACGCCGTGCCGGTGATGGTCGAGTTGGCGGTCGCCATCACGCCGCCGGTCGTGCCGCAACTGATGAGCCAGGGCGCGCTCGCCTCGCTCGACGAGACGCTGCTGGCGAAGAGCGAGATGCCGGAGCCCCGGCAGGCCGCCATCCGGGAGGGGTTCAACCAGTTGGCGGGACTCAGTCCGCGAGGCGTGGACGGCTATGCCCTGCATTTCAGGAAAGGCGGATCGATCGGCCCGAACGCCTTTGCGCTTCCCGACGGCTCGATCGTGCTGACAGACGAACTGGTGATGCTGGCACCCGGCCAGGACGCGGTGCTCGGCGTGCTGGCCCACGAGATCGGCCATGTCGAGCGCGAGCACTCGCTGCGCCAGCTCTACCGGGCGGCCGGCATTGCCGCGCTGATCATGCTGATCGGCGGCGATATCGGCTCAGGCGCCGAGGACATTCTCGTCCAGGGATCGGCGCTGGTCGGTCTGTCCTATTCGCGCAGCCAGGAGGCCGAGGCCGATCGCTCGAGCGTCGAACTGATGCTGAAGGCGGGCAATGACCCGGCGGCGATCGTCGGCTTCCTCGAGATCGTCCGCGACAAACTCGAGAAGACCCAAGGCAGCGATTTCTTCTCCACCCATCCGGCGACGCAGGAGCGTATCGCGGCGGTGAAGGCCTATGCGGAGGAACTCGCGGCCAGCCGATAGTGCCGCCCATCGAGCCTGATCGTGGCCGAACCGAACCGCCATTCTGGCGCGAATGGCGCCGCCGAAATCGCAGGACAAGCCGCCCGCTCCATGTTAACGCGCCGCCGACATGCAGGATCGCCCCAGTCCTCCCCCGTCCTCCTCCGAGCCGGCCACGCTCAGCCGCACCGTGCCCATGGTGCTGGCGGTCGCGCTGTTCATGGAGCAGATGGATTCGACGGTCATCGCGACCTCGCTGCCGGCGATCGCGGCGGACATCGGCACCAGCCCGGTCGCGCTCAAGCTGGCGCTGACCGCCTATCTCGTCTCGCTGGCGATCTTCATTCCGGTGAGCGGCTGGATGGCCGAGCGCTTCGGCGCCAAGCGCGTGTTCCGCATCGCCATCGCGGTCTTCGTCGTCGGCTCCGTCGCCTGCGCCTTCTCCGGATCGCTGTCGGCCTTCGTCGGCGCGCGCTTCGTCCAGGGCATGGGCGGCGCGATGATGACGCCGGTGGCGCGCCTGGTGCTGGTGCGGGCGACGCCGAAGTCCCAGCTGGTCCAGGCGATGGCGTGGGTAACGATCCCCGGGCTGATCGGGCCGCTGATGGGTCCGCCCGTCGGCGGCTTCATCACCACCTTCTTCACCTGGCACTGGATCTTCCTGATCAACCTGCCGATCGGGCTCGCCGGCATCTATCTCGCCGGCCGCGTGCTGCCCGACATCGAGCCGGGCGGAGCGGGCACGCTCGATCGGAAGGGGTTCTTCCTGTCGGGGCTCGCCGCGTCCGGCATCGTCTTCGGCCTGTCGGTCGTCAGCCTGCCGGCGCTGCCGCCCGCGGTCGGCGCCCTGACGGTGGTGCTCGGACTCGTCTGCGGCTGGCTTTATGTCCGGCACGCCGGGCGGACAACGGCACCGATCCTCGACCTCAGGCTGTTTGCCAATCCGGTCTTCCGCGCCGCGATCATCGGCGGCTCGCTGTTCCGCATCGGCGCCGGCGCGGTGCCCTTCCTGCTGCCGCTGTTCTTCCAGCTCGGCTTCGGCATGACGCCGTTCCAGTCGGGCATGCTCACCTTCGCCTCGGCCGGCGGGGCTATCCTGCTGAAATTCATGGCGTCGGCGGCGCTACGCGCGGGCGGCTTCCGCAACGTGCTGATCGCTGGCGGATTGGCGGGCGCCGCCTTCATCGCCATCAACGCGTCGTTCACAGCCGAGACGCCCTGGCCGGTGATCGTCGCGGTGCTGTTTGCGTCGGGGTTCCTGCGTTCGCTGTTCTTCACCTCCGTCAACGCGCTGGTCTTCGCCGACATCTCCGAGGCCGATGCCGCGCAGGCGACCGCGCTCGCGGCGGCGACGCAGCAAATCTCAATCGCGCTGGGGGTTGCGGTGGCGGGCGGCGCGCTGGAGGCGATCTCGCTCATGACCGGCGAGGCGCTGACGGTGCACGCCTTCGTCTGGGCGTTCCTCGTCGTGGCCGCACTGACCTCGCTGGCGGCGCTGCCGTTCGTCTGGCTCGATCCGGACGCCGGCAGTTCCGTCTCCGGCAAGGCGCCGGTGGCGCGCTCGACGACGCCGATCACGCGTCCGGAGGACTGATCTCTTCTTCCGTCGGCTTTCGACCCTTGAAGTCCTTGGCGAGCAGGAAGAGCTCGACCGACTCGTCGCGCGAGGCCGGCGGCTTGACGTGGTGGACGGTCTTGAAGTTCTGCTTCAGCATCGTCAGCAGGTCGTTTTCCGACCCGCCCTGGAAGGCCTTGGTGAGGAAATGCCCGCCGGGCTTCAGCACCGAGATCGCAAAATCGGCGGCAACCTCGCCCAGATGCGTGGTGCGGATGTGGTCGGTGCGGCGATGGCCGGTGGTCGGCGCGGCCATGTCGGAAATCACCACGTCCGGCGGGCCGCCCAGCGCCTCGATCAGCTTGGCAGGCGCGTCCTCGTCGAGGAAATCCTTCTTCAGGATGACGCAGCCCGGTACCGGATCCATCTCGAGGTAGTCGATCGCGGCGATCAGCGGCTTCTCGTCGGTCGAGCCCAGCTTGCGCGCCGCGACCTGGCACCAGCCGCCGGGCGCGGCCCCGAGGTCGACGATGCGCATGCCGTGCTTCAGGATCTTGTAGCGGTCGTCGATCTCGATCAGCTTGTAAGCCGCGCGCGAGCGGTAGCCGTCGATCTTTGCCTGCTGCACATAGGGATCGTTCATATGCCGCTCAAGCCAGCGGCGCGACGATTCCTTCAGGCCGCTCTTCTTCTTGATGCGCGTCTTCATCACGCGCGTCGTGCCCTTGCTGGCTGTTGGCTTCTTCATGGCTCGCCCCGTCTGCGGTTGCGCCGCCAGGCGCCGTC
>JBDRCE010000072.1:0-72188 GCA_043822005.1 Pseudomonadota bacterium | reverse complement strand
CGCAAGAAACCCGCTGAAAAGAGCGGGCTGAGCGGCGGAATCACCGAATTCGACAAGGCGACCGAACTCGAAGCCTATCGCGAGATGCTTCTCATCCGCCGCTTCGAGGAAAAGGCCGGCCAGCTTTACGGCATGGGCTTCATCGGCGGGTTCTGTCACCTCTACATCGGTCAGGAAGCCGTCGTTGTCGGCATGCAGATGGCATTGAAGGATGGCGACCAGGTCATCACCGGCTATCGCGATCACGGCCACATGCTGGCCAAGGGCATGGAAGCGCGCGGCGTCATGGCCGAGCTGACCGGTCGCCAGGGAGGCTACTCCCGCGGCAAGGGCGGCTCGATGCACATGTTCTCCAAGGAGAAGAATTTCTACGGCGGTCACGGCATTGTCGGTGCCCAGGTGTCGCTGGGAACAGGACTGGCGTTTTCGAACAAGTATCGTGAAAACGGCAATGTCTGCCTGACCTTCTTCGGCGACGGCGCGGCGAACCAGGGCCAGGTCTACGAGAGCTTCAACATGGCCTCGCTGTGGAAGCTTCCGGTGATCTACGTCATCGAGAACAACCGCTACGCGATGGGCACCGCGGTGCATCGATCCTCGGCCGAGACCGATTTCTCGCATCGCGGCATCTCGTTCAAGATCCCCGGCATCCAGGTCGACGGCATGGACGTGCGCGCGGTGAAGTCCGCCGCCGATCTCGCCACGGAGTGGTGTCGGTCGGGAAAGGGGCCGATCATCCTCGAGATGCAGACCTACCGTTATCGCGGCCACTCGATGTCGGACCCGGCGAAATACCGTTCGAAGGACGAAGTGCAGAAGATGCGCTCCGAGCATGATCCGATCGAGCAGGTGAAGGCGCGGCTGACCGACAGGAAATGGGCCTCCGAGGACGAGTTGAAAGCGATCGACAAGGAGGTCCGCGACGTCGTCGCCGACGCGGCCGATTTCGCCCAGGCCGATCCGGAGCCGGACGTGTCCGAGCTCTACACCGACATCTACGTCGAGTCCTGAGACCGGGAGGGCGCGCCGTGCCGGCGTTTCTGGTCCTCATCATGATCGTTGCGGTGGGCGCTTGGCTCGTCGCGGCGGCGAGCGCGATATCGCTGGTCGGCTTGGCGCCCGCAGGCAGCCGTCTCGCGACGCTGTTCGATCTCGGCTGGTGGCGCTTCGCTACCATCGAGAGCCGGATCGGTCCTTCGGCGCACTCGCCCATGGCCCGTTATCGCAAGTCGTTCACCGTCTTTTTCCTGTGCGTGCTGGCCGGCATTCTGGCTACCTTCGCGCTCGCCCCCAACACCGCCGCATCCGGCTGAACTCCTGGAGACCCTGATGCCGATCGAAATCCTGATGCCCGCCCTCTCGCCGACCATGGAGGAGGGCAATCTCGCCAAATGGCTTAAGAACGAGGGTGACAAGGTCGCCGCAGGCGACGTCATCGCCGAGATCGAGACCGACAAGGCGACGATGGAGGTCGAGGCCGTCGACGAGGGCACGCTCGGCAAGATCCTGGTCGCCGCCGGCACGGAGGGCGTCAAGGTCAACACGCCGATCGCGGTGCTGCTGCAGGAGGGCGAAAGCGCAAGCGACATCGGCGCAGCAAAGCCTGCCAAGTCCGAGGCGAAAGCCGATGCACCACCCGCCGACGATGCCGACGGCAAGGCGCGCGAAGCGTCGGCCGAGCCAGTGGTGACGAAGGAGGCAGCGAAGGTTCCGGCCGCGCCGAAGACCGAGGCATCGGCAGATCCCGACATCCCGGCCGGCACCGAGATGGTTCCGACCACTGTGCGCGAGGCGCTGCGCGACGCGATGGCCGAGGAGATGCGCCGCGACCCGGACGTCTTCATCATGGGCGAGGAGGTCGCCGAATACCAGGGCGCTTACAAGATCACGCAAGGGCTTTTGCAGGAGTTCGGCGCCAAGCGCGTGGTCGATACGCCGATCACCGAGCACGGCTTTGCCGGCGTCGGCGTGGGCGCGGCGATGGCCGGCCTCAAGCCGATCGTCGAGTTCATGACCTTCAACTTCGCCATGCAGGCGATCGACCAGATCATCAATTCGGCGGCCAAGACGCTCTACATGTCGGGCGGCCAAATGGGCGCGCCGATCGTGTTCCGCGGCCCCAATGGCGCGGCGGCCCGCGTCGGTGCCCAGCACAGCCAGGATTATGCCTCCTGGTACAGCCACGTGCCCGGCCTGAAGGTCATCCAGCCCTACAGCGCCGCCGACGCCAAGGGCCTGCTGAAGGCGGCGATCCGCGATCCGAATCCGGTGATCTTCCTCGAAAACGAGATCCTTTACGGCCAGACATTCGACGTGCCGAAGCTCGACGATTTCGTCCTGCCGATCGGCAAGGCGCGCATCCACAAGACGGGCAAGGACGTGACCATGGTCTCGTTCGGCATCGGCATGACCTATCTCGTCAAGGCCGAGGCCGAACTGCGCGGCATGGGCATCGATTGCGAGCTCATCGACCTGCGCACCATCCGCCCGATGGACCTCGACACGGTGATCGCGTCGGTGAAGAAGACCAACCGTCTGGTTGTGGTGGAGGAGGGGTTCCCCCAGTCCTCGGTCGGGGACTACATCGCCAACCAGGTGTCGCAGCGCGCCTTCGACTTCCTCGACGCGCCGGTGATCACCATCGCCGGCAAGGACGTGCCGATGCCCTACGCCGCCAACCTCGAAAAGCTCGCGCTGCCGAACGTCGCCGAGGTGATCGAAGCGGTGAAGGCTGTCACATATCGGACCTGAGGAGCGCGCCATGCCCATCAACATCACCATGCCGGCCCTCTCGCCTACGATGGAGGAGGGCAATCTTGCCAAGTGGCTGGTCAAGGAGGGCGACAAGGTATCGCCCGGCGACGTGATCGCCGAGATCGAGACCGACAAGGCGACGATGGAGGTCGAGGCTGTCGACGAGGGCACCGTCGCCAAGCTCGTCGTTCCAGCCGGGACCGAAGGCGTGAAGGTCAACGCGGTGATCGCGATCCTGGCCGGCGAGGGAGAGGATGCCTCTGCCGCGGCGAAGGGCGGGGATGCTGCGCCGGCTAAGGTTGAGGCCAAAGCTGAGGCCAACAAGGTAGAGCCTGCCAAGTCCGAGGCGCCAAAGGTGGAAGCACCGAAAGCCGCCGCAGCGAAGCCGGAAGCCACACCGGCTGCTTCACAACCGAGCGCTTCGGTTTCGGGCGAGCGCACCTTTGCCTCGCCGCTTGCCCGCCGCATCGCCAAGGATGCCGGCGTGGACGTCTCCGCCGTCTCCGGCTCCGGCCCGCACGGACGCGTCGTCAAGGCTGACGTCGAAGCTGCGATCGCCGGCGGCGGCGCGAAGAAGGCCGCGCCTGCCGCGCCTTCTGCACAGGCCGGTGCGCCAGCCGCCGCCGCGGCCGCGGCAAGACCCATGTCCGACGAGACGGTGCTGAAGCTCTTCGCCGAGGGCTCTTACGAGCTCAAGCCGCATGACAACATGCGCAAGACCATCGCGAGCCGGCTCACGGAATCGCACCAGACGATCCCGGCCTACCTGCTGTCGATGGACTGCATGATCGACGCCCTGCTCAAGCTGCGCGAGGAGATCAATCGTTCCGCGCCGGTGACCAAGACGGAGAAGGGCGACGTTCCCGCCTTCAAGCTGTCGGTCAACGACTTCATCATCAAGGCGATGGCGCTGGCGCTGCGCGACGTGCCGATGGCGAATGCGAGCTGGACGAGCACCGCGCGGGTGATCCACAAGACCGCCGACGTCGGCGTGGCGGTAGCGATCCCCGACGGCCTGATCACCCCCATTGTCCGCAAGGCCGAGCAGAAGACGCTGTCGGTCATCTCCAACGAGATGAAGGACCTGGCCAAGCGCGCCCGCGACAAGAAGCTGAAGCCCGAGGAATACCAGGGCGGGTCTACCGCCGTGTCGAATCTCGGCATGTTCGGCGTGTCGAATTTCACCTCGATCATCAACCCGCCGCACGCGTCGATCGTGTCGATTGGCGCCGGCATCGAGAAGCCTGTGGTGAAGGGCAAGGAGATTGCTGTCGCCACGGTAATGACCGCGACCTTCGCCTTCGATCACCGCGTCATTGACGGGGCGCTGGGGGCCGAGCTCGCGGTCGCCTTCAGGCGCTACATCGAGAACCCGATGGCGATGCTGGTTTAGGCGATGCGTCTCGTCGTCACGATCGCCCTCGCATTGATCCTGTCCTGGCTGGGCGGCTCGGCGGCGGCGACCCTGATCGCCGACTGGGCGAAGGGCGACGAGTCGTTCATCCTCGCCTTCATGGCACTTCCGCTGGCGGGGCTTGTTGCTCTGGCGGTCTTCCTTGTCGCCTCCACCCGGCCGGTGCCCGCGCGGGCGATCAATCGTGTTGCCTTCGTCACGGTCGCGCTGCTGGTCGTGCTGTTTGCGGCGCTGTCGGTCTTCGAGCTCTTCGTCAACGGGACGCTCGCGTCCGCGTGGCGCGGCGTCCAGCTCTATGTCGGCATCTTTGGCAGCAGCGCAGTGGTCGTGATCGTCCAGTGGCTGATCTTCCGCTGGCGGTCGCGTCCGGCACCGTCGCAGATGCTGTTTGGCCGGGGACCGGGAGCGCCCGCATGAAGACCGTGCTGTGCTACGGCGATTCGCTCACCTGGGGCTATGATCCGGAAGGCCCGGGTCGCCACGCCTACGAGACCCGTTGGCCGAGCGTTCTGCAGGCCGGGCTCGGCGCCGACGTCACCGTCATCGCCGAAGGGCTGAACGGCCGCACCACCGCGTTCGACGACCATCTCGGCTCGGCAGACCGCAACGGCGCGCGCGTGTTGCCGACCATCCTCACCACCCATTCGCCGATCGACCTCCTTATCCTCTTCCTTGGCGCCAACGACATGAAGCCGTGGATCGCGGGCCGGGCGATCGCGGCCAAGCAGGGCATGCAGCGCCTGATCGACATCACGCGAGGTCATGCATATCCGATGGGCGAGGATGCGCCGGACATCCTGCTGGTCTCGCCGCCGCCGCTGCGCGAGACCGGAGATCCGGATTTCGCGGCCATGTTCGGCGACGGAATAGAGGCGTCACGGATGATCGCCAGCTTCTACTCCGATCTGGCCGACCAGACCGGCTGTGGCTTCTTCGATGCCGGATCTGTGGCCGAGGCGAGCCCGCTGGACGGCGTGCATCTCGACGCGGCCAACACGCGCGCGATCGGGCGGGGGCTGGAACCGATCGTCCGCGTCATGCTGGGACTTTAGGAGATCGAAATGGCTGAATCCTATGACGTGATCATCATCGGCGCCGGGCCCGGCGGCTACGTCGCGGCGATCCGCGCCGCGCAGCTCGGCCTGAAGACGGCCGTGGTCGAACGCGAACATCTCGCCGGCATCTGCTCGAACTGGGGCTGCATCCCGACCAAGGCGCTGCTGCGCTCGGCCGAGATCATGCACTTTGCCGAGCACGCCACCGACTACGGCCTCAAGATCGACGGCAAGGTGACCCCCGACTTGACCGCTATCGTCGCGCGCTCGCGCGGCATCGCCGCGCGGATGAACGGTGGCGTCGGCATCCTGATGAAGAAGAACAAGGTCGACGTGATCTGGGGCGAGGCGAAGATCACAAAGCCGGGTGAGATCGTCGTGTCCAAGACGACGAAGAAGCCGATGGAGCCGCAGGTCCCGCCGCCGAAGAACACCAAGGGCGAGGGCACCTACACCGCCAAGCACATCATCATTGCGACCGGCGCGCGACCTCGGGCACTGCCGGGCATCGAGCCCGACGGCAAACTGATCTGGACCTATTTCGAGGCGATGAGCCCGAAAGAGATGCCCAAGTCATTGATCGTCATGGGCTCTGGCGCGATCGGCATCGAGTTCGCCAGTTTCTACCGGACGATGGGCGTCGACGTGACCGTCGTCGAGCTGATGGCTAACGTCATGCCCGTCGAGGACGCAGAAATCTCGAAATTCGCGCAGAAACGCTTCGAGAAGCAGGGCATTAAGTTCCTGCTCGAGGCCAAGGTCGCCAAGGTTGAGAAGGGCGCGAACTCGGTCACCGCGCATGTCGAACTGAAGGACGGCAAGGTCGAGAAGCTGACAGCCGACCGGCTGATCTCGGCCGTCGGCGTGCAGGCCAACATCGAGAACATCGGTCTCGAGGCGGTCGGGGTTGCCACTGAGCGCGGCATCGTCAAGATCGACGAATACTGCCGCACCAGCGTTCCCGGCATCTACGCCATCGGCGACGTCGCCGGGCCGCCGATGCTGGCGCACAAGGCCGAGCACGAGGGCGTAGTCTGCGTCGAGAAGATTGCCGGGCTCCATCCGCACCCGCTCGACCGGCTGCTGGTGCCCGGCTGCACCTACTGCAATCCGCAGGTGGCGTCGGTCGGCCTCACCGAGGCGAAGGCCAAGGAGAAGGGTTTCGACATCCGCGTCGGCCGCTTCCCCTTCGTCGCCAACGGCAAGGCCGTGGCGCTCGGCGAAGACCAGGGCCTGGTCAAGACGATCTTCGACAGGAAGACCGGCCAGCTCCTCGGCGCGCACATGGTCGGCGCGGAGGTCACCGAGCTCATCCAGGGCTTCGTCGTCGCCATGAACCTGGAAACGACCGAGGCGGAACTGATGCATACGATCTTCCCGCACCCGACATTGTCGGAGACGATGAAGGAAAGCGTGCTCGACGCCTACGGCCAGGCGCTGAATATCTGAGCGGCGCGGCCACGATCGAAAGGGCAAGATGATGGAACCAACCTACGGAATTCTCGGCATGCCGGGCGTCGGCTTCTTCGGCATGTTGTTGATCGGCTTCCTCGCCGGCTATGTCGCCGAACGCACGACGAACCGTGATCACGGCATACTGACCAACATTCTTGTCGGCATTGCCGGCTCCTTCGTCGGCGGAACACTGGCCGGCCTGCTCGGCATCGCCTTCTACGGCTTTCTCGGCAATCTGGTGGTCGCCATCGCAGGCGCGATCGTCATTCTGTGGATCTGGGGCAGGGCGCAAAGCGCGCGCTGAACGTCCCGATCCGCATTCCAGTTGCCGGAACCTGAAGCGCGCCGCCGCGTTGTCGCGGTGGCGGTTGTCGCCGGTGCAGAAACTGGAGAATACTCATGGAAGACGCGGGCGTGGGCTGGATTGCAGCCATCATCATTGGCGGTGTTGCCGGCTGGCTGGCCGAGATGTTCATGAGGAGCAACATGGGCCTGCTGATGAACATCATCCTCGGCATCGTCGGCGCGATCGTCGCCAATGCGCTGCTGGGCGCGTTCGGGGTCGTCATGGGTGGCTGGATCGGCTACTTGATCGCCGGGTTCATCGGCGCCTGCATCCTGATCGCGATTGGCCGGCTGTTCCGTCGCTGAGACTGCGAGCTATGCACAAAGGCCGCGGTGGCATTCGCTCCCGCGGCCTTTCGCTTTTGTCCGGTTGCGCCTAAATGTCCACTGCGCCTCGTTGAACGGCGCTGTTGAAACGCGACCGGGAGAAGCATGGTCACCGTCATCGACACAATCGCCAAGCCGCGCCTGCGGCATCCGGAAAAGGCCCATCGCCCCGACCAGGAAGTGATGCGCAAACCCGAATGGATTCGCGTCAAGGCCCCGACATCGCGGGGCTATGCCGAGACGCGCGAGATCGTGCGCTCCAACAATCTCGTCACGGTGTGCGAAGAGGCCGGCTGCCCGAACATCGGCGAGTGCTGGGACAAGAAGCACGCGACCTTCATGATCATGGGCGAGATCTGCACGCGCGCCTGCTCGTTCTGCAACGTGGCGACCGGCAGGCCCAATGCGCTCGACCGCTCCGAGCCCGACAGCGTCGGCCGCGCGGTCGCGCAGATGGGGCTCACCCACGTCGTCATCACCTCCGTCGACCGCGACGATCTGGACGACGGCGGCGCCGAGCATTTCGCCGAGACGATTCGTGCCATTCGCGCTGCTGCGCCCGGCACGACGATCGAGATCCTGACGCCCGATTTCCTGCGCAAGGACGGCGCGCTCGAAGTGGTGGTCGCGGCGAAGCCGGACGTGTTCAACCACAACCTGGAAACGGTGCCGTCTAATTACCTGACGGTGCGTCCGGGCGCACGGTACTTCCACTCGATCCGCCTGTTGCAACGGGTAAAGGAACTCGACCCGTCGATGTTCACCAAGTCCGGCATAATGGTCGGCCTCGGCGAAGAGCGGAACGAGGTGTTGCAGGTGATGGACGACCTGCGCTCGGCCGATGTCGATTTCCTGACCATCGGCCAATACCTGCAGCCGTCGAAGAAGCATCATCCCATCAAGGCCTTCGTGACGCCGGACGAGTTCAAGTCCTATGAAACGGTCGCCTATTCAAAGGGGTTCCTGCTCGTCGCGGCGAGCCCGCTGACGCGTTCTTCCCACCATGCCGGCGAGGATTTCGCCCGACTGCGCGCCGCGCGCGAAGCGCATCTTGCGCGCCGGGCCTGACGACCGAAAGACATGCCAAAGTTCGACACCGTCAGGCGGGTGCCCTATTCGCCGGAGCAGATGTTCGCGCTCGTCGCTGACGTGGAGAAGTATCCGCAGTTTCTGCCGATGTGCGAGGCACTCAGTGTCCGCTCGCGTAAGGAGCGTGACGGGGTAACGGTGCTCGTTGCCGACATGAGCATCGGCTACAAGGCGATCCGCGAGACCTTCACCAGCCAGGTCGTCTTGAAGCCCGACGACCTCCTCATCGACGTCAAATACCTCGACGGGCCGTTCAGATACCTGCGGAACCTGTGGACCTTCGCGCCCGCGCCCGGCGGCGGCTGCGATGTCGGCTTCGACATCGACTATGAATTCAAGAGCCGCATGCTGGGTGCCTTGATGGGCGCCGTGTTCGACCGCGCCTTCAGGATGTTCGCGAGCGCCTTCGAAAAGCGTGCGGACGAAATCTATGGCCGGCCCGCCGGTGCCCCGCAGGCAGTCTGATCAGGTCTCAGCCAACGCCGTGCTTCAGCGCTTCGATACCCATCTGCAGCGCGGCGATCCCCGTCTCGCGTCGGACGACATCGCGCCCCGGATTGCCGAAGAGATAGCGGCGCGTCTCGGTCGGAACGCCGGTGGCGGCGACACCGATCCAGACCAGCCCGACCGGTTTTTCCGCCGATCCGCCGTCCGGGCCCGCGATGCCTGTGACAGCGAGCGTGATGCCGGCGCGCGAGCGAGCGAGCGCGCCCTCGGCCATTTCGCGCGCCGTCTCCTCGGACACGGCGCCGAACCGGTCGAGCGTTTCCTTACGTACGCCCAGCATGTCCATCTTCGCCTCGTTGGAATAGGTGACGAAACCGCGATCGACCATGGTCGACGAGCCCGGCAAGTCGGTCATCAGCGCGATGATGCCGCCGCCGGTGCAGGATTCTGCGGTCGCGACGAGGATGCCGCGCGCCTTGCAGGCTTCGAGGAAGATGCGGGCAAGCGCGGTGCGGTCTGTCATTCTGGCAGGCTCCCGGGAAAGACGACGCTGGCGGTCGCGATCGCGGCGATGCCTTCCTCGCGGCCGATGAAACCCAACCGCTCGTTCGTCGTTGCCTTGATCGAGATCCTGTCCGCTGTAATGCCGAGCATCGCCGACAGTTCCGCCGTCATCGCCGCGCGATGCGGGCCGATCTTCGGCGCCTCGCAGATCAGCGTCACGTCGGCATTGGCGATGCGTCCGCCCCTGGCGCGCACGATCCGGGCTGCGTGCTCGACGAAGAGGCGCGATGCGGCACCTTTCCACTGTGGATCGGACGGAGGAAAATGCGTGCCGATGTCGCCGTCGCCGCAGGTCGCCAGCAGTGCGTCGGTGAGCGCGTGCAATCCGACGTCGGCATCCGAATGTCCGGAGAGCTTCCGGTCGTGGGCAATGCGGACGCCGCACAGCATCACCGAATCGCCGGCCTCGAAGGCGTGGACGTCGTAGCCGTTGCCGGTCCGCACGTCGGGGAACGCGGCTGCGCCGCGGTTGAGCTTTTCGTCGGCCATGACAAGGTCTCGGGGAAAGGTGAGCTTGAGATTGTCCGGAGAACCCGGGACGAGACGAACCGGCAGCCCCGCCCATTCGGCAATGGCGGCGTCGTCGGTAAAGTCGGCGCGGCCGGCACTATGGGCGGCTTCGTGCGCCGCGAGGATTGCGGCGAACGGAAAACCCTGTGGTGTCTGCGCGGCGTACAGCATGCTGCGGTCGACCGTGACGAGACCGCTGTCGGTCGTCCGCTTCAACGTATCCGTAACTGCAAGCGCGGGGAGCGCGCCGCAGCCCTGTGAGGCGACCGATATGACATGATCGATGAGATCGCGGTCGACGAAGGGGCGCACCGCGTCATGGATCAGGACGATTCCTGGAGGACTTTCGGCCAGCGCCCGCAGCGCAAAAAGTGTAGATTCCTGCCGGGTCGCGCCACCGATGACGGGCACGATTCGATCGGAAAATGCCCCGACGGCCTCCTCGAACAGAGCGCGATCATCCTTGTGAATGGCGACGACGATTCTGCCGATGGGCGGATGCCCGGCAAATCGCCTTATCGTATGGCGGATGATCGGCTCCGCGCCGATGGCGCGATACTGCTTCGGACCTGCTTCCGGACTGCCGGCCCGTTCGCCACGGCCGGCGGCCACGATGACGACGGCGATCTCGGATAATTTAGACATTCGGACAGGATGCCACATTTCTGAACCGCGATTGCCGATAAGGCACAGCATTCGCCTTGGCCAGAGCAAAGGACAATCCTGCGCAAATTGCTGCACTTGCCCGTTGCGCCATTCGATGAATATGTCTAGAGACTAAGCAGTCTTCAGAGTTGCCCGGTTTTTGTGCATGCAGCTTCCAAACCTCCTCGCCGAGCCGCTTGTTATCGGTCGCGTGAGGCTCAGCAACCGCGTGTTCCTCGCGCCAATGTCGGGGATCACCGACAGGCCGTTTCGTGAGCGGGCCTATGCGCACGGAGCCGGCCTAGTCGTGTCCGAAATGGTCGCAAGCGGCGAACTCGCCAAGCGCAACGACGAATCGAACCGCCGCATCCAGCGGACGGGCGATGGGCCGCATATGGTGCAACTTGCCGGCCGCGACGCCTACTGGCTGGCCGAAGGTGCACGCATCGCGGAAGGCGAGGGCGCGGACATCATCGACATCAACATGGGCTGCCCGGCCAAAAAGGTCACCGGTGGTTATTGCGGCTCGGCGCTGATGCGCGAACCGGACCACGCGCTGGCATTGATCGAGGCTGTGGTGGCGGCGGTTGCGGTGCCGGTGACCGTCAAGATGCGGCTCGGCTGGGACGACGAGACCATCAATGCCCCGCAGATCGCCAGGCGGGCGGAGGCGGCGGGCGTGCGCATGGTCACGGTGCATGGCCGCACGCGCTGCCAGTTCTACACCGGCCGGGCGGACTGGGCTGCGATCGCCGCTGTCAAGCAGGCGGTGTCGATCCCGGTCGTCGCCAACGGGGACGTCTGCTCGGCGCATGACGCCGCCGCCATCCTCGAACGGTCGGGGGCCGACGCGGTGATGATCGGCCGCGGCCATTACGGCGCGCCGTGGCTGGCGGGTGAGATCGCCGGCGGTAAGCGACAGGCGACCGCGCCGGCGTCGCCGGCAGACCTCTGTGACTACGTGGTTGCTCACTACGAGGACATGCTCGCGCATTACGGCGTCGCGACCGGGTTGCGTCATGCGCGAAAGCACCTCGGCTGGTATCTCGACCGTCATGCGCCGCAGACATCCGACGAGTTGCGCTCCGCGATCATGACCGGCACGGATCCGGCGACGGTGAAGCGCAACCTTCGCCTCGCGCTGTCGGAAGCTCCGTTGGACGAGGTGGAGATCGCCGCATGACCGCGCAACCCACGTCCCGAAGGGCGATGTCCGATCCGGCCCAGATCGTACTGAACACGATCCGGCATCCGGTGATCATGGTCGGCCCTGACGGCCACATCACATTCGCCAACGCGGATGCCGAGGATTTCTTCAAGGCCAGCGCGGTCATCCTGTCGCGCAACACGCTCGATCATTTCGTTCCGTTCGGCAGTCCGCTCCTGACGCTGGTCGACCAGGTGCGCGAGCGCAGGGCGGCCGTGAACGAGTATCGCGTCGACATTTCCTCGCCGCGCATCGGCCCCGACAAGATCGTCGACATCTATGTCGCGCCGGTCGTCGAAATTCCCGGCTCGGTCGTGGTGATGTTCCAGGAACGGTCGATGGCGGAGAAGATCGATCGCCAGATGACGCATCGTGGCGCGGCGCGATCGGTGACCGGCCTCGCGGCGATGCTTGCTCACGAGATCAAGAATCCGCTGTCGGGCATACGCGGCGCGGCGCAACTCCTCGAGTCCGTGGTGCCCGACGAAGACCGCACCCTGACCAGGCTGATCACCGAGGAGACGGACCGCATCGTCTCGCTCGTCGACCGGATGGAGATCTTTTCCGACGAGCGGCCGATCGAGCGCTTCCCCGTCAACATCCATGCCGTGCTTGACCGGGTGAAGGCGATCGCCAGGAACGGCTTCGCCAGCCGCATCCGCATCGTCGAGGAATACGATCCGAGCCTGCCGCCGGTCTTCGCCAACCGCGACCAGCTCGTGCAAGTCTTCCTCAATCTGGTGAAGAACGCGGCCGAGGCAATCGGATCCGACCCGAAAGGCGAGATCAAGCTGTCGACCGCGTTCCGCCCCGGCATGCGGCTTTCGGTTCCGGGAACCTCCGACCGGGTCTCCCTCCCGCTCGAATTCTGCGTCACGGACAATGGGCCGGGCGTTTCGGAAGATATTCTCCCGATCCTGTTCGACCCCTTCATCACCACCAAGCAGAACGGCTCCGGCCTCGGTCTCGCGCTTGTCGCCAAGATCGTCGGCGAGCACGGCGGCATCATCGAATGCGAGTCGTCCCGGGCCGGGACGACCTTCCGCATCCTGATGCCGGCCTGGAAAGAAAGCACTTATCCCGCGGGCCATGACCCGGACGGAGGCCTCGACGGATGACGACACGCGGCAGTATCCTCATTGCCGATGACGATGCGGCGATCCGCACCGTCTTGAATCAGGCGCTTTCCCGCGTCGGACATGATGTCCGCGTCACATCCAACGCGGCGACGCTCTGGCGCTGGGTCCAGGCGGGAGAGGGCGACCTCGTCATCACCGACGTCGTCATGCCGGACGAGAATGCGTTCGACATGCTGCCGCGCATCAAGAAGGCGCGGCCGGACCTGCCGGTGATCGTCATGAGCGCGCAGAACACGTTCATGACCGCCATCCGCGCCTCCGAGAAAGGCGCCTACGAATACCTGCCGAAGCCGTTCGACCTCACCGAACTGCTCAACATCGTAAACCGTGCGCTGTCCGAACCGAAGAAGGTGGCGACGACGGACCGCGCCGAGGAGCCGCCGGAATCGATGCCTCTGGTCGGCCGCTCGGCCGCCATGCAGGACATCTACCGCATGCTGGCGCGGATGATGCAGACGGACTTGACGGTGATGATCTCGGGCGAGTCCGGCACCGGCAAGGAGCTCGTGGCGCGGGCGCTGCACGATTTCGGCCGCCGCCGTAACGGCCCGTTCGTGGCGATCAACATGGCGGCGATCCCGCGCGACCTGATCGAATCGGAATTGTTCGGCCACGAGAAGGGCGCCTTCACCGGCGCGCAGAACCGCTCGACCGGCCGCTTCGAGCAGGCCGAGGGCGGAACGCTGTTCCTCGACGAGATCGGCGACATGCCGATGGAGGCGCAGACCCGGCTGCTACGCGTTCTGCAGCAGGGTGAATACACGACCGTCGGCGGCCGCACGCCGATCAAGACCGATGTGCGCATCGTCGCCGCGACCAACAAGGATCTGCGCACCCTGATCAACCAGGGCCTGTTCCGCGAAGACCTGTTCTACCGCCTCAACGTCGTGCCGCTGCGCCTGCCGGCGCTCAAGGAGCGCTCCGAGGACATTCCGGACCTCGTCCGCCATTTCTTCAAGCTCGGTGAGACCGAGGGCCTGGCCGGCAAGCGCATCACCAGCGCGGGCATCGAACTGATGAAGCGCTATCCCTGGCCCGGCAACGTGCGCGAGCTCGAAAACCTGATCCGCCGGCTCGCCGCGCTCTATCCCCAGGACGAGATCTCGGCCGAGATCATCGAGCACGAATTGCGGACCGGGGAATTGCCGCAGCCGGTGGGCAGCTCGTCGAGCCTGCCCGACGACATCTCCGTCAGCCAGGCGGTAGAACACTATCTGCAGCATTATTTCACCGGTTTCGGTGAAGACCTTCCGCCGCCGGGCCTCTATCAGCGGATGCTAGCCGAAGTGGAGTATCCGCTGGTGCTCGCAGCCATGACGGCGACGCGCGGAAACCAGATCAGGGCGGCGGAGCTCCTCGGGCTCAACCGCAACACGCTGCGCAAGAAGATCCGCGAGCTTGGCGTCAACGTCTACAGGACGTCCCGCCAGGGCTGACGGGAAAACAGTGTCCCGCCATCGAATTGTTGCAGAATCGCCACAATGCGTTGCATAGCTGCAACGCAGACCATGCAGTGCGATCCGCAATGAACCAAGCCGTGGACCCTGCCATCTCGGGGGCTGAGCTGCCCGTGGCGGCTGCCGCCGCGCGACCGGCCGAAGGCAGGCGGCTGCTTGCCTGGCCCGGCATCGTCACGGTCGTATGCTCGCTCGCCTCGGCGGCGCTCTCTTTCGTCATCCTGATGGGCCTGACCGGCATCGCGCCGACCCAGCGCACGACGCTCGTGCTGATTGCGATCAACGCCGCGTTCGTCCTGGTCCTGCTGGCGCTTATCGGCCGCGAGGCGCATCGTATCCTGATGGCGCGGCGCATCGGCAAGGCGGCGTCGCGGCTGCATGTGCGCATCGTCGCGATGTTCGCGCTGGTGGCGGCCTTGCCGGCGATCCTCGTCGCCATCGTCGCCTCGATCACCCTCGATGTCGGCCTCGACCGTTGGTTCGACATCCGCACCAAGACGATCATCAGTTCGTCTCTGTCGATCGCCGAAGCCTATGTACGCGAGAACGCGCGCAACCTGCAGGGCACGACGCTGTCGATGGCGAACGACCTCGACGGCAATAGAACGCTGTTCAATCTCGACCAAGGCGGGTTCGAAGCGCTGATGACGCAGCAGGCCCAGGGCAGGGCGCTGGCGCATGCTGCGCTCATCCGCGCCGACGGCTCGGTCATGATGCAGGCGGCGACGAACAGCAGTATCGAACTGCCGGCCCCTCCGATCGAGGCCGTCGAGACCGCGGCCGACGGGCAGCCGGTGCTGATCGAGCCCCGCGTCCGCAACATCGTCGGCGCGATCGTCAAGCTCAGGCAGATCCCGGACGCGTATCTCTATACGATCCGCGAGGTCGACCAGGAGGTCATCCGTGCCCGGCAGCTCGTCCGCGCGAACGCCGAGGACTATCGCGGCCTCGAAGAAAATCGCACTGCGACCCAGATCGCTTTCGCACTGCTCTACCTCGGCCTGACACTGGTCATCGTCATGTCCTCGATCTGGACCGGCATCGCGATGGCTGACCGTCTCGTCAGGCCGGTGCGACAGTTGATCGGCGCGGCCGACGAGGTTTCGACGGGCAATCTCGACATCCAGGTTCCGGTCCGGACATCGGACGGTGACGTCGGCTATCTGGCGCAGACGTTCAACACAATGCTCACCGAGCTCAAGTCCCAGCGCAACGAACTCCTGAGCGCCAAGGACCAGATCGACGAGCGTCGTCGGTTTTCGGAAGCGGTTCTCGCCGGCGTGACCGCCGGCGTCATCGGCGTCGATTCGGACGGCCTTGTGACGATCGTCAACCGCTCGGCCGAGACCATGCTGGCGCTGCCTGTCGCGGATACGATCGGCAAGAACATCAGCGTGGTGCTGCCGCATGTCGGCCGCGTGTTCGAGATCGCCCGGGATTCGTCCCGCCCTGTCTATCGCGAGCAGGTGACCTTCTATCGCACCGGTGCCGAGCGAACGTTCAATGTCCAGATCACGGTCGAGGGCAGCGACGGGCACGATGACCCCAGGGCCTATGTGGTGACGGTGGATGACATCACCGATCTCGTGCAGGCGCAGCGGTCCACGGCCTGGGCGGACGTCGCGCGGCGTATCGCGCACGAGATCAAGAATCCGCTGACCCCCATCCAGCTCTCGGCCGAGCGCATCCGCCGGCGCTTCGGCAAGGTGATCGTCGAGGATCGCGAGATCTTCGACCAATGCACGGACACGATCATCCGCCAGGTCGGAGATATCGGCCGGATGGTGGACGAATTCTCCGCCTTCGCGCGCATGCCGAAACCGACGATGCAGCAGATGGACCTGCGCGAAGCGTTGCGCGAGGCTTCCTTCCTCGTCGAGGTGAGCCGTTCCGACATCGTTTTCGAACGGCAGTTCGGCAATGAGCCCCTGACAGGGACGTTCGACAGTCGCCTGATGGGCCAGGCGCTCGGCAACGTGATCAAGAACGCAGCCGAAGCGATCGACGCGGGCGAAAGACCTGCCGGCGAGCCTGGGGTGATTCGTATCCGTGCGACGCAGGCGAGGGGCTATATCGCCGTCGACGTGATCGACAACGGCAAGGGCCTGCCGCGCGAGAACAGGCAAAGGCTGCTGGAGCCTTATATGACGACGCGCGAAAAAGGCACCGGTCTCGGCCTCGCTATCGTCAAGAAGATCGTGGAGGACCACGGAGGCCGGCTCGAACTCCACGACGCGCCAGCCGATTTCCACGGTGGTCGTGGTGCGATGATCCGGATGATCGTTCCGGGAATAGGTGCCGCCCAGGCCGCCGCTCGACCCGCCAGACGGGCCGAGGGCGAACAGCAAGCGGAGAAGGTGCACAATGGCGTCTGACATCCTGATTGTTGACGATGAACAGGACATCCGCGAGCTTGTGGCGGGCATTCTCGATGACGAGGGCCATGAAACGCGCACCGCGCACGACGCCGACAGCGCGCTCGCCGCGATCTCGGACCGGATGCCCCGCCTCGTCTTCCTCGATATCTGGCTGCAGGGCTCGCGCCTCGACGGCCTGGCGTTGCTCGACGAGATCAAGACCATCTATCCCGAGCTGCCCGTGGTCATGATATCCGGCCACGGCAACATCGAAACCGCCGTCTCCGCGATCCGCCGCGGCGCCTACGACTTCATCGAGAAGCCCTTCAAGGCCGACCGTCTGATCCTGATCGCCGAACGCGCGCTGGAGACCTCGAATCTGCGCCGTGAGGTCTCCGAAATCAAACGTCGGACCGGCGAGACCTTCGACCTGATCGGCACGTCGACGGCGATGAACCAGCTCCGCCAGACGATCGAGCGGGTGGCGCCGACAAACAGTCGCGTCATGATCATCGGTCCATCGGGTTCGGGCAAGGAAATGGTGGCGCGCTCGATCCATGCGCAGTCGACGCGGGCGGGCGGGCCTTTCGTATCGGTCAATTCGGCCAACATCACGCCGGAGCGCATGGAGATCGAGCTTTTCGGCACGGAGGCGAACGGTGTCGAGCGCAAGATCGGCGCGCTCGAGGAGGCTCATCGCGGCATCCTCTATCTCGACGAGGTCGCCGACATGCCGCGCGAGACGCAGAACAAGATCCTGCGTGTCCTCGTCGACCAGCAGTTCGAGCGCGTCGGCGGCACCAAACGGGTAAAGGTGGACGTGCGGATCATCTCGTCGACCGCCAGCAATCTGGAGGCGATGATCGCGGACGGCCGCTTCCGTGAGGATCTCTACCATCGCCTTGCCGTCGTCCCGATCTTCGTGCCTGGCCTGTCGGAGCGCCGCGAGGACATCCCGTTGCTGGTGAGCCACTTCATGGTCATGATGGGGGCTCAGGCGGGCATCAAGCCGCGCCGCATGGGCGAAGACGCAATGGCCGTGCTTCAGGCACACAACTGGCCCGGAAACGTCCGTCAGTTGCGCAACAACGTCGAGCGCTTGATGATCCTGGCCCGTGGCGACGACACCGATTCGCCGATCACCGCGGACCTCCTGCCGTCCGAGATCGGCGACGTGATGCCGAGGGCTCCGAACCAGTCGGACCAGCACATCATGGCGCTTCCGCTGCGCGAGGCGCGGGAACTGTTCGAGAAGGAATACCTCATCGCCCAGATCAATCGTTTCGGCGGCAATATCTCGCGCACGGCCGAGTTCATTGGTATGGAACGCTCCGCGCTTCATCGTAAGTTGAAGTCGCTCGGAGTCTGATTTCATGCGGGTCATCATCTGCGGTGCTGGACAGGTTGGATACGGCATCGCGGAGCGCCTTGCTGCCGAGCGCAACGACATCTCGGTCATCGATACCTCGCCCGAACTGATCCGCGCCATCCGCGATTCGCTCGACGTGCGCGGTATCGTCGGCCACGGTGCGCATCCCGACGTGCTCGAAGCCGCAGGCGCGGCCGAGGCGGACATGATCATCGCCGTCACCCTCTACGACGAAGTGAACATGATTGCCTGCAAGGTGGCTCACTCGCTGTTCAACGTGCCGACCAAGATCGCGCGTATCCGGTCGCAGTCCTACCTCCAGCCGCACTACCAGGATCTCTTTTCGCGCGAGCACCTGCCGATCGACGTCGTGATCTCGCCGGAGCTGGAGGTGGGCGAGATGGTGCTGCGGCGCATCGCGCTGCCGGGCGCGACGGACGTGGTCCGCTTCGCCGACGGCAAGGTTGCGATGGTGGCGATCGAGTGCCTGGAGGAATGCCCGGTCATCAACACGCCGTTGGCGCAGCTCAGCGAGCTGTTTCCGGATCTGCCGTCGACGGTGGTCGGTGTCAGCCGTGCCGGCAAGCTGTTCGTGCCGCATTCCGGCGATCAGCTGCTCGCCGGCGATCTGGCCTATGTCGTGACGACCAAGGAACAGGTGCGCCGAACGCTCGGTCTGTTCGGACATGAGGAAACCGAAGCGTCGCGGATCGTGATCGCCGGCGGCGGTAATATCGGCCTCTACGTCGCCAAGGCGCTGGAGCAACGCCAGATCCGCACGCGGGTCAAGCTGATCGAGAACACGCGCGAGCGCGCCATAGTGATTGCCGACCAGCTCAGGAAGACGGTGGTGCTGCACGGCAGCGCGCTCGACCAGAAGCTTCTTCTCGAAGCCGACATCGAGGATGCCGACCTGATGGTCGCGCTGACCAACAACGATCAGGTCAACATCCTGTCGAGCGTCATCGCCAAGCAGCTTGGCTGCAAGGCGAACCTCGCCCTGATCAACAATCCATCCTATCACGATCTCACCAAGACGATCGGGGTCGACGCCTATATCAATCCGCGCAACGTCACGATTTCCCGCGTTTTGCAGCATGTGCGCCGCGGCCGCATAAGGGCGGTGCACAGCGTACAGAAAGGCGCCGCGGAGATCATCGAGGCCGAGGCGCTCGAGACCTCGCCGCTGGTCGGCCCGCTCCTGCGCGACGCGGATCTGCCATCGGGCATGCGCATCGGCGCGATCTATCGCGACGGCGCTGTGCTGAAGCCCGACGGCGCTATGCGCATCAAGCCGAAGGATCGCGTCGTGATCTTCGCCATGGCGAAGGAAGTCAGGCAGGTGGAACAGATGTTCCGCGTCAGCCTCGAATTCTTCTGACGCGGCCGCTCGCCCGTTCAATATCTCCAAGGAGTCGCCATGCCCCGCATCGCCTATGTCAACGGTCGCTACCTCCCGCATCGGGATGCGGCCGTGCACATCGAAGACCGGGGCTACCAGTTCGCGGATGGAGTCTACGAGGTCTGCGAGGTCGCGCACGGCAACCTTATGGACGCAACGCGCCATCTCGACCGGCTCGACAGATCCTTGCGCGAACTGCGGATCGGCTGGCCGATGCATCGCTCGGCCCTGGTGATGGTCATGCGCGAGGTGGTCACTCGCAACCGCGTCAGGAGCGGCTTGGTCTACGTGCAGGTGACGCGCGGCGTCGCCAGCCGCGACTTCGTCTTCCCGGAGAATGTCGCCCCGTCGCTCGTCGTGACCGCCAAGAAAGTGGACCCGGGCACCACCGCCAGACGCGCCGAAACCGGCATCAAGGTGATAACCCTGCCGGAAAACCGCTGGGAGCGCGTCGACATCAAGTCCGTCGGGCTGCTGCCCAACGTGCTGGCCAAACAATCCGCGAAGGAAGCGGGCGCGCACGAGGCGTGGTTCGTCGATATCGACGGCAACGTGAAGGAGGGCGGGTCGTCGAACGCCTGGATCGTCACGAAGGACGGCTGTCTGGTCACCAGGCCGGCGGAATTTGGCATCCTGCGCGGCATTACCCGCACGACCCTGTTCGAGGTCGCCGCGAAACTGGGATTGACGATCGAGGAGCGCGGCTTTTCCGTCGCCGAGGCAAAGGCGGCCCGGGAAGCCTTCATCAGTTCCGCCACGACGATCGCGATGCCGGTCGTCGAGATCGACGGGACACCCGTTGCCAATGGCCATCCGGGCTCGGTCGTCCATTCGCTCCGGCGGGCATTTTTTGACGTTGCGGAAAAGACTCCGGCCTGATAACCGCATTCTGAGCCTGCTATGGCTTGAAGTTGAGTTCCCCACCGAAACGCTGGGTTGCCGAGCGCCGGATTCAGGTCCGCGACGCTTGACAAGCCCGCCCTTGTTCGGTGCTACTGTCGGTGAACTTGCGGCGAAGGCGAAAGATAAGAAAAATGGCGGAACGATCGCAGAACCTTCAGGACCTGTTCCTCAATTCGGTTCGCAAGAGCAAAAATCCACTCACGATTTTCCTGATCAACGGCGTCAAACTAACCGGCGTCGTGACCTCGTTCGACAACTTCTGCGTCCTGCTGCGCCGTGACGGCCACTCGCAGCTGGTCTACAAGCATGCGATCTCGACGATCATGCCCAGCCAGCCGGTGCAGATGTTCGACGGCGAAGAAGGCGCCTGATTGAGCGAAACCGGCGATAAACCCCGGGGCCGCAAAACCGGCTCCGCGGAAGCTGTTCCCGAAAGCACCGGCCGCGCTGTGGTTGTTGTGCCTGTGCTCACTCGGCACCCGCGCAGCGACGAGGCCGCTGATTCGTCTTCGCGTCCGAGGCTTTCGCGATCCCCGCAGGCGCGCCACGACGAAGCAGTTGGCCTTGCGCTCGCCATCGATCTGGAGCCCGTCCACACCGAGATCATCACGGTCAACGACCCGCGCCCCGCAACCCTGCTCGGCAGTGGCAAGATCGCGGATCTGGCGGCCATCGTCGCCGAGAAGGACGCCGAGCTGGTGATCGTCGACCACCCGCTGACGCCGGTACAGCAGCGCAATCTCGAGAAAGAGCTGAAGGCCAAGGTGCTCGACCGCACCGGCATCATCCTGGAGATTTTCGGTCGCCGCGCCCGCACCAAGGAAGGTGCGTTGCAGGTCGAACTGGCGCATCTCAACTATCAGAAGGGCCGGCTGGTCCGCTCGTGGACCCACCTCGAGCGCCAGCGCGGCGGCGCCGGCTTCCTCGGCGGACCGGGCGAAACCCAGATAGAGTCCGACCGCCGCCTGCTGCAGGAGAAGATCATTCGCCTGAAGCGTGAGCTTGAGACGGTGAAGCGCACGCGCGAACTGCATCGTGCCAAGCGCAAGAAAGTGCCGTATCCGATCGTCGCGATCGTCGGCTACACCAATGCGGGGAAATCCACCCTTTTCAACCGGCTGACCGGGGCAGGGGTGCTCGCCGAGGACATGCTGTTCGCAACGCTTGATCCGACGCTGCGCCGGGTGCGGCTGCCGCATGGCACCATCATGATCCTGTCGGACACGGTGGGCTTCATCTCTGACCTGCCGACCCATCTCGTGGCCGCGTTCCGCGCGACGCTGGAGGAGGTGGTCGAGGCGGATCTCGTGCTGCATCTGCGCGACATTTCGGACCCGGACACGGCGGCGCAGGCCGATGATGTCGAGCGGATCCTGTCTGATCTCGGCGTCGACGCCTCGGACGGGAGGCGCGTGATCGAAGTCTGGAACAAGGTCGACCTGCTCGACGATGGTACCCGCCAGAGACTGCTGGACGAAGGCCGGGCGCCGGACAAGGAACCGCCGATCGCGATTTCCGCTATGACCGGCGAAGGCACTGCCCAACTGCTCGATCTGATCGAAACCCGCATCTCCGGCGCGCTTGTACCTGCGACGGTGACCCTCTCACCCGACCAGCTTGCGGTTGTCGACTGGCTCTACCGCAACGCCGCTGTCCTGTCGCGAAAAGACAATGATGACGGGTCTGTGACGCTCGAACTTCAAGCAACGCCTGCGGCTCTGGCCGAATTGGGCTTCCGATCCGAGCGGAAATAGCTTCTAAT
The DNA here is from genome assembly GCA_043822005.1 of Pseudomonadota bacterium. GTDB lineage: Bacteria > Pseudomonadota > Alphaproteobacteria > Rhizobiales > Rhizobiaceae > Mesorhizobium_A. The sequence continues at coordinate 49,987 of JBDRCE010000072.1, read as the reverse complement.
TCAGTATTTTAAACCCGCGTCTTCGCCTCTTGCCAAAGATCTTCCATCTCCTCGAGAGATGCATCCTTAAGGTCTGAATTTGCTTGAGAAAGCGCCTTTTCCACGTAGTGGAAGCGCGAGCGGAACTTCTCGTTAGTTCCTGCAAGAGCGGCTTCGGGGTCTACGCCCATATGGCGCCCGAGATTGACGATCGCGAAGATGACGTCGCCGAACTCGTCCGCGATCTCTGCCAGGCGGTTTGAAGCCATCGCGGCGCGCAGTTCGCCGATCTCCTCCTCGATCTTGTCGAGGATCGGCGCTGCCTCGCCCCAGTCGAAGCCGACGGTCGCCGCCTTCTGCTGCAGTTTCAGCGCACGGGTGAGGGCGGGCAGCGCGACCGGAATCCCGTCGAGAAAACCCTTTCCATGATCCTCCGGATCTTGGCCCCTGGCGATCCGCGCCGCGCGCTTCTCGACCTTTTCCTCGGCCTTGATGCGATCCCACTGGCCCTTGGCGGAACCGGCCGCGCGCGCGTCGGCATCGCCGAAGACATGCGGATGGCGACGGATCATCTTGCTGGTGATCGCAGTGACGACATCGCCGAACTCGAACTCGCCGGCTTCCTGCGCCATGCGCGAATGGAACACGACCTGGAGGAGCAGGTCGCCGAGTTCGTCCCTGAGATCGGTCATGTCGTTGCGGGCGATCGCGTCGGAGACCTCGTAGGCCTCCTCGATCGTATACGGCGCGATGGTCGCGAAATTCTGCTCGAGGTCCCATGGACAGCCGGTTCCCGGCGTCCGCAGCGCGGTCATGATCTCGAGCAGGCGGGCAATGTCATTGGATGGTTGCATTTGTTCACACACGCGCAATAGTTTGATCCGACGCTCCGGATCTCCCGGCGAGCGGGGAGACGACGACGCGTGAAGCCCGGCCTGAGAGCACTAGTCCTTGGCGTCCTGATGACGGTTCCGAGCCTGTCCGACTCGGCCGCCAAAGTCACCTATGGCGAGAAGACGATCCACTACACGGTGAACGGCCGGTCGGGCCAGGAGATCTATTCCCAGATCGGCAAGAAGGGTCCGCGGGTCTCTGGCCAGCGTGACCACAAGGTCGCGACGACGACCATGACCTTCGATGTGCGCGGAGTGGAGGCGGGTATCAGAGGCACTCGGTGCCTCGTCACCGGCGTCGATGTCCACGTCAATGTCGTCTACCGGATCCCGAAGTGGACGGGGAAGGGGAGCCCGGCGCTCCGAAAAGCGTGGGCGGCCTTCGAGGCGCATCTGTGGCGGCATGAGAAGCGCCATCGCGACATCGGGCTCGAATATGCGAGGCGGGTCGAAAGCGATATCAGGAAATTGTCCGGTGACGTTCGCCGGGAATGCGCCGGCATGGTCGATCAGGCGAAGCGGCTGGCAAAGGCATCGAGCGCCTGGCATGACCGCAAGCAGCAGGCTTTCGACGCCACCTGGTTCGGCGACGGAGGACAGCAGTTCAAATACGACCGCGCCCTGATGGCCACGAAGTAGAACCTCCTCATTTTCCATGCTGAAGAAGCCCTGTCGTCTTTGGCCCCGCGGATGTCGCTTTCGTAAGGACCGGACTCGGGGAGCGATGATTAGATCATGACGTCTGAGGTGCCGGTGCGCGATGAACGCACCGGAGAATTGGGAAGCCGGTGAGAATCCGGCGCTGCCCCCGCAACGGTAGCGGAGCTGAACGTCTCGACGGGAGACCACTGGGTGCCGAACCCGGGAAGGTGTCGAGACAGTCCGACAGGACGGCTCCGGAGCCCGGAAACCAGCCGCAGACGTGACGTATTCGACTGATCGCGGTGGGCGGTCAAGCGGCGGATCTTCGTGCCCGGCCTTGCCGCGTGCGAATGCTCGTCCCTGAAATCACACCACCAGTTCAGTCCTTGGACAGCGAGGACAGGACATGGACATCCGCAACGAAATGCTGCGCCGGCTGCGCAACCGGCGCGACGGATACAGCCTGGAACAGGCCTTCTACACAGACCCGGATTACTACCGGGTCGACCTTGAACTCATCTGGTATCGCGACTGGCTGTTCGCGGCGCATGGCTGCGAGATCCCGAAGCCAGGCAACTACGTGACGCTGCAGGTCGGTGACTATCCGGTGGTGATCGTGCGCGACCGCCAGGGGCAGGTGAGGGCGTTCCACAATTCCTGCCGCCACCGCGGCAGCCGGGTCTGCGCCTCCGAGCGCGGCGCCTCGGCACGGCTCGTCTGCCCCTACCACCAGTGGACCTACGACCTGGACGGCAAGCTGCTCTTCGCCCGCCAGATGGGACCGGACTTCGATCCGACGAAATTCTCCCTGAAGCCCGTCGCCTGCGAGACGGTCGGCGGCTACATCTTCATCTGCCTTGCCGACGAGCCGGCCGATTTTTCAACGTTCAGGGCGACCGTCGAGCCGTTCTTCATGCCGCATCATCTCTCGGAGGCGAAGGTCGCTTTCGAGAGCACGATAGTCGAAAATGGCAACTGGAAGCTCGTCTGGGAAAACAACCGCGAATGCTACCACTGCGCCGGCAACCATCCGGAACTGTGCAAGACCTTCCCCGAAGCGCCGACCGTCACCGGCGTGCAGGGCGCGGAAAGCGATCCCGAGATCGTCGCGCACTGGCAGCGCTGCGAGGCGGCCGGTTTACCGAGCCGCTTCACGATCGCCGATAGTGGCCAGTATCGCACCACGCGCGTGCCGCTCTTGCGCGACGCCGTCAGCTACACGATGACGGGCAAGCGCGCGGTCAGGAAGAACCTGTCGGCCGACGTCTCGACCGACCGCATCGGCTCGCTGCTGCTCTACCATTATCCGACGACGTGGAATCACATCCTTGGCGACCATGCCGTAACGTTCCGCGTGCTGCCGATCAGCGCCACCGAGACCGCGGTGACCACCAAGTGGCTGGTCCACAAGGACGCGGTCGAGGGTGTCGACTACGATCTCGCCGAACTCACCCATGTCTGGACCGAGACCAACGACCAGGATCGGCGGATCGTCGAGGAGAACGCCTTCGGCATCAGGTCGCCGGCCTACGAGCCGGGACCCTATTCGCTCGACCACGAGGGCGGCGTGATCCAGTTCGTCGAATGGTATTGCTCGTTCATCGAACCGCGCCTGTCGGAGACTGGCAGGCCTGCGCTCAGAAGCGTCGCCTGAGCACGGGGAGGGGATCATGAACGCCTTCGCCGCGCCCAACCTCTACCGCCACCTCGACGAGATGGAGCCGTGGAATGACAGGCTCCAGACGCTGGAATGCATCGGCGTGTCGGACGAGGCGCCGGAGGTGAAGACGTTTACGTTCCGCTCCGATAACCAGACCTGGTTCCGCTACCAGCCCGGGCAGTTCGTCACGCTCGAACTGCCCGTGGGTGACGCAGCGGTGATGCGGACCTACACGCTGTCGTCGAGTCCGTCGCGGCCGTTCTCGATCGCGGTGACGGTCAAGGCGCAACCGGGCAGCATCGGCACGCGCTGGATGTTCGACAATGTCAGTCCGGGCACGCTGCTCAAGGCCTACGGGCCGGCCGGCGATTTCACGCTCCATCGCCATCCGGCGGCGAAATACCTGTTCATTTCCGCGGGTTCCGGCGTCACGCCGATGATGTCGATGCTGCGCTGGCTGAACGACTGCGCGCCATGGACGGATATTGCCTTCGTCAACTGCGCGCGCCGTCCCGAGGAGATCATCTTCCGCAAGGAACTCGAACTGCTCGGCTCGCGCATGCCCGGCCTGTCGCTCGGCTTCCTGATCGAGGAGCGGTCGAGCCGCGAGAGCTGGTTCGGACATATGGGCAGCATCGACGCGGTGCGCTTGCCGTTGTTGTCGCCGGATTTCCGGGAGAGGGAGGTGTTCTGCTGCGGCCCCGAGCCGTTCATGCAGGCCGTCCGCTCGATGCTGGACAATGCCGGCTTCGACATGGATCGCTATCACCAGGAGAGCTTTTCCGCACCGGCCAAAGTAGATGTGCCGGCGGCCGACATGCCCGTGGACGGCGCGGGGGAGGCGGCGACACCGATCGTCTTCTCGCTCTCCGCCGTCGAAACCAATTGCCTGTCCGGCCAGACGGTTCTCCAGACGGCCCGGTCGGCCGGCGTCAGGATCGCCGCGGCCTGCGAGTTCGGTCTGTGCGGCACCTGCAAGGTCAGGTGCGACGGCCGCGTCGACATGCAGCATAATGGCGGCATCCTCGACGACGAGATCGCCGAAGGCTACATCCTGGCATGCTGCTCGCGACCGCTGGGTTCAGTCCGGATCGAGGCGTGAGCATGGCGGCGCAGTGGAATCAGATATCTACGACGACAGGCGCGCTCGACCCGCGCGACAATCCGCGGCCCAAGGCGCACGACATCTTCCTGGCCTGGCTGCTCTGGCTGCCGGACGGCCTGGACAGGATCGAGGCGGCGAGATCCGAGATCGACAAGATCGACCGGTGCGGAGAGACCGATCCGACCACGCGCGAGTTGCGCCATCTGCTCGACGCCTTGATCGCCTCTGCCATGCTTCACTGACGCGACAAGTTCGGGTCACAGCGAGCGGATAAACGGCCCGACGCTGCCGGCGCACAGCACCAGGCCCGACATGAACAGAAAGATGAGGACAAGGCGACGGAACGCTGGTGTCGGCATGCGCCGGAAGATCTGCACGCCGATTACCGCCGGGATCGCCAGCGCCGGAGCGATCAGCGCAAACATGACGAGCGTCGCTTCGTCGATCGTGCCCGTCAGCGCATACCCCGTCAGCGTCGCCGTATGCATCGAGATGTTGAACGCCTGCATCACGCCGCGCTGGGTTTCCTTGGCGAGACCTCTGAGCGTCGTCCAGAGTGTCGGGATCGGACCAGACGCGCCCGACAGCCCGCCCATGACGCCGCCGATAAAACCCGCCACGGCATCGGCGATCCTGCCGCCGGCATGCAGCTTGAAGTCGTGCGGCAGGGTCAGGGCAAGCGGGCTATAGACCAGCAGGAAGACGCCGAGCATCAGCTTGAAGAGGTCCGGGTCGAGCCAGTGCAACAGCAGGATGCCCAGGGGCACGCCCAGAAGGCCGCCGGCGACGAGCGGCAGGAGCAGCCTGAGCTCGAAACCGCGCCATACCCAGGGAAGGGTCACGATCTGACCGGCCAGCGAACCGAAGACGGCCATCGGCCCCGCCAGTTGCGGCGGTATCGCCCAGACCCAGATCGACAGCGCCACGAGCGAAAACGCGAAGCCGGACACGCCTTGCGCAAGCCCCGCGGCGGCAGCTCCCGTCAAAACTATCGCAGTGGTCCAGTCCATCAATCCATCGCAGGCGAGGGTGGTCGTCGAGGGCGAGAGGAGAGAGGCCGCGCGGCCGGAACGCTCCCCCAGGCCCGAATAGCGCTTCCCGCCTTCCCGGGCAAACGACGGCACGCCGTTGCCAAAACCTTCGGCGCGTGACGCTGGACCTTCGCCAGAACCTCGACGTATCGCTCATCGACGCCGGAAGAGGGTTCGTTGTAGATACCTCGACCAGTTGAACGGGGAGGAAGCGCAGCATGGACCAATTCACCGGCGGCTGCCTGTGTGGCAATGTCCGGATCGTGGCGTCGGGGCGCCCATATCGGGTCGGGATTTGTCATTGCCTCGACTGCCGTAAGCATCATGGGGCTCTTTTCCACGCTTCCGCGATCTTCCCGCACGACGCAGTGACGATCGAGGGCGAGACGCGCGACTACGCCGGGCGCTTCTTCTGTCCGCGATGCGGCTCGTCAGTCTTCGGGCGCAGCGGCGACGAGATCGAAGTGAATCTTGGATCTCTGGACGCTATCGATCAATTTATTCCGACCTACGAACTCTGGACCGTCCGCCGCGAGTCCTGGCTGCCGCCGTTTCCAGTCGCGAGGCGATACGAGCACGATCGCGAAGGCACGCGCCGATCCGAGGGGTAGGTGCTGCGGCCGCCGCAAATTTCCTCACCAGGCAATTTCGATGGATCGCATAAGATAGATTATGGAACTTACACATCTACGGTCTGGTCGGCTTTAGGGCCGCTCGACCTTGAGAAACTGGGCCATTGCCGCCATCATTTGAGGGAGTTCCTTGGCATCGAGGTTTTTCGCATAAGAGACAGCGGCTTCTTTGCCGTGAACCGCCTCGATCAGGACGTAGAATACCAATGTATACCAGGAAGCCCAAAGCCACGAGTGTTCGTGATAGAGTTTGAGCGCTTCTTTGGAGTTCGCGAATGCGCGAACCCATTCGAAGACGGTCTGGCAATTCGCTTCGATATGCCGGAACGCTGCCGCTTGCGTCTCCGCGTCGTGAATAAGCGGAACAACCTTAGAGCCGCGGAGTCCAGCCGCTCGCTCGAAACTGACGTAAATCATCGACGGGTTCTGAAGTTTGTTGCCCGGCGAGTAAGTGTCAAAAAAGCGCTTATCGAGTTGCTTAAACTCCGCATTATCGATCCGAAACAGGATTTCGATCTGGTATGTATAGTGCCTCCAGATGGTGCGGCACTCCACAGACACTGAGTTGTCGCAGGTTGAAGGCGAAATCAGGAAACCCTTCTTCAGTTCCTTCTCGCTTCTCGGACGCGTGTCAGTGAAACGTGCGATCGTCCGAGAGAGAAACTCCACGATCGGTAACCTGTCGTCTCCTTGCATCATCGCGCAAGTTCCGATTCCGTTGCGTTAGGACCAGAGGCTAGTGCTCGTTGAGACCGAGCTCAATCACCATCCCGTCAAACGCCGGCTCGACATGATCTGGCGTCGATCCGCGGACAGTCTCGTAGTCCAGCGGCGTGTGCATGTGGGTCAGCACGGCGCGCTTCGGATCGAGCCGGTCGATCCATTGCAGCGCCTGCTCGAGCGACAGATGGCTCGGATGCGGCCGGTACTGCAGCGCGTCGATGACGAGACATTCCAGGTCTCTCAAGCGTTCTGACGTGGCATCGAGAAAGCCGCTGACGTCGGCGCAGTAGGCCAGATCGCCGATGCGGAAGCCGAGCGAGACGATGTCGCCGTGGATCTGGGGCAGGGGTTCGAACCTGATTGCACCCCCCTCGCCTGCGATCTCGAACGGCACGCCGTGCTCGATCGGCACATGCTTCAGGATCGGCGGATAGGAACTCCCTTCAGGCGTCACGAAGCAATAGCCGAAGGCTTCCATCAGGCGGCTGGCGGTCTGCGTGTCGGCATGGATCGGCATCAGCCGGCGCTGTTCGATGACGAAGCCGCGCAGATCGTCGATGCCGTGGATGTGGTCGGCATGCGGATGGGTGTAGATCGCGGCGTCGAGACGGCTGATGCCCGTCGTCAGCATCTGGTCGCGAAAATCGGGTCCTGTGTCGATGACGACGCGCGTCGCGCCGCGCTCCGAAATCCGCTCGACCAGCGCCGAAGCGCGGCGCCGGCGGTTTTTTGGATTGTCCGGGTCGCACTGGCCCCAATCGCCGGTGATGCGCGGCACCCCCGGAGAGGAGCCGCAGCCGAGGATGGTGAGGCGCAGGATGTCGGCCATCGGTCAGGCTGCCGCCGGCCGGACGGCCTTGGAGAACAGTCGGTAGAAATTGTCGGTGGTGATGCGTGCGATCTCGTCGAACGAGACGCCCATCGTCTCGGCGAGCACCTCGGCCGTGTGGCGCACGAAGGCGGGTTCGTTGCGCTTTCCCCGATGCGGCATCGGCGCGAGATACGGCGCGTCGGTCTCGACCAGCAGCCGCTCGTGCGGCACCTCGCGGGCAATGGCGCGCAGTTCGTCCGATTTGCGGAAGGTCAGGATGCCGGAAAACGAGACGTAGCCGCCGAGCCGGACGCCGGTGCGCGCCAGTTCCGCGCCGGAGGAAAAGCAGTGGAGCAGGAAGGGGAAGGCCCCCTTCCCCATCTCATCCTCGAGAACGGCGGCGATGTCGACGTCTGCATCGCGGGCGTGGATGACGAGCGGCAGGCCGGTGCGCCGCGCTGCCTCGATATGGGTGCGGAACCCCCTCGCCTGCGCCTCGCGCGGCGCCTTGTCGTAGAAATAGTCGAGCCCGGCCTCGCCGATCGCCACGCAGCGCGGGTGCGCCGACAGAGCGACAAGCTCGTCGGCCGAGATGCCGTCTTCCTCGCCCGCATTGTGCGGATGCGTGCCGACCGAGCACCAGACCTCCGGATAGGCCTCGGCGATCGCGCGGATCTCGTCGAAGCGGCGGACGCGCGTCGAGATCGTCACCATCGCGCCGACACCATTTTCCTTCGCACGCGCGATCACCTCCGCGCGCTCGGAGGCGAAGTCGGGAAAGTCGAGGTGGCAGTGGCTGTCGACAAGCATGCGATCAGTTGCCCGCCGCCTCGACGTAACGCGGGAAGACGCCTGTCGGCGCCGGCAGCGGCGTGCCGGGAACGAGCGCGTCGGCGTGGCCGGCGTTGGCGAATTCGCGCCTGTCGGCCACTACCGCGAGCAGATCGAGCAGCTTGGCCGCCGAACCCGGCACGAAGGGCTGCAGCATGATCGCGATGCGGCGCACGGCTTCCGCCGTCGTCCACAGCACGGTTTCCATGCGCGCGGGATCGGTCTTGCGCAGTGCCCACGGTGCCTGGCGGTCGAAATAGCGGTCTGCCTCGCTGACGACTGCGATGACCCCGGCCAGCGCCAGGTGGATTGCCTGCTCGCCCATCGCTCGGCGCGCCTGGGTGAGCGCCTTGTCGGCCTCCGCCAGCACCGCGCGGTCGTCATCGGTGAGCTCGCCGCGCGCCGGAACCTTGCCGCCGCAGTTCTTGGCGATCATCGACAGCGAGCGTTGGGCAAGATTGCCGATGCCGTTGGCGAGATCCGCATTGGTGCGATTGACGATCGCTTCGTGACTGTAGCTGCCGTCTTGGCCGAACGGTACCTCGCGCAGGAAGAAGTAGCGCACCTGATCGAGCCCGTAATGCTCCACCAGCGAGAACGGATCGACGACATTGCCGACTGACTTCGACATCTTCTCTCCGCGGTTGAACAGGAAGCCGTGCGCATAGACCCGCTTGGGCAGCGGCACGCCGGCCGACATCAGGAAGGCCGGCCAGTAGACGGCGTGAAAGCGCACGATGTCTTTGCCGATGACGTGAACGTCGGCCGGCCAGTAGCCCCAGCGTGGGTTGCTCTCGTCAGGAAAACCGGCTCCGGTGATGTAGTTGGTCAGCGCGTCGACCCAGACATACATCACGTGCTTGTCGTCGCCAGGCACCGGCACGCCCCAGTCGAAGGTCGAGCGCGACACCGACAAGTCCTTCAGCCCCGACTTGACGAAGCTCATCACCTCGTTGCGCCGTTCGGACGGACCGACGAAATCGGGCTGGCTCTCGTAGAGCTCGAGCAGCTTGTCCTGGTAGGCCGAGAGGCGGAAGAAGTAGGTTTCCTCCTCGTTCCATTCGACCGGTGATCCCAGCGGCTCGCGGCGCACGCCGTCCTCGCCGACGGTCGTCTCGCCTTCGTCGAAATAGGCTTCCTGGCGCACCGAATACCAGCCGCTGTAACGGTCGAGATAGATGTCGCCATTGTCGGCCATCCGCTGCCAGATCGCCTGGCAGGAGCGCTTGTGGCGCTCCTCGGTCGTGCGGATGAAATCATCGTTGGAACTGCCGAGCATTTCTTCCATCGTGCGGAAGATCGCCGAGTTGCGGTCCGCCAGTTCTTGCGCCGTCACGCCCTCCTTCTCGGCCGTCTGCTGCATCTTCAGCCCGTGCTCGTCCGTGCCTGACAGGAAGAACACGTCCTTGCCGTCGAGACGGTGAAACCGCGCCAGCGCGTCGGTTGCGATCACCGTGTAGGCATGGCCGATATGCGGCCGCCCGTTTGGGTAGAAGATCGGGGTCGTGAGATAGAATTTTTCTTTTTGCATCGGGACGCTTGTGCCTTGGTCACTGCGGCGTGAGATAGCGCATAGGTCTGCGCATTGCTACCCGCGACGGGCGCTCAGCGTGCCAGCGCCTCGCCGATGCGGTTGAGAAGCCCGACCACGTGCTGGCGCTTGTCTAGGTTGTAGGTATCGGTGTCGCGGATCGTCGCGTTCGCCTCGTCCCACAGGTCCGCGATCCGCGCAGCACGGCTCCCCTCTCCCCGAGTGGCAGCCTCGGCCGCCGCCTGGGCGATCCTGTCGAGCAGATGTTCGTTGAGAATGTCGAACGTCACCGTCTGGTCGCGGCCAGTCACCGCGTCGGCAAGCTTGTAGGCTTCCAGCGGATCGCGCCGCGCCTTTGCGATGAACTGGTCGGCCGCCTGCGTGATGTCGAAGCCGCCATGCTCGGCGAGCAGGATTGCCTGGCGCGCGCTGCCGCCGGCGCGATCGATGAGAGCGCGGCGCGCGTCCGGGGCGTCCGGCAGGCCCGAGCCGAACGAGCCAAGCACGGCGCCGATCTCCGCCTCCGACAGGGGCGAAAAGCGCATCACCTGACAGCGGGAGCGGATGGTCGGCAGCAGGGGTCCCGGCGAATGCGAAATCAGCAGGAAGATGGCACGGGCCGGCGGCTCCTCGAGACTCTTCAGGAGCGCGTTGGCAGCGTTGCGGTTCATCTCGTCGGCGGGATCGACGATCACGACACGATAGGCGTCATCATGTGCCCTGAGCGACAGGAAGCGGCCGACGCGCCGCACCTCGTCGACGGTGATGGCGCTCTTGAATTTCTTCGTCTTGTCGTCGTAGGGCCGCGTCAGATGCAGCACCGCCGGATGCGCGCCGCTCGCCACCTGCCGCGCCACAGCGCTGGCCGGATCTGGCCGTCCAAACGTCTCCGGGGCATCCTCTGACCGCGGATGCGACAGGAGATGGTGCGCAAGATGGAAGGCGAAGGTCGCCTTGCCGATGCCCTTCGGCCCGGTCAGCAGCAAGGCGTGATGCAGCTTGCCCGTGCGATAGGCCGCCGCGATCTGGGCGGCATGTTCGGCGTGGCCGAAGAGATACGGGTTCTCGGCCGGTTCCGGAACGTCGGGCAGGCTGTCGGCCTGTTCGGGCGCGAGGCGCTCGCTCATGTCCTCTGCCCTCGCCGCGTGGTCCCCGCAGCACCCCGCCCAGCCAGACGGGCACGCACCGCCTGCTCGATATCCGCCGCAACCTTGCCGGCCGGCGCTGACGCATCGACGACGACGCAGCGTTCGAGCTCGCGCTTCGCAATGTCGAGGAACGCGCGCCGACGCTGCTCGTGGATGTCGATCGTCTCCTTCTCGAACCGGTCCGCCGCGCCGCTGCCGCGCCGCTCCGCCGCCCGCGCAAGCCCGAGCGCCGGATCGAGGTCGAGGATCACCGTCAGGTCCGGCACCATGCCGTTGATCGCCACCGCCTCCAGCGCGCGCATGAACCCGGCGTCGAGATTGCCCGTCACGCCCTGGTAGACCCGCGAGGAATCGAGAAAACGGTCGCACAGAACGACCCTCCCCTGCTCGACGGCGGGACGGATCACCTGTTCGACATGGTCCGAACGCGCCGCCGCGAATAGGATCGCCTCCATCGCGGGCCCGAACGTCTCGGCGGCGCCTGACAGCAGAACGTGGCGGACGGCTTCCGCGCCCGGCGAGCCGCCCGGCTCGCGCGTCACCAGCACGTCGAGGCCATCTGCACGCAGCGTGTCGGCCAGCCGCACGATCTGCGTCGACTTGCCGGCGCCTTCGCCGCCCTCGAATGTCACGAAAAGTCCGCGCGCCAAGAATCCACCATCGTGCCGGAAACACGGTCCAAGCGTTTATTCGCCCGGCCCGGAAAGGTCCACCGGCTTCAGCGCAGCCAGCCGATGGCGAGTTCCTCGATCGCGTCGAGCGTGCGCTGTGACAGTGAGCCCACGCCGACCGATTCGGCTGCGTAGAGCGGCGTCTCCTGGGTCAGCATGTCGCCGACCCAGATCTTCAGCCGGCCCACCGGCTGCCCGGCCTGGATCGGAGCCTCCACTGGCCCCTCATAGACGATGCGCGCGATCACCTTGTCGCGGTTCTCCGCCGGCACGAGCAGCGAAACCGGACCGTGCGCGGCGAGCTTCACGTGGGATTTCTCGCCGCCGAAGGTCTTCGCCTCGCCCACTGCCTCGTCGGCCGCGAAGATGTCGATCTTCCTGAAAGCGCGCATGCCCCACTCGATCAGCTTGCGCGCTTCGTCCGCACGTTCCTTTTCCGTCGCCAGCCCGCTCATTGCGAGGAAGAGCCTCTTGCCGCCGCCTTCCGCCGAGGCGACGATGCCGAAACCCGCGCCCTCGGCGAACCCCGTCGCCAGACCGTCGGCGCCGATACCCAGCTTGATCAAGGGGTTGCGGTTCTGCTGGTTGATATTGTTCCACTTGTATTCGCTCTGTGCGTAGAGCGAGTAGAACTCGGGATAGGCCTGCCAGATATGGCGTGCGAGCGTGACGAGGTCGCGCGCCGTCACCGATTGCCCGTCGGCCGGCAGTCCCGTCGGGTTGACGAAGACCGACTTCGCCAGCCCGAGCTCTTTTGCCCTTTCGTTCATCAGCTCCGTGAACTTCGCCTCCGAACCGGAAATCCCCTCGGCCATGACGATGCAGGCGTCGTTGGCCGTGATCACCACCGCGCCTTGGATCAGGTCGCCCAGCGGCACGAAGGATTTGATCGCGGCGAACATGGTCGCGGTTCTTGAAGGGGCGCCGCCGGTCCGCCAGGCATGTTCGCTGACCTGGAACGTGGTGTCGCGGCTGAAACGCCCGGATTTGAGCGCCTCGAAGACGACCTCCATCGTCATCAGCTTGGCCAGCGAAGCCGGCGGAAAAGGCGCGTCCGGATCCTTGGCATAGAGGATCGTGCCCGTCTCGGCATCGATCATGAATGCGCGCGCGGCCTTCGTCTCGAACTGCGCCAGCGCGATGCACGCTGTCAGTCCGAGCCAAACGGCGGCGGCGAACGCCGTCGCAAAGCCGCGCACGATCTTCAATCCCAATTGATGCCCTCCAAATCCCGGAGAACATCCTACCGGTATGGCGTGGAGGCAGGAAGGCGCAAAAGACGGAAGAATTGTGGGCGGCCGCGCCGGAGCGCTCAGTTGCGGACGATGAAGGCGTCGGTTGCGCCTCTGTCCCAGGCCGACCGAAGCAGATCGTCGATGGACATGGCTCGCTTCGGCCGAGCGGTCACCGAGTACCAGACGGTCGAACCGTCCCTGCTCTGCTCGATCGACGCCAGCGCGAGCGGCACGAGTTCGCTCACCAGACGCTCGGCTTCCGAGCGGTCGGCAAACGTCCCGACGGACACATATTCAGCCGGGTCGGGCTGCGACGACAGGAGCTGTGCCGGCGACAGCCCGCCCTTGGCGACCTCGTCGAAGGGAGCCGCCGTACGTCCCGAATGCTCTTCGGCATAACCGAGAACCGCCGTCTTGCCATCCCGGCTTTCCAGACGGGCGAGCGGCCGGTCGGCGATGACCGGACCGTTCTCGGGAAATTCCAGCGCGCCTTCGTCGCTGAAGGACGCCGAACTGGTCATCTGCCCGGGGAAAGCCGCAGCCACCGCCTGCGACGCGCCGACGCCCATGGTCGGCGTCGGACCAGCCATGGCGATCATCACGCCGGTCGCCAGCCCGTCCGATGGATCGGGACCGTTCTTTCCCGGCCTGTAGGAGGCCAGCAGATATTCGTCGTCGCTGCCTTCCAGCGGCGCCCGGCCGACATAGTCGACCTTAACGTCCGCGATGCCGCTGTGCTTGTAGTCGAGCATTTCGGCCGCCCGGCTGGACAGGTCGATCACCCGGCCGTGGGCGAAGGGCCCGCGGTCGTTGACGCGCACCACGACGGAACTGCCGTTCTTCAGGTTGGTCACTCGCGCATAGCTCGGCAGCGGCATGGTCGGATGCGCCGCCGACAGATGCGTCATATCGTAGATCTCGCCATTGGCGGTGAGCCGCCCGTGAAAGGCGTCGCCATACCAGGACGCCTTGCCCTTCTTCGAATAGCCCGGCTGTTCCTTCGGATAGTACCATTTGCCGGCAACCTGATACGGCTTGCCGAGCTGGTCGCGGCCACCGCCGCGCGGCAGGCGCGAGCGCAGGTTCGTCATGCGCGGGCTGGCCTTGCCGTAGACGGATTCGGGGAAATATTCCTTGGATGTCGGGCGTTTGGAAAGCGAGACCTTGGGCTCGTGCGAGGTGCATCCGGCAAGGGCGGCGGCGAAGGCGATCAGCGAGATGATTGCGCCGGATTTGAGCGCCCCGCGGCCCCTCTTGTCGGTCATGCTCTGATCGTCCCCGCGACTTTCGCCAATCCGGCCGGACCGGCGCTTGCCTTCCCTTGGAAGCCGGCCAATCCCCGCCCGGCATTCCGAACTTTTTTCTAGCGCCCAAGTCTTTAGCGCAATGTTAATTGATTGTGACCCGAAGCGGGCAAATTTGTGACGGTGGGGAAAGCGACCGGATGCCACCGGTGTCGCGCCGCGTCGGCGCTGCCGGTTGCGCGGGCGCCGACATTTTCCGACACGCGCGGCGCTGGCAGTGCTGAACACGAACACTGGCCTTGCCGCGCGCTTCGACACGCGCGGGCGGCTTGTGTCGCCGCGACGTTTCACGCTAAACGGTGCCGTCCGGAGGGATGGCCGAGCGGTTTAAGGCACCGGTCTTGAAAACCGGCGTGGGCGCAAGTTCACCGTGGGTTCGAATCCCACTCCCTCCGCCAATTAACAATCCCAATCGACGCCAAACAATCCCATGCACGTTGATTTTCCAGCATTCTAACGCGGATTTCTGTCCCAACTGGCCCCATTCGTCAGCATCGTTTCCCAATTGAAACCGGGTATCATTCCGGGTATTGTGTTTTGGAAACCGGGTATCTTGATTGAGGATGCCAATGCTGACCGACACTCAGATTCGCAACGCCCGAAAGGCGGACAAGCCATATAAGATGACCGACGGCAGCGGCCTTCACCTGTTTGTCACTCCTGCGGGCGGCAAGTTGTGGCGCTACCGTTACGAGGTAGGCGAAAAAGAGCGGTTGTTGTCATTGGGGGCTTACCCCGGTTTGTCGCTTCTGGAGGCACGAAAGGCACGCGACGCGGCACGGGAGTTATTGAAATCTGGTCGAGATCCATCTGCGCAGCGAAAGCTGGAAAAGCATTCCGCCAAGGTCGACACGTTCGAAGAAATCTCGCGCGAATGGTTCGAACTAAACAAAACGCAATGGGTTGAACGTCATGCAAACGACGTTATCGAAAGTCTGGAAAAGGAAGTGTTTCCAGCCCTGGGCGCGCGCCCTATGCGGACTATAAGCGCAATCGACGTCCTAGCGGTCTTGCGCCCCATCGAAGCTCGCGGCGCGAAAGAAACGGCAAGGCGCATCCGCCAGCGAATCTCAGGTGTGTTTGTCTATGCCATCGCGTCGGGGCGCTGCGATAATGATCCGGCCGCAGTCGTGAAGGGGGCGATGGCGCCTATCAAGAAAGGACGGCAGCCCGCCGTTACCAATCTTATCGCCGCGCGAGCCATGCTGCAGAGGGTTGATGACGAAACCGCCCACCCTGTCACTAAACTTGCGCTCCGCATCCTCGCCTTAACTGCAGTACGTCCGGGGACTCTGGCTACGACACCATGGCATGAATGGACTAACTTGGACCCATACTCACCGGTCTGGACCATACCCGCCGAGCGCATGAAACTACGCCTCCAGCACAAAGACGACGAGGCGCGCGACCATCTTGTGCCATTGTCCCGACAGGCCGTGGAGGCAATCGAAGCCTTGCGAACGATATCCGGCCGAGGCCCCCTCGCCTTCCCAAACGCTCGCCACGCACACAAGGCGATGTCCGAAAACGCCATGGGCTATCTACTCAATCGCGCCGGCTACCACGGTAGGCACGTCCCCCACGGATGGCGGTCAACGTTCTCAACCGTGATGAATGAACTCTACCGCGCCGACAGGCAGGTGATCGACCTAATGCTGGCGCACGTCCCGAAGGACGACACGGAAGCCGCCTACAACCGCGCACGGCACATGGAGCGCCGACGCGAATTGGCGCAACTTTGGGCGGACATGATCCTAGACGGCGCACGTCCCGCTGCCGACCTACTAACAGGCCCTCGCCGCTAGCACGAAAAAGCCCGCCGTGCGCCAGCGGGCTTTTGGGTTTGCGCTGCTGTGCGATTAGGCTGTCGACGCTACCGCGCTATGCGCGAACCACTTTGCGGCGAGCGCATCGTCATCGAACTGCACTAAATACTGCTGCGGCCCGATGCAGGAAATACCCACGATAAGACCCTCGTCGTCACCGACGCGAACCGACTCGCCCAGGCCAAGCACTTCCTCCACCGCAAACCGCCACACAGGCGCCGTGGCGGCCTCTGGCGTCTCGGCAGTCAGGAAGTCGGCCGTGGCAAGCGCCGGCCCTGTGGCGCCAGCCAGGCCGGCAAGCGCAGCCGTTGCTGCGATAAGGTTGCGGCGATTGAAATTCCGACCCTTGGTATTCATTGGAATCTCCATTTGTTGTCGCACCACCCCGGCGCGCAAAGCAAGAATGGATCATGCCAAAGAGATTCGCAAGTGGAAAAATTGGAGATATTCAATTCTCCGGATTCACGCACCTTATATAGATCGGTCAATATAGGCGAAAACGCATATTATACTTAGACAATAGGCGAAGTTGCATATTTAGATTGTGCTGCGTCGGAAAGATTTCGCTTAGCAGTAGTGCGCTCATAATCGCTTGCCTTCACGCAGAGGTTGCGTAATGCTGGTTGTTCGCCTTGGGAGGGGCTTGCGGATGCAGTATCGACTCTTCGCAGTTTTGGGCGCCCTCGCGGCGCTATCGGGGTGCATCGCGGCGAGTCCAAACAGCATCGAGCCTCAAACTGTCTCCACCCTCGAGTACGAATCGGCGGACTGCGCTCGCCTGGCGCTGGAGGATGCGCGTGTCGCGTCCGAGCTTGGCCCGCATATCTGGTATCAGCGGAACCAGAGGTCCGCCGACATCGCCGGTATCGCGGTATGGGGCCTTTCTCCGAGCGGCATGGGGATGCGCGAGCACAGTCATGCCATCGCGCGACTCAAAGGTGAGCGCGAAGCCATTTCCAACGTCAAGGCCGTGAAGGGTTGCACCGAACCGCAAGCCGCAATCGATGGCAGCAAGCCAAGGGAACAGCGGTTGCGGGAAATCGAGGAAGAGAAGCAGTCCCAGCCCGGAGCCGTGAGATGATGGACCGGGCGCCGACCTTGCCTCTTCGCCTTGCACATCTTGCGCAACCGCGCAGCAATCATACAATGCCGCCGTCGCGGACGGTCCCTCGAAGGCCACTGCGGCAGGCCGGCGCACTGAGGGGCACAAGGCGCGCCGGCCACCGCGCCCGGTGAAGCGCAAGGCTTAGGCTAGAGCTTCGCTCGTCGGGCCGAGATCAACGCCTGCAAGACTTCCCCAACCTCATCGATGATCTCGTTCATCGGGATGTGCGCCTCGCCCGCCGCGGACGTCAAATTGAAGACGTGACTTCCCATTGAAAGGCCGGCCAATGCTGGATGGTTCAGTTGGCCGGAAACATAATTGTCGAAGAGTAAGCGTCCGCGAGGCGACATATTGTCGATCCTAGTGCAGGGGCAACAGAACTCTAACCGATTCGTTCCATTCCCCTGTAATTATACCACCCGCCGGCCACCTCGTCCGCGCCGTGTCAGCCGATCGAACGGTGATCCCTGTCTGCGAGCGTTTTCGCGAGATCGTCCATATCGGTCATGCCGGCCGTTGAAGAGCGACACGACCCGAAAGGCGACCTGCTCTCGCTCCTGATCGTCGGTGATGTGATTGTTCCGGCAGTGGCGCTCGACGACTTCCCGCAGCCTGGACACGGTCTCAGGGTCGGCAATTCCAGTGAAAGGCACCGGCTCCACCCCCTCGAAAAGGCGAAAGCTCGGAGCGCGCTTTCAAGCGTCCACCCGCCTCGGTTCGGTGCGGACGACGCTTCAGCCTACTCCCGTCGGCGCGTCGTGGCGAATCGATACACGTCCATTGACGACTCAACCGGGCTAGGAATAATTCCCTTCGTTGCGGCGATCCCAAAAACCCACGAGGAGCTTCCAATGGCCCGCCGCCGAACCATGACCACGATGTCCGAGACCGAGCGCGAGGAGTTTACCCGTGCCGCCGTCGCCTTCCACAAGGCCTGTATCGGCCCAATGTTCAGCATCCGAACCGACGCGCCGGATTATCCCATTCTGCGCGACATGGCCTTGGCTGTGAGCGATGCCTTGGGAAAACTGACAGGCGATCCGACGCCGTGGCATACCCCGCGAACCTCGTAGGGCTGGGATTTCGGCCGGCTTGCTCAGAACCGGAGCGCCGCATAGGCTTTAGTTGGTATGAAAACCGCACGACCGCACTCCGCCGACCGCCATCACGACTGCCAGGAAGCGATGAACGACCGCCTGTTCGCGCTGATGAACGAAGCGACCGAGGCAGGATGGTCGGAGAACGATGTCGCCCTCGCCGTGCGGGACTTGGCCCGTGCTTGGCGGCGCTGGAGGTACGAGAAGCGCGCGACGGAAGCGCAGATCGGAGCCGCGCGCCGGCTGCGCCGACAATGACACGTGAGCGGGCGATATACGCGGCCATCGGCCTGCTCGGCATGGTTACGATCGGCGCCCACCTGCTGGCGACCTTCGGCATTCTCCGCTGAAACGCAAGAGGTCGTCCTGCCGGAAGGAGTATCCTTAACAGGGCGACTGCGGCGTGGCTGTTGTGGAGCGGTGGATGGTAGTCACTGCGGCGGCCGAAATGACCGCCGCAGTAGTCTCCATTAGCTCGTGCCCGCGTAGAACGGCGCCCAATCCGCCGTCGTCGTGGTAGCTGCGGTGTGCCCGCTGCCTGTCGACTGTCGGACCCATCCAAGCAGAGTTTTTGACGACGACGTGCCGGGCGTCTTGCTTAGGACGCGATGGCCTTTGACGTATGTTCCCGTTGTCGGTATCGACGCGGCCGATTTGATGCAGTGATTTATAACCTGGTTGAACGTCGCGCTGGCGGGATTGCAGTCTACGATGACGTGGCAGACTTCCTGCCCGCCCGCCCGCGGGATGGCGACGCCGCGGTTATCGACGTCGAATATCTCGGCGATCGGCTCGCAATGAACGATGTTGTTGAGATAGTCGCAGTTCGTCAGCGCCGTGTCCGCGTAGAACGGGTCGTAAAGGTTTGCGAAGACGTTGTTATGGACGGCCATGCCAACGATGTTGGCGAGCACGACGCCCCAAACTTTTTGAGCGTCGGTCGCGCCGCTAGACCACTTTCCAGTGTTCGCCGCCGCCCGCGCCGCCGACACGTGGTACGGGTCTAGATTGAAGATGTTGCCGGAAATGATGCCCTGGCAGTAACGGTCCGTGACGGCGCTGAAGCCGATTGACGAACTGACTCCGCGAAGACAATCCTCAACGGCATTGCCGGCGAAAACAAAGCCTTGGAAGGCAAAGTCCAGCGCGTCTCCGGTCGCCGTGAAGTAAAGGTAACACCCGGCGCCAGACCGGAATCCGGCAATAGCATTTCCATTAACCGCAACGTTGCGAACATCCGACTGGATAGTGATTCCGTTGGAGCGAAACTTTGCCGCGTCGACGGTCGGATCAATCCATCCGTCCTTGTAGAAATAGAGGCCCTCACCCCACGCCGAATAGGCTCCCCCTGACGGACGGGTGCGCTTCACTGCATTGCCGGCGACGGTGATGTTGCCACCGTTGGGCACCGGATTTGACGCGCTCGTATCGTTGTAAAAGTCGTTGTCAACGATCGGATCGTTGGTTTTTGTCGAGCCGTCGTAATCGCCGGACACTAGCGATGCCGCCCGCGATCCGACCAAGATGCCCGCCGCAAAGCCCGTAGTATCAGCAAGCGTAGACCCGTCGGCAGACGCTGAAATCGAGTCAAGCACCGTATTGCCCTGCACCGATAGGTTGACCGATGCGTTGTCACCCTCGACAGAAACGCCTGTCCCGATAACAATACCCGTCCCGTGCGGAATTTCGAGCGTATTGCCAGTAATCGTGCCGGCAAAACAGCCAAGCGCGATGATGCCCTCGCACTGCTTCAGATGGTTGCCCATGATCGTCAGACCACGCGCAATGCCATTTGCAACGCGGTCGTGCATGTCGATAGAGTCGTCGCCAGTCCACCTAATGCGGTTGTTCAAGACGAAGCGGTTATGGCTGTCCTGCGACCGCAGGGCGCCGGCACCGATGCGCTCACAAATGTTGTTCGCAAACCAGACCGACTCGCTCAGTTTATCCCACGAAATCTGGCCGGGGATGTCATAGAACTTGCAATTCTTGATGACGAATGCGTCGTACCCGGCAGTCTCCAGGATGTCGACGCGGTCGCGTTCCGGCTTGTGCGACCAACGCCCGCGGAACGTAATCCCATCGATTTCGAACCGCTCTTTTGTCCGGCGCGAATAGGTGGTGCCGGCGGAAGGATAATCCGAAGTGCCGAACAGATTGAACGCCGATGACGCCGTAAGCGGATCGTCAAGCAGAAGCTCGCCTTCGCCCTTCAGAACGAACCGGCGGCCCGTAAGCGAGATCATCTGCGCATTGGCTGATCCTGAGAGGACCACGCGATACTTGCCGTAGGGGATATACATCGGGAGGCCGGTGGCCTCGTGCGCGATAACCATGCGCTTCAGTGCCGCCAGGTTGTCCGTTCCGGAGAACGCACCAACCACCCACTTTGCAGCGGAAAGGTCGGTCGCAAACGTGCCGGAGGTGTGCGCCACGATGCAGCGATAGCCAAGCCCGCCGCTCCAGACAAGATCATGCAGAGCGTAGGCCGTGGAAGTTACCCATGCACCACGAACTGTTGTGGTTACGCCTGCGTCCAGGCTGTCGGTGCCATCCGCCACGCCGCCGAACATCGACACGAAATCGAGTTGGCGCGCGCCGAGGAATGGCTGCGCCCACCACGCGCCGTCCGCGGATACAAAAGCGTCGGCGGGGAGTTTCTTGGCGGAGTAATTGTCGATAGTGCCGGAAAAACCGCCGGTCCCTGGGCTGTAAAGGCCGATACTGATAGACGCTCCAGTGGCCGTAAGAACGTCCGTCTTGGTGCCGGTAGTGCTGTGCACTGCGCCAAGCGTATTAGACCCCCCAAGAACCGCCCTGGCACCGCCGGCAGTTGCGGTGGCAATATCGAACTGAGTGAAAATCTTCTCGCCGTTGGCGAGCGTCGTGGTTTGCAGCAGAAACGCGGCGCCACCGGCCACCGATGTAGCGACACCGGACCCGATCGACCACACGGCGGTGTCGCCGCTTTCAGTCCACGCGCCTGTCGCGGAAAAATCGCCAGTCGTGATGAGCTCCGGCCCAAGTCGCGGATGCGTAGCCGAAATGCGCTGATAAACCAGCCCGCCGACTTCGATGAAATCCGTCAACGCAGAAATCGTCGCTGCAGCGGCCGTCGCCTGCGAATTGTACTTGGACGCAACAACGCTGGCCGCAGCGGCTTCCGCGGCTACTTGCGCCGCTTCGGCCGCTGCCTGTGCTGCCTCTGCCGCCGCGACAATAGCCGCGCTGGATTGATCTGACAGCAGTCTGAACGTCGATCCGGACACATACCCAGCGACAATCATGCCTGCGGTCAAACCGCCAACCGCGACGTCATTGCCGGCATTGGTCTTGATCGTCAGCGCAGAGCCGCCATTGAAGGCAACCGTGACCGGCGCCGCGGTGTTCGTCTCAAAGATATTGAGCGCAATCAACGCGCCGCCGTCAGCGGACGGAATCGGAGTCGAAGTCGCAATGATGGCATTCGCCGTTCCTGCGCCCGCGTCCGTAGCCTTGATGAACGAATAGCCTGGCACATCGCCAAGCCGCGTCCACGAGCCCGTAGTCGTCGCGCCGACCTTCATGTAAAGGCCGTCATAACCGGCAGTAGGATCGCCAATCACCAGCGCAGGCGTATTGGCGCCGGGAACCAGGTTCGCGTAAAGCGCGGCGCGTGTGGAATAAACCAGCGACGACGTGTAAGCTAGGTTCGCGAGATACTCGATCTCGGTTCCCCAAATCTGCGCCTCGCCCATATTGGCGCCGCGCAACGTGCCGTCGGCTTCGGTGGGCGCAAAGACAGTTAGGGCAATATTTGTCATAACGCTCATGCGGCACCTCCCGCGAGGCCTGCATCAATGTCGTCGGCGGCGCCTTCAAAGAATTTGACGAATTTGGAAACGGTCTCGGCGCAATAATCGGCCGGCATGGCTGCAGCATTCGCAGCAACTAGGCGAAGAAGGCCGGATCCGGCTTCCCGGGTAAGCGTTCCATTGCTTACAAGCGCGCAGACGATCTGCGCGGCAAAGTCACTCGCGACGGCATGGCCGGTCGCGATTTTGTAATCGTTCATCGTTTTTCCAATAGAAAAAGGCCCGCCGTGAGCGAGCCTATTGTTTGGGTGGGGGTGGTGGAGGTTGGGGCTAGGACGGCGGCCTTCAGGCGTTCACTGGTTGCCCAACGCTTCACCGATCGGTCGATTGGTGAAGCGGTTACGCCTAGGCAGAAGGCGCGCGCATCTCCGAGCCGGCGCAAGAAACGAGTCGACTTAGGATATGAACGCTCCCATAGTTCAATCTGTAATGTAGGAGGATGCTATGGGAACAGTGGTTATCAAGTGCCCCAAGACGGGGAAAACCATATCGACAGGTATCGGTATGGATAAATCATCATTCGAAAATTCGAACCTTTCGAACAACTCTGTGAGCTGCCCAGCTTGCGGGGGAATGCACACTTGGAACAAGAAAGACGCTTGGGTTCAAGATTAATGGGCGATGGTGGCGTCGATTGCGCTTGTCGGGCGAACCGAAATCGTGGCGATAGCCTGGCTATGGAGTCCTCGGCTTCTTGAGTGCCGTCAGGCGCTGGACAAGGGAGGTATATTGATACACCGCCTTCAACAGTTCCTTGGTAAGTTCGATTGCGAGTTCAGATTCCTCTTTGCCAATCGCGTCATAATCCTTGGCTTCGATGTGCGCAGCGTCGTTTCCAAGGATGCGCAGTTCGTCGGCTGCTGTGAGAAGATCCGTGGGAAGCAATGCCACACTGCTGAGGGCGGCTATACGCAACTTAAGGTCTTTCCCTTTTGCTGCCTTATCGTCACAAAGTTCCTCCAGCGTCCGCCGGACCATCAGCGCCGACGCTCGATAGCAGCCTGCGGCATGACATTTGATAGCTTCCTCTAGCGAGGAGAGAATATCGGGAGGCAGATTTGCGGCATCGAAGTCGATGACTTCGGGCGGGAATGTTACCCGTGACCCGTCCCGCTCGGCGTAGAATATTACGGACCGACAACTCTCGTTGGGGCATTGCCTCATACCAACTCGACAGCTCTCGGTAGCTTTGACGCCTGATGCCGTGCGCACGAGTTTAGTCCAGACGATGTCGGACGCCTTAATTCCTGGGAACGCGCCTACATGATGACAGGCTGGGCACCGAACATTAATCGGGCGTGGGTCATAGGCTGTCAGTTCTCCAACTATTCTAAGGTCCATCTACTTCCTCCACGCTGGGGAAAGTAGATCATGGTGGTTCACCGACGACAAGGCGCCGAACCGTTTTTGCTAACCGATAGACTCTAACTCACTAACTGGTCGGTTTGTCGGTCGTGGCTAATCCTTCCTTGGGTCTACCGCCGTCTCCGCGGCGATCCAAACTGCCGCTCTGCCCATATGGGACGCTCGTAGGGGCTAAAACCGACGTGCATGTCGTCTAGATGGGCAATGACTTCCCGGCCAATCCGGTGCCAGGTTTCATCAGCGATCGGTGCCGCCGTGGCCGCGGTTAGTCCGACGTCTTCCAGATCATCGTAAAAGTCGTAGCCAGACAAGAAATAGGTCGCCCAGGCAGCAGCCTCGCCGGTCTTGCGGCGATCAACGCGACGGCGAACTGGCATCTTTGCGCCTCCTCGGATCTCCAAATTCAGACAGCGCCCACGGCTCGGCTTCGCCGGTTTGCGACTCTAGGAATCGCTCGCCGTATAGGCGCCAGGCGGCGCGGGCCTCGTCACGATCAGGTTCTAATTGCTCGTCTATCTGAATGCCCGCCATATACGCGCGGTGAAGCATGTCGAATCCGAAGACGAAGATTTCATCCCAGGCGTCGGCAAAGTCACTGCGTTTATTCGTGCGTTTTCTAACCGGCATCAGGCGCGGTTCCCGTAATCGCGGGTTCGTGGCGCGCGAGGCGCCTCTACCTGCTCCGCATCGAGACCAAGCTCTCGCACGCCGCGCATGAATGCGACACGGGCATCGCGTTCGATAGCTACCGCCGGGTGAACTTTTTTCGTACCGAAACGATCGGCGATGACGATGCCGTCCGTCTTCAATATCTTGCGAGCCTCTTCGCCTCGGTCGTGCGCTTCGGCGGCTTTGACGAGGATTTTGAAGTGGTGGCTCTGTAAATCGTAATCTTCCAGAATGCCGTCGACCCAACGGCGGGTTTCCGCCGCCAGATGCCCCGGCGCCTTCATTTCTGACATGAAACTCCCTTTGAAAATCCGAAACTAACCGGGGCATGGCGCTTGTGCGCTGTGGGACCACGCCGGTCCGGTGTGACTAGGTCGCTAGAAAGCCGATCCCAGCCCTATGCCGCTGCCTTGGCGGGTGGTGCGTTGGCGTTCGCGGCTCCGAAGTTCTTTCCGACGTCGGCTAGCTCGATCTGTGCGGCCTGGACGAGATACTTGTCGCCGCCGGCACCGTTCGGAAGTGGCGACATATCCAGCAACGCGCGCCATTCGTCTGCACTCACGACGCCGTGTTGCCTCGCAATGGACAGGGCTTCGGCCTGTGACTTCATATCGCCACGCATGAGCGCTGCGACGTTCAGCTTCGTCCACATCTTGCCGTCGCCGAGCAGCTTGTAATCGGCCTCTTGCTCAAGTCGAATTGCCCAGGGAAGCAATACGTCGGTGACTACCTCAATCGACTGATGCTCAATGTTGGAGAATGTAGAGCGCAGGAGATGCTGAACCTTGTGCGGCGGGACGCCACCGAAGAACCGGCACACTTCCTCGATTAGATGGTGGTGCAGTTCAATGAATTGCGCATCGGCAAGGTTGCTGGCAAATGGCGTGAAAGTCGTATCCGCGTCCAGGTGAACCGTCTTGAACGCGTGCCGCGGTCCGCGATGAAGCGCTGCGAATTCCGCCTTCTGTAGTGCGAGCGCTTCCTTTGACATGCCAAGTTTGTTGGTCACAACGCCACCGATGTTCATGCCGTTTCCGAAGAAACTCGCACCGAACATGCTAGCCGCTCGCGCCCAGCCAATCGTCTGCGCTGCATATGCGACGACGTTAATACCTACAGGTCCATCCGCCCCGAATCCCTTCAGGTGGAATGTGCGGCGGGCCGACAACACCGTATTGCCGTCAATCTCGTACGCCAGCGCACCGGCTTTTATGACGTCGCCATAGGCGTCGGTAACGTCCTCCTGATAACGGACGAACTCGACACGGTCGGGGTGGATAGGCCACATCTCAAAAGGCCTACCGAATTGGTCCGGAACAATCTCGCAAACGCCATTGCCATAGCGCAGCGCCCAATTGACGAGTGTTTCCTTCAACTGGAAAGGCGACCATTCCGGCGACGGGCGAATGTGCAGTATCCGGTCGACGTTGTGCCCGTAAGCGATTTCGCCACCCATGCCAGGAGCGGGCTTCATTGCATGCCACGGCAGGCCGGCGATCGATTGTGAGATGTAGCGCACGCAGGCAAATGCGGTAGCGTTCTGCAGCGCCGTGTCTTCGTTGACGGCGACGCCGGCTTGCGTCTGGTGTGGAAACCAAACGCGGGTCTGGTCCGGGTCTCGCGGCTCTTTTGTAACGCGATTTGAAAACGCGTCGCGCAATCGGCGGAACAAGCCGGGCGATTTTTCTTCGGTCATCTGGATCCTACAAAAGTTCTGTGGCGAGGCCGATCGACTTCGCGCGCGCAAGCGGCGTCAGCGACTCGTCGCGCATCTCGCGATCAATGGTTTCGACCTGGCAGCCGATAGCGCTCGCGATGGTCGCGGCCACGCCGCGGTCAAGGGCTGCAACCCGTTTCGCGAGTGTCGCGTATCTGGAGGCAGTCCAGCGGCCAGCGGCCTGCGGCTCTAATTCGGCGCCGTGCAGCAAGACGGTCGCGCCAGGATGCAGGCGCCGCACGTCGCCGCTAGCGAACACGAGTGCGGCTGCAGAATGTGTAGCGCCGCGGCTTTCCGTAATCCTGGTCTTGGCACCGTGCGCTCTGATAGCGTCGAAGATATCGAACGCTGCGGCCAAGTCGCCGCCTTGACTGTCGATCGTGACAATCAACGTACCGGCGTTGGTGCCGGCCGCAAGCTGGCGTTTGACGGCTGCAGCGGTCGCGTCTGTAATCTCGCCCTTGATGGCGACACGGCAAGTAGTGCCAGCCAGTGCGGCGCGTGCTCGGTCGCGGTTCGGGCGGGCGCCCATCAGTACCGCTGCTTTCGCGCGGTTGGGGAAATCGGTCATTGTAAATCCATGAAAGGGGTGCGGCCGGCTCTACCGGGAACGTTCGGGAACCGGCCGCGTCCGGCGCTGAAATGATGAAGTCGCCGGATTCAGTGAAGGTCCAAGTTACGCAACTGGCGCACGGCGCGGTCGAGTCTGGCCGCATGGGCAATGGCGCGAGGAACCGGCAGTCCGTTGATTGCCCCGTGTTCGTAAATGCTCGCCGCCTTGATGCGCAACGCATCGATCGCGTTCGAAAGCGAAAGCGTAATTTCAGCTATCTCGGCTGCCGTCGGCGCCAGGCCCTCTAGGTATTTGCCGGCAAAGGCCTCGCGCTTTCGAGCCAGTTCCAGACGGGAACGTGCTGCAGCTTCCCGGGCAGCCTTGGCAGATTCCTCAGCGGCCTGGACTTCTTCCTTGCTCGCGTCGCCAGCGCCGTAGCGAACAATGGCGTTTCTCTCGGCGTCGATCGCGTCGCGGGCTTGGTCGCGTGTATGACGGTCGGCAATCTGTGCCGCCTGCATTCCAGCGCTAATTCGGCAAGCGGCAACGCCGGGGATGGCGTGGATTCGGTCGGTAATAGTCATGCTCGAAACTGGTCCTTCCGGCTGCGGCGGCCGGCCCGGACGGGTGGCGCGTTGGCGATGTCGTCTGTGATTGTGTTGATTAGTGCGCCGGACAACGTCGCGGTGCGGTCGTAGGCAGGCCGCGGCGCGGCCGGGTCGGTGAAGTGCTCGGAGCGGACGGTTGCGCCGTCCTGCACAATGTCCAACTCGGCGCCGGGTGCGTCGAGGTTCAGGCGCAACTCGTACACGGCCAGCGTGCCGTCCAGGGCCTCGGATAACCTGTATCCGAGGGTGGCGCCGGTGTCGGACGTCAGTGCCACGTAATCCAGCGCAAGACGCCCGCTATCAGTGGCAGTGCTGCCGACGATGCAAGCAATAAGCAGCGCTGCAGCGCCAGCCATGTCGACTGGCGTTGGCTTGCCGGGAGTGTTTGGAAGGACGCCGTAAGGGCGAAGCCGGCCAGCGTGCCATGCAGCGCGCGCGGTAGGCAGGTTTAGGCGCCGCTCATAGATGACGGCAAGTTGCGCGGTCGACGAC
Organism: Pseudomonadota bacterium; assembly: GCA_043822005.1. Taxonomy (GTDB): domain Bacteria; phylum Pseudomonadota; class Alphaproteobacteria; order Rhizobiales; family Rhizobiaceae; genus Mesorhizobium_A. Next base: position 22,505 of record JBDRCE010000072.1, on the reverse strand, counting down.
ATGTCGGCGCCTCCTCATTAGTTAGCAAGGAATAGTGAAAAAGAGAGGCCGCCAACCGACAAGCGGCGGCGGCAAAAGGGAGGGGTGTGGCGACAGCGGCCCTGACAACCACTGCCGCCGTATCGGCACGCGGGGAGGTTAGCTCCGGTGCCGAATTGTTACCTGCCCGGTACATCCGCGGTGCAGGCGCCGCGCTAAGTGCGGGTATGAAACTGGACAAGGCCCGCAAGTCCAGATTGAATAGTGCCGGGTCGTCAGCAACCAATCTCTCAGCGGAAACGCTGTGCTGCACGTGGCAAGTTTGCGTTTCGCAAACTGAGCGGCGGGCTCCATCCCGCAGAGAACGGGGAAGTGCATGAAACTTGTGCAGTTAGCGAGGCATGTGTGGGTTAGATCATATGAGCGAGTGCGGTTTGGACGTCTGGAACACGTTTGCGCGCACGTTCGGTCTTGGCCACGGCAGCTAAGCTTCGACTTCTAAGGACGGCATCGTAAAGCCGACCCGCTGGCGACCCACCAGTCTATGAGACCTAGGATATTACTTCTCCCTATAGGAGATTACTGGCCACGATTTGGCACCTGCTTAAGAAGCTAGTGCCTTAACCGCCCATTTGCCGGCGGCGAGCAACGCGGCCCTGCCCTTGCGGTCGGCGTAGCCACCTTTAGCTCCGAGCGCGCGCCCTACGTCGGCTAGATTGCCGCGTGCCAGTACGGTCTCGACCACGATGTCGATCTCGTCGGGAGGAGCGCTAACTGTGCCCTCGTCAACTCGGCGGATGTCGCCCCGCTGCTTCCCAATCTTTGGCTGCCCTAGACCTCCGACCGACCCCAGGAAAAAGGCGCCGGGCGCGATAGCTGGCGGATGAAAGCTAAGGCGTGTTTCGTGGGTAAAGACTGCATCCGGGTATATCCATTCCTGCGACTTGATCGAAACGCCTCGCGATGCGCCATCCCAATTTCCGACCCGCGTCCGCGATGGCTCAGCGTCGCCAAGCCGCGGCTGCACTGCAGGCATTGCCAGATATGCCTCGATGCTCCGGCTATTCGGTTTCTTCCCGCGAGGCTTACCGTCCTTTCGACGGTCAACGCCAAGACCTTTGGCATCGGCATTATTGTCGTTGGCGGCTACAGGGATGTTGTCGTTGGCTGCGGACGGCAACCGAGTCGACGCAATCCGCCAGAGTGCAGCGGCGCCTTTCTCGTCCTGCTTTGCAAGCCAGTTTAGCGCCGGCCGACCGCCCCTATAGCGAATGCGGGTGGCCACTGTAGCCGCCGGGTTTGCCCGTAGGATCTCGTCGGCCTCAGCCATTACCTGTCGACGTGACATCGCACTCATGCTGCCCTCCTAATTGGTAAATTGTCGTTGGCTGCGGCTGGCTTGAAATCGCCAGCTTCCGTAATGATGAATGGCCTAAAAAGGAGATCGTCTGTGTCTTCTGTGGTCTGAATGCCGATGGCTGCCATAAGGCTATTAAGTTGCGCCTGGCCCTTGTCCTGCTCGCCCTTATCGCGGCTCTCAAGGACGATCTTTAGAATGCCCTCGGCATTGCCATCCGCATCAGTCAGCCGCGCCTCAATAGACCGCCTGCCGCCCCGGTCGACGACGTTGGCTTCCTCGATTTCGACCGTTCGCCTCGGCATCGGTTGGGGGAGTGCATCGACTAGCCGATTGCCGTCCAGCACGAGCCGGGTGCGGCGACCAAGCCAGGAGTCAACCTTGCTGCCCATCGCGTCCGCCAGTTTCTTGTATGCGTCAAAATCCTCTGCCGGGTCGCCCTTGCTAAAGACGCGCAGAATATGTTCGACGCTGCCGCCATCGCCGTCGAGACTGAGATGGACGGTGTAGTCGTCAAACATGACGCCGCCTTCCTCTCTGACGTTTTTGATGCGAAGCAGGCTGGAGACGTTGCCCTTTACTGTCGCTGGCGTCGACGATGTTTTGGCTTTCCGCTCCTTCGGCTTGTAGGCGGTTGGGGGAGCGCATTCGTAGTCTTCCCGCTCAATCCACTTCGCGAGGCTATAGCGCGGCGCGTCGGGCTTGTTCTGCGCGGCCCACGATTCTCGCCATGCCGTCGCCGCCTCTATCATAGTCGCGTGCAGTTCCGGCGACGGCGAACGCTTAGCGTAGGCAGCCCGTGCTTCCTTCTTTTGACGCTTATAGTCGTAGACGCGCCAAAGCTGCTCGAATGGCTCTATGTTCGCATCTTGCGCCGTCCCCGCCGTGGCGGCCGAAAGGCCAGCCGCGGGGGGCGCCGTAGGCGCGGCGCATTCAATTCTCTCTACCCCCGTCTCCGGGTCTAGTGCCCGGGTCGGGGTAAGAGGGTCTTCGTTCAGAGATTCCCGAACGCTATCGCCCGTAGCGTTCGGAGTTTCCCGAACATCTGCATTCGGAGATTCCCGAACGCTAATTCCGTCTTCTGTAGTGTTCGGGATTTTCCGAACGCTACAGACCAAATCCCATTTCGGGACATAGCGGCTGGCGCGGCGACCGCTGCCCTTTTCTTGTATGAGGTATCCCCAACTCACGAGGTCGGAGATGGCGGAATGCACGTCGCCTGTGAACAGACCGCGGCCGGACGGGTCGCGGTCTTTCAGGTGCTCGGCGATGTGCCGAACGCTGGCGAGAGCGTCGCCGTACTTGGAGTGATACCAATCCAGAATGAAGCCATAGACAAGGCTGTGCTTCCGCTTTGCGCGCTTTTCGTAGGGCAGGAGCGACAGAAGCTTGAACTTGGCCTCCAGGCTTTCGGGTTTTGGGACTCGCGCGACGCTGGTCTCATCCGACATGCGCTTGCCCCTCGTATGCATCGAGGGCGGCTGCGGCCAACTCATCAAGGATACGGTGCGAGAAAGTAACGCATCGCCCGCCGGAATTCCGCGGGCCGTAAGCGATGTAGGCGCCGTCGCGGCGTGAGCGCATGAGGGCGCAATCGCGAACTCGAATCTCGGGAGATATCTCAGCATCGAACTTTGCGACGCAGAAAAGATTTCCCCCGCCCTGGTGGGCGGGTGGTCTAATGTTCAGGATCCTCACGGGATTCCCCCTGTATGTGTGTTGGTGATTACGGAAAGGCTAGGCGGCTAGACTCCAGCGGTAACCGAGACCGCGGGTAGCCACCTCAGGTGATCATGACATGATGCGCCCGGCCCGCCACAGGCGCTTCAAAGAGCGCGAAACGGATGCGTATCCTGCTTTGTCCCGGTTCCGCCCAAGGGCGTCTACAATGCAGCCTGTCCGCGGCAGGTTGCCGATGAAGGAAGACGTCGGTGGACTGGCCCCAAGGTGAAGCAACACTTCGATGATAGCCGACTGCAACTGAGAGAGGCGGTTATCAATGTCCCCGTACGTAGCGCTTGATAACCGCTCGTTCACGCCGCCACCTTTGCCGACGCCTCGCGCCGTTCGGCGGTCGCCAGGCGTTTTTTCAGGGTCGCGATGCGGCGTTTGATTTCCTTGATGGAGGAGGTGGTCATGCTGCCACCCTCCCCGCTACAGCGAGCGATTCTACCCATGCTTTGACTTGGTCATATCGCCAGCGCACCGAACCCGATCCCAGCGCGACAGGCCTGGGGAATATCCCGGCTTCGCCGTTGCGATAGATAGACGACCGCCCCATTCCCGTTAGTCGCTCAACGTCGCGGACGCGTAGCAACAGTGGCGGTAGATTGTCGTTTTCACCCGTAGTCATCGTCGCCTCCAAAAAACGCTTGAACCAATTTTGAAAATACGGTAGGGTGTGAATGCGTGCCGGTCCCTGTCCATATTTTGGAGGGCGACTGTATGCGTTTTCGCCTTTAAAGTCAAGATAGAATTGTTGATTGGGACGACTTGTTGTCCCAATCCCACATTGTTGTGGCCGGGTATTATGCCGGGTATATTCGCGATAATCGCCCGCCACTCTTATGCGTTATCAATACGATAGCGCCGATGATGTGACAGACACTCCCTCCGCCACCTGCCCTAGCGAACGCATTCTCCCCATCCGGCTGCTGCCGGATTCTCCCGTTGTTTTCGAGGGTTATGCCGACCTGGTTGTCCACCTACACTTCGACACTGCTGTTCAAGACGCTCTCCGGCGCAATCAATTCTCCGAAGCTGTCCACCAAGCCTCCTTCAGGTTGCAATGCTCATACAGGTTTGCAATTCCATCCGCGGGCAATGCGCGACTGCCATCCAAATACTTTGCGAGTGTCGACAACGGGGCCGTGTATGGACAGCTATCCGTTGGCAAGGGGTTCTTGAGCTCTTTGCATTTGCGGGTTGGTGCGGCCATGTATCCGACCTGTATCCGCGCCATCTGGCGCTCGCTCAGCAGAAACATATCACTATCACGGCCTCCTTCTCGGAGATCGAGAATCACAGCTCAATCGGAATTAATAGGTCCTGAGCCCAGCCCGCCGAACATCACCAACGTCGCCGTCTCTCGCGCCAAGCAAAACGTCTATGTGGTCGCGTAGGCGATAGAGTGGTCAACAGCTGGGACAAGCTTGCGGAACTGTAGCGGGCATTAATCTAACCCTAACGAAGGTGGTGGCGAAACGGACGAGAGCCTTGTTGAAAAGTTGAGAGGGCGCATCTCAGCCCATCTCGAACACCGCGGCGTGCAATCTTTCTTTCAGCCAGATCAGCGCGGGATCGTTGGTTCGGTAGGTATGCCACTGAATGGCCTGCGCCATTCGTGGCAAGTCGAACGGCAGGTCGAGGATCCTGATCGGCAGGTGGAGTGCGGCCCGGCGCGCCATGCGTTCGTGGACCGTTGCCAGGCGCTCGGTACCGGCGACAAGATAGGGCAAGGATGCAAAGCTGAACGTTGTCACGTCGACATCGCGGACGATGCCCTTCTGCTCCATCCCCAGTGTTTCGTAGGATGTGGCATTGCTCGGAGGCTGCATGACGGCGTGGCGCTCCCGGCAGAAGTCCGCAATGTCGAGCGTTTCGCCGATCCGCGGGTGATCCCGGTCGGCGATGCATACAAAGCCCTCTTCATAGATTACTTCCGAAGGATGTTCCGGTGAGGCATACCGGCTGGGAATGACAAGCAGGTCAGCATCGCCGTTTTCCAGCGTGCGACTAGGCTGGTTGGTCTGCGGGCGGAACTCGAAGCGGACACCAAGCCTGTCTTGAGCATTCAGCTTCAGGAACTGCGGAACAAGCGTGGTCAGCGAATAGTCCGAAACGAAGATGCGGAAAACGCGATCCGAGGTCACGGGGTCAAAACCGGGCACGGCAGTGACGGAGGCTTCGATGCGCATAAGGATCTCGCGCACGGGCACCCTCAGAAGATCGGCGCGCGGCGTCAGTTCCATGCGCCTGCCGACCTGAACCAGCAAGTCGTCCCTGAAATAGTCCCTCAGGCGGGACAGTGCATTGCTCATGGCCGATTGTGTGATGTTCATCCGCTCGGCAGCACGGCTGACGTTTTTCTCGCCCATCAGCAGGTCGAGCGCGACCAGCAAGTTCAGGTCAAGGTTCTTGAATCGCATCGGTCTTCCGCAATCGCATCCAGGTATTTCGCACAGTGATGGCTGCAATTTATTAAATCAATTTCAAAAATATATCCAGCCGGGATACCCCTCTCGCAATGGGAGGAGCAAGGCCTCGCAAGCGGCAGCCTGACGGCTCGCTGGTTTGCTGCCTTGTCGCCAAAAGCAGCCTCCGGAATGAACCGCGGAGGGCGAGGCTTGTTCAGGTATTTTCCGACCAACTATGCTTGGAATCTCTCTGTCGACCTGTCGATCGAGATGGGTGCGCGCATCGGCGAGATCGAGGAAATGTGCGCTCCTTTGCAGGAAGCCGCCAAGGCGCCCGATGCCGCCGGAACGAAGGCCTTCCGCGAGACCTGGGTTCGCATTGCCGACAAGCTTCTGGCGCTGGCCGGCGAGGACGAGGCGCGCGGGCGGTCCATTTCCGCAGGCGACAAGCGGTTGCGCGCAGCCAATTACATGCTCACCGCCGAACGGCTCCAGGCTCATAATGCTGAAGGCCGGATCGACCTCTACAAGCGGTTCCTCGCAGCCTTCCTTCAGGGTCTTGCGCAAACAGGAGCAACCGCACGCCGTGTCGAAATTCCCTATGGGGGCAAGAACCTTTCTGCGCTCTTTGTTCCCGCTTATGGCGTATCGGGTCGCCAGCCGGTTCTGGTCCAGGTGAACGGACTCGATTCGACAAAGGAGATGAAATACCTCGTCGGACTGCCGGAATGGCTCGCCAGGCGGGGAGTTGCTTCGCTGATCGTCGACCAGCCGGGAACCGGTGAGGCCCTTCGCCTGCACGGACTGGTTGCTCGCTTCGACAGCGAACATTGGGCATCGCGTGTCGTTGACTGGCTGGAGAACCAGCCGGAGATCGACCCGAAGCGCATCGGCATGGAAGGGGTTTCGCTCGGCGGCTATTATTGTCCGCGCGCCGTTGCCTTCGAGCCGCGCTTTGCCTGCGGTGTCGTCTGGGGTGCCAACCATGACTGGCGCGATGTGCAGAAGCGGCGACTGGAGCGCGAAGGCGATTTTCCGGTTCCCCATTATTGGGCCCATGTCTGCTGGGTGTGGGGCGCCCGAAACATCGATGAATTCATGGCCATTGCCGAGAACGTACACCTCGACGGCATTCTCGACCGCATCCGCGTGCCCTTCCTCGTCACGCATGGCCAGAAGGACAGCCAGATCCCCCTCAAATGGGCGGAGCGCACCTATGAACAGCTCGTCAACAGCCCGAAACGGGAATTGAAGGTTTTCACCGAGCGCGAAGGAGGCGTCCAGCATTCGAGTTTCGACAATTCGGCCAATGCCGGCGCTTACATTGCCGACTGGGTGGCCGAAACCCTCGGCGGGCGAACTGCCGTCTGAGCACAGTTTCAGGGAGACACCACATGAACATTATCGGCCCCGATTTCCTGGTTTTTGGCGTTGATGACGTGGCAGCCTGCGCCGAATTCCTAACCGGCTACGGACTGGAGCCGTCGGGCATCACCGACAAGGGCGGTGTGTTCACTGCGCTGGACGGCACCGGCATTATCATCCGCCGGCGGGATGATCCGAATCTGCCTGCTCCGCTGGCGTCGGGCAGCATGCTGCGCCAGCAGGTCTATGGCGTGCGTGACGCTTCCGATGTCGAGGCCATTGCCAACGAACTGGCAAGGGACCGCAAGGTTCACCGGCTCGCCGATGGAACCATCGAGACGATCGATGACCACGGCTTCGCCCTGAAGTTCCAGGTGACAATCCGCAAGAAGCTTTCCATGCCTGCGGAAAAGATCAACGCGCCGGGTGTGCCGGCGCAGCGCGCACCAAATGAGCTTGGCGTCTGGGAAGAAATGCCTGCCAAGCCGCGCGCGCTTAGCCACAATGTGCTGTTTGTGCCGGATCTGGATGTAGCCACGAATTTCTACTGCGGCCGCCTCGGCTTCGTCATCACCGACGTACTGGAGGGTGCGGGGCCATTCCTGCGGCCCAAGGCTAATGACGATCACCACACGCTCTTCTTCATCCGCACGCCGGAATACATGAAGGGCATCGAGCATCTGGCATTCCACATGGGCGGCCCGACGGACCTGATGGTGGCCGGCACCCGGCTGGTCAACAAGGGCTTCGAGAGTTTCTGGGGGCCGGGCCGGCACAAGTTCGGCTCCAACTGGTTCTGGTATTTCAAGAGCCCGATGGGCTGCAATGTCGAGTACGACGCCGACATGGACAAGCATGACGACAGCTGGGTTGCCCGCCAGACACCGTTCACGCCTGAGGCGGCACAGATGTTCCTGTTCCAGTTCAGGGAAAAATGGATGCCGGGACCAGGACCCAAGGGATGACGCCAGGGCGGGAGGAGCGCTTCCTGGAGGAACTGTGCCGGTTGGATGATCTGGCGGAGGGGGAAGCCCGGGGCTTCGAAGTCGCCGGGTTGAACCGCAAGGTCATCCTCGTCAGGCGCAGGGCTAAGGTCTTTGCCTGGCGCGATGCCTGTCCGCATTATCCGGCCGGCACCCCCATGGCCTGGAAAACCGACGCATACCTGACCGGCGACCGGTCCCGGCTGACTTGCCATGCCCATGGCGCGCAATTCGACATCGAGACAGGGGAATGCGTGAGCGGACCGTGCCTTGGCCAGTTGCTCACGCCCGTCCCGGTCACACTCAGTCAATCAGGCGGCATCAGCGTTGCCGCCGCGCCTGTGAGGGAGGAAGCAGGATGAGCAAGTCTTTGGAGAAGGTACTGATCATTGGAGGCGGCTTTTCCGGAATGTCTGCCGCCATCCAACTGCGCAAGCAGGGCATCGCGGTCGATCTTCTCGAAGTCGACAAGGACTGGCGGTCCTATGGTGCCGGCATCACGCTTGGCGGGCCGACCCTGCGGGCGTTCCGCACACTCGGCATCCTTGACGCCTTTCTGGAAAAGGGCAGCGCGACTGACGGCGCGCATCTGCGCACTGCTGACGGCCATCCGATCGCGACTATTCCCACGCCCCGTGTCGCAGGACCCGACGTCCCTGGTAGCGGCGGCATCATGCGACCGGTCCTGGCGGGCATTCTGGCCGATGCCACGCGGGCATCAGGGACCAATGTGATGCTGGGCCAGACTTTCCGCTCTTTGTCACCCGATGCGGATGGCGTCGACGTTGAATTGGGGACCGGTGAGACGCGGCACTACGATCTTGTCATCGGGGCCGACGGATTGTTCTCGGCCGTTCGCAAGGCGATCCTGCCCGGTGCCCCAGTTCCCTCCTACACGGGCCAGGCGGTATGGCGTGCGGTGGTGAAGCGGCCCACCGAGGTGGACACCGCCATCATGTGGATGGGTCCCAGGATCAAGGTCGGCATCAATCCGGTTTCGGCGACTGAAGCCTATGTCTTTGTGACGGAGGACAGGCCGGAGAAGCGACGGCTGGACGAAAGCGAGCTTGTGCCGCTTTTCCTGCAGTTGCTTGAACCGTTCAGCGATCCGCTGGTTCGCGCGATCCGCGAACAGATCGGCTCCCAATCCTCGATCGTCTACCGACCCCTTGAAGGCCTCCTCGTGCCCTTGCCGTGGCACAAGGGGCGGGTGGTGCTGGTTGGCGATGCTGTCCATGCCACCACTCCGCATCTGGCATCGGGTGCCTGTATCGGCATCGAGGACGCCATCGTGTTTGCTGAGGAACTGGACAAGGCGGCCGGCGTCGACGAGGCCATTACCGCCTTCGAGGCGCGACGCTGGGAGCGCTGCCGCATGGTCGTGCAGAACTCGCTGCGACTGGGCGAGATCGAGATCGCGAACGGGGACAAGCGGGAACACGCCGCCATCATGGGAAAGTCCATGGCGGCGCTGGCTGATCCCATCTGAAAACAATGGGAGGGAAGGTAATGACAACGACAACAGAAAAATGGCCGGGCCGTATCGCACTGATGGTGGCTCATTGCGCAGGCATGGTGGATCTCGTGGCCTTGCCCGTCTGGGTCGGAACGCTGATTTCAGCCTACGGCTTTGATCCGCAACAGGCTGGCGGGCTGGCCACCCTTTTCCTCGTGGGAGCGGTGGTCTCCAGTCTCTCTCTCGCGCCCCGCTTCAACCGGCTGAACCGCAAGCTGATCGCGGCATCTGGCTTTGCGGCGGCTGGCATTGCGTTTGCCCTTGCATCCCTTCAGACGACAGTCACAATGATGGCGGTGTTCCATTTGCTGGCAGGACTGTCTGCCGGTTCAGCGCTGTCTGTCACCCATGGCACGATTGGCCGGGCCGCAAATCCGCATCGTCTCTTTGCATTGGTCGGGCTCGCGCTCGGCATTTTCGCCATCGTCTTCCTCGGTGCCACGCCTAATCTCGTTGCCGCTTTCGGCGGCGCCGCGCTGTTCCGGGTCTTTGCTGTCGTCATGGCGGTCGCAGCTATCGTCAGCCTGTTGATGTTCCCCAAGCCTGATCACATCCAGGGGCCGGACTTCGATATTGCCCATCCCAGGCTCAGCCCTGCGGTGTGGGCCAGCGTCATTGGCATAAGCCTCATGGCCCTGAACCAGGCGATGGTGTTCAGCTTCTTCGAGCGCATCGGCTCCGACAGGGGCTACGGGGTCGAAGCAGTAACCGCGATCCTGATTGCGCTCGGTTTCGTCAACCTGGTGCCGGCACCACTGGCGGCATTCCTCGAAAAGAAGATCACTGCAGAAAAGGTGGTGCTTGCCGGACCGGTGCTCCAGGTCGCCCTGGCGCTGATCATCACGATGGTCACAATCTTCCCGGCATACGCCGGGGCTGGCGTCGTTTTCGTTGCAGTCATGATCTTCACGCACACCTTTGCCTTCGGCCTGCTTTCGCGGCTTGATCCGAGCGGGCGGGCGCTGGCAGCCACCCCTGCCATGCTGATGGTGGGAGCTGCCATCGGCCCCATCCTTGGTGGCACGCTGGTAAAGTTCTCTGGCTACCCGGCTATCGGAGTGGCTGCGATCCTGGTTGCCGGTCTGGCGGTCTTTTCCTTCAGCCGGGCGCGATCCTCGGCCGCGGTCATTGCCGCAGCGGAGTGAGAGCCATGTCCTTGCATTCGAAACCCGGCCACCGGATTGTCGACCTCTCCATCTTTCTGGAAAACGATGTCCTGTCGGACCCGGCGCCTCTGGCACCGAAGATCACCTACCAGAAGCATGGCGATACTCTGCACGAGTTCCTCGCCATGTATCCAGGAAGCCGGCCGGAGGACTTCCCCGATGGCGAGGCAGCAGCTGCAGAACGAATGCAGGTGACAACGCACAACGGAACCCATCTGGATGCGCCCTGGCACTATCATTCCACCATGGATGCCAAGATCGGCGGGCCCCGGCGCTCGATGACCATTGATGAAGTGCCGCTCGACTGGTGCTTCCAGCCGGGCGTCAAGCTGGACTTCCGGCATTTCGAGGACGGCTACCGGGTCAGCGCAGCCGACGTGGAAGCGGAGTTGAAGCGGATCTGCCATGAACTCAGTCCGCTGGAGATAGTCGTCATCAACACCCGAGCGGGTGAACGCTACGGACATGACGACTATGTCAACAGCGGGTGCGGCATGGGCTACGAAGCGACCATGTACCTGCTTGAACGCGGCATCAGGGTCACCGGAACCGATGGCTGGAGTTGGGATCCTCCGACGAAGTTGGTCGCCGAACGGTTCCGCGCCACTGGAGATAAATCGCTGATCTGGGAAGGTCACAAGGCCGGGCGCGACATCGGCTACTGCCACCTCGAAAAGCTGCACAACCTGGATACGCTTCCTCCGACCGGCTTCACCATTGCCTGTTTCCCGCAGAAGATACGCGCGGCTTCGGCAGGGTCGACACGCGCGGTCGCCATTTTCGACCAGTGAGCAGCACCATGGCTTTCGCACCTATCCACCGGGTTGTCACCGGTCACGATGACAAGGGAAGAGCGATTATCCTCTCCGAAGGTCCGCTCCCTGTCGTCAAGGAACTGGAGGCAATCCCTGGCACCATCTTTCATGAGGTCTGGAGCACGAGCGGACCTGTGCCGATTGTCGACAATGGCGCGGACCCCGTAACAGGTCCCGTTGTCCTGCCGCCTCCCGCCGGAGGCACACGTATCCGCTTCGTCGATATTCCACCGGACACCGAGGAATTACTTTCCGAGGGGGCAGGAAAGATGGCTTCCGCCTTCTCGGAGATCGGGGATGTCGCCGCATCGACAGTCAACAAGACCTCTCCGCATCCGCTCATGCACCGCACGGAAAGCATCGACTACGGCATTGTCATCGAAGGCGAACTGACCTTGGTGCTGGACGAAGGCGAAGCTTTGCTCAAACCCGGCAGCGTGGTGATCCAGCGCGGTACGAACCACGCTTGGGCCAATCGCTCGGGCAAGGCCTGCCGCATGCTCTTCGTGCTGATCGACGGATGCTATTCGCCCGAAATCAAGGCGCTGCTCGAACAGCATTGAGCGGACGACCTGCGACGCGCCGCTTTTGCTCGAACGCTCTGGGGATTCGGGATCATGAAGCTTGCAACACTGAAGGACGCAACGCCGGACGGCCGCCTTCACCTGGTCAGCCGCGACCTGATGCGATGCACTCCGGCGCAGGCCGCAAAAACGCTGCAACAGGCGCTTGAGAACTGGGGGACGCTGGAAAGTGCCTTGGCTGCCGAGTACGACGCCTTGAATGGTGGTGGCGGCACTTCCTTTGATCCGGCGGACGCCATGGCTCCGCTGCCCCGCGCTTGGCAATGGCTCGACGGGTCTGCTTTCGACAGCCATGGCGAACTGATGCAGAAGGTCTTCAACATGGCGCCGGTCGATACCGGCGCCCGTCCCCTGATGTATCAAGGCCTGTCAGATCACTTCATCGCTCCAACGGCTGATGTCCCCTTTCCTTCCGAGGAGGATGGCATCGATTTCGAAGGCGAGTTCGGCATCATCGTCGACGCCGTTCCGATGGGAACGTCTGCGGCGGAAGCGCGCCGCCATATCCGGCTTGTCGTACAAATAAACGACTGGAGTCTGCGCAAGCTGGCACCAGTCGAAATGAGGACAGGGTTTGGCTGGATACAGGCCAAGCCCGCCTGTTCGATGGCACCTGTGGCGGTGACGCCCGATGAGCTGGGTGCCCGTTGGCGCGATTCGCGCGTAGATCTGCCCTTGCTGGTGGATTGGAACAATGCGCGTTTTGGCGCCGCAGGCGGCTACGCCATGAGCGCAGGGTTCGATGATCTCGTGGCGCACGCCGCCTATTCCCGCGATCTCGTGGCCGGCACGGTGATCGGATCGGGCACCGTTTCCAATGCCAACTACCGGGAGGTTGGCTCCTCCTGCATTGCCGAAAGGCGCGGGATCGAGATGGTCGACGAGGGCACGCCGCGAACCGGGTTCATGCGGTTCGGGGATACCGTACACATGGAAGCCCGCCTGCCCGATGGCACACCGCTGTTCGGAGCCATCAACCAGAGAGTCGTGAAGCGCTAGGCGATGCGGGTTATCATCACCGGGGCATCTGGTTTCGTCGGCAACGGTCTCGCCCGGCACCTTTGCGCCAATCCAGAAGCGCTCGGTCGCCCGGTAACGGAGCTGGTCCTCGCCGATCTTGCGGACGGACCAAAAGACCCCGGTTGCGAGAAGATGGTCGAATGGCGCTGCGGAGACCTGACCGATCCCGGTTACCTCGATCGGTTGCTTTGCTTGCCGGTCGATTGTTTCTTTCATCTGGCAAGCGTACCCGGCTCGCTGGCCGAGCGGCAGCCGGAACTCGGCAGGGCTGTCAACCTGGACGCGCCATTCGCGCTGGCGCATCGCCTCGCCCGGCAGGGCCGCGAGACTTCCATCGTTCCGCGGATCGTCTTTGCCAGCACGATCGCAGTCTATGGCCCGCTGGGTCGTGATACGGTGACGGAGGACCAGTGGGCCCAGCCGGCAATCAGCTACGGCGCACACAAGCTGATGACCGAGATTCTGCTCGCAGACCTGTCGCGCCGTGGCGAAATCGACGCGCGCAGCATCCGCTTGCCCGGCATTGTCGCCCGGCCTGTATCCGAAAGCGGCCACGGCTCGGCCTTCATGAGCCTGCTGTTCCACAAGGCCAGGGCCGGGGAGCCTTACTTCTGCCCGGTCTCGCGCGATGCCACCGCCTGGTGGATGTCGCTCGACACATGCGTTGAAAATCTTGTGCGTGCTGCGCGTCTGGACATGGATGCCTTGCCGGCGAGCCGCACCTGGCAACTACCCGCGCTCCATGCGTGCGTCGACGATATCGTTGCGGCGCTTTCTGAGTGGCTTGGCCGCGAGAATACTGCGCGTGTCGATTTCCGGCCCGACGATATCACCGAACGCCTTTTTGGGCGCTTCCCGTCGCTGGAGACGCCGATTGCTTCAAAAGCCGGGTTTGTCCGGGATCGCGATGCGAGTTCTCTTGTGAAAAGTGTATTGGCCGACACAAAGCGTCATTTACCGTCGGTCCAGGATTCACCGTGATCGTTGGCGATGTCTGCGACTATGGAGCGACAAATCTGATTTCTATGTCCGAGGTAAGGGCGCAAACTGGCTATTGGCGCTCACTTTGGTCACTATCCTAGTCGAGCATCTTTCGCTGTTCAGCCCAGTCCCTGGAGAAGTTGCAGCGGAGCACTCGAGGCGTCTGGAGGAAGCTGGGAAGGAGGGGCGGCAATCGGGCGGGCGATGGCGGCGAAGCGAAAACCGGCAGCCGGTCAGTCCTCTCATCCCATAGATTGCGAAGCGAGCGCAAAGACGATGGGTTGACCGCCCTCGCCCGTACCGTAGTCGGCATCCTCGCCGAGCGTCATCGTTGTCACGGTGTCGAAGATCGACATGCCGCATCGCTGGATGAAATTGGCGAGGACGCTCGCCTCGAAATGCGTGTCCAGGCGCACGAAATTTCCTGCAAGCGCGCGCACATGCGGCCGGACGACCGTGATCGCATCGGTTTCGTCGAGCGCCACCACCGGTCCGATGACATAGCCGCGCCCAAAGCGACGCGACATCGAATAGGCGCGGAGCCGCTCACCCTCGAAGAGCCCATGGCAGGTAGAACTGTCGAACAGCGAGCGTGACGGTATGGACGGGACTAAGCCCCATCACCTTCGCCTTCAGGCCGCGAAGCGGCCCACCCTGGTTACAGGGGTGAACCGAGGGCGCCCCTTTGCTCCACCACGGGCCATCGTCTGCGGCACCGACGGATCGGACACGAAGCGTTTAAAGGCCTCCTCGTCCTGCCAGTCGATCAGGACGATCACCCGGTCCGAGCCGTCCGCGGTCGACAGCACTTCGGCGCCGCGGCTGCCATGCGCCTCCCGCTTTTCCCTTCCATCCGTCGCGAATATCGACAGGAAACGCGCGAGATCCTCGATCTCGACTTCGGCAAGCGTCGTGTACATGGGATCATCTCCTCAAAGCGGCGCGCGCGTGGCGCGGGAAAGCGGCAGGTTCAGGGTAAATCGCGACAGCCCCGGATCGGCCACGCCGAAAGCGGCAAGGCGGGGCGTGTGTTTCGCGACGTAGGCGTCCGCGGCCTGCGGCGTCTCGAAGAGATACACGCCGCCCGAGCGGCGGGTATCGCGGTTCTCGCCCCACAATTTCCAGATCAGCCCTGGCTGGGCCGAGATGTCCGCGGCGAGATCGCGGCAGGCGGCCTCGAGGTCGGCGCCCCACGGCCCGTCGAAGCCGAAGTCGAATTGAAGAAGAGTCGTCATCCGATTGGTCCTTTGCGTCTGCAAGGGTGGTGGCCCTGCGGCCATGCCGGGGTCTATACGTCCGGCTTGATTTTTCGATAATCCGCCTGCAAGTGGCGCCACTCGACACTCAGGGTGTGGAACGAGATGGACACAGTCACGAGCATGCGCACCTACGCCCGGGTGGTCGAGCTGGGCGGATTGGCCGCCGCTGCGCGTTCGCTCGGCATGTCGCCGGCGATGGTCGCCAAGCATCTGGGAAACCTGGAGGAGCGGACCGGCGCCCGCCTGCTCGACAGGACGACGCGCTCGGTGCGGCCAACGGTCGCCGGCCAGACATATTATGAGCGTGTGGTCGCCGTTCTCGACGCGCTGGACGAGGCCGAGGCCGAAGCGGGCGCGGACACGGCGGTGCCCCGGGGCAGGCTTCGCCTGACCGCGCCGGTGGAGTTCGGACAGGAGCATCTCGCCCCACTCGTGGCCGAGTTCATCGAACTCCATCCGAACGTCTCGGTGGTCTCCGATTTCACCAATCGCAGCGTCGATCTCGTGCAGGAAGGCTTCGATCTCGCCATTCGCGTCGCGGCCTCCCTCGACACAGGGCTGATCGGGCGCAAGCTTGCCACCTCGCGCTTCTTCATCGTGGCCAGCCCGGATCTCGTCGCGCGAACCGGCATGCCCGAGACGCCCGAGGCGCTGGCCGCCCTGCCGACGCTGTCCTTCGCCTTTCCAGCGCCGCGACTGGACTGGGGCTGGGACGGACCGGACCAAGGCCAGGTTCGGATCGTCCCTCGCCTCCTGTCGTCGAGCGCCGAGGCGCTTCGCGTCGCGGCGCTGCGCGGCACGGGCTTCAGCCAGCTGCCGAGCTTCGTCTGCGGCGGCGATCTGGCGTCCGGACGGCTTGTCCCGGTCATGGCGGACCGGGACTGGGGACATCTCTCAATCTACGCGCTCTACCCCCACCGCCGCTTCGTCCCGAGCCGCCTGCGGCTCTTCATCGACCTTCTCGCGGACCGCCTCGCAAGGCATCCGGACGACGATCCATGGTCGCCGTTTCCCGCCGACGCGACAGTACGCGCCAGGGCCCGCGACACCTGAAAGGCGACGTGCGTCCGGGACGACGCACGCGCGGGATCACTACGGGTTGCATCGTGCGACGTCGGAACGAGGTACGGAGGCGCCCGCCTGCGGGCGGCCTGTGACTCCCTTGAAACGTCGAGAGAGATCCTGGTGCTGCCAGAGAGGATTGAACTCTCGACCTCTCCCTTACCAAGGGAGTGCTCTACCACTGAGCTACGGCAGCGTCTCCAGGAACGCGGCGGCTTTTGCCACACGAAGGCCTGATGCGCAAGCCGCGTTGCGATGCTATTGGTCGCGACGCGATCCACGAGCATTCACCCGGTCCGGCCGATGTCGACGAAAGACCAGACGCAGAAGTCGAAACAGGGGCGCCCGTCCCGGCTGTCCGAGCAGTTGCGCGCCAATCTGATGCGCCGCAAGGCGCAGGCGCGGGCGCGGCGCGAAGGTGGCGCCGACGAGCGTCCCGAAGGCATCGCGGCTGCGCCGCCCAACCCCGGCAAAGGCGAATCCGGCCCGGAATGAGAGCTGTGATCCGGAATTTCGCCGCATTGGGCTGGCGAATGGGCTGATCCGCGAAGGGGACGCGCGGACCTCCGAAAGGACCGTTCCTTGAAGCCGGGCATCGCTTGGGCTAGACGGTGGTTTTCGGCGACTCTCGCGGTGCAACCCTCCCCGACGAACGCCATTTCTTCTTCGAAAGATCTCTCATGGACAGAATCAGGATCACGGGTGGACGCAAGCTCGAGGGCGTGATCCCGATTTCGGGCGCCAAGAACGCCGCCCTGCCGCTGATGATCGCCTCGCTGCTCACCCGCGAGACGCTGACGCTCGAAAACGTGCCCGACCTCGCCGACGTCAACCAGTTGATCAAGATCCTCGGCAATCACGGCGTCGACATCTCGGTCAACGGACGCCGCGGCAGCCAAAAGGAGGGCTATTCGCGCACCGTCAACTTCACCGCCGGCGAAATCGTCGACACGACCGCGCCCTACGAGCTGGTGTCGAAGATGCGCGCCTCGTTCTGGGTGATCGGGCCGCTCCTGGCGCGCATGGGCGAGGCAAAGGTGTCGCTGCCCGGCGGCTGCGCCATCGGTACTCGTCCGGTCGACCTTTTCCTCGACGGGCTGGCGGCACTCGGCGCCGAAATAGACGTCGACAACGGCTATGTCGTTACGCGGGCGAGGCACGGCCTGAAAGGCGCACGCTTCGTCTTCCCGAAAGTGTCCGTCGGTGCGACCCATGTGCTGATGATGGCGGCGACGCTGGCGCGCGGCGAGACGGTGCTCGAAAACGCGGCGCGCGAGCCGGAAATCGCCAACCTCGCCGAATGCCTTACCCTGATGGGTGCCAGGATTTCCGGCGCCGGCACGTCGACCATCGTCATCGAGGGCGTCGATACGCTGTCCGGCGCGACCTGCAGCATCATCCCCGACCGGATCGAGACCGGCACCTATGCGATGGCGGTGGCGATGACCGGCGGCGGCGTTGTGCTGGAAGGCGCGCGGCCGGAGTTCCTGCAGTCTGCCCTCGACGTGATTGCGCAGACAGGAACCGAGATCACTGCGCTCAACCACGGCATCCGCGTGCGCCGCAACGGCCACGGCATCGAGCCGGTCGACATCACGACCGAGCCCTTCCCCGGCTTCCCGACGGATCTGCAGGCGCAGTTCATGGGCCTGATGACGATGTCGAAGGGACGCTCGCGCATCACCGAGACGATCTTCGAGAACCGGTTCATGCATGTGCAGGAACTCGCCCGGCTCGGTGCGCACATCGCGCTGTCTGGCCAGACCGCGGTCGTCGAGGGCGTGGCGAAGCTCAAGGGCGCGCCGGTGATGGCGACGGACCTGCGCGCCTCGGTCTCGCTCGTCATCGCCGGTCTCGCCGCCGAAGGCGACACGGTCGTCAACCGCATCTACCACCTCGACCGCGGCTTCGAGCGGCTGGAGGAGAAGCTCAGCGGCTGCGGCGCGCTCGTCGAGCGGATTTCCGACTGAGGCCGCCGGCCCGGTATGTGTTGCGCCGCATCAAGAGTCCGCCTAACAACGGGCCGAGATCGACAGGCAGCGCCCGCAGAGGCGACGGACCCGCATGGAACAGCTCAAACTCCTAGCCCTCGACGCGGACGATCTGGAGATCGTTTCCGCCCATGTCCAGGACGCGGTCATGCAGATCGGCGCCTTCGACTGGCGGCCGAAGGAAAAACGATTCCTCATCGAGATGAACCGCTTCGTCTGGGAAAAGGCGGGCGGCGTCTTCCGCAGGCATAATGAGCGGCGGCGCAGCGTGCTGCATTTCGACCGTGTGCTCGCCGTGCGCTCCGCCGGCATAGACCGCGCCAAGCCGCAGGACGTGCTCTCCTTGCTGACCATCGGCTTTGCCGAGGACGACGCACCCGCCGGCACGATCGAGTTGCTCTTCGCCGGCGGCGGCTCGCTCGCTCTCGACGTTGAATGCATCGAGACGCGGCTGACCGATCTGGGTGCGGCCTGGGCGGCCTCGTCGCGGCCCGCGCACGGGGCCTGACGCCATGGCGATCACGCTCGACGCATCCGCGGCCGATTTCGAGAGCCGTTTCACCGCCTTCCTGTCGACCAAGCGCGAGGTTTCGGAGGATGTCGACGCTATCGTCCGCGACATCATCGGCAAGGTGCGCTCGCAGGGCGACGAAGCGCTGTTCGACTACACCCGTCGCTTCGACCGTTTCGATCCTGGCAATGGCCGCCTGACCGTCTCGGAGGCCGAGATCGACGCCGCCTTTGATCGCGTCGATCCCAGGACGCTCGAAGCATTGACTCTAGCGCGGGACCGCATCGCGGCGCACCACGCGCGCCAGCGGCCGAAAGACGATCTCTACACCGACGCGATCGGCGTCGGGCTCGGCTCGCGCTGGACAGCGGTGGAATCGGCGGGACTCTACGTTCCGGGCGGCACCGCGAGCTACCCCTCCTCCGTCCTGATGAACGCGCTGCCGGCCAAGGTGGCGGGCGTCGAGCGCATCGTTATCACCGTCCCCGCGCCGGACGGTCTCGTCAACCCGCTCGTGCTGGTGGCGGCGCGGTTGGCGGGCGTGTCCGAGGTCCACCGCGTCGGCGGCGCTCAGGCAATTGCAGCACTCGCCTATGGAACCCAATCGATCCGCCCAGTGGTCAAGATCGTCGGGCCCGGCAACGCCTATGTCGCCGCGGCCAAGCGCCAGGTCTTCGGCACCGTCGGTATCGACATGATCGCCGGCCCATCCGAAGTGTTGGTGCTGGCCGACGGGACCAACGATCCGGAATGGATCGCCGCCGACCTTCTGGCGCAGGCCGAGCACGACAGCGGCGCGCAGTCGATCCTCGTCACCGACGACGCCGCCTTCGGCCGCGCCGTCGAGGCGGCCATCGAGCGCCAGCTCATCCGTCTGCCGCGCGCCGCCACCGCCGCCGCGAGCTGGCGCGATTTCGGCGCCGTCATCCTGGTGCGCGGCTTCGACGAGGCCATGCCCCTCGTCAACCGCATCGCGCCCGAACATCTGGAACTGGCGATCGAGGATGCCGACGCCTATGCCGCCAGGGTCAGGAACGCCGGCGCGATCTTCATCGGCCGCCACACGCCCGAAGTCATCGGCGACTATGTCGGCGGCTCGAACCACGTGCTGCCCACCGCGCGCTCGGCCCGCTTCTCCTCGGGTCTCTCGGTTCTCGACTTCATGAAGCGGACGTCGATTCTCAGGCTCGGCCCCGACCAGTTGCGCGAACTGGCGCCGGCGGCGATCGCGCTGGCGCAGGCCGAGGGGCTCGACGCGCATGCGCGCTCCGTCGCCATCCGTCTCAATCTCTGAAGGCGGGGCGATGGGGAGGGAGACGAGCAACGCCAGGCTGGTCGATGTCGAACTCGACGAATCGATCGGCCGCTCGACGCCCGATGTCGAGCACGAGCGGGCGGTCGCGATCTTCGACCTCGTCGAGGAAAACTCGTTCCGCCCCGTCACCGACACGGGCGAAGGCCCCTACAAGCTGAAACTGTCGCTCGTCGAAGCCCGCCTCGTCTTCGCCGTCTCGCGCGAAAGCGGCGAGCCGGTGGTCACGCACATCCTGTCGCTCACGCCGTTCAGGCGGATCGTCAAGGACTACTACATGATCTGCGAGAGCTATTACGACGCCATCCGCACGTCGTCGCCGTCGCAGATCGAGGCCATCGACATGGGCCGCCGCGGCCTCCACAACGAGGGCTCGCAGACCCTGATGGACCGGCTCGCCGGCAAGATCGAGGTCGATTTCGACACTGCGCGCCGGCTGTTCACGCTGGTCTGCGTGCTGCACTGGCGCGGATAGCGATCTTGCCCGACGCGCCGACCGGCCCGAAACTGCCCGGCTCCGTGCTGTTCCTGTGCGGCCAGAACGTCATCCGCTCGCCCATGGCGGAACAGATCGCACGCGATCTCCTGCCGAAATCGGTTTTCGTGGCGTCGGCGGGAATCCGGCCCGGAGAGCGCGATCCCTTCGTCGACGCGGTCCTGGCGGAGCGCGGATTTTCGCTGGGCAGCCGGCTGCCGCGAATGCTGGACGACCTGGAGGACGCCTATTTCGACCTGATCGTGACGCTGGCGCCCGAGGCCCATCACAAGGCCCTGGACCTGACGCGGTCGGTGGCGGCCGACGTCGAATACTGGCCGATGCCCGACCCGACGACGGCGACCGGCACGCGGGAGCAGATCCTCGCCGCCTATCGCGACGTCGCATCGAGGCTCGATCGCCGCATCCGGGAGAGGTTTGCCGCCGCTGGCGACCGCCCTTCCCCGTCGACATAAGCGCTGTTCACAAAATGCGCGAGATCATATAGGTTCCGCGCGAATTCCGGCCTCAGACTCATCCTGGCTCTGTCGTGCCGGCTCTTTTCCGTGAAAAAAGGTATCGAATGCCGAAGGAAGAAGTCCTCGAATTTCCGGGTCTCGTGACCGAATTGCTTCCCAATGCCATGTTCCGCGTCAAGCTCGAGAACGAGCACGAGATCATCGCGCATACGGCGGGGCGCATGCGCAAGAACCGCATCCGCGTCCTGACCGGCGACAAGGTGCTCGTCGAGATGACGCCCTACGACCTGACCAAGGGCCGCATCACCTACCGCTTCAAGTAGGCGGCCGCACGGCGCGGCGTATCGTCCGCGCACATCACCTCGATGGGACTTCCGAAGCGATGAGCGTCTTCCAGAAGCTGGTTCTGGCCTCCGGGTCGCCGCGCCGTATCGAGCTGTTGCAGCAGGCCGGCATCGAGCCCGACCGGATCGTTCCGGCCGACGTCGACGAGACGCCGCAGCGCGCCGAACATCCCCGTTCGCTGGCCAAGCGCCTGTCGCGGGAGAAGGCCGAGAAGGCCCAGGAGAAGCTGTCGAAGGAGAGCGACTGGGAAGGCGGCTATATCCTGGCCGCCGACACGGTCGTGGCCGTCGGCCGCCGCATCCTGCCCAAGGCCGACCTGATCGACGAGGCGTCCAACTGCCTTCGTCTTCTGTCGGGCCGGTCGCATCGCGTCTATTCGGGCGTCTGCCTGATCACGCCGTCCGGCAAGGTGCGTCAGAAGCTGGTCGAAAGCCGCGTGCGCTTCAAGCGCCTGTCGCGCGAGGAGCTGGAAAGCTACCTCGCCTCGGGCCAGTGGCGCGGCAAGGCGGGCGGCTACGCCATCCAGGGACTTGCCGGCACCTTCGTGGTGAAGCTCGTCGGCTCCTACACCAACGTCGTCGGCCTGCCGCTCTACGAGACCGTGAACCTGCTCGCCGGCGACGGCTACAAGGTCCATTTCAGCTGGCTGTCGGGAACCCGCGCCGCCTGAGGCGCATCAGCCCAAGCCCGCAACAGGCCGCCCGAGATGACCAATCCCTCCGCCAACGTCACACCGCTTCGCCCGAAGCGCCCTTGCCCGGAATGAGGCAAGCCCTCGGCGCGCGCGACATTTCCGTTCTGCTCGGCCCGCTGCAAGGATGTCGATCTCCACCGCTGGCTCTCCGGCGCCTACGTCATTCCGGGTCGCGAGGACGAGGAAAACGACGTCAGCAGCGATGCCGGGGACGACGCGTCGCGCGGGTGATGCAACACCTCTCGCGGAGGCGACACGATCCGTCCCGCCCAGTTCCGGAATTGTCGTTCGTAGCGCTGGACAGGGGCGAATCCCGTGCTATAACCCGCCCGCTTCAGGTGGCCGCCAACGCCACCGCCCGGAGATCCCTCCGGTCCGCTTTCGCCCGCGAAAGCCAGTGCCCAGTTAGCTCAGTTGGTAGAGCAGCGGATTGAAAATCCGCGTGTCCTTGGTTCGAATCCGAGACTGGGCACCA
>JBDRCE010000071.1:0-3813 GCA_043822005.1 Pseudomonadota bacterium | reverse complement strand
AACGTGCTGATCCGCCGGTCGAGTTGGTCGATCTGATCGATGAGAAGGTTGATCCGTTCGACGACAAAGCGGACCTCCAGCGCGAGGGTCTCGGTGTTGCTGGTGAATGCGAACGACGTCTTGGCTGCGGCCTTGAGTTGCCTGGCGCGGTCGCGCCCCAACTGGCCGCGGCTGGCCTCTTGCAGGATGCGCGTGAGGCGCCGAATGTCCACCTTGGCCAGATGCTCGGCGCAGGGAAACTGGGCCAGTACCTCGCGGCTGGCCGGGGCGCGCGGCGTCGTGTTCGGCCGCAACGTCTTCCAGGCTGCCGACCCGGCGAAGTTCTTCTCGGCCTTCGCCAGCGTCGTGCACAAGGGGGCGACGCCCGAGGAAGCGATGGAATAAAATTCGCTTTTGGCGTTGACACGGCGGCGCGGCCGGGCGAGAATACGCGGTGCCGGGCCGGTAGAGCACCGGTCTAAGTACCAGGTATGAGGCTGAGAAAACCTGGGGCGTCAGGATTAAGGGATTCAATATCCCCGCCCATCCAGCTTGGTGGCCGGCCGGCGACCGGCCTCAACAGGCCATTGCTGGAGCGCCTGCCTCTTTGTGCCATCCGGCCCGGCTTTTCTTTCCAGTGTGCTCGCCACCGGACCTCAGGAACCGGCAAGTGAAATACAAGGGATCGTACAAGCCGTTCGACGCCTCGGCGGTCAAGACCTACCCGCTGAAGGTGCGTTCGAACAAGGTCGAGCTCGGCAACCTGATCGACGTCGCCGCGCTCCGCAGCGCGGAGGTCCGCTGCTCCGCCGAGCCCTGGTTCCGCAACGGCCGCCGCGGCGAAGGCCCGGACCAGTCCGCCGGGCTCCAGGAACTGGCCGCGTACGTCGTCGAGTGCCGCCGCAGCGGCAGGCCGGTCGTCGTTCTCTCCGGCGCGCATCCGATCAAGAACGGCGAGATCTCGATCATCATCGACCTGATCGAGCGCGGCATCGTGACGCTATACTCGACGAACGGCGCCGCGATGATCCATTCGTTCGAGCTGGCGCTCACCGGCGCATCGTCGGAGTCCGTCCGCGACGCGCTCCCGAAGGGCGAGTTCGGCATGGCGTTCGAGACGGGCGCGTACATCAACTGCGCCATCCGGATCGCTTATGAGAACGGGCTCGGGATGGGCGAGGCGATGGGCCGGCTCTACTGCGACGCCGGCTTCCGCAAGCAGGTCATCGACCGCGCGTTCGCCGGGCACGAAGACACCGGCGAATACTTCAAGCCCTACGACGGCTTCCCGCACGCCGAGAGCTGCGTGTTCGCAGCCGCGCACCGGGCGGGCATTCCCGCCTGCGTCCATGCCTCGCCCGGGACCGACATCATCGACCAGCACGACAGCTTCGACGCGGCCGCGAAGGGCGCGACGAGCGGCGCCGACTTCCTCGTCTTCGCGCAGCAGATGTGCAAGTTCACCGAGGGCGGCGTCATCATCAACATCGGGACCGCCGTCATGGGCCCCGAAGTCGTGCTCAAGGCGGTCTCGATGGCGGCCAACGTCGGACACGCACCGAACGGAATCCGAACCGCCGACTTCGACATCCGCCCGTTCGTGTTCGACGACGACGCGCGCGACGAGTCGCAGCCTTACTACTACCTGCGTGACCAGAAATCGCTCGCCACGCGCATCCCGAAGGTCTTCGGCGGCGCCGGCTACTACTTTCAGGGCCTGCACCGAGCGACGCTGCCGCCGTTCTATCAATACACAATGCGCGAGCTCGGCGGGGAGTGAACGCCGGGCGCAATATGCGCACCTGCGACTGAATTGAATGTACTCCGCCCTCCGCCCCGAACCCCCACTTTTAGCTTGAAACCGCAACGCCCCCGCGCAATAATCTTACGGACGGAATCCGCCATTGGGGGGAAGCATGCCCGACAACCTTCTGTGCTATGGCGACAACGCCGTCTTCCTGCGCGACCGCGACATCTTCCCGGACGAGTCGGTCGACCTCATCTATCTCGATCCGCCGTGCGTCTTTGACTTCCGCGCTACGCGCGGTATGATGCTGGGCAAGACATGAAAGCAGACGAGTTCCTCGAAACACTGCGCGCGAGAACGGGGACAGCAGTAGCTCATTACTGGGCTACCCGAGAATCGCAAGGCAGTCGACAGCGCAAGGGTGGCCGAACAGACCAGGGCCGGCGAGCCGCGGTAACTGGCGGCGCGCACATGGACGGGTTTATCGAACTGTTTACCGACCTCGTTGCGTCTGCCGGCATGCCGAGGGAATGCGTGTTCCGTAAGAAGAAGCTGGAGCTCCCGGGCTTTTTCCGGCCGACGAAGGAATGGGACCTGCTGGTGGTAAAGGACAACACGCTCATCGCCGCGGTGGAAACTAAGTCCCAAGCCGCCCCCTCGTTCGGGAACAACTTCAACAACCGGACCGAGGAAGCAATGGGAAGCGCTCTTGACCTGTGGACGGCATTCAGAGAGCGCGCATACCTCGCCAGTCCACAGCCTTTCGTCGGGTATTTCTTCATGCTCGAGGATTGCCCCAAATCCAACCAGCCGGTCAGCGTGAGAGAGCCACATTTCAAGGTGTTTCCTGAGTTCGGGAACGCCTCATACATGAAACGATACGAGCTCTTTTGCAGGAAACTCGTTCTTGAGCGGCATTACAGCGCCGCGGCCTTCGTCACTTCAACAGCCGAGGGCGGCCTCGAGGGGAGCTACGACACTCCCGCGGCCGATCTGTCGCTCGAGAGGTTCCTGAAGGCCCTTGCCGCTCACGTCGAAAGCGCCGGATAACTGCGATGGACGAAACAGTCCACACCCTCATGCAAGGTGACGCGAGGGATCTCTCCTTCATTCCGGACGAGTCTGTACATCTGGCAGTCACGTCGCCGCCGTACTGGAATCTGAAGCGCTACAACGAGAACCCCGATCAACTCGGACACATCGACGACTACGAGGGTTTCCTGGCCGAGTTGCGCCGGGTGTGGGAGCATGTGTTCCGGGTGCTAGTGCCGGGCGGACGGCTGGTCTGCGTCGTCGGTGATGTCTGCGTCTCGCGGAAGCGTTTTGGGCGCCACTTGGTCTTCCCTCTGCACGCGGATATCTGCGTGCTGTGCAGACGGATCGGGTTCGACAACCTGAACCCGATCATCTGGCACAAGATCGCCAACGCCTCCTATGAGGTCTCGAACGGCTCGAAGTTCCTCGGCAAGCCCTACGAGCCCAACGCCATCATCAAGAACGACATGGAATTCATCCTGATGCAGAGGAAGCCGGGGGCATACCGCAAGCCGACCGAGAAACAACGGCGTGAGAGCAAGCTCGCCAAGGAAGACTTCAGCCGCTGGTTCCAGCAGATATGGAACATACCGGGTGCCTCGACCAAGAAGCATCCGGCGCCGTTCCCGCTCGAACTTGCCAACCGCCTCGTCCGCATGTTCTCGTTCACCGAAGACACCGTGCTCGACCCGTTCTGTGGCAGCGGAACAACGATGGTCGCGGCTCTGAGAAACGGCCGCAACAGCATCGGCGTCGACATCGACCCCGAGTACTGCCGCATGACGGCGCGATACCTGAAAGCCGAGACAGCCGACTTCTTCACGAAGGCACAACTCGTCTTTGAGAAGGTTTCGGTGGAAAAGGAGCAACTCGCAGTACACGAGGCCCGGGCGCTCTATCGCGCCCGCCCCGCCAGGAAGAAGCTGGAATAAGCCAATGCCCTTCGCTTGTCCCAACTCGAAACTCGGAACCGCAAACTTGAAACTGTCTTTTGTTCCCCGCTGCCTCCGCGCACCCCAGCGCGTCCTCGGCGAAACATTCAAAGAAGGCCC
>JBDRCE010000070.1:0-100337 GCA_043822005.1 Pseudomonadota bacterium | reverse complement strand
GGGCCGGGCGCCTTGCTTCACCGAAGCCAGCACCGAACGCGCGTCGTCCCGCCTCCTGACGAGAGCAAACTCGTCCTTGCGGGCCTCGAAGCGATAGAAGTCTCTGGGCGACCTCCAGCAGGCCAGGATGCCCCAGGGCTTCTTCGTTGTCTCGACTTCAGTTCGCACCTCATAGTCTCGCCAGTCGGCCGCGCCGGTCACCTTTCACGGTGCAGAGAGGGGTTCGACTCCCCTAGGGCGTACCACATTCTCGATTGCTCGACATACCTGCCCGCCGATGCCTGGGGTTGAAGAAACCGCCCATCGATGCGACATGTGGGGCAATTTCCACGCTCCAGGCACGCAATGGTCACCTATCTCGAAGCGGGTTCCGCACCGCTTAAAAACACCGGACAGATCAGGCTCTACGACGAAGCCGCCTTCGAAGGGATGCGCAAGGCCTGCCGCCTGACCGCGACCTGCCTCGACGAGCTCGCCGCGATCGTCCAGCCGGGCGTGTCGACCGACACGATCGACCGTTTCGTCTTCGAATACGGCATGGACCATGACGCCATCCCCGCCACGCTCAACTATCGCGGCTACACCAAGTCGTCCTGCACCTCGATCAACCACGTCGTCTGCCACGGCATCCCCGATTCGAAGCCGCTGCGCGAGGGCGACATCGTCAACATCGACGTGACCCTGATCGTCGACGGCTGGCATGGCAATTCCTCGCGCATGTATCCGGTCGGCCGCATCAAGCGCGCGGCCGAGCGGCTGCTCGAGGTCACGCACGAGTGCATGATGCGCGGCATCGCCGCCATCCGCCCGGGTGCGCGCACCGGCGCGATCGGCGCGGCGATCCAGACCTATGCCGAGGCGGAGCGCTGCTCGGTGGTGCGCGACTTCTGCGGCCACGGCGTCGGCCTGCTCTTCCACGACGCGCCGAACATCCTGCACTACGGCACGCCCGGCGAAGGCGTCGAGATGCGGCCGGGCATGATCTTCACGGTCGAACCGATGATCAATCTCGGCCGGCCGCATGTGAAGGTCCTGTCCGACGGCTGGACCGCGGTGACCCGCGACCGTTCGCTGTCGGCGCAGTACGAGCACACAATCGGCGTCACCGACAGCGGTTGCGAAATCTTCACGCTCTCGCCCGGGGGCCTCGACCGCCCCGGCCTTCCGGCTTAGTCTTCGCGCGAGGCTGGGGAGCCTCGGGCGGGACAGGGATGGACGCTGACGAGATCGACGAGCGCGGGATGTTTGCCGAAGGGCCGTCGGCGAACCTCGGCAAGGCCGCGCCCAAGTCGCTTCAATCCGACAAGCCGCACTTTCACGGCCACCGCGACCGGCTGCGGGAGCGCATGCGCGCGTCGGGCGCTGGCGCGCTTGCCGACTACGAAATCCTCGAACTCCTGCTCTTCCGCTTCGTGCCCCGGGCCGATACGAAACCGCGGGCCAAGGCCCTGCTGGAACGGTTCGGTTCGCTGGCCGAAGTTCTCGGCGCTCCCGCCCATCTGCTGGCCGAGGTCAAGGGCATCGGACCTTCGGTGGCATTCGACCTGAAACTGGTCGCCGCCGCCGCCGAGCGCATGCTGCAGAGCCAGATCCGCGGCCGCCAGGTTCTCGCCTCCTGGACGCAGGTGATCGACTACTGCCGCGCCGCCATGGCCTTCGAGCCGCGCGAGCAGTTCCGCATCCTTTTCCTCGACAAGAAGAACGCGCTGATCGCCGACGAGGTGCAGCAGGTGGGCACGGTCGACCACACTCCGGTCTATCCGCGCGAAGTCGTCCGCAGGGCGCTCGAACTGTCGGCCACGGCGATCATCCTCGTGCACAACCACCCCACTACCCCGGTTTTGATCACGCTGGATCACGCTCGATCCCATTGAAACACCAGTGATTTCTCCGTTTTTGCGGATTGCGTACAGGGGGCGGTTATGGCAAATTAGGGGCGGTTGAAGGGGTAGAAAACGGCTTTCCGCTCCCAGCAAACGATCCCCGTTTCTGCTCGACCGATCCCAGTTGCGGAATAGGAGGAACGCCATGCCCAGCTTGACCGACACGGCGATTCGCCACGCGCTGAAGCGTGTCGAGGCGAGTCAAAAGCAGGAAAACCTCGCCGACGGCGAAGGTCGTGGCACGGGCCGTCTCGTCCTCGTCCTAAAGCCGATGCCCAAGCGCGTCACGGCTGACTGGATGGCCCAGCAGTGGCGCGATGGGAAGCGAACGAAAAAGAAGCTCGGCGCTTACCCGTCAATGTCGCTCGGCCAAGCGCGCGAGATCTTCAAACGCGACTATGCCGACGTCATCCAGAAAGGCCGAAGCATCAAGATCGCCACTGACACGCGCCCCGGCACCGTCGCCGATCTTTTCGAGGGCTATGTCGCGTCGCTCAAGGCTGCGGATAAACCCTCCTGGAAGGAAACCGAAAAGGGACTGAACAAGATTGCCGATACGCTCGGGCGTAACCGCCTCGCCCGGGAGATCGAGTCCGAGGAAATCATCGAACTGATCCGCCCGATCTATGAACGCGGCGCCAAGTCGATGGCCGATCATGTGCGATCCTATATCCACGCCGCCTTTAGCTGGGGCATGAAGTCCGACAACGACTACCGGCAGCAATCCCCTCGACGCTTCCGCATCCCTTTCAATCCGGCGACGGGCATTCCGACCGAACCCAAGGTCATGGGTACGCGCTGGCTCGACGAGGACGAGTTCGTCCAGCTCTATCGCTGGCTGGAGTGCCCAGATACGCCAGTCCACCCGCCGTATACGCGTGCAGTCCGAATCCTCATGCTGACCGGCCAGCGGGTCGAAGAGATTGCGAGCCTCCACATCGACCAATGGGACGCTAAGGAGAAGATCATCGACTGGTCCACGACCAAGAACGACCAGCCTCATGCCGTTCCGGTGCCGGACCTGGCCGCAGAGCTGATCTCATCCATCAACGTCAACGAATACGGCTGGTTCTTCCCTTCGTCCAAGAACCCGTCAAAGCCTGTCAGCCACGGCACGCTCTATTCGTTCATGTGGCGCCAGCGGGACCGCGGCGTGATCCCCTATGTGACGAACCGCGACCTGCGCCGGACCTTCAAGACGCTGGCCGGCAAGGCGGGCATCCCGAAGGAAATCCGCGACCGCCTGCAAAACCATGCCTTGCAGGACGTCAGCTCGAAGCACTACGACCGCTGGAACTATATGGCCGAGAAGCGGGCCGGCATGGCGAAATGGGACAAGTTCGTCCGCGCCATGCTGGCGAAGAAGCGCCTAAAGGCGGCCGCATGACCCCCCGGCCACCGAAACCCGCCCTTCGCCGCGCAAGGACATCCGATCCGGCCGCCGAAATCGACGCGCAGACCTACGCCGCCTTCGTCGGAGATCTGAAGCAGAAGATCGCTG
Source organism: Pseudomonadota bacterium (assembly GCA_043822005.1). Lineage (GTDB taxonomy): Bacteria > Pseudomonadota > Alphaproteobacteria > Rhizobiales > Rhizobiaceae > Mesorhizobium_A. Next base: position 96,953 of record JBDRCE010000070.1, on the reverse strand, counting down.
CGGCTCGACACAGGGCCGGCCTGTCGGTCAATCGTGAATTGGTCCTCCTCTACTGGACCATCGGCCGCGATATTCTGGGCCGGCAGGAGCGCGAAGGTTGGGGCGCTAAGGTGATCGACCGCCTGGCCGGCGATCTTGGCAGAGCCTTTCCGGAAATGACGGGGCTCTCAGCCCGAAACCTGAAATATATGCGCGCCTTCGCTGAGGCCTGGCCCGACGGCGAATTTGTGCAACAGGTCGTTGCACTATTGCCCTGGGGCCATAACGTGCGCCTGCTTGATGCCGTCAAGTTGCATGACGAGCGTGCCTGGTACGCCCGGCAAGCGATCGACCACGGCTGGAGCCGCAATGTCCTCGTACACCAGATCGATAGCGGGCTATTCGCCCGTCAAGGCAGCGCGCTAACCAATTTCTCACGGACCCTGCCGGCTGAACAGTCCGAGCTCGCCCAGCAAATCCTCAAGGACCCCTACACGTTTGATTTCCTCGCGCTCGGTCCGGAAATGCTGGAGCGCGATCTCGAACACGGCCTGATCGAGCACCTGCGCTCGCTCATTCTGGAACTCGGCAAGGGTTTCGCCTTTGTCGGCAGTCAGTACCACCTCGAGGTGGGCGGCCAGGACTACTATCTCGACCTGCTCTTCTATCACCTACGGTTACGCTGTTTCGTGGTGATCGAATTGAAGATTGAGGACTTCAAGCCCGAGTTCGCGGGGAAAATGAATTTCTACCTGTCGGCCGTCGATGATCAACTATGCCACCCGGACGACAAACCAACCATTGGCATTATCCTGTGCAAGGGGCGCAACGAGGTGATCGTCGAATATGCGTTGCGAGATTCCAGCAAGCCGATGGGCGTGGCTCAATACAAGCTGTCTCACTCCCTCCCGCCTCAGCTTGCTGAGGACCTGCCGACAGTCGCGGAATTCGCGCGCGAATTCCCGCTGATGTCCGTGGTCAAGCTTCGTATCGAAATCGAACGCGCGCTCCGCGAACTCGCTGAGAGACGAGGCATCGCTTTCGATCGGCCGGTAGGCATCATGAACATGCTGCGAGACCTGCGACGGCAGGGACCGATGCCTGCCAGCACCGAGCAGATGCTCGGCGCGCTGCGCGTCATGAACGAGGCCTCGCACGGTGTGGACGTGGATGCAGATGCCGCCAAGCGTGCCGTCGATGCCGGCACGGTTTTTCTAGCCGAACTCAAGGCCATGCACTTTAACGAGTAGGACCCAACCCGTGGAAGACAGCTGGCCGACTTGGCTCAAGGTTATGGAGAACGGCACAGTCGGCGAAGCGCGCACTCGGTCCTTCCTGATCGACCGCTTCTGGGTACTTGAGCGGAGCGTCGACACCGACGGCGCCGACTTCCTCATTCAGCGCCGCACCACAACACAGCGCTTCACGGACACGGTTCCCCCTCGGGTCGGTGTGATCCAAGCCAAATATTTCCAGGATCGGCGCACAACCCATTACGTTCCAAAGAGCTATGTCATCGACGCCAGCGGAGCTCCGCTTGAAGGATTTTTCGCGCTTCTCCACGTGGGAAAGGAGGACGAAGGCGAGATGTATCTCCTATCGGCGCGGCAGGTAGTCGATACGCTATCAATCAGCAGCAGCCACTCGCCCGAAAGCTACGTCGTCGGCGCCGCCGCGCTTGAGGAAATATTTCGCGTTAAATCGCGCAAACTCGCGCTCGACCAGATCGAGCACAGCTTGAAGAGCCAGACCTATTACCAGTCGGCGGCATTCTTAGATCAGCTGAACATCCCATATCGACGTTTCAGTGAAGACGACATCGCCTTTCCGTGGACACTTCCGCTCCCAAACCCCGTTGGCGAAATTCCAAAGATGTTCGTGGAACAAAAGGAAGAGCTAAGGAAGATTGTCTTCGATATGGAAGAAGTTTTGGGAGCCATCGACGCGGTCCTCACCGAGAAAGACCCGCGCCGCGCGCTCGAGCTGATGGATGCCCTGCGCGACCATGTCGACGGCTACGGGAAAATCACCTTTGGGGGGAGAGCGGACTTCCACTGGGGAGATTTTCCAAGTGCGCTAGACACGCACGATCGTTGGCGCCAGGGCCTGCAATCGGACAGCCTCCTAGAACCTTACATCGCCATGGGAGAGAAACTGCAGAAGGCCCTTATCTCGCACACGGCGGCTCATCCGCTGACCGAGAAAGGCGATTTCCTGCAGGCCGCTCTCGATTACGATCCAACCACGTTCACCGTCTCCAACCTGTCGGTCAAATCGGGCAAGCCCACAGAAAGAGACCCAGATATTAAAGCTGCTGGGCACGTTCGCATGGCAGGGATTCTCGACGAGTGGGCACCGCGAAAGATAAACCCGATCGACTACACGATCGAGAACGTCTGGTGGAACATTATGCGCTACGTCATCGAGGAGCGCTATCCAGATCCAGATTTCGATTAGCCCTGCTCGCAGATCCGCAAATCCTCAGCTTCGACCTCGTTAATCGATATGGGACGCGCGCTTGACCGTAGCGCCCAACCGACCCTCTCGGCCTCGCTGTTGATCTATTAGTCGCGGAGGGCATGCCCGAACTCGTCGATCACTCGCTACCCGAAATGTGGATCAGCGACGGTCCAACCGGCGGTAGAAACGCTTCTGGTTGTTGGTGGGATCGACATAGCTGAAGCAGTCCGCCAGCGCATCGATGTTTTGCAGCACACCCAGCAGGGCGTAAGCGTTGAAGGGTGTACCAGCACCGGTCTCGTAGTGGCTGACGAAATTGCCGACGATCGACGGCGCGTGATGGTTTTGCAGATCGGTAATCTGCTGAGGTGTGAGCACGCACCGATTCGCCGCCTGATAAAGCTTCACCGCCTCGCTGATCGCGTCGATGTAAGTCGACAGTGTCCGCTTGTCGCCGCGGGTTGCATAGTCAGGCGGAACAGGCACTTCCAGCTTCGCGATAATCTGCCCCAACTTGTATTCGAGATACTGCCGCAGGAACGGCGCACCGATATCGATCTGGCCCGCGTTCAAGTGCTGCAGCGCCTGGGCCTTCAGACGGTCGGCCTCCTGCGCTGATACCATAAGACGGCCCTTCGGCGGCATACCCTGCAGTTTTTGGTGATGCCAATCCGCAGTGCCGTTCAGCTTGTCGAAGTACTTCTCCAAACTGGTGTCATGGCTCAGGATGATGAACTGTAGTCCGTCTGGAACAGCCCCGTAGCGGAGCAATGTCCGTATGGCGTCCATCAGCGCAAACTGATGACCGGCGTCAAAGCTGGATGTGACGTCATCGAGCACCATGAAACGTGGAACTCCACTGTGCTTGGTCGCAGCCGCCAGGAAGATCGCGGCCGCCACGGCATTCCGGTAGCTCTCCGAGAGAAGCGCCCGGGCGCTGAGATCCTTCAGGCCGAAGAAATCAGCCAGCTTCAGATCGACGTTCTCGCTGTTCAGCGCGCGGCTCAGGGTCGGCTTCACATCCGGCCCGCCACGGACGAGGCGGCCGAAGAGGTCCTGACAGGCGGTTTGAATCTCGTCGATCCGCTCGTTCGCCAACGCTGCCTCTGCGTCGGCAAAGCTCTGGCCAGCGCGCGTGATGAACGTCTTCCAGCGATTCAGTAGCTTGAGCTTGTCCTGTTTCGCCTTAAGCGCCGGCGCGCCCGTCTCATATTCCACCACGGCGTCGCGGAACTGCTTTGCGAAGCTGAGGATACGGGTGACTTGCACAAGTGACGGCGGCAACCGCGCCTGCAATCCCTCCGCCTCCCCGTGCACCCGGGCGAGGGTCTCGCTGCGCTGCGCTTCAAGAATCCCGAGACGCGCCCTGATGCTTTCCAGATCGGGCGTGGTCACGTCCCCCTTCTTGGCCGCCAAGTCGAAGGCGACATGCAGTCGATCGCCACTCGCGATCGCCATCGCCGTCGCTTCTTCAAGCTGCCGGAGTTTCGCGATCCCCGGCGCGGTGGCGACTTCCTTGACGAGTTCAGCGGCCAGCTGGGCAGCGGCGTCGTACTTGGCGATCTTGCCTTCCAGCCGAGGCTTTAAGGGACCTTCGCCCTTCGCCTCGCAAACCGGGCATAGATTTGGATCGTGCCAATCTGCCCCGGAAACCACAGCCAGCGCATCGCGCAAAAGGGCGTGCAATGCGTCCGCACCGACACTGCGGACCGCCTCGTCTCTCTTTCCGGCCAGCTCGAGCAGCCGATCAAGATCGGCTAGTTCCTCAACCGTAACCGGAAGACCCGATAGCGACGTGACCGAGGTGGTCAGCGTGTCCAGTGTCTTTCGCGCTTCCCCACCCTCCTCCTTCTCGATCGCCAACTCCGCGGCATCAAAATCGAGATCCATTACCGAGGTGTCGCCGATTAGTGGCTTGAGTAATGTGATGGCGGACAAGCCGGCGGTCACGGCCGCCTTGAGGTCGGACAGCTTGGCGACGGCGGCGCCTCCTGCCCCGGCGACCTCATCGTGGGCGGCGATGACACGCCGCTCGATCGCACTCAACGCACGCGCTCCTGTTGTCACCTCCGCATCGAGCGCGGAAAAACCCAGGTCGCCATTGATGTTCTGCGTGCGCTTGGCGCTATCGAGAGCCTGCCGCAGGCGGGAGTATCGGCTCAGCCCCACGAGCGATGCAAAGGAACGTCCCCGCTCCAGTGCGGAGATGTCGATCAACTTCGCGAACCGACCATAGTCGACGAGAACGAAATCTTCCTGCAGACTCGCTAGAAACTGCTGCGGATCGGCATGGCCGCTCGGAGAGGTGACCAAGCGCGAACCATTGGCGGCCCGCGTCACTTTGACCGCCACGTCGGGCGACCCGTCGTCGCTGGCGAAAGTCAGTTCAACCGTCGCCTGCTGCCCAGGATGAAAGCGATTGACAATATAGCTGTCGCCTTGCTCGGCTTCCTGGAGCGCCTTCAGGCGCGGAACGATGCCGTAAATCGCGAAATAGACAGCCTCGAATATAGAACTTTTGCCGACCCCGTTCGGCGCATGAACCGAGTTGACGGCGTCGGATTTGAATTTGAGGACGAGCGGATCTCCGTCGTTGTTGATCCCCCGAAAGCCCTCAATGGACAGGCCGCCCAGAAAATACCGCGTCATGCCTGGTCCTCCCCCACGGGCTTGGACAGGTCACTGAGTGCAGCCAGGACCGCCTTATGAAACTCGCTGATCGTTGCGCGGCTTGGCGCCGAGTCACCTCCTGAATCCAGTAGGTGTAAATTGTCGAAGAGAATCTTGGCGCACTCAGCGTCGATCTGCTCGGCCTCAGCTTGAAACAAAGCGAGATTGTCCTCGAACGTATTTTCCAGCTTAAACTTCATACGCCCCCCGGCTTCCATCCAACACACTTATTCGATTTCAGCGCGTGCGCCCAATACCTCGACGATCAAACGAATTCTTCGCATTATGAAGGCGCCGCAACCTCGGGATTGTCGCTCTTCCGAAACTTACGCCACGCCGGAAGGATGAATGGCTGGCCATGATCGATCGACACCCGCATGGTGGTCTCGCCATATTCACCGGGCGGCCCCAAGGCCACGACCTGACGGCTTTGATACGAGCAAGGCTCATCTTCCGGCGCGACCGTGTACCGCTCAGGCAATCGCCTCAAGACCGAGGTCTGATAGATCCAGATGTCGTTGCCTCTGAGAAGAACGATGAGCTGTCGAATACGGCGGCGAACTGCGATCTCTGTCGCCGGGGGAATGTCCACGAGAATATTGCGTTGCGACCAGGACAACCCGGCGAGGACGTCGAACAGCTCCTGCGCATAGGCGCCCGTCTCCTCATCAAGCGTCGTCTCGATGATGCAGGCCACATCGTGGGAGCGAGCGGCTTCCTTATAGAGTGCCCCTTCGTCCGTCGTCGCACTGGCGATGTCATAGTCGTGGCGCGGTATGAGCCGATCTTCATCCTGCATCAGCGCGGAGAAGACATCCGGCTCGCCTTTAGCTGCCGCCGTCTCCGAAGGCTCCGACACGAGGATGATGCGCTCGCGATGAACTTGCAGCGCTTTTGCCAGCCGATCGGCCGTCGACACCGCGATCGGCGCATTTTCATTCTCGATCATGCGAAGCATGCGAATGCTGACCCCAATCTCATTGGCCATTTCCTTTTGGGTAGACAGCCTTTCCAGCTGCTCCCGTACGGCTTTTATGACCTTCCCGTTCGGCACGATCTTCTTCATCTCGACCTCGTTGACGCGTTTCGATGACTCAAGACTACACGGGGAACCTGCGTGGCGTGAGGCAGCCGACCGGAATCAGAGCGGCACAAGAGCGGCAAACCGGCAGACTGGGTAATCCGACACGCAACACCCTTGACTAGTCATTTATGACCGGCCATTTATGCCCGGTCAAGGAGGGCCGCTCATGCTTCGCTACAATCCGGAGAAGTTCGCGTCGCTGTCGGAGTCCGACATCGGTCAGCGTCTTTGGTCATTCCTAACGCGTGCTGAAACCATAGCTCGTCTGGAGACGGCTTCTGAGCTTGGAAAGCCCGCGGTTGAGGGCATCGAAGAACAGTTGCTGCAGGACTTTCGTGAGGAAGTCCTCGCCGATCGCAACAAGCAGATGATCGGCCACATGGTCCGGCAAATCATGGAGCAGCGCGACTGGATCCTCGATCAGACTGACGTAAAGGTCCAATCCGTGCCTTTTTCCAAGGCGGCCCGTTATCGGCGGCCCGATTGGCATACGTTCCACGCCTTCCGCAATTCCGATGATCCGCGAGACGTCGCCATCACCGATCGGCGGCAGAATGCGAAACTCCCGCCCGAGGTGCGGTGGACCTACTACGCAACATTCGCAAGTCCGCTCAAGGCTTCAGTAGCGTTCGGGATCCGCGACATGAACAAGCTGCGCCAACACATCGGGACTCACGGCTTTCAGCGCATGCGGATCCAACGCGTCCTGCGGCGCGCGTGACGAGGCCGGCCCCGATGGTTCAGTTCAACGATTGGTGCAATTCAGCCGACGCCTCGGTCGGTAATCATCGCCTCCGCGTCATGACCGGCCGGCCCGCAGACACAGCCGTTGGTGTCCAGGTCACGGCGTCGGCTGTTCCGGGCCACTACGCGGCGGAAGAGCGGATCGCGCGTGCGCTGACACGTCTGCGCAAACCCGAGGCCGCCAGGGTCATCACCGACCTTCTCCCCCAGACGCCGCAAATCCGTTCGGGCGATCTCGGTGAGATATACGCAACCGAATGGATCAACGCGCACAGCGGCTATCGCGCGCCCATCAAACGTCTCCGCTGGAAGGACCATCGCGACATGGCGATGCGGGGCGACGATGTGATCGGAATGATCCTCGACCCAGCGACACAGGGCCTTCGTTTTCTGAAGACCGAGGCGAAGAGCCGGATCGATCTCCGCGCCCAGACCTTGGGGGAAGCACGCATAGGGCTGGACAAGGATGGCGGCCGCCCGTCCTCGCACGCGCTGACTTTCGTCTCTGCCAGGTTGCTCGAGCTAGGGAACGACTTGCCGCTCGTCGATGCGATCGACGACGCTCTCTATCGGCACGGCATCCCCGTCGAGAGCGTTCAGCACCTGCTCTTTACGTTTTCGGGCAACGCCCCGCAGGCTCTGCTGACCCAAGCTTTGCAAGCCTATCCGGGCCCGATCGGTCAATGGGGCGTCGGCCTCCATGTCGACGGCCATGCTCAGTTCATTGGCGCCGTTTACGCGCAGGTAATCGCCAATGCCAACAACCCCTGAGGCGATCGTCGCGGCCATCACCGATGCAACGGCAACCGGCTTCCGAGGCCGGTTGATCGCGCGCGGTCAGGCTCGCGCCATGATCTGGCGAGACGGAGTCCTGCCTGCGGATGCTCCGGCGTTTGCGCCGCAGCTCAGCTTCGATCTCCACAGCTATGGATATGGTCTTCTGGGGCTTGGGCTCCGCCTGCTCGAAATTGGCGGAGACGCTTCTCAGGCCCGGATTGCTTTCGAACAAGCGGCAACCGCGCTGGAATCCGTCATGGCACGGGGAGATCGCCAGGAAGCCGACCGCCACTTTCACTTTGTCATGGCTGCCGCGAGCTATCATCTCGCTCATCTTTCGGCCCGTGCCTACTCACTGCTCGCGTTCATCGCGGCAGACGAGAACTTCTCGCCCATCGAACACGCTCTCGCTCGGCTCATGCGCCGAGACATCACAGCGCTGCGGGCCCAAGTCTATGAGTACCGTATCGACGGCCAAGGCTCGGACGCTCGGATCGCAGCCCTCATCCGCGAGCGGCTTGGCCAGGAAGACGCTGCGGATCAACCAGACCGTGACGGCCACGACTTCTTGTTCGAGGGCGTCGACCTCGCCCTGACCGACAATTTCTTCGGCGCGTTCGCGCTCTTCCTCCTCGCGCTTGATCGGGGCGAGCGCGCGCTCGTCAACCAGGCTATCGCTCAGCTACGGGAAAGCCTTGCCGTCTGCGCCGAACTGAACCTCCTGCCCCAATGGTGGGCGCACCGCGTCGCGATCCATCTCTTGTCCGACCTCTGGTCGAACACGTTCCACGAAAAACTGCCGCTCCTACCCATCGGAGGCAACGCGCCGACATGGCCTGGGCTTCGTGAACTGTTCATCGCGTCACTCGGACGCCGATCGAGGGCTGAAGTCGACCTCTGGCCGTCACAACTCGAGGCGGCAGCTCGCGCCGTGGACCAGTCGGATGATCTGGTCGTGTCGTTGCCGACAAGCGCCGGCAAGACGCGGATTGCCGAACTCTGCATTCTCCGGTGCCTTGCTGGCGGCCGGCGGGTGATGTTCGTCACACCGCTGCGGGCGCTCTCCGCTCAGACCGAGGCGACTTTACAGCGCACCTTCGGGCCTCTCGGAAAGACCATCTCCGCGCTCTATGGCAGCATCGGCATGTCCGGCTTCGACGAAGACGCGATCCGGGAGCGCGACATCGTGGTGGCGACCCCCGAAAAGCTCGACTTCGCTCTGCGGAACGATCCCTCCCTCTTGGACAATGTCGGACTGCTCGTGTTTGACGAGGGCCATATGATCGGCCCGGGCGAGCGCGAAGTTCGCTACGAGGTCCAGATACAACGCCTTCTCCGGCGCCAAGACGCCGATCAACGTCGTATCGTCTGCCTTTCTGCGATCCTTCCAGATGGCGATCAGATGGAGGATTTCGCGGCGTGGCTTCGCCGTGACCGACCGGGCGGCCCGATCAAGAATGATTGGCGCCCCACGCGGTTGCGCTTCGGCGAGGTGGTCTGGAATTCCCCGACGGCTAGGCTGAACCTGCGCGTAGGCGACGAGCGACCTTTCGTTCCCCGCTTTCTCACCGGCGCTGCGCCGCCGCTCTTCGTGCGACCGAAGAAGCTGCGGACACGCCTTTTCCCGGACAGCCAGCAAGAGCTCAGCCTTGCCACCGCTTGGCAGCTTGCTAGTGACGGCCAGACGGTCCTGATCTATTGCCCCGAGCGGCGAAGCGTCGAGCCGTTCGCCAAGGTCATCGTCGACTTGAACGAACGTGGCGCGCTTCCCTCATTGCTCGTCGCCAATGCCGCTTTGCTGCAAACGGCGATCGCCCTTGGCGAGGAGTGGCTCGGCGCCGACAGCGACATCCTCAAGTGCCTTCGGCTCGGCGTGGCTCTCCACCACGGTGCGCTGCCGACGGCCTACCGCAAGGAAGTCGAACGCCTTTTGCGCGAAGGAACGCTCAAGGTGACCATCTCGTCACCCACGCTCGCACAGGGACTGAACCTATCGGCGACCGCCCTTGTCATGCACTCGCTCTACCGCGCCGGCGAGCGCATCAAGGTATCAGAATTCAAGAACGTCATCGGTCGCGCCGGACGCGCCTACATCGATGTCGAAGGGATAGTTCTCCATCCCATCTTCGAAGATACGCGGAACAAGAAGCACGACGAATGGGTCGCGTTGATCGAGGATCTAGGCGCGCGTGAGATGGAAAGCGGGCTGATCCAGCTCATCCTCGCCCTTCTCACGCGAATGCACGCCCGCATCGGCGGCAACCTCGATCAGTTGATGGACTACGTCGTCAACAATGCCGCCGCATGGACCTTCCCCGAGATCCCCGGCGAGAAAGCAGATAAGCGGGAGCGCGCACGGAAGGATTGGGAGCGCCATCTCGCCACCCTCGACACCGCCATTCTCAGCTTGATCGGCGAAGCCGACGTTCCCGATCACGGAATCGAGGCGGCTCTGGATGCGATCCTGCAGTCCTCCTTGTGGCAGCGTCGTCTCCTCCGGGTCGACGATGCCTCCCGGACCGCCTATCGCAGCGCGCTGCTGACCCGCAGCCGCTACATCTGGGCTAGGTCTACGCCCGCGACACGCCGCGGCTATTTTCTGGCGGGTCTGGGCCTCGAAGCCGGCCACGCCCTCGATGCCGTGGCGCCGGAGGCCAACGAGCTGCTGATCCAAGCCAACGGTGCGCTCCTGGCCGCAGACGCGGAAGCCGCGATCTTGGCCATCACGACGCTCGCAGAGCGAGTGTTCGCATTTTACCCGTTCACGCCCGATCCGTTTCCCGACAACTGGCGAGCCATCTTGCGTTGCTGGCTGCTTGGCCAGCCACTCGCCGGATTGGTCGCTGGCCAGGAGGGCGATGCGCTGCAGTTCATCGAAGGCGGCCTCGTCTATCGCCTTCCCTGGGCGATGGAGGCGCTCCGCGTTCGCGCGGCGGCGAACGGCGACGTCGTTGGGCAATTCGGCCTCGCCCTGAACGATTATGAACTCGGCTTGGCCGTCCCAGCGGTCGAAACCGGCACGATGAACCGCTCCGCATCCATTTTGATTCAAGCCGGCTTCAGTTCACGACTCGCCGCCATCAAAGCAGTGACCGACGCCGGCGCGACATTCACGACCGGCCAGGAGCTGCGGACCTGGCTGCGGTCGCCCGAGGTCGCCGCATTGTCAGCTCAACCGGACTGGCCAACTCCCGAGACCCGGGCAATGTGGGTCGAGTTCACGCAAGAATATGCCCCACGCGACAATCGCACCTGGGCGGAACGACGCTATCGCGGCCAAGCCCAATGGTACGGAGTCCCGCCACCTCCCGGTGTCCCAGTCACCCTCCATCACTGGAATGGCCAGCCCTTGGTGCTTTCCGGCGAGGGTCTGCCGATCGGTCGGCTCAATCATCCTTTGAATCCGCAACGCCGCGGTCTTGTCCGCGTCACGGTCGCCGCGGACCCTGGTCAGGTCGATTTGAGCTATCTCGGTCCCGACGATCTCTGGGTGGCCTAGCAGCCTCGACGCCGCCACCCCTTGAGCTTGCGGCCCGGCGACGCGGGATTGTGGCCCGAGGCGAATGCGATCCTGACCATCACGGCCAATGATGATGTGGCGCCGTTTCGTGCCAGTTAGATGGCGACGCTCCGTCGTGACCAACGTCTGGCTTGGCTCGATCTGACAACGAGCTGCTCAGATCCTTACCGGCGGGCAGCTTCAAGGTTTCGGAGCACCGAGCCGAAGCCTCCGTTGTTCAGAAAGCGACGGCAATAATGTCAAAGACTCACCGCCCTCCCGAGCTTCTTCCCCAGCAGCTGAGTCAGGGTCTCGGCCGACCCCTTCGGGGAGACCACCGCAACGCCCCTTAGAGTGAGAGTACGGACGGGCTTCCGTGACGGGTTGAGGGTCGAGAGAGAGGCTCCCGGCCGGCCCGTCATGGAGATACTGCCATGACCCAGACAAGCACTATCGCCGAGCGGGATGCCTTCGGCCCATCGCCGGTTTCCGCCGGATACAAAGTTGACATCTCGCGCGGCGAACGGATCGGGCGGGTGTCGTCAGAATGGTTCTCACGGCCCGACGACGAGCGATATCTGTCGCTCAGCGCTCTCTACGCCGCCGTTCGTGCCCGCGCGGATCGCGCCACCGGCCGCACCGTCGAAACCCGGACGCTTCGTGTTGAGGCCAGTCGCGACGACGCCGAGCGCCTGGCGTTGATCGTGCCGGGCCGCGAGGAATCCATCGCTCCCACGCACTGGTCATTCGGCCAGATGTGCAGCCTGGTCGGAGCGCCCGCCGGCTATATGCGGCAACTCCCGGCGCCGCTTGCCGGCATCAACATGCAGCACGGGCTGCTCTCGCACCGGGCCGAGCTGGTGAAGACGCTGGAGGCGGACGACGGGCGGATCGAACTGCGCGCCGTCACCGGCCCGGATTATGGCCGTATCTGGGACCATGAGTTGGTCGCCGCGGTCATGAAGATCGCCGGTGAGGGCACTGGCGATACGCGCTGGAAGGTGCCGGGCCTGCTCGATTGGTCGACCATGACGCATAATCCATTCGTCGAGGTGACCAAGGACACGACCACCCTCTACGCCTCCGATCGCGACGTCTTCCTCTTCCTCGTCGATGACACCCATCCGATCGAAGCCGGCCGCCTGCCCAACGGCGACCCTGATCTCTACTTCCGGGGCTTCTATTGCTGGAACAGCGAGGTGGGCTCCAAGACCCTCGGTATGGCGTCCTTCTATCTCCGCGCGGTGTGCATGAATCGCAATATCTGGGGCGCCGAGGGCTTCGAGGAGATCTCGATCCGCCACAGCAAGTTCGCCAGCCACCGGTTCGCGCATCAGGCGGCGCCGGCGCTGGAACGCTTCGCCACGTCGTCGCCCGCGCCGTTTCTGGCGGGGATCAGGGCCGCTCGCGAGCAGATCGTTGCCCGCAAGGATGAGGATCGCGAGAGCTTCCTGCGCAGGCGCGGCTTCTCGCGTCCAGAGACCGAGAAGATCATCGCCACCGTACTGGAGGAAGAAGGGCGGCCGCCGGAGTCGATCTTCGATTTCGTCCAGGGAATCACGGCGCTCGCCCGCGCCAAGCCACATCAGGATGCGCGGCTGGAGCTGGAGGGCAAAGCCGCGAAACTCCTTTCCAGCGTCCGGTAATACCGGGAAGCGTGGAACCGGGTCCACGGCTCCACGCCTTTACGATTCCGCGCAGCCCCAGCCTCCTAGAGGAAGAGGGCTGCGCTCGCTTCGTGACGGGTTGAGGGTCGAGAGAGAGTCTCACGGCCGCCCGTCATGGAGAATGACCATGACCCGAGTTCAGAAGATCGTCCTGTCCTCATCGCAGGATATCCCGTTCAACAAGCTGGTGCTGAGCCAGTCCAATGTCCGGCGGATCAAGGCCGGCGTTTCGATCGACGAGCTGGCCGAGGACATCGCCCGTCGCACACTCCTGCAGAGCATCACCGTGCGGCCGGTTCGCGATGCCGAAGGCGTCGAGACCGGCATGTTCGAGGTTCCGGCCGGCGGCCGCCGCTTCCGCGCGCTCGAACTTCTGGTCAAGCAGAAGCGCTTGGCCAAGACCGCGCCCGTGCCCTGCGTCGTGCGCGAGGACGGCATTCCCGAGGAAGACAGCCTCGCCGAGAACGTCCAACGCGCGCCGCTGCATCCGCTCGATCAGTTCCGGGCCTTTCTGGCGTTGCGTGAGAAGGGCCAATCCGAGGAGGACATCGCCGCGGCCTTCTACGTCACCGTGTCGGTCGTCAAGCAGCGCCTCCGCCTTGCATCCGTCTCGCCCAAGCTGCTCGACGTCTATGCCGACGACGGCATGACGCTGGACCAGCTCATGGCGTTCACCGTCAACGGCGATCATGAGCGCCAGGAGCAGGTGTTCGACCGCCTGACTCAGTCCTACTCCAAGGAGCCGCATGTCATCCGCCGGATGCTCACCGAGGGCGCCGTGCGGGCGTCGGACAAGCGCGCGCAATTCATCGGTCTCGATGCGTACACCGAGGCGGACGGTGTGATTCTGCGCGACCTGTTCCAGGGCGACGACGGCGGCTGGCTGCAGGATGTCGGTCTCCTCGACATGCTGGTAGCCGAGAAGCTGCGGGAGCAGTCCGAGGTGATCCGCGCCGAAGGCTGGAAGTGGATCGATGTCGCGCCCGACTTTGCCTACGGCCACACTTATGGCCTTCGGCAATTGCGTGGTGAGCAGATTCCGCTCACCGACGACGAGCAGGCGACGCGCGATGCGTTGCAAGCCGAGATGGACGGTCTGGAGGAGACCTACGCCGAAGCGGAGGAACTGCCCGACGAGGTCGATCAGCGGCTCGGCGATATCGAGACGGCGCTTGCCGCTTTCGATGATCGCCCACAGTCCTTCGATCCCGAGGAGGTTGCCCGAGCCGGCGCATTCGTTAGCATCGACGGTTCGGGCATCCTGCGCATCGAGCGCGGCTATGTCCGCCCCGAGGACGAACTTCCGATCGCCCCGGAGACCGACGCCGACACCGATCCGACCGACGAGCCGCCAATTGCGGCGCGAACCGAGCACGACGGTACGAGCGTGGTCGCAGGCACGGAGCCTCCTGCAGATGAGCCTGAGGAAGACGATGGTATCAAGCCGATCCCCGACCGGCTGATGACCGAGCTGACGTCCCATCGGACTCTCGCGCTTCGCCACGCGCTGGGCGAGAATCCTGACATCGCCTTCGTCGCCGCGCTTCACGCCCTGTGCCTCAAGGTGTTCTACCGCTATGCGCAGGACACCTGTCTTGAGCTCGATCTGAAGAGCGCCGGTTTCAGCGCTCAGGCGCCGGGCCTTGCCGACAGTGCGCTTGCCGTCGCCTTCGACGCCCGGCATCAGGCTTGGCTCAATGCCCTGCCGAAGGAGCCGGCCGAACTTTGGGAGGGGCTTCTGACGTTTGACGGCGACAGCCGTCAGGCGCTGTTCGCTCACTGCGTCTCGCTGTCGGTCAACGCGATCTATGAGGCCTACAATCGCAAGCCTCGCGCGCTGGCCCACGCCGACCGGATCGCCCAGGCCGTCGATCTCGACATGGTCGCAGCCGGTTGGACGCCGACGATCGATACCTATTTCGGTCGGGTGACCAAGGCCCGCATCCTCGCAGCCGTGCGGGAGGCGAAAGGTGCGCGGGCGGGTGACCGTATCGAGCACCTCAAGAAGGCCGAGATGGCGGAGCAGGCAGAGACGCTGTTGGCGGGGTCCGGATGGCTTCCGGAGCCGCTACGCACGCCTGGTCGCGACGTGCCGAACTCCGTTGAGACCGACGCCATCGATGCCGCGGCAGCAACCGTCGATGCGGCGGGCGTAGAAATGACGGCGGACGGCGGTGAAACGGCCGTGGTGGAAGAGGAGGACGTGGCCGAGGATGACTCGGTCGCGCTCGAAGCCCACGCGACCGCGGCCGAATGACGAAGGAGTCAACCGCACTGCCAGGGGGCCCGCCAGCGATGGCGGGCCCTTTTCGTCTCGGAGGACACGATGTCGGACAATGCATCCGATCTAGCACGCCGAATGGCCAGGCAGGCTGAGGCGGTCTGCCGTCATTATCTTTCCAACGGCCGCCGTGAAGGACGCTACTGGCTGATAGGCGATGCCCGCAACACGCCGGGGCGGTCCATGTTTGTCCGCCTAAAGGGCGTAGAATCTGGCAAGGGCGCTGCGGGCAAATGGACCGACGCCGCCACTGGCGAACACGGCGATTTGCTCGATGTCATCCGCGAGGCACGCGGTCTGGTGGATTTCAAGGACGTCGCCGAAGAGGCGCGAACCTTCCTCAGCCTTCCGCATCCCGAGCCTGAGCGGCAATCAAGTCCGCGGCAGGCGCCAGCTCCGACCGGATCGCCGGAGGCGACACGCCGGCTCTTCGCCATGTCGCAAACGATCCCGGGCACGGTCGTGGAAACGTACTTACGCCAACGCGGCATCACGGCTTTGCACGAAACCGGATCGCTGCGCTTCCATCCCCGATGCTTTTACAGGCCGGGCGAGCACAGTCCGACCGAGAGCTGGCCGGCAATGATCGCATCCGTCACCGATCTTGGCGGCCGCATCACTGGCGCGCATCGTACCTGGCTTGCACTCGACGGCAGCGGCAAGGCGCCGGTCGATACGCCCAGGCGGGCGATGGGCGACCTCCTTGGCCACGCAGTCCGGTTCGGCGTGTCGCATGACGTAATGGCTGCCGGCGAAGGCATCGAAACCATCCTATCGCTGCGAATGGCGACGCCCCGCATGCCGATGGTCGCCGCGCTATCGGCCGCGCATCTCGCAGCCATGCTGTTCCCGGCGACACTCCGCCGACTCTACATCGTGCGTGACGACGATCCGGCCGGCGATGGCGCGCGCGATAGCTTGGTCGCACGTGCAAACGCTGTCGGGATCGAGGCGATTGTTCTGTCGCCGACGCTCGGAGACTTCAACGAGGATCTCAGGCTGATCGGCATCGTTACGCTCCGGGCTGACGTCCGCGTCCAGCTCGCCCCTGAAGATGTCGCACGCTTCATCGCGGCAGAGGCGATGTAGTTCCGGAGGGATGCGACAATAGCGGCGGCGCTGCCAGCGCGATCGCCCTGGCTGATTCCCATCTCGCCGGAGAGACCGCGACCCGGCCTTCGAGAGGGCGATCGGCCGTCAAACGGTCCGGCCCAACAATGGCTGCGCCCGGTTCTTTTCCGCCGGCCCTCCGGGCCTTTGCATCGCGAAAGCAAAACAACCGGGCTTCGCCATCCTCCGCTGACGCTTCGGCCCTGCGCTTCGCTCCGGGTGTAGGTCCGGCCCGCCCGACGGCTTTCGTCGCCAGAAGGCCGCGAGGGTCGCGGTCAGACCGACGAAGGAGCATCTCATGACGAGCGATCGCGACGACTTCGAGCCCCATCACGCTTCATCTCCCACCGACCACCTTCTCACCGAACTTCAGCTTTATGGCTTCCGCCCCTTCCAGGATGAACTCGACCCGAGGCCGCTGCCCGAGGGGAACGCCGTCGCCGGCGCCATCGCCGACATCTTCGATGCACTGATTGTCACCTTGCAGGACACCCGCCTCGAGCCCGACCTCGACGATCTGCTCTGGTCGACCGTCAATCTCTTCCACCGCGCTACCGACCGGATCGAGCGCGAACTCGACGACAATGAGCAGGCGCAGCGGCGGAGCCAACGTGAACAAGACGGCTCCGAGGTAAAATCCGTCGACCTGGAACGGCTCACCGCCGAGGGCCAGACGCTGATCGAACGCCGTGACGCTTTCGAGCTGATGCGCGACCAGGCAGCCGAACATTTCGAACGCCACACCAACTCATCGTGGCGGCCACGTAGCGGATCGATGGTCAACCATCGCAACCTGACCTCGGCGATGATCGACAGCCGTGACTTCCTCGCCGCCAGGAAGCGCGCCAAGAACGAAGTCCTTCTCCCGGCTGGCTCGAAGATCGCGCTCACCGGCGGACTCGACTTCAACGATCATCGGCTCATCTGGGTCAAGCTCGATCAGGTTCACGCCAAGCACCCGGACATGGTGCTGTTGCACGGCGGCAGCCCAAAGGGCGCCGAGCGCATCGCCGCACGTTGGGCCGATCATCGCAACGTGCCGCAGATTGCCTTCAAGCCCGACTGGACGAAGCACGCCAAGGCCGCGCCATTCAAGCGCAACGACCAGATGCTCGACGTCCTGCCGATCGGCGTCATGCACTTCCCGGGCACGGGCATTCAGGACAACCTCGCTGACAAGGCCCGCAAGCTCGGCATCCCGGTCTGGAAGTTCGGCGGCGCGTAAGCGCCGCCATCTTTCACCTTCAACCATCCTGATAGCCGAGAGAGTTCAAGGCTGCTGGCGCCAAAACTGCGTGCTGTAATTGTTCAGCCCACGGGAGTGAGAATCGACCGTCGCCTGGAAGGTTCCCGGGATCTTGTCTCCGTCACCGCCTTCCCTGAAATAGTCCCTGACCGAATAGAGCGCACCTCTCATAAGATGCTCCCAGGTTTGATATAGCCTGTTTTGTAGGTCCTGCTCCTGCTTGGCGGCGCTCAGCTTTCGCTTCGGGGCCGGTGTCGTATAGTCCGGACGTAGGTCGACTTCGTGGACGAACGTTATGCTGCCGAACGTCCACTCGTCATCGACAGTCCGGCGCCACCGATAGCTCACCCTGACACTCAGATGTTTGCTGAGGTGATAAGGCGGGGTGATCTGGTCATCGACGGAGAAGAGCTGCCCTTCCTTCTGTTCCGTTTCCATCCGTTGCTTCATCGCCTCGACAGCGAAGGACAAATCACGGGCTGCGCGTCGAAGGACGTCTCCTGTTTCCGCCCGCTTTCGTGGTGCCTTGGCCTGGCGGTGTTTCGCCAGCGCCTGTTCGAAGTAATGGAGTTGTGTTGCGATGTAGGAGCCGCAGTTCGCGAGAGGGAGACGGTGCAAATCACCGGATCGTTCCTCACGAATCGCCTGCTCGATGAGCCTGTCCAACTCGCTGGCGTCGATCGACGCGAGGGCAATCTGTTGATCGCGGGGGATGTTAATCTCTCCCATGCTGGATATCCTCGTTTCTTCTGCTGGGGCTTGTCCATCGTGCTCCACTGGCGGCAGTGCAATGTCTTAGCCGACACGGAGCAACTTCGCACGGCGAAGCGCATGACGTCTTGTGGACTGGTGAGTAGCTCCACATGGAGCAAAGCACCCCGCTTTTCTGCGCTGATCCTTGGTCCGACTGATCGCTTGTCGCCATCAACCCGTAAAGGGTCGGCTATGCGAGCATGCCGCCGCTGCGGCTTCGTCTGCGCGGTGATTGCAGCGCTCAGTCCGACACGTCGGGCGCCTGTCAGCGGGGGATGGTCCTCCGCCTCCAGACAGGAGCCGGAACAATGTCCCTCAACGACGCTCACGCCTTTGCCTTCAGCCTTGCCGCGACGCTCATGGTCGCGATCGTCATCTTCCACGCCGGAGACGGCAGCCTCGCCGTCATGCCCGCTAACGAATACGATGGCGACGCGACGGCGATCATCCACGAAATCGATCCCTTCGCCTTGTAATCATGGCGAGAACTCACTCGCGGGAGCGGAAGTTCTATCGGATTTCCACTCCCGTTTTGGCTCGATTTCGACTATGTTCACGTGGCGCCGCGGTGGTGGTGGAAGGCGCGACCGTTAGACATTTCTCACGGGAGACCATCGCCATGATCTTCATCGGCATCCTCGCCAGCATCGCGGCCATCGGCACGCTCTGCTGGCTATTGTTCACGCTTGCCGTCTTCGCGCTGCCGTTCTTTGCAGGCGTCGCCGCAGGCATGTGGGCCTATGACAGTGGCGCCGGTTGGCTCGGCGGCTTTGTCGTCGGAGCCGTTGCTGCCGGTTTGACCTACGGCATCGGCCAACTTCTCCTCGCCTTCGTGCGCCCGCTCTGGGCGCGGATCGCTATCGCGCTCGCCTTCGTCGCCCCGGCGGCGCTTGCCGGCTACCATGCCACCCACGGCATCGTGAAACACACGATGCCGTCGGAGACCTGGCAAATCGCCTTTTCCGTCATCGGCGCGGTCGCAGTCGGCGTCACGGCACTATTGAAGATGACGACGATGGCCACGCCCGGACCGGGTGGCGGCAGCGTCGCGCACGGCTGACGCCCCAGAGCTGCGGACCGGAAGCGACACTTGGTTTCGGGTGTGAGCCTGACGATCCTCTATGTCTGGCGGTGCGATGTATTGATCGTGATCTTTGCTCATGTCGCGACCGATCTATGGGCCTCATGCGGCCCGTATGAGCAGCCTTGGTTCATGGGCGACGCCTGCCGAGCGGCGCGTCTGAGGCGCGATGTCAACGGCGTTGTCGCCGTGGATCGCGGGATGGCGACTCACGACTGATGCGCACCGCGGCGTGCACACAGAGCGCGTCATCGACGGCGTGTATCGTTCCTGTGATCTAGACGGTTGCAGCGAGGTCGCCACGTTCTCCGTTGCTCGGTCTCTGTCTGGTCGACCGCTCCAAACGGCCTCTTCAATGGGCTGATCTGGCCGGAGGTCGGCTGCGCCTCGACCGCCTATGCGGCAATGGCGCCGATCGACTTTCTTCCCCTGCCGGCTGCGCCGTCATTCCTCGCGAAACAAGAAAGTCGCCTGGCTGCCATCCTCCGCTGCGCTACGGCCTGCGAGCAGGTGCCGCGTCGATCGCCTCCGGCCTGTCGATCGCCATCGAGGCCGCAATGGTGCGGGCTCGGAACAGAGTTCAAGGAGAACTATCATGGCGACCATCGGTACCTTCAAGAAGTCCGGCACGAACGAGTTCACCGGCCAAATCGTCACCCTCAGCGTCCAGGCAAAGAACGTCCGCATCGTCCCCGAGGCCAACCGCTCTGGCGAGAACGCCCCCAGCCACCGCGTCTTCGCAGGCCGCGTCGAGATCGGCGCCGCCTGGTCCAAGCGCAGCAACGAGGGCCGCGATTATCTGGGCCTCAAGCTCGACGATCCGAGCTTCGCCGCCCCGATCTACGCCAACCTCTTCGACGACGAGGAGGGCGAGGGTTACAGCCTCATCTGGTCCCGCCCCAATGGCCGCCGCGCCGACTAATCCAGCCCGCAACGCCCCGCCCGATCCTCGGGCGGGGCAAGTTGTTTTTAAGACCTGCCGTCTCGGCTTCGTACAATGTCGGCTTTACGCCTCGGCGGTTTATCGGCTTTGCGCCTTTCCGCCGATCGGAAGTGCGACTCGGGGGGGACTCACTTCTCACCCTTCTTTACCGTCTCGTCGAGCAGATCGACCGGCCTGACATCCAACGCTTCCGCCAAATGCCACATCGTCAACAGCGTGACATTTTGCTGGCCCCGCTCCATGCCGCTCACATAGGCGCGATCCACACCCATTTTCACGGCGACCGCCTCCTGACTCAGACCGGCCGCAATGCGATACCTCCTGACGTTGGCTCCAAAGATTCTGCGAATGTCCATCCGCAGGATAGGAGACAATCGTGCATTATATCGCTACGTGTTATAATACACGGCCCCGCGGCCTGCGTGTGATGCCGCCAGTGGGCTGCCGCGATGCGTGAAAAGCATCGGGAAATTTCAGCTATCGGTCTGGTTTGCAGTTGCACTGCGGATACGATCGATTAACCAAAGACGATGGACGCGCCAATGACCGTCATTGCCTTCCAAGATCGTCCGCCCGAGAGCGACCGTCTCACGGCCTACGATGAAAGCCATCTCGTCGCCTATATCCGATTACTGGACGCCGACGCGGAAGGCGCCGATTGGCGTGAGGTGGTGCAGATCATCTTCGGATTCGATCCCGACCGTGACCCCGAACGCGCTCGCATCATGCATCAAACCCATCTCGCCCGCGCCCGCTGGATGACGACGACCGGCTATCGCGAACTCCTCCGCCCCCGCGTGCAGTGAGATAGAGCGCTCCTCTCGGTCGTCAGAGGCATCGCGCCGGCCAGATTCAGGGACTTCCGTCTCATCTCGTGGGCGGCAACTCTGCACACGCAGGGAGCACTGAGCGCGGACGAGGAGACGCGTATGGCCGAGCCGCCCGATTGGCGATTGCACCAAACCGAACGCGCTCTGAACCGGCTGGAGCGACACGGATTCGCGTGGGAATTTCTACGCCGCAATCCCGACTATCGAAGTCAGTACGACAGCCTGCGTAGCACCCCAACAAGCCGGCCAGGCGCTGCATCGCGACAAAGGAGCACCGCCCCACAATGGGGATTACGCTTTCCTGATCGATCCCGACCTCTCCGCTCATGACACCGCGATCTTTTGGTGTCCCGAGCTCCTCGCCAGCGTGCTGCTGCTTGAAGCCGCACCGGCCGTGTTTCGGATGGCCCGTCGGCTCGAGCAACTCGACCTGACCCTCGCAACCGTACACACACTGCGAGGCAGCGGAACCGCGATCGTATTGCCTCACCCGGGCGGCGATCATCATTTGATCCTCGGTGCGATCGAGCCGGATCAACCCCTCGCGGTGCTGCTGCCGCTCGACGACAGCTTCCACATCCGCGCCGAAGCAGCATTGCGATTCCAACGGCGTCTGTTCGGACGCGCGACCGGTCCGCCACCGCGCGCGCTGACGCTCACCCCACGCTACCGCCTGCGGCTGGTGCGCATGGTGCGCGCGCTAGACGGCCGATCCTCCGGCGCCACGTATCGCGAAATCGCTGCGGTGCTCTTCGAAACGCATCAGCAATCCGCGACCGAGTGGAAAACGTCGTCCATCCGTGCCCAGACAATCCGCTTGGTCAAGGATGCCGAGACGATGGTGCGCGGCGGCTATCTCCGCTTGCTGGCAGGCCGCTGACCTGCGCCGCAGCTCCCATCGAACATCGTCACAAAGGGGTACGCGCACAGAGGGGTCTCACTCCGTCATCCACCCTGACGCCGGCGGTTCGCCATCGTGGTCCCTGCTTCGCCACTGCACCCCGGCGGGGCAGCCGATTCCCCGGAGGCCCCAATGTCAGCAACGCGACTCGACCCCCCGCCACGCTATCTCCGGACCCCCGAGGCGGCGCGCTACCTCGGTCTGTCCGGTCGCACGCTGGAGAAACACCGCACCTACGGCACGGGACCGGTCTATCGCAAGCTGGGTGGCCGCATTGTCTATGCGCTCGACGATCTACAAGCTTGGGCCGATCGCGGCACACGGCAGTCGACGTCGGATCCGGGCCACGGTGTTGTCCACCCTGCGAAGCGACAGTCGACGCCCGGCGGGGGAATGCCCGCGCGACGCGGCGGCGCATCATGATCGTCGCGCTCCTCAATCAGAAGGGCGGCGTCGGCAAGACAACGCTGGCGCTGCATCTCGCCGGTGAATGGGCTCGGCGAGGAAAGCGCGTCGTTCTCATCGACGCCGACCCCCAAGGCTCGGCGCTCGACTGGTCGCAGCAGCGAGCGCGCGAAGGCCTCGGACGCCTGTTTGGTGTCGTCGGTCTTGCGCGAGATACACTTCATAGCGAAGCGCCGGAACTGGCGCGAAGCGCCAATCATGTGGTGATCGACGGGCCACCGCGTGTCGCCAGCCTGATGCGCTCCGCGCTGCTTGCCGCCGACCTGGTGCTGATCCCCGTGCAGCCATCACCTTTCGATGGCTGGGCGTCAGCGGAGATGCTCTCGCTGCTGGGCGAAGCGCGGATCTACCGCCCCCAGCTCGCCGCCCGCTTGGTGCTGAATCGCTGCGGAGCGCGAACCGTCATCGCGCGCGAGACGGCCGAGACGCTCGCCGATCACGATCCGCCGGTACTCACCAGCACCGTCGGCCAGCGCGTCACCTTCGCCGACGCGGCACGCTCCGGCCGCCTGGTCTCGGAGATCAACGAACGCAGCCCTGCAGCGCGCGAGATCACCGCACTCTGCACCGAGGTCGGGAGGATCGCGCCATGACGGAGCGATCCCACAAACGTGCCTTCACTGCACGTCCAGCCGATCCTGAGAGCTGGGTGAAAGCCCCCGATCCGCGCCGCACGCGCGGAGGCGACGCCGCGAATTTCACCGCACGCCTCACCATCGACGTCACGCCCGACCTGCGCGGCCAGATCAAGATCGCTGCGTTCCAGCGCGGCGTCACTGTCGCCGACATGCTGCGCGAGCTGCTCGCCCGCGAATTTCCCCCAACCGAAGGAGGTACGCCATGAACGGCGCTCCTGACTTGCGTCGCGTTGCGACGCCGACGGTGGTTGGTCTGACCCACGTCGAGCTGACCTGGCTTGAGAAGAAGGTCGAATACTGGATCAGGTTCGGCCAGGACGTCCACGAACAGATTCTCGACCGCCGTCGGCGCGTCGTCAGCTTCCCGCCCCATAGCGTTTTCGCCTTCGTCCGTTGGGCGGCTAACGACTTCGGGACGATCATCTCGCGCATCGACATCGTGCGCGCGATCTCGCCGGGCGAGCCCTATCAGACGCTGCCCTTCGTGCGCCCTGGCGGCGACATCCTGCTGAAGATGGACGGCTGGCCGAAGGTCGAGCGCGTCCTGCAGATCGTCGACGCGATCGAGTCGCTCGGCATCAATCCCGCCGAGGTCTCGCCACATCATTGGCGACACGTTCACAATCGTCTCGCTGCCGGCCAAGAGCCGCGCAGCTACACTGCCGAGCAGCATCGGGCCATCCTTCTGCGCCGAAGGGTCGAGCCATGACCCGCTTCGGCTACGTCATGACGACGTACTTCACCGTGATGTTGATCGGCGGCCTGTCGTTCATCCACGTCACACCCAGGCTGATCTGGAACGCCTCCGCCAGCACGCCGATCGGACTCTATTCGCTCGATCGCTCGGCGCAGCTTGAAGTGACCGACCTCGTCGCTGTGGAGACCCCGGAGCCGCTCGCATCGTTCCTCGCCGAGCGTGGCTACGTTCCGCGCGGCGTCCCGCTCATGAAACGCGTCGCGGCGCTTCCCGGGCAGCAGGTTTGCCGCACCCGCGCGCACGTCACCATCGACGGTATAGCGATGGGCGAAGCGCTGACGCGCGACCGTCTCGGCCGCGATCTTCCCATTTGGCAGGGCTGCCGGCGCATCGCCGATGGCGAAATCTTCCTCATGAACTGGTCCGTCGAGGACAGCCTCGACGGTCGCTACTTCGGTCCGATTTCGACTCGCTCGATCATCGGCCGCGCAACGCCGCTGTGGACCGATGAAGACGGCAGCGGCCGCTTCGAATGGCGCGCCGCGACGCGGTGAACGACGCGCCTATCCGACCTCACCGCACAGCAAAGGAGTCTTCCCATGCCGCAGATCGGCGAATTCACGCGCACGAAGAACGGCTACGCCGGCCACATCCGCACGCTCTCGCTGGACGCCCAGATCGTGCTCATCCCCGCTGAGCACACCGACGCCGAGAATGCGCCGGACTATCGTGTTCATCACGGCAATGACGACGGACCCGAGATCGGCGCCGGATGGAAACGAACCAGCGAAAAGGCCGGCGACTACGTCTCCTTGCAGATCGACGACCCCACCCTGGCCCAGCCTATCCGCGCGAACCTGTTCCAATCGACCGATGACAAATCCGTCTGGAGTCTGCTCTGGAACCGTCCACCCAAACGCGGCGAGCGGGACTGAACGATGTCCGTCCCTCATCACCAAACTGTCGTCGGGCGGCTAAGCGCCGTCCGACTGACAGCCTTCCTTCTCCTTTCCGGCTTGCTCCTGGCCGTGCCGCTCAGCGCCACAGCGAACGCTCAGGATGTGCCGGCTACACGAACCGCGCCGACGCATCCGTTCGCCGTTCACATCGAAGAGGCCGCACGGCGCTTCGGCATCCCGGCTGCGTGGATTCGCGCAGTCATGCGCGCGGAAAGCGCCGGCGATGTACACGCGATCTCCTCTGCCGGCGCGATGGGCCTGATGCAGATCATGCCGGATACCTGGGCGGAGCTGCGCGTACGCCATAGACTCGGACGCGATCCTTACGATCCGCGCGACAACATCCTGGCCGGCGCGGCGTACTTGCGCGAGATGTATGATCGCTACGGTTTGCCGGGCTTTCTCGCGGCCTACAATGCGGGACCAGGGCGCTACGAAGAGTATCTCGCGGGCCGCCCGTTGCCGGCCGAAACCCGCGCGTATGTCGCCGCATTGCTCCCTTCGTTCGGCGCCGGTGACCTACCCGGTGCAATCACCGTCGCCGCGGCCGATCCTCGCGCCTGGACTCGTGCGCCGTTGTTCATCATGCGCGATGAGCGCATGACCAGTGTCGATCCAGCGCAGACGGAACAACAATCAGGCGACGCTCCGGCAGCAGCTCCGATGCGCGAGGCATCCGCGATCATGCCGCAGTCCGCTGGCCTGTTCGTCGCGCGGTCCGTCGAGCGAGACCCGCGATGACACGCGTCAGCCTCTTTCGCAGTCTGGAGTGCACCGTCGCATCATGGAGTGCGTGGAAGGGGAAGCAGGGCAACACGACCGCACGATGGCAGGATAAAGGGGCGCGATGTGCGCCTCGGTTCGGTTGTGCTTTTTCAAGGGTTTACGCTGCGAATTCGCGAGGTGCGCCTGACCGGCGCAGCCTCCGGCTTCCGCGATTCTCCAAGATTATCCGCGCGATGGCGCGATGTGCGGGCTCGCGGCGATGAGCAGCGAAGACGAGTTCCGCATCCGACCAGGCCGCATCCGTTCGACGAGCGCGCAGCGCGCCAGACCGTTCATCGCCCAGGCCCTGGCCGCCGCCGAGCGTGCCGGCGGATCGGTCTCCCGCAAAGGGGCGATCGGTCCCGGTCACCGCTCTCGGTTCGGCCGCGGCCAGCGTGCATCGCTGCAGGCCAATCGGCTCATCACGTCCCGCTCGCGCGGCGCTGTCGTCAAGGCGCGTGTGATCCGCCACGGTGGACGCAACGCGCCGCTCGCGACTCACCTGAACTATCTGCGCCGCGAGGGCGTCACCCGGGACGGAGAAAAGGCGCGGCTGTTCGGACCTGGCGCCGATGACATCGACCCGAAGGCGTTCGCTGAGCGGTGCGAGGATGATCGGCACCATTTCCGGTTCATCGTTTCGCCCGACGACGCCGTGGAAATGGCGGACCTCAAGACCTTTACGCATGATCTCGTCGGGCAGATGGAAAAGGACCTCGGCACCAAGCTCGATTGCGTCGCCGTCGATCACTGGAACACCGAACATCCCCACGTCCATCTGATCGTGCGCGGTGTGCGCGAGGATGGCGAGAACCTCGTCATCTCCCGCGACTATATCAAGGAAGGCATGCGCGATCGGGCACGGGATCTGATCACGCAAGAGTTGGGGCCGCGCACCGATCACGAGATCCGCCGCACGCTTGAACGTCAGATCGAGACCGAGCGCTGGACCAATCTTGATCGGCAGCTCGCCCGGGATAGCTACCGTACCGGCGTCGTCGACCTCGCGCCGCGGCCCGACCGCCAGCCCGACGAATTTCATGCGCTCAAAGTCGGGCGCCTACGCAAGCTCGAGTCGCTCGGCCTTGCCGACCAAATCGGCCCCGGCCAGTGGGCGATATCGGAGAACGCCGAGGCGACGCTACGCGAACTCGGCGAGCGCGGTGACATCATCAAGCGCATCCATCGTGGTCTGTCCGAACGCGGAATTGAACGTGGCGCGGCCAGCTATGTGCTGGCTGGAGAGAGTCTGGACGATCCCGTCGTCGGCCGGCTGGTGGACCGCGGACTCGACGACGAGCTGAAGGGCACCGCCTATGCCGTCGTCGATGGCGCGGACGGCCGCACCCATCACATCAAGCTCGCCGACCTCGATGCGGCCGGCGACAGCGCGCCGGGCTCCGTCGTCGAGCTGCGCAGGTTCGACGATGCGAAGGGGCAGCGCCGCGTGGCGCTGGCAGTCCGATCTGACCTCACGATCGAACAGCAGGTCACGGCGTCGGGCGCGACCTGGCTCGACCGGCAGGCAATTGCCCGCGAGCCGGTTGCGCTCGGCGGCGGAGGCTTCGGCGCGGAGGTGCGTGAAGCCCTGGACTGGCGCGCCGAACGTCTGATCGGGCAAGGTCTGGCCGAACGTCAGAAGCGCGGCGTCAGCTTCAGCCGCAACCTGATCGAGACGCTGCGCCGGCGCGAGCTGGACGCCTTCGGCGCCAGGCTCGCGGCAGAGAGCGGCCGCCCATTCAATCAGGCCGCGGCGGGAGAATACATCGCTGGCGCCTACCAGCGGCGCATCGCGCTCGCCTCCGGCCGCTTCGCGATGATCGACGACGGCCTCGGCTTCCAGCTCGTGCCCTGGTCGCCGTCACTCGAAAAACAGCTCGGCCGCCATGTCGCCGGTCTCGCCCGAAGCGACGGCGGCATCGATTGGAGCTTCGGCCGCAAACGGGGGCTCGGCCTGTGAACAGCGCGCCTCATCACGAAAGGACTCCGCTATGTCGGCCACCAAAATCCTCTGGGGCCAAATCCTCCTCGTCTCCCTGATCGTGCTCACCACGACCTGGACCGCGACGCAGTGGACGGCTTGGCAACTCGGCTTCCAACCACAGCTCGGCCGGCCTTGGTTCGAACTCTTCGGCTGGCCGATCTACTATCCGCCGGCGTTTTTCTGGTGGTGGTATTTCTACGACGCCTATGCACCCCGCGTTTTCGTCGAGGGCGCCTATATCGCGGCATCAGGTGGCTTCATCGCCATCGCGGTCGCCATCGGCATGTCGGTCTGGCGTGCGCGCGAAGCCAAGAATGTCGAAACCTATGGGTCGGCCCGCTGGGCGCGCGCCGATGAAGTGCGGGCCGCCGGATTGCTCGGACCCGATGGCGTCGTAATCGGACGGTTCGACCACACCTACCTGCGTCATGACGGTCCGGAGCATGTGCTCTGTTTTGCGCCGACCCGCTCCGGCAAGGGCGTCGGCCTGGTCGTGCCTTCGCTGCTGACCTGGCCGGGCTCCGCCATCGTCCACGACATCAAGGGCGAGAATTGGCAGATCACAGCGGGCTTTCGTGCTCGGCATGGCCGCGTGCTGCTGTTCGATCCGACCAACGCGAAGTCCGCCGCCTACAATCCGCTTCTCGAGGTCCGCCGCGGTGAGTGGGAGGTCCGCGACGTCCAGAACATCGCCGACATCCTGGTTGACCCGGAAGGCAGCTTGGAAAAACGCAATCATTGGGAAAAGACCAGCCACGCGCTGCTGGTCGGCGCCATCCTCCACGTCCTCTATGCCGAGGCGGACAAGACGCTCGCGGGTGTCGCCGGCTTCCTGTCCGACCCCAAACGGCCGATCGAGTCGACACTCGCGGCCATGATGAAGACCGCGCATCTCGGCGAGGCCGGACCCCATCCGGTGATCGCCAGCGCTGCGCGTGAGTTGCTCAACAAATCCGACAACGAGCGTTCGGGCGTCTTGTCGACCGCGATGTCCTTTCTCGGCCTCTATCGCGATCCCGTTGTTGCAGAGGTGACGCGCCGCTGCGATTGGCGCATCATCGACATCGTCGGCGGAGCGCGGCCATCGACGCTCTACCTCGTAGTGCCGCCATCCGACATAGCGCGCACCAAGCCCCTGATCCGCCTGATCCTCAATCAGGTCGGACGCCGTTTGACGGAAGATCTCAACTCCAAAGGGCGGCGACATCGGCTGCTACTCATGCTCGACGAGTTTCCCGCGCTCGGGCGCCTCGACTTCTTCGAGAGCGCCTTGGCGTTCATGGCGGGCTATGGGCTGAAGAGCTTCCTGATCGCTCAGTCGCTCAATCAGATCGAGAAAGCCTACGGGCCGAACAATTCGATCCTCGACAACTGCCATGTGA
The DNA here is from genome assembly GCA_043822005.1 of Pseudomonadota bacterium. Classification (GTDB taxonomy): domain Bacteria; phylum Pseudomonadota; class Alphaproteobacteria; order Rhizobiales; family Rhizobiaceae; genus Mesorhizobium_A. Next base: position 68,038 of record JBDRCE010000070.1, on the reverse strand, counting down.
GGATCAGCTTCGCCACAAACGACGAGCGCACCGCCAAACGCGTTTCCGACGCGCTCGGGACGGCGACCGAGATGCGTGCGATGCGCAACTATGCCGGACACCGGCTCAGCCCGTGGCTCGGCCACCTGATGGTGTCGCGATCGGAGACCGCGCGCCCACTGCTGACGCCGGGCGAGGTGATGCAGCTCCCGCCTGCCGACGAGATCGTCATGGTCGCCGGCACGCCGCCGATCCGCGCGAAGAAGGCGCGCTACTTCGAGGATCGCCGCTTTCAGGAGCGCGTGCTGCCGTCGCCAGCGCTTACGAAGCCAGCCGCGGGAAAGCCGGACGATTGGAGCGCCCTGCCATTGCCGGCGCGTCCGCAGCACGATCCATCCGCTCCGCAGGACGGCACGGGCGACGACGACTCGACCGGGTCGGAACGCCGTCGCCAACCCGAGCTCGCCACGGCGAGGACCGTCGAGAAGCCGCCGGTCGATAACGAGTTCGACTTCGAACGTGGGAACGACGCCGATGACGACGCCGCCCGCGCGAGCAGGCTGAACCAGGTCATGCAGGGCGTCGCGCGGCAAGTCTCGCTCGATCCCAACGACTGCATGGACCTTTGAGCGCACCACCAATGAAGGTTCCGAAAAAGCAGCGCCTTTCAGTCTATCTCGATCCGGATGTCATGAAGGCGCTCGCCGCCTATGCCGGGCGGCGCGATCAGTCGCTGTCGCTTGTCGCCGAAGCAGCGATCGCATCCTTTCTGTCGCCGGACGCCGCCGAGCGTCAGGAAGCCGCGACCACCAAGCGGTTGGATCAGCTCGACCGGCGGATGACCCGCATGGAACGCGACCTCGGCATTTCCGTGGAGATGCTTGCGGTGTTCGTCCGCCACTGGCTTACCACCAATCCACCTTTACCGGAGCCCGCTCAGGCGGCCGCACGCGCACAGGCGGGCGAGCGGTACGACGCCTTCGTCGCCGCGCTCGGCCGGCGACTCGCCAAGGGGCCGAAGGTGCGCGAGGAGATTTCCGAAGACGTCACAGGCATCGCGGGCGCGGAATAACCACCGCGCAACGTCTCGCAAGAGTCCGGCAGTTCCGCCGTGTCCCTGTCTTTGTACGCCAGAGCACTACGCCCCCGTTCTGCTTGTTGTCATGCCCTGATTTCTGCCTCTTCTACTGATCCCCGATCCAGGGCCGCGTGTTTGCGGCCCCGCGCAGAATGGGGACGACATGGCGGTTTCTCACCAGCAATCAGAGGCGATCCTTCGAGGCGCGCGCATGTTGCGCACCGCCCTCGGCCCCGCCATCGCCGGATTCCTGGAAGACCCGTCGATCGTCGAGGTGATGCTCAATCCCGACGGGCGGCTCTGGATCGACCGGCTGTCCGAGGGGCTCTCCGACACCGGAGAGCGGCTGTCGCCCGCGGACGGCGAGCGCATCGTCCGCCTCGTCGCGCATCATGTCGGTGCCGAAGTTCATTCCGGTTCACCGCGCGTTTCGGCGGAGCTTCCCGAAACGGGGGAGCGGTTCGAAGGCCTCCTGCCTCCTGTCGTCGCGGCCCCGGCGTTCGCGATCCGCAAACCGGCCGTCGCCGTCTTCACGCTCGCTGACTACGTCGCTGCGGAGATCATGTCTGCCGAACAGGCTGAGATCCTCCGCCGCGCCGTCGCGGACCGCCGCAACATCCTCGTTGCCGGCGGCACCTCGACCGGCAAGACCACGCTCACCAACGCCTTGCTCGCCGAAGTGTCGAAGACCTTCGACCGCGTCGTGCTGATCGAGGACACGCGCGAGCTGCAATGCGCCGCGCCCAACCTGGTCGCCATGCGGACGAAGGATGGCGTCGCATCGCTCTCCGATCTCGTCCGCTCCTCGCTTCGCTTGCGCCCCGATCGCATTCCGATCGGAGAGGTGCGCGGCGCCGAGGCGCTGGATTTGCTCAAGGCCTGGGGGACGGGCCACCCGGGCGGCATCGGCACGATCCACGCTGGCACCGCGCTTGGCGCGCTGCGCCGCCTCGAGCAGCTCATTCAGGAAGCCGTCATCACTGTCCCGCGCGCGCTGATCGCCGAGACCATCGATCTCGTCGCAGTTCTCAGCGGCCGCGGCTCGACCCGTCGCCTCGCCGAACTCGCCCGCGTCGAAGGTCTTCAGCCAGACGGCGACTACCGCGTCATCCCCGCAACCCAGCCCGCTCGAGGAGATTCCACATGATCCGCCATGCCCTGCGCACGCGCCGTCATATCGCGACCGCCGTGTCCGTCACCGTCGTCAGCATGATGCTGGCCCCGGCCGCTTACGCTTCCGGCTCCTCCATGCCGTGGGAAGCGCCGCTGCAATCGATCCTCGAATCCATCGAGGGGCCGGTCGCCAAGATCATCGCCGTGATGATCATCATCATCACCGGCCTGACACTGGCCTTCGGCGATACATCAGGCGGCGCGCGGAAGCTGATCCAGATCGTCTTCGGCCTCTCGATCGCCTTCGCCGCGTCGAGCTTCTTCCTGTCGTTCTTCTCGTTCGGCGGCGGAGCGCTCGTCTGATGGCGAGCCTGATCGACAGCGCCGGCGACGTGCCCGGCTACGCCGTCCCGGTCCATCGGGCGCTCACCGAACACATCCTGCTCGGCGGCGCGCCGCGCTCCATCGCGATCCTCAACGGCACGCTGGCGGCGGCGCTCGGCCTCGGCCTGCGGCTCTGGCTGGTCGGTCTCGGGCTCTGGGCGATCGGGCATTTCGCGGCCGTGTGGGCAGCCAAACGCGATCCGCAATTCGTCGACGTGGTGCGCCGTCACCTGCGCATCCCCGGCCACCTGAGCGCGTGAGGCCTCGATGATGAACCTTGCCGAATATCGCCGAACCTCAATCCGCCTCGCGGATTTCCTACCCTGGGCCGCGCTCGTGGGCGAGGGCATCGTCCTCAACAAGGACGGCAGCTTCCAACGCACCGCCCGCTTCCGCGGTCCTGACCTCGACTCCGCCGTGCCGGCCGAACTCGTCGCTGTCGCCGGCCGGCTCAACAACGCCTTCCGCCGGCTCGGCTCGGGATGGGCGATTTTCGTCGAGGCGCAGCGCCATGGCGCCGGCGCCTATCCGGCGAGCCGTTTTCCCGAGGCGGCGTCCGCCTTGGTCGACGCCGAGCGCAAGGCCGATTTCGAGGAAGACGCCTCGCATTTCGAGTCGAGCTACTTCCTGACCTTCGTCTATCTACCGCCGGCCGAGGACGCCGCCCGCGCCGAGAGCTGGCTCTATGAAGGCAAGGCCGACAACGGCCTTGACCCTCATGAGGCGTTGCGCGGCTTCGCTGATCGCACCGACCGCGTGCTTCAGCTCATCGAGAACTTCATGCCGGAATGCGCATGGCTCGATGACGGCGAGACGCTGACCTATCTCCATTCGACCGTTTCGACCAAGCGCCATCGCGTGCGCGTGCCCGAGACGCCGATGTATCTCGACGCGTTGCTGGCCGATCAACCGCTCATCGGCGGACTGGAGCCGCGGCTGGGCGAGACGCATCTCCGCATCCTCACCATTGTCGGTTTTCCGACCGCGACCACGCCCGGGCTGCTCGACGACCTCAACCGGCTGGCCTTTCCATATCGCTGGTCGACGCGCGCCGTCCTTCTCGACAAGACCGACGCCACCAAACTGCTCACCAAGATCCGGCGGCAATGGTTCGCCAAGCGCAAGAGCATCATGGCGATTCTCAAGGAGGTGATGACCAACGAGGCTTCGGTGCTCGTCGACACCGATGCGGCGAACAAGGCGGCCGATGCCGACCTCGCGCTGCAGGAACTCGGCGCCGACTATGCCGGTCAGGCCTATGTCACCGCGACGGTCGCCGTGTGGGACGCCGATCCACGCATCGCAGCCGAGAAGCTGCGCCTGGTGGAGAAGATCGTTCAGGGCCGCGATTTCACCGCAATGTCAGAAACGATCAACGCCGTGGACGCCTGGCTTGGGTCGCTGCCGGGCCATGTCTACGCCAACGTCCGGCAACCGCCGATCTCGACGCTCAATCTCGCCCATATGATTCCGCTGTCGGCGGTGTGGGCGGGGCCGGAACGGGACGAGCATCTCGGGCAACCCCCCTTGCTCTACGGCAGGACCGAAGGATCGACCCCGTTCCGGTTTTCCCTTCATGTCGGCGACGTCGGCCACGCGCTGGTCGTCGGGCCAACCGGTGCGGGGAAGTCCGTGCTGCTGGCGCTGATGGCGTTCCAATTTCGGCGCTATCCCCGCTCACAGGTCTTCGCCTTCGACTTCGGCGGCTCGATCCGTGCGGCCGCGCTGTCCATGGGCGGTGACTGGCACGATCTCGGCGGCGGCCTGACAGAAGACGCCGCTGACAGTGTCTCGCTGCAACCGCTCGCCGGCATACACCATGTGCCGGAACGCGCGTGGGCGGCTGATTGGATCGTCGCGATCTTGCAGCGCGAGGGCGTGACGATCGCGCCAGAGGTGAAGGAATACATCTGGACGGCGCTGACCTCGCTGGCGAGCGCACCTGTAGGCGAACGCACGCTCACCGGACTCGCCGTCCTCCTTCAATCGAACGACCTCAAGCAGGCGCTTCGGCCCTATTGTGTTGGGGGCGCCTACGGCCGCTTGCTCGACGCCGAGAGCGAGCATCTTGGCGAAGCCTTTGTGCAGGCGTTCGAGACCGAGGGCCTGATCGGCACGGCCGCCGCACCGGCCGTGCTCGCCTATCTCTTCCACCGAATCGAGGACCGCCTCGACGGCAGCCCCACGCTGCTCATTATCGACGAAGGCTGGCTGGCGCTCGATGACGAAGATTTCGCCGGCCAGCTTCGCGAGTGGCTGAAGACCCTTCGCAAGAAGAACGCGTCCGTCGTCTTCGCCACCCAATCGCTCTCCGACATCGACAGCTCGGCGATCGCCCCGGCCATCGTCGAGAGCTGTCAGACCCGGCTGCTATTGCCGAATGAGCGCGCGATCGAGCCGCAGATCACGGCGATCTATCGGCGCTTCGGACTCAACGATCGCCAGATCGAGATCCTCGCCCGCGCAATGCCGAAGCGCGACTACTACTGCCAATCCCGCCGCGGCAACCGGCTCTTCGAACTTGGTCTGTCCGACGTGGCGTTGGCGCTCTGCGCCGCCTCCTCAAAAACTGATCAGGCTGCGATCGAGCGCGTCGTCGCAGAACACGGCCGCGAGGGTTTCCTGCCGGCCTGGCTGCGTCTGCGCGGCGTCGCCTGGGCCGCCGACCTCATCCCCAACCTCAACAACCTGGAGACCCAGCCATGATCTTCCGTCGCTCGCGCGCGGCGCTTCTTGCCGCATCCATTCTTTCGATCCCCGTGGCGCTGTCGCCCCTGATGGTCCAGCCGGCTTCCGCGCAGTGGATCGTCTACGACCCGACGAACTACGTACAGAATGTTCTCTCCGCTGCTCGTGCGCTGGAGCAGATCAACAATCAGATCACCTCGCTTCAGAATGAGGCGACGATGCTGATCAACCAGGCGCGAAACCTCGCGAGCCTGCCTTACTCCTCGCTTCAACGCATGCAGCAGTCCGTGCAGCGGACGCAGCAGCTCCTCGGCCAGGCGCAGCGTATCGCCTACGACGTCCAGCAGATCGACCAGGCGTTCACTTCCACATACGGCAACGCGTCGATGTCCGCCTCCGACCAGCAGCTCGTGGCGCAGGCACGCGAGCGCTGGCAGAACACCGTCGGCGGCCTGCAGGACGCCATGCGGGTACAGGCCGGCGTCGTCGGCAATATCGACACCAACCGCGCCGAGATGTCAGCGCTCATCGGCCAAAGCCAGGGCGCGACCGGCGCCCTACAGGCGTCGCAGGCCGGCAATCAGCTCCTCGCGCTCCAGGCCCAGCAGCTCGCCGATCTCACGGCCGTCGTTGTCGCGAACGGGCGGGCTCAAGCGCTGACCGAAGCGGAGCGCGCGGCGGCTGTCGAGCAGGGTCGCGAGCAGCGCCGCCGCTTCCTGACCCCCGGCAGCGGCTATCAGCCCGGCAACGCTCGCATGTTCCCGAATGTCAACTAAGGCCCCTCACGAGGATCATGTCATGGACGGCAAGCTTCTAGCGCGCCTCGGCGCCATCGTCTTCGTCGCCCTCGCCATCACCGCGACGGCGATCGAGATGACCCGGAAAAAGGAAGAGCCGGCCGGCCAGGTGCTGCGGCCAGTTGAGGTCACCCCGGCCGATCCGCTGCGCCAGGCACAACGGCGCTGCCAACTGCTCGGCGAGGCCGCTTCACGCGATTCCGAATGCTTGCGCACCTGGGCCGAAACTCGCGAGCGCTTTCTCGGCGCTGCGCCCGCGCCAGCATCGCCTCAGCGTCACAACGGGCGGTGATCTATGGGCGGCACCGGCGTCATCGACCAATTCCTCGAAGTCTTCACCCGCTATATCGATGGCGGCTTCGGCCTGCTTGGCGGCGAGGTGGCGTTCATCGCCACAACGCTGATCGTCATCGACGTGACGCTCGCCGCCTTATTCTGGAGCTGGGGCGCCGACGACGACATCATGGCGCGCCTGGTCAAGAAGACCCTGTTCGTCGGCGTCTTCGCTTACATCATCGGCAACTGGAACAACCTCTCGCGCATCGTCTTCGAGAGCTTCGCGGGGCTCGGTCTGAAAGCATCGGGCACCGGGTTCACCATCGAGGATCTCTTGCGCCCCGGTAAAGTCGCCCAAACTGGTCTAGACGCTGGTCGGCCGCTTCTCGACTCCATCTCCAACTTGATGGGATGGATCGCCTTCTTCGAAAACTTCATCCAGATCGCCTGCCTGCTTTTCGCCTGGGCGCTGATCCTGCTCGCCTTCTTCATTCTGGCCGTCCAGCTCTTCATTACGCTGATCGAGTTCAAGCTCACGACCTTGGCCGGCTTCGTCCTCATTCCGTTCGGCCTGTTCGGCAAGTCCGCCTTCATGGCCGAGCGCGTGCTCGGCAACGTCATCTCCTCGGGCATCAAGGTGCTGGTGCTCGCCGTTATCATCGGCATCGGCTCGACATTGTTCGGCCAATTCACCGCCGGCTTCGGCAACCAGACGCCGACGATCGACCAAGCGATGGCGATCGTGCTCGCCGCATTGTCGCTGCTGGGCCTTGGCATCTTCGGTCCTGGCATCGCCAACGGCCTTGTCTCTGGTGGTCCGCAGCTTGGCGCCGGCGCGGCGGTCGGAACCGGGCTCGCCGCGGGCGGCGCTCTGGTCGCGGCCGGCGCGGCTGGCGGAATGGCCCTGCGCGGCGGCGCCGCTGCTCTTTCCGGAACCGCCGCTGCCGCTCGTGGGGGAGCAGCCCTGGCCGGTGGCGCCTCGACGGCCTACAGCCTCGGCGCCGCCGGTCAGTCGGGCGCGTCGGCCGTTGGGTCCGGACTCGGTGGCGTTGCTCGCGCCGCTGGCGCGGCCGCCACTTCACCGCTGCGTCGCGCGGCCTCCCGGGCAGCCGACAGCATGAAGTCGAGCTTCTCCGAAGGCGGCAAATCTGCGTTCGCCGCCACCGGCGGCACATCGACCATGGGTTCGATCGGCGCAAGCGCGTCCGAGGCTGCGCCGTCCGCGGCAACTGACGGGCCGCCGGCCTGGGCCCAGCGCATGAAGCGTTCTCAGGCCTTGAGCCACGGTGTGACCGCGGCCGCCCACGCCGTGCGTAGCGGCGACAGCCACGGCGGCGGCTCTTCCATCAATCTCTCCGGAGGCGACCGCTAATGTTCAAAAGACCCTCGACCCACTACGGCAAAGCGCCCGAACCCGAGACGCCGTACCAGCGCGCCGCTCAGGTCTGGGACGAGCGCATCGGCGCCGCTCGCGTCCAGGCGAAGAATTGGCGCTTCATGGCGTTCGGTTCGCTGCTCCTGTCCGCCAGCTTCGCAGCGGCGCTGGTCTGGCAATCGGCGCGCGGCACGATCGTGCCGTGGGTGGTGCAGGTCGACAGGCTCGGCCAGGCGCAGGCCGTGGCGCCAGCGGTCGCCGATTATCGTCCGACCGATCCCCAGATCGCCTTTCATCTCGCACGCTTCATCGAGCAGGTCCGCTCGATCCCGGCCGACGCCATCATCGTCCGGCAGAACTGGCTGCGCGCCTACGACTTCACGACCGACCGTGGCGCGATGGCGCTCAACGACTACGCGCGATCCAACGACCCCTTCACCAAGGTCGGCCGGCAGCAGATCGCTGTCGACGTCTCCAGCGTCATCCGGGCATCGCCGGACAGTTTCCGTGTCGCCTGGGTCGAGCGCCGGTACGAGAACGGCCAGCTCGCCGAGACGACCCGCTGGACCGCCATCCTCACCATCGTCGTGCAGGTTCCGCGCAACGCCGATCGGCTGCGCGCCAACCCGCTTGGAATCTACGTCAACGCCATCAACTGGTCACGGGAGCTTGGGCAATGAAGCCGTCTTTCCGTAAAGCCGGAAACCCGGCTTCTCGCACTTCCACATTTACGATTCTCCTGCTGTGCACGTCGGCGCTCGCCGGCTGCGCCACGGCGAACAGGCCGCCAGAGATCTCCTATGATGACGCCGTGCCAGCGGCGCTGAGCGCCAATCCTCCGGCTCCCGTCCGCGTGGTCGAGCTGCCGCGACCTCTGCCACTCCCCGGTCAGATGAAGCCCGTCGAGCCATCCCGCGGCACGCCCGAACCCACCGATCCGACAGCGCGCGTCAATCAGGCGAACGCCGCCGCGCGCGTGCAGCCTGTCCGCGACGGCTTCATCAATGCCATGCAGGTCTATCCCTATACGGGCGGCGCGCTCTATCAGGTCTACACCGCCGTCGGGCAGATCACCGACATCGCTCTTCAGCCGGGCGAGCAACTGGTCGGCTCCGGCCCGGTCGCCGCCGGCGACACGGTTCGCTGGATCATCGGCGACACGTTGAGCGGCTCGGGCGCGACCCAGCAAGTTCATATCCTGGTGAAACCGACCCGCGCCGACTTGATGACGAATCTCATCATCAACACCAATTTGCGCACCTACCACATGGAGCTGCGCTCGACCGAGCGCACCTATATGGCGTCGGTGTCCTGGCAGTATCCGCAGGATCAGCTTATCGCGCTGCGGCGCCAGAACGCGCAGGCCGAGGCCAGCAGTCCCGTCGCCACCGGCGTCGACCTCGCCAACATCAATTTCCGCTACGCCATCGAGGGCGACCGTGCGCCCTGGCGGCCGCTGCGCGCCTACGATGATGGACGCCAAGTCTTCATCGAGTTTCCGCGCGGCATTGGTCAGGGCGAAATGCCGCCGCTATTCGTCGTCGGTCCGGAGGGCAACACCTCCGAACTCGTGAACTACCGCGTCCGCGCCAACTACATGATCGTCGACCGCCTGTTCGCGGCCGCCGAGCTGCGCTTCGGCGCTGGCGACCGCCAGAAGCGCGTCCGCATCGTCCGCACTGACGGGAGGCCGACGTCGTGAGCGACCCTGAACCCCGGAAAGAAGAAGAGGCGCCGCTGACCGGGTCGGGCGGCGACGCGGCCGACCCGATGCGGCTGCGTGGCGAGGCGCCGCGCGTCACGCGGCTCTCGCGCAAGGTGCTCGCCGGCATCGGACTCGTGGCGAGCGTCGGCATCGGCGGCGCGTTGATCTACGCACTACAAACCCGCGACGCGGGGAGGCCCGCAGAAGAACTTTACTCGACCGACAATCGATCGACCGCCGACGGCCTGGCCGGATTGCCGCGCGATTACAGCGGTGTTCCGCAATTGGGTCCGCCGCTTCCGGGCGACCTCGGGCGACCCATCCTGGGCGCGCAAAATCGTGGCCAGCCATCGCCGAACCAGCCCAATCCGGGCATGAGCGCGGAGGAGCAACGGCGCCTGCAGGAGATCGAAACCGCCCGCGTCAGCAGGCTTTTCAGCGGCACCGAGAACCGGCCCATAGCCTCGACGGGCCCCGGCGCCGCGACGATCGCGCCGCCGCCTGTGCCGGACCTCACGGGCCTCGGACTCGCGCCGCCACCCGCCACTCCATCGGCCCAGGATCGGCAGCTCGCATTCCTCAATGCGGCCGCCGACCGGCGCACGGTCGCGCCGGATCGCGTCGCCGCGCCGGCGTCGCCTTACATCCTCCAGGCGGGCGCCGTGATCGCGGCGGCCCTCATTACCGGTATCCATTCGGATCTCCCGGGCCAGATCACCGCGCAGGTGACGGAGAACATCTACGACAGCCCGACAGGCCGCATCCTCTTGGTGCCCCAGGGCACCCGCGTGATCGGTCAATACAACAACAGCGTTCAGTTCGGTCAAAGCCGCGTGCTCCTGGTCTGGAACCGGCTGATCTTCCCGAACGGACGCTCGATCGTCCTCGAGCGCCAGCCGGGCGCAGACGTCGAGGGGTACGCGGGCCTACAAGACGGCGTCGACTACCATTGGTGGGATCTCGCAAAGGCGGCCGGCCTCTCGACACTGCTGAGCGTCGGTGCCGAGCTCGCGACCAATGACGACGACCGTTTGATCCAGGCGATCCGCAACGGCGGCCAGGACACGATCAACGATGCCGGCCAGCAGATCATCCGCCGGCAGCTTAATGTCGCGCCGACACTGACCATCCGGCCGGGCTTTCCCGTGCGCGTGATCGTTACGCGCGACCTGGTGCTCGAACCCTACGGAGGCTAGCCGATGGGCAAGCTAAAGCTCGGGCCACTCGAAGACGACAAGCCCGTGAAGATTTCGGTGGAGCTACCCGCCGCACTTCACCGCGATCTCATCGCCTATGCGGAGATTCTTGGCCGCGAAAGCGGCCAAGCCGCGGAGCCCTCCAAGCTGGTCGCACCGATGATCGCGCGTTTCATGGCCACCGACCGGGGATTCCTCAAGGCGAAGCGCGCGGCGAGCAACGGTAGCTCATAGGCCGAGGGCAGAGGCAGAGCATCCCGGCGCATTCGCGCCGGCCATATGGTCGCCGTATCGCAAGGATCATCGAACTGATGCGCCACACAGTCTCAAAGCCCTGCGCGGCCATGAGGGGTCTATATTCGTCCAGCCCCAGGCTCCCATGATAGAGCGGCTCATGGCCATCGATCAGGTTGTAGGTCGTTATTTGATATCGGGCGTTTTCATGCTTGAGGGACGCCCAGCCCTGCGACGAGGGAAATCCTGCGTTGCCCGATGTGATCCATCTCAATGCGCCAGTCACGCAGGACATAAGGCCTATAACGAGCGCAGGATTTCATGCACAAGAACGCATTTGAAGCGATACATGTGTCTTTCGCTGCCAGCTGCGCGTCCCCTAGACGCCGTTCGGCCGCACACCCAACGGCGGGCATCGCTCTTCCAGCACCTGAATGAAATTCCGCAGCGCAGGATTCTCGTTGCCCGGCATCCAATGGCCACAAAAGCCAACACGTGTTGATCCATTGCCGTCGCGCGTCTCGCGAAACACGATGCCGTGCGGGACTGACCCCATGCAGGATTCGCACACTGCTGTGATGCCACGTCCCGCGCTGACCAGGCACTTGAGGCTTTCCGCGTTGACGTTGTGATGGTCGATGTCGAGCGACTCCCCCGGCGTGAGCAGCTTCGCAGTCAGAATAGCCTCGATCTCGGGCCCCGGATCCCGCGTACTCAACACGAACCGTTCTCGCTTCAGGTCAGTCCAGTTGAGGACGTCCTTGGCTGCGAGCCGATGGGTTTCAGGAAGAGCGATCAGGATCCGTTCGCTCCAGAGCGCCATCGACGTGCCACCTTCGGCTGTCGGCTCGCCAGTGACGATCGCAATGTCGATCTGCCCGTTTCGCAGGCCGGTGCACAAACGACAGCGCTCGTCCTCAACCACGCTGATGCGCACTTGCGGAAAACGGCGCGCATAGTCGAGCAGCGTGCTGCGCAAATTCCCGGCCGAGAGCGAGGTGTAGAACCCGAGCCGGAGTTGTCCAGTCGCGCCCCGCGCCACCGCATCTGCGGCATCCACAATCGCTTGGAGGTCATCGAGAATCCGCCGTGCGCCTTGAAGAAAGTCGCGCCCCACAGGTGTCGGCCGCACGCCCCCATTGGTCCGTTCGAACAATCGATAGCCGAGGCGCTCCTCAAGAGTTCGGATTCTGCGGCTGAGATTTGATTGCTTGACTCCAAGTGCGTCGGCCGCCTTGCGGAAGCTGCCGTGCTGCGACGCCGCATCAGCGTAGCGGAGATGCTTGAGCTCAACCGGTAACGTCCCAAGGTCTCGGCCGCGCATGTCACGATCGCGATGTTATCTGTTGCACGCTGCTCGGGCTGTAAACAGAACTCCCGCAGCCCAAGCGGGCATCAACGCGAGACATGCAGCTTGACCTGCGCGCTAGCATCCAGCACGCGCTTGAACGCCGCATCGACATCGTCGACGTGCAGCTCGAAGACAATCGTCGTTCGACCGAGCATCCCGGGCGAGCGCATGGCACGCAATAACACTAACCATTGCTGCTCCGATCTGCGCGCCAACCGATTCGTCGACGTTGAGCGTATAAAGCTATTCAGCGGCGAAGGGACGCTTGTGCCATTCCTGCGCCTTGGCAGCGTGCCGCACTGGATGCGCGGCTCATCCGCGCGAGGGCCTTTGATTGCCATGATTGTTCGAAACGTCACTTCTTGAATTCGCCCAGCACGAAATCGTTTCCTTCCGACTCCTCGAACATCGGCTTATACATCTCAGGCCTTGCTCTTGCGTTCCCTTTGAGGAAAGACCGCAAACGCTCAAGATAGAGATAGACGACCGGCGTGGTGTAGAGTGTAAGTAGTTGGCTGAGCGCGAGTCCGCCGACCATTGCGTAGCCAAGCGGCTGGCGCAGCTCCGAGCCGGTGCCAGTGGCGAGTGCGAGCGGGACGCCCGCAAGAAGCGCCGCCGCCGTCGTCATCAAGATCGGGCGAAAACGTAACAGGCAGGCTTCGCGGATCGCCTCGATTGGCGTCATATGACGGTCACGCTGGGCAACGATGGCAAAGTCGACCAGCATAATGCCGTTCTTTTTCACGATGCCGATCAAGAGAATGAGCGCGATTATACCAATCACGGACAAGTCCATATGGCCGACGTGCAGCGCGAGCAACGCGCCGATACCGGCTGACGGCAGCGTCGATAGAATCGTTAGAGGATGGATAAAGCTTTCATAGAGAATCCCGAGGACGATGTAGACGACGACCAGGGCCGCCACGATCAGCGCCGGCGTCGTCGCCAGCGAGGTCTGGAAGGCCTGTGCGTTGCCCTGGAATGCGCCGATGACCGAGCCCGGCATGCCGATCTCGAGGGCAGCCTGGTTGATGGCGTCGACGGCCTGGCCGAGCGCGACGCCCGGCGTCAGGTTGAACGACAGCGTGACCGACGGGAACTGTCCCTGATGCGTGACGGACAGCGGCCCGACCTTGGTCGTATCGAACGTCACCAGAGCCGAAAGCGGAACAGCGGCACCGGTCAGCGGCGACTTGAGATAGATCCGCTGTAGTGACGAGAAGTCGGCCTGCTGCTCCGGCAGTATCTCGAGGATGATCGGATAAGTATTGAGCTGCGTGAAGTATTGCGTGATTTGCCGCTGGCCGAAGGCACTGTTAAGGGTGTCGTCGATCAGTTGCACCGAAATGCCGAAACGGGAGGCCTGATCGCGATTGATCAGCACCGTGATCTGCGGCGCGCTGGCGAGCAGATCCGTCGATACGTCGGCGACTTCCCGAAGCGCCCGCATCGTCTCGAGCATCCTCTGTGACCACTTGGTCAGCTCGACGACATCGGTGCTCTGCAGCGTGTACTGGAAGCTCCCTCGGGAACTCCGGCCGCCGACCGTGATGTCCTGGATCGCCTGCATGGACAGGCTCGCGCCCTGGACCTTGGCAACTTCCGGCCGCAGCCGATTGATAATCTGCGAGGCGCTCAACGCGCGCTCTTCGCGCGGCTTGAGAACGATGGTGAAACGGGCGGTATTCGCGGTCTGCGCATTGCCGTTGCCGCCCGTGCTGGCGGTGGTCGCACTGACCCCGGCAACGTCGGGATCGCGCAGGATGACCTCGCCGAGCGCCCGCATCAGGCGCTGCATTTCCTCGGACGAGGCTCCTTGCGAAGTTTCCGCCACGCCGCCGATCAGACCGATGTCCTGCGGCGGGAAGAAGCCCTTCGGGATCTGAACCGCCATGACAATGGTCAGCGCCACCGTGGCGAAGAACACGGCCAGCATCGCGGCTTGGTGTCGCAGCGCGATGTCGAGCGTGTGCCGGTAGCCCGACAGCATGGCGTCGAAGACCGATTCGATTGCCCGATAGACACGGCCGTGCTTGCCGGATTCCTGCTGCAGGAAGCGCGCGCACAGCATCGGTACGAGCGTCAACGAGACGAACACGGAGACCAGGATCGACGCCGTCACGGTGAGCGCGAATTCACGAAACAGGCGTCCGACGATGCCGCCCATGAGCAGAAGCGGGATGAAGACCGCGACCAGGGACACGCTGATCGACAGGACCGTGAAGGCGATCTCGCGCGATCCTCTGAGCGCCGCTTCGAATGGCGAGCTGCCGCCCTCCAGGTGACGATGGATATTCTCGACGACGACGATGACGTCGTCGACCATGAAGCCGATAGCGATGGTGAGAGCCATCAGTGAGACATTGTTGAGACTGAAGCCGAGGAGATACATCGCGGCGAACGAGCCGACGAGGGCCAACACCACGGCGACGCTCGGGATCACCGTCGCCCAGAGGCTTCGCAGGAAGAGCAGGACCACCATCACGACGAGGGCGACAGTAAGCGCAAGCGTGAACTCCACCTCATGGACCGAGGCGCGGATCGTGACCGTCCGATCGAGAGCGGTCTCTACCGTGATAGCGGGAGGAAGGTTCGCGGTGAGGCGCGGCAGCTGCGCCTTGATCTGGTCGACCGTTTCGATGACGTTGGCGCCGGGCTGCTTGTTGACCGAGAGCAGAATGCCCGGCGTGTTGTTATGGTAGGCTGCGGCGTTCCTGTCGGCCGCCGCGGCCACCGCACGGCCGACGTCCCGCACCCGGACCGGCGCGCCGTCGCGATAAGCAATGGTGACGTCCTCGAACGCCTCCGCCTCGGTGACCTGATCGTTGGCGACGAAGACGAAGCTCGCCTTCGCGGTCGTGAGGCTGCCCTTCGGGGCGTTCGTGGTCGCGCCAACGAGAGCGCCGCGCACCTCTTCGAGCGTCAGCCCGCGCGCTGCGAGCTTGGCTGGATCGACCTGGATGCGAAGGGAAGGCCGCTGCTCGCCGCCGATGGAGACCTGGGCGACGCCCGATACCTGCGAGATCTGCTGCGCAAGGTAGCTGTCGGCATATTCGCTGACCGCAGTGAGCGGCAGCGTGTCGGAATGCACCGACAAGATCAGGATCGGCGCTTCGGCGGGGTTGAGCTTCCGGTAGGTTGGCGGGGATGGCATGGATTCCGGTAGTGTCCGGGCCGCCGCTGAGATCGCCGCCTGCACGTCCTGCGCGGCCGCATCGATGTTGCGCTCGAGGTCGAATTGAATGGTGATCGACGTCGCACCGAGCGCGCTGAACGACGTCATCTGCGTGACGCCGGCGATCTGCCCGAACTGACGTTCGAGCGGTGTCGCGACGGACGACGCCATAGTGTCCGGGCTTGCGCCGGGAAGCGTAGCAGTGACCTGAATGGTCGGAAAGTCGGCCTGCGGGAGCGGCGCAACCGGCAAGAACAAGAACGAAGTGATTCCCGCAAACGCCAGCGCCACCATCAGGAGCGTAGTTGCGACCGGACGCCTGATGAACGGTTCGGAAAGGTTCATTTGCCCCTCCCCCCTTCGACCGATCGCGGCGCGGTGACGCTCACGAGACCGCCGCGCTGAAGCCTGAATTGTCCGTCAGTAACAACGCGCTCACCCTCCGCCAGCCCCGACGTAACGACCGTCAGATCACCTGTCGTCCCACCGATCTGAATTGGGCGCGACTCGGCTGTGTTCTTGGTGGTCACGATCCAGGTGAACAAGCCCTGCGGCCCGCGTTGGACGGCGTTCGATGGCACAGCAAGCACGTCGCGCTGGATCGTGACCAGCACGCGTGCATTGACGTATTGGCCTGGCCACAGTTGGTCGTCGTCATTGGCGAATACCGCCTTCAGACGGATGGTATCCGTGGCTTGGCTGATTACGTTGTCAATGAGCAGGATTTTTCCCGTGCCCAGCGCGCGACTATTGTCCTGGTCGAATGCGGTAACCTCGACGGGACCACGCGCCATGGCGTTACGAATGTCCGACAGCGCGCGGGCCGGCAGCGTGAAATGAACCGCCGAAGGCTGCGTCAGGACTAAAGTTGCGATCGCTCCGGCATCCGAGGCGCGCACGAGGTTACCAGGGTCGACCAAGCGAACGCCCACGCGACCATCGCTCGGCGCAGTTATCGCGGTGTAATCAACCTGGGTCTGTGCGGTTGCGATCTCAGCCATGTCAGCCTCAATGGAGGCTTTGAGCTGATCGACCTTGGTTTGCTGCTGATCAACATTCTGTTGAGTGCCGAAATCCTTTTGCGCGAGAGTCTTGGAACGCGCGAGATCTTTTTCCGCACCAGCCAATAGCGCGACATTCTGCTTCTTTTTGGCTTTGGCTTGGTCGAGCGCTGCCTGGAACAGGCGCGGATCGATCATGGCGAGCACGTCGCCCTTCTTTACCCGTTGCCCTTCGGTGAACAGCACCTCTCGCAGCTTACCGTCGACTTGGGATCGGATACTGACGGTAAATGACGCCTGCACCGTCCCGAGTCCGGTGAGGTAGATCGGCACATCCTGTCGCGTTGCGACTGCAATGCTCACCGGCGCGGGCGGGCGCTCCGCCGAGCGGGTGCTACGGTCTGGCGGGGATTTAGGTGCTAATTGCCAATAGAGCAGTCCGGCAAAAATCGTTACACCAGCGATGATGATGAGAGTTCGGCGCAGGTTTCGGGCAGACATATCCGCCATTTCCGTCCAGTTGTCTGCCGCTGAGAGCTTCGTCCGTCATTCAGGCTCCAACTAGCTCTGAAATTCTGGGATTCGGTCGCGATCTAGTCTTTCACGGTTTAGGAATGGATCGTCCCTTGTCTTTTTCAGCCACGATGAACTCCAGGAAGCGGAGACGATCGGTGACGCTGGGGTTCCAATGAGCGTGAATTGTTCCGGCCGGGACAAACAAGCTGTCACCAGCTTTAAGTGTTACGGGCGGCTTGCCTTCCTCCTGCCAAACCCCTGTGCCGGATAAGACATGGAAGGTGATCGCTGCCGGGTGTAAGTGACGGGGATTGATCCCGCCTGGAGCGTATTCCGTTTCGTAGACTGCAACTTCCTGGTTTTCTGTATCGGGCAGTACGCTCTTCAGCAGCGGTGCATGCGGGAGCACACCTCGCTTTTCCTGGGCGAAGGCCGGGTGGGTGTAAGCCATGCATAGAACTCCCGCTGTCACAATGACGATGCTGAAGAGAGCGCCTTTGGTCACGCCTTGCCTCCCGACGCTCTGCAATGCCCAAATGCCGGGTCCGACTGGAGTCGGACGTTGCACTGACGATAGCCCATTGAAAACTGAGCCTGAACAGCGTGGTAGTGCACGCGCGCCCTCCGTACGAAATAAGATCACTCAAAACATATTGGGGCGGAGATCATTGTCAGGCAAACGCGTTTAACTTACCGTATCCCCAAGGAAAGATTGGGGTCTCACATGGTGCGGCGATTACCCTCGCTGAACGGACTGCGCGCTTTTGAGGTAACTGGCCGGCATGGCAGTTTCACCGCCGCGGCAAGAGAGCTGAACGTCACCCAAACTGCGGTAAGCCGCTTGGTCCGCCTGCTGGAGGATCGTCTTGGTTTTCCTCTGTTCCGGCGACATGCGAACGCGCTTGAGCTGACGGCGCAAGGGCAGGCACTGCTGTCCGGTCTGACTGATGCTTTCGATTCCATCGCTCGGCTCACTGAAAGCGTTACGGCGATGCGTGGTGGCCCGGTGCTAACGGTTGGAGTCGGCCCAACCCTGGCGGTCACTTGGCTGATCCCGCGACTGGCAAGCTTCTATCGCAGCCATCCCGACGTCGAAGTGCGCATGGCGACGGGTGGCGCAACTCGCCCGGTACGCGATGACTGGACCTGCACTATCCGACGCGATACCGACGCGTTGCCGGGCTACATTGCAGAAAGCCTATTCCCGAGCACCGTCGTGCCGGTCTGCACGCCTAAGCTCGCATCAACGCTGCGCTCGCCTGACGACTTGCGCAACGCGACTCTCATCGTCGTGTCCCACATGCCCAATGAATGGCCACACTGGTTCGCGGCGGCCGGCTTACGCTCCCCCGTGCACCCCGCCGGTGAGATGTCATTCGAGAGTAATGTCATGGCGATGCAGGCGGCACTCGACGAGGTCGGAGTCGCCATCGCTCAAATCCCCTACGTCAGCGATGCCCTGGCCGCGGGCCGCTTGGTCGCGCCATTCCCGATCGTCGCGCACACAGTCGGGGGTTGGCTTCTAGAATACCGCGCTATTCGAAAGGAAGATCCGGCACTTCTAGCTTTTCGCGACTGGTTGCATCAGGAAGCTGATCGGGCGCGTCAAGTTGAGAACATGCTAATCAAGCAAGGATCAATTCGTTCATCCCGGGACGGCGGCCCGGTGAGACGTACAGAATGTCGTGAGGATGACCTTCGCCAAGAGCGGCTCGTTGGAAGACCCTTCAGGCCTCTTCAACTCCAGCCTCAAAGGCAGCACCAGGCGTGCCATCGATTTCCATGGGGGCGACAAAATTGATGAAAAGGCGCTGAAGGCGCTCATTCGCGCCGCCGGGCACTGAACACATCGGCGCGAGCTACCGCTGGCCCCGTCCACTCTCAGAAGAGACCAAAGAGCGCGAACTGGTGATCTTCGGAGCGCCAGCTTTCTAAGAGATGGGTGCATCGATCACCAAGCCAGACAGCTTTCTATTTGTACGCCACAGTATCCCGCCATCCGACATCTGAATTTCCGCCCTTCCCTTTCGGGGCCTATCGCGCTCATTTCCTCAAAAGGAAGAGCTGAGGAGACGACGATGGCTCAGCGGAATGACGGTCCAATCAAGCGGACCATCCGTCGACACCAACTGCGCGAAATGGTGCCGCTCGCTGACATCAGTTTCATCAACGCTGGGGCGCCACCTCCATACAAAACTGCGAACGCCAGCCACCGCCTATTCTACTATGACAGCAGCGACTGGGCTGAGAGCGAGCTGGACTTCGTCGTTGCTCCACCATCTCGACTTGGCCAGGGTGCGACAGCGCGCCATCGAAATGATTTCAATGCATCCGATTTCTATCCGATGATATCCGAAGCCACTACTCCGACCTTTCACTTCTTCCCTTCTCTGAGACCAGCGCCCATCAATAAGCGTGCGAGAGCATGAGCGCCCGTTCGGCAGCGCGCCGGAGCCTGCTCAACGTTACGTGTGGCGAAGCCTTCGGCGGGTGGCGCGGCACTAGTTGCCAGCGACGAGATGCATGGAGATCTCAATGGACGAGAGGAAATATCTGACTGCCGAAGAAGTCTCGGAGCGCTATCGCGGCGGAATCTCGGTGGGGACTCTGCGAAACTGGCGCGCAATGAGGGTTGGGCCGACTTACATCAAGATCGGCAAGGCCGTCCTCTATCCGATTGACGAGTTGGAGGCCTGGGATCAAAAGAACATAGTGACGTGTCGTGGGTCAAAGCGACTCAACACGGATGCGCGTGACGAGGCGTGACCATCACAATGTGTCACAAGAAACCGCTCCCAATTGCAGCCTCCATGCTACCAACAGGCGCGTATTTTTTGCTGTGTTTTCAATCTGTTAATGTGCTGTGATGGCGTCGTCCACAAATATCCCGCTCGATACCCGTCGCGCATTTCGCGTCACGCTTGGTCAGCTTCGGTCCCGAAATCCAATGATGATCAGCGGCTTAGGGAACCGTGACTCCCTGCAAAGTGGGGTGATGATTTATACCAAGTCTCATTGATCTTCACCCATGGGCCCAGTTGCGCAGTCCGATGGACATGATGCGCCATGGCTGATCGGTGAGACGGTTCCAGGCGAAGCAGCAATGGTCGAGGATGTCGTCGTAGGATTTGAAGATGCGGTTCGACAGCCAGTTGTCGCGCATGAACTGCCAGACGTTCTCGACGGGGTTGAGTTCGGGGCATTTCGCCGGCAGCGGCAGCAGCGTGATGTTGGCGGGAATGACGAGCCCGGCCGAGATGTGCCATCCCGCCCGATCGAGCAGCAGCACGGCATGGGCGCCCGGGGCCACGGCGGCAGCGATCTCGGCCAGGTGCAGCGCCATCCCCTCGGTGTTGCAGCGGGGCAGGACGAGCGCCGCGCCTTTGCCCTCGGCAGGACAGATGGCGCCATAGATGTAGGCCGAGGCCGTACGCTGGTCCTTCGGCGCCGATGGCCTCGTGCCGCGCCGCGCCCAGCGCCGGGTGATGGCGTTCTTCTGGCCGATCCGCGCCTCGTCCTGCCACCACAGCTCTATGGGCGTGCCGCGGGGGAGCGCCGCCTGGATCGCCGCCACCTGGGCGGGGAAGTTTTTTTAAACGTCGGGATGGCATCGGCGTCCTGCGCATGGTGGCGCGGGCGTGCCGTCAACTTGCGATATCCCATCGCGCGCAGCTCGCGGCTCAGCGTCTGCTTGCTGACCCTGATGCCGAACTCCTCCCAGACCCAGTGCGCCAGGTCGACGAGCCGCCAGCGCACGACGCCGTGGGACGCCGCAATAGGGCCACTCTCGACGATCTCGGCCAAGGCCCGCCGTTGACCGTCATCGAGCAGCGGCACGCCGCCGGGCGCCACACCGTCGATCAGACCCTCGGGGCCCGCCTGGTTGAAGCGCAATACCCAGTCGCGGACGGTCTGCAAACCAACGCCGCCGACCCGCGCCGCGTCGCTCCGCGTGCCGCCTTCGTAAATCACCGCCAATGTCAGAAGCCGCCGCACCTGGTTGGCCTCCCGGCTTGATCGCGCCAGTGCTCGAACCTCCACCGCCGTGAAATCAGCCCGAAGCCCTACTGCTGCCGCCATCGCAAACCTCCCCCGGTTCGCCATGTTGAATCACATCAGCGGCGCCATGGGAATCCCCCGTGAGTCAGGTTTCACGGGACTTGGTATTAGTAATTTTCATCAGTTGCGGAGACGGTTTAGATGACACGTCGAAGTAAGATAATTCGTTTCAAAAACAAGTATTTATATGGATTCCGTACTGCTCACCACTAATTTCCAGTGGCCTATCACCCCTCTCGAAGTTCAGTTCCAAAGCGCACCGATCGCTATGACACTTCGGCCAACAGGGCTTTGAGGTTTTCGCGGATCCGATGTCCGACATCGACGGCTTCCAAACCGTGTAGGGTCGCCAAGCCCTCGACCGCGCGCCAGACATCAACTGGCTCAGCTGGGCGAGCGTCGGTACGCGTGAACGGGCCGTCGGTCTCTGTAAGGACGCGATCTAGCGGAAATGCCCGGTTCACGCCGGTCCGTTTTTCATTCCCGAGCATCTCGGCGTTGACAGAGAAATAGCAACCGAGATCGACAGCGCGTCGGATTTCGGCCGCCGTCCCGGTGAACCAATGCAACACCACCCGGCCGCGCGTTGGCGGCAGATATTTCTCGATCATGTCGAGCACGATCTTGGTCGCGCGAACGCTGTGGACGGTCAGGATCTTGTCGGATGCTGTGGCGCAAGAGGTAAGTACCTCTATGAAAACCTCCTTCTGTTGGTCGAACGAACGATAAAATCTGGGTCCTGCGTCGAGACCGACCTCTCCAACATAGCGTGTCCTCGGTAGCAGCTCCTTCCAGAGCGCAATTTCGTGGCCACGCTCGGCGACAAGTTGCGGATGAAGTCCCAAAGCAGCACGAACGTGGCGAGTCGCCGCGGCGAGTTCCTGATTGCGTGGCCAAGCCTTCGGCGTCGTTGTTACGGCGAGGGTGAAGACCCCTTCGCGCTCACACCGCGCTACCGCTTCGGCATGGTCGGGATAAAGGTCGAGGTGGCAGTGGAAGTCTACGAGCGGGCGCACTTTATCCGAAGTCACGTTGGAGCCGTCTGAACACCGGTCAAAAGCCGGCCGACCTCCTCTAACCCCCGACGATAGACATCGGCCAATGCGTCGTGCCGGGCCTCATCGTCGTAGAGCGGCCCGGGCTTATGGATCAGCACCTTGGCGAGACCGGGACGGGCGGCCAGACGCGCGATCGCCATCTGAAACGAGCGAATCTGCTGACCTGCGGCCTGCTTCGTGTCGAGGGGGCCAGCGCTGAGATTCGCAAGCGTATACGCGGTCGGGTCGTTCGGCAGGAGCGAGGCGCGTCGGATCAAACACGGTAAGCAAAAGCCGCAGTGACCTTGCGGCTGCTTCGTCCAGCGCCCCTTACTCGGCGACGAACAAGACAATGATGACGGGGCGAGCTTCGCCAACAGCGACGGGTTCACACAACCGGCCACCATCTCGCCCTTGGTCTTGTCCCAGTACGGATTCTCGATGCGTCCGGCTATCCCGAGCGCGACCAGCATCTCATTCCAACGCGCGATATAGAAGGGATGCGTCGTCCGCGTGCTAAGCGCGCCGAGTCTCAGGCGGTCGAGCGGCACATTGAGCGCGATCAAACCATTCTCCGGCACCTTCAGCACGAACGGCCTCGCCAAAGACGTTCCGGCCGTCACACCAAGGGAGAAAAACAGGAAGGATCGCCCACGTGTTGTATCCTCGGACGCCACGTCATCAAACAGACCGGCATCGAAACTCATCCAAACTCGGAGACGACTGAACGCCGACCCGGGATATGCGGCCTTGAGGCCGTCGAAACAGCGCTCTTGTGATTTGCTCACCAGCCCTTCGCCCGCATGGCTTACGAGCAGCGGCGTCCCCTTGCCTTCAAGGGTGTCGATCGCGCCGATCAAGCTGTCGAGACCGCCTGAGAACAAGCTGACGCCGTCAAACGGGGGCGGCAGAAGAGTCGGCGGCGCTGCTGGCACGATCGTCTTAAACGCCTTCGGGCGCTTCCGGAATCCGACCACCCATCGATCGCCGGTAAGGAAGTTGAGGGCCCGCACCAGGATCGGAGCGGTCGCCGCCCATCGGACCGGATCGCTGACCGGGACTACCAATCGAATCTCACGTGTCCAGGCGTCCTGTGACTCGCTGGAACGAGACAGCCGGGTGTCCGCCGCATGGACATGTGCAGCCACGACAAGCAGGTCCGCACCGATCTCGCTCGGCGACAGAGACAGCGTCTTTAGGTCATTCAAGGCTTGGCCGATCCCGTGGTCTAGGCGGTTCCCAACGACCAGCTGAAGGATCGACGCGACCTCGTCACGCGCTTTGGGCACGCGGGTTTTGTCGTCGACACCGAAGCGCCCGATAAGAACGTGCCGCCTCATTCGCTCGCCTCCGCATCGCCCATCGTCTGAAGGATTTCGAAAGCAGACTGGTAGACGCTCGTAACGAAGCCCGTGACCGCGTCAGGCGACAACGACTGGATATTGACGCCTGCCGCATTGATGGCGTCGCTAACACCGCGTTGGATGAAATCCCGAAGCTGCGCTTCGACGCGCGCCGCCGCGCGTGGGTCCACCGGCAAGGTGACGACCTTGGTCCCGATGTCGTTGCACAGACGAGCCTCGATCGCATGGGTTGCGTAGAGTTCGAACACCGTCTGAATCTGTGTGGGGGTCAGGGAGTCGATGTAGGTGATACCCGCACCCGCGAGGTCTGCGATCGTCTCGATGAAGGCGTCGCGGGCGATGCCCTCATCAATCGACCCGCCTTCCGGACAGATATAATCCGCGAGCCCGGCGAACACCTCCTCGATCGGGCGGCCGGCCAGGCTTTCGAGGTTCAACGCCCTGAGCGCTTCGCGGACGCCGTTGGCGCTCGCGTCGTTCAGGAATCGAACGAGCCCCGCCCCCGCACCACGAGAGGAACCCATCCGTTGGGCGGCGCGACGAGACCCGCCCGCCGAGGTCGAGACATAGCGAGAGATCGCGCGTCCCAAGTTACGGCTATCGCTACCCCCCGAACCGGCGAAGCGCGAGAAGCTGTTGCGCGCCGCTCTGAAGCGGTCGGAATCCCCTGCCGCTGGCGCGATTGGTCTCGGCGCCGGCGCGGGAGGCACCGCGGGTGGCGCACCGTCCGTAGGGTCGGGCTGCGCTCCATCGCCCGGCGGTGCCGCGCCACTTCCTGCGCCGCTGCCGTCGCCCTCCAACCAACTCGGAATCAAGGGCGTCCCACCGCCAGCGCCGCCAAATGCGTTCGAGGTCCCCATCAGCGGCGATCCCTACGTGTGCGCAGCGCCGCAGCAGCCGTCGTCTTCAAGAAGGAGGCCTTGGATGTGGACCATGCCTGCAGGAGCCGCTCCAGCCGCGCGACCGATTCCCCATCCTTGATGACACCCTCCCAGCCGGACGCTGGCCAAGGGCCACAGCGGTCCGCCGGAAGAGCCTCGAGCAGATCGAGAAGATTAGGCTGCAGGGTCGCATGGGCGCGCACCAGCACGGCGATCCCGTCGATGCCGGGCGGCGCCGTCTCGAAGGCGTCGCTGCCCATCACGCGGCCACGCAACTCTTCGAACACCTGGGCCGCTTCCGCGGGCACGAGCTGCTTCAGCTCCCCTTCGAAGGCCTGCACAGCAAGCTTCGACCCGAGCAGCTTTTCAACGACAGCGGCCAGGCGCCCCAGCACCGAGGCCGCCCCGAAATAGTCCTTCCGGTCCTTGGTGACGAAAAGGTACGGGCGGAGATCGACCTCGGCCAAGGACGGCTTGAGGCGCGCCCAGGCCCGGATCGCTTCCGCCGCCTTCCATTCCGCCAGCACGGCGCTGTCCTTCGTTGCGGCATCGGATTTGGCGTCATCGTCGAGTACTACAGCCTTCGGACCGCGCGCCTTGCGTTTCGACGTCTCGGCCCCGTCAAGGGCGGCCACCTCAAGCGCCGCGAGGTCCGCGCATCGTCCATCGGGACTGCGGGCGCCGGCGCTCGCGATCTGGTCGAACAACCGCGACATGAAGCGCTCGGCCAACATGAGCTTCGCCAGGACCGGGAGCTTGACCTCCTCGCCGAACCCACGCGCCAGCGCCGTCTGGTGCCGCAGCATGAGCGTGTTCAAGAACCTCTTGATCTGCCGCGGATTGCCCTGGGTGCCGCTGGCGAGGATGGGGCCGATCTGATCGCTAAGCGTGAGCGCGTTCTGAACGTCGCTGGCCTTGTCGCCCAGCGCTGTCCTGACAGTCTGCGCATCCAGGCCCGCCGTCGTCCACGGCCGCTTGAGCAGACCGCGCGCCACGTCAATCAGTTTCGCATAGTCGGCGTCCTCATCGGCGAGTTCTGCGCCGATCAGGAGGAGCGTGACGTAGATGCGAGTCTCGGTCTCCCCCAGCGCCGGGATGCGGAACGGTATCTGGATCAGCTTCTCGAGGTAGTTCCGCGCGTAATCGCGGGGACCGGTCGTGTCCGGCAGTTCGGGGAAATGCTTGCGCACCGAATACTCGATCATCGCCTCATCGGCGGCCACGACGAAGGCGGTACGGTCGGTGAATACGAACAAGCGGACCGCTTCGAGCGTCTCGATGGCGGTGTCCGGGAGGCAGCGATCGAGATCGTCGATCAACACGATCAACTGGTCGATCCCGGCCGCCTTCAGCAGCCCCGTGAAAGCCTTCCGAAAGGCCTCGATCTCTTCCGGAACGTTCTTCGACTCGGGCGGCTTCAACAGCCCCTGCACACCGTCGATGGCCTTGTCGTAGTTCTCCTTGGTCGCGAGCTTGGCGGGGTCGGCGAAGACACCCTTCACGGTGTCGACGACGGCGCCGATTTGGTCGGCAGTCGGAATGCCCGTCATCGCGGTAAACGCTAGACCGCCGCCGTGGCGTGCGATTTTGAGCCAATCGATCCGGCGAAGAATATCTGTGACCGCCGCCCCCGTCTTCGACAGCAGCGGACGCTTCTCGAGCAAACCGGTGACGATGCCCTCGATCAACGCGATCTTGGCGTCCTCGAAACCCTGGAACCGCCATCCGTTGAACTTGAGACAGAGAACGCCGTCCTGGTCCGCGAGTCCGCTCTCGATCATCTCAAGGATGCTGGATTTTCCTGCCCCCCAATCGCCATGAACGCCTATCGTGACTGGGCGCTCTGGCTTCTCCCGCAGCAACGCGATGATCGTCTTGGCGATCGCTTCGTTGTTAAGGAGATCGACCTTCGTTTCGTTGTCGGTGAGTATCACGCCGTTCCCCCCCGTCCGACGCTATCACGAGACTCGCGACGACAACTGTTCCCCTATGGAGGACACTGCCGCAACTCAGGGTTCTTCACCAGTTATCTTCTCGCTATGCTACTTATTCTGCAATCCGAGTACATGCGAGCATTGCTGCGGTGTGATCAAGGACGGCGGCGGGACGGGGCATGGCTTTAGCGATTATCCGGCATCTAGAAATTAAGCGCTTCCGCGGCGTGCGCGGCCTGAGCTGGTCTCCACACCCCCAGTTAAATGTCGTCGTTGGAGCGGCCGACGGCGGCAAGTCGACCGTCTTGGAGGCGATCGCGTTGCTGTTTTCGCCGGCGCCGAACTATGGCCTGTCGGAATTCGACTATCACGGCCGGAATCTGGAGGTCGGCTTCTCGATCCAGGCCATCCTCTCGTTTAGCGACATCAGCATCATGCGCGACGAGGGTTTCCCGGCGCCCCCGATGCAAGGCTGGCTCAACGACAAGCTGACCGATCTTCCTGATGAGGCGGGCGCCGAGCCCGTCTTGGTCTGCCGCCTCACCGGCACGGCCGATCAGGAGCCCCGCTATGAAGTCCTCGGCGCGGGGGGCGAAATCCGGGCCCCGTTCAGCCGCGCGATGCGCCGTCGCATCGGATTGGCGCGCCTGGGGGTCGCCGACCGCGGAGACCGAGACATCCGATTGGTGCAAGGTGGGGCATTGGATCGATATCTGCAGGGCCAAGAGGTCCGCCAGACCGTGCTCCAAGCGGTGATGAAGACGCCGCTGCATGATCAGCTGGATGCTGGCCCGAAAGCGGCGCTACAGACGATCAGTGAGGGGTTCAAGACCCGCAACCTTCCTCACCCAGTCAGGCTTGGCCTTGTCGGAACGCCTGGTGTCTCACTCGCGGCTAGCGTCGGACTGACGGTCGGCGATGACGATCCAACCTCCTTGCCGCTCTCGGCATGGGGAACGGGCACGCGCAGGCTCGCGGCGTTGGAGATATCAACGCTAGGCGTAAGCGCCGAAACGATCGCGGTCATCGACGAACCAGAGACGGGGCTCGAACCGTACCGCCAGCGGGTCTTCATCCGGGATCTCGCCGCGCACGGACGCCAGGCGTTCGTCACGACGCACGCGCCGGCGGTACTCGGCCAAGCGGCCAAGGCGACATCGCAAATCTGGCGGATCGGTGATTCGCCCCCGGCTGATCCGCCGCCCGACGCCAGCGGTGACGGCGCGGTCGATGCGCCGGATTCCCACGCTCTCTTCGAATTGGACGGCGGTGAATTGAACTCAATCGCCACGACCCAGGCTGAGGCTCTGTTTGCCAAGCTGCCGGTGGTTTGCGAGGGCGTCAGCGAGGTGGGGTTCGCGACACGTATCTTGGAGCATCGCTTCGGGGAGGGCTTTTCGTGTCGCGGGCTCTTTTGTCTGGACGCCGGCGGCCACTTCAAGGCGCTTCCGATCTGCGAGGCGCTGCTCGCCGCTGGCTTCCCGCTAGCGGCCGTCGTCGATGATGAGGGTAAGAAGGCCGGCAGCTGGGCAAGGATCGGCGCAAAGGCCAACTTGCTGCAGTGGGATGGAGGAGCCTGCCTCGAGGCGGCGGTGCTTTCCGCCATGCCCGACGCACAACTCCAGGAGGTCCACCTCTGGGCTGAAAAGGTGACCCATCGAAACGCGGCCCATCAAGTTGCGGAAATTCGCCGGGAGCTTGCGGCCGAGAAGGGCCTCGCGACCACCGAGTTGTTCGAGCATGCCGGGCGCGCGGCGTTTCTGGCCGCCGTACTCGCGAGCGCCTGCCCAAAACCCGAGAACGGCAAAAAACCACGGGGATGGTTTAAGAGCTTCGACGGAGGCTATCTCTTGGCGGATAAGCTGCTCGCGCTCACCCCTGCACCTGATCTCGTGATCAAGGTCGAAGCCTTCCTCAACGCGATCGAGGCGGCCACGGCGCCGTGACACAATCGCTCGACGACTTGCTTCACTCTGATGCGCCGCTCGTCGTGATCGAGGCGGCGGCCGGATGCGGCAAAACGTGGACAGCGGCCAAGTTTGCAAAGGAGATGTCCTCCCGGCTGGATCATCAGCGGGTGCTGCTCCTATCCCACACGCACGGCGCCTGCGGTGAGTTTCACCGCCGCTGCGCAGGTCCCGGTTTGCGGATCGACGTGGAGACCTGTGATAGCTTCGCCCTGAAGGTTGTCGGTCCTTACGCCACGGCGCTCGGCCTCCCATTTCCACTCGACCACTTGGTGGGCCGCGACGGGGTCTCGTTTGAGACCATCCGATCAAAGGCCGCTGACCTGGTCGGGCGGTCGCCGACGATCGCGCGCCTGATCAGCGCGCGATATCCCGTGATCATTCTCGATGAACATCAGGACGCCAGCCTCACGCAGCACGAGCTGGTGATGACCTTGATGGAGGTCGGCGGCTCTCGCCTACGAGTATTCGGCGATCCTATGCAAGCGCTTCACAGCGGCGACGGGGAGCACCACGTCGATTGGGATGCCCTATGGTCAGGCTGCAACGACAGGCGTGAACTCACCGAGCCAAAGCGGTGGAGCGAGATCCCCGAACTCGGGCGATGGATCACTGCCGCACGAACGACATTGAAAGGTGGCGGGGCCGTCGGCCTGCACGACGCGCCCGTTGAAGTCCGCGTCCTCGGGACGACAGGGTTGGCAGGTCGAAAGAGGTTCAAAAATCCCCGGCTAGCCGGTGAAATCCTGCATGCTTTCCTGGACGACCGGCTGGGCCGCTCCGTCGTGATCGCTCACCTGAGCGACATGGTACGCGCGCTGGCGCAGGGCGCGAATTGGCGGGCGGGGATCAATGAGGGTGCCGTGCTTGAGCACCTTGATCGGCTTCTGGCCAAGACGGAGGATGCAGGGCGAACTGCTGCAACGCTTGCAGCGGGATTTCTGAGCTTCGCGACCGATATCGGCTCAGGTTTCCCGAAGGCGCTTCGAGACGGACTCGGAAATCGGGCAGGACCCCATTTAAATCGCACTCACGCGGGCACCAATCAAATGCCCTGGCTTGATGCCCTTGAGGCGATATACGCGGAACCGAGTCATCGCGGTCTCGCCGCCGCCATGGACCGATTGTCCGAAAATCAACCGGCCGGATATCGCGTTCGCCTCGGCGAACACGCAGCGGCACTGCGGGCCGTCGGACAGACCGATGACCCTCGTGGTCACCTCCATGCGCTGAGCCGACTGCGTCGTCGTCGCGCCCTACCGCCGTTGAGCACAAGCACGGTCCACAAGGCCAAGGGATTGGAGTTTCGCCGCGTCTTGGTCTGTCCGGCTGATGCTCATCAATACCCGCCGGGGGCGTATGGCGCGCGCCTGTTCTACGTTGCTATGAGCAGAGCCACCCACCAATTGACGATCGTAACTGACTCAGACGCTCCGCTGGTCCATTTGGGTGCGACCTCTGTGGCCGGCGAATAGGGTCCGATGAGTATGGCTGCCATTTCCGGAACGCGGACCTTGTGAACGTCGTGCAAGAGTCACTTTCGGAGGCGCGGCCTCCCTCGCCAAGCTGCTTTGATGCTCTCGCAAAGGCACGTCCAATTGTGCAACAGGCTGCTGCACGTTTGCCTGTCTTCAGGAGATCTCGTGTCGACCCCGGCCTATCTCACGCTAGAAGAAGTCGTTGCCCGCTACCGTGGCCAAATCAGCGAAGGTGCACTGCGAAACTGGCGAACGATGCGTGTCGGTCCGTCCTACATCAAGATCGGCAAGGCGGTCCTCTATCCCGTCAGCGAGCTAGATCGTTGGGACAAATCCAATCTGGTGGTTTGCAGACCCTCTCGATCCTTGTCGCGGGAGGAATGCGCTCCGGCACGTTGAACCGCATCATTGCGACTGGCTTTTCAAGTCCTACGCGATACGACATGATGAAATTCACGATACGGAATCCGTGATCGGGCGGGATCGTCGAGTATCATGGAAATTTCTCTGGGATCGTTGAGTATTTGTCCCGGGTAGTCACGCGTCACATATACCAATTAGCTACCCCAGTTGATTTTCAAAGTTTGGCAAACCACTGAAAAACAACACGGATTAACCTTCGAGTATACTGGTTCATAACCACCCGTCGGGCGACCCCACGCCGTCCAGGGCGGACATCGACATGACGCGTCTGATCGCGGAGACCGCCAAGCCGCTCGGTATCGTGGTGCACGACCACATCATCGTGGGCAAGAGCGGCCACGCCTCGATGAAGGGCCTTCGCCTGATCTGAACGCGCAGTGCAAGGATTACTTCAAATTGTCCGTATTAACCACTGGGGCAAAGAGTTAACACGCAAGGTAAATGAGAGGTTAATACATCCTGGCGAATTGCTGAGGCATTGGGAGCTGGATGTATGCGAGTGAATGGACTGGTTGCCGACGGGATTATGGATGTCCTACCTCCGGCTAAATCCGATCCCTATCAGGACAGTAAGAGCGTCGAGTTCGGCTTCCGGGCCCGCCGCTTTCAGGAGGTGCAGCGGCTTATCGAGAGCGTTCTTGCCGAGAAGGGCCACGCGGAGATTCTCGACCTTGGCGGCACCGAGAAATATTGGTTGATCGGCGAAGACTTCATCCACGCAAACCGGAAACGGCTGCGCTTCACCATCGTGAACAATGAACGGCAGTCGGTCGAGAAGCCAGATCTCTTCGAGTTCCGCTTCGCCAGCGCCACGGATCCTCTTCTCTTCCGCGGCCGGCAGTTCGATCTGGTTCACTCCAACTCGGTGATCGAACATGTCGGCGCCTGGCGCGACATGGCGATGTTCGCGGCCAACGTCCGCCGGCTGGCACCGCGCTACTACGTGCAGACGCCGAACTACTGGTTCGCCTACGAGCCGCATTTCCGGTTCCCGGGTTTCCAGTATCTGCCGGAGCGGGTGCGGGTCGAGATGCTGATGCGTTTCTCGCTCGGCTTCTTCCAGCGTATCGAAGACCGCGCGGAGGCCGAGCAGGTCGTTCATCATCACCGGCTGCTGTCGACCCGGCAGATGCGGACGCTGTTTCCCGACGCGTCGGTCAGCCACGAAAAGGTCGTGGGTCTCAACAAGTCGATCATCGCCACGCGAGACTGCTGAACTCCGAACGCCGGAAACAGAAAGGCCACCCGCGAGGGTGGCCTTTTTCGTTACAGCGGCACGAAGCCCTGATTACTCGGCGTCGCCTTCCTTGGCGGCCTTCTTCTTGGCCGGAGCCTTCTTCTTCGGAGCGGCCTTCTTGGCCTCGGCCTTCACGTCGCCCTCCTCGTCGTCATCCGCGAGAAGTTCCTCCTTCGAGACCTTGACGTCGGTGACCTCGACCTGGGTCAGGAGGTGATCGACCACCTTTTCCTCGAACAGCGGTGCGCGAAGGTTGGCCAGCGCCGTCGGATTGTTGCGGTAGAAGTCGTAGACTTCCTGCTCCTGGCCCGGATAGCGGCGAACGAACTCGAACAGCGCGCGCTGCATCTCCTCGTCGGTGATCTGGATACCGGCCTTCTCGCCCATCTCGGCGAGAACGAGGCCCAGGCGCACGCGGCGCTCGGCGAGACCCTGGTATTCGGCGCGGGCCTCTTCCTCTGTCGTCTCCTCGTCGGCGAAGCTCTTGCCCGCCTGCTGGAGGTCGTTCATCACCTGGGTCCAAATGTTGTTGAACTCGGCCTCGACAAGCTTCGAGGGCGCCTCGAACTTGTAGGATTCGTCGAGCGCATCGAGCAGTTCGCGCTTCACCTTCTGGCGGGTCAGCGTGCCGTACTGGCTTTCGAGCTGGCTCTTGACGATCTCGCGCAGCTTCTCGACCGAATCCAGGCCGAGCGTCTTGGCGACGTCGTCATTGATCTCGAGTTTACCCGGCTTGGCGACTTCCTTGACCGTAATGTCGAAGGTCGCTTCCTTGCCGGCGAGATGCGCGGCCTGGTAGCTCTCCGGGAACGTGACGGTGATGGTCTTCTCGTCGCCGGCCTTGAAGCCGACGATCTGCTCCTCGAAGCCGGGGATGAACGACTTGGATCCGAGAACAAGCTGCTGGTCGTTGCCGGCGCCGCCTTCGAAAGGCTCGCCGTCGAGCTTGCCGACGAAGTCGATCGTCACGCGGTCGCCCTCTTCGGCCTTGCCCTTCTTGGGCTCGTAGCTGCGGGCCGATTCGGCAACGCGCTCCATCTGCGCCTCGATCTCAGCCTCCGGCAGGTCGAGCACCTGGCGGGTCACCTTGATTCCGGTGACGTCCTTCAGCTCGATCGTGGGGATGACCTCGTAGGCGATGGAGAACTCGAAGTCCTTCTGGCCGGCGAGGATGGCCTCGGCCTCCTTCTCGTCCTCGGTCATCTGGACTTCGGGCTGCATCGCGGCCTTCTCGCCCCGCTCGGCGAGAACGTCACGCGTCGAATTGTTGAGGATCTCGTTGACGACCTCGGCCATGAACGACTTGCCGAACACCTTGCGCAGGTGCTGGATCGGCACCTTGCCGGGACGGAATCCGTTGATGCGGGCCTTGCCGCGCGCATCGTTGAGGCGCGAGACCAGCCGGCTCTCCATGTCGCTCTTGGGCACGACGACCTTGATCTCTCGCTTGAGGCCGGCGTTCAGCGTTTCCGTGATCTGCATACTCGTTCCTTTTGTCCTCTCGAAATCCCTGTGCTCGAACGGCACACGGCCATTTCGACTGACGAAAATCCTGCCTTAGGTGGCTAATGGTGCGGGTGAAGGGACTTGAACCCCCACGACTTGCGTCACAGGAACCTAAATCCTGCGTGTCTACCAGTTCCACCACACCCGCTCAGGCGGCCCGTCCGGCCGCCCGAAGCGTGCGCTCTATATCACCTCGATTGTGGCGTTCAAAGGAAAATTGCCGCGAGAATCGCGTATTTGGGGATGGTTTTCCCCATTCTATCCACAGGCGGCGGCGGGGGCGTCCTAGTAGAGAGGTTCCTCGAACAGCACGGTCGTTCCGTCGAGGAAGCGCTTGATCTGGGCCGAGCCGTCATCGGCTACCGCGGCGACCACGGCGAACGGCCGGGTGCGCAAGTCGATCTCGATCGGCCTTCCCTCGCCTTCGGGCAGATAGAAGCGTTCCAGACCGTAGTCGACGGTGGTGCTCGAGCCCGCGTAGGGACGGCCGGCCGCCACGCCGTGGATAACGGCTTCGCCGGATTCCGGGGCCGGAAGTGCGGCCTGGTCGAAGGCGGCCGATTTCACCGCGAAAAAGCCGTCGTCCTGCTTGTGCAGCAGCACCCACACGGGATGTGCCTCATAGTCACCGTCGCCCGTGAGCGGCGGGACGAAGAGCGCGGCCGGAATGGTCGCGATGTCGTAGCCCAGCCTGACATAGTCGCCGCGAAGCAGGTCGCGCGGATCGACAGGCTGAACCTGGAGCAGCACTTCCTGGCCGTTGCGCAGAACCGCGGCGCGTCCGGCTATGTTCCACGACAGGAAGCCGATCTGGAGCGCCGAAATCAGGACGGCGCCGACGAGAACGAGACGAGACGGGTTCATCAGGCTGCTCCCTGGGTCGCGGCGGGGCCGGCCATGCGGCGCTCGACGCGGATGATGACGAAGGCGAGAACGCCGAGCCCGATCGCTGCGAGCACGAAGAAGCCGGCGGTGCCGAGCATCGTGCCGACGGTGGCGATGTAGACGAACGAGATTTCCACGGCAAAGCCGAGATAGGCGAGCCAGCGCACCTTGCGGCCGGTCTTTCCACCGATCACCAGCGCGCCTGCGATGGCGGCGAAGGTCACGGCTGCGAGCAGGGAGAACATCGGCACAGAGTCAGCGAATACAAACTGCAGGGTGAACATGCCGACGAGGAAGCCGATGAGCGCGTCGGCCGCCAGACCGTCACCCAGCCCGGTCAGGCGGTCGGCCACTTCCCCACCGCGCACAGAGGCAACGAACGCCGCTGCCGAGACCAGCGCCATCGCGGCCGGAATAAGGAGCTGGTCCGTGTCCAGATAGAGAAAGGTGAAATGCCCGATCAGCGACAGAACGACCAGATGCCGCGCCGGGAGACTGCGTGTCCAGACAGCGACCGCCCAGAGGGCCGCGAGCAGCAGCGGATACCAGGGGTTCACGTCGAGACTGAAGCTGAACACCGGCCAGGCCACCCAGGCGGCCGACAGGCAGACGGAGGCCGCCGCCAGGATCGGCGAGCGCAACAGCGCCGCGGCCAACGCGGTGCCAACGCACCAGACCAGGATCGCCTGCGTCTCGTCGCCGGACAGATGATACATCTGGCCGATCAGGGCGATGCCGCCGCCGAAGGCCGCTGCGGAAACCAGCCATAGCGCCTCGGCCAGCGCCCCGTGATCGCGCAGCTTCAACATCGCGCCGCCGAGATAGCCGCCGGCGATCACAGCAAAGAGCGCGCCGACGCGGCCAAGACGGGGGATCGCTTCCCAGTTCGCCGCGATCAGAATGAGGATCGCGGCAGACATCAGCAGCGCCGCCATGACCGCGAGCACCTGGCCGAAGCCGACGCCCTTGCCGTGGTTCGCCGCGACGTCGTCGCGGAGTTGTTTCGCGAGCGCGGAGGTAACAAGCCCCCTCGCCTCCCACCGGGCTATGTCCTGCCCGACCCTGTCCACATATCCGGCCATGATACTCCCCGCTTTCCACCCTACCTAGCCGACTTCCGGTATCGGCGCGATGTCGCCGCATGGCTCGTTCGCAA
Organism: Pseudomonadota bacterium; assembly: GCA_043822005.1. GTDB lineage: Bacteria > Pseudomonadota > Alphaproteobacteria > Rhizobiales > Rhizobiaceae > Mesorhizobium_A. The sequence goes on along the minus strand of JBDRCE010000070.1, from coordinate 33,243 downwards.
CCGCTGCATCGCGGCCGTTTCGCGGACGCGTTAACGGCCGTTAATGGTGCGTTGCACAATATGCATTGCTGCTATGCAACATTCGCCCTTTGAACGGACGCGCGACGCACCTATCTTCGGTTCGTAACAAAGATACATGAAAACGAAAAAGACGAAACGAGAACTGAAATGAACATCATCCGCAACTATCGCAACTGGCGTCGCTACCGGGAAACCGTGTCCGAGCTGAACCGCCTTTCCAACCGCGAGCTCACCGACCTCGGCATTTCCCGCAGCGACATTCCCTTCGTCGCGCGCAAGTCGGTCTGACGAACACAGAGATCTCGCCAGGGTCTACCTCCTCCCAGACCTTGTGAGATATGGCCGGAGTTTACCTCCTCCCAAACGAAGGCCAAACGAGACACCCGCCGGATCTCCTCCCCCGGCGGGTGTTTTCGTATCTGGGAGTCTCTGCTGAAGATCCGGAACGTCTGGCCGAACGGGCGGACGATCTCAGCGCTCGCCCATTACGCCGCGGGACTTCCACTGATCGAGCGGCATGATATCGGGCTTGCCGCCCATAGGCTCGTACCAGCTGTCGATCGCCCATCTCGCGCCACCCTTCTCGGAAAGAACCGCGGTGGAATGCGGGTAGCGGCCGTCGGCGAAGAAGCCGCGCGACACGTTCGATTCGACCCGATGATGGCGGATGAGACCCCTGCCCTGCAGATAAAGCAGCAGCGTGCGCGTATTGGTCGATTCATCGATGCAATCCATCTGTCCCAACCGCCCGGATTGCGCGAGCGACGACTTGGCCGTGTCCCGAACGCCGATCGCCTGGCCGGCGCGCGTCTCGAAATAGCTGATGGCGGAAGCGACCGCCTGCCGTTCCGCCTTTGCCGACCCCTTGCCGCCCGCCATGATAGACGCGAACCGGCCGGCATCCGCCGAGGTAAGTGGAAGCATGGTGCGGTTGCGGCAATCGAAACCATGACAGACGGCGAGCTTCGAAACGGTCGTCTCTTTCTTCACCGACGTGTAGTTCGACGAGGTCGAGACGCATCCCGCCGTCAGCGGCATGATGAGGGCGAGGGTGGCGAACAGGCTGAGTCTTTGATGCATGGCGAGGACACTAGTCGGCCCGCAGAATGCACGCAATCCGCGAGACGTTGTGTTTTGACGCCTCCGCGACTATTCCACCGTTCATGAGCGACAAACCCATTCACGTCATCGGCGGCGGCTTGGCCGGTTCGGAGGCCGCCTGGCAGATCGCGAGCGCCGGCGTGCCGGTAGTCCTGCACGAGATGCGCGGCGTGCGCGGCACGGAAGCGCACAAGACCGAGGGGCTCGCCGAACTCGTCTGCTCGAATTCCTTCCGCTCGGACGACGCGGAATCGAATGCCGTCGGACTGCTGCATGCCGAGATGCGCCTGGCCGGATCGCTGATCATGGCCTGCGGCGATGCCCACCAGGTGCCTGCGGGAGGAGCGCTCGCCGTCGACCGCGATGGATTTTCGGACGCGGTGACCGCACGGCTCGGGTCGCACCCGCTGGTAACCATCGTGCGCGAGGAGATCACCGGCCTGCCGCCCGTGGATTGGGACCAGGCGATTATCGCCACCGGACCTTTGACCGCGCCGTCGCTCGCCGAAGCAATCCGCGCCAAAACCGGCGCCGATGCCCTCGCCTTCTTCGACGCCATCGCGCCGATCGTCCATTTCGACACGATCGACATGAACGTGGCCTGGTTCCAGTCGCGCTACGACAAGGTCGGTCCTGGCGGCACCGGCAAGGACTACATCAACTGCCCGATGGACAGGGACCAGTACATGGCCTTCGTCGAGGCGCTGAACGAGGGCGCCAAGACCGAGTTCAAGCAATGGGAAGGCACGCCCTATTTCGACGGGTGCCTGCCGATCGAAGTCATGGCCGAGCGCGGCGTCGAGACGCTGCGGCATGGGCCGATGAAGCCGATGGGCCTGACGAACGCGCACAACCCGACGGTCAAAGCTTACGCCGTAGTCCAGCTTCGCCAGGACAATGCGCTCGGCACACTTTACAACATGGTCGGCTTTCAGACGAAGCTGAAGCACGGCGAGCAGACGCGGGTCTTCCGCATGATCCCGGGGCTGGTGAACGCCGAGTTCGCGCGGCTCGGCGGGCTGCACCGCAACACCTACATCAATTCGCCGACGCTGCTTTCAGGTGACCTGCAGCTCAAGGGTCGCCCGGGCCTGCGTTTTGCCGGACAGATCACCGGCTGCGAGGGCTATGTCGAGAGCGCCTCGATCGGCCTGCTCGCGGGGCGCTTCGCCGCCGCCGAGCGGCTCGGCCGCGCACCTTCCCTGCCGCCGGCCACCACCGCCTTCGGCGCGCTGCTCGGCCACATCACCGGCGGGCATCTCGTGTCCGACGACGAGCCTGGCAAACGCTCGTTCCAGCCGATGAACATCAATTTCGGCCTGTTCCCGCCCCTGGAGGCCGGAACCAGGCTGAAGCCCGACGATTTCGAGGGCCGTTTCCGCGGCAAGGACAAGTCGATCGCCAAGAAGAAGGCGATCACCGCCAGGGCCCTGGCGGATTGCCGGGCGTGGCTGGGGATGGCGCTCGGCATGAAGGCGGCCGAATAGAATGATCTGTCCGGCACCAAGCCTGATTTGGGGGAGATATCGATGCCGGACCTGACAAGCACCTTCTTCCGCGTCACCCGCGATGGTCCGATTGCCATCGTTTCGATGAACCGGCCGGACAAGGCCAACGGCATGACGCCCGACTTCTGGGCCGACCTGCCGCGTCTGATGAGCGAACTCGACCGCGACGAGACGGTGCGCGTGGCGGTCATCCGCGGCGAAGGCCGGCACTTCACCGGCGGGATGGATCTCGCCGCCTTCGCCGACATCGCGAAGCTGTTCGAGAGCGAGCCGGGTCGCGCCGCCTACGCGATGCGCGACACGATCCTGCGCCTTCAGGACGCCTTCAACGCCGTCGAACGCGCTCGCTTTCCCGTCATCGCTGCCGTGCACGGCGCCTGCATCGGCGCGGGCATCGACATGATCACGGCCTGCGATCTGCGTGTTGCGTCGGAAGACGCCTACTTCTCGATCGAGGAGATCCATATCGGCATGGCGGCCGACGTTGGTACGCTGCAACGCCTGCCGAAGCTGGTTTCGCCGTCGGTCGCGGCCGAACTCGCCTATACCGGCCGTCGGTTTCGAGCGGACGAGGCGAAGGCGATCGGGCTTTTGTCGCAAGTCCTGCCGGACGGGACGGCTCTCGAGAGTGCCGCGATGCAGCTTGCACGTGATATCGCCGACAAATCGCCGCTGGCGATCGCCGGCATCAAGCGCAACCTCGCCTATGCGCGCGACCATTCGGTAGCCGACGGGCTGGACTACATTGCGACCTGGAACGCCGGCATGCTGCGGTCGGCCGAGTTGATGACGGCGGTTCAGGCCAAGATGGCGAAGACCAAGGCGACGTTTGCGGATCTGCTCCGGTCTTCGTAAGCGGTATTTGCTGAAGGGGCGAGCCAGTCACTCCGCCGGCTGCACGCCGCTCCCGTCCCCTCCCGGCAATCCCGGCTTGCCCGCCTCGCTCGGATTGCGCCGCACGTAATCGGCCTTCAGGCTCTCCGACGTGTCGCGCGAGCCGTCATGGCTCCAGCCGGGTGGCATGAACAGGTAACCGAGCCGCTGGCGCAGGGTCAGGCCCGGACGAAACACGTCCTTGAAGATGCCGACATATTCGTGGAACGCGACTTTCAGCGGATTGAAGGTGCCGATGTTCCTGACGATGCCGTAGCGCGGCCGGTCCTCGTCCAGTTCCGGCACGAAAGTGCCAAACATCCTGTCCCAGATGATCAGCGTGCCGGCGTAGTTCGCATCGAGGTAGCGCGGGTTGGTCGCGTGATGGACGCGGTGGTGCGAGGGCGTGTTGAAGATCGCCTCGAACCAGCGCGGCAGCTTGCCGATCGCCTCGGTGTGGATCCAGAACTGCCAGACCAGGTTGAAGCCGAAGACGAAGACGATGACCGCCGGATGGAAGCCGAGCAGCACCAGCGGCGCCTGCAGCACGAACATGCCGGTGAACAGGCCGGTCCAGCTCTGCCTGAGCGCCGTCGACAGATTGTAGTGCTGGCTGGAATGGTGGTTGACGTGTTCGGCCCACACCCAGCGCACCCGGTGCGCAATGCGGTGGTACCAATAATAGCGCAGATCGTCGAGCAGGAAGGCGGCAACGAACACCCAGACAGAGAGGCCGAGGTCGAAGACGCGGTACTGCCACAGCCAGGCGAGCGCAGTGAACGAAACGACGCCGAGCAGAAGGCCGGCAACGACGTTGCCGGTTCCCATGAGCAGGCTCGTCAACGCATCGCGCGTCTCGAACTCGCCTTTGGCGCGACCGCTGCGAACCAGCCAGAGTTCGAGCAGGATCGCGATGACGAAGAACGGGATCGCGATCTCGGTCACGTTCGGGAACGAATAGGTCTCCATCAGGCGGCCCTCCTGCCGCTAACTGTTTGGGCAAATATTTCGGCCACCCGATCGGCGTCGGTAGAACTCTCGAATTCGAACCGCGCGCCGGGAAAAGTGAAATCCGAAAAGCGGATCAGGATTGCTGACTGGCCGCTGCGTCGCAAGGACGTAACGTCGACTGGCCCGTAGAGCCGCGTCAGGAACTTGGCGCCCACGGCATGAACCAGGCCGACCCGGCCGTCCGCGAGTTCGAGAAACGCCGAACGGCGGTCGAGCGTCACATGGGTCCGACCGATCGCCAGGTTCGGAAAGTCGATCGCAAAACGCGCGCGCGCAGCGTCAGGCGTATCGAGCGAAGCCCCGCGGCTTCCTCCCGTGAAATGGATCGCCGCCACGATCATGCCGACTCCGATCACGACCAAAGCAGCGAGAACCGGCAGACTCATCCTGGTTCCTCCTCAGCATCGGGCATCATCGCGCGCCCTTGCAGCGGAACATAGCAGCTTTGACGTTTACGTCAAAATGTTCACCAGCCGCTTCGGGCGCGGCGGAAAAGGTGCCAATGGCGGCGCAGCGACGAGATGTCGGGCGCCGGGGAATGCCAGGCAGTGGACGGATCGATCCGATCGAGCCGCCCCGACGCGGTCGCCAGCGACAGGAAAGCGGGACGCAGGGACACGGGAAGAGCGGGCGCACCAGCCAGAAAAGCGCGAAGATGCTCGCTGGCCAGCGACTTCATCGCGCCCACCAATAAAGCCATTGCGTCCGCGGGTTCTCCGGCGAGATAGGCTTCTCGGTTAAGCCCGGATGCCGCGAGCACTTCCGAAGGCACATAGCACTGCCCCCTCTTCCGATGAAGCGGCATCAGCCGCAACAGCCGAATGATACCGGTCACGCACCCGGCATGGCCCGACAGCCCGGCCGCCTGCGCCGCCGCATCCGGATCCAGCACAAGTGCCGCGAGCTGGAACACGGCCGAAACAGTCTCGCCGCAATAGCCCTCGAGGTCGGTCCGGCTCGGCATCGGATCGTCGTAGAGGTCGAAGGTGCGGGCTTCCAGATAGTCGAGAAACGATTGCAGCGGCAGTCGATGGCTCGCGATGGTTTCGAGCAACGCCGCCGCGATGGGGTGGCCGCCGCCTGTCTCTCCGGCGGAAAGCACGTCGCGCCACCATTGCAGCCTGATCTCGCCGGGCATCGGTTCCGAGACCAGGTCGCGGACACGCGCGATCTCGGCGTCGAAGGCATAGAGGGAAAGCACCGCCTGCCGTCTGTCTTCGGGAGCATAGAGAACGCTGAGATACCGGTCCTCGTCGGCCCTGCGGACGAGATCGGCCAGATATGGGTCCGGAACCGGCATTCAGTCGACCGCGACGAGCGCGGCGGCGACGGCGCGTTCCTCGGCAAGCAGCACGTTGAAGGTGCGCAGCGCAGCCCCCGTCGACATCGGCTCGGAGGCGATGCCGGCCGCGCGCAGCGCCTCGCGCACCAGCTTCGGCAGCGGACGCAAATCCCGTCCCGTGCCGATCAGTAGGATCTCGATATCGGCGCTCTCGGCGAGCACTTTCGCCAGATCGTCGATGTCGACCGCGGGCGGATCCTTCGGCTCCCAGCCATAGATGCCGGACGGCAGGCACAGGATCGAGCCACGATGCGACATGTCGGCGAAGCGGAAGCCGCCATTGCCGTAGGAGTCGATCGGCGCCCGGCCCGGGAAATGCGCCTCGCGCATGATGATGCCCGGGCCGGTGGGGGCCTGAGCCATGCGTCAGGCCTTCGTCGGGGTCGGCCCGCTGTCCTGCTTGGCCACCGCCTTCTCGTCCCGCTCGAACATTTCGGGCCGGAGCTTGAAGAGGATCAGCAGCGGACCGGCGACGAAGATCGACGAATAGGTGCCCACGACAATACCGAAGATCATCGCCAGCGTGAAGGACGCGATCACCTCACCGCCGAAAATGTACAGTGAAATCAACGCGAAAAGCGTCGTGATGCCGGTCAGGAAGGTGCGCGACAGGGTCTGGTTCATCGACAGGTCGAGCAACTGCTCGATCGGCATCTTCTTGTAGCGCCTGAGATTTTCCCGCACGCGGTCGTAGACGACGACCGTGTCGTTGATGGAGTAGCCCACAACCGTCAGCACCGCCGCGATACTGGACAGGTTGAATTCGAGGCCGAGGGCGACATAGAGCCCGATCATCATAATGACGTCGTGCGCCGTGGTCAGGATCGCACCGACGCCGAACTGCCATTCGAAGCGGAACCAGATGTAGACCAGCATCGCGAACATCGCGGCAAGGACGCCGATCGTGCCCGCCCAGGCGAGCTCGCTGGACACTGTCGGGCCGACCGATTCGATGCGTCGGAACTCGTAATCGGCGGAAAGCTCGCCGCGCACCTTCTCGACGACGCTCTGCTCGGCATTGTCGCCGGCACCCTGCCCTTCGATCCGGATTAGATACTCTCCCGCGGTCCCGATAGCCTGCACCTGCACGTCGCCGAGATTGAGCTCGCCGAGCCGGGCGCGGATGTCGCCCGCGTCGCCGGTCGCCTGAATGGCCTTCACCTCGATCGACGAACCCCCGCGGAAGTCGATGCCGTAGTTCATTTCCACCGTCATGAAGAGGACGATGGAGATGACCGAGGTGATGCCCGAAAAGGCAAAGGCGACCCTTCGCCAGGACATGAACGGAACCGTCGTGTCGTCGGGCACCAGCTTGACGAAGCCCCTCGGCATTTCGGTCGGGCGGGTGCGGCGCAGCCACAGCGCGATCAGCCAGCGCGTCAGCGTAAACGCGGTGAACACGGTAGTGATGATGCCGATGGCCAGCGTCACGGCGAAGCCGCGGATCGGACCTGAGCCGAGATAGAACAGGATGACCGCGGCGATCAGCGTCGTCATGTTCGCATCGACGACCGTTGCAAGGGCGCGCGAGAAGCCGGCGTCGAGAGATTGCACGATCGAGCGGCCGGCACGACGCTCTTCCTTCACGCGCTCGTAGATGATGACGTTGGAATCGACCGCCATGCCCATCGTCAGCACGATGCCGGCGATGCCGGGCAGAGTGAGCGTCGCGCCGAGAAGCGTCAGCACCGCGACGATCAGCGCGACGTTGGCGACCAGCGCGATGTTGGCGATGATACCGAGCGAGCCGTAGGCCAAAACCATGAAGGCGAGGACGAGCAGAGCTGCGATGATCGAAGCGAACTGGCCGGCGGCGATCGAATCAGCACCCAGGCTCGGGCCGACCGTGCGCTCCTCGATGATCGTCAGCGTCGCCGGCAGCGCGCCCGCGCGCAGCAGCACGGCGAGGTCGTTGGCGCCCTCGACGCTGAAATTGCCGGAAATCTGGCCGGTGCCGCCGAGGATCGGTTCGCGGATCTGCGGCGCCGAGATCACCTGATTGTCGAGGATGATGGCAAAGAGTTTTCCGACATTGGCTTGCGTCGCCTGGCCGAACAGCGTGGCGCCGCGATTGTCGAAACGGAAGGAGACGACCGGCTCGCTGGTGCGTTGGTCGAAGGTCGCCTGCGCGTCGACGAGGTTCTCGCCAGAGACGATGACCCGTGTCTCGATCAGGTAGGCCTGCGGCGGGTCGTCGGTCGAATACATGACCACGGTGCCTGCCGGCGGCCGGCCCTCGATCGCCTCCTGGACCGGCATCGTCTGGTCGACCATCTGGAAGGTGAGCTTCGCGGTCTGGCCGAGGATGTCCTTCAGGCGGTCGGGATCCTGAAGGCCCGGAACCTGCACGAGAATGCGATCCGACCCCTGCCTCTGGATCAGCGGCTCGGTCGTGCCGAGCTCATTGACGCGGCGGCCGACCACTTCGATCGACTGTTCGAGTGCCGAACTCATACGATAATTAATGCCGGCGTCGGTGAGCGTGTAGCGCAGCAGGCCGGGCTCCGGCTCGTCGAACTCGAGTTCCACGACCGAGCCGCCGCTGAACAGGCCGGCGGCCACGGGCGCGGTCAGGTTCGCAAGCGCGTCCTTCGCCTTCTGGACATCGGCCGCCTCGCGAATGCGCACCTGGACCGAATTCGCCGTGCCTGAAAGACCGGTGTAACCGATGTGGGCATCGCGAAGCGCCGCCCTTATGTCGTTGCGCGTCGTCTCGAGCCGCTCGACGACGAGGTCGTTGCGATCGAGCTGCAGCAGGATGTGCGAGCCGCCCTGCAGGTCGAGGCCCAGCGTCATCTGCTTCTTGGGAAGCCAGTCGGGCAGCGAGTTCAGGAAAGATTGTGGAAAGAGGTTCGGAGCGGCAAACAGCACGCCGACGGCCACCGTCAACCAGATGAGGATGGTCTTCCAGCGCGTAAAATGGAGCATGATGTGGGCTTCCGTTCCTGTCGATCGGCCTTCTGCGGGCCGTATCTCAGCTCTTGGCGTTCTGGTTGGCGACCGGCTCGCCCTTGGCGCGGACTTCCGCGATCGTCGCGCGCAGCGCCGTCACCTTCAGATTGCCGCCGAGATCGACCTCGACCTCGCCGCGCTCGTCCATGACCTTGGTGACCTTGCCGACCAGACCGCCGCCGGTGACGACCTGGTCGCCGCGGCGGATGTTCTTCAGCATCTCCTCGCGCTTCTTGAGCGTCGCGCGCTGCGGACGGATGATCAGGAAATACATGATCACGAAAATCAGCACGAAGGGCAGGATACTGATCAGCATGTCCGGCGCGCCGGCGATCCCGGTCTGCGCGAATGCGGGTGTGACGAACATAGAGAACTCCCGAAAAGACAAAGGGCCGGTCCGTGCGGGCCAGCCGAGGTGCGCGGAATATAGTCAGTCGAGGCGTCAATGCAACCGCGCGCGGTCGTCGCGGGCTCGCTTTCCCCCTGCGAATCCGCGTGTTATGCCGCCTCGCCGCACGAAGACCATTGAATACGACCGATACGGGACGAGAATGACGCAGGAATCCATCGAAGCCAAGCTCGACCGGCTCATCGAGGCCGTTGCCCGCCTCGCCCCGGCCTCGCCCCCGCCGGCCGACTTTGCGGGCGCCGAGGGATTCGTGTGGGACGCGGAGCGCAGTTACCCGGCACCGGTCGCGCGGGTGAGCCGTGTCGAGATCGGCCTGATCAAGGGCGTGGACCGCGTGCGCGACATCCTCGTCGACAACACGATGCGCTTCGCCTCCGGCCTGCCGGCCAACAACGTGCTGCTCTGGGGCGCCCGCGGCATGGGCAAGTCGTCGCTGGTCAAGGCGGCGCATGCGCTCGCCAACCGCGAGGGACCGGCCGCCGGCCGGCTCAAGCTGATCGAGATACACCGCGAGGACATCTCGACGCTGCCGCGCCTTCTCGGCCTTCTGAAGACCGAGCCCTACCGCTTCATCCTCTTTTGCGACGACCTCTCCTTCGACAGCGACGACACGTCCTACAAGTCGTTGAAGGCGGCGCTGGACGGAGGCGTCGAAGGCCGGCCTGAGAACGTCATCTTCTACGCGACCTCGAACCGGCGCCACCTCTTGCCGCGCGACATGATCGAGAACGAGCGCTCGACCGCGATCAATCCGCACGAAGCGGTGGAGGAGAAGGTGTCTCTGTCAGACCGGTTCGGGCTGTGGCTCGGTTTCCACAAGTGCAGCCAGGACGAATATCTCGACATGATCCGGGGCTATGTCGACCATTTCGGCATCAGGATCGAACCCGAGACCCTGCGCTTCGAGGCGCTCGAATGGGCAACAACTCGCGGCAGTCGTTCGGGCCGCGTCGCCTGGCAATTCGTCCAGGACCTGGCCGGCCGGCTCGGCCAGAAGATCTCCGAATGAAAATCCGCCCTGCCTTTGGCGCCGCGCCGGATGGCTCCGGAGCGAGATCAAAGGCAGGGCGGGACCGGAGTTGGCGCGGCGGGCTGGAGGTCCGGACGTCGCGCTGAGGCTCTTCCTGGCTATTCGAGATATTGCTGGGGATCGACGGGGCTGGAATTCTCGCGGACTTCGAAATGCAGCTTCGGCGAGTCGGTGTTGCCGGACATGCCCGATTTGGCGATCTCCTGGCCGCGCTTGACGGTATCGCCGCGGCTCACCTTGATCTCGCTCGTATGGCCGTAGACGGTGACCTTGCCGTCGGCGTGCCGGACCAGAACGGTCTTGCCGAAATCCTTCAACCCCTCGCCGGCGAAGATGACGACGCCGTTTTCGGCCGCCTTGACCGGTGTGCCCTCGGGAACGGCGATGTCGATGCCGTCATTGTACGAGGCGCCGTTCGAATTGCCGTAGGTGCCGACGACGCGGCCGCGCACGGGCCAGCGCATCTTGCCTATGCCGGTCGAATCGGGGGCAGCCTCGGTGCTGGCAGCTTCCGCTTCCTTGATCACCTTATTGTCGGCCTTGGGCGGCGTGTAGGTCGCGAGCTTCGTCGCGCCGGGCTTGTCCGCCTTCTTGGCCGGACCGGCCGAGCCGGTGATCATCGGATCGACCCCGGGTGCCGCCTGCGCGACCTGCTGGGAAGCGCCCGGAATGACGAGTTTCTGGCCGATCTTCAGATTGGCGGTTTCGCCGAGATTGTTCACCTTGCGGATATCGGCGGCCTTGGCGCCGGTCTTCTTGGCGATGCCGTAGAGCGAATCGCCGGCGACCACCGTGTAGCCTCCCTGCCCCGAATTCTTCGTCTTCGGCGAGGCGGAGGCTGCCGAATTGTCGGACTTGGCGGCCTCGACCTCGGGTTCCTTCACCTTCGGCTGCTGCGGCAGTACCGCCACGTTCTCCGGCTTCTTCGTCGGGCGCGGCAGGTCCTTGACGGGAGTGTCGGCCTTGAGGCCGCGCGAAGAACTCGCGTCGGCGACCTGGCGGGTGTTGTCGGGCGCGGAAACGGGCGCCTTGCTCGAATAGACATAGGTCGGGATGACGATCTTCTGGCCAACCGCCACCGTCTCGGCGCTGGCGATACCGTTCGCCTTCATGATCTCGTTGACCGGCACGCCGAACCGCTTCGACAGGTTGTAGAGGGTCTCGCCGTCCTTCAAGGTCACCTGCGTGCCGCCGGCCCGCGACCAGCCCTGATTGACATCTTCCTCGGTCGAGACAGTCTGCGGAGCGGCTTTGGTGACGGATCCCGTCGGCGTCGTATCGACCTTCGGCGTCTCCGCCCTGGCGACAGGCGTGGACGCAGCCGGAGGCGGCAGCGAGGAGCGCGTGACCGACTGGGGCTCGACCGCGGCGCGGGCGGGCGTCGGAGCGTTCACGCCGTTGGCCGGGGCGACACGGCTCGCATCGCCGGGGAACGGCTGGTTCTCTTTCTTGACAATCTGGCGCTGGTTGGCGGTCGATCCGGTGAAGATGTCGTCCGTAAAGCGACTGACCCCGGAACTGCATCCCGCCGCCATTCCGCCGATCAGGACAAGCGCGGCGCTACGTGCCAGAACGCGCTGACTTCTCTGCAACGACCCGAACCGCATGACTACACCCGCACACCAGTTACCGAACTGGCATGATTAAAGCGCGTTAATCTTACTGGGCGGTTAAGTCTTGGCGGGACTTGAAGAAAATTCGACTAAATTGCGGCGGCAACCCCGGCGACCAACGGCTGCAGCCGCGCCGTGGCTATGTCCTCGCGATCGAAGCGGCTACCCACCTTGGTCAGCCGCGCCATCTGCTGCACGCCTTCAGCCGGGCCGATCGGCGCGATCAGCACGCCGCCGCTCGCGAGTTGGTCGACGAAGGTGCGCGGCATTCCATCGAACGCGGCCCAGACGACGATCCGGTCGAACGGCCCTTCCGACGGCACGCCATTGACGCCGTCCATGTGGCGCACCGCGACGTTGGTGACGCCAAGCGCTTCGAGCCGCTGGCGCGCGTTGCCTGCCAGTGTCCGGTAGCGTTCGACGGTGAGCACGCGCGCCGACAGGCGCCCCATCACGGCGGCGGTGAAACCGCTGCCGGTGCCGATCTCCAGCACGCGATGCGACGGTTCGAGCGCGAGCGAAGCCAAAATCTTCGCCTGGAAATCCACGCCTTCGATCGCCTCGCCGCATTCGATCGGCAGCATCCGGTCGGACCAGGCATGCGCCTGCCATTGGCCGGGGACGAAGCCGCGACGCGGCGTCGCCTCGATCGCGGCGATCAGCGCCTTGTCGACAAGCCCGCCGGCACGGGCGCGCAGCAGAAACGCGGCGAAGGATTCGCGCTCGCCCTGCGCCTCGCTCATCCGAGCACCGCGCCGAGTGCGTCCCGCGTCTCGTGCGCGGTCAGGTCGAGCTTCATCGGCGTCACAGAGATCCTCCGCGCGTCGAGCGCGTGGATATCGGTGCCCTCCACCGGCGCGTTCATCTGCTTGCCGAAGCGCAGCCAGTAGTAGGGGAAGCCGCGGCCGTCCTTGCGCTCGTCGATCCAGAGCCCGTGGACATACTTGCCCTGCGCGGTGACTTCGACGCCTTCGACCTCTTCCGCCTCGCAGTTGGGGAAATTGACGTTCAGAAACACGCCCTTGGGAAGGTCGGCCACGATCAGCTTCTGCAGCAGATCCGGTGCGAGCGTCTCGGCCGTGCGCCATGGCACGACACGGCCGTCGTTCTCGAAATGGTAGCTCTGGCTGAGCGAGATCGAGCGGATGCCGATCAGCGTGCCTTCCATCGCGCCGGCGACCGTGCCCGAATAGGTCACGTCGTCGGCGATATTCGAGCCGGAATTGACGCCTGACAGCACCAGGTCCGGCGGCTCGGGCATGATGTTGCGCACGCCCATGATGACGCAGTCCGTCGGCGTGCCGCGCAGCGCGAAGTGCTTGTCGGCCACCTTGCGCATGCGCAGCGGCTCGGACAGCGACAGCGAATGCGCGAAGCCCGACTGGTCTGTTTCCGGCGCAACCACCCAGACGTCGTCGGAGATCGTTCGGGCGATGCGTTCCAGCACCATCAGGCCTTCGGCGTGGATGCCGTCGTCGTTGGTTAGCAGGATGCGCATCTCAGGCCCGATCTATTCTGTCCAGTCCGCCCATGTAAGGCCGCAGAACTTCAGGAATCGTCACCGAGCCGTCCTCGTTCTGGTAATTCTCGATGACGGCGATCAGCGCGCGGCCGACGGCGACACCCGAGCCGTTGAGCGTGTGTACGAACGTCGTGCCCTTGGCGTCGGCCGCGCGGTAGCGCGCCTCCATGCGACGGCCCTGGAAATCGCCGCAGACCGAGCAGGACGAGATCTCGCGATAGGCGTTCTGGCCCGGCAGCCAGACCTCGATGTCGTAGGTCTTGCGCGAGCCGAAGCCCATGTCGCCGGTGCACAGAAGCATGGTGCGGAACGGCGGGCCGAGCCGCTTCAGCACTTCCTCGGCGCAGGCGGTCATCCGCTCGTGCTCGGCGCTCGCGGTCTCGGCGTCGGTGATCGACACCAGCTCGACCTTGTTGAACTGGTGCTGCCGCAACATGCCGCGCGTGTCGCGTCCGGCCGAGCCAGCTTCGGAGCGGAAACAGGGAGTGAGCGCCGTCATTCGGCGGGGGAGCGACTTCGCGTCGAGGATTTCCTCGCGGACAAGGTTGGTGAGCGGGACCTCGGCGGTGGGGATGAGGTAGAGCTTATCAAACTGGACCTTGTTTGCCTCTTCGACCACGTAGTCCTGAAGCGCATCCTGAACTTCAGCTCCCGTTTTGCCTTCGCTATGGGCACGTTCGCGGGCATTTTTCAGCCCGATCCGAACCTGCTCTGCTAACGGGTTCTCGCGTTGCGTCCGGAAAAGATCCTCTTCGAATTTCGGCAGTTGCCCCGTTCCATACATAGCGTCACTACGCACCATCAGCGGCGGCTGGACTTCCTCATACCCATGCTCGTTCGTGTGCAGGTCCAGCATGAACTGACCCAGCGCGCGTTCGAGCCGAGCCAGCTTGCCGCGCACCACCGTGAAGCGGCTGCCCGACAGCTTCGCCGCGCGCTCGAAATCCATCATGCCGAGCGCTTCGCCGATCTCGTAGTGCTCCTTCGGCTTGTTGCCCATGCCCGGCTGGCGCGCGGCGATCAGCTCCGTGCCCCAGTCGCGCACCTGGACATTGTCGTGCTCGTCCTTGCCGACCGGCACGTCGTCCATCGGGATGTTGGGGATGACGGCCAGCGCGTCGTCCAGCGCCTTGTCCAGTTCGCGCGCGCGCGCCTCGCCGTTCTGAATGAACTCCTTGATGCCCTGGACCTCGAGCTTCAGCTCCTCAGCGCGGGCGGAATCGCCCGCCCGCATCGCGTTGCCGATCTCCTTCGACGCGGCGTTGCGGCGCTCCTGCTTCAGCTGGAGTTCGCCGAGATGAGCGCGGCGCGCCTCGTCCTTCTCGATCAGCTCGGACACCGTCGCTTCCGCCGCCTCCGGCGACTGGCCGCGCTTGACCAGCGCATCGGCCAGGGCCTTGGGGTTGTCGCGGATCCATTTGATGTCGAGCATGGTTCGTTCCGTTGACGCAATTTCGGTGAGATTGCCCCCTCACCCGACCTCCGCTGCGCTCGGTCGACCTCTCCCCGCCGGGGAGAGGAAACGACGCAGGCTGGCGCCCTCTTCTCCCCTTGGGGAGAAGGTGGCCGCGCAGCGGCCGGATGAGGGGGTTAAACCCTGAGGCGCGCCGAAGCAATATGGCTCGGCGCCACGCCCCAGCAGAACGAAGGTTCGCGCCTATTCCGCCGGCTTGCCGTCGGCCGGGGCGTTCGCGGCCGCGGCCTCCGCCGCCTCTTTCGCCACGCGCTTCTTCTCGCGATCGCGCTCGACCCAGCGGGCGAGGATGATCGACAGTTCGTAGAGCAGGATCGTCGGCACGGCGAGGCCGATCTGGCTGACCGGGTCGGGCGGCGTCAGGACCGCGGCGACGATGAAGGCGATGACGATCGCCCATTTGCGCTTTTCCGCGAGGCCCGCCGCCGAGAGCAGGCCGACGCGCGCCATCAGCGTCGTCACCACCGGAAGCTGGAAGACGAGGCCGAACGAGAAGATCAGCGTCATGATGAGGCTGAGATATTCCGACACTTTCGGCAGAAGCGAAATCTCGACCTCGCCATTGCCGCCGGTCTGCTGCATGGCGAGGAAGAACCACATCACCATCGGCGTGAAGAAGAAGTAGACGAGTGCCGCGCCGATCAGGAACAGGATGAATGAGGCGACGAGGAAGGGCAGAAACGCCTGGCGCTCGTTCTTGTAGAGGCCCGGCGCCACGAATTTGTAGATCTGCGCCGCGATCAGCGGGAAGGCGATCACCAGCCCGCCGAACATGCCGAGCTTGATCTGGGTGAAGAAGAACTCCTGCGGCGCGGTGTAGATCAGCTCGACCTGGTTCGGGTCGAGCCCCGCCCATCGCGTCGCCAGCTGGAAGGGGATCACCAGCAGGTTGAACAACTGCTTGGCGAAGTAGAAGCAGCCCAGGAAGGCGACGAAGAAGCCACCGATCGACCACATAAGCCGCCTGCGCAGCTCGATGAGGTGCTCCATCAGTGGCGCTGAGGACTTCTCGATCTCGTCGTCTTCGGTGCTCACGCTTTGGTTCCGGCCTTTTTCGCAGCGGCAGCCGGCTTCTTGACCGCCGGAGCCAATGTGGTTGATTTTGCCGGCGCCTTGGCAGCCTTCACCGTCTTGGCGGCCGGTGCAGCCGCGGCGACCGGGACCGGCGCAGGTTCGGCCACGGGCGCGGCCGGCGCCGTCACGACCGGGGCTGTCTCACCTGTCGTCCCGACCGGGCCAGACTTGAGCGGTTCGGCGGCATGCGTCACCGGCGATGCCGAAGGCGCCGGCGTCGGTTTCAGCGCCGCCTCCAGGCCGGCGCGCACGTCGGCGGCGGCCTTTTCCATCGGGTTCAGCGCCTTCTTGATGTCGGCTGCCGGATTCATCTTGCGCAGTTCGTTGAGCGAATCCTTGACGCCGTCGAGTTCCGCTTCCTTCAGCGCATCGTCGAACTGCTTGCGGAAATCGCCGGCCATCGACCGCATCTTCGCCGTCGTCTTGCCGAACGTGCGCAGCATTTTCGGCAAATCCTTCGGCCCCACGACCACGATCATCACGATCGCGATCACGAGCATTTCCGTCCAGCCGACATCCAGCATGGCGATATCTCCGGCCAGTCAGGCCCCAGCGGCGTCGGACGTCAGGTCTTGCTGACCTTTTCCTTGGCCGGGGTCACGGCTTCGTCGGCGCGATGGTCGACGGTCTTCGTCGTCTCCGCGGCGTCGTCGTCGGACATGCCTTTCTTGAAGCTCTTGATGCCCTTGGCCATGTCACCCATCAGCTCCGGGATCTTGCCGCGACCGAAGAGCAGAAGGACGACGACCAGCACGATGAGCCAGTGCCATATCGAGAAGGAACCCATGACTATCCTCTTTCGAACAAGTTCGTTGAATTGATCTAAGCGCTTTTGCCGGCTCTTTCAAACACAAGCACGTCGCTTTCACGAATCGTGAGCGTTATGTCGCGCCTGCCCGGTGGAACAACATCGCATTTCATACGCGCCCTAACCGGCCGGTCGGTCCCTGCGACGCGGATTTCGAACAGTTCCGCGTCACCCAGGAACCGTCGCGAAATGACGCGGCCCGGCGTGCCGGCATCGTCATCGCCCGCCGAAATCCCGCCAAGCCGCACCGCGACTTCGACCGCTGAACCCTCGGCAAACCCGGCCGCCGCGAAGTTGCCGAGCGGTGTCGCCACCTTGCCGTCCGCGACCTCGCATTCGAAGACATTGATTTCAGAAAAGAATCCGGCGGCAAAAAGGCTGTTCGGCCGATTGTAAAGTTCCTCCGCCGTCCCCGTCTGGACCAGCCGGCCGGCGCGAAGCAGCGCGATCCGGTCGCCCATCCGCATCGCCTCCTCGGCGTCGTGAGTGACGACGATCGCCGTGGCGCGGCTTTCGCGCAGGATGGCAAGCGTCTCGGCGCGCACCGAATCCTTCAGCCGCGAATCGAGGCCGGAGAACGGCTCGTCCATCAAAAGCACGGCCGGGCGCGGCGCCAGCGCGCGGGCAAGCGCCACGCGCTGCTGCTCTCCGCCCGAGAGCACATGCGGATAGGACTGCGCATATTGCTCCAGGCCGACGCGCGACAGCGCGATCTCCGCCTCGCGGTTGGCCTCGGCGCGCGACATGGCCGTCAGGCCGAAGCGGACGTTCTCCAGGATCGTCAGGTGCGGAAACAGCGCGAAGTCCTGGAAGACCAGGCCGATCGAGCGCTTTTCCGGCGGCAGGAATATGCTCGGTCCGGCGATCTCGCGCTCATTCATCATGACGCGGCCCGAGGTCTGCGGCTCGATCCCGGCAGCGATGCGCAGCAGCGTCGTCTTGCCCGACCCCGACGGCCCGAGCAGGCAGAGCACCTCGCCCGGCTCCGCGGTCAGCGACACGTCGGACAGCGTCTCGCCATTGCCGGCAAAGGAATGCGAAATGTTCTCGAAGGACAATCGCGCCGCGAAGGTGACCCCGGCCGGCACCCGGGCTGCGGACTGCGCAGCATTCGTCATCTGTGGTTCTACCTCGACCGGTCGGGCCGCTAGCGACGGCCGGCCCCGTCAATCATCCCCGCCCTTGGGTGTCAACAGGCCGAGTTCCTCCAGGTCGATGTCGGTCAGCTCATCCTCGTCGTCGGCGAGCAGTCCCGGATCGGCCATCGGCGTCGGCACCTGGAAGTTCGACGGCATGCGCGTCGACAAGAGCCCGGCGCCCTTCAACTCGTCCATGCCCGGCAGGTCGCGGATTTCGGCGAGGCCGAAATGGTCGAGGAAAGCGTCTGTGGTGCCGTAGGTGACGGGGCGGCCCGGCGTGCGGCGGCGGCCGCGCATGCGGATCCAGCCGGTCTCCATCAGCAGATCCAGCGTGCCCTTCGACGTCTCGACGCCGCGGATCTCCTCGATTTCGGCGCGAGTAACCGGCTGGTGGTAGGCGGCGATCGCCAGGACTTCGAGCGCGGCGCGCGACAATTTCTTCTGCTGCACCGCGTCGCGGTTCATCAGGAAGGCGAGGTCGCCGGCCGTGCGAAAGGCCCAGGCGTCGCCGATACGGACGAGATTCACGCCACGTCTGTCGTAGATGCGCTGAAGCTCGGCCATGGCCGTCGCGATGTCGCTGCCCTGTGGCAGCCGGGCGGCCAGCGCCTTCTCGGACACCGGCTCGGCGGAGGCGAAGACGATCGCCTCGGCCATCCGCACGGTCTCGGCCAGATGCAGCCGCGCCGCGGGATTGTCGAAAGGCTCCGGCCCGCCTGGATCATCGTCGTCCACGAAGGACATGGCCGCGTTTCCACCCTCAATCATAGGCAACCTCCGCCAGCCGATCGGCCTTCGGACCGCCGCGCAGGTAGATCGTCGCGAATGCGCCGTCCTGGCGGACTTCGAGCTTGCCTTCGCGGACGAGTTCGAGGCTCGCAGCGAA
This sequence comes from Pseudomonadota bacterium, assembly GCA_043822005.1. Classification (GTDB taxonomy): domain Bacteria; phylum Pseudomonadota; class Alphaproteobacteria; order Rhizobiales; family Rhizobiaceae; genus Mesorhizobium_A. Next base: position 14,480 of record JBDRCE010000070.1, on the reverse strand, counting down.
GGAACTTGCGATCACCGTCGCACGCTCCTGTGGCGCGACGATGTATTCGATCAGGAACCGGTCGAGCGCCGTCCAGTCCTTCATGCGGCCGACGAGCCGCATTAGGATGTCGCGCGCCTCCTTGAGCGACCACACCGTGCGCCGCGCGATCCGGACATTGGTGATCGCCTGCCGCTGCCGCTGCCCCGCATAGGCCGTCAGGAGATCATAGAGCGACGCCGAAAAGGTACTCGTCGTCTCCACGATCACGGTTTCGGGCATGCCGCGCGCAAACACATCGCGGCCGAGCCGGTTGCGGTTGACCAGCCGCGCGGCCATGTCGCGCATCGCTTCCAGGCGCTTCAGCCTGAACTGCAGGATGGCCGCCAATTCCTCGCCGCTCTCCTCTTCGTCGCCGGGCTGCTTCGGGATCAGCAGCTTGGATTTGAGGTAGGCGAGCCAGGCCGCCATCACCAGATAGTCGGCGGCGACTTCGAGCTTGAGCTTCCGCACCCGGTCGATGAAGACGAGATACTGCTCGACCAGCGCCAGGATCGAGATGCGCGCCAGGTCCACCTTCTGGGTGCGGGCGAGATGCAGCAGAAGATCGAGCGGGCCCTCGAAACCGGAAACGTCGACGACCAGCGCTTCGTCGGGATCCGGACGCAGATCGTCGTTGTCCGCCCACAGGCGGTCCATCGGCGTGGGCTTCGGGTCCGTGCTAGGCCCTGCCCTTGTGTCGCTCCGCTCGTTCACGCGAACAACCGTTCCTCACGCGACGGCCTCGAAAAAGGCCGCGAATTCGTCGCGAATGGCGCGTTCGTCGGCACCATCCGTCTTGCCGAGAGGCGCCATTGCCTTTAGCGCGCGCCCCAGCGCCTTGCCGGCCAGAACCGGGACCGCGGCCGCCACCGGCGCCATCTCGTCCATCACCCCGTTGCAGTGAAGAACCACATCGCAGCCCGCCGCAAGGCTTGCACGGGCGCGGTCGGCGAAATCCCCAGAAAGCGCCTTCATCGACAGGTCGTCGCTCATCAACAGGCCGTCGAAGCCGATCTCGCCGCGGATGTAGTCCGAAATGACCGTGGGCGAGGTCGTCGCCGGGCGTTCGGGATCGATCGCCGAATAGATGACATGCGCCGTCATCGCCATGCCGAAGCGGGCATTGTCCTTGAACGGCGCGAAGTCGTGCCGGCGCAGTTCGTCGAGCGGCGTGTCGACCACAGGCAGGGCGTGATGCGAATCCGAAAACGCCCGTCCGTGCCCCGGAATGTGTTTGATGACCGGCAGCACCCCGCCTGCCAGCAGTCCCTCGGCCGCCGCCCGGCCCATCGCTGCCACGGTTTGCGGGTCCTTGCCGTAGGCGCGGTTGCCGATGACGTCGTGGGCGCCCTCCACCGGAACGTCGAGGACCGGAAGGCAGTCCGCCGTGATGCCGAGTTTCGACAGATCGAATGCGTGCAGGCGCGACATCAGCCAGGCGGCGCGCAGGCCGGCCTTGGCGTCCTGCCTGTACAAGGCGCCGAGCGCTGCGCCCGGCGGATAGTTCGGCGCAAGCGGCGGGCGCAGACGCTGCACCCGCCCCCCCTCCTGGTCGATGAAGATCAGCGCGTCGTCGCGTCCGACGCACTCGCGCAGAGCGGCGCAGAGTTCGCGGATCTGGCCCGGCTCAGAGATGTTGCGCGCGAACAGGATGAACGCCCAAGGCCGCTCCTTGCGGAAGAACGCCGCCTCTTCGGGCGTCAGCGACAGGCCGGAACAGCCCAGGATCATGGCTTTTGATTCGGTCATGGCGCGAGTCTAGTCGAAAGACGCGCTGGCCGCATCCGGGCGCTAAGCGCCCGCACAAGACGCGCGATAGCCGGCGACTACATTGCCCTGAGATCAGCCTGGAAGCCCTTCGCGATCGTATCGAGGGCCATCTTGATATCGTCAGGGCTGTCAATGCCGCCGCTGAAGAGCGCGATCAGACGACGGGCCAAGTGCTCGCGCGCCGGGTGAGTACCGTCCATGCCGGCTTGATCGCAATATTCGTCCAGAATTCTGGTGAGTGCCGCCAATTGCTCGGCGTCGGCTGACCCTCGGAAAGTCATCGTGCTTGTCCCTCAGTTGGGCGAAAGCGTGATCGACTCTTTCAAGCGCTCGTTTGCCGTTGCAGATCGAGCGACCCAGGAACTATGAGCCCAAAACAGCCGAATAGCGAATCACTCGTAGGTGTAGACCCGGATTTCGACCTGATCGGTCAGCCGGAAGTTCCTAACGAAAACGGGCGCCGCGAGGGCGCCCGTCGATAGTTCTCTGGCTCGGGTCACTGCGTGACGAAGCAGCTTCCGCCGGCCGTCTTCAGCTTGGCGCAGAGGATGTTGGCGTCGTTCTTCGACGCCGCCGGCACGCGCACCCGCCACATCGTGCCCTTGCCGGTCACTTCGGCCTGGATGATGTTCACGCCCTTGCCGCCGAGCACGCTGCCGTAGCGCCGCGCCAGATCCTCGTAGGAGGACTGTGCGCCCTCGCGCGTCGGCTGCGAGGCGATCTGCACGCTCCAGAGGTTCGCTGCGACCGGCGTTGTCGCGGCCGGCGCACTCGTCTCCTGCGCGGCCGGGGCGGCGGGCTGGGGAGCAGGCTCGCTGCGCACCGGGGCGGGTGTCGCCGCAGCCTGCCGCACCGGCTCTTCGGTCGCGGCCGTCGCCGTATGGCTCGGACGAGGCATCGGCACGATCACGTCCGTGGGCGCCGGAGTCTGGAGATCCGAAGCGCTCTCGGCGGCGTTCTCCGGCGGCAGGATCGATACCTCGTCCTGGGCGCCCGGGACAGCCGAGGGTATCTGCGCGCCTGATTGCACGTTCGCCATCGTGGCCGGGTCGGCGCCGGCAGGCATCGTCTGCATCGCCGTGCCGGTCGTCTCGGCGGATGCCGCCGGCGGATCCTCGCGCGCCACGAGCGTTCCATCCGGACGCACGATCATGGTGCGGACTTTCTTCGGCGCGATCGCCACGACATCCTGCGACTGAGGAGCGGTCTGCGCCGAATCCTGCGGCGTGACGCGTTCTTCGGATTTCACTTGCGGCGTCTCGACGCCCGGCAGCGCCGAAGCCGCGGGCGCCGCCGCGACAGGCTGTTCGCCCGTCGCAGGCTCGACCGCAACCGGCGCGGCAGGCGCCGCGATCGGCTCTTCCGCGCCAGACACGAGCTTGTCCTGCGACGGAGCCGCTGCCGGCTGTCCGCGGACCTGATCGTAGACCTGGCCGTCCTGGTTCGGCACGACAACGCCGCCGGGCGTCTCGGGCTTCACCTTGACCGGCGTCGTATCCGCTTTCACCAGGGCCGGAGCGTCGTCGCCGGTCGAGCCGCCGCTGAGGGCATAGGCGCCGATGCCGCCAATGACGACAACGCCGGCCAGCGCTGCCGCGATCAGCAATCCACGGCTTCTCTTCGGCTGTTCTTTCTCGGCGTCGACGCCGTAGAAGTCGCTGGCGAAGGCAACGTCATCGTCGTCGGCATAGGCCGCGGTGCTCTGGTCCATGTCGAAACCGATGAGCTGTTCGTCATACTCGGGCTCTTGCGCATTGAGGGAGCTTTGCGCGGCGGGGCGGTTCGCATGGGCGTCGCGGGCGGGCGCCGTGGCACGCTCGACATAGTAGGCGGCTCCGGGATCCGGCTGGGCGGCCGGGCGATAGGCCGGCTGTGTTGCCCTCGGCGCGGGAGTTGCGGAGAGCTGCTGGAATGCATTGGCGAAATCCGCGTCGAGGTCGTCGTACGGCGACGACGCGGTGACCGGCTCGTCCCGAGCGATGTCCGGAATGTCGAGTTCGTCAGCCAGTGCGACGGCGTCGTCGGAAAATTCGATCGTGTCGATGTCGGGAGCCAGATTGGCATCGTCGAGCAGCGCGGCGAGATCGGGGAACTCGTCGTCGACAGGCTGCTGTGCGACACGGGTGGCGCCGGTCGGCGTGGGCGCAAGAGCTGCCGGGGCGGTCGATGCCGCTGGCGTAGCGATGGATGGACGCGCCGCGAAGATCGAGGAGGCGGTCGCTGCGCCGGCAGGCGCCGCCGGCCCCGGACGGAGCGGCTGGAACGATGTGTCCGACCGCGATACGGGGAAGAGCGGGCCAGTCTGACCGGTTGCGCCGCGCTGCGGAATTGCCGGTTCGGGAAGGGCCGGCTTCGGGGCCGCAGAGGCGCGCGGCGCGGGATCGCTTGGCGCATTCTGCGTCCGCCACGAGGAAAACGGCGGCGCCGAAGCCGCGGGCGTGGCCGCAACCGCCGGCTTCTCGACCACAGGCGTCGGAGCCGCAACGGCGGCCGGGTGGGCGGGCGCGCGTTCGGCCGCTACCGGTGTCATCGCAACCGGATTGCTGCGGCCAAGGCTGCGCAGTATGGGCGGCTGGGCGGCAAGCGCTGCCAGGGCCGCGAACGGATCGGCGTCGTCAAACGCGGATTCGGTTTTCGGGGCCGCCGCTTGCTCGGCAACCGCCGCGGACCGGGCCGGCTCTGTCGACTTCATCTCGGCATAGCGCTTGCGCCAGTCGAAGGCAGGGGCAGCGGGCCGCTCGGTTGTGGCCGCGCGCTCTCCCGGGAACGTCAGCGGGCGCAAGCCGACCGGCTCCGGCGCGGGCCTCTCGTTCGCCGCGGATCTCGCCGGATCGTTCGCTTTGTCCGAGAAGGTTGCCAATTCCGCCTCTAGGTCTATGCCCATGTCGTCCGACGCCTCGGACACAGCTTCGGTGCGCTCGGCCGGATTAAGCGCCGCTTCGGCCTCCGTGGCAATGTGCTGGGTGGCTTCCGGCTCTTCGGCTGCATGCGCGGTCTCATCCTCGGCCAGCGTCTCGGCCAGAGCCGACGCGAGGCCGGCTGTGTCGAAATCTGCCTCGTCGAAGGAGAAATCATCGAAGGACGGCATTTCCGTTGCAAGCTCTTCGTCTGCCTGCGCGACAAACTCTTCGTCGACCTGCGCGACGAGTTCTTCGCCGGTATCCGCGTCAGACCGCCCGATCATCTCGTCGTGGGCCGGTTCGGGCTGCTCGACCGCAAAATCGTCCTCGGAGAACTCGAACTCGACGTCGGAGACTGCGTCCGCCACGGCAGCGCTTGCCGGTTCGGCGGCCTTCTCGAATATCTGCGACCGCGACTCGGCGCGGTCATCCTGGGCCGTGGCTTCGGCCGCTGGCACGTCAGGAATTTTCACCTGTCCGAGAAGCGCGCGAAGCTCGTCCTCGATCGAAAGGGCCGCCGAAGCGGCCATCGGTGCCGGCGCGATGTCGGGCGCAATCATGGCCCGCGGCTCGTCTGCCTCGATGGCTTCCGGCGCAACCTCGTCCGGTGCCTGGGCCACGGGCGACGGCTCGTCGAATACCGACGCGTCGTCGAAGAGCTCTTCTTCGACCTCCTCAGGGAGATACTCGGGCGCCTGATCATCTTCCGCAGCTGTCAGGTCGAAGCCCTCGAAGGCGGCGTCGAGATCGGCCAAGTCGTCCTCGATCGTGGCTTCCCGCGCCTTCAGGTCGACATCAAGCTCTTCCATCGCGGCGGCCGGCTCGGGCTCCGGCACCTCAACGGCTTCGGGCTCCTGCGCCTCGCCCGTCTCGGCCAGCATGTCCGCGAAGGCGTCCTCGAAATCCGTCTCCAGCGAGCCGGTTTCCTCTTCCGCGACTTGCGGCGCGAGCGCTTGCGGCTGCGCCTCGGCATCGTCGCGGAGGAACTCGCCCATCAGTTCCTGCTCGAGGTCGATCTCGAAATCCCCTCCGGAGGAGTTGGCGGCCGCCTCTTCCTTCGCCAGACCCATGATGCGGCTGAGTTCAGCCAGCGGATCGGTTTCCGGAATGTCGGAGGAACGCGCTGCCTTCAAGACGGAGTTGCTTGCCATGGTTTCATCCCACACTCGTACCCGTCCCGACGTGGCCGTCAGGAACGAGAGGCCGTACCAGCGTAATGTGGGCAAAAGGTGACAGGTAACTCCGGGCGGAACTAACGCATTTCCCGGGGCGCTTCGGCTCCGATCAACGCCAGTCCGGACGTTATGACGCCGGAAACTGCCTGCACCAGCCCGAGTCTGGCATAGGTCAATTCTGGGTCGTTAACCTTAACAAAACGTAAGCCGGGATTGTCGTTGCCGCGGTTCCATTGGCCATGGAACGCCGTCGCGACCTCGTAAAGATAGAAAGCCAGCCGGTGCGGCTCCTTGGCGAGCGCCGCGCTTTCGATGAGGCGCGGGTATTCGGCGAGCTTCTTGATTAGCCCGATCTCGCTCTCGTCGGTGAGGAGATGGGCCCGGTCAGCCAGTTCCGCGACAGGCGGAATCGCCGTACCGAGCTGCTCCGCCGCCTGGCGCATGGCCGAGTGCGTCCGCGCCGAGGCGTACTGGACATAGAACACCGGGTTGTCCTTCGACTGCTCCGTCACCTTGGCGAAGTCGAAGTCGAGCGGGGCGTCGTTCTTGCGGTAGATCATCATGAAGCGGATCGGATCGCGCCCGACCTCCTCGACCACTTCGCGCAGAGTGACGAATTCGCCCGAGCGCTTCGACATGCGCACCGGCTCGCCATCGCGGAAGAGTTTGACGAGCTGACACAAGAGCACGGTCAGCTTGATCTCGTCGCCGCCGACGGCGCGCGCCAGCGCCTCCATGCGCTTGACATAGCCGCCATGGTCGGCGCCGAGAATGAAGATCATCTCCTGGAAGCCGCGCCAGTACTTGTCGTAGAGATAGGCGACGTCGGCGGCGAAATAGGTGTAGGCGCCGTCGGACTTCACCAGCGGCCGGTCGATGTCGTCGCCGATCTCGGTGGAGCGGAACAGCGTCTGCTCGCGATCTTCCCAGTCCTCCGGCAACTGCCCCTTCGGCGGCGGCAGCTTGCCTTTGTAGACGTGGCCCTTCATCGTCAGTTCGTTCAGCGCCGTGCGGATCTTGCGGCCGCCGTCGGCATGAAGGGTGCGTTCCGAAAAGAACACCTCGTGGTGGACGTTCAGCGCGGCGAGGTCTTCGCGGATCATCGCCATCATCGCCTCGATCGTGCGCTCCTTGACGATCGCCAGCGCCTCGTCCTCGGGCATCTCGGTCAGGCCTTTGCCGAAGTCCTTCGCCAGCGCCTCGCCGACCGGCACCAGATAGTCGCCGGGATAGAGGCCGGCCGGGATCTCGCCGATCTCCTCGCCCAGCGCCTGCCGGTAGCGCAGCATGACGGAGCGGCCAAGCACGTCGATCTGCACGCCGGCGTCGTTGATATAATACTCCTTGGTCACGTCGTAGCCGGCGAAGGCCATCAGGTTGGCGAGCACGTCGCCCACCACCGCGCCGCGGCAATGGCCGACATGCATCGGGCCGGTCGGGTTCGCGGAGACATATTCGACATTGGTCTTGCGCCCTGCTCCGACCTGCGAGCGGCCGTAGTCGGCGCCGGAGGCCAGCATGGTCTTCAGCGCCGCGTGCCAGAACCCGTCCGACAGGCGCAGGTTGATGAAACCGGGTCCGGCGACCTCGACCGAGGCGACATCGGCGTCATAGCGCAGCACGGTGGCGATTCTCTCGGCAAGCGCGCGCGGATTCTCGCCGACGCTCTTGGCCAGCACCATCGCCGCGTTGGTGGCGATGTCGCCATGCGAGGGGTCGCGCGGCGGCTCGACCGCGATGCGGCCGGTGTCGAGCGCTCCGCCATCCTTGGCAGCGAGCGCAAGCGTCTCCACTGCCTTCCTGATCCGCGCGTTGAAGTCGGCGAAAATGTTCATCGCATCGTCCGTGTCGAAGAAATCGCGGCTTTTCGCCGTCGGGCGGAGCCGCGGCTGCGCCTAGCCCAAATCCGGGGTGTGGTCAAACAGGCGCCGGTGCTCCTTGAGCGCGTAGGTATCCGTCATACCGGCGAGGAAGTCGGCGACATGCCTTGCCCTGACCACATCCGCCGCGCCCGACAGCACGCCGCGCCAGCCCTCCGGCATCTCGCCCGGATCGGCCATGTAGCGCGCGAAAAGATCGCGCAGCACGTCGTCGGCCTGCGCCCGCACCGCCATCACTGTCGGGTTGCGGTAGAGGTTGCGGTAGAGGAAGGCTTTCAGTTCGGCCTCCTGGGCCGCCATGCCGGAAGAGAAGACCACCATCGCCCGCCCTGCCCCGCGCACCGCATCAGCGCTTTCCGGCGCGGCCTCGGCCAGTCGGTCCTGCGCCGTCACGATAACGTCCTCGACCATCCGCGTAATCTGGCGGCGGACCAATTCGTGCCCGGTCCGGACCGGATCGAGCGCCGGATAGAGGCCGCGGACTTCGGCGAGGATGGCGGCCGGCAGACCGACCTCCCCCAATGCATCGAGCGACAACAGGCCCGAACGCAGCCCGTCGTCGATGTCATGCGCGTTGTAGGCGATGTCGTCGGCGATCGCGGCACATTGAGCTTCCAGCCCGGAGAACTCCGACAGATGGAGATCGTAGAGTTCGTTGAAGTCGAGCACGGATCGCGCCACCGGCCCTTTCAGGCCCTTCCCGGCCGCGTCGACGAGCGGCCCGTTGTGCTTGACCAGGCCTTCGAGCGTTTCCCAGGTGAGGTTAAGCCCGTCGAACTCGGCGTAGCGGCGCTCGAGCTTCGTCACGACGCGCAGCGCCTGTGAATTGTGGTCGAAGCCGCCGAACCCCTTCATGCATTCGGCGAGCGTATCCTCGCCGGTGTGGCCGAATGGCGTGTGACCGAAATCATGGACGAGCGCGACCGCTTCGGCCAGGTCTTCGTCGGCTCGCAAGGCCCGCGCCAGCGCGCGGGCAACCTGCGCCACCTCGATCGAGTGGGTGAGCCTGGTGCGGTAGTGGTCGCCTTCGTGGGCGACGAACACCTGGGTCTTGTGCTTCAGGCGGCGGAACGCGGTCGAATGAATGATCCGGTCGCGATCGCGCTGAAACGGCGTGCGGGTCTGGCTCTCGCGCTCGGGATAGAAACGACCGCGCGACCGGGCGGGGTCGCTGGCATAAGGCGCTCTCGGGCGGTAGCCGAAGCCGATGCCCTCGAAGGCGTTTTTCTCCCCGGACATGGAAACCCGCCGCTGGTTGACTTGGATACCGGCGCTTCATACCTATTGGACAGAGACGAACGCAAGGTGACGCCATGGGCACGGACGCGAAGACCGCCATGAAGGGCGTTGAGGTGACCGATGCGGCCGCGGTGCGCGTCGCGAAAATCGTCGCCAAGGAACCGGGCAAGACGGCCCTGCGGGTTTCTGTCGAGGGCGGCGGCTGCTCCGGCTTCTCCTACAAGTACGACCTGGTGGACGGTCGCAATGACGACGACGTCGCCATCGAGAAGCTGGGCGCGACCATCCTGATCGACGAAATGTCGCTCATCTACATGGGCGGCTCGGTGATCGATTTCGTCGACGACCTGATGGGTCAGTCGTTCCAGATCAGGAACCCCAACGCCGTCGCGTCCTGCGGCTGCGGCACCAGTTTTTCTATCTGAAAATCTACGCATGGCATAGGGCCGCGCTAGGCGGCCCTATGCCATGCGTCATGCCTCGCTGGCCATCGCCGCATCCTTCACGCCCTCGATGTCGACGCCCGTCCCGTTGAAGAAGGCATTCAGCGCAACGGCCGACACCGAGGCGAGCAGGATGCCTGATTCGATCAGCGGATGGAGGGCATGCGGCAGCCACATCTTGAAGTCCGGTGCGACCAGCGGAATCATGCCGAATCCGATGGATACGGCCACAACGAAGAGGTTGTTCCGGCTGCTCTTGAAGTCGACGTTGGATAGGATCCGGATTCCGGTCGCGGCCACCATGCCGAACATCACCAGACCGGCACCACCCAGCACGAAGGTTGGCAGGGCTTCTACCAGAGCACCCATCTTGGGCACGAGCCCGAGCATGATCAGGATCGCCCCGCCGGCGACGCAGACGAAGCGGCTTCTGACACCTGTCACCCCGACCAGTCCGACATTCTGCGAGAAACTTGTATAGGGGAACGTGTTGAAGATTCCCCCGACAACCGTGCCGAGCCCGTCGGTCCGCAGGCCTGCCGAGAGCATCGGCTGGGTCACCTTCCGCCCTGTCATGTCTCCGAGTGCAAGGAACATGCCGGTCGATTCGATCATCACCACGATCATCACGAGCGTCATCGTCACGATCAGGACCGGGTCGAACAGCGGCATGCCGAAGCGGAATGGCGTCACCAGTGCAAACCAGCCGGCGGTCGCCACCTTGTCGAAATGCATCATCCCGAGCGCAGCCGCGATGACGCCGCCGATCACGATGCCCAAAAGCACCGCGATGTTGGCGACGAAGCCCCTTCCGAAGCGCGCGATCGCCAGGATCGAGACTAGGACGATTGCCGAGATAACCAGGTTTCCGACCGGCGCGTAAAGCGGATTCGGCGCCGAGGCGGCGAGCGCGAGCTTGGCGGGAAGCGCCGGTACCGTGGAGCCGGCCTGCCCGGCGAGATCGGTCACCACCTTCAGCCATTCCGCATGCTCCGGCGCAACGACCTTTGGCGCGGTCGGGCCGACGGGGTTGCCGAAGACCCAGTTGATGCCGATACGCATCAGCGAGATGCCGATGACGACGATGATCGTGCCCGTGACGACCGGCGGGAAGAATCGAAGCATCCGGCTCACCAGCGGCGCGATCAAGATACCGACGATGCCGGCGCCGATGATCGCGCCGAATATCATCCGCGCGCCATCCGTTCCGGGATTGGCAGTCGCCATGGCAACCATCGGACCGACTGCCGCGAAGGTGACGCCCATCATGACCGGCAGTTTGATGCCGAACCACTGGGTGGCGCCAAGCGACTGGATGATGGTGACGATGCCGCAGACGAACAGGTCCGCCGATATCAGCAAGGCGACCTGTTCGGGTTCCAGCTTCAGCGCGCGCCCGATAATCAGGGGCACGGCGATGGCGCCGGCATACATGACGAGCACATGCTGTATTCCAAGCGCGGCAAGACGAGGCGCCGGAAGCACCTCGTCCACGGGATGGACGGTTGTCGACATTTTGTTCCCCTTCGTTTCGCGCCACCTTCTCCGGGTTTTCTTCTTCGGCGCTTTGATGCAGGATCGGCCAGATCGTCATCCAGCTCCATCCAGTAAATTTTGAAAATCTCCCGAGATACTTATGAAAATTGCCACCTGGAACATCAACGGCGTCAAGGCGCGCATCGAAAACCTGGTCGCCTGGCTGAAAGAAAGCCGGCCTGACATCGTCTGCCTGCAGGAGATCAAGACGGTCGACGAGGGCTTTCCGCGCGCCGAGGTCGAGGCGCTGGGCTACCATGTCGAGACGCATGGCCAGAAAGGTTTCAACGGCGTCGCGATCCTGTCGAAATTGCCCTTCGACGAAGTGAACCGCGGCCTGCCGGGCGACGACGAGGACGACCAGTCGCGTTTCATCGAAGGCGTGTTCTCGACGGACCGGGGCGTGCTGCGGGTCGTCTCGCTTTACCTGCCCAATGGCAACCCGATCTCGGAAGACCGAAAGTTCGGCTACAAGCTGCGCTGGATGGCGCGGCTCGAGCGCTGGGCGGCGGAGCGCTTACGCCTGGAAGAGCCGCTGGTGCTCGCCGGCGATTACAACGTCATCCCCGAGAAAGAGGATGCCAGGCACTGGCAGGACTGGGTGAACGACGCTCTGTTCCAGCCGGAATCGCGGCAGGCCTTCCGCCGGCTGCTTTCGCTCGGCTTCACCGAGTCGATCCGCTCAGTGACGGATGCGCCCGACGTCTACACGTTCTGGGACTATCAGGCCGGCGCCTGGCAGAAGAACAACGGCATCCGCATCGACCACCTGCTCTTGTCGCCGGAAGCGGCCAACACGCTGCGCGCCGCATCGGTCGAAAAGCACGTGCGATCCTGGGAGAAGCCCTCGGATCACGTGCCGGTCGCCATCGATCTGGGAATTTCCGTCCGCGCCTGAGCGCGCGACAACCTACTTCCGCGCGAGCATGTCCTGCGCGAGCGCGATCGCCGTGCGGCGGTCCGCCTCGGTGGCGAGCGCGAAGGCCTCCTCCTGCATGCCGCCGATCCACTGGCGGTCGCGCGGGTCGGCGCGCTCCATGGCCGCCGTCAGCATGGCGAGGCCGCGCACGACCTTGCCGCGCTGGTAGAGCAGGTTGCCAAGCGTCGCCTGAGCACCGGCATGGCCCTTCTCGGCTGCAAGCTGCAGCCAGCGGCCGGCCTGCTTTACGGAGGTCTTGACGCCCTCGCCGTTGAGGAACATGCGGCCGAGCTCGAACTGCGCCGTCGGATTGCGATAGTTGGTGGCCGCGTCGCGATAATATTCCTGTGCCAGGATCGGGTCGGCCCTGACCGGAGATCCGGGAATGCCCTTGCGGACATAGGTTCCGATCGCCACCAGCGCGTCCGAAACGTAGGCTGCCTCGACGCTGCCATGGTCGACGCCCTGGCTGACGATCTGCGAATAGAACTTGAAGGCTTCGTAGTCGTTGCGCGTGACGCCATCGCCATCGGCATACATGCGCGCCAGCTTCCATTGTGCGCCGAGCTGGCCCTTCTCGGCGGCATAGCGGTAGGCTTCGATGGCCTCATCCTTGTGGCCGCTGCGGTACTTGTCGTAGCCGTCGCGCAGCGCTTCCCAGGGATTGGACAGCGGCGAGGCGCCGGTCGATGCCGGGTCGAGCGCAAATGCATGGCCGAGGCCCGCCAGCAACATGCCCGCGGCGAAAGCACCAACCCGTATGGACCCGGAAATCCGCATCTCTCTCAAATCACTCACGCCGTACGCACCGTCAGGGCGCCGCCCCGCGCCCGCGCCGTATCCGCGGCAACAGCCATTGGAACGGAAACCGCCCGTCCGCCCAAGCGGAGGAACGCGCTTCCAGCCCTCTTGCCGTTTCTGTCGGTCACGGCGTCCCTTCTCGTTTCGCCGCTTGTCGCGGCCTTGCCTCGTCCTGCGGCCCGATGGGCTGCCTCGAAGTGAGCTTCGGGGTGCTCCGGGTTTATGGCGGGAAGTAGGCAATTCGTCCCCTCCGCTTTATAGCGCAAGGGTTGTTGAAAGAGTGTTGCCGAATCGTCACAAACCTTTGCCGGCGCTGAAACAAAAACGGCCCCGTGAGGGGCCGTTGATCGATTCCTGTGGGAATTCAGCCTATTCCGGCACGACGCGCACGGCGCCGCGGGCGGCCGATGTGGCGAAGGCGGCATAGACCCTGAGCGCCTGCGTCACGTTTCGCTTGCGCTTCTCGGCCGGCTTCCAGCCGAGGCGGTCCTGTTCGTGACGACGCTGTGCGAGCTCATCGTCGCTGACCTTCAGGTGGATCGTCCGGTTCGGAATGTCGATCTCGATCGTATCGCCCTCGCGTACCAGCCCGATCGTCCCGCCTTCGGCAGCCTCCGGGGAGGCATGGCCGATCGACAGGCCCGACGTCCCGCCCGAGAAGCGTCCGTCGGTCACCAGCGCGCATGCCTTTCCGAGGCCCTTCGATTTCAGGTAGCTGGTCGGATAGAGCATTTCCTGCATGCCCGGCCCGCCGCGCGGCCCTTCGTAGCGGATGACGATCACGTCGCCCGGCTTGATCTCGTTCGAGAGGATGGCCTTGACGGTCGCGTCCTGGCTTTCGAACACGCGCGCCGGACCCGTGAACTTCAGGATCGACTCGTCGACGCCCGCCGTCTTCACGATGCAGCCATCAATGGCGATATTGCCCTTCAGCACCGCAAGACCGCCATCCTTCGAGAAGGCGTTCTCCGGCGCGCGGATCGTGCCATCCTTGCGGTCGAGGTCGAGGTCGGTCCAGCGGTTGGACTGACTGAACGCCTGTGTCGTGCGCACGCCGCCCGGCGCCGCCATGAAGAAATTACGGACGTTTTCGGAATTGGTGCGCGAAATATCCCACTGGTCGAGCGCGTCGCCCATGGTGACCGCATGGATCGTCGGCTCGTCGCGGTTGATCAGGCCCGCGCGGTCGAGCTGGCCGAGAATCGCCATGATCCCGCCGGCCCGGTGGACGTCTTCCATGTGCACGTCGTTCTTGGCGGGAGCGACCTTGCACAGGACCGGCACCTTGCGCGACAGCGCATCGATGTCGTCCATGGTGAAGTCGACACCGCCCTCATGCGCGGCCGCCAGGATATGGAGCACGGTGTTCGTGGAGCCGCCCATTGCGATGTCCAGCGCCATGGCGTTCTCGAAGGCAGCCTTGGTCGCGATCGTGCGCGGCAGCGCCGTCTCGTCGTCCTGTTCGTAGTAGCGGCGGGCGAGATCGACGATCAGGTGGCCCGCCTCGACGAACAGGCGCTTGCGATCGGAATGCGTGGCCAATGTCGAGCCGTTGCCCGGCAGCGACAGGCCGAGCGCCTCGGTCAGGCAGTTCATCGAATTGGCGGTGAACATGCCCGAGCACGAACCGCAGGTCGGACAGGCCGAGCGCTCGATGGTGGCGACGTCCTCGTCGGAAATCGAGTCGTCGGCGGCCGCGACCATGGCGTCGACCAGGTCGAGGGACACCTTCTTGCCGTGCATCACGACCTTGCCGGCCTCCATCGGGCCGCCCGAGACGAAGATGGTCGGGATGT
>JBDRCE010000069.1:0-84557 GCA_043822005.1 Pseudomonadota bacterium | reverse complement strand
AACGCCGACAGCCGCTTGACCAGCCGGCTGTAGTCCGGATCTTCCCACAGGATTTCGAGGTTGGACGGAAAGCCCGGGATCAGCACGAGGTCGAGCGCGCCGTGGCCGACCACCTGATAGGCGATCCTCGCCTCTCCGCTGCGAGCATACCGGGTAACCGCCGTGCGCACCTGCCTGCCCCACAAGACCAGTGACGCGGGAGTGTAGCAGGAAAGGGCGAGGTTGCGGAGGGTGTGTGGGAAAGCTCACATCTCGCCGACAGATCGCTCGGGACCGCTTCGCACCTCCATTTCGATCGATGACGCCGACATTGCACGCACCCTAAAGCGGACGCTTTCGCATAGCGGCCACGCGCGGTTCAGCGGCATAGGTTGTCAGACCCTTGGCGAGCTCTTTATTAGGCCTCGTCGAGGTAAGTGCACCAAGCAATCGAAGGCGTCTGTTTGCAATCTGCACCAGAAATCTCTTCGGCTCACAGAAGCCAAAGCCACCCGCCGGCAGCACAAACCAGCCCGATTGTCAGGATCACGATCGCGAACTTGCCTTCGGCCCTGACGACCAGCTTGTCGGACATCGAGAACTGTAGCGTGTTAAGGTCGGTGCGCTTGGCATCAGCGTTCTTGGGAGGCACCAGCTTCTTCATTCGTTGTCGACCTCGCGAAGCGACCAGCGGATGCTGGCTTCTGCGTGCTGCTTCAGGTCTTCATAGAGGCTGACCGCCGGTGAGAAGCGTGGCAGCGTTGCGAGCATTCTTTCGGCGCGTGCCTTGAGCTCGAGATCCTCGGGAAATGCCTGGCCCGGAGACCCATGTTTGACGCCTCCAATCGCTGACGCGAACAGCTCGCCGGTCACATGTCGGTGGACGTCTGGACCGAGTCTTCGTGCGCATTCCAGAAGAGCGACAACAAACCCGGCTTGATCAAACACGAAAGCCGGGTCGGATTCGCGAACGATGCTCGCGATCGTCCGAAGGTCCTCTGTCGTGGCGGTGGACAACCACTCCGAGAGGAAGCCGACCACGTTTGCGTCAAACGGCCCGAACATGCATTCGAAAAGCTCACGGGAATGGTAGTCGAACTGCCAGCCTCGCCCTATCCCTGACCTCATCCAGCCTGCCACCTCGCGCATTATGCGCGACGCTTCGGGTGACCTCTTGATCCTGAGCCGCTCGCCCGACCATGGCCCGTGGTTGGCCGGCCGCATGTCCGGCACCGACGGAGCGGCTTCCACCCTGCGCATGAAAAACCGGGCGCACTCCCAAGGGTAGAGTTCGGAGATGTTGGCTATAAGCTTGTCGAGCCAGTGACCTTCCAGTTTCGGAAGCGGCTCGAATTTTGCCAACAGCGCGAGAACGTCCTCATCGGACATCATGGTCAGTTCCAACCTCTGACCGAACTGAAACATGACTGCCACCTCGTCGGCGACGCCGGCGTCGGCGACCTTCACGTGACGAAGCAGATCGATGGCCAGCGAGGGTTTTCGCTCGGCGATGTAGTGTACCGCGCGCAAAGCGCGCCGAACCACGCTCGGGAACTCCGACACCACCAGTGCTTTCAAGTTGGTGACGTCCTCCCCCGTGAACCAGCTGTCATCGTACCTTTGGGCCTGGTAAGCGATGGCGCTGGCGATGAGAAGGTCCTCCCTGCCAGTGGTGAGATAAGACGTCAGCTTCTTGCGTCCTGCGGTTCGGTCAGCCCTGAACACCTGCCCTAGCGCGTAACCAGAAAACGTCGACAGCGTCTTCTTCGGTTCGGTGATAGCCCGTTCCACTACTGCAGTCGCAAAAACGGTGGACGCCTCGAGCAAGCGCCCTACCAGCACCTCCGGATTGCTGCTTGTGCCGCGGCCGATCTCTTCGAGCTGCGCTTCGATGTAGTCCATGCGCGCACACGGATCGGGATATGCGCTGCCAACTTCGACGGTGAGCTGATCCAAATAGGCGGCCCACCGCACCTCAAACTTGTCGCCATCCCGCAGACGTTCCTCCATGCCATAACCGTCGATGAGAACTTTTTTGACGCGCGTATCGAGATCGTTGGACAACAGTTTTTGAACCTTGCGGGCCTGCGGCTTGACCTGCGCCTGACCGTGGATCGCGAGCCAATTGACGGACCGGTTGAGCTCGATGTGGACGACAGGATGGATCGGGCTGTTCTTGATGTGCCGCTCGATCTTCACCAGCGTTTCGTAGAACTCCTCCCCCCACTTCTCGATCAGGTCCGCCCCGACCGGATTTCTGAACAGGCCCATCGGCCTGCGCAGGGCCGTCTGCAGGGCGGCGGCGGCTAACGTTGCTTTACGGAGAACCGAATCCGACAGCATCGCAATCAGGGCATCGACGAGCGGCTCCCGCAGCGGCTTGACCAGCTTCGGATCGACCAAGTACGGGTGCATCGAAACAGTAAAGTTATCATAGGTGTCGGTGTGGCCCTCGGTGAGAAGGAGGCCGCTCAGGAAATCCAACGGCGTGTACTTTCCGGTCCAGGCCTCCGGTGTGGCGCAAAGTCCGAGTCCGAACGCCAAAACCTGCGCGAGAAATTCCTTCGACTTTCCAGGCCGAGGCTCGGCGAACTCGGTCAGGATACGGATCGGATGAGACGGGTTCGGATTGGTGTCACGCCCATCCTGCCGGCCAAGCTCCCACAAACATTCAAACGCAGTAGTCGCATAGGTCTCGGTATAGGCAGCATACTTCGCGATGTCGGCTAGCTGATTCAGGAATCTACCCTTCCTGATCCATTCCTCGACGAACGCGAGCGCGCGGCGAGGCTGATAGAACGCGACAGCCCGGACAGCGCGGATGTGGGGGTCTGAGAAGTCCTCTGTCGGGTTGAGCTTCGACCACACCTGATCCAACAGTCTGCTCTCGCCTCCATTCTGTCCCGTCAGGCGCCAGTCGACACGACCCAGGTTCACCAGGACGTTTTCAAGATAACCGTCCGGCAGCTCTTCGAGGTAAAGCTCGGCGAGTCCGGTGGAAACCCCGCCAACGCCCTGAAACCTCGATTCAACCAGATGGTCCGCAAGGACATCAGGCGAGATGCGAAGCCTCCCACCGCGGTTAAACAGGACACCCGCTTCGACCAAAAGTTTCGTGATCCTTTTCGTGTCCGGCTGCGAGATTTTCTCGACAGCCTCGAAACCCGCGAACAGTGTGTCATCATCGCTCGCGAACGGCTGGACCAAAGCGAAAAAGCCGAGGAGCTTCCTGATGGCACCTGCATCTTCGGTGTCCGCGAGGTGGCCCGCGACCACTCCCTCAAAACGGCTCAGCAGCGTCGAACGAAACCTGGCTTCATTTTGAACCAGCAATGGTGGCAGCTTATCCTCAGCGACCACCTGCGCGCCGACAACCGTCGCCAGCGGGCAATCGCGGGTCAGTTCTGCGATCTGTCTCGCCATCGAGGTAGGACCTCCCCGGAGCACCAATACCTCATGGGCGAGCGCCGTGGCGTCATCCAGCGACAAGTCAGGCAGATTGATCTCCTTGAGGGATTCGCCTGACAGCGAATATCCGCTCGCCTGAAGCCGAATGCGGTCGACGCCATAGGGGCGAGACGCCACGAGAATCTTGATAGGTTGATCGGCTGCGGCTACGTGATTGAAGAGCGTTTGCAGGTCGTCACGATCATGCGCGTCGTCGACAACCAGCAGCAGCTGTCCAGGGCCAAGTTCTTCCAGCGAAGCCTTGGTGATCTCCTGCGTCGCCGAGGCGATACGTACCTTGGTGCGATCGGAGCGCTTGGAGAAGTCTTCGAGGATCGCCTTCAGGACGCGAGACTTTCCGCCGCCGGCCGATGCGCTCAATAGAACTATTGTGGCAGGACCGGCAACCAGTGCTTCGACGACTTCATTGACGGCGTCCTGTCGCCCGACGAGTTGCCAAGTGTGGTTGAAGAGGCGCTTGTTCAGATCGAAGGCGGCGAAGAACTCTTTGGTAGTCTCCCAAGGGCTGTGCGCGGGTGTCCCAAGCAGAGCTTGCTCCTGTCCCGGGAAGTAGATCCTGACGATGCGCTTCTGTTCCTCGACGGACAAGCCTCGAACTTTTTGCGAGATGTCTTCACGGTCCCAGAGCTCCCACCGCGGATGGAGCGCGATCGCGGACCTGGCGTCCGGGCTCGCCGTGCGCGCCAGCAGGAGGAACTTTCGATCTGCCGTGGTGGAGTCTTCCGCGACCACTGTGTGGACTTTCTGCGGACCGAAATCCCGGTGGCGTTTGCACTGAAACGTGAAACGCTTACCGTCAGGAAAATCAGCCGTGACATCGATACCCGCTTGGTCATGCCCCTGCCCCCCCGCGCGGTGGACTTTGGCGTCGCCGTACAGCGCTTGGATGAGGGTTACGCTGAACCGCTCGAATGTTTCCGGCGAGAGCGCATCAATCGGAAAGGGTGCGTCGTAGGATACGGTTGCTGGGGAGGTGGAATGGGCGCGATCGTGCAGGGTCTGTAGGTCCAAGTTCAATGCCTCAGCCAAGGCCACAAGTTGCTTGGCGCGAGGTCGCGACTGCCCTGCTTCCCACCTGCTGACGGTTTGCTGCGTGGTGCCGAGTTTGCGCGCGAGATCCCCTTGACTAAGGCGATTGCCAGTCCGAGCGCCCTCGATAATGGCGCCCAAGGACGCGTTTTTATGTGTAGCATTCATACTACACTTTTAAATGAGTAGCATGAGAAAGTCAATGGTTTGGAGGGAAGGCACCGACGCCGCCGGGATGCCCTTGAGCCTCATGGTCGTGCGCGGCCTTATGCAACGTTGGCCTTCCGTCCAAGTCGTCTGTGAGTGCTATGTCCCCATCGTTTGAGGTCTGGCGGCTTTCGATCGACCGGAACCTGCAAAAGTCAGTCCGTTTCGGACCCCTGTCTAGACATTCAATTCCGCACCGACGATGCCGGCTCCGGTTCCCCCCTGCCCCTCCCCCCCAATCACCTTTCCGTTTCCCCATCGAAATCCGCCTTGTCCCTCCCCGCGAAATAGCCGACAAGGGCGGCCCAAGGGACCGGGTGGGGACTGCCCCGAAATTGCCGTGCTTGGGCGCATTGTTGCGCCGCTGGCGGCGGGCTGAAGAGCTATGGACGATCCGTTCGTAACGAGGAAGACGAGGGCACCCAGGGCGACGAAGCTCCTCGAGCTCGACGCCTGGATCGATTCCTCGCTCTACGATCTCGGCTTCCGGCTCGGCCAGTGGTGGGAAAACATCACGATCTTCTTCCGCCGCTTCCGCGTCTCCGGCTGGCGGCGCGGGCTCGTCGAACTCGCCTCTGAGAGCTTTACCTTCGGCACCGCCGGAACCGTCATCCTGCTGGCGCTCGCCATGCCGGCCTTCGAGGAGACCTCGAAGGACTGGCGCTCGCAGCAGGAATTCGCCGTCACCTTCCTCGACCGCTACGGCAACGAGATCGGCCAGCGCGGCATCATCCAGCGCGATTCCGTGCCGGTCGACGAGATGCCCGACCATGTCGTGAAAGCCGTGCTCGCCACCGAGGACCGGCGCTTCTACGAGCACTACGGTATCGATTTCCTCGGCCTGTTCCGCGCTATGAGCGAGAACGTGCGCGCCAATTCCGTCGTCCAGGGCGGCTCGACGCTGACGCAGCAGCTGGCGAAGAACCTGTTCCTCACCAACGAGCGCACCATCGAACGCAAGGTGAAGGAGGCGTTCCTGGCGGTGTGGCTGGAGGTCAACCTCACCAAGAAGGAGATCCTGCAGCTCTATCTCGACCGCGCCTACATGGGCGGCGGCACGTTCGGCATCACGGCGGCGGCCGATTTCTACTTCGGCAAGGGCATCAAGGAGGTCAACCTCGCGGAGGCGGCGATGCTCGCCGGCCTGTTCAAGGCGCCGGCCAAATATGCCCCGCACATCAACCTGCCGGCGGCGCGCGCCCGCGCCAATGTCGTGCTCACCACGATGGTCGACGGCGGCTTCCTGACCGAGGGCCAGGTGCTGGCGGCGCGGCGCAGCCCGGCGACGCCCGTCGACCGCGGCGACACCAGCCGGCCGGACTATTTTCTCGACTGGGCCTTCGACGAGGTCAAGCGCATCGCGGCCAACGCGCCGTCGCATTCGGTGGTGGCGCGCACCACGATCGATCTGAACATCCAGCGCGCGGCGGAGGAATCGCTCGAGTTCCACCTGCGCCAGTTCGGCAAGGACTACGGCGTCAAGCAGGGCGCGATCGTGGTGCTCGACCATTCGGGCGCGGTGCGCGCAATCGTCGGTGGGCGCGACTATGGCGAGAGCCAGTTCAACCGCGCCACCAAGGCCGAGCGTCAGACCGGCTCGTCGTTCAAGCCCTATGTCTACGCGGCGGCGATGGAGAAGGGGTTCAAGCCCGAGTCGGTGATCTCCGACGGCCCGATCTCCTGGGGCAGCTGGTCGCCGAAGAATTACGGGCGCGGCTATTCCGGGCGCGTGACGCTCGCCACCGCGCTGATCAAGTCGATCAACACCGTGCCGGTCAGGCTCGCCAAGGAACACCTGACCATCGCGCCGATCAAGAAGCTCGCCGAGGAGATGGGCGTCGAATCGCCGGTGTTCTCGGACAAGACGATGGTACTCGGCACTTCCGGCCTGACCGTGATGGACCAGGCGACGGGCTACCAGGTGTTCGCCGACGGAGGCATGGCCGGCACCCGCCACGGCATCACCCAGATCACCACCCATTCGGGCGAGCTCGTCTACGATCACACCCGCGACGCGCCGCCGCCGCGCCGGGTCCTGTCGGAACAGGCGGTGGCCTCGATGAACTCGATCATGGTGCAGATCCCCGAAATCGGCACCGCCCGCCGCTCGGCGCTGCCGGGCATCAGGAGCGCGGGCAAGACCGGCACCACCCAGGCCTACAAGGACGCGTGGTATGTCGGCTTTACCGGCAACTACCTGGCGGCGGTGTGGATGGGCAACGACGAATCGACGCCCACCCGCAACATGACGGGCGGCTCGCTGCCGGCCATGACCTGGCAGCGGCTGATGGCCTATGCGCACCAGAACGTCGAGCTGAAGCCGATCCCGCTGATCGACAACCCGTTCGTCGACAAGCCGAAGGAGCCGGCCGTCGCTTCGGCGAAGCCGGCGGACGATGCGGCGCCGGTCGCCGAGCTGCCGCGCGTCCTCTCGGCCGAGACCACGGCCTACCTGCTCGCGCTGTCGAAACGGTTTCACGATGCGCCGAAGATCGCGCCCCCGGCCAACGAGACGCTGTCGGCGCTGTGACACGGGCTTGCGCGCCGGTGCGCGATAGCGATAGACCGGCTGGCGTCTTCCTCCAAACCCTCCAGACCCTCCATCCCCGATGCTCCGCGATGCCCTGACCATACTCCTGTCGTCGGTCGTCGCCGTGGGCGGCGGGGCTGCCACTGCCTGGTACGCGCTGCAGAGCGCGGAGGGCGTCGGCGCGCTCACGGTGCGCGGCTGGACCGCCTATCCCGACGCGGGCTCGCCGCAGGCGGACCCCTATTCCAAGGCGCGCGTGGCGCGCGAGGCGGACCTGCCTCTCGGTCGGGCCGAAGGCATCTCGTTTTCCACCGCCCGCGATTCCGGCGGCGAGCCGCTGCGCCGGCAATGCAGCTACAGGATCGAAGGCGAGGTGCCGTCGGCGCGTTTCTGGACGGTGCACGTCGCCGCGGCGGGCGCGCCCGACGGCGCGCCGGATGGTGGCGCCGCGGCGCTCTCCTCCCTTGCGCTGATGCGCGAGGCCGACAGTTCGTTTGTGGTCGTCGCAAGCCGCCACCCCTCGCCCGGCAACTGGCTCGCCCTGGATGGCCAGGGCGCCATGCGCCTCGTGCTCACCCTCTACGACACGCCCGTCGCCTCCAACGAGGACATCGCTGAAACGGAACTGCCGCAGGTTCTGAGGATCGGCTGCGATGGCTAGGTGGATCTACGCCCTGCTGATCGGGCTCGTCGGGGCCGGGATCGCGCATATCGCGATCATCCTCCTGATCCCCTATTTCTCCGAGCGCGATTCCTGGGCGCTGGTATCCGAGGTCGGGCCGCCCTACGCTGTTCACCGTCTCGACCGGAATGGCCCGGCCGCCAAGGCGGTGGCTGCCGCCGATCCGATGTTCGAGGTCGCGGCCTGCCGCTTCGACCTCGGCGACGGTTCCGTCCACATCTTCTCGGCCGGACATGTGCCCTATTGGTCGCTGTCGATTTTCGACCGCAGGGGACAGAACGTCTTCAGCCTCAACGACCGCACGGCGACCGGAGGCGTGCTCGACGTGGTCGTGGCGAGCCCGGTTCAGCTCATCGAGCTGCGCAAGGCGATGCCCGCCAACTACGAAAACGCCGTCTTCGTCGAATCCGACATTGCCGAAGGGATGATCATCCTGCGCAGCTTCGTGCCGGACCCGAGCTGGCGGCAGATCGTCGAGCGGCATCTCGCGGCGTCGCGCTGCGAGACTGGAGCGGGCTGAAGAGGGTCAGGCGGGAAGTGTAGACTGCGCGCCCGTCCTGCGGTCCTCGAGCTTCGGATCGATCCTGCGTCCGTCGGCGGATATGCCGCGCTCGTAGCGCACGCCGGTGAAGAAGACGACCTCGCAGGGTTCCCCGCCGCTTCGCGGCCTCGGGTATGCTGCAGGTTTCTGCCTGAAATCCAGTATCGTCGCCATTCGTTCCGCCTTTCTGGTTGACCACTCCTTGCGACTGCAACTCAACTGACCTCCGATGAGACCCCCATACGGTTAACGGACCGCTAACGGATCGCCACTACACTCCCGGGTGTCCGTGAAATCAGCCACATTCGGCCGCTCACGGTCCAGTTCCGCGTCAAGTGTCAGCAGTGTCCGTGTCAACCTCCGATTTCAGACAGATCGCGCTCCGGGGCGAAGATGGCAGGGCCGAGCGGTTGTTCCGCGCGTCCGTCTCCGCCTATTGCGCGCTGACCCGACCGACGCGGCGGAATGCGTCCCAGCTCGACGATCTCACCCTCCCGCACTACGACCATGTCTCGGTGGAAGCCCGCCGCTATGTTGCCGCCGCCCTGTCCGAATGCCGCCGCGCGCCGGTCCTCCTGGTGCGCCGCCTCGCGGCCGAGCCAGTCGAGATTTCCGCGCCTGTCCTGATGCGATCTCCGGCGTTGAGCGACTTCGACCTCGTCTCTCTCATCGCCCACCACGGCATCGCCCACGCTCGCGCGATCGCCGGCCGCGGCGACCTCAATCCGGCCATCGCACGGCTCATCCGCGCGCTCGAGGCGGCGACGTCCGCGTCCGAGCAGGTCGACCTTGCGCGGGAGCCGGAAAAGGCGCCCTCGCTGGAGGAAGAGATCGTCCTGTCGCCCAGTCTGGAGCCTACCCGCCCGGGCGGCAGGGCCGAGGAAACCCGCGCCCGGCTGCGCGCGATGATGGTGGTCGGCGGCGACGCCCAGCCGGCCCCCGCCGACCAGAATGTCCAGGTCGATCCCGCCGTCCACGACAAGCTGCGCGACACCGCCCTCACCGGCGTTTCCGCCCTCTTCCAGACCGCGCTCGCCGACGTCGCCAATATCGACTTCTCACAGGCCGCGCCGCTCTCGCTGCGCGCGCGCCGGCGCTCGCTCATGCTTGTGCTGCGGGGGCTCGGCTTGAACGCCGAACAGGCGTTCCTTCTGGTCAGCGCCATCGATCCACAGGCCCATCCGAACGCGGAATCGATCCGCCTGTTCGTCGAGCAGTTCGAGCTGATCCGGGTCGGAGCCGGACGCGACGAGATCCGGCGTCTCAAGGCCGACAGCATCGCCGCTGTCCTGCGCCGGTCGCAGGGCGAATCCGGTCAGCCGCCCGAAGAGGGGCGGCGCCTGTGGGCGTCGTGATCAGGATTTCATGAGGGGAAAGAGGTCCGCGCCGGGCTTTCCCGGCTCGATCTCGACCAGCCACAGGTCCGGATCGAACCGCATTTCCTTCGCCAGCCGCTCGTCGATCCGCGTCTCTTCGGTGGTTCTCAGCATCTCCACGAACAGCCGGTCGTCGGGCTTCGCGTCGTCATAGCCGGTCTGCGGAGCCGGCCCGTAGAGCACCGCCTCCCCCATCCTGTCGCGCATGACGATAAAGATCGCGCCGGCGCTGTCGCCGCCGCGCCTCAGCACCGCGCCGAAGCCGCCTTCGGAGAATATCCGCCGCAGGAGGGCCGAAACCCACAGATCGCTCGTAACGCGCATGGCTGTCCCTGCGCGATGGCTGTCAGTTGGTCAAGCCGATCTGTTTCATCTTGGCGATGAGCTTCTCGTCGGGCTCGCCTGTCACCGGCAGGCCGAAAAGCGACTGGAACTCGCGGATGGCGGTCTTGGTCTTGAGACCGAGGACGCCGTCGATCTCGATGCCGTCATGGCCGAAGGCCTTGAGCCCGGCCTGGATCTTGAGGATGTCGTCGCGCGGCTCGGGCGGAGCGGCAGACGCGGTTTCGCCCCGCGATGGCCGGGGCGCGGGCGGCGGCGGCAGGTCCTCGCCTGTTGCCTGCGGCGCGCGGCGCGCCATCAGCTCGTCGAGCAGGCTCTGGTCGATCTCGCCGGACGGGTCGAGGCCGACCAGCTTCTGGTACTCGGCGATCGCCTTCTTCGTCTGCGGCCCGGCGATGCCGTCGACAGACCCGGTATAGAGGTTGAGATCGTTCAGCATGCCCTGCACCTGCTGGACGGTCGGATCGGCGGCCGGGCGCGGCATGGCGGAATGCTCCTCCTCGTCCTGGAAGGGGCCGCTCTGCGGCTCCGGCGCGGTGTAGTCGGGCATTTCGCGGGTAATGAAGAAGGCGCTGGCATGCGGCTGCGGCTGGTACCACAGCGCGTTCGCCGAGACGTAGAACAGCGTCACCAGAAAGGCCGTCGCGCCGCCGACCAATACGGGGTTGCGCGAAACCGCGGCACCCGCCGCGAACATGCCGTCGCGCAGGAAGGCCGCGACGGGGCTGTCTTCTTCAAGCCGACTTTCGGAACGCCGCACTGTCGTACTCCTCAACCTCCGCTTCCGGCGCCTTCGGTTCGGGCGCGGCCAAAGCCGTATGTGCCTCGATCGGCAGGCTGACGGTCACCACCGTCCCCGCGCCGGGGGAACTCTGGATCGACATCGCGCCGCCGTGCAGCGCCACCAGGCCCTTGGCGATCGAGAGCCCGAGCCCCGCCCCGTCGAACTGACGCGTGTAATCGTTGTGCACCTGCACGAAGGGCCGCCCGAGCCGGGCAAGGTCCTCCTCGGCGATGCCGATGCCGGTATCGGACACCTCGAAAGTCAGCACGCGGCCATTGCGGCGCGCATCGAGCGTCACCGAGCCGCCGCGCGGCGTGAACTTCACCGCGTTGGACAGGAGATTGATCAGGATCTGCTGCACGGCGCGCCTGTCGGCGCTGAGTTCGCCGACGGAGGGCATGACCCGGTTCTGCAGTTCGACCGACTTCTCCGCCGCCTGCAGCGCCAGCATCGCATGGCACGCCGCCGCAGCTTCCGCGAACTGGAACGGTTCCTGCCGGATCGGATAGGCGCCGGATTCGATCTTCGACACGTCGAGGATCGAGTTCACGACACCCAAGAGATGGGTCCCCGAATCGCGGATCAGGCAGGCATAGTCCTTCTGGCGCGGATCGGAGAACTTGCCGACCATCTCGTAGGCCAGCATGTCGGAGAAGCCGATGATGGCGTTGAGCGGCGTGCGCAGTTCGTGGCTGACGGCGGCAAGGAAGCGCGCCTTGGCGATGTCGCTGCTTGCGACCTGTTCGCGCGCCTCGGCCAGCTGCCGGCGTAAGCCTTCGACCGCGCGGTTCTCGCGCAGCACGAGCAGGCGCGGCACGCCGCCATGCAGTTCGGCGGCGAACGACCTGAACGTGCCGGCGCTGTCGCCCGCGACGCGCAGGCGCAATTCGAATTCGAAATGGCCGTGGTCGGCGTCCGCCAGCGCGCGCATCAGCTCGACCCGGTCGTTCACATGCACGCGCTCGAAGAAGCCCTCGCCGAGCAGCAGGTCCGGGACGACGCCGAGCAGCGCCTCGGCGCGGCCGCCCGCATCCACCGTTTCACCGCCGCGCGCAACGCGCAGGATCACCGCGTCGATAACGTCCTCGACCGCGGTCTCGCGCGGCTGGCGCATCGCCTCGATCTCCTCGCGCGCCGCGCTGGCGAGACGGGGGGCGACAAGCGCCGCATAGGCCAGCGGCAGGATCCAGTACCACGGCGTGAAGGAGACGGCCGCTGCGACGCCGGTCATGGAGAGAATGGGCTGGGCAAGAATGGCCGCGACCGCGGCGAGGCTTCCCCACCGCAGCGCCGCGGCGGTTCGCATCACCCACCAGGATTCGAAGGCGAGCGCGCCCGCGAGCAGGACAGCCGGGGACGAAAGGCCACCCGCCCCCGCGATGGCCGCGCCGAGGACAACCGTCGCGCCGGCGAGCGCGATCGACGACACGCGATTCAGGCTGGCCCGCGCGGCGACGAATGCGACGAGCGCCCACGCCAGGGCAAAGCCGAGAGCCAGGAGGCCAAAGCCGAGATCACGCGAAAGGCCGCTCGCAAAGGCCGTCGGCCAGGCCGCCGCCAGCGCGAACGGACCGGCGAGCATGACCGCGATGAAGCGGCGCTGGCGGGCGCGTTCCGGCCCGGCGACCGAAGGCGCGACGAGACGGTCGCAACCCGCGGACATTCCCGCCGAGAACCCTGTGACGCTGGAGGCTACTGAACTCAAAACTGGTCTACCCGAAACAGTTCCGCGGGGCGGATCGCTTCCTTGGTCCGACCCTCGCACCCAGCCTTTAAAGAATGAATAAGGCTGGCCCTTTTCGTGCCTCCGAAGGGGCTAAACACGGCCTCCCGGGGCACCGTGAAGGCGGGAAATTCGCTCATGGTAAACGTGGCGTTATGCCGGCGGGTCCCTGCCGGCGAACGCGAAAAGTCCGGCCCAACCGCCAAGGCAATCGGGTATATTGCGCGATTTCAGAGACTTATATGGTTATCCGGAAGTTAATGCGATGATTCAATCTTTCATCGATTTCGACTCAAATGCCGATCTCTCAAACTTGAAGCGAATTCGCGCCAAATCGTCGCTTTCGCCGCAAGCCGCTATTTCCCCGGCATTGCCATAGTGTCCGTGTCGAGGGCGAACCGCGTGGAGAGGACGCCCGATACGGGGACTGGCACGATGGGCTTTCTGATCCGCTGCACCTTCTGGTTTTCGCTCGTACTTCTGATCATTCCGCTCGGCGGGTCGGGCGATTCGGATACCGACACGGTCGGCCCGATCCAGGCGCTTTCGGCCGCCCGCGAGGCGGTCGGAGACCTCAGCGGCATCTGCGAGCGCAAGCCCGACGTCTGCCTCACCGGCAAGGCCGCGCTGCACACGATCGGCGTCAGGGCCCGCGAGGCCTCGCGCATCGCCTTCGAACTGCTGGACGAGAAGGTCGGCGAACCGGATGCGACGACCACCGGCACGGTGGCGCCGGTCAAAGCCGTTCCCGCCGCCGTATCCGAGGTGCCGGCGAAGTAGGCCCGATGCGGCTTTCCGCCGGTCTTCGCCCGCCGCCATTGTGACGGCGGCCCGTTTCGCCCTATATGCAGGGCATGAGTGACACGCTGTTCAGCGCCGATATTGAGCGGATCTTCGAGGATTTCGAA
This sequence comes from Pseudomonadota bacterium, assembly GCA_043822005.1. Lineage (GTDB taxonomy): Bacteria > Pseudomonadota > Alphaproteobacteria > Rhizobiales > Rhizobiaceae > Mesorhizobium_A. Next base: position 70,988 of record JBDRCE010000069.1, on the reverse strand, counting down.
TTCCTCGACGAGTGGGAAGACCGCTACCGCTATGTCATCGATCTCGGCCGCGACCTTCCGCCCTTCCCCGAATCCGCGCGCACGCCGCAGAACAAGGTGCAGGGCTGCGTCAGCCAGGTCTGGCTCGAAACGACGCGTGGCGACGGGCCCGACCCGGTGATGCGCTTTGCCGGCGATTCCGACGCGCATATCGTGCGCGGGCTGGTCGCCATCATGCTTGCCCTCTTCTCGGGCCGGCGCGCCAGCGAGATCGCAAAGATCGACGCCGAGGCGGTGCTGAAGCGGCTGGGCCTCGACGAGCATCTGACGCCGCAGCGCGCCAACGGCCTTCGCTCGATGGTGGCGCGCATCCGCCGCGACGCGGCTGCCGCCGCCGCCTGAGTCCTAGCCGGAGATAGACGGTCGATAGCCTTCGCCGCCCCAGGCGAAGATCTGGGATCGCCTGCGTTCCGCCCCCGGTGGCTCATAATGTCTCGACAGCGCGCCCAGCGCCGTCTTGAGCATCAGCTTGGCCGAACGCACCGGCCAGCCCCGCTCGCTCTCGACCGTCTCCAGACCCTTCAGGAAGCAGCAGACATCGATCAGCACGCCGGACAGTTCCGGCCCGACGGCGTCGATCGCGCGCTCGACCCGCATGCGCGCCGCGATCGCCCCGTCCGACAGGTCTGCCGCCGCGCCGCCGCGGCGGCCGGTCGCGATCGGCTGCTCCCAGTTGGCTCCGAGCCGCGGCATGATCTGCGCGCGGGCATAATCCCCGCGCAACCGCTCGCCCGCCTCGAATTCGTGCCGGGTGAGGAACGTCTGGCCGTCGCGCGTCCGCCGCCGCATCAGCTGGCCGAGCGGCGATTCAGCCAGGTTGACGAGCGCGGTCGCGCGCCCGTCGGGCGTCTCGACCTCCATGAGATCGAGTTCCTGATGCTGCGCGCGGAAGGGATCTGTTTCGCTGCGCCGGCGGCGCACCAGCGCCCTGCCCGCGTCCGACAGGACGAGCCTGTCATGGTCGCGCTGGACGAGCGCCTTGCGGGCAAGCAAGCGCAGAACGGCGGGGGTGGTGCGGTGGCGCCCGCCGTCGGCATCCGCGAGGCAGGCGGTCCCCGGCCCGTCTCCGGTGGCGATGTGGCACTTTCCGTTCGCGATGGCCGAAAGCGCGAGCCATTCCGCGGTATCTTGGGTCGCCATTCTCAGTAGGCCCCGTCACGATTGCGCAGCGCCGCGCTCGCGACGCGTTCGGTCATGGCGATGATCCGGTCGAACTCCTGGTCTTCGCGCATGTCCTCGACGAGATGGCAGGCATGCAGCACCGTCGTGCGGTCGCGGCCGAAGCCCCTGCCCACCTCGTTCATCGACAGGCCGAGAGCGACATGGGCGACATACATGGCGATCTGCCGGACGCGGGCGACGGAATGCGACGAGCGGCCGGGGTGGCGCAGATCGCGGCCGCTCACATTGTAGAGCGCCGCCGCGATGTCGATCATGCATTCGCAGAGTTCGACATTGCGCTCGAAGCGATGGACGGAACGAACGATCGCGAACCGTCCTGGGTGCGGGTCCGGCTCATCCTTCGGATCGCTGCGCAGGGCCTGGTTCGTCGCCACTCGTTTCCTCCATCGCCAATAGGAATTTCTTCTTATATCGACAGGGCTGCGGGGTGTGAACAGAAGTAGGAAAGATTTCCTCTCTTTTGATTGCTCCTCCTTTGAATCGATTGGCGAATTCGCGCTGACCTCTCCAATTTTGCTGCGAATCTATCCGCAGGCTCCGGGCTGCGGGGCAGAGTCGATCCGAAATCCACGGAGCGACGAGATGAGAGAATTTTCGCGGGAGGCGAGCCGGTTCCGCCAGCAGAAGGACGAATTCGAGAGGCAGGCGCGCCAGACCGTCGCCTTTTTCCTCATCTCGGGGATCGACCTCGACGATGCGCTCGCATCGACGGGCGCCGAGCGCTGCCGGATCACGGCGCGCCTCGCCCGCCTCATCGAACGCGAGCGGCTCAAAGGCGTTCGGCGACACTGGAGCTACGACATCAACAGGCACATCGCGCTCAAGCAGGCGCTCGACCGGCTGATCGCCTGACGCACCGCGAGACGCGCCCGGAAAACGAAAATGGCGCCCGCAGGCGCCATTCCGATTCCGTCAGCCGGGATACGGCTTACTTGCGCTTGCGGCCCAGGCCCATCTTCTTGGCGAGCTGGGAACGCGCGGCGGCGTAGTTCGGCGCGACCATCGGATAGCTCGCATCGAGGCCCCACTTCTCGCGATAGGCGTCAGGCGACAGCCCGTAGTGGGTCATCAGGTGGCGCTTCAGCGACTTGAACTTCTTGCCATCCTCGAGGCAGATCAGATACTCGTCATGGATGGATTTCTTCGGGTTCACGGCCGGCTTCTGCTTCTCGGCCGGCGGTGCTTCCACGTTGCCGCCGACGCGACCGAGCGCGGCGTGAATGTCGGCGATCAGATTCGGCAGTTCGGATACGGGTACGGGATTGTTGCTCACATAAGCGGCGACGACGTCCGCAGTGAGTTCAATGAGCGTATCGCTGCCCCTTAAGCCGGTTTCGTTGATGTCCATTTCAGTGCCCCTTGGCTAGTAATTCAGGAAGAATTGGGCTTGGCCTGTATCCGCAAGGATTGCGAAGGCGCGGAAACAGATTGCCCTTCGATTCGCAATCCCCGCGTCACAAATGGAGTGGCTTACAGTATAAGTCAATTGCGAATTCGAAGATATGGACGGAAAAACATCGCATTGCGGAGAACAGAATAGTCTGCGCATCACGGCATGCAACCAATACGGGATGCTCTCTAGAAACTGAACATGCAAACGCGAAGACACCCTGATATCGTTACCGTTTGGTAAACTGCCGGATTTGCAGGGATTCTACGACGATCCAAGCCAGGCAGATGCTGAATCCGCTTCAACTTTTCCGACATCCGGCAAACGAAAGCGCCCCGCGGTTTTGCCGATCGGGGCGCCTCGCCGAAACTCTGCGATGGTCTTCAGTAAGGGCGAATGTACTTGCCGTAGACCCAGCCGGTGGTGAAGTCGCCGTTCTGCTTCGGGTCGTGCCAGACCTCGCACCAGCGGTAGCGCACGGCCTGCCTCTGCGCCCAGTCGGACTTGTGGGAAATGTCGAACAGGTTGAGCCCGTCCGTGCAGCGGCCCGTCATCTGCAGAACCGTCCCGTTCGGATAGGCCGACTGTTTCTGGGAATAGCTGGCTGGATACTTGCGTACGTTGAGCGTATCGCCCCATGGAACGTTGGTCACCTGCCAGGCCGAGAAGGCGGCGGCGCGTGCCTCGCCTGCCGCTGCCGCGACGGCGAAGAAGAGAGAGGCGGCGATCAGTGCGGTCTTCATGATGTGCTCCATGTTTGGCGCAAGATGTCGGTGCGGGGTTTCGCGACCATGTCGGCAGATCTAATCTCTGTTACTTGAACTCCTCCTGACCGCACCGTTCATTCCGCATTCAACAGCCAGAGACCCAGCCTGATGACGAAGAGCCCTTTCCCGGACATGCCAGCGCCGCGCACCGAGCGCCGCCCCGTCGAAGACACCCGCCACGGCATCACCCGCGTCGACGAGTTCGCCTGGCTGCGCGCCGACAACTGGCAGGACGTGTTCAAGGATCCGGCCGTGCTCGATCCTGCGATCCGCAAGCATCTGGAGGACGAGAACGCCTACCAGGCGGCCTTGATGGCCGACACGGCGGAGCTGCGGAAGGTTCTGTTCGCCGAGATGAAGGGCCGCATCAAGGAGGACGATTCCTCCGTGCCGATGAAGGACGGGCCCTATGCCTACGGCTCGTCCTACAAGAAGGGCGGCGAGCAGCCGCGCTTCTTCCGCACGCCGCGCGATGGCGGGCCGCAGGACATCTATCTCGACGGCGATCTGGAGGCCGGGACCAAGGCCTATTTCCGCATTGGCGGCGTCGACCACTCCTTCGACCACAGCAAGTTGCTGTGGGGCGTCGACGACAAGGGCTCGGAGTTCTACACGCTGCGCGTGCGCGACCTCGGCACGCGGACCGACCTTGCCGACACAGTGGCCGACACCGGCGGCGACGGCGTGTGGGACGCGGCCGGCGAAGGCTTCTTCTACGCCCGGCTCGACGCCTCCCATCGCCCGTCCAAGCTCTTCTACCACCGCCTCGGCACCGACGCCTCGGCCGACCGGTTGGTCTACGAGGAGACCGATTCCGGCATGTTCATGAATGTCGGCGGGGCGCGCAACAACGACTGGATCTTCGTCGTCATCAACGATCACGAGACGACCGAATACCGCATCCTGCCGGCGAACGACCCGACGGCCGAACCGAAGATCGTCGCGCCGCGCGAGCCCGGCCTGCAATACGAGGTCGAGGAAGGCGGCGACGAGTTCTTCATCCTCACCAACGCCGACGGCGCCAAGGACTTCAAGATCATGTCCGCGCCGGCCTCCGACCCGTCGCGCGCCAACTGGCGCGAGGTCGTGCCGCACGAACCCGGCCGCCTGATCCTCTCGGTCATGGGCTTCCGCGACTTCCTGGTGCGGCTAGAGCGCAAGGACGGGCTGCCGCGCATCGTGGTCCGCCAGCGCGCGACGGGCGAGGAGCACATGATCTCCTTCGACGAGGAAGCCTATTCGCTCGGCCTCGGCGGCTCGGCGGAATACGACACGACCGTCATCCGCTTCTCCTACTCGTCGATGACGACGCCGGGCCAGGTCTACGACTACGACATGGCGACCCGCGAGCGCGTGCTGCTCAAGACCCAGGAAGTGCCCTCCGGCCACGATCCGGACCACTACGTCACCCGCCGCGTCATGGCGCCCGCGCCCGACGGCGAGACCGTGCCGGTCTCGCTGCTCTACCACCGCGACACGAAGCTCGACGGCACCGCGCCGCTGCTGCTCTACGGCTACGGCTCCTACGGCATCGCCATCCCCGCCGCCTTCAACACCAACTGCCTGTCGCTCGCTGACCGCGGCTTCGTCTACGCCATCGCCCATATCCGCGGCGGCAAGGACAAGGGCTATTCGTGGTACGAGGACGGCAAGCGCGACAGGAAGGTCAACACGTTCACCGACTTCATCGCCGCCGCCCGCCACCTCGTCGCTGAGCGGTTCACCAGCCACGACCGAATCGTGGCCCAGGGCGGCTCGGCCGGCGGCATGCTGATGGGCGCGGTCGCCAATATGGCGCCAGACGCATTCGGCGCGATCGTGGCGGAAGTGCCCTTCGTCGACGTGCTGACGACGATGCTCGACGACACGCTTCCCCTCACCCCGCCGGAATGGCCGGAATGGGGCAACCCGATCGTCTCGGAGGCCGACTACCGCACGATCCTCGCCTACAGCCCCTACGACAATGTCGCAGCCCTCCCCTACCCGCCGATCCTGGCGGTCGCCGGCCTCACCGACCCGCGCGTCACCTATTGGGAGCCGGCGAAATGGGTGGCGAGGCTGCGCGAGCGCTCGACATCGGGCAATCCCGCGCTGTTTCGCATCAACATGGACGCCGGCCATGCCGGTGCGTCCGGCCGCTTCTCCCGCCTCGAGGAAATCGCCTACACCTACGCCTTCGCGCTCAAGATGACCGGAAAGGACCACGTCGCGCCATCGTCGTAAGGGGTTCTCGGGATGCGTGCCGGCGACTCCGCATCGTTGAGCCGTCGTCATGCCGCGTCAGGGAAATTTTAGCGTTTGGCCCGACGCGCCGCGTTCCCGCAGCGCGTCTCTTTTCTGTTTCATTTCAATATTTTGTTCGTCTTCGCCTGCGAACGGACAGTCGCGCGGCACCGTGCGGCGTTAACCTTTGATTAACCATCAGGCCCATACTTGGTCGACGCAACAGAGCGTTAACCAAGATGACCGAATCGCTAACAGAGACGCGTCCGATCCGCCTCAAGGGCCGGTCCTTCCTCGCGCTTACGCTTACTCCCGAACTCCCCATCGAGGCATGGCTCGCCAGCCTCGACGATCTCGCCGGGCGCTCGGCGGGCTTCTTTCTCGGCCGGCCGGTCGTCCTCGACCTCGACAATGTCGACATCACCAAGGCGGAGCTCACCGCGCTGATCGCCGAACTCGGCAAGCGCAATGTGTGGATCATGGGCATCGAAGGCGCGCGCCCCTCGCTCATCGGCCCCGGCATGCCGCCGGCGATGAAGGGCGGCCGGCCCGGCCCCGATTTCGAGGCGCCGTCTGACGAGCCGGCGCAGCAGGCGCAGGCCGAACAGCCCGCCGCGACCGGGCGCCATCCAGCCCGCGCGGTCCCGTCGATCATCATCCGCGAGCCGGTCCGCTCCGGCCAGTCGGTCATCTTCCCGGAGGGCGACGTCACCATCATCGGCTCGGTCGCGTCCGGCGCGGAAGTCGTCGCCGGCGGCTCGATCCACATCTACGGCACGCTGCGCGGACGCGCGCTCGCCGGCACGGTCGGCAACACGTCGGCGCGCATCTTCTGCCGCAAGCTCGAGGCGGAACTGCTCGCCATCGACGGCCTCTACAAGACGGCCGAGGACATGGACCGAAAGCTGCGCGGCCAGGCCGTGCAGTTCTGGCTCGAGGGCGACGCGATCATGGCCGAGACGCTGAACTGAGCCGGCACGAAACAGGGGGACAGGAGAGACACATGGCAAAAGTAATCGTGGTGACTTCCGGCAAGGGCGGCGTCGGCAAGACGACATCGACCGCGGCCCTCGGCGCAGCGCTGGCGCAGCGCGGCGAGAAGACCGTCGTCATCGATTTCGACGTCGGCCTGCGCAATCTCGACCTGGTGATGGGCGCCGAGCGCCGCGTGGTCTACGACCTCGTCAACGTCATCCAGGGCGACGCCAAGCTTCCCCAGGCGCTGATCCGCGACAAGCGCGTCGAGACGCTGTTCCTCCTGCCCGCCTCCCAGACCCGCGACAAGGACGCGCTGACCAGCGAGGGCGTCGAGATCGTCATGGAGACGCTGAAGCGTCATTTCGACTGGATCATCTGCGACAGCCCGGCCGGCATCGAGCGCGGCGCCACGCTTGCCATGCGCCATGCCGACGCCGCCGTCATCGTCACCAATCCGGAAGTCTCCTCGGTGCGCGATTCCGACCGCATCATCGGCCTGCTCGATTCCAAGACGCTGAAGGCCGAGAACGGCGAGCGGATGGAGAAGCACCTGCTGCTCACCCGCTACGACCCCGTCCGCGCCGCCCGCGGCGACATGCTCAAGGTCGACGACGTGCTCGAAATCCTGTCGATCCCGCTGCTCGGCATCATCCCGGAATCAATGGAGGTGCTGCGCGCCTCCAACCTCGGCACGCCGGTGACGCTCGCCGACAAGACCAGCGCGCCGGCACTCGCCTACGAGCAGGCCGCGCGCCGCCTGGCTGGAGAGATCATCCCGGTCACCATCCCGGGCGAGAGGCGCAGTATCCTCGCCAAGATGTTCGGAAGGAGGGCGGCATGAGCCTGTTCACGTTCTTCAATCGCAAGGGCTCGGCGCCGGCAGCGCGCGAGCGGCTGCAGATCCTGCTCGCCCATGAGCGCGTCAACATCGGCGGCCAGTCCGACCTCGTCACGCTGTTGCGTGAGGAGATCCTTGCCGTGGTGGCGAAGCACGTGACCATCGATCCGGAAAAGGTGACGGTGACGATGGAGCGTGGCGACAACGTCTCGACGCTCGAGGTCGACATCGAGATCCCGCTGCACGCCGAAAAGAAAGCTGCCTGATCATTCGTAGGCGGGGGACGACGCCTGACGCGGTTTCCGGGCGGATCGCATGGTCGATCCATCCGGACATCGCTTTGAACGAAGGAGACCAGACATGACACGCGGCGCCCTCCTCATCCGGCTGAGAGAACTCCAGCAATTGCCGAAGTTCCACAACCGCGACATCTGCACCATCAGCGCGGTACTCTCCCGCGACGCGCTCCAGAAGCACGTCGAGCACTGCGAAAAGGTCGCCGGCCTCGCCGCCGACCAGCGCCCCGCGGCGGCCTGACAGGACGCGCCGGGAGGCATTTCTCCCGGTGCCCGAATCCGGTCTTTCCGAACCGCCCCGGCCCGATCCCTCGCACACTGGCTCGCAGACACGCTTTGCGGCACGCGGGAAACGGGTGGCTGGAGGGTCTGCTCCGGCCGTAGATCGCCATGACGAAAACCTCAGGAGAGACACGTCATGGAACTGGAAGACAAGTCGATCATCATCACCGGGGCAAGCGGCGGCATCGGCGCGGCGGCGGCAGTGCTGTTCGCGGACGAGGGCGCGAACGTGATCCTCGGCGCGCGCCGGTCGGCGGAACTCGAAACGCTTGCCGGCACAATCAACCGGGGCAATGGCAGGGCCGTCTTTCTCGCCGGTGACGTCGGGGATGAGGACTACGCTCAGGCGCTGGTCGATCTCGCCGTGAAGGAGTTCGGAAGCCTGGACGGCGCATTCAACAATGCCGGCATCGTGGGCGAGATGGGCCCCGTCCCGCACATGGAACTGGCCAACTGGAACCACGTCATGTCGGTCAATCTGACGGCCGCTTTCCTCGCCGCCAGATCGCAGATACCCGCCATGAAGACCAGCGGGCGAGGCTCGATCGTCTTCACGTCGTCCTTTGTCGGCTACAGCAACGGCGGCCTGCCGGGAATGGGAGCCTACGCGGCCTCCAAGGCGGGGCTGATCGGACTGGTGCAAACACTGGCGTCGGAACACGCGGCGGAAGGCATCCGCATCAATGCCCTGTTGCCGGGAGGCACGATCACGCCAGGCGGCGGGGAAGGCAATCCAGACGCCCTGGATTTCGTCGCAAATCTGCATCCGATGAAGCGGATGGCAAGCGCCAGGGAGATCGCGCAGGCAGCGCTCTTCCTCCTCTCTGACCGCTCGAGCTTCGTCACCGGAAGCCCGATGATCGCCGACGGCGGCATGTCCGTGCGGTTGACATAGCAGCCGCGCGAACGCGCCCCGATGGCCGACTAGCTCTTCGGGGCGCAGGGGTGGGACGCCACCCCGCCTGCCGCCCCGGCAATGCCCCCGGTTCCCCTTTGAACGAGACGCCGAACAAGTGGGGAGGCCTTGGCGCCCTGTCGCGCGTTCACTGAAGATCCAAGAATTCGGAGGGACGACTCTCGGTCCTGATCGAGCGACAAGACAAGGCGCTCTCCCCCTTGACAATCTCTCCATCAACTGATTGATTACCTCTCAATCAACTGATTGATGGCCGATGACCGCACCCACTGAACTCCCCCGCCGCGACACCGATTCCCGCCGCACGGAAATAGCTGGCGCGGTGCGTGCGCTGATCGCCGAGCGCGGCTTCGAGGGGTTGCGGATGCGCGACATCGCCGATCGGGTCGGCATCAACATCGCCACGCTGCACTACCACATCCCCTCGAAGGAGGCGCTGATCACGCTCGTCGCCCAGTCGCTGCGCGACGATTTCATCGCCCAGCACCGGGCGCAGCCGCGCGAGAACCTGTCGCCGCTCGAACAGCTGCGGCTCGAATTTTCCGATTTCCGCGACACGTTCTTCCACAATCCCGAGCGGCTGCTCGTCATGGGCGAGATGCAGGAACGGGCGCGGCGTGATCCGGCTGTGGCCGCCGCGATGACGCCGATGCGCGGCTACTGGCACCAGCAGGTGCGGGCGATCCTTGAAGCGGGGCGCGCCGACGGCAGCTTCCGCGCCGACCTCGAACCAGCGGCGGCCGCCGCCATCGTCATCGGCGGCATGGTCGCCGCCACCAAACAGCCCAATCCGTCCGCGGAGTCGCTCGACCGGGTATTCGCCGAAATCGAGCGCTGCGTCCGCAATCCGTCCTCCTGAATCCCGCAGGTCTTCCCATGAATGTTCCCGATACTGCCTATCCCCGCCGCTGGGCGGCGCTCGCGACGTTGCTCGCCGCCGCCTTCATGAACATGGTCGACGTCTCGATCGTCAACGTCGCGCTGCCGCGTCTGCAGGCGAGCCTGGGCGCCACCTCTTCGGAGATTGAATGGGTCGTCGCGAGCTACGTCCTCGCCTTCGCGCTGGCGCTTCTTCCCTTCGGCCGGCTCGGCGACAAGGTCGGCCGCAAGCGCATCTTCATGATGGGCGTCGCCGGCTTCACCCTCTTCTCCGCGCTGTGCGGCCTGGCGACCAGCGTCGAGATGCTGATCGCTGCGCGTGTCGCCCAGGGCATCACCGGCGCCATGATGATGCCGCAGGTGCTCGCCATCGCGCAGGTGATGTTTCCGCCGCAGGAGCGCGCGCATGCCTTTTCCTTCTTCGGGCTGACGGCGGGCCTAGGCTCGGTCGCCGGGCCGCTGATCGGCGGCCTGCTCATCGGCGGCGACCTGTTCGGCCTCGACTGGCGGCCGATCTTCCTGGTCAACATCCCGATCGGCATCGCCGTGCTTCTGGCTGCCCGCGCGATCGTGCCGGCGACGGACAGGCATCCGAATCTCACGAATGACTGGGGCGGCATCGCCATCGCCGCCGCCTCGATCCTGCTCGTCATCTTTCCGCTGATCGAGGGTCATACGCTCGGCTGGCCGCGATGGGTCTTCGCCATGATGGCAGCCGGTCTCGCCGGCGTCGCGCTGTTCGTCGTCTACGAGCGCTCCCGCGCGGCGCGCGGCCTCAGCCAGCTTCTGCCTGCAACCCTGTTTTCCAACGCCAATTTCGTCCTCGGCGGCGGCATGGTCCTGATCTTCTTCTCAGGCTCGATGGCGGTCTTCCTGTTTCTCGCAATCTTCCTGCAGCAGGGTTTCGGCTTCACGCCGCTGCAGGCGGGCCTGACCACGGTCCCCTTCCCGGCCGGAGTGCTCATTGCCTCGGTGCTCAACGGCCGCATCGGTTCGCGCTGGCACAGGCCGCGCATCGCCGTCGGCGCGCTCGTGCTCCTGGCCGGCATGTCATGGCTGCGGATGGTCGTACAGGGCGTCGGCGATGCGGTCGACCACTGGCACTTCCTCATGCCGCTGTTCGTCTCGGGTCTCGGCATGGGCATTGCGATCTCGCCGCTGATGCAGACGGCGCTCGCCGGTGTCGCGCCTCACGATTCGGGATCGGGCGCAGGCGCGCTGCAATCGTTCCAGCAGCTCGGCAGCGCCTTCGGCATCGCGATCGCGGGGCAGATCTTCTTCTCGAGCCTCACGGGCAGCTTCGCCACAGGCGCGGCTGCGCATCCGTCGTTCACCGGAGCGCTGGCCGCCTCGCTGATCTACAGCATGTGCAGCTTTCTCATCGTGGCCCTGCTGGTGGTCTTCCTCACGCCGCCGAAGCGCTATGCCGCGCCGCTGGACGCGTCGCGACCGGTGCAGGTGGAGGCGTAGACCAAGGTGAGGTCGGATTGAATTGTTCTGTCGGAGGGAAATCGGGCCAAGGTCGAGGTCTTCGGTGCAGGTCGTGCTGGTGGCACGGCCAAGTCCGACGGCCGATGGATTTGGCCCGAATTCACCCGGCCCGCCGGTCGCCCCCGCTTCTTGGAAGCGGGAAAGGACAACCGGCAACGTTGGTTGGTCGGTTTTGTCGAAGGCAAACCGACGGGGTTTCCCGTTGACGGGAAACAGAACCGGTTCAATCCGACCATGTTGGTCTAGGCTACTTCTTCGCCGGGAAGCCGTTCGGGCGGCCCGGCACGGCCTTCAGATAGGCGGCGATCGCGGCGCGGTCGTCGTCCGACAGCCTGCCGGTGTTCTTCACCACCGCCGCCATCGCGCCGCCGGCGGAATCGAAGTCCGGCGTGAAGCCGCTCTTGAGAAATTCGGCGATGTCGCTCTGCGACCACTGCCCGATGGACGAGCTCTCGGGCGTGATGTTCGGCACGACGCCGTCGCCCTCCGCCGCGACGGCGCCTGCCAGCCATTCGGACTTCTTGATGCCGCCGGACAGGTCGCGGGGTGAATGACATTCGCCGCAATGGCCGGGGCCTTCGACCAGATACTGGCCGGCCTTTGCCTGTTCGGACGCGCCGTCCAGCGCAATCACCGGTTCCGGCGACAGGTGCAGCAGCTTCCACAGACCGAGGCCGCGCCTGATGTTGAACGGAAAGCCGAGCTGGTGATCCGGCGCCTTGCCCGCGACCGCCGGCTGCGTCTTCAGGTAGGCGTAGAGGTCGGCGATATCCGCCAGCTTCATCCGCGCATAGGATGCGTAGGGAAAGGCCGGATAGTAGTGCCGGCCGTCGGGCGACACGCCATTCTGCATCGCATTGGCGAAGTCCGACAGCGACCACGCGCCGATGCCGTCGGTCGGGTGCTGCGAGATGTTCGGCACGACGAAAGTGCCGAACGGCGTCTTCAGTTCGAGCCCGCCGGTCAGTTGCACGGGCGCAGCCGCGTCCGCCTTGGGCGCCGCGTGGCACGACGTGCAGCCGCCAGCGTAGAACATGCGCTCGCCGCGCGCGACATCGCCCGCGCCAAGTGCTGCGATATCCGCCTCCGGAATCCGGTCGGGCGCCGTCAGGAACCAGAACGCGGCGCCTCCCGCGGCGGCGAGAAGCACGGCGCCGGCGGCGAGCTTGCGAACCGTTCCGGCCATCGTCCCCTCCTTCGATCAGCCCCTCTTGACGCGGAAGTCCTGGTGGCAGGCGCCGCAGTTCGACGTTATCGCACCGAACAGCGGCCGGAAAGCATCGATGTCCTGCGGCTTGGCGGCAACGGCGGCCTCGACGTCCGTTTCATACTTCTCGACCGCCGCCTCGAAGGCGGGCCGGTCTTCCCACACTTTCGGCGCCGAGGTGTGGTCTCCGGCCTCGCTGCCGGCCGGCCACAGGGCCGAAACTTCCGTCTCGGCATTCTTCGACATCGCCTCGAGCGTCGAAAGCACCTTCGCCGCGTCGTAGGGCTGCTCGCCCTTGGCGATCGGCACCAGTTCGCCGACCAGCGCGCCGCGCGCCTTCATCTGCGCCTTGCGCTCGCCGACCGGGTCAGAAAAGGCGGACGAGACGGACAGGGCAAGGATGGACGCGCACAGGACGATCGATTTCATAAGGTCATGTTCCGGGCTGTGTGAGAATCGAGGAGAACCCCTCTAAGTCTCTCAAATCGCCCGGAATTTGACCGATGTCGCTTCACGTTCGCTCACGCTTCGGTGATCGGCGCAAACACCGATCACCGTGCTGGCGCGATCAGCCCTTCTTGACGCGGAAGGCCTCGTGGCACGAGGCGCAATTGCCGGCCACCGCGCCGAAGGAGGCTTTCAGGGCATCCAGATCCTGTGGCTTGGCCGCCGCCGCGGCAGCGACGTCGGCGCTGAACTTGTCCGCCGCCGCCTTGAAGCCCGCCATATCTTCCCAGATCTTTGGCGAAGCCGTGGTGTCGCCCTCTTTCGAATTCTCCGGGAATAGCGCCGGGATATCGAATTTCGCCGCGTTGGCTTCGAGTGCGGTGAATACTTCTGCCACCTTGGCGGCATCGAAGGGCTGCTCGCCCTTGACCATCGGGGCGAGCTGGCCGACGAGGCCGCCGCGCTCCTTCATGATCGCCTTGCGGTCGGCGATCGGGTCGGCGTTGGCGACCGAAAATGCGGTCGCGGCGATGGCAAGCGAAAGGATCAAGGATTTCATGAGGCTGGCTCCCGGGCTGGCTAGGTCGGGGGGATATCTCCCCCACGCCGACAACGCCGACAATGGCCGCAAATTCCCGATAACCGAACTACTCCCGCTTCACGCTTGCGTGATGCTGCGATGCGAAAAAGCCCCCGGCGATGCGGGGGCTTTCCGATTGGACCGGACAGGCTGGAAGTTCAGGCCTTCTCGTACATCTCCAGGACGTAGTCCCAGTTGATCAGGCTGTCGACGAAGGCTTCCAGGTATTTCGGCCGCGCGTTGCGGTAGTCGATGTAATAGGAGTGCTCCCAGACATCGACGCCGAGGATCGGCGAAGCGCCGTGGACCAGCGGGTTCTCGCCGTTCGGCGTCTTCGAGATCGCCAGCTTGCCGTCCTTGACGGAAACCCACGCCCAGCCGGAGCCGAACTGCGTCGTGCCGGCGGCGATGAAGTCGGCCTTGAACTTGTCGTAGCCGCCCAGATCGCTGTCGATCGCCTTCTGCAGCTTGGCCGGCAGCTTGGTGCCGCCGCCGCCCTTCTTCATCCATTTCCAGAAATGGATGTGGTTGTAGTGCTGCGCGGCGTTGTTGAAGAGGCCGGCATTCTTGCCGAACGAGGCCTTCACCACTTCCTCGACCGACTTGCCTTCCATTCCGGCTTCGGCCGCGAGCTTGTTGCCGTTGTCGACATAGGCCTTGTGGTGCTTGTCGTGGTGATATTCCAGCGTCTCCTTCGACATGAAGGGCTGCAGCGCCTCGTAATCGTAGGGCAGCGGGGGCAATTCGAAAGCCATGGCTCAATCTCCTGTTTGAAATGAAACGGCGCGCGAAGCGGTATCCCGATGGCAATTCCGCTGCGGCGGCTTCGTTCCCTATCTAGGACGTCGGATGTCGGAAGGGAACGGCGGCCGGCAACAGATTCATGGGTGCGGGTGGAATAGAGCTCTCGCCTCTCACCCGGAATGCGCGAAGTCCCAGTAGAGTTCGCGGGCCTTCTTGGCGACCGGACCCGCCTGCAGGTGGCGGTCCTCGATGCGGGTGACGGGCACCACCTTCGAGTGGTTGCCGGTAGAGAAGATCTCGTCCGCATCCATGAAATCGCGCACCGCCAGCGCCTTCTCCACCGTCTTGATGCCGCCTTCGGCCAGCAGCGAGATGGTACGGGCGCGCGTGATGCCGGAGAGGAACGTGCCGTTGGCCGCCGGGGTGAAGGCCACGCCGTCCTTGACCATGAAGATGTTGGACGAGCCCGTCTCGGCGACATTGCCCAGCATGTCGAGCACCAGCGCATTGTCGAAGCCGCGGCCCTTGGCCTCCAGGATCGCCCGTCCGTTGTTCGGATAGAGGCAGCCGGCCTTCGCGTTGGTTGGCATGGTCTCGATGGTCGGCCGGCGGAACGGCGACACGGTCACCGAGAAGCCCGACGAGGCGATCATCGGCGATTCGTAGAGGCACAGGCAGAAGCGGGTGGAATCCGGATCGGCCGGCACGCCCATGTAGCCGCCGTGCTCGGCCCAGTACATCGGACGGATATAGACGGCGGTCTTGCCGTCGAATTTCTTCAGGCCGTCAAGCGTCAGGCCGACGATCTCCTCGGCGGACTTGGAAGGCCCCAGCCCCAGCGCCGTCGCCGAGCGGTTGACGCGTTCGCAGTGGAGATCGAGATCGGGCGAGACATCCTCGAACCAGCGCGCGCCGTCGAAAACGCTGGAGCCCAGCCACATCGCATGGCTGCGCGGGCCGACGAGCGCGACGTTGCCCTCGTGCCAGTCGCCGTCGACAAAGGTCCAGGTTAGCGACTGGGCGGCGGTCGAGAGGCTCATGATATCCACCTGCGGATCGTTCGTGTTGGCGCCGTTCTATCCAATTCCGGCGAAATGCCAACGTCAAATGCCTGTCGGGCCGCCGCTCTTGGTCCAAAGGGCAGTGTCCGAAGGCCAGAGCGGGCTTGACCCGGCCCCCTCCATGCAATCAGACTCGCAACCGATGCAGCCACACCCCTCCTCCTATTCCGCCTTCGTCTTCGACGCCTACGGCACCCTGTTCGACGTCCACGCGGCGGTCAGGCGGCATGCGGCCGGGATCGGACCGGACGGGCAACTGCTCTCGGACATCTGGCGCGCCAAGCAGCTCGAATATTCGTGGACCCGCACCTTGATGGGGGCCTATCTCGATTTCTGGCAGTTGACCGAGCAGGCTCTCGACTTCGCCCTGCGCAAGGTGCCCTCGGTTGATCCGGCGATTCGCACCGCGCTGCTCGATGCCTACTGGAAGCTCGACTGCTACCCGGAAGTGCCGGCCGTACTCAAAGAGTTGAAGTCGCATGGCGGACGCGTCGCGATCCTCTCCAACGGCTCGCCAGAGATGCTCGAATCCGCCGTCAATTCGGCCGGGCTCGGCCTCGTCATCGACGAGATCTTCTCCGTCGACCAGGTGCGCCGGTTCAAGACAGACCCTTCCGTCTACGACCTCGTGACCACCGCCTGGCGGCTCTATCCCGCGAAAATCTCGTTCCAGTCCTCGAACAGGTGGGATGCGGCGGGGGCGAAGAAGTTCGGCTTCCGCACCGTCTGGATCAACCGCACGAACCAGCCGGACGAATATCTCGACCTCGCGCCCGACCTCATCCTGACGTCGCTCGAAGGCCTCGCCGCGCGCTCGTTGTGACGTCCGCGCAACAGCCGGTCCGCGGTCACATCTTCGTCAAGGTTTCCTCACCCTCGCGCCCGATTTACTCCGCCTAAACCTTTGCGCTGCAACCGACATGGGAGGGTCGGCGTTGCAGCATGACAGACAAGGGCATCGGCACAACATGACATTCGCTTCCTCTCCCAATCTCTCGCGAAGGGTGTTCCTGGCGGGAGGCGCAGCACTCGCGCTCTCCGGCTGCACTACCGTCGGGACCACGCCGCCGCCCGGACTTGCACAGCGACCGCAGCTCGGCGTCGATCCGTCGTTCGGCTCCTACGTGACGATGTATGCCGAGCGCGAGGACGGCGGCTTCCTTTTGCCCGCCATCCCCATCGACAAGATGGACCGGCAGTTCCTGCGCCAGATCGTCGCCGATCCGACGGGAGAGCCGGCCGGCACGATCGTCGTCGATACGTCCGCCCATTTCCTCTATCTGGTGCGCGGCGGCGGCGAGGCGATCCGCTACGGCGTCGGCCTCGGTCGCGAGGGCTTTGCATGGTCGGGCCGCGCCGTCATCCAGTGGAAGAAGGCCTGGCCGAAATGGACCCCGCCGGACGAGATGATCGGCCGCCAGCCCGAACTTGCCAAGTGGAGCGCCGCCAATGGCGGCATGCCGCCCGGCCTCGACAACCCGCTTGGCGCGCGCGCGCTCTACATCTTCCAGGATGGAGTGGACACGCTCTACCGCCTGCACGGCTCGCCGGAATGGTGGTCGATCGGCAAGTCGGTCTCGTCCGGCTGCGTGCGCCTGCTCAACCAGGACATCATCGACCTCTACGAGCGCGTGCCGAACAAGTCGCCGATCCTGGTGACGAGCGGGCTGGCGACCGTCTGATTGAAACGGCGCACACGCGAAGCTAGACCGTATATAGCAATCGAACCCGATCAGCCGGCGTACTGACTTTCATGATCAAGCTTCAACGTCCCCTTTCCCGCCGCCGCCTGTTAGGCACCGGCGCCTCTTTCGCGGCGCTGGCGCTCGCCGGGTGCGCGACGACGGAAAAAACCGCGATGCGGGAGGACCCGCGGCTGAGAGAGTTCCCACCCGAGCCGCCGCTTGGCACGGATGCTGAAATGTATGCATCGCGCGTCGATGATGGCTTTGTCCTGCCCGCAATTCCCTACGAACGCCTGGACCCGCGCTTCCGCCGCCAGATCGTCTCCGACCCGACTGGCGAACCGCCCGACACCGTCGTGGTCGATATCGCCAACCACTTCCTGTATTTCGTCAGGCCCGATCGTCAGGCCGTTCGCTACGGCGTTGGTCTCGGCAAGGAAGGCTTTGCATGGTCTGGCCGCGCCATTGTCGAGTGGAAACAGCACTGGCCGCGTTGGTTCCCGCCCGAGGAGATGATCGCGCGACGGCCCGAGCTGGCAAAATACAAGGCCATTCAGGTTCCCGGAAAGAATGAATGGGAAGGCGGCCAGCCGGGCGGCATCGACAACCCGCTGGGCGCACGCGCCATGTATCTGTTCCAGGACGGCAAGGACACACTCTTCCGCCTGCACGGTTCGCCCGAGTGGGACTCGATCGGCAAGTCGGTCTCGTCCGGCTGCGTGCGCCTGATCAATCAGGACGTCATCGACCTCTACGACCGTGTTCCGGAAAAGGCGCCGGTGCTGGTGACGACCGAGATGCCGAGCCTGGCGTGAGACGCACTCTGCTCCTGGACCTCACCGCCTGCTGAGGCTTCCCAGCACGCCGCGCACGATCGCGCGGCTATCGCAACTTCCGACCCAGATGGTCGCTGACAATCGAGCCGAGAAATACCGAAAGCTGATGATCGAGGTAGCTAGGCTGTAATATATCTGCTGTAGGGCCAAAAGCTTGGTTTGCTTGACGTGCGTGATCGTCTTAAGTCCCTTCACCAGTTTCAGTGGAGCTGTTTGGCATGTATGCATATGCCGAACAGTGACATGATCGGCATTTCGATCTAACCACCTATGTTGAGAAAGTTCGTCACAGAGGATTTGGGCGTGAGCATTTCAGCAAACGATCCACCCATGGCAGGCGTCGGAGATGACAATGGCTCGGAGGTCGAGAGCGAGCCAGACTTCGGCATTATTTCTTTCACGACGGTCGAGGAGATTGAGAAATCGATCGTCGAGACGCCCTTCCGAGCGATTTATCAGACGAATAACTTCCTATTACCCCAGATCCTCGATGTTTTGGACGAATCCCGAACGGTAAATCTCCGGCCGGAATATCAGCGGAGATCTCGCTGGACAAACAAGCAGAAGTCGTTGCTGATTGAGTCATTTCTGCTGAATATTCCGATACCCCCAATATTTCTCTTCGAAGGGGATTTTGCTCGCTATGAGGTCATGGATGGGCAGCAGCGCTTGCTAGCCATCCGCGAGTTTCTAACGAACCAGTTCAAGCTTTCGTCATTAACAGTACTCGCGCCACTCAATGGGAGGAGTTTTGCTCAACTTCCACCGCGAACGAAGCGCACGCTCGAACGCGCCTCCCTCTCGGCGATTGTATTGCTCAAGGAGTCCAGAACAGCCCTCCGTGACTCGACAACGAGTCGAATTCTTGAGCTAAAAAAGTTTGTTTTTGAACGGCTTAACACTGGTGGCAAGCAGCTAAATGCTCAGGAGATTAGAAACGCGATTTACTCGGGGAAATTTAACGACCTTATTATCCGACTAGCGCGGGATCCGCTTTTCACTGAGATCTGGGACATACCTCCATATTCTACTGATGGAGGTGAAGGCGACTACGAGAGCCCGGAGCGAAAAAAGAACAGCTTGTACAAAAGTATGGGAGACTGCCAGATCGTTCTCCGTTTCTTTGCATTGAGGGACGAGGAGCGCATCAAAGGATCGATGCGATCAATCCTGGATGCCAGGATGGAAGATTGGATGGAGATGGACGATGATGCCGCGGCCACGGCCGCAAAAGATTTTCTTGAGCGCTTAAATTTAGCGCATAAGCTTTTCGATAGTAAACCGTTCCGATTGACCAATATCGAACCGAGTAAACCATCGGAAAGCATGTATGATGCCGTTATGATTGCAGTAGATAGGCTTTGGAAAGAGAAAGAGAAACTACTCGCATCGAAACCTCAGGTTGCCATTAGGTATTGGGCAGCTCTCGACACGGCCGAGAAGATCGAACAATTCAGCGGCAGAGCAAACACTGCAAGCGACATCAAGAAGCGCATCACCGCAATGACGACCATGTTCGCTGAAGCGATAAAAGATGCCGGACTTCAAACTAGCTGATGCCGAATTCGACCGACAGGCCGCTATCCTAGAAGCGCTTGTGGGGGCTGTCGAATTCATAGGAAGGCAGGATCCGAACAATCCACTCACGATCGGAGCAACCTCGCTCGCTGGACTTCCCGCTGGTAGCCAGAACACAATGGCTGCGTCGGCAATCGTCCTGCTTGCTGCGCATTTTGAGGAATACATACGTCAGCAGGTTGAAGAATTTGCTCATGCTGCGGTCGCGGTTTATGCATTCATGGAAATTGAGCACCAAGAGAAGTGGCTCGACAACTATTGGCGGGCTGGTTCGAACCGCCTCAATCGCATCCGACCCAAGGGTGACCCCACATGGGCTACTGGTGCCCAGACCCTCCTGCTGAGCCTCCTTGAATACCCTGTCCGGCAGAATGTGGGTTCTTTTATTGCAAATATGCTGGCTGAGCACGACAACAACATGCGATGGGATACAATTGCGGAAACCACCGGCAGGGTCGGCGCTCAGAAGCTTTCCGATAAGCTGTTCAAGTCGGCCGCTCTTAAAACAGAAATAGGAAACCCAAAGAAAGATCAATTTGCTCTTAGCATGCGCTCAAAACTGAATGAATTCTACGCGATGAGAAACGGTATTGTTCATTCTATTTCACAGAACTCTGGTATCGGCCCAACAATATTCTACTCGTGGATAAGGTTTTTTCGGGTGTTTACGACCTCTTTCGCTGACGCCATGGAAGAATGTTATTCCGACTTCTGTGCGAAGATCGAGAAGAACCGGCAGAAGACTGCGGGAGCTAATACAGCTGCATCGACGTAATCTGGAGGTCTGCCCTCGTCAGCCATCCCATGATAGCCCTCCCCCCACACCGAGCCAGCCATTGGCTCCAGCGCCTGTCGATGAAGGCCGCGACACGGACACGCAGACGTCGCTGCCCGCTTCTCCGTCCACCGCCCCTCAGAACCCCTTCTTCAAGCTCCCCAGCACCCCACGCACGATCGCTCGCCCCACCGACGAGCCCACCGACCGCACCACCGACTTGATCGCGGCTTCCGTCACGCTCTGGCGGTTCGAGGTGCGCGTGCGCGGCACCGACTGGGTGCGCCCGCGCGGAGCGGGAGAACTGCCACCGCCGCCGAAATCCGGCAGAGTCCAGCGCGAGCGTCCGTGTTCTTCGCCGAGCTCTTCCTGCTCGCGCGCCTTCGCCTCGGCGTCCTGCGCTTCCTTGGCGCGCTTCTGCAGCATCTCGAACGCCGACTCGCGATCGATCGTCTGGTCGTATTCGCCGATGACGGGGCTGTCGGCGATCACCTTCTTGCGTTCCTCGGGAGAGATCGGGCCGAGCCGCGACGACGGTGGACGGATCAGCGTCCGCTGGACCATCGAGGGAATGCCCTTCTCCTCCAGCGTCGACACCAGCGCCTCGCCGGTGCCGAGCTGGGTGATCGCGGCGGCGCAGTCGAAATCCGGGTTCGGCCGGAACGTGTCGGCGGCCGTCTTCACGGCCTTCTGCTCGCGCGGCGTATACGCGCGGAGAGCGTGTTGAATCCGGTTGCCCAATTGCGCCAGAACCGTCTCCGGCACGTCGAGCGGGTTCTGGGTGACGAAATAGACGCCGACGCCCTTCGAGCGGATCAGGCGCACGACCTGCTCGACGCGCTCGACCAGCGCCTTGGGCGCATCGTTGAACAGGAGATGCGCCTCGTCGAAGAAGAAGACCAGCTTCGGCTTGTCCGGGTCGCCGACTTCCGGCAGTTCCTCGAACAGTTCCGACATCAGCCAGAGCAGGAAGGTCGCGTAGAGGCGCGGATTGGTCATCAGCTTGTCGGCGGCCAGCACGTTGATCGCGCCGCGCCCGTCCGGCGTCGTGCGCATCAGGTCGGCGATCTTGAGCGCCGGCTCGCCGAAGAAGTTCGACGCGCCCTGCTGTTCGAGGATCAGCAGGCTGCGCTGGATAGCGCCCACCGACTGGCGGGTGACGTTGCCGTAGCGCGCGCCGATCTCGGCCGCCCGCTCCGCCATGTTGGCGAGCATCGCCTGCAGGTCCTTCAGGTCCAGCAGCAGCATGCCTTCCTCGTCGGCCAACTTGAAGGCGATGTTGATGACGCCTTCCTGCGGCTCGGTCAGGTTCATCAGCCGCGCCAGAAGCAGCGGCCCCATCTCGGAGACGGTGGCCCGGATCGGATGGCCCTGTTCGCCGAAGAGATCCCAGAAGATCACCGGGAACTCCTGGAATTCATACGGATCGAGCTTCACGTCGGCGGCGCGCTTGACCAGGAAGTCCTTCGCCTCGCCGATCGCGGCGATACCGGAGAGGTCGCCCTTGACGTCGGCGGCGAAGACCGGAACGCCGGCATTGGAGAAGCCCTCGGCCAGGATCTGCAGCGTCACGGTCTTGCCGGTGCCTGTCGCGCCGGTGACGATGCCGTGCCGGTTGCCGTATTTCAGCAGCAGCTCCTCCGGCCTCTGGTAGTCGTTGGAAGGTGTACGGCTCGCTCCCAGGAAGATCTTCTGGTCCTGCTTGTCCTGCTTTCCCCACATCGGGTCGGTCTCCGGCATGCGAATACTGATGTCGGCGCAGGCTTCAGGCGCCATCGACCCGTATAAAGAGGCCCCGCCCCGCCCACAATGGCTGTGCGCCGATTAAGCCGAAAGGACGGTTGCGCAAGCCCTGCGGTTGCGACTATCTGCTGGCGCAGCAGCGGGGGAGCGCGGTCCGTCAATTTGGCATTGCGGCGCTTTTCCCGGGACCGTACCCTGCTCATCAGGGGAAGGGTCGAGAAAGATCGCCGGAGCCTAAATGGACGCATCGCTTCTGACGACCACGACATTCCCGAAAGCCGGCCGCGAGGAGTGGCTGAAGCTTGCCCGCAAGGCGATCGGCGAGGCGGATTTCGACGCCGCCCTCGTGTCCTCCACCGACGACGGCATCCGCATCGAGCCGCTGTCGGACCGGCGGGTGGAGCCGGCCCGCCTCGTCCGGGCCAATGTCGAACGTCCCTGGCAGCTTGTCCAGCGCATCGACGATCCCGATCCGGCACGCGCCAACGTTCAGGCGCGCGCGGATCTCGAAGGCGGAGCGAGCGGGCTTTCCATCGTGTTCGAAGGCGCACCGAACGCGTTCGGCTTCGGCCTGCCTGCGACGCCGGAAGCCCTGACCGAGGCGCTCGACGGCATCTCCTTCGCCAGCACCCACATCCGCATCGAAGTGCATCCGAGCGTGCGCGCCTCGGTCGACTGGCTGACGCCGCTCATCGGCGCCAGGCGCATCGATCCGTCCCGGCTGAAGCTGTCGCTTGGCATCGACCCGGCCGCGCTGTTTGCCGGCACCGGCCGCCTGCGCATGTCGATCGAGGCGCTGCAGGCCTCGATGCCGCAGTCGCTAGCGCATTTCTTCGCGCTCGGCATGCCGGGCGTGCTGCTCGAGGCCGACGGGCGCGTCTATCACAATGCCGGCGCCACGGAAGCGCAGGAACTTGGCGCCGTCCTTGCCACGGCGGCCTCCCATCTGAGGATGTTCCAGGAGGCGCGCCAGCCGCTGGTCTATGCCGCGCCGCATGTCGGTTTCGTGCTTGCGGCCGACCAGGACCAGTTCCTGACCATCGCCAAGTTCCGGGCGTTGCGGAAACTGTGGCTGCGCCTGCAGGAGGTGTGCCGCATCGAGCCGTCGCCGGCGTTCATCCACGCCGAGACGTCCTGGCGGATGATGACGCATAAGGATCCGGAGACCAACATCCTGCGCACCACGATCGCCTGCTTCGCAGCCGCCGCCGGCGGCGCGGATTCGATCTCCATCCTGCCCTACACAATCGCGCACGGCCTGCCCGACGGCTTCGCCCGCCGCATCGCCCGCAACACGCAACTTGTGCTCGCCGACGAGAGCCATGTCGGTTTCGTCGCCGACCCGATGGCCGGTTCCGGCAGTGTCGAGGCGCTCACCGATGCTCTCTGCGAAGCCGCCTGGCGCGAATTCCAGGCGATCGAGGCCGAAGGCGGCATCTTGGAGAGCCTTGCCGCGGGGAAGCTTCAGGCACGCGTCGGCGCTGCGGCCGCGGCGCGGCGCGCCGCGGTGGCGCAGGGCAAGCGCCCGATCGTCGGCACGACGCTTTATCCGATGGCGAAGGAGCGGCCGGTTTCGGTGCTCGACGCCGAACGGCGCCCGGTGCCGACCGACGGCGCCGTGTTCTGCGAGCCGCTGCCGCCCCACCGCCTCGACCAGTTCGCGGAGCCCGCCCGATGATCCCGGATTTCTCGACCATCGACTGGAGCGCCCCGAAAGCACCGGCACCCGCGACGGCGACGTCCGTCTGGGAGACGCCCGAGGGCATCGCGGTCAAGCGCCTCTACGGCGAGGCCGATCTCGCCGGCCTGCCCTTCCTCGACAGCATCCCTGGCGCCGCCCCCTATCTGCGCGGCCCCTACCCGACCATGTATGTCCAGCAGCCCTGGACCATCCGCCAGTACGCCGGTTTCTCGACGGCGGAGGAATCCAACGCCTTCTACCGGCGCAACCTCGCATCCGGCCAGAAGGGCCTGTCGATCGCCTTCGACCTCGCCACCCATCGCGGCTACGACTCGGACCATCCGCGCGTTGCGGGCGACGTCGGCATGGCGGGCGTGGCGATCGATTCCATCCTCGACATGCGCCAGCTCTTCGACGGCATCCCGCTCGACCAGATGACCGTGTCGATGACCATGAACGGCGCCGTGCTGCCCATCATGGCGCTCTACATCATCGCGGGCGAGGAACAGGGCGTGCCGCCGGCAAAACTCGCCGGGACCATCCAGAACGATATCCTCAAGGAGTTCATGGTCCGCAACACCTACATCGACCCGCCGAAGCCGTCGATGCGGATCATTTCCGACATCTTTTCATATACTTCGCGGGAAATGCCGAAGTTCAACTCGATCTCGATCTCGGGCTACCACATCCAGGAGGCCGGGGCGACGGTCGACCTCGAGCTCGCCTACACGATCGCCGACGGCATCGAATACGCGCGGGCGGGCGTCGCGGCAGGCCTCGACATCGACAATTTCGCGCCGCGGCTCTCCTTCTTCTGGAACGCCGGCATGAACTTCTACATGGAGGTCGCCAAGCAGCGCGCCGGCCGCTTGATCTGGGCGACGCTGATGCAGAAGAATTTCGCGCCGAAGAGCCTGAAGTCGCTGGCGCTGCGCGCCCACACGCAGACCTCCGGCTGGTCGCTCACCGCGCAGGACCCGTACAACAACATCGTCCGCACGATGATCGAGGCGATGGCCGCGACCCAGGGCGGCACGCAATCGCTGCACACCAACTCCTTCGACGAGGCGCTGGCGCTGCCCACCGACCACTCGGCCCGCATCGCCCGCAACACGCAGATCCTGCTCCAGACCGAATCCGGCACGACGCGCATCATTGACCCGTGGGGCGGCTCGGCCTTCATCGAGCGCCTGACCCACGATCTGGCGACCCGCGCGCTTGCCCATATCGACGAGGTCGAGAGCCTCGGCGGCATGGCCGCCGCCATCGAGGCCGGCATTCCCAAGATACGCATCGAGGAGGCCTCCGCCCGCACCCAGGCCCGCATCGACGCCAGGGAACAGGCGCTCGTCGGCGTCAACGTCCACCGGCCCGAGCAGGACATCGAGGTCGACGTGCTCAAGGTCGACAATGCCGAAGTCCGCGCGCGCCAGCTCGCCAAGCTGCAGCAGTTGAAAGGCACCCGCGAGGTCGCCGCCGTCGAGACCGCGTTGGATGCCTTGACGGTTGCCGCGCGCGGCGACGGCAACCTCCTGGAATTCTGCATCCGCGCGGCGCGTGCCGGCGCCACCGTCGGCGAGATGTCGCTCGCCATGGAAAAGGTGTTCGGCCGCCACGCGGCGGAAGTGAAGACGATTTCGGGCGTCTACCGCAAGGCGCTGGGCGACGTGCCCGCAGTCGACCGCGTCCACGACAAGGTCGAGGCCTTCAGGGCGAAGCACGGCTCCGCCCCCCGCATCCTCGTCGCCAAGATGGGCCAGGACGGCCACGACCGCGGCCAGAAGGTCATCGCGACGGCCTTCATCGACCTCGGCTTCGACGTCACTGTCGGCGCCATGTTCCAGACGCCGGAGGAGGTCGCGAAGCTCGCCGTCGACCACGACGTGCACATCGTCGGCGCCTCGTCGCTGGCCGCCGGCCACCTCACCCTCATCCCCGAGCTCAAGCAGGCGCTGGACCGCGCCGGCCGTTCCGACATCATGATCATCGCCGGCGGCGTCATCCCGCCGGACGATTTCGACGCCGTGCTGAAAGCCGGCGCCGCCGCCATCTTCCCGCCCGGGACGGTCATCCCGGAGGCGGCGGAGGAACTGATGGACCGGCTGCTCGCGTAAGGACGGTCCCGATGCCATTGTGGCCGCGCATCCAGCTCAAGGTCACCGAAGGACGTCATGCCGATCTATGAACTCGCCGCCCTCGGAGCCGCGACCTGCTGGGCGCTGACCGGCGTGATCTCGGTCTGGCCCGCGGGCCATCTCGGCGCCCCGGCCTTCAACCGTCTGCGCCAGGCCTTCGTGACCGTCCTGCTCGCGGTCTACGTCGTGGCGAGCGGGACCTGGCAGCAGCTCGGCGCCGACAATCTCGGCGCGCTGCTGCTGTCGGGGCTGATCGGCATCTTTCTCGGCGACACACTGCTCTTCGCGGCGCTCAACCGGCTCGGGCCGCGCCGCTCGGGCATCCTCTTCGCCCTCAACGCGCCGATCGCGGCGGTGCTGGGCTTCGTCTTCCTCCACGAGGCCCTGCCCGTCCAGGCTCTCGCCGGCATGGCGCTGGTGCTGGCGGGCGTCATCCTCGCCATCCTGTTCGGCCGCCGCCAGGGCCAAGCCCACGCATGGGAGGCGGTCAAGGGACCGCTCTGGCTCGGCGTGGCGCTGGGACTGGGTGCAGCGACCGGCCAGGCGGTCGGCTCCATCATCGCGCGGCCGGTCATGGCTGCGGGCATCGACCCGTTCGCCGCCTCGATGGTGCGCGTCGCCATCGCCGCCGTCTGCCTCAGCGTCCTCATCGCGCTGCCCATTCCGTCCGTTAAACCCAAGGGACCCCTCACCTGGCCGGTCTTCGCGCTCACTGCGCTCACCGGCATCATCGCGCTCGCGGTGGGCATGACGCTCCTGCTGTTCGCGCTCTCCGGCGGCAAGGTGGGCATCGTCTCGACCCTGTCGGCCACCTCTCCGGTCATCATCCTGCCGATGATCTGGCTGCGCACGGGCGAACGCCCCGCCGCCGGCGCATGGATCGGAGCGGCGCTTGTGGTTGCCGGCATGGCGCTGCTGTTCGTGCGGTGAGCGCGGCGCCGGGATCGACCCCTCCCGTCCGGCCGCCGGCCATAACCCGGTATCGGCAGCGAGCCGCCGAATCCGTAACCGGCGAAGAATGCCCTCTTTCCAATGCGACACCGGCGGCCGAGCGCGCCAGCCCGTGCCGGGTTTAGGCAGGCGGACGCGCCCGCCTTCGTCGTTTCATTCGTCCGCCGCGCTGACGCTCACGGTCGCCGGCGCCGACGCACCCACTTCAAAGTTCGCAACGAGGCTCGTGTTTGCGTTCAGGACGAAGCTGTAGACCCGGCTCGTCGACACCTGCACGCCGCCTTTGGTCCATTTGACGAAATGGAAGCCGGGCTTCGCCGTTGCCGTCACCGTCCGGGCGGTGCCGGTCGCGAAGCTGCCGCCACCCGAAACCGTGCCGCGCGCCGCTATCGGCGTGCTCACGGTCAGGGTGCGCAACACCGGCAGCGGGACTTTGCCGGAGATGAAATACTGGCCGAGGCTGCCGTAGTCGGTGTAGCCGGTCGCCAGCGTGCCTGCGCCGACGCCCTCGATGCGCAGCATATACCGGCCGGGCGCAACATTGGCCACGACCCGGGCGAACGTGTCGGCGGGCGGATTGCTCTGCATGACCAGCACGCCGCTCGGCGTCCCGTTGTCGCGCAACAGCATGGCGCGAATGTCGAGGTTGGCGCTGCGCAGGCTCTGGACGTTGAAGGCGTCCCGCCAGACAGGACTCACCGTCAGATCGACCGTGCCGGCATTCGAAACGGTGAATGCAAACGTGTCGATATCGGCGCGCGTGCTCAGGACGCCGCGGTTCACCTTCGAGGCTGGATTTCCGGGGAGCGTCACCGGCGTGAAGGACGTCACCACGCCGGTATTGCTGAGCGCCAGCGGGGTCGCATTGGTTCTGAGATGGCCGTGGTCGTCCGGACGAAGCGTCAGCTTGCCGGCGATGATCGCGATGTCATCCTGCGTCTGGGTCGCGCCGGGATACTCACCTTTGCTCCATTGCGAGACATTCGTGTAGTAGCCGACGCCCATGATCGGCGACCATGAGACATTGCCGGTGCCATGGCCCACATAGTAGGCATCCGCGCCTTTTCCGTCGTGACTGAGACCGAGATTGTGGCCAAGCTCGTGGCTGCCCGCCTCGGCGAGGTTCTTCGCGCCCGGAACCCCTTCGGGGAAGACGAGCGCCGGCTGCAGCCGCTTGAAATCCGGCCGGCCCCACACGTTCACGTAGGCGACTCCGCCCACCGCGTTCGGATAGATCGGGAAACCGTTCTTATCCACCCTGTTGGAGAACAGGACATGCCCGACATTGGGACCGAAGGCGGCGGGCCTTTGCGTCGTCACGTCGATGTTGAACGGTGCGTAGTCCTCGGACATCCGTTTCCAGACTTCGGCGATCGTGTTCAGCTCGGCCTGAGTGTAGGCCGCAAAATTGGCATCTTCCGAATAGGCCTTCATCGGGTGCACGGTCCGGCCCGAGCTGGTGTTCCATTCCGTGCCGGACACATTCTCGCCGCGGAAGTTGAGATAGACGACGCGCGGTGCGCCCGGCTTGCTGTGCAGCGCGAAGGCGACGGCCGGATTGATGCTGACGATTGACTGTTTGCCAACGGGCGGCGCCTCGTTGATCTTGCGGGCGGGCGGAGCCGGCGGATCGACATAGAAGAGATGTCCACCCGGGCTGGCCCTGAGATAGTCGAGATCGGCCCGCGGAGGGGCCAGCCGGTTCAGCTGACGAAGCGCCTCCGCGCGCGTTGCCGAGTCCAGCCGTTCGACACTCTTGCGCAGTTCACCGGGAGGCAAGTCCTGCACGCTGTCGAAGTGCTGCGCGCCTTGAGCAACGGCATGCGGCGCGTGGAGAACGGCCATGAAAAGCGCCGCCACCACGAAGATCGAGCGTCTTATCATAGAGTGCCCCCGGCAAATGACGATCACTTGTAGTCTCGATTTGAATATCTCGGATTCCGCACCGGGATCAATGAATATCAACGTGAAAGGGACCGGCTTTCCTTGTCATTTTGCTGTGTTCGTAATGCATGCGCGGAAAACTTCGACAAGCGTAGAGAGAACAGATATCGGTGACGAAAGCACGAAACGGAATCGCGGTCGACGCAGCTCCGCCTGTCTAACGGTGACCAGATCGGGACGGCAACATCAGATGACGACCGGGCGGCCGGGGGCGAGCGGGCAAGCGTTCGAATCACTGGTGTTGCTCTAATCTGCTACACACGATAAGCTACACATCATGACGCTCAACATCCGCAGTCCTGAAGCCGACAAGCTCGCCCGTGAGCTTGCCCGCATCGACGATACCTCGATCACCGATGCGGTGATCGTGGCGTTGCGCGAGACGATCCGCACCCGCCTCAAGGCCGAAACCCCGAGCGAGACGGCGCGGAGGCTGCTGGCGCAACACGGGCTGCGCGTCCAGCCGGGCCACAAACCCGTCCCACGGGAATTCTATCACGAGCTCGATCACGACCTGACCGGCGGGGAGTGATGTTCGTCGATGCCTGCGCCATCGTCTCGATCGTAACTGGCGAGGAGACGGCGGCGGCCTACGACGCTTCGCTGTCGGGCGCCTCAGACCCGTTTACATCGCCTCTCGCCGCCTTCGAAGCGATCATCGTTCTCGCACGCCCTGACCATCTCAAATGCTCATATGCCGAGGCCGAAGCCCTCGTCGTCGCCTGGCTTGCCGAACGCCACATCGACTTGCGTGAGCCGACGTCACCCCGCGAGATCCTGTCCCACGCCATCGCGGTGGCCGAAAAACACGGTCTCGGCAAACGCTATCTGAGCAATTTCGACTGCTTCCACTATGCCCACGCCAAGGCCGCCGGTACGGCCCTGCTGACCCTTGACCGGGTCTTGATCGAAACAGATGCGGAGACGCTTCCCGCCCGAACACCGTAGGAATACGAGAGCGCCGCCGGACCTGGCCAATTGCATGTCTGAAGCGACCAGCGTTCCACGGCGTGCATAAATTCCAGCGTGACTTCCAACGAAATCAAAGCCTTTCGCGAATTCCGCCTGCATTCCATCCCCACCCCAAAGACCCGCGCGAGAATGTCCGCAGAATTTTGGAGGCCCGGGCATGGGTGACACAGGACGGGATATCGAGGCGCTCAGGCGGATCATCGCCAGGCTCGTCTCGCTCGCCCGCCTCGCCCAGCGCGCCGCCGGACTGCCATTCCCCCTGCGCTTCGTCCTGCTCGCCATCCTGCGGCTGGCCGAGGCCGTCGCGCGCGATTTCGTCATTGACGAAACGGGGGCCGACTGGTTCGGCGAGAGCCCGCAGTTCCCGAACCGTCCGGCCGATGCGACCCTTCTGGCGCTGCGCTTCTGCGCGCTGGCCGAGGCGCTTGTCGTCCTGTTGCGTCTGGAAGTGGCCTGCCTGTCCGCCCGGCGCGACGAGGCGCTCCCGGCCGTCGCGCGCTGCTCGGGCCGCGTCGCCGCCGTCGCTGCGCGGCGCCTGCCGCTTCCGCCGCTGCGCGGCCCGCCGACAATTCGCGATGCGGGCGCGCCTGCGATCCTCCATGCCCGACCCGCCGCGCGGCAGAACCGCTTCGCGGCGCGCCTGGCGTTGCCCTCACCCCAGCGAGACGACCTCCCACTCCTTGCCCGCCACCGTCACCACGTCGCCCACGCGCTTGCCGAACAGCGCCTGCGCCATCGGCGAAACGTGGCTGACCGAGCCTCTGGCCGCGTCGGCCTCGTCCTCGCCGACGATGCGCCAGGTGCGGCGTTTGCCGTCCTCGCCCTCCAGCGTCACGGTCATGCCGAAGCGCACGACCTCGGAGCCCGCCTCGGGCTCCGACAGTTCCGCCGTCTCCCGCCGCGCGGTCCAGTAGCGCAGGTCGCGCAGGTGGGTCGCGACGGCGACCCTTTCCGCCGCCTTCTCCGCATGGGTGAGCTCGTCGCGCAGCCGCGCCATTTCGGCCTCGATCTGCTTCAGGCCCTGCGCCGTCACGAGGTTGCGGTGCGGGCTGACCGGCCGCTCGCCGACCATGGCGATGGCTTCGGTGTCGTCGTCTTCCTTGGTGAAGGCCCTGCTCATGGGCGGAGGCTACTGCTTGGGCGGCACGCCGACAATGCCCCCTCACCCGGCCTCCGCTCCGCTCGGCCACCCTCTCCCCGAGGGGAGAGGAGGTGATCCGACCCTGCACCAGCTTGCGATAGAGATTGGCTCCAACGTTCCCGGCTCCCCTCTCCCCTCGGGGAGAGGTCCGCCGAGCGAAGCGGAGGCGGGGTGAGGGGGATGTTGGCACGCCCCCTGCAGGGAGATAACCTCCACCGGGAGACCCGTGCCAATGCTGGACAGACGCCGTTTCCTCGCAGCCTCGGCCGGCTTCGCCGCTGGCGGCCTCGCGTTGCCCGCCGCGGCCGCGAGCCTGTTTTCCGAGCCGGTACTCGCCGCCATGCGCGGCTCGATCAATGCCGGCGAGCTCGGCGTCCATCCCGCCGCCTTCGATGACCAGAGCCGCGCCTTCTCGGCCATGCTCGACAAGGCGTCCGATGGGGACGCGGCGGTCTTCCTGCCGCCCGGCCAGTACAACGTCTCCAACATCACCCTGCCGCGCCGCGTCCGCCTGTCCGGCGTGTCGGGAGCGACCCGTCTCGTCTATGCCGGCGACGGCCACATGCTCGCGGCCGAGGGTGCGGACCATCTCGAATTCACCGGGCTCCTGATCGACGGCGCCAACCGCTGGCTCGGCGACAGTGCTCAAGGGTTGATCGACGCGCGCGGGGTCGCCACGTTCGTCATCGACAATTGCCGGATCATCGGTTCGTCGAGGAACGGCCTTGCGCTCGAGCGCGCCTCCGGCCGCGTCGAGCGCTGCGAGATCTCCGGCGCCGCCGACGCCGGCATCTGGAGCGTCGAGGCCGGCCGCATGCAGATCGTCGGCAACACCGTTTCTGACTGCGGTAATGGCGGCATCCTCGTCCACCGCTGGCAGCCGGCGGAGGACGGCACGATCGTCACCGGCAACCGGATCGAGCGCATCCTTTCCCGCTCCGGCGGCACCGGCCAGAACGGCAACGGCATCAATGTCTTCCGCGCCGGCAACGTGATCGTCTCGGGCAACCAGATTTCGGACTGCGCCTTCTCGGCGATCCGTTCCAATTCCGGCAACAACATCCAGATCGGCGGCAACACCTGCCGGCGCTCCGGCGAGACGGCGATCTATTCGGAGTTCGCCTTCGAGGGCGCGGTGATCGCCAGCAACATCGTCGACGGCGCCGCCAACGGCATCTCGGTCGTCAACTTCAACGAGGGCGGGCGGCTGTCGACGGTCACCGGCAACCTGGTGCGCAACCTGTCCGAGACCGGTCCCTACCCGGCCGACGCGCCGGGCTTCGGCGTCGGCATCTCGGTCGAGGCGGACGCCTCGGTCAGCGGCAACGTCGTCGAGAACGCGCCGCTCTACGGCATCAACATCGGCTGGGGCCCGTTCATGCGCAACGTCGTGGCGACCGGCAACGTCATCCGCAACGCCGGCGAAGGCATCGCCGTCTCGGTGGTCGAAGGCACCGGCTCGGCGGTCATCACCGACAACGTCATCGACGGAGCTTTGCGCGGCGCGGTCGTCGGCCATCGCTGGGCGGAAGCCGTAACCGGCGACCTTGCCAAGGAGGGCACCGAATTGCCCGGCCTGACGGTCGAGCGCAACCGGGTCAGCTAGGCTGACGGGGGGCAGCAAAGTTGACCGGGTCAGCTGAGCGGCAGACCCCTCACCGCGCCGACTTCGATGCCGTTCCAGTTCTTCATCGTCACCGAGGCCATCCCGGCATAGCGCGCCGCGAGCGCCTCGTCCGCCCTGAGCAGCCAGGCCAAGAGCGACGCCACCGCCGCTTCCGCCCCGCGTCCGGCGCCGTCGTCGATCTTCAGCGCGAAGCCGAGGCCGAGTTCGGGCACGGCGCCGCAATAGACGCCCTCCGCGCCGACCTTGACGAACACGCGGCCGTTGCCGGCGGTCATCATCGCGGTATCGGCCCGGCCGGTGCCGGCGACGTAGAACGGCTCGGCCATGCAGGCGGAAAACAGCCTGCGCGCCGCCTTGGCGCG
The DNA here is from genome assembly GCA_043822005.1 of Pseudomonadota bacterium. Taxonomy (GTDB): domain Bacteria; phylum Pseudomonadota; class Alphaproteobacteria; order Rhizobiales; family Rhizobiaceae; genus Mesorhizobium_A. Next base: position 38,238 of record JBDRCE010000069.1, on the reverse strand, counting down.
CTCGGCCGCCAGCCCCTCGCCCGTCGCCAGCTTGGCGAAGCCGGTGGCGAGGTTGGTCAGCGGCACCGCATAGGTCGGGATCGAGCAGCCGTCGGTGCCGGAATTGTCCTCGCGGTGCGCCGCACCCGTCACCTCCTCCATCGTCGCCGCGATCAGGCGCTGGTAGTCGTGGCCGATCTTCACATAGCCTTTGTGGTTCAGTCCGAGATGCCGGCAGGCGCAGAGGAAGCCGGAATGCTTGCCCGAACAATTGTTGTGCAGCGCGCTCGCCGTCCCCCCGGAGCGCGCGAGCTCGATTGTCGCCTCCTGGCTCGACGGCCAGTGGACGCCGCATTCGAGCGCGTCCGGTTCGAAGCCCGCCTTCGCCAGGATTTTCCGCGCCAGCGCGGCATGTTCCGTCTCGCCGCTGTGCGAGGCGCAGGCAAGCGCCAGTTCCTTCCGGTCGAAATCGAACGCATCGGCCGCACCGCTCTCGACCAGCGGCAGCGCCTGTATGACCTTCACCGCCGAACGCGGAAAGACCGGCCGCGCGACGTCGCCACGGGCGAGGAAGATCCCGCCGTGCGCATCGCACACCGCGATCGATCCGCCGTGGCGGCTTTCGACCCTGCCGCCGCGCAGCACTTCGACCAGAACCGGATTCGTCATCGTTTCACCAACCGCCTTCGCTATTCCGACGCCTACTCGAACGCCTCGGCCAGCGTCCTGCGCAGGGTGCCGCCGCCACCCTCTTCGCCATAGAGCACATCGTCGATGCCGAGCGCGCCCTTGGTCCAGCCCTCGCCGAGGACGATGCGATCCGCATAGTCGGCACGCGGCGTATCGGGGAAGCCGTGCCTGATCTCGACCACCGCGCCGGTGCCCTCACCCTCGACCTTGCCCACCTGGCATTTCGGCGAGACGTCGGGGAAACTCTGGAACGGGATGCCGTCGCCCAGCGGCGGCTTCTCGTCCGGATGCGCCTTCTGGATCTCGTCGTTCTTCGCCAGCGCCTTGCCGATCTCATCGGCCAGCGACGGCGTCACCAGCACCAAGAGGTCCGCTCCCGGCGGGTTGTCCTTCATCAGGCAGAACGCCGCGCCGAAGGCGGCTGCCGCAGACCTGGGCTGGTCCTCGGCCGATGCGCCGAAGATGGCCATCGAGATCAGGGCGGCGGCGAGCAGGCTGCGCTTCAAGGTCTTCCCCTCATTGATCGAATGTGTCGGCGAGCACGCGGCGCAGGCCCGCCTGATAGGTGTCGGTCGGAAAGGATGCAAAGAGGATGTCATCGATGCGCATCTCGCCCGTTTCCGGCTTCAGCACAAGACGGTCGGTCCACCGTTCGCCCCCGTCGGAGGCATAGGCGATGTCGACGATCGTCACATTGGCCGCCGCCGACACGCTGGACGCGACGCACGAGGCCGGCTTTTCGACCATGCCGCGATAGGGAACTCCGTCCGCGAGCGGCGCGCTGTTCTGCCCCGACGTATCGGCGATGGCCACGTTGCGCGCCTCCGCGTCCTCGACCACCGCGCGAAGATCGGCCGTCATCAGGTCGCGCAGGCGCGTGAGGTCGTCCGCCGTCTGGAATTCGCAGAACCGGTTCGACACGTCGCCGACATCGGGCCCGGCCGAGCCCGCCGGTCCGCCTGCCAGCAGCGCTGCGATCGAAGCGATAAGAACCGGAAACCTAATCGTCACGGATGATGCCACCTGCCATGAACCCGCCATCGACGGCGATGATCTGGCCGGTGATATAGCTTGCCTCGGGTGACAGAAGAAAGGCGATGGCGCCCGCGACCTCGTCGGGACGGCCGTAGCGGTCCTGCGGCACGCGTTCGCGCCAGCGGCCGCGCTCGCCCGCCCCGTGCAGGCGCGCCACCATCGGCGTATCGATCGGGCCGGGCGCGACGCAGTTGACCCGCACGCCCTGGCCGGCCAGTTCCACCGCCATCACCTAGGTCATCAGCTTCAGCCCCGCCTTGGCCGAGCCGTAGGCGAGGCGCCCGCGATTGGCGCGCAGGCCGGAGACTGAGCCCAGGTTGACGATCGCCAGCGTCTCGCCCATGCGCTCCAGCGCGGCCTTGGAGGTGAGGAAGGGGCCGACGAGATTGGCCTCCAGCATTTCGCGCAGCAGTTCGGCGGTCGTATCCTCGACGCTCGCCGCCCTCGCCACGGCGGCCGAATTGACCAGCCCGCCGATCAAGCCCAGCCGATCGACGATCTCGTCGAAGGCGGACGCCACCTCGTCGTCGTCGGTGACGTCGGCCTGGACGAAGATCACATTCTCGCCCTCCAGGTCGTTTTCGGCCTGGACCAGCGCCTCCGCGTTGAAATCGATCACCGCGACCGGCCAGCCATCTTCGAGCAGCCGGGCCACGACTGCCAGCCCGATCCCCGATGCCCCTCCGGTCACCACCGCCGCGTGTCTCATTGCGGCAGAATGGACGTGCGATCGTCTTGGGTAAAGAGCGGATTGCGTGACGCAATCGGGGCATAAGGTGGCGGGTTTCTTTGTTGATTGACGCGTCAATAAAAAATACCGTCGTAAAATGCCCAAGCTTGGAATGGAACCTCTGCGCCGCCGCGCGCTGATCGACGCCACCGTGGCCGCCATCGGCGAGCACGGTTCGCTCGACGTGACCATGTCGCAGATCGCCGGACGCGCCGGTGTCTCCTCCGCGCTGGCGCATCACTATTTCGGCGCCAAGGACGATCTGCTGCGCGCGACCATGCGCTCGCTGCTGGCCGATCTCGGCCGCGAGCTTCGCGCGACGCTCGCCGGCGCAACGACGCCCCGCGCGAGGCTGTCGGCGATCGTTGCGGTCAACTTTTCGGCGCATCAGTTCGGCGAGGAAGTCGTGGCGGCTTGGCTCGCCTTCTATGTCGAGGCGCAGCGGTCGCCCGAGATGCGGCGACTGCTGAACGTCTATGCGCGCCGCCTTCACTCCAACCTCACGGCCGCCCTGGCCGAACTGATGCCGCGTTCGGAGGCGATTCACGTCGCCGAGGGCATCGCAGCCATGGTCGACGGGCTCTACATTCGCCGCGCGCTGAAGAACGGCGCGCCGGACCCGGTCTCGGCCATCGCCCTCGTCGAGGACTACATCGCCTTGCAGATCGCCTCGAAGGAACACCGATGACGCGGCCCAACATCCTCATCATCATGGTCGACCAGCTGACCGGAACGCTGTTTCCCGACGGCCCCGCCGACTTCCTGCATGTGCCTAACCTGCGGGCTCTCGCCGCGCGGTCGGCCCGCTTCGCCAGCAACTACACGGCCTCGCCGCTCTGCGCGCCGGGCCGAGCCTCGTTCATGAGCGGGCAATTGCCGTCGCGGACGAGGGTCTACGACAACGCCGCCGAATACATCTCGTCGATCCCCACCTTCGCGCACCATCTGCGCGCGGCCGGCTACTACACCTGCCTGTCCGGCAAGATGCATTTCGTCGGCCCGGACCAGCTGCACGGCTTCGAAGAACGGCTGACGACCGACATCTACCCGGCCGATTTCGGCTGGACGCCCGACTACCGCAAGCCCGGCGAGCGGATCGACTGGTGGTACCACAATCTCGGATCGGTGACAGGGGCCGGCGTCGCCGAAACCACCAACCAGATGGAATATGACGACGAGGTCGCCTTCCTCGCCAACCAGAAGCTCTACCAGCTTTCGCGCGACAACGACGACCCCGCCCGCCGGCCCTGGATGCTCACTGTCTCGCTGTCGCATCCGCACGATCCCTTCGTGGCGCGGCGGAAATACTGGGACCTCTACGAAAACTGCCAGGCGCTCGATCCGGAAACCCCGTTCATCCCGCACGACAGACAGGATCCGCACTCGCAACGCCTCTATCTCGCCAGCGACTATCCCTCCTTCGACATCACGCGCAACCAGGTGCGCAGATCGCGGCGCGGCTATTTCGCCAACATCTCCTATGTCGACGACAAGGTCGGCGAGCTCCTCGACACGCTCGAGCGCACCCGCATGGCCGACGACACGGTCATCCTGTTCTGCTCCGACCACGGCGAGATGCTCGGCGAGCGCGGGCTCTGGTTCAAGATGAACTTCTACGAGGGCTCCGCGCGCGTTCCCTTGATGATCGCCGGCAAGGGCATCCCCGCCGGCCTGATCCCGACGCCCGTCTCCAATCTCGACATCTGCCCGACGCTCTGCGACCTCGCCGGCATCGACATGTCCGCCATCATGCCCTGGACCGACGGCCAGTCGCTGCTGCCGCTCGTGAATGGCGAAAGCCGCGCCGAGCCAGTGCTGATGGAATATGCCGCCGAGGGCTCCTACGCGCCGATGGTGTCGATCCGCGACGGCCGCTGGAAGTTCGTCCATTGCGAGATCGACCCGCCGCAACTGTTTGATGTGGTAGCCGATCCGCTTGAGCGCGACAATCTCGCGGCCGATCCGGCGCAGGCCAACCTTGTCGCCTCCTTCATGGCGAAGGTGCGCGCGCGCTGGGATATGGCGCGCTTCGATGCCGACGTGCGCGAGAGCCAGGCGCGGCGCTGGGTCGTCTATCCGGCGCTACGCAACGGCTCCTATTTCCCGTGGGACTTCCAGCCGCTGCAGAAGGCGTCCGAGCGCTACATGCGCAACCACATGGACCTGAACGTGCTGGAAGAGTCCAAGCGTTACCCGAGGGGTGAATGATGTCGACCGTCCCGTCCCTCGACCACCTCCGCCGCGCCTACGCGGTCACCTCGCAGGCGACGCAGGTGACGCCGCTGCTCGAATCGCGCGCGCTGGCACGCGAGACCGGCGCGGCCCGCGTCTTCGTGAAGCCTGAATCGCTGCAATGGGCGGGCTCCTTCAAGGTGCGCGGCGCCTACTGGCGGCTGAAGCAGCTTTCTCCGCAGGAGGCCGCGCGCGGCGTGGTCGCCTATTCCTCCGGCAATTTCGCGCAAGGGCTCGCCGCCGCCGGCGAGGCGCTCGACATCCCGGTGACGATCGTGATGCCCATCGACGCGCCGGCCGCCAAGAAGCGCGGCGCCGAGGGCTTTGGCGCCACCGTCATCTCCACCGAGCACGGCACGCGTGCTCGCGAGGAAGTCGCGGCCGAGCGTGCGCGGGCGATTGCTATCGAGCAAGGCCTGACCCTGCTTCACCCGTTCGACGACCCCGAGATCGTCGCCGGCCAGGCCGGAGCCGGGCTCGAAGCCATCCGCCAGCTCGACGACAAGGGGGCGGCGGTCGACATGATGCTCTGCTGCGTCGGCGGCGGCGGGCTGATCGGCGGCGTCGCGCTCGCCTTCCACTACTTGTCGCCGCGCACCGAGCTGATCGGGGTCGAGCCGGAAGGCTTCGACGGCATGGGTTCGTCACTCGCCCACGGCGCGATCGAGACCACGCCGATCGGACCCTCGACGATCTGCGACGGGCTGATGGCGCGCCGGCCGGGCGATGCGCCCTTCGCGGCGGTCAGTGCGGCCGGCGTTCGCGGAGTGTCGGTCAGCGACGCAGCAGTGCGCCGCGCAATGAAGACCGCCTTCGAGCGACTGAAGCTGGTGCTCGAACCCTCCGGCGCGGCGGCCCTCGCGGCCCTGCTCGACGGCGTCGTCGACGCCAAGGGCAAATCAGTGCTGGTCATGGCTACCGGCGGCAATGTCTCGCTCGAGGATTTTGCGAGGCACGTCGGCAATGCGTGAGGCGGACTTCGTCATCGTCGGGGCCGGTTCGGCCGGCTGCGCGCTCGCCTATCGGCTGAGCGAGGACGGGAAGAACACGGTCATCGTCATCGAGCATGGCGGCTCGGATTTCGGCCCGTTGATCCAGATGCCGTCGGCGCTGTCGATCCCGATGAACATGAGCCTCTACGACTGGGGATTCCGCACCGAGCCGGAGCCGCATCTGGGCGGGCGCGTGCTGGCGACGCCGCGCGGCAAGGTGATCGGCGGCTCGTCCTCGATCAACGGCATGGTCTACGTGCGCGGCCACGCGCACGACTACGACCACTGGGCGGAACAGGGTGCGGCCGGCTGGGCCTATGCCGACGTGCTGCCCTACTTCAAGCGGATGGAGAATTCGAAGGACGGCGAGGAGGGCTGGCGCGGCACCGACGGCCCGCTTCACGTCAAGCGCGGCCTGCGCCTCAACCCGCTCTACAAGGCCTTCGTCGAGGCCGGCCGCGAGGCGGGCTTCGAAACCACCGAAGACTACAACGGTTCGAAGCAGGAAGGCTTCGGCTGGATGGAGCAGACCATTCATCTCGGCCGGCGCTGGTCCGCCGCCAACGCCTATCTCCGGCCCGCACTGAGACGGCCGAATGTGAGTCTTCTCAAGGGCCTGGCGCGGCGCGTGATCATCGAGAATCACCGCGCGACGGGCGTCGAGATCCAGGTTGGCGCGGAGATCGAAGTCGTTAAGGCGAAACGCGAGGTCGTGCTCGCCTCGTCCTCGATCAATTCGCCGAAGCTTTTGATGCTCTCCGGCATCGGCCCGGCCGCCCATCTGGCAGAGCATGGCATCGCCGTGGTCGCCGACCGGCCGGGCGTCGGGCAGAACCTGCAGGACCATATGGAGCTCTACATCCAGCAGGAGGCGACGCAGCCGATCACGCTCTATTCGGTGCTGAACCCGTTTTCCAAGGCGCTGATCGGCGCGCGCTGGCTGTTCTGGGGCGACGGTCTCGGCGCCACAAACCATTTCGAGGCGGCCGCCTTCGTGCGCTCGAAGGCGGGCATCGACTATCCCGACATCCAGTATCACTTCCTGCCGGCGGCGATGCGCTACGACGGCAGGTCGGCTGCGAAGTCGCACGGTTTCCAGGCGCATGTCGGGCCGATGCGATCGAAATCGCGCGGGTCGATTTCACTGCGCTCCGCGGAACCCGCCGCTCCGCCGGTCATCCAGTTCAACTACATGTCGCATCCCGACGACTGGGCCGACTTCCGCCACTGCATCCGTCTCACGCGCGAGATCTTCGGCCAAAGGGCGTTCGATCCGTTCCGAGGCAAGGAGATCTCGCCCGGCAGCCAGGTGCAGAGCGACGACGATCTCGACGCCTTCATCCGCGAGCATGCCGAGAGCGCCTACCACCCCTGCGGCACCTGCCGCATGGGCCGCTCGGACGACCGTCACGCCGTGGTCGACCCGGAATGCCGGGTGATCGGCGTTGACGGCCTGCGCGTCGCCGACTCCTCGATCTTCCCACGCGTGACCAACGGCAACTTGAACGCACCGTCGATCATGACCGGCGAGAAGGCGTCCGACCACATCCTCGGCAAGTCACCGTTGCCGCCGTCCAACCAGGAACCGTGGATCAATCCCCGCTGGCGCGAGAGCGACCGGTGAGCCGCGGCGGCTTCCGGTCGGTGCGCGCACGGTCTATGAGGGACGGACAGCGAGGAACACCATGAAGAACAATCCGCTCTACCTGATCATTGCCGTGCTGGCGGTCGCCCTGATCGTCCTCGGCATCTACATGTGGCGCGAACAGTCGAAGCCCGAAGGCGTCGAGATCAAGATCGACGAACACGGCGTATCCATCCAGAAGAACTGAACCGGCGCCCAACGCCGACGGAGCAGCGAATGACCGCCCAGCCGAAAGCCTCGCATTACATCAACGGCCGTTTCGTCGAGGACGAAGGCGGCAAGGCGCTGCCGGTCATCTATCCGGCGACCGGCGAGACGATCGCCACGCTCCATTCGGCAACGTCGAATATCGTCGAGCTGGCCGTCGAGGCGGCCCGCGCCGCCCAGCCGGCCTGGGCACGGCTGAAGCCGGTCGAGCGCGGTCGGATCCTGCGCCGCGCCTCCGACATTTTGCTCGCGCGCAATGCGGAATTGGCGCGCCTGGAGACCCTCGACACGGGCAAGGCGATCCAGGAGACGCTGGTCGCCGACGCGGCGTCCGCGGCCGACGCGCTGGAATTTTTCGGCGGCGCGATCGCTGCCTTCCACGGCGACTATGTCGATCTCGGCGGCCCCTTCGCCTACACCCGCCGCGAGCCGCTCGGCGTCTGCGTCGGCATCGGCGCTTGGAACTATCCGATCCAGGGCGCGGGCTGGAAGTCGGCCCCGGCGCTGGCCATGGGCAATGCGATGGTGTTCAAGCCATCCGAGAACACACCGCTATCCGCCCTCGCCTTGGCCGAGATCTACACCGAGGCCGGCCTTCCGGACGGGCTGTTCAATGTCGTGCAGGGCTACGGCGACGTGGGCGCCGCGCTCGCCGGCCATCCCGTCGTGGCGAAAGTCTCTCTGACCGGCTCCGTGCCGACCGGCAAGAAGGTGCTGGCGCTCGCCGGCTCGCAGATGAAGCACGCGACGATGGAACTCGGCGGCAAGTCGCCGCTGATCGTGTTCGAAGATGCGGACCTGGAGAATGCCGTCTCCGGCGCCATGCTCGGCAATTTCTACTCCACCGGCCAGGTCTGCTCCAACGGCACGCGCGTCTTCGTCCAGAAGGATCTGCACGACCGCTTCGTCGACCGTCTCGTCGAGCGCACCAAGAAGATCCGCCTCGGCGACCCGCTCGACCCCGAGACGCAGATGGGTCCGCTGATCAGCAAGGCGCAGCACGACAAGGTGCTCGGCTATATCGAGATCGGAAAGAAGGAAGGTGCAACGCTCGCCGCCGGCGGCGGCGCGCCGAAGCTGCAGGGCTTCGAGAACGGCTTCTATGTCGAGCCGACCGTGTTCACCGGCGTCACCGACGACATGACAATCGCGCGCGAGGAGATTTTCGGACCGGTGATGAGCGTGCTTTCGTTCGACGCGGAGGACGAGGTGGTCGCTCGCGCGAACGACACCGAGTTCGGCCTGTCGGCCGGCGTGTTCACGAAGGACATGGCCCGCGCGCACCGCGTCGCCGCGGACCTTCAGGCCGGCACGCTCTGGATCAACCACTACAATCTCTCGCCGGTCGAAATCCCCTTCGGCGGCGCGAAGAGCTCGGGCATCGGCCGGGAAAACTCATTGGAAGCGCTGCGCCACTACAGCCAGGTCAAGTCGGTCTATGTCGAGACCGGTAACGTCGAGAGCCCCTACTGAGCCTTCCGCCCCAGCGTCCGCATCGTCTCCAGCCATTCGGCGCGGCTTTCGGCCGAGCCCTCGACCATGCCGACGATCGACGAACGCACCGGCGAGATGCCTGCGAAATTGAGGATGTTGCGCCTCAGGCTCTTCACCGAATGGGCGCCGAAATACCAGTTGTAAACGAAGGCCGGCATGCCCATCGTCACGACGAGGCGCGCCGACTTACCCTTCCACAGGCCCGGCGAAAGTGATCGGGCGCCTTTGTCGATGGCTACGCCCGGTCGGCCAATCTGCTCGAGAAAGGCCTTCAGAAGTGCGGGCACGTCGCCCATCCACAGCGGATAGACGATCACCAGATGTTCGGCCCAGGCAATAGAGGCGGCGGCGTCGCTCAGCGGCTGCGGGACCGGACCGGTTTCCCAGTCTTCGCGCCGCCTCAGCACCGGAATGTCGAGTTCGCCGATCGAAAGCCGCCGTACCTCATGCCCTCCGGCTTCCGCGCCTTCCGCATAGGCCGCAGCCAGCGCATGGACGAAGCGCTCGGGCCTCGGATCGGGGTGACCGTTTATGATCAGAACCTTCTTCGGCATGTAGATTACTCCGTTTGGGAGAAACCTAGTCGCGAGGCGAAAGGTCGACCTTGCGCCAAATCAAGCTGCCGAATTCGACGATCAGAACTACGCGGCCGCGAGCGCGCGCTCGATCGCTTCGGGCTCCTTCTCGATGACCAGCAACAGAATTCGCGAAGGCGTATCCATCGGCGAGCGACCCTGCTCCCAGTCGCGCACGCGGCCCACCGTAAAACCATAGTGGGCGGCGAAAGCCTGCTGGGACAGGCCGAGCTTGCGTCGGATTCTCTTCACATCCACCGTTTCCGGGACGTGAATGCGGAAGGCATCGGAATCGCCCTTCCCCTCGGCGAATGCCAGCGCCTCGCGTGCGCCCTGCAGAATTCGCGAACCGGGCTTCGTCATTTTCCAAGTCTCCGCTTCATTCTTTCGTCTCTTGCTGCACGCCATGCCTTGGGTAGCTCTGAAAGGACGGCGCGAAGTTCATTTCGTTCGGCTTTCGTCAGGTTCGCACGATTGCCCTTGCCATAGATATCGAGCAGAAAGACGGGGATATCGTCGCCCGCAAAGAATGTGACGACGCGATATCCTCCGCTTTTCCCGTGACCGCGACCGGCAAAGCGAACCTTCCGCGCTCCACCCGTTCCGACAATCAGGTCGCCAGCGGTCGGATCGCTACTCAAGAACCGGACGATCTCTGCCCTCTCGTCGTCATCGACGCCTTCATCCTTTGCGGATGCGAGATACGCAGGCGTTTCCACGACCGTATGCACAGTTAGGAATATACGGAATTTCCGTAGCAATGCAAGCCCTCTACCCGTACCGCTTCATGTAGGCCGAGAGCGCGGTGACGATATGATAGAGGATGCTTGCGGGCGCATCCTTGGCGAGCGCGCGGCCGCGCTCGTCGATCAGGTCGATCCAGAGGCCCGACGGCGCCGGGTCGATGTGCCAGCGGAACAGCCGTCCGACGCGCGCTTCGATCTCCGGCTTCATGTCGGGGCCGCCGGTGTCGTCGAGCGCCATCGCCGCCTTGATCGCCTCGGTCTGCGGCCAGCTGCGCGAAGTGCGTTCGAGCGGAATGCCCTCGCGCGAGACGGCGCCATAGGCGAGGCCCGTGGCGCGGTTCAGCCCGTTGGCGATCGCCGATGCGTAGAGCTTTCGGGCAAAGGCGACGAGGTCCTTCTGGCCGCTCTTATGGGCAAAATCGACGAGCAGCGCCGCCCATTCGAAATGGTGTCCGGGCTCCGTCCACTGCCCCTTCTCGCCAACTGCCGGCTTCCAGTCGTCGTCGAAATATTCGCCGATCGTCCAGGATTCGGGGTCGAAGAAGTGGCTGCGGAACAGGTCGATGATGCGTGCCGCGCGGCGCAGATACTGCCGGTTGCCGGTCGCGTCGTACCAGGCGAGGAAGGCTTCGAGCAGGTGCATATGCGGGTTGGTGCGGCGCAGCCCCTCGCCCTGCGAGGTCTCGAGGAAGCCGCGCATGTTGCGGTCCTCCAGCCTCTCGTCGAGGAACGCGAAGGTCGCCTCGCCGAGCGCCAGCGCGTCCGGATTGCCGGCGCGATGCGCATGCGCCAGCGCCAGAAGCACGCAGGCGTGGTCATAGGCGTCCTCGGCCGGATCGAGCACTGAGCCATCGACGTCGAGCGTGCGGACCCAGCCGCCGTCCACCGTGCGGCCCTTGGTGGCGATGAAGTCGACGCCGTGCGCGATCAACCGGTCCGCCGGGCCGTCCCAGCCATGGGTCTTTGCCACCGAGAAAGCGAAGATCTGGCGCGCCATGGTGCGCATACGCTTGGGCCTCGGGATCGGCCGGCGGTCGAAGCCCATCGCTTCGTAGTAACCACCGTAACGCTCGTCGATCGCCGCCGTGGACCAAAGCGGCAGCGCTTCCTCGAACAGCCAGTGGCGCACGCGCGTCAGCCAGGCGCCGTTGGCAAGCACGCGGTCCTGCGCGGGCGTGAACTTGGTTTCCAGCCGCCCGCTCTTTTCCAGCCGCTCGACGATCTTCTTGACGTTCTGGCTCTCCGACACCGGCGCGACGAAGGTCGCGTCCGGGGTTGCGACGATTGCCACGTCCTTCATGCCGATGACGGAGAGCAGCCGCCCCTGGCTGCGCAGATAGGAGTTCTCCGTGTCGATCGCGACGACGTCGCCGATGACGACGTTGCCGTCCGCATCGGTCGGCGTCACCTCCAGCAGCGACTGCCAGGAGCCAAGGTCGTTCCAGCGGAAGCCCGCCGGCACCATGGCGATGCCGTCAGTCTTCTCCATGATCGCGTAGTCGACCGAGATCGACGGGATCGTCGCGTAGATGTCGAGCGGCAGATAGATGCCGGAGACTTCTCGCGCCGCCGCTTGGCAGGCGGCCTCGGCTTGCCGCCAGATCTCCGGCTGGAGCTTGAGGAAGGCGTCGCGCATGGCGCTGGCGCGGAACAGGAACATGCCGGCGTTCCAGAAGAAGGTGCCGGCGGTGAGATAGGATTCGGCCGTGACAAGGTCCGGCTTTTCGACGAAGCGGCGCACCGCCCGCACGTCGCCCTCGCCGTCGGCTTCGATGTAGCCGTAGCCGGTCTCGGGATGGGTCGGCTTGACGCCGAAGACCACCAGTTGCCCCGCCTCCGCCGCCGGCACGCCCTTCTCGATCGTCTCCCAGAACTGACGGTCGGTCGAGATCGAATGATCGGACGGCACGACCAGGGCCAACCCGTCGCCCTGTTCCAGCACCAGCACCGCCGCGACGGCGACCGCGACGGCCGTGTTGCGTCCCATCGGCTCGAACACCGCCATGCCGCCGCCGAGGTCGAGCCCGGCGAGGTCGTCGCGCACACGCTCGGCGTGCCGCTCCGAAGCGATCAGGCTGACAGGCGCTTCGCCCGCCGTCCGCGCACGCAGCCGGCGGATGGTTCGCACCAGCATCGAGCCGTCGCCGGAAAGGTCGTGGAACTGCTTGGGATTGTCCTCGCGCGATAGCGGCCAGAGCCGCGAGCCGACGCCGCCGCTCATCACGAAACAGGAGATCGGGGCAGCCGTCGCCATCTCAGATCGACTGGTTGTAGGCGCCGACTTCGGGGTTTTCCCGCAGCACGGCATCGACGGCAAAGAACATCTGGCGCTTGCGCTCTTCCGACACGGGGCTTTCGACCACGACGACCAGTTCCGGCTTGTTGGACGAGGCGCGCACAAGGCCCCACGTCCCGTCTTCCGCGACGACGCGCACGCCGTTCACCGTCACGAGGTCGGCGATCTTCTGGCCGGCGACCGTCTCGCCCGCCTCGCGCATCGCCTGGAAGCGCTTCACCACGCGCTCGGCGACGTCGTATTTCACCTCGTCGGCGCAGTGCGGCGACATTGTCGGCGAGCCGAAGGTCAGCGGTAGGTCGCGGTAGAGATCGGCCATCGACTTTTGCGGATTGCGGTCGAGCATCCGGCAGACCGCAATCGCCGTGACCAGCCCGTCGTCATAGCCGCGCCCGATCGGCGGATTGAAGAAGAAGTGGCCCGATTTCTCGAAGCCGGCAATCGCGCCCAACTCCTTCACCCGGCGCTTGATGTGCGAATGGCCGGTCTTCCAGTAGTCGGTCACCGCGCCGTTCGCCTTCAGCACCGGGTCGGTCATGAACAGACCGGTCGACTTCACGTCGACGACGAAGTGCGACCCCGGATATTCGCCCGAAATGTCACGGGCGAGCATCACGCCCACCTTGTCGGCGAAGATCTCGTTGCCCTCGTTGTCGACCACGCCGCAGCGGTCGCCATCGCCATCGAAGCCCAGCCCCACATCCGCGCCGGTGCGCAGCACCTCGTCGCGGATGGCATGCAGCATCTTCATGTCTTCGGGATTGGGATTGTAGTTCGGGAACGCATGGTCGAGCTCGACGTCGAGCGGCACCACCTCGCAGCCGATCGCCTCCAGCATCTGCGGGGCAAAGGCGCCTGCCGTGCCGTTGCCGCAGGCGGCGACGACCTTCAGCTTGCGGCCGATCTTCACGTTCCTGGTCAGGTCAGCCAGATAGGTCTCGCGGAAGCCGGATACGAACTCGTAGGACCCGCCGCCGACCAGGTCGAAATCGCCCGCGAGCACGAGGCGTTTCAGCTCGGCCATCTCGTCCGGCCCGAAGGTCAGCGGCCGCGCCGAGCCCATCTTCACACCGGTCCAGCCGTTCTCGTTGTGCGAGGCGGTGACCATGGCGACCGAGGGGCAATCCAGCGCAAACTGCGCAAAATAGGCCATCGGCGACAGCGCCAGGCCGATATCCTTCACCTCAGCACCCGCGGCCATCAGACCCGTCGTCAGCGCCAGCTTGATCGACAGCGAATAGGAGCGGAAGTCGTGGCCAACCACCACACCCGGCGCGATGCCCTGGCGGCGGATCATCGTGCCCAGGCCCATGCCCAGCGCCTGCACACCGATCAGGTTCAGCTCCGGCGCCTTGTCGGAAGCGGGATGGCCGAACCACCAGCGTGCGTCATATTCGCGAAAGCCCGTGGGCTTCACCAGCGGCGTCGTCTCGAATTCAAAGGTGTTCGGCCGCGCCTCGGCCACCGGTTTGAACGTCACGCGGTGCAACTCCACATCATCGTGCGGCGAGCGCCGTGCGGCCCCCTCCGACGTGGCGGATGCTAGCGGCGAAATCGCAAGAAATCGTTTCGCGAATGCGCTTGCAGGTTCGGGGGGTGAACGTTATAAGCCCGCGGTCTGGTTCACGGAGTGTAGCGCAGCCTGGTAGCGCACCTCGTTCGGGACGAGGGGGTCGCAGGTTCAAATCCTGCCACTCCGACCAGAGAAATTCCCGAAACTTTCCTCAGCTTATGCGCAGCACCGCCGCTCCCAGCGGGGCGAGCGCGAAATGCTGGCCGTCCGACTTCACGGCCAGACCGGGCAGATCTAGCGCGTACGCGCGGCCGAGCTTCGTCGGCAGTTTCCAACTCTGCTCCTCCCGCCCGAAATTGAACAAACACAGCAGCCGTTCGTCCCCTTCCTCGCGCTCGAAGGCCAGAACGTCCTTGTCCTTGCCAACGAATCGGATCGATCCGCTCGCCAGCGCCTTGTGCTTTTTCCGGAACGCCAGCATCTCGCGGTAGTGGGCCAGCACCGTGCCGGTTCCGCCCTGCCGGTCGGCGGCACGCGCCATGTGAGTCGCCGGCACCGGCAGCCAGGGTTTCGCCGTCGAGAAGCCGCCATTGCGCAGGTCGCCGTTCCACGGCATCGGCGTCCGGCAGCCGTCGCGGCCCTTGAAGCCCGGCCAGAAGCGGATGCCGTAGGGGTCGCGCAGATCCTCGAAGGCGATCTCGGCCTCCTCGAGCCCGAGTTCCTCGCCCTGGTAGAGGCAGATCGAGCCGCGCAGGCAGGCAAGCAATGTGAGCGCGAACTTCGCCAGTCGGTCCGGATCGTCGCCGGGCTTGGCGAAGCGCGACACATGCCGGCGCACGTCGTGGTTGGAAAAGGCCCAGCAGACCCATCCTTCCTTCACCGTCGCTTCGAAATCGCCAACGCAGCGGCGGATATGCGCCGGGTCGAAATCCTCGGCCAGCAGGTCGAACGTGTAGCACATGTTCAACTTGTCGCCGCCCTCCGTATAGCTGGCGACCGTCTTCAGCGAGCGTTCGCCGTCGCCCACCTCGCCGACCGCCGCCCTGCCCTCGTATTCGTTCAGGAGCGCCCTGAATTCCTTCAGGAAACCGACGTTCTGCGGCTGTGTCTTGTCGTAGAGGTGGTCCTGGTAGCCGTAGGGATTGGTCTCCGGCACGTCGCCGGTGCGGGCACGATTGGACGGCGGGTTGTCGCGCAGCTTCCGGTCGTGGAAATAGTGATTCACAGCGTCGAGCCTGAACCCGTCGACGCCGCGGTCGAGCCAGAAACGAGCGGTATCGAGAACTGCCCGGCGCACCGCCGGGTTGTGGAAATTGAGGTCCGGCTGCGAGGCCAGGAACGTGTGCATGTAGTACTGCCGGCGCACCGTGTCCCACTCCCAGGCCGGCCCACCGAAGATCGACAGCCAGTTGTTCGGCGCGGTGCCATCGGGTTTGGCGTCGGCCCACACGTACCAGTCCGCCTTGTCGTTGTCGCGCGAGGCGCGGCTCTGGCGAAACCAGGCGTGCTGGTCGGAGGTGTGCGAGAGCACGAGGTCGATGATGACCTTGATGCCGCGCCGGTGCGCCTCCTCCAGGAAGCGATCGAAGTCCTGCAGCGTGCCGAACATCGGGTCGACGTCGCAATAGTCCGAGACGTCGTAGCCCATGTCGGCCATCGGCGAACGGAAGAAGGGTGACAGCCAGATCGCGTCGACGCCGAGCGAGGCGATATGGTCGAGCCGCTCGGTCGCGCCTGCGAGATCGCCGACGCCATCGCCATTGGTGTCCTGGAAGGAGCGCGGATAGATCTGGTAGAGCACCCCGCCGCGCCACCAGTCCGGGTTCTGCGCGGTCCGCTTCTCAGCCATCGGTCGCCTCTTCGACAAGGATTGCCATGGATCGTCCCTCGAGCCGGATCGTGCCGGCAGCCGGTACCGTCGTTACCGGGACGGGAGTCACATCCCGCCAAGCATGGCCGTCGCGCGCACCTGGAGCGAAGGCAACCGCGCGGCGGTCGGCGTTGAACAGCGCCGCCACGCGCGGCCGGCCCGGCTGCGCGACCACCATCGCGATGCGGCGGTTGTCCGGCTGGTGCCAATGCGCCTCGGTCATCGGCGTCCAGTCGGTCCACAGCCATTCGGCGGTCGCCGTCCCGTCACCTCCGCCCGCGGGTTCGAAGAAGTCCGGCGCGTCCAGTCCGAGCGAGGTCCGCAGTCGCGAGAGCCCGGCCGCGAAGTCCTCCAGCGCCTTGTCCCGGCCCACCCAGTCCAGCCAGGTGATCTCGTTGTCCTGCGCATAGGCATTGTTGTTGCCGCGCTGCGTTCGCCCGAATTCATCCCCGGCAGTCAGCAGGATCGTGCCGCGCGACAGGAACAGCGTCGCCAGCAACGCGTGCAGGTCATCGCGCCGCGCGGCGAGTATCCTGGCATCGCCGCTCGGCCCTTCGACGTCGTGGTTCCACGAGAAATTCTCGTCGTGGCCGTCGCGGCTATCCTCGCCGTTGGCCTCGTTGTGCTTATGTTCGTATGCGGTCATGTCGGCCAGCGTCATGCCGTCATGAGCGGCGATGAAGTTGACGCTGCGCGTCGCGCCGATGCCCTCCCCGCCGAAGAAATCGGAAGAGCCTGCCAGCCGCGTCGCAAGGTTGCCGACCGCGCCCCGGTCGCCGCGCCAGTAGCGGCGGACGTCGTCGCGATAGCGGTCGTTCCATTCGAGCCAGCGGCCGGAGAACTGCCCGAGCCGATAGCCGCCCGGTCCGATGTCCCAGGGCTCGGCGATGAGCACCCGGTCGGCCAGCACCGGGTCGGTCCCGATCGCGCGCAGCGTCTCGGCCGTCGGATTGAAACCGTCGGCCGTGCGGCCAAGGATCGGCGCCAGGTCGAAGCGGTAGCCGTCGACACCGGCCTGCTCGACGAAATGGCTCAGCGAAGCGAGGATCAGTTCGCGCACTCTGGGATGGTCGCAGGCGAGCGTGTGGCCGCAGCCGGTATCGTTGACCAGCGAGCCATCCGGTGCGTGGCGGTAATAGGCCTGCGCGTCGAGACCCCGCAGCGAGAGCGTCGGACCGAGGATATCGCTCTCGCCCGTATGGTTGAAGACGAGGTCGAGGATGACGCCGATGCCCGCCGCCCGGAGCGCCGCCACCGTCTCGCGAAGTTCCGCGATGCCGCCCGGCGCAAGGCGCGGGTCCAGCGCCATGAACGACACCGGATTGTAGCCCCAGGCATTGCGCAGCCCGAGCGGAGGCAGGTGCCGCTCGTCGATCCAGGCGGTGATGGGCATCAGCTCGACCGCCGACACGCCGAGCTTCGTGAGGTGTTCGATCACCGCCGGGTGCGCGAGCGCGGCGATCGTGCCGCGCTGTCCCTCCGGCACGGCCGGATGCAACATGGTGAAGGAGCGGACGTTGAGTTCGTAGACCAGGCCACCTGGCCGGAACAGCGGCGGGCGGGGCACTGAAGGCTCCGGCAGGTCCGTCGCCACCGCCTTCGGCATCATCGGCGCGGTGTCGGTCTGCTGCCAACGCGGCGCCGCGAGCAGCGCGTTGTAGCGGTAGGGCCAGTCGATCGCGATCGCATAGGGATCCATCAGCAGCTTAGACGGATCGAACCAGAGCCCTTTCGGCGGATCGTAAGGCCCGTCGGCGCGAAAGCCGTAGCGCTGGCCTTCGCCGACGCCGGAAATGCGCGCCGAAAAGACGCCCTCGCCATCCCGTGCCAGTTCGATCCGGTCCGTTTCGCGCGAGCTGTCGGCGTCGAACAGGCAGACCCAGATACGCTCTGCCGCCGAGGACCAGACCGCGAACTGCGTGCCTGTCCTGTCGGGTCGTGCTCCGAGCGCTGGCGCCATGCGGTCCTGAAGTCGATTCGCGGTCACCGGCAAGGTCCGGCGGCACAGAATAGCAAGCTTGCTGCATTGCGAAACAGGCTTTTCGGATGGCGCGCACACGCTGCCGCGGGGCTCCCGCCACGCCCCGATCCGGCAGTTGTCACAATCCGCGGCAGCCAGCTCTCAAATTCTCGACATATCCACTTGACAACATACCAACCGGTTGGTTTAATGCAAACCAACTAGTTGGTAGGTATTTTGAGAATGACCACTCACCCCTCCCGCCAGAAATTCATCGACGCCGCAATCGCGCTGGTCCGCGAGCAAGGCTATGCCGCCACGTCGGTCGACGACATCTGCGCCCGCGCCGGCATGAAGAAGGGCAGCTTCTTCCACCATTTCAAGAGCAAGGAAGAGCTGCTGATCGCCGCGATCGAGCATTGGAACGCCTTCACCGGTGAGGTCTTCCGGGCGGCGCCCTACCGGCTGCTGGACGACCCGCGCGACCGCGTTCTCGGCTATGTCGACTTCCGGGTCGCGATCCTCGACCGGCCGGTGTCGGAATTCTCCTGCCTGCTCGGCACGCTCGTCCAGGAGGTCTATGCGAGCCATCCGGCCCTGGTTGCCGCCGCCGACGGCGGCATGAGCGGTCATATCGACGAGATCGTCGTCGACATCGCGGCGGCCAAGGCGCTCTACGCCCCGGATGCCGGCTGGACGGCCGAGAGCTTGGGCTACTTCATCCAGGCGACGCTCCAGGGCTCGTTCATCTACGCCAAGGCCAAGCACGGACCGGACGTCGCCCGGTCCAACCTCGCCCACCTCAGGCGCTACCTCGAAACCCTCTTTCCCCGCGGCAACTGACAAGGAGTAAAGTCATGCCCAGCACCATCCGCCTCCACCGCGTCCTCAAAGCCCCGCCGGAGAAAGTCTACAGGGCTTTCCTTGACGCTGACGCGCTGTGCCGCTGGCTGCCGCCCTACGGATACCTCGGCAAGATCGACCGCTTCGAGGCCAAGGTCGGCGGCGGCTACCACATGTCGTTCCGCAACTTCACCACCGGTCAGGCGCACTCCTTCAGCGTGGAATACAAGGAGCTCGTGCCCGGCAAGAAGATCGTTCACACCGACCGCTTCGACGGCGATTTCATGCCTGACGAGATGCTCGTCACCATCGAACTCACCGAGGCCTTCTGTGGCACCCACATCAGGATCGAACAGGCCGGGGTGCCCGACATGATCCCGGAAGCCGGGTGCTATCTCGGATGGCAGGAATCGCTGCTCCAGCTCGCCAAGGTGGTCGAGCCGGATCTGAAGGAGGGGTGAAGAGCCGATTGCTGCTGTCAGATGAATCGCGTCTCGCGGGCGATCCTCCCCGCGTCGACACCCGTGATATCTGACAGCAGGCCGGCATACGCTGCCCATGCATCAATGGGAGCTGAACGCGCCCCGAGATTCGCCAACCTGGCAAAGTTGAGGTGTGCCACCTTCCGTGACACTTCACCCAGCGACTCGCCGTGCCACCGGCGCGCATCCAGCCAGAAGAGGACCGCAGCCGACACCGCCAGCAGCGTCACGACTGGCCAATACGTCCATCCGGCGACGATCGTCACAAGAGCTGCCGGGACGAGGAAGATCATCGCATACAGGCAGACCGAACCGAGCCGGCCCGTGCTTCCGCTCGGCATCGCAAGGCCGGTTTCCTGCGCGAGGCGACGATAGAGCTGGCGCGGAGTATGGGAAACGATCTCATCCAGCTTCGAATGAGGTGACATCGTGGGGTCACCGATGGCGCATCTCAGCCGATAGAAAACCATCGCCGTTGCGCAGCGGCGCGCGTCGGGATCGACTGACGCTTTCGCCATTACGATATCGAACAGCTGCCCCACCGTCTCGGCGAACTCCGCCTCATGGTCCAGGATCTTGATGTCGAACGATTTCTCGACAGCCTCCAGCACATCCAGTTCATCGCCGTCACCGCCAAGTCCCAGCGTCGAAGCGACTTCTATCGAGCGCGTGGTGTCATCGCCGCTCGTCACGTCACCACCGTCGGCGCATCCATGCCGGTTGCCGCCCTGATCCCCGCGATGTCCTCCGCCGCGGCGATCAGGTCGGCCAGCGCCTCCTGCGTCTCTATGCCGTGCTTGGCCGCATCCGGCTCGTAGCGCTCGATGTAGACGCGCAGCGTCGCGCCGGACGTGCCGGTGCCGGACAGGCGGAAGACGACGCGCGAGCCGCCTTCGAACAAGACCCGGATGCCCTGATTGCTCGACACGGACTGGTCGACCGGGTCGAGATAGGAGAAGTCGTCGGCCGTCTCCACCGTCAGGCCGCGGAAGCTCTGGCCCGGGAGCGACGTGAGCCTCGCCCGCAATGCGCTTACCAGCCGGTTCGCGGCGTCGGTCTCCACGCCCTCATAGTCGTGGCGCGAATAGTAGTTGCGGCCATATTCGCCCCAGTGCTTCTCGACGATCGCCTTCACCGGTTCCTTGCGCGCAGCGAGGATGTTCAGCCAGAGCAGCACCGCCCACAGCCCGTCCTTCTCGCGCACGTGGTCGGAGCCGGTGCCGGCGCTCTCCTCGCCGCAGATCGTCGCCATGCCGGCGTCGAGTAGGTTGCCGAAGAACTTCCAGCCGGTCGGCGTCTCGTACATCCCCACGCCAAGCTTTGCCGCCACGCGGTCGGCCGCCCCGCTGGTCGGCATCGAGCGTGCGATGCCTTTCAAGCCGCCGGCATAGCCCGGCGCGTGGCGCGCGTTCGCCGCCAGCATCGCCAGCGAATCCGAGGGCGTCACGAAGATACCGCGGCCGATGATCAGGTTGCGGTCGCCGTCGCCGTCCGACGCCGCGCCGAAGTCCGGCGCCCTGGGCGACATCATCAGGTCGTAGAGCTCCTTGGCATGGACGAGGTTCGGGTCGGGGTGATGGCCGCCGAAATCCGGCAGCGGCACGAAATTGCGCACCGAGCCCGGCTTCGCGCCGAGCCGCTTCTCCAGGATCTCGACCGCATAGGGCCCGGTAACCGCATGCATGGCATCGAAGGCCATGGTGAAGCCGGATGCGAACATCTTCCGGATCGCGGCGAAGTCGAACAGGCTCTCCATCAGTTCGGCATAGTCGGCGACCGGGTCGATCACTTCGATCGCCATGCCGCCCGCCGAGAACGTGCCGACCGTGTCGAGATCTACGTCGGCGAAATCGGCAATCCTGTAGCTGTCGATGACCCTGGTGCGCGCGAAGACCTTGTCGGTCAGCTTTTCCGGCGCCGGGCCGCCGTTCTCGGCGTTGTATTTGATACCGAAATCCTCGTGCGGCCCACCGGGGTTGTGGCTCGCCGAGAGAACAAGTCCGCCGAAGGCCTCGTATTTGCGAATGATATTGGAGGCCGCTGGCGTCGAGAGAATGCCGCCCTGCCCCACCATCACCTTGCCGAAGCCGTTGGCGGCGGCCATGCGCAGCGCGATCTGGATCACTTCGCGGTTGTAGTAGCGGCCGTCGCCGCCGATCACCAGCGTCTTGCCCTCGAAACCCTCCAGGCTGTCGAACACCGACTGGACGAAGTTCTCGACATAGTTCTGCTGCTGGAAGACGGGCACCTTCTTGCGCAGGCCCGACGTGCCGGGCTTCTGGTCGTCGTAGGGCTTGGTGGCGACGGTTCGGATCATGGCATCATCCAGCGGGAACGAGGGAGCGGTAGAGGTCGGCATAGCGCGCGGCACTGCGGGTCCAGGAAACGTCGGATTTCATTCCCTGCTTCTGCATGGCGGTCCACGTCTTGCTGTCGCGATGCAGCGACACGGTCCGACGCACCGCGATACGCAGGCTGTCCGCGTCGACCGGCGAGAATTGCACGCCGGTGGCGACGCCGGCCGACAAAGCCGCTTCGTTCGCGTCGATGACCGTGTCGGCGAGCCCGCCGGTGCGCGCGACCACGGGAATGCAGCCGTAACGCAGGGCATAGAGCTGCGTCAGCCCGCAGGGCTCGAAACGCGACGGCACCAGGATTGCGTCCGACCCGGCCTGCATCAGGTGCGACAGCGGCTCGTTGTAGCCGATGACGACGCCGATCCGGCCGGGGTGGCGCGCGGCGGCCGACAGCAGCGCGCCCTCGAGACTGTGGTCGCCGGAGCCGAGGATGGCAAGGCGCGCGCCCATCGCGACCAGATCGTCGACGACGGAGACGAGCACGTCCATGCCCTTCTGCCAGGTCAGCCGGCTGACGACGCAGAAGATCGGCTCCTCGCTGCGCGTCAGGCCGAAACGCTCCTCGACCGCGCGGCGGTTCTTCGCCCGCGCGCCAAGCATCTTGGCCGAATAGGTGCCGGCGAGATGCGGATCAGTCTCGGGGTTCCACACGTCGGTATCGATGCCGTTGACGATGCCGTGCAGGACGTTGTCGCGAACCCTTACCAGCCCGTCGAGCCCCATGCCGAATTCCGGCGTGCGGATCTCCAGCGCATAGGTCGGGCTAACCGTCGTGATCGCGTCGGCGAGCTGCAGCCCGGCCTTCAGGAAGCCGACGCCGCCGTAGTACTCCACCCCGTCGAGCGACAGTGCCGCCCCCGGCAAGCCGAGCCCGGCGAAGATCGACATCGGGAACTGGCCCTGGAAGGCGAGGTTGTGCACGGTCATCACCGTCGGCACCGGCCGCCTTCCGGTGAAGCGGATATAGGCCGGCGCCATCGCCGCCTGCCAGTCATGCGCGTGCACGAGGTCGGGCAGATAGTCCTTGACCGCGCCGGCGGCGATCTCGGCCGCCGCCTTGCCCAGGGCCGCGAAGCGCTTCCAGTTGTCGTCCCAGTCGTTGCCAGTCGCGTCGCCATAGGCGCCGCCCTTGCGGTCGTAGAGATGCGGGGCATCGAGCAGCAAAAGGTCGAGGCCCGCCGCCTGCCCGGCGATCACCGTCGCCTTGCCGCCAAACAGGTGGTCGAAGGTCGCCACCGCCTTGCGCTTCTTCACCTGTTCGGCGACGCCCGGGTAGGCCGGAAGCAGCGTGCGGACGGCCACTCCGTACTGCCTGAGAGCCGATGGCAGCGCGCCGGCGACGTCGGCGAGGCCGCCCGTCTTGATCAGCGGAAAGACCTCGGAGGCGACCGACAGGACCTGCATGCTTCCTACTACGCTCCGAGACGATCGATCATGGGTTGCGTGATCAGGCACACTCCGCCTTCGGAGCGCCTGAAACGCTTCGCGTCAAGCTCGGGATCGAAGCCGACAGACAGACCCTCCGGTATCTTGACGCCGCGGTCGATGACGACCTTGCGCAGAGTGGCGTTGCGACTGACGACGCAGTCCGGCAGCACGACCGCCTCTTCCAGCGCCGAGAACGAGTTCACCCGCACGCCGGTGAAGAGCAGGCTCTTGCGCAGCGCCGCGCCCGAGATGATGCAGTCGCCCGCGACCAGCGAAGATACGGCCGTGCCCCGCCGGCCGTCCTCGTCGTGCACGAACTTGGCCGGAGGCTTGATCTCGGCATAGGTCCAGATCGGCCAGTCGCGGTCGTAGATGTCGAGTTCCGGGGTGATGTCGGTCAGGTCGATATTCGCCTCCCAATAGGCGTCGATCGTGCCGACGTCGCGCCAGTAGGATTCGTTCTCCTGGTTGGAGCGCACGCAGGATTTGGCGAAGCGATGCGCCACCGCCTTTCCGTTGGTGACGATGTACGGAATGATGTCCTTGCCGAAATCCCGGCTGGAGTTGGGATCGGCCGCGTCGCGCCGCAGCTGGTCCATAAGGAATTTCGTCTTGAAGACGTAGATACCCATCGAGGCGAGGGCGAAATCCGGCTTGCCAGGGATGCCCGGGGGGTCGGCCGGCTTCTCGATGAAGGAGATGATACGGTCCTTGTCGTCGACATGCATGACGCCGAAGCCCGTCGCCTCCATGCGCGGCACTTCGAGGCAGCCCACCGTCACGTCGGCGGCCATATCGACGTGCTGGCGAAGCATCAGTTCGTAATCCATCTTGTAGATGTGATCACCGGCCAGGATCACCATGAATTCAGGACTGTAGGATTCGATGATGTCGATGTTCTGAAACACGGCATCGGCCGTTCCCTCGTACCATTGCGTTTCCGACACGCGCTGGCTGGCCGGCAGGATGTCGAAACTTTCGTTGCGCTCCGGCCGGAAGAAGTTCCAGCCGCGCTGCAGGTGGCGGATCAGAGAATGCGCCTTGTACTGCGTCGCCACGCCGATGCGGCGGATGCCAGAGTTCAGAGCGTTGGACAGCGCGAAGTCGATGATGCGCGTCTTGCCGCCGAAATAGACCGCCGGCTTGGCGCGCAGATCGGTCAGTTCCTTCAGGCGGCTGCCGCGGCCGCCGGCGAGAACATAGGCCATGGCGTCACGCGCCAGCGGCTGGGTGCGTTTGTTCACCATTCACTCCTCCCCTTGTCCGTCATTGCGGATCGAACTCGAACATCAGCGTCGCCAGCGGCGGCAGCGTCACTTCCGCCGCCGTTCCTCCCCCGTCGTCCTGGGCCGTGACACGCCCGAAATTGCCCGCACCCGTCCCGCCGTAGAAGCCCGCATCGGTGTTCATGATCTCCCTCCACTCGCCGGCTCGCGGCAGCGGTATGCGGTAGTTCTGCCGCCGCACGGGCGTGAAATTGGCGATGACGGCGACCGGATTCGCGCCCGGTGCCTGGCGCAGCCAGGCGAAGACCGAGTTGGCGCGGTCGTCGGCAATGAGCCACGTAAATCCTTCCGGCTCGCAGTCGCGCGCGTGGAGCGCGGGCTTGGCCCGGTAGACATGGTTCAGGTCGCGCACGAGCTGGCGCATCCCCTCGTGCGGGCCGTGCTGCAAGAGCTGCCAGTCGAGCGCCTTGGCCTCGTTCCATTCGGCGCGCTGGGCGAATTCCTGCCCCATGAACAGCAGCTTCTTGCCGGGATAGCCCCACATGAAGCCGTAATAGGCGCGCAGGCTGGCGAACTTCTGCCAGTCGTCGCCGGCCATCTTGGTCAGCAGCGTGCCCTTGCCGTGCACGACCTCGTCGTGGCTGAGCGGCAGCACGAAATTCTCCGAAAAGGCGTAGAGCAGGCCGAAGGTGATCTCGTCGTGGTGGTGCTTGCGATGCACCGGCTCGCGGGCGAGATAGGCCAGCGTGTCGTGCATGAAGCCCATGTTCCACTTGAAGCCGAAGCCGAGCCCGCCCTCGTAGACCGGCTGCGAGACTTTCGGCCAGGAGGTCGATTCCTCGGCGATCGTCATCACTCCGGGATGGTGGCCGTAGACGGCCTTGTTCATCTCCCGCAGGAAGCTCACCGCCTCTAGGTTCTCGCGCCCACCCTTCTCGTTGGGGATCCATTCGCCGGCCTTGCGCGAATAGTCGAGGTAGAGCATCGAGGCGACCGCATCGACCCGCAGCCCGTCGAGATGGTATTTCTCCGCCCAGAACAGCGCATTGTTGACGAGGTAGGATTTCACCTCGCGGCGGCCGAAATTGTAGATCGCCGTGTTCCAGTCGGGGTGGAAGCCCTTGCGCGGGTCGGCGTGCTCGTAAAGCGCCGTTCCGTCGAAACGCGACAGCCCATGCGCGTCGGTCGGGAAATGCGCCGGCACCCAGTCAAGGATGATGCCGATCCCTGCCCTGTGGGCGCCGTCGACGAAGCGGGCAAAACCCTCCGGCTCGCCGAAGCGTGCCGTCGGCGCATAGAGCCCGGTCGTCTGGTAGCCCCATGACGGATCGTAGGGATGTTCGGTAATCGGCATGAACTCGATATGAGTGAAGCCCATGTCGGCGACATAGGGGATCAGCCGGTCGGCGAGTTCGTCCCAGGACAGGAACGTGCCATCGTCGCGGCGCTGCCACGAGCCGGCATGGACTTCGTAGGTCGAGATCGCCTGGCGGCGGATGTCCACGCTGCGCCAGAATTCCCGGTGCGCCGCGTCGCCCCATTTATGCGCCAGAGGTTTTTCGGTGACGGAGGCGGTCGCAGGCCTCAGTTCCGAGCGAAAGGCGAAGGGATCGGCCTTCAACGGCACTGCCTTGCCGTTCGCGGCAATGATCTCGAACTTGTAGGGCCGCCCGGCGCCGATATCCGGCACGAACACTTCCCAGATGCCGACGTCCTGGCGCCGACGCATCACGTGCCGCCGGCCGTCCCATTCGTTGAAGTCGCCGACCACGGAGACGCGTTTCGCATTCGGCGCCCAGACCGCGAAATGGACCCCGGCCGCCCCTTCATGCTCGATCAGATGCGCACCCAACTTGTCGAAGAGCCTGAGATGCGAGCCTTCGGCGATGTAGTAGTCGTCCATCGGACCCAGCACCGGTCCGAACGAATAGGGATCGGTGATCCACCACTCGCCACCGCTGTTGGCCGCACGGTATTTCACGGGCTGCCGGTTCTTCAGGCTCACTTCGCCTTCGAAGAAACCGGCCTCTCCCCTCGGCCGCAGTGCGCCGCACGGGGATCCGTCCAGCGTGAAGGCCTCGACCGAGCCGGCATGAGGGATGAAACAGCGGGCGACGAAACCCCTGTCCCCGAGGTGGACGCCGAGGACAGCGAACGGATCGCCGTGCGTGCCGGACACGATCGTATCGACGTCGCCGGCGGATGCGCCGCCGGCACCGGCCGGCGCCGCTGCCCTGGGGGTCCTCCTCGTCATCCGCTTCGCCTGCCCCCCTTACTCGGTATGCTACGCGTAGATCGTCGCTCCTCGATCAAACGGGCACGTTCCAGATCTCCCGCGCATACTGCCTGATGGTGCGGTCGGACGAGAAGAAGGCCATCCGCGCGGTGTTGTGCACCGCCTTGGACAGCCATTGCGGGCTGTCGCGCCAGAGGTGGTCGACATCGCGCTGCGCCTTGCAGAACGCGTCGAAATCGGCGGCGACCATGAACCAGTCGTGGCCGTAGAGCCCGTCGACGAGATCGCGATAGCGCTCCGGATCGTCGGGCGAGAAGACGCCGGACGAGATCGCGGACAGGGCCTGCGACAGCTCCGGCGAACCCTCGATGATTTCGCGCGGGTTATAGCCCCCCTTGCGGCGCGCCGCGACTTCTTGCGCCGTCAGGCCGAAGATGACGATATTGTCGTCGCCGACGCATTCCTTGATCTCGACATTGGCGCCGTCGAGCGTGCCGATCGTGATCGCGCCGTTGAGCGCGAACTTCATGTTGCCCGTGCCCGACGCCTCTAGTCCGGCAGTCGAAATCTGCTCCGACAGGTCGGCCGACGGCACCATGATCTCGGCCATCGAGACGTTGTAGTTCGGCATGAAGACGACCTTGAGCAGCCCCCGCACCGACGGATCGCTGTTGATGACGCGGGCGACATCGTTGGCGAGCTTTATGATCAGCTTGGCGTTGTGGTAGCTCGGCGCCGCCTTGCCGCCGAACAGTTTCACGCGCGGCACCCAGTCCTTCTCGGGATTGCTGCGGATCTGGTCGTAGAGAGCGACGGCCTCCAGGATGTTCAGAAGCTGGCGCTTGTATTCGTGGATGCGCTTGATCTGGATGTCGAACATCGCCGACGGGTCGATCCGCACGCCGGTGCGGTCATGCGCCAAGGCCGCCATGCGCACCTTGTTGGCGCGCTTCACCGCCGCGAACTTCTCCCGGAACGCGGCGTCGTCGGCGAACCTGTCCAGGTCCGAGATCTTCTCGATATCGTCGAGGAAGGCGTCGCCGATCGCCTCGCGTATCAGCGCCGTCAGGCCCGGGTTCGCCTGCATCAGCCAGCGGCGCGGCGTGATGCCGTTGGTCTTGTTGTTGATCCGGTCGGGGTAGAGCATGTGCAGGTCGTGGAACACGGTCTGCTTCATCAGGTCGGTGTGCAACGCCGAGACGCCGTTGACGCTGTGGGAACCGGCAAAGGCGAGATTGCCCATGCGCACGCGCCGCTCGCCGTCCTCGCCGATCAGCGAGATCGATCGGATATGGGCGTCGTCGAAGCCTTCCTTGGCGCGAGCCTCGTGCGGCAGCTGCGCGTTGATCGCATAGACGATCTGCATGTGGCGCGGCAGGATCCGCTCGAACACCGTGACCGGCCAGCTTTCCAGCGCTTCGGGCAGCAGCGTGTGGTTGGTGTAGCCGAAGGTGCGCTTGGCGATGTCCCAGGACGTGTCGAAGTCGTGACCGTGCACGTCCATCAACAGGCGCATCAGTTCAGGCACGGCGATCGCCGGATGGGTGTCGTTCATGTGGATCGCGGCCTTGTCGGGCAGCGAGAGAAGGTCGCCGTATTGCGTCAGGTGACGGTGGACGATGTCCTGCAGCGAGGCGGCGGAGAAGAAATACTCCTGCCGCAACCGCAGTTCCTGGCCTTCGATGTGCGAGTCCGCCGGGTAGAGGACGCGGGTCAGCGCCTCGGCCATGTTGCTCTCGCGCAGCGCGCCGATATGGTCGCCGGCGTTGAAGGCGGCGAGACCGATCGGGTCGACCGGCAACGCCGACCAGAGCCGCAGCGTGTTGACGCGCGCTCCCTTCCACCCCACAACCGGCGTGTCGTAGGCGACGGCGATAACGCTGTTACTGGGCTTCCAGACGTGGCGCTCCAGCCGGCCCTTGGCGTCGGTTTGGGACTGGACCGTGCCGCCGAATCCGATCTCGATCGAGCGCTCGCGGCGCTCGAACTCCCACGGATTGCCGTGGTCAAGCCAGGTTTCCGGCAGTTCGACCTGCCAGCCGTCGGAGAATTCCTGCCGGAACAGGCCGTGGACGTAGCGGATGCCGTAGCCGTGGGCGGGCACGCCGACTGTCGCCATGCTCTCCATGAAACAGGCTGCCAGCCGCCCGAGGCCGCCATTGCCGAGCGCGGCGTCCGGCTCGAGGGCGGCGATCGTCTCGATGTCGACGCCGAGAGACGCCAGCGCCTTGCGCATGTCGTCGAGCATGCCGATGTTGGAGAAGGCGTCGCGCATCAGCCGGCCGATGAGGAACTCCATCGACAGGTAATAGACCCGCTTCGCCTTGGTGTCGTAGGCGGCCTTGGTGGATTCGATCCAGCGCTCGATGACGCGGTCGCGCACCACCTGGATCGACGCGGTCAGCCAGTCGTGCCGGGTTGCCACCGAAGCGTTCTTGCCGATGCGATAGGTCAGGCAGTTGAGGACTTCCTTGGCGAGGTCCGCCGGATCGCTGCTCTTCAGGGAAGGTCTGGGAAGTTCGGTCGTCATCGCCCGGTTCATCGTCGCCCTCGTGTCGGAAACGGCGGACCCCTCGGCCGCCTGCCGCTCCAGGTTTCCTTCACTCCTCCCGACAGCCATGCTAGCCGCGAAAATCGGGAACACAAACGGTATTCTTCGGCGCGGATTGCAGGGCGCCGAAGATTGTTGCGTCACGCGGCCAGCGCCTCCTGGGGCGGCGCCTTGGCGCCGGTCATGAAGGCGACCGCGTCGGACATCGTGTAGTCCTTCGGGTTGATGACGCAGAGCCTGCGGCCGAGCCTGTGGATGTGGATCCGGTCGGCCACCTCGAATACATGCGGCATGTTGTGCGAGATGAGCACAATCGGCACGCCGCGGCGGCGCACGTCGAGGATCAGCTCCAGCACGCGGCGCGATTCCTTGACGCCGAGCGCCGCCGTCGGCTCGTCCATGATGATGACCTTCGAGCCGAAGGCGGCGGCGCGCGCCACCGCGACGCCCTGGCGCTGGCCGCCCGATAGCGTCTCCACCGCCTGGCCGATGTTCTGGATCGTCATCAGGCCGAGTTCGGTGAGCTTGTCGCGGGCGCGCTTTTCCATCGCCGGCCGGTCGAGCATGCGCAGCCAATCGCCCATGAAGCCGGGTTTGCGGATCTCGCGGCCGAGGAACATGTTGTCGGCGATCGACAGCGCCGGCGACAGCGCGAGGTTCTGGTAGACCGTCTCGATGCCGGCGGCGCGCGCCTCCATCGGCGATTTGAAGGCAATCGGCTGGCCGTCGAGGTGGATCTCGCCTTCATCCGGCGTGACGGCGCCACAGATCGCCTTGATCAGCGATGATTTGCCCGCTCCGTTGTCGCCGATCACGGCGAGGATTTCGCCGTGATGCAGGTCGAAGTCGGCCTGGTCGAGGGCGGTGACGCGGCCATAGCGCTTTACCAGGCCGCGTGCGGTGAGGATGGGTGCTCCAGACATCAGCCTGCTACCTTTCTGATCCACTGGTCGATGGCGACCGCCGCGATGATGAGCACGCCGATCAGCAGGTAGGTCCACTGGGGATCGGTGCCCCAGAGCCTGAGGCCGAGCGAGAACACGCCGACGATCAGCGCGCCGAACAGCATGCCAAGGATCGAGCCGCGACCGCCGAAGAGCGAGATGCCGCCGATGACCACCGCGGTGATGGATTCGATATTGGCGAACTGGCCGGCCGTGGGTGACACAGAGCCCAGCCGCCCGATCAGCGCCCAGCCGGCCCGCGCGCAGATCAGTCCGGAGATGACGTAGACAGAGACCAGCATCGGCTTGACCCGCACGCCGGCGAGTTCGGCGGAGTCCGGATCGTCGCCGATCGCGTAGAGGTGGCGGCCATAGGCGGTGTGGTTGAGGATATACCAGAGCACCAGCACGAGCACGACCATCGTCACGACGCCGAGCGTGAAGACCGCGCTGCCGATCTTGAAGCTCGTGCCGAAGAGCTGCAGCAACGGCGCCTGCGCCTCGAGATCCTGGCTGCGGATGGTCTCGTTAGCCGAATAGAGGAAGTTGGTGGCGAGGATGATTTGCCAGGTGCCAAGCGTGACGATGAAGGGCGGCAGGCGCCAGTACGCGACGAGCACCCCGTTCAGCCAGCCGCATGCCGCGCCGACCGCGAAGCCGCAGAGCACGGCGATGGCCGGCGGCATCCCATAACGGAAGGCGAACTGGCCCATCACGACCGACGACAGAACCATGATGGCGCCGACCGACAGGTCGATGCCGGCGGTGAGGATGACCAGCGTCTGCGCCGCCCCGACGATGCCGACGATCGCCACCTGCTGCAGGATCAGCGTCATCGTGAAGGCGGAGAAGAATTTCGACCCGAGGATGATGCCGAAGGCGGCGAGTGACAGCACCAGCACGATCAGCGGCACCGCCGCCGGATTGCCATGCAGGAAGTGCTGCGCCCTTTGCAGTGGGCCCCGGTCATGCCCGTCGAACGACGCCACAGTCTTGGCGCTGTCGACCAGTACTTTCTCGAATTCTTGCGACGGCTGCGAAGCCGGTGCCGTATCGGCCATCTTGGCCTCCTCCCTTGGAGCCGCCCCGTAAGCCGGGCGATCGGCTTCCCCCGGACGGCTATGCCGCCCGAAGGAGCTTTTCAGTGATGGTCTGCCTGGCGGTGCCGGGAATCAAGTGACAACCGGTGCCCGGCCCGGGTCCCGCTGCCTGCGGCAGTTCCCCGGGCGTTCGAACCCTTTCGCCGTGCCATCGGCACGGCGAATTCGCTACGCAAACCGGGTTCTCACCCCCAGCACTTGTCCGTGCCGGTCTTGACGTCGATCGACTCGACCCCCGGAGCCGGCTTGTCGGTCACCAGCGCAACACCGGTGTCGAAGAACGACTTGCCTTCGGTCGGCTTGGGCTTCTCGCCTGTGTCGGCGAACTTCTTGATCGCCTCGACGCCAAGCGAGGCCATCAGCAGCGGATATTGCTGCGAGGTCGCGCCGATGATGCCGGCCTCGACGTTCTTCACGCCGGGGCAGCCGCCATCGACGGAGACGATGAGAACGCCCTTCTCCATGCCCACGGCCTTCAGCGCTTCGTAAGCTCCGGCCGCGGCCGGCTCGTTGATCGTGTGGACGACGTTGATGCCGGGGTCCTTCTGGAGAAGGTTCTCCATCGCCTTGCGGCCGCCCTCCTCGTTGCCGTTGGTCACGTCGTGGCCGACGATGCGCGGGTCGTCCTCGTCGCCGATCTTGTTGATGTCCTTCACGTCGATGCCGAAGCCCTTCATGAAGCCCTGGTCGCGCAAGACGTCGACCGTCGGCTGCGACGGGGTCAGGTCGAGGAAGGCGATCTTCGCATCCTTGGCCTTGTCGCCCAGCGTCGCCGCGGCCCATTTGCCGATCAGTTCGCCGGCGAGGAGGTTGTCAGTGGCAAAGGTCGCGTCCGCCGCATCGGCGGGTTCCAGCGGGGTGTCCAGTGCGATCACCAGGATGCCGGCGTCGCGCGCCTTCTTCACAGCGGGCACGATGCCGGCAGTGTCGGACGCGGTGATCAGGATGCCCTTGGCGCCGTCGGCGATGCAGGTCTCGATCGCAGCCACCTGGCTCTCGGAATCGCCGTCGATCTTGCCGGCATAGGATTTGAGCTCGACGCCGATCTCGGCGGCCTTGGCGGCGGCACCCTCCTTCATCTTCACGAAAAAGGGGTTGGTGTCGGTCTTGGTGATCAGGCAGGCGCCGACGCCGGCGGCCGAGGCCGGCGCGGAAAGGGCGAGGACCGCGGCGGCGGCGGCGCCGAAGACGGTCGACTTCAGGAATGCGGATTTGGTCACGGTAGTCCTCCCGGTAGATGGCACAGTCGAGGCATTTTGCGCCGGCCTCCCAGTCGGCGGCACCCGCCACGCAGGCTGGATGTCCTCCTAACGGAACACCATGGCCGATCGTGAGTCAATAGATAATTCACACTTATTTATTATTGACACCGACCCGCCGGGGCGGCAGACTGAAATGAACGAGAGGCGCCAGGGAGGGGTCACGATGGAAAGCGCTGCGCCGCGCGCGGAGACTGCGCCGCGTGATTTCGGCGCCCGTCGCGGCACCAATCAGAGCGGCATGCGGGACAACAATGAGCGTCTCGTCCTGTCGCTCGTGCGCCAGCATGGCGCGTTGGCAAAGACCGATATCGCCCGCATCACCGGCCTGTCGGCGCAGACGATCTCCGTCATCATGCGCGAGCTGGAGGCGGAGGAGCTGCTGATTCGCGGCGAGCCGATCCGCGGCAAGGTCGGCCAGCCCTCGATCCCGATGTCGCTCAATCCCGAGGGAGCGTTCTTCCTCGGCCTCAAGATCGGCCGCCGCAGCGCCGACCTGGTGCTCATCGACTTCCTCGGCAATATCCGCGGCATGACGCACTCGACCTATGCCTATCCGGACGCGCACGCGACGCTCGCCTTCGCGCGGTCCGGCATCGCCGA
Source organism: Pseudomonadota bacterium (assembly GCA_043822005.1). Classification (GTDB taxonomy): domain Bacteria; phylum Pseudomonadota; class Alphaproteobacteria; order Rhizobiales; family Rhizobiaceae; genus Mesorhizobium_A. The sequence goes on along the minus strand of JBDRCE010000069.1, from coordinate 5,245 downwards.
CCTGTTCGGCCGGCTCGACGAGGCCCAGCGCCAGCGCATCGCCGGGCTCGGCATCGCCATGCCGTTCGAGCTCTGGAACTGGGCCGATGCGGTCGGCGCGCCGCGCAGTGTGATGGACGAATGGCGTTCGATCGACATCCGCGCCGCGCTGTCCGGCGACCTCCCCTTCCCCGTCTACCTGCAGAACGACGCCACCGCCGCCTGCGGCGCGGAACTGGTGTTCGGGCAGGCAGGCGACCTGCGCAACTTCGTCTACTTCTATGTCGGCGCCTTCATTGGAGGCGGCATCGTCCTCGAAGGCGCCCTCTATGCCGGCCCGACCGGCAATGCCGGCGCGCTCGGCTCCATGCCCGTGCCCGACGCGCGCGGACGTCCGGTGCAGCTTATCGACATCGCCTCCATCGCCGTCCTCGAAAAGGCTCTGATCTCCGCCCGCCGCGACGGCGCGATCCTGTGGACCTCGCCGGAGGAGTGGGGCGACCTGTCTCCCCACCTCGAAGCCTGGATCGACACGGCGTCGGCCGGGCTTGCCTACGCGATCGTCGCCGCTTCGGCGGTGATCGACTTCGAGGCGGCGGTGATCGACGGCTGGATGCCGAGGGGCGTGCGGGCGAAGCTCGTCGAGGCGGTGGCGCTCAAGCTCAGGCAGTTCGATATCGAGGGCATCGCGCTGCCTATGGTGCGCGAAGGCACGGTCGGCATCCATGCCCGCGCGCTCGGCGGCGCCAGCCTGCCCTTGTCCGACCGCTTCCTCGTCGGCCAGACCGCCTCGTTCCGCAGCGCATGACCGGCCCTGCCCCCAACACCGTTCCGGAGTTCGCATGATCCTGTGCTGCGGCGAAGCGCTGATCGACATGCTGCCGCGCGAGACGACGCGCGGCGAGAGCGCGTTCGCGCCCTATTCCGGCGGAGCCGTCTTCAACACGGCCATCGCGCTCGGCCGGCTCGGCGCGCCGGTTGAGTTCTTCACCGGCCTGTCGAGCGACCTGTTCGGCGACATGCTGCGCCGGACGCTCGCCGAGAGCCGTGTCAGCACCCGCTACTCGCCGCTGTCCGCCCGCCCCACCACGCTTGCCTTCGTCAAGCTGACGAACGGCCAGGCGAAATACGTATTCTACGACGAGAACACCGCCGGCCGGATGCTGTCCGAGGCCGACCTTCCGGCGCTCGGCGACGACGTGTCGGCAATGCTCTTCGGCGCGATCAGCCTCATTCCCGAGCCGTGCGGTTCGGCCTACGAGGCGCTGATGCGGCGCGAACATGCGACCCGCGTCACCATGCTCGACCCCAACATCCGCCCGAACTTCATCCCGGACGCCGCCGCCCACCGCGCCCGCATGATGCGGATGGTGGCGATGGCCGACATCGTAAAACTGTCCGACGAGGACCTCGCCTGGTTCGGCGAAACCGGGGATGCCGGCGACATCGCCCGGCGCTGGCTCGGTCTCGGCCCGAAGCTGATCCTGGTGACGCGCGGCGGCGAAGGCGCGACCGGCTACGGCGCGACCGCGACGGTCACGGTCCCGGCCCGGCGCGTCGAGGTGGTCGACACCGTCGGCGCGGGCGATACGTTCAACGCCGGCGTGCTCGCCGCGCTGCACGAGCGCGGATTGCTCACCAAGTCGGCGGTCGCAAACCTCGACGAAGACGACATCCGCTCCGCGCTCAACCTAGGCGTCCGCGCCGCCGCCGTCACGGTTTCACGCGCCGGTGCGAACCCGCCCTGGCGGGGGGAGATTTAGTCTAAGCGCGGCGCTTCGGGGCCTCCAGCTCGTACGGCCGGATCAACGCGTCCGCCGGAATGCCCCAGTCGGAATTGAGGCGATATGCCATCTCCATCGTCAGCGCCCGACGGCGGTTGAGCACTTCCGACGCGCGGGATGCCGATCCGAACAGCGCGGCGAGGTCGCTCTGCGTCCGCCCTGTCATCTCCATATGGATGCGGATCGTCTCGACCGGGTCGGCATCGCCGAGTGGAAAGGCATGCTGCTCGTAATGTTCCACAAGCGTCGCCAGCAGATCCAGCCGATCGCCTTCGTCCGTCCCCGGCGCGGCGCCCCACAGGCGCTCGATTTCGGCGAGTGCTCGAGAGTGATCCTGCGGAGTTGTGATTGAACGAATGTCCATCCGACGTCCTCAGTGCGCCGATACTGTCAGCGCGTCGATGCGGTCATACTCGGCATGGGTTCCAACAAACTTCACGAAAGCGATCTGCCGGGCGAGGTCGAAGGCGACAATCAGCCGATATTTGCCGCCCGCAATTTCAAACCTGACCCTCTCCGCGTTCAGGACCTTCGCCTTGGAAAAGGCCGAAGCGATCTCCGCCGTAGAGTTCCAGGTTGCCCTCGCCGCGAGCCGATACCAATGGTCGAGGGAAGCCTGCGCATCGGGATGCCGGCGCGTGAATTCCACAAGCGTGCTTCTGGCGATAACGCGCACCGCGATTTCCCAATACGGGAAATCTAGTCAGGATCGAGACAAAGTCAATCCTAATCCTGCACCGCCCCGCCTTCCGCGACAAACCACGGATTGGCGAAGTCTACATCCTCGGCCTGGTTGCGCTTGCCATAGGTGAAGGGTTTTCCGTCGATCAGCGTCGTGCGGCCGCCGGCCGCGCGCAGCACGGCGTCGCCCGCGGCCGTGTCCCACTCCATCGTGCGGCCGAAGCGCGGGTAGAGATCGGCCTTGCCGCTCGCCAAAAGGCAGAATTTCAGCGACGAGCCGACCGAGATGATCTCGGCACCTTCGTGCTTGTCGATGAATTCGTCGGTTTCCGGCGTGCGGTGCGACCGGCTGGCGACGATCGTCTTCGGCTCGGCGCAGGAGCGCACCGAGATTTCGCTGCGATCGAGGGGTTCATGGTTCTCGCCGACCGTCACGGCGTAGGCTTTGCCCGGCCGTCCGGAATAGAGCGTGCCTTGCGCGGGCGCATAGACGACGCCGATCTCCGGTACGCCCTCGCGCACCAGCGCGATGTTCACGGTGAAGTCGGGCCGCCGCTTGATGAACTCCTTGGTCCCGTCCAGCGGGTCGACCAGGAAGAACAGTTCTCCCAGTGCCGGCGGTAAGAGGCCGGCGGAGGCCTCCTCCTCCGCGACGCATGGAACATGGGGAAACGCCTCGCGCAGGCCCTGCAGGATGACGATCTCGGCCCGCCGATCCGCCTCAGTCACCGGCGAATGGTCCGACTTCTCCTCAACGACGATGCCCGCACGGAACACGTCCATGATCTCGGCGCCCGCCAGCAGGGCGAGGCGCTCGAGTTCGGCGAGGATCGCCGCGTCGTCCGTGCCTGTCACCATCATCGCCTCAGATATAGCCGCGTTCGCGCAGCCAGGCTTCGAGTGCCTCCGTCAATTCCTCCGGCGAGCGGCCGGAGGTTTCGAGATGCACGTCGGCATGCTCCGGCGCTTCGTAGGGCGAATCGACGCCGGTGAAGTTCTTGATCTCGCCCCTCAGCGCGCGGGCATAGAGCCCCTTCGGGTCGCGCCTGGCGCATTCCTCGAACGGCGTGTCGACGAACACCTCGACGAACTCGCCCTCCGCCATCAGTTCGCGCGCCATGCGGCGCTCGGCGCGGAACGGCGAGATGAACGAGACCAGCACCAGCAGGCCGGCATCGACCATCAGCCGCGAGACTTCCGCCACGCGGCGGATGTTCTCGACGCGATCCTCCTCGGTGAAGCCGAGGTCGCGGTTGAGGCCGTGGCGGACATTGTCGCCATCGAGGATGTAGGTGTGGCGGCCGTTGGCGTGCAGCTTCTTCTCGAGCAGGTTGGCAATGGTCGACTTGCCGGACCCCGACAGGCCGGTGAACCAGAGCACGGCGGGCTTCTGGTGCTTCAGTTCGGCGCGCGCCTTCTTGTCGACGTCGAGCGCCTGCCAGTGGACGTTGGAGGCGCGGCGCAGCGGATGCAGGATCATGCCCGCGCCGGCCGTCGCGTTGGTGATCCGGTCGATCAGGATGAAGGCGCCGGTGACGCGGTTGTCGGCATAGGTGTCGAAGGCGACCGGCGACTGGGTCGAGATGTTGCAGACGCCGACCTCGTTCAGCTCCAGCGACTTCGCCGCCTCGTGCGCGAACGTGTTGATGTCGATGCGGTGCTTCAGTTCCGTCACCGTCGCGTTCATCTGGTCGGTCTCGGTCCTGAGCAGATAGGAACGGCCGGGAAGCAGGGCATGCTCGTCGAACCAGACGATGTTGGCGGTGAACTGGTCGGCGACATGCGGCCTGGCGTCCGGTGCAACGAGCATGTTGCCGCGCGAAACCTCGATCTCGTCTTCGAGCACGATCGTCACCGCCTGGCCTTCCGCGGCCCTCGGCAGGTCGCCGCCCTGCGCGACGATGCGCTTGACGCGGCTCGGCTTGCCCGACTTCGCCACGACGACGGTGTCGCCCTGTGCGATCACTCCGGACGCAACGGTGCCGGCGAAGCCGCGGAAGTCGAGGTTCGGGCGGTTCACATATTGAACGGGGAAGCGGAACGGCTTCTTCTCATCCGCCGACGCCAGCGGCACGGTCTCGAGATGTTCGAGCAGCGCCGGACCGGTGTACCAGTCCATCCGCCCGGAGCGCTGGGTGACGTTGTCGCCGTAGCGCGCCGACAGCGGGATCGGCGTCAGCGTCTCGAAGCCGAGATCTTTCGCGAAGGCGCGATAATCGCCGACGATCCGGTCGAACACCGCGCGGTCGAAGCCGACGAGGTCGATCTTGTTGACCGCCAGCACGATGTGGCGGATGCCGAGCAGCGAGGCGATGAAGGAATGCCGCCGCGTCTGGCGCAGCACGCCCTGACGCGCGTCGATGAGAACGATCGCGAGATCGGCCGTCGAGGCGCCCGTCGCCATGTTGCGGGTATATTGTTCGTGTCCGGGGGTGTCGGCGACGATGAACTTGCGCTTCGGCGTGGCGAAGAAGCGGTAGGCGACGTCGATGGTGATGCCCTGCTCGCGCTCGGCCTCCAGCCCGTCGACCAGGAGCGCGAAATCGATGTCGTCGCCGGTCGTGCCGTGTTTCTTCGAATCCTTTTCCAGCGTCGCCAACTGGTCCTCGAAGATCAGCTTGGTGTCGTAGAGCAGTCGGCCGATCAGTGTCGACTTGCCATCGTCGACCGAGCCGCAGGTCAGGAACCGCAGCAGTTCCTTGTTCTCCTGCTCGTGCAGGAAGGCATGGACCGCGCTGGCGGCGGCGGGCTTGGGTGCCACGTGCTCCATCTCAGAAATACCCTTCCCGCTTCTTCTTCTC
>JBDRCE010000068.1:0-33811 GCA_043822005.1 Pseudomonadota bacterium | reverse complement strand
GCAGCCTTTCTCTGCCCACACGGGCAGGGCGGCCTCTTCCCGCGCGACGATGAAGCCCACGATCCTATCGCCATCGGCAAGCGCAAAAGGAGTCTGGCGTGGCGGCGAGGCTCGCAACTGATCGAATATGTCGCCCATGGGTCCGCCGGCATAGGACTCCTTGTCAGGATCGACGGCGATGCCAGCGACAAGAGCCTCATCGTCAAAACCGAGCACACGCAACGAGACTGCCATTTGATCCACTCCGGACCGTCAAACCCGTGGTCAGTCTTGCGCCCATTCTTCTAGCTCAGCCTGACGGAATCCCAGGATGGACTTACGGTGCTGCCATCGGGCGTGAAGGCATACCGGGCCGACTGGATTGTGCGAACGACATCATGGCCGGTGAGCAGGAAGACTCGGGCCCCGGGAATAGATCACGTGGCCCCGTAAGTGGATCAGCCCGTAGTGATAGTATGGCCAGTTGCGCGCGACGCAATCGCGAGCAGTCAGCCCGGCGCCGCATCGTCGGCCAGGATCGGCCCGTGGATGCCATAGGCGTGGCGCGTGCTAGCGATCGCCTCCGGCGTGACGTCGATCAACAACGCGATGATGTCGCCGTCTTCGTGCCGCAGGACCTCTCCCAGTTCAGCAATGCTCCACCCCAGGGCACGCAGACGCTTTGGCCAGAACGATTCACACACGACGCTGATCTGACGAATCCCGAGTTTGAGCGCAATCTCCAACAGGCCGCACAGGACAGCGCCCGCCACGGGAGACGATCCGCCGCGAGTGCGCAGGGCGGGACTGATGAAGAAACGCGTCCATTCGAAGATGTCTTGCGCCCGCGGCGGCCCGGCAGGTGCTAGCCCAGGAAACACATTGCTGAGCAAGTGGGGCTGCAGCGTCGGGACAAGGCGCGACCCGCCGACGATCTTGCCGACGCTATCGAGTGCCAGCACGTAGACGGCGTGCTCGGTATCAAACGCATCCATCTCGATATTGATGGGACGTGCCACAGCACGCCATTGACGCCGTTTCACATAGATGTCGTAGCGGATGCGGAAATATCGCTCCAGCAAGAGTCTGTATTGCTTTCTGTTGGCCCAAGTGACCACCTGAATCCGAACCATGACGCCTCCAGGCGCCAAAGTTAGGTCACTGCCGCTGGACGTGGTATGCCGGATTTCCGGTACTGCTAAATCTGAATTTCGTGCCTGCGCAATGCCTTAACAATGGCATGGGCGACATTGATGGCGTCGAGCTTGTCGCGGATGTTGCGCTGGTGGCTCTCGACCGTGTTCGTCGTTACCCCGAGAATGCAAGATATGTCGTCTGTCGTTTTGCCTTGCGCGCTCCACTGCAACAGTTCACGCTCTCGTGGCGTCAAGGGCGAACTCTCCTCGTTGTCCGATTTGCTCTCCAAGCCGCTCACTTTGCGAAATAAGTGGACACAGAGCGTTTCGATCAGGGGCATCGCGCCGGGTGGTACCTCGATCCGGTCGCTCGCTGCCGTCACTACGGCTGGGCCGGCAAGCGGGATATGGATAGGAACACAGATTCCATCCTTCATACCGAATTCAGCTGCCTCGTCCATGACGAGACGGCTACGCGTTGTCAAACCACCAGTGCTCAGTTGATGCCAGAGGAACGGCTCCGCGGTGAAGCGGCAGCGTGCGGCGCAGGGATCGTATAGGAAGTGCCCCTCGGAATCGTAGCGCGTGAACCATTCGCGTGGCCATCCGTCATGTAGGATCGCACGATGCCATTCGCTGTCGTGAGGCACTGGCAATCCGGTGATCAGAAAACTGTGCAGGCCATAACGCTCCAGAACCCCGTGAAATATTTCAAGGGCGCGGTCAGATGAGCATGCGGCGTCGATCTCCGATATCGTCGCGAAAAGCTCCAAAATCGTAGCATTGTTCATCGAGAGACCTCGGCAGGTCCTGCAACGTCGATTCAACTTAAGCGTGTCCCGTAATTGGCTTCAATGCCGTGCGCGTCGATTGTCTAGCGTAGGGGTCAGAGCCGGCTCACTATTTTCGGGCATGATGATCTACACTAGGAATACTGAGGGTCAGTCGATTGTGCGAAGCGCGGACCGGTTGGCTGAACGTCCATTGCGACGCTCCGGCGCTCTTGCGGTGATCAGATCCTGGGGTTCAACGTCCAACGCCTTCGCAAGGACTTCCAGCGTATCCAGCGTAGCGTTGCGCCGTCCGGCTTCCACACTGCTGATATAGGCCCGCGTGCGCCCCGAGACGAAAGACAGCTGCTCCTGCGACAGCTTTCTCTCGCGGCGGAGCCGCTGCACGTTCAGACCAAACACAGCGCGAAGTTTCATCCCACGAAAGGTGCGGCGATGAGCACTATGGTGCGACACACTCTAGTGAACATTCCGCGTTGACAGGGGTGTCCTCGCCTGCTTGAACCGGCTGGCGTCTGAATGATCCTGCACAGAGGAATTGCGATGGCCGGCCAACCTCTTAGCACGCTTCGAGCAGGCGCCGCGGACCCGACTTCCAAACATCGATTAAAGCTGGAGAACAATCAGCCGAAGGGGCGCGCGGGGCCGGGGGCGGCGAACATCATCGGCCTCACCTGCATCCGCTGCGACGCTTCCTATCCGACTACCATCGTGATAGATTCCAAGGGCTGTCCGGCTTGCCACGAAACCGCACCAGCTAACCTCAAGCCGATCTATTCCTCGCCCGCTGATCCGCGCTCGATCGCGGCGAACGCGCCGCGATCATTATGGCGCTATGCCCATGTCTTGCCTTGCGCGCTTGAGGATAGCGTCTCGCTCGGGGAAGGTCAGACGCCCTTGATCGAAGCGACCCGGATCGGTCGGGCGCTGGGGGTCCCGAGCCTCTTCATCAAGGACGAGGGTCGAAACCCGACCTGGTCGCACAAAGACCGGTTCTCGACTGTTGCGGTGTCGGTCGCGCGGGCACAGGGCGCAACTGTGGTGGCAACAGCCTCGTCCGGCAACGCCGGAGCCTCACTGGCCGCCTACGCTGCGCGCGCGGGCTTACGCTGTGTTGTCACCACGTTTGGCGGATCGGCAGACGCGATGCTGGCGCAGATCAGGAAATACGGCGCAACCGTTCTGCCGCTCGCAAACAAGATGGATCGCTGGACCCTGCTTGCCGAGGCCGCGACACGCTATGGCTGGTTCATCGCATCGCCCTATCGCGCGCCCGTCGTTGGCAGCCACGCTCTTGGCATCGAAGGTTACAAGACAATCGCCTACGAAATCGTCGAGCAGTCGGGCGGCATCGCCCCCGACTGGTGTGTTTTGCCCGTCTGTTACGGTGATGCGCTGTCCGGTGTCTGGGCGGGTTTCCAAGAGCTGTTTGCGCAGGGCGCAATCCCGCGACTGCCCAGAATGGTGGCAGCCGAGGTGCACGGATCGTTGGCGCGTGCGCTTGTCGCCGGTAGTGACAGGCTCGAAGAACGTAGCTTGGCATTCGAGAGCCTTGCCGTCTCGATCGGCGCGCCACGCAGCACCTATCAGGCCCTGAAAGCGCTGCGCGAGTCGTCCGGCTGCGCTGTGCCGGTGAGCAATGACGGGCTTGTGGAAATGCAGGAGCGCCTGGCGCGAAGCGAGGGGATTTTCGCCGAACTGGCGTCGGTCACGCCACTCCCTGCGATCGCGAGACTGCGCAGGGAGGGCGTCATTGCCCCCGAAGATCGCGTGGTGGCAGTCGCCACCGCGAGCGGGTTGAAGGACCTTGATCGATCGGTCGGCCACCCTGCGGATAAAACAATCTTTCGATCGACGGACGATGCCTGGGATTGGCTCGGCCGTAATGCCGACACGCTGATGGTTCGGCAAAGGTAGACGGCCCAGGGATTAGTCAGACAGTCCTTCATTTTTAAATTCGGGGCGGGCGATCTGGTCGAGACTCCGTCTCGCCCACATGAACCGTGTCCAGTCCGTCTCGGATGCAGGCTCGATGGTCGTGAGCTCTCGGGGTTCGGAAGGAAACAGGCAAGGCCAGCCCGGTAGCGAGGCAAGCCACGCGTCATCAAAGACCGTTTCCGCGTACCGGTGACCCTCGTCCGGCATGATGATCGCGACCCTGGCGCCGGGACGTGCGCTCGCGGCCCATCTGCCAACAAGGGCGGCGGCGGCGCTGGTCGGGCCCTGGAAGATGCCATGCTCACGCAACAGTCGACGAGCCTCGTTGAAGGCTGGATATGCGCCGACCCAGTGGACTTCGTCGACGAGGTCGTGCCGGAGATTGCCGGGCAAGATGCTGTTGCCGAGACCGCGCAACAGTCGCTTGCCGGCAGGTTGTCCAAAAAGGACGCTGTGGTGAGTATCGACCGCGATGACGACGAGGTGCGGAAAGACCCCGCGCAGAAACATTCCCGTCCCGCACAGCGAGCCGCCGCTCCCGACACAGCCAACAAGACAATCGATCTCGCCGACCGTCCGCACCAGTTCTTCGGCCAGCCGTGCATACGCGAGCGCGTTTCCCGGATTGTCATACTGCCGTGGCCAAAAGCAGTCGGGCTCCTCGCGGCGAATGTGTTCGAGCCGCCGCAGACGCTCCAGTTGATCACCATTGCTATCATGGTCCTCAGTGATGATCAGCTGCGCGCCTAAACCATCGAGGCGCGCCCTATACTTTAAATCGATGAGGCTTGAGGCGGAGACCAGTGTGAGCCGATATCCTCGTGCCGCCGCCAGCAGCGCGAGAGCCATGCCGAATGTGCCGGAAGTCGTCTCGACGATGCGCATCCCCGTCTTGAGTGCGCCATCGGCGGCGGCGCGATCCAGAATGTAGCGCGCCGGCATGAGCTTCATCAACGGGAAGGCTGCAGCGATCAAATTGGGAGACAACGCGGCCATGCGAGGGGCCTCGAGCGCGCGGAAATAGTCATCGTCCAAGGCTACCATTTTGCGCCGTCGTCGTTGATCTGGTGAAACTCGACGTCGCAGAAGCCGGATCTCTCTACCGATGCCGCGACGTTGTCCGCGCGCCGCCGCAAATTCTTTCCGGCGCGGTCGAACAGGATACCGAGCAACGAGCCGCTATGCGCCACCTGGACACCGCAGGCGCCAGCGCCTTCCGCGATCTCGATGACACGCTCAAGACCCCGCTTCGGCAGGTGCCGCTGGCTGAGCAGCGCACTGGCGGTTGCCGCACGTCCGAGGCAGTTCGGATCCTGATAGCGGATCGCATAGGCGACCAGCGCGCGCAGGACGCGGAACTGCTGGATTTCCACACTATCGTAGCGGGCCGGTGGCAGATTGAGAGTATCAATCGGCGGTCCGCCACTCGACTTAAAGCCGACCAACAACAAGGGTGGCAACGAGCCGCCGAAATCCTCCAGGACGATACCCTCACGCTGCGCGAAGAGGACGGCGTGCCCATCGAAGGCTATGGCGTCGCTGGCTTGTTCGGCGGCGACCGCCAGTTGACTGATACGAGAAGGAAGCAGCTGGACAGTGTGGGCCGCCGCCACAGCGCGAATGGCGGCGACGACGTCCGCAGTGGAGGAGCCGTAACCATGACCGATCGGAATATCGCTATCGATATGAAGGATACCTCCTTCAGCGATGTCCAGATGGTCCAAAGTCTTGCGGGCAGCCAAGACCGCCTTGGTCTTGTCGTCCGGATGCACGGTCAGGGCGGTTGTAGCCGTGCAGGTGAACGTTGCCTTCGATGCCAATTTGGCGAGCGGGAGGGTAACCAGGCCACGATGGAGTTGCCCGTTCCGGTCTTCGAAGACCCCTTGCAACAGTTCTCCATGGTGACAGATTGCCGTTCCGACCCCGATACTCGGCAATGGTTCGCCATGCCGACGTGATTTGGAGGCTGCAGCCACGACCCACTCCCTGCGATCCGCATCTGGGGCAGTTTGGCTCTGGCGTGCGAATCCGCCGTCATCAAATTCCGGCATTGACCAAAGCCGGCCATGCCTCCGGGCCGAGGCAAGGATCTCTGCTTTGTTTATGGTGTAGGCCGAGACCGCCCCACAGCGAGACCTGGCGCCGGCCTCATCCCCGTAGCCAATCGAAGAGTAGGCCGCCTGTTGCGTCTGCCTGTGTCATAAGCAGGGGGACACTTTCCCTGGACACCTCTACTTTTGTCACTCCGCCGGGCCGCTGATTTCCCGCCATCGTCGCATCGAATACGCCGCTCCAAGAGCGATCGCGACGGAGGTGCTCGATGCACGGAAGAACCGACAACAACTGGCCACGCTTCGTACGCACGCCCGAGGCCGCGCGTCTTCTCGACCTCTCGCCCCGTACCCTGGAAAAGCATCGCTGCGACGGCACCGGGCCGATCTTTCACAAGCTCGGCGGCCGCGTCGTCTACGCCGTCTCCGACCTGCATGCCTGGGTCGCGGCAGGCGCCCGCCAGTCCACGTCTGAGGCGGCTCCCAGCAACCGCATCCAAGACACCCCGCCGGCTGGCCGCGTCGCCGCCGGGTCGCGCTGATCGTCGGGATGTTCGTTTCCATGTCCGCGCGTCGCGCATATCAGGGCCAGCAGCTCGAGCTCTTCCGGGCGCGCTCCGGCGACATCGCCGCCCGCGACGCGCAGGACCTGATGTCGTGGCCGTTCTTCTCCCTCGCCAAATCCTGCCGGGTGACGCCGATCGACTTCCGCATGGGCGATGTGTCGATCCGCGTCGAGGCCACCGCCGAGCACGGCATGGCGACCATCTGGGACGCCGACGTGCTGATTTGGGCCGCCTCGCAGATTGTCGACGCGCGCGATCGTGGCCTGCGCACTTCGCGCTTCATGGCCGCCACGCCCTACGAAATCCTTGCTTTCATCGGCCGCTCCGACACAGGCCTCAACTACGACCGGCTGAAGGCCGCGCTCGACCGCCTGCAATCGACCACCATCGTCACCTCGATCCGCCAGCCGTCCGAACGGCGGCGGCACCGCTTCTCCTGGATCGCCGAATGGAAGGAACGCCTCGACACCCAGGGCCGGTCGCTGGGCATCGAACTGGTCCTGCCGGACTGGTTCTATGCCGGGGTCCTCGACGACGCGCTGATCCTCACAATCGACCGTGACTATTTCGAGCTGAAGGGCGGCCTCGAGCGCTGGCTCTACCGCCTCGTGCGCAAACATGGTGGCCGCCAGACCTGGGGCTGGAGCTTCGACGTTCCTCATCTCTATCTGAAGTCCGGCAGCCTGTCTCCGCTCAGGCGCTTCCGCTTCGAGCTACGTGCCATCGTCAGGCGCCAGCCGCTGCCCGGCTACAGCCTGGAGCTCGTAGACGATCCGGACGGCCGCCAGCGCCTGACCTTCCGACCTGCGGAGAAGAATCTGATCAGCGCGCCCCGGAAACGGGCGGGGGGTGGACGGTGAACGCCCGCTTGCCGACGGGATGCCTCCGCCGTTGTGGACGGCATGTGGACGGAACCGAACTATCGGGAACGCCGGCTCCCGACTTTCCGGGAACGCGAATCCCGTACCATCGGGAACGCAAACGCCTCTTAACCCTCAGAATCGACAGGCGGATTCCGGCCCCTCTAACTTCCTTAACTGAATCCTTCGGATTCTTGCTAACGCGCGCGGCCAGAACGCGAGTGTCGGTGCGCCATCAATCGCGGACTGGCGCCGTCAATCGCGAACTGGTTCCACAAATCGCCGACTCGATTCACGATGGTAGAGCGCTGCCATGAAAACGGGCTTGCGCCTTGCCGCCGCGCCGCTCGCGAACACGCTGGTCGAACTGACCTGGCGCGAGAAGAAGATCGAACATTGGATACGCTTCGGCCGCATCGCCGCAGAGCAGCGTGTCGATCACCAAAGGCGTGTTGTCGCCTTCAACTCCGGTAGCATCTTCGCCTTCGTTCGTTGGGCCGGAAACGAATACGGCACGGTCATCTCGCGCATCGATATCGTGCGCGCGGTCGCAGCCAGCGAGCCCTTCCAGACGCTGCCCTTCGTGCGGCCCGGCGGCGAGCTCCTGCTCAAGCTCACCGGCTGGCCGAAGGTCGAGACGGTGCTGAAAGCCATCGACGCGATCGAGGTCCTCGGCATCGATCCGGCCGACGTCGCGCCGGACCATTGGCGACACATCGCCAATCGCATCGCCGTCAACGAACCGTTCCGTGCCTACACGCTCTTGCAGCACCGAGCCTGGCTGCGTCGCCGCGAGGTGTTGTCATGACCGCACGCCGCCTAACGCTTCTCACCATGTTCGCCTGCACGGTGCTGGTCGCAGCGCCCGTCTGGATCCGGCCCGACATCCGTTTCATCTGGAATGCATCCGCCAGCGTACCGGTCGGCCTCTACCGCATCGTCCCGGTGAGGCGCATCGAGGTTACCGATCTCGCCGTCGTCATGCCGCCCGCCGAGCTCGCGACCTTCCTCGATGAGCGCGGCTACCAGCCGCGCGGCCTGCCGCTCATCAAGCGCGTGCTGGCGCTCTCCGGCACTATCGACTGCCGATCGGGCGCGGAGATCGTCGCCTACGGCACGACTTATGGACGGGCTCGCGACCGCGACACGCTCGGCCGCGCGCTGCCCACCTGGCAGGGCTGCCGGACGCTTCGGCACGGCGAAGCCTTCTTTATGAACTGGGGCAGCCCCGAGAGCTTCGACAGCCGCTACTTCGGGCCGCTTCCCCTCTCGACCGTCATCGGCCAGGCGGTCCCCGTCTGGACCACCGACGACCCCGATCCGGCAACGGAATCCCTCCGTGAGCCGGTCTCCGACGAGCCGTGACGGCTCGTGTCTCCAGCCACGAAAGGACAGATGGAATGGCCCAGATTGGAACCTTCACCCGCAATGACGACGGCTTCTTCGGCCGCGTCCGCACGCTCACCCTCGATGTCGAGGTGACCATTCTTCCCGTCGAAGGATCGGACGCCGAAAACACGCCTGAACATCGCGTCTTCATGGACGGCATGGAGGTTGGCGCAGCCTGGAACCGTACCGGCGACAAGGCTGGCAGCTACCTGTCGCTGACCATAGACGATCCGTCCTTTGCCGAGCCGATCCGCGCCCGGCTGTTCGAGTCCGACACCAGGAACGACACATGGAACCTGCACTGGACGCGCCGGAAGAAGAACGACGGCGAGACGTGACAGGTCATGCGGCGCCGTCGTCCCCGCCACTCTTCAGGCTTAATCCCTTTGATCGATCGAGCGCCGGTCAATCCCCTCGACCCGATCGCCCATCGGGCGGCTATCGCGCGCAGCGGAGGTCAAGGGCGGCGGCCTGTTTTCCGGATGTCGGACATGCCTTCCGACGAGGCCCGTCCGGAAAATGTTGGCTGCCGGCGCAGCCTTGCCCTCGGCCGCAGCGAGCACGATGGCAGGCTGATGGCGTATCGGGACGGCGGTGCATGCGCTGCCGTCCCATCCATCATCGCGTTGCTGACTGCGTGTTCGATGATCGTCGTGATGGCGGCTCCCACGTCGGCCGAACAACCTCCCGGCGACCCGGCAGTGGTCACCGCCTCGACGCGAGGCAGCCTGCCTGACATCTCGTCACCCGTCTCATCATCGCCCGATTCAAGGGCTGCGCATATCGCGGAAGCGGCAAAGCGCTTTGCCATTCCCGAGCGTTGGATACGCTCGGTCATGGCCGTCGAAAGCGTCAACGACCCGACCGCTCTCTCGCCCAAGGGTGCGATCGGCCTGATGCAGGTCATGCCCGCGACATGGGCCGAACTGCGTGCCAGGCACCGTCTCGGCAGAGATCCCTGGCAGTCGCGCGACAATATCCTCGCGGGCGCGCCCTATCTGCGCGAGATGCACGATCGCTACGGTTCGGTCGCCGCGATGCTAGCCGCCTACAATGCCGGACCGGCGCGCTACGATGCACATCTCGCGACCGGCCGCGCCCTCCCTGCCGAGACGATCGATTACGTCGCGAAGATTACGGCGATGGTCGACGGCACGGTCTCGCTCGTGCGTTCTGCCGGCAGCGCATCGCGACCGACATGGTCTCGCGCGCCGCTCTTCGTTGCGCGCTCGACTGTCCTTACCAACGGCGCTTCGGCGGCCGCCGGTTTTCCTTCGAATCGCTCTTCGAAGCGATCGGCGATCGTCGATCTCTGCGCTCGTGCCACCGTCCGATGGCCTCTTCGTGCGCAGGCCGGAAGCGGAAGGAGAAACGCGATGATCTTCGTGGTTTCTCGCGTTGCTGGGTGCGCAATCGCAAGCGTTGCGGGATGCTGCGGGGCAGTCAGAAGCGACCGTTTGGGAGGGCAAGATAAAAAGCCGCACATCGCGGCTTGGACGGTCGGTTGTTTTGCTTGCGCTTTTTGGCGTTTCCCGCACATCGCGGACCATGAGCGCGATGTGCGCTCATTCAGTTTAATCAATAAATTCAGTGCGGATCGCACATCGCAGGTTCCTGCGCCATGAGCCGCGACGATGATTTCCGCGTCCGTCCCGGCCGCATCCGCTCCTCGAAGGCGCAGCGGGCAAAGCCCTTCGTCGCCCAGGCGCTCGCCGCCGCGCGCAAGGCCGGTGGGCGCGTCTCGCGTTCCGGCAAGATCACCTCCGGGCGCGGCCCGCATTTTGCGCGTGGCCGCACGGCGAGCATTCGCGCCAATCGTCTCATCACCAGCCGCACGCGCCTCTGCACCGTCAAGGCGCTCATCATGCGCAACAGGGGCGAGCGCGGTCCTCTCGCCCGGCATCTCAATTATCTGCGCCGCGACGGCATCACCCGCGACGGCGAGCGAGCGAAGATGTTCGGACCGGAGACCGACGACGCAGACGCGAAAGAGTTCTCCGACCGCTGCAAGGACGACCGCCACCATTTCCGCTTCATCGTCTCGCCCGAAGACGCTGCCGACATGGAGGACTTGAAGTGTTTCACCCGCGAGTTGATGATGCAGGCCGAGAAGGATCTCGGTACGAGGCTCGACTGGGTCGCCGTCGATCACTGGAACACCGACAACCCCCATGTCCATGTCATCGTGCGCGGTCGCACCGACGACGGCCAGGACCTCGTCATCGACCGTGACTACATCAAGAGCGGGATACGCGACCGTGCTCAGGATCTCGTCACGCAGGAGCTCGGCCCTCGTACCGATCTAGATATCAGCCGCGCGCTCGATCGCCAGATCGAGGCCGAGCGCTGGACGCAGCTCGACAGGCAGCTTGTCCGTGACAGGAACGAGCATGGCGTCATCGACGTCGCGCCATCTCCCGACCGCCAGCCCGACGAGTATCTGACGCAGAAGATCGGACGGCTGCGTCATCTCGAACGGCTCGGCCTTGCCGAGACCATTAGCCCCGGCCAGTGGATCATCTCCGACGAGGCCGAAGCGACCCTGCGCGAGCTCGGCCAGCGTGGCGACATCATCAAGCGCATGCACCGGGCTTTGTCGGAACAGGGCATCGAGCGCGGCGCGGCTGATTATGTGTTTGCCGGCGAGACCCATGGGCAGATCGTCATCGGCCGGCTGGTCGAGCGTGGCCTGGACGACGAATTGCGCGGTACCGCCTGGGCCGTGGTCGACGGCATCGACGGCCGCACGCATCACATCAAGCTGCCCGACGTCGAGGCGGCTGGCGACAGCGCGCCGGGCTCCATCGTCGAACTGCGCTCCTTCGAGGATGCCAGGGGCGAGCGACGTGTCGCGCTCGCCGTCCGCTCAGACCTCGCGATTGAGGCGCAGACGAGGGCGAACGGCGCCACCTGGATCGATCGTCAGCTCATCGCCCGCGATCCGATCGATCTTGGCGGCGGCTTCGGCCTCGAAGTGAAGCAGGCGATGGAGGCGCGTACTGAGCACCTGATCGAGGAAGGGCTGGCGCGGCGCGAAGGCCAGCGCATCGTCTTTGCCCGCAATCTGCTCGCCATGCTTCGGCAACGGGAACTGGATGCCCTCGGGGAAAAACTCGCTGGCGAGATGAACATGCCGTTCCAGCATTCCGCCGCCGGAGAATATGTCGCCGGAACGTATCGCCAGCGCTTCACGCTCTCCTCCGGCCGCTTCGCCATGATCGACGACGGGCTCGGCTTCAAGCTGGTGCCGTGGACGCCATCCATGGAAAAGCACCTCGGCCAGCATATCTCCGGCGTGGCCCGCGCCGACGGCGGCGTGGACTGGTCATTCGGGCGCAAGCGCGGGCTTGGGCTGTGACCATGTTCGGCCGCGAACCGCCCTATTCCTCGCCACCATCCGCAGGCAGATGCCGCGCGAGGTCCATGCTGTCGTGGAGAATGCGAACGATCTCGATGCGTGCACCGTCGCCGGTGTTGGACAGGATTACGTGACGACCACGCCGGCCACGTCGCGCGACATGCAGGGAGCGCAGATTGCGGCCGAGTTCGGCGCGGTCCCGCGTCCCCGTCGCGTCTGGGCCGTCATCGAGATCGCGCAAAGCCGCGAAGATCGTCGCCCTGTAGCGGCGTGCTTGCTCATCGCCGAAATGCTTGGCCATCCAAAGCATGATGCCCACGACATCCCGCTCGGCGGCTGCGGTAAGGCGGACTCTCCAACGCTGTCGGGGCATGCGGCTCAGCGCGCCCTAGACGCCAGCACATCCTCGGTGGCACGGGTCAGGTGTTCCTCAGGTTCGCCGACCGAGGCGAAGTCCAGATACCGGCCTTCATCGAGATCGGCGAAGCCCACATTGGCGGCCTCGCGTAGCGCCTTGACCTTCGCGGCATCCCTCTCTTCCCGCTGCTCGATCATGCTCAGCCCCTCGCGCATCACCTCGCTCGCGTTCTGATAGCGGCTAGCGGCCGGATTTCACCAGCCTGTCGATGACCTCTTCATGATGATCGGTCAGGACGACGTTGCGCGTTGGCATGACGGGAGCCTCGCTGTTCGATTCTAATGCCCAACCTTGGCATTTATGGCATATTATGCCGATCGCTAACGGCGACCGGTAGTGTCTCAGTTTGAAATCTGAATGGGTAGGCGCGAACGCATAGGCATTGTCGCATACCGGGCCGAGCTCCTATATGCTTAGCGCAAGGCGCTGAACTGCATGATTGCGAAGTCCGGAACGTTCAGGCTTCCTGCATTCAAAGCGATGAGATTTGGTCGTTCACAGCGGCGAAGCAGAAGAACGTTTCGGCCATGACAAACGCGGTCGACGGTGCGGGCGACACATGGACCTGGACCGCGCTCGACAGCGACGGCAAGCTGATCGTGTCATGGTTGGTCGGCGGTCGTGACGGCGAATACGCGCTGGCTTTCATGGACGACGTGAAGGACCGTCTTGCGAACCGCGTGCAGCTCACGACGGACGGCCACAAGGCATACCTCAACGCTGTCGAACAAGCCTTCGGGGCCGACATCGACTACGCGATGCTGATCAAGATTTACGGCGAGCCGGAAGGCAAGCGCTGCACCGCAGAACGCCGCTACAGCCCGGCCGAATGCACTGGCTCAAGAAGACCCGCGTTGAAGGCAACCCCGACCCGGCGCACGTCAGCACATCGCGTGTCGAACGGCAGAACCTCACCATGGGCATGCAGATGCACCGCTTTACTAGCCTGACGAATGCGTTCTCAAAGAAGTTCGAGAACCACGTTCACATGGTCGCGCTCTACACCGTTTGGTATTACTTCAGCCGCGTTCACAAGACGCTGAAAATGTCGCCTGCGATGGCCGCTGGCGTCTCGATAACCCTCTGGTCAATGAATGATCCTTGCCAGATGAGGGACGAAGTTGCGCCAAAGCCGGGGAAGCACTGTCCGCATTGACGCCGAGCCGATTAAATGGCGAAAAGGCGGGTGATTAGCCCGCCTTTTCGTATTCCCGTCTTCAGGGGGTGTGCGTCGATGCGCAGTGACCGTTTCCCGAAGCTCACGAACCCAACTTAGAGCGAGACCACATCTTATGCAAGAGACATTCGGCAAAAAACCCGAACTCGTTGCAATGTTTAAGAAATCATTAAGCCAGCCACGTTTTGGTAGGTATCTCTCAGCGTCAAACAATGACGAAATTACGGCAATTGAACTTTATCAATGGAATGCAAGGATATCGCAGTCTTTATATATCTACCTTCAATCTTGGGAAATCTGTCTTCGCAACAAGATAAACGATTTTCTAGTTTGGAAGTTTAAGGAGACTTGGCCCTACGACCAAATCCGTGTGCTGCGCAATTTCAAGTCTGATGACAAACGACGGGTTGCGGAGACTCTGATGAGGCAGGAAAGAGACCGAGGCGTTAAACCCGTTCCGACGTCGGTAGTCGTGTCCGACCTGTCCGCCGGGTTTTGGGTATCGCAACTATCCAGCGGTTATGACATTCCGCACACATGGCGATACAATCTGGCCAGGGTGTTTCCTCACAACCCCAAGCTAAGCGCCAAGGAAGCTTGGACGATTTGCGATCAACTCCTCACACTGAGGAACCGCATCGCTCACCACGAACCGGTGTTCCATCTCCCTTTAGAAGAGCGGCGCGAGCAACTACGTCAGATCGTAGCAGCGATGTGTTCGGCGACGTCCATGTTTTCGGAAGCCACTTGCAACTTTGACAAAATCTGGGAGCTACGCCCCAAGCCGAAAGAGCCAGCTACCATAGCTTGATTTCAAACTGAGACACTACCCGGCGACCGGTCGGCTGTTCTCGCGCCGCGCTGCGCAAGTATTCTCCGCGATGCTTTCGCTGCGCTACGACCGGCCGGCCAAATCCGGTTGAACCCCGCGCTTTCCTTGTCCTTCCTCGACACTTTCAGTCGTCGCAGCGAGGTCAGCGCAGCCGTGTCGGCCACCCGAGTCCTCTGGGGTCAGATAATCGTCGTGTTCATGACCGTGCTCGTCTCGGTCTGGGGCGCGACGCAGTGGACGGCGTGGCGGCTCGGCTTTCAGGCACACCTTGGCTCGCCCTGGTTCGAGGTCGCCGGGCTGCCGCTCTATCCGCCGCCAGCCTTCTTCTGGTGGTGGTATTTCTTTGACGCCTATGCGCCGCATGTCTTCATGGAGGGCGGCGCCATCGCGGCCTCCGGCGGCCTGATTGCCATCGCGGTCGCGGTTCTGATGTCGATCTACCGGTCGCGCGAGGCTAAGGACGTACGCACCTTCGGCTCCGCCCGCTGGGCCGAGCGTAATGAGATCGAGACAGCACACCTGCTCGGTGACGACGGCGTGGTGCTCGGCCGCCATGAGGATGACTACCTCCGCCATGACGGCGCCGAGCATGTCCTGTGCTTCGCGCCTACGCGCTCCGGCAAGGGCGTTGGTCTGGTCGTGCCGACCCTGCTCACCTGGCCGGGCTCTGCCATCGTCCACGACATCAAGGGCGAGAACTGGGAGTTGACCGCCGGCCTGCGTTCACGCTTCGGGCGTGTGCTCCTATTCGACCCAACCAATACGAAGTCCGCCGCCTACAACCCGCTGCTCGAGGTCCGGCGCGGCGAACGGGAAGTGCGCGACGTCCAGAACGTCGCCGACGTGCTGGTCGATCCCGAGGGCTCTCTGGAGAAGCGGAACCACTGGGAGAAGACATCACACTCGCTGCTGGTCGGCGCGATCCTCCACGTCCTTTATGCCGAGACAGACAAGACGTTGGCCGGGGTCGCCGCCTTCCTCTCCGATCCGCGCCGGCCGATCGAGTCGACATTGTCCGCCATGATGACCACGCCGCACCTCGGCGAGAAAGGGCCGCATCCCGTCATCGCCAGCGCGGCTCGTGAGTTGCTCAACAAATCCGACAACGAGCGCTCGGGCGTCCTCTCCACCGCGATGAGCTTCCTCGGCCTTTATCGCGATCCTGTCGTCGCCGCCGTCACTCGCCGCTGCGACTGGCGCATCGAAGACATCGTCGCCGGGCAGAAGCCGACGACGTTGTACTTGGTCGTGCCGCCCTCCGACATCTCCCGCACCAAGCCGCTCGTGCGCCTGGTGCTCAACCAGATCGGCCGCCGCCTTACCGAGGACTTGCACGCCAAGGACCGTCGCCATCGCGTGCTGATGATGCTCGACGAGTTCCCGGCACTCGGCCGGCTCGATTTCTTCGAGTCGGCGCTCGCCTTCATGGCCGGTTACGGCATCAAGGCATTCCTGATCGCGCAGTCGCTCAACCAGATCGAAAAGGCCTACGGCGCGAACAACAGCGTTCTTGACAATTGCCATGTCCGCGTCAGCTTCGCGACCAATGACGAGCGCACCGCCAAGCGTGTCTCGGACTCGCTCGGCACCGCCACCGAGATGCGCGCCATGCAGAACTATGCCGGCCACCGACTGGCGCCGTGGCTCTCCCACCTCATGGTCTCGCGTTCGGAGACCGCGCGGCCGCTGCTCACACCCGGCGAGGTCATGCAGCTCCCGCCCGACGACGAGATCGTCATGGTTGCCGGAATCCCGCCGATCCGGGCCAAGAAGGCGCGTTATTTCGAGGATCCACGTTTCAAGGAGCGGCTGTTGCCGGTGCCGGAAAGCCCCAACACGGGCTCCCCGCCCAAGGCCGACGACTGGTCGACCCTGAAACCTGTTACGGCCGCCCTCGCGTCCGACGCCGGCAGCCGCGGGACCATTCCAATCGCCGTGAAGGCAACGAGCTCGCGTCCAAACGCGACGGCTGCGAAGCAGGATGACGATCCGGCCAATGCCGGCCTGCGTCGCGAACCCGGCCTCGAGCCGCACAAAGATATTGCCTCCGAGAAGGAGCTATCATCCCCCGTCAATGAGTTCGATCCCGATGTCGACGAGCCGGAGCGCGAGTCCGCGAACAGCCGCGCCCCGGTGCGCAGCATGCGGCAGATGGCGCGCCGGATCTCGATGGATCCCGGCGATGGGATGGAGCTCTGAGCCATGCCGCGAGCAAACGATAGCCGGGACCGTCCCGACAAGAAGAAGCGCCTTTCCGTCTATCTCGATCCCGAGCTGATGCGGCTGCTGGCCGACTTCGCCGACCGCCGCGAGCAATCCCGTTCCGTCGTCGCCGAGGCCGCCATTGCCTCCTTCCTGTCGCCCGATGCCGACCAGCGCCAGGAGGCCGCTATCGCCAAGCGCCTCGATCGGATCGACCGCAACATCCAGCGGCTCGAACGCGACATTGGCATCGCCAACGAAGCCTTCGCCATATTCATGCGCTCCTGGCTAACCTCGACTGCATCTCTTCCTGAAGCGGCGCAGGCTTCAGCCCGCGCCAAGGGTGGTGAGCGCTACGACAGGTTTCTAGAAGCCCTTGGCCGTCGTCTCGCCAAGGGGCCAAAGCTCAGGCAGGAAATAGCTGAAGACACCCAGCCTGAGGCCAGCACATAATAGTTTCTGCCGACGCTCTTGGTTTGGCGTCGTGCTATCCCGCGCGGACATTGGCTCCCGGTCTACGTTTTGGAACAGCCCCTCCCAAGTTCCAGAACATGCCGGCTGATTGACGGCTCTATGCCGCGGACATCTGCAGGTATTCTTCGATCGAGTGATTTCCACCAGCGCTCACGATGCCGTCGACGGTACGAAGTGCCGGAAGAGGGGAGGCGATGAACGCCCGTATAGCCGGTCGCAAAAAAAACGGACGGAAAGATAGGTGAGTAGGGCCTCAGTCGGCTTGACCTCATAGTTAGGGAGGATGTGCACGAGACGCCCCTGCACGAGTTCGTCGTTGACGAGAAGTTGCTGGACTAGACCGACCGGTGGCATGGGCCTCCATCGGTGCCGCGGCGATGACGTTGGCAAATGCGGACCGAAAAGCAGAACCGTGCGCATTGTTCGCTTCCCACGCATTGCTGTCTTTTACGTCGCGAACCGCAGTGCACGGTCAATACCGGAATGCAATGACGGCGGCGGGCGACAGAACCGAGGTGTGTTGCAGGCGAGCTTATTCAAACGGGTGACGATCCTCTGGAAGTCCTTCACAGCAGAAGGCCGTTTGCGGGCGCGCTAACTTGGGGGGAAACAATTGGACCTGCGCCACCTTCGCTACATTGTCGCGAGCGCGCGCAACGGTAGTTTCAGCGCCGCCGCGCACGAATTCAACGTCCGCCAGCCGATCGTCAGCAAACGCATCAGGCAGGTCGAGCAAGAGCTTCGCGTTCAACTGTTCGACCGCTCGACATCAGGGGCACGGCTGACGTCGGCAGGAGAGGAATTCGTCGTCGGGGCGCGCCGCATCGTGGAGGATGTCGATCGCCTCACCGCGCGGGCGAAGGCGAATGGAGCCGGCAAGCTCGGGCGAGTCGTCGTCGGCTTCTACAAATCGCTCTCCTCCGGCGGCTTTCGCGTCGCTCTCGGTGATTTCCGCGAGCGCTATCCCGAGATCGAGGTGGAATTGATCGAGACGCCGTTCATCGAGTTGACGGCCGGCGTGCTTTCGGGCGCAATCGATACGGCGATCATCCTCGGTGATGTCGGGAAGTGCAAGGTATTGGAGTCGATCGCGCTATGGTCCGAACATCTCGTTGTGGCGCTACCCGAAGATCATCGCCTCGCTGGCCAGCCCCTCATCTACTGGCCGGAACTGAAGGGCGAACGCTTTCTGATCAGCCATCACGATCCCGGCCCGGACATCCGCAACATCCTGCTCCACAATCTGGCAGCGCCTTCCGACCATCCCGAGATCGACACGCGGTATCTGAGCCGCGAGAGCATTCTGGCCGAGGTCTCCGTCGGTCAGGGTGTCGCGCTCCAGTGCGAATCCGCCGTGGGCCTCGCGAGCCTCGGCGTCGTCTTCCGTCCGGTGCACAACGGCAATGGCGCAACGCGGCTCGGCTACATCGCTTGCTGGAGGCCGGACAACACCAATCCCGCCCGAAAGTCTTTCGTCGACGCACTGAAGCCGCGAAGCTGATCGGGCTGCGGCCTCAGCTTCGCGCGAATTCGAGCAGCGGGCCGATATCGTGGTCGTCCGCGGCTCTGAGCGCAGCGACATAGCGCGCCCGCAACTCCCCGACATCGGCCAGACTGCCGCCGCCCCAGGAGAACGGTTCCCCGCCGAGCCGATCGACAAGGAGATCGGCCGCCAGGCGCGCATGGCGGCCGTTGCCGTTCGGGAACGGATGAATTGCGACAAGCCGGTGATGAAACCGGATCGCGATCTCGTCGCGCGGATAGGTTTCGTGCTCGATCCAGAACCGGACGTCGCTCAGTAGAGCCGCAAGCTCCGTCGCAATTCGATAGGCCTGAATGCCGATGTTGCGCTCCGTGGTGCGGAACGTGCCGGCCCATTGCCAGACATCCCCGAACATCCGACTATGCAAGGTCTGCATGAAATCGACGCTGAGCAGCCTGTCGAGCGGGAGCCGCCTGAGCCTGCGCGCCCAGGCGGCTCCTCCGACGATGTTTTCCTGCTCGGCCTCGTTGAGGTCTTTCCTGTGCGTGATCCAGCTCTGCAGCAGGCCCTCGCGCTCCTGCGGCTCGAGCGGCGTCGCATCTTCCGGTTCCTGGAAGAGATCGGTCATGTCTCGTTCCAGAGATCACGCTCGGAAAGCCTGTCGCGGATGTAGGTCTGGATGCGCGCTTCGAGATTGGCGTCGTCCGTGCCCTGCGCTTCCAACCGCATCGAATGCGCGACGCGCTGCAGTTCGCGTATCGCGATCTTGCGGGCGCGCGCATTGACCATCGCCTCGAGCGATGTGTTCGGGACGAGCGCATAGACGAGCGTGCAGTCGAGCGCCTCGGCCGCGCGCCGCAGCGTGTTCAACTGGATCGTGCCCGCCGCCTCCGACTTCTCGATCGTCTCGACGGTCTGGGGACGAATGCCCATCCGGGCGCCGAGTTGCGCGCCGGTCATGCCGAGCGCATCGCGCAGCGCGCGCACCCATCCCTTCGGCGGAGCCTTGAAGCGGTCCGGCGGCCGCAGCACTTCAAGCCGTTCGTCGAGCCTAGTCCGCGCTCTCTTGCGAGTTTCGTTTTTCATATTGTCCTGCCTGCCGATGCAATGTCAGTCCATGGGCTGAACTCTACGTACTAGTGATCAGCCTATAGGATGATATAAGAGCCGTTAAAATAAGGCTACAGTCTGAGCATAAATCACTCGAAATCAGCCCATAGCCTGCTCCGTGGCTATTTGAGCATGCCGGAAGGGGACTGTGAGTCCCGCTACGCAGCACGAACCTACGCCGATCGATTCGTATCTACCGAAGATCGCGACTGGCTATCTGATGGTCGCCGCGCCGCGAGCCGCAAGTGTTTTCCGCGACGTCTACGAGCGCCTACGAAACGCCGAAGAATCGTGTTGCGGCCGCGTAATTCGTGCCTCTCTTGATCGTCCCCGTCGCCATCCACCCGCCTTGGCGGTGGCAGATCGGGGGTCTTCGTGGCAGCTCAGCATCGTGACAGGGAAGCGGTATCGCGTGGCGCGAGGATGTTGCGTACCGCACTTGGTCCCGCGATCGCGGCATACCTCGAAGACCCTGCGATCGTTGAGGTGATGCTGAACCCGGACGGCCGGCTTTGGGTCGACCGCCTGCGAGAAGGCCTCGTCGCTACCGACGAAATCCTGATCCCGGCCGACGGCGAACGCATCGTGCGTCTGGTCGCCCATCATGTCGGCGCCGAGGTCCATCCCGGCAGTCCCCGAGTCTCGGCCGAGCTGCCGGAAACGGGAGAGCGCTTCGAAGGCCTGCTGCCGCCCGTCGTCACGGCCGCCACCTTCGCCATCCGCAAGCCGGCCGTCGCGGTGTTCACACTTGGCGACTACGTCGCCGCCGGCATCATGACCGAAGCCCAGGCCGACGTGCTGCGCCTCGCGGTTGAGAAGCGAAAGAACATCCTTGTCGCCGGCGGCACCTCGACCGGCAAGACAACGCTCACCAACGCATTGCTCGCCGAGGTCGCGAAGACCTCGGACCGTGTCGTGCTGATCGAGGACACCCGCGAGCTGCAATGCGCCGCGCCCAATCTGGTGGCGCTGCGCACCAAGGATGGCGTGGCCTCACTATCCGACCTCGTGAAGTCGTCGCTACGCCTGCGCCCCGACCGCATCCCGGTCGGCGAGGTGCGGGGCGCCGAGGCGCTTGATCTCCTCAAGGCTTGGGGCACCGGCCATCCTGGCGGCATCGGCACCATCCACGCCAGTACCGCGATCGGCGCGCTGCGCCGGCTCGAGCAGCTCGTGCAGGAGGCCGTCGTCACGGTCCCGCGCGCGCTCATCGCCGACACCATCGATCTCATCGCCGTGCTTTCCGGTCGCGGCTCCGCGCGCCGGCTCGCCGAGATCGCCCTGATCGAGGGGCTCGATCCGTCCACCGGCGATTACCGCACCCTCAACGCATCTCTCCCGTCCCAACCGCAGCCTCTTTCGAAAGGAGATCAGGAATGAAGCCGTCCGTTCTGTCCGTCGTCCGCCGCGCCCGCGATGGCCTTGCCCATGCGACCGCTCTCGCGACCGTCGCCATGCTGGCCGCCGCGCCCGCCCATGCCTCGGGCTCGTCCATGCCCTGGGAAGAGCCGCTGCAGAAGATCCTCGAATCCATCGAGGGGCCGGTCGCCAAGATCGTCGCGGTGATCATCATCATCACCACCGGCCTGGCGCTCGCCTTCGGCGATACGAGCGGCGGCTTTCGCAAACTGATCCAGATCGTGTTCGGTCTGTCGATCGCCTTCGCGGCCAGCTCCTTCTTCCTGTCCTTCTTTTCGTTCGGCGGCGGAGCGCTCGTCTGATGCCCGGACGCGTAAAAGATGACGAAGTCCGCGCCTTCTTCGCGCCGGTGCATCGCGCGCTGACCGAGCCGATCCTGCTCGGCGGGGCGCCGCGCTCGGTCGCCATCCTCAATGGAACGCTGGCCGGGGCCGTCGGCCTCGGCCTGCGCCTCTGGATCGCCGGCCTCGCCATCTGGGCGATCGGCCATTTCGCGTCCGTGTGGGCCGCGAAACGCGATGCGCAGTTTGTCGACGTGGTGCGCCGGCACCTGCGCTACCCCGCGCATATGGGCGTGTGAGGTCTCCATGCTGAACCTCTCCGAATATCGCAAGCGCTCCTCCGGCCTCGCCGATTTCCTGCCCTGGGCAGCGCTCGTCGCGCCGGGCGTCGTCTTGAACAAGGACGGTTCGTTCCAGCGCACCGCGCGCTTCCGTGGTCCCGACCTCGACAGCGCCACGCCGGCCGAGCTGGTCGGCACCACGGCACGTCTCAACAATGCGCTGCGCCGTCTCGGCTCCGGCTGGGCGATCTTCGTCGAGGCGCAGCGCAATCCCGCCACCGACTATCCCGAAAGCCACTTTCCGGATTCCGCGTCCGCGCTGCTCGACATCGAGCGCCGCGAGCAGTTC
This sequence comes from Pseudomonadota bacterium, assembly GCA_043822005.1. Lineage (GTDB taxonomy): Bacteria > Pseudomonadota > Alphaproteobacteria > Rhizobiales > Rhizobiaceae > Mesorhizobium_A. The sequence goes on along the minus strand of JBDRCE010000068.1, from coordinate 11,717 downwards.
GAGGATAGCGGCTTGCTCTTCGAGTCGAGCTACTTCCTCACCCTCGTCTGGCTGCCGCCGGCCGAGGAAGCCTCGCGCATGGAGAGCTGGCTCTATGAAGGCCGCGACAGGACTGGCGTCGCTGCCTGGGAATTGCTGAAGAGTTTTATCGATCGCACCGATCGCGTCCTCAACCTGGTCGAAGGCTTCGTGCCCGAAGCCGACTGGCTTGATGATGCCGAGACCCTGACCTACCTGCATTCCACCATCTCGACCAAGCGTCATCGCGTGCGCGTGCCCGAGACGCCGATGCATGTCGACGCGCTGCTCGCCGACCAGCCTTTGGCCGGCGGCCTCGAACCGCGCCTCGGTGAATTCCATCTGCGCACGCTCACCGTCATCGGATTCCCGACAACGACGTTCCCTGGGATTCTGGACGACCTCAACCGGCTCGCCTTCCTCTATCGCTGGTCGACACGGGCGATCATGCTCGACAAGACCGACGCGACGCGGCTGGTCACCAAGATCAGGCGGCAATGGTTCGCCAAGCGCAAGTCGATCGCCGCGATCCTGAAGGAAGTCCTCACGAATGAGCAATCTGTGCTCGTGGATTCGGATGCCGCCAACAAGGCGGCCGATGCCGACGCAGCGCTCCAGGATCTAGGTTCCGATCAGGTCGGCGAAGCCTATGTTACCGCGACCGTAACGGTCTGGGATGCCGATCCTTCCATCGCAGACGAGAAGCTGCGGCTGGTCGAGAAGGTGATCCAGTCACGCGACTTTACCGCGATCATCGAGAGGGTCAACGCGATCGAAGCCTGGCTCGGCTCTGTTCCCGGGCAGGTCTACGCCAATGTTCGCCAGCCTCCCGTTAGCACGCTGAACCTGGCGCATATGATCCCGCTGTCGGCGGTCTGGGCCGGGCCGACAAAGGACGAGCATTTCGATGCGCCGCCGCTCTTTTATGCGAAGACCGAAGGATCGACGCCGTTCCGCTTCGCGCTGCATGTCGGCGATGTCGGCCACCTCATGCTGGTCGGCCCGACCGGCGCCGGCAAGAGCGTGCTGCTGGCGCTGATGGCGCTGCAGTTTAGGCGTTATCCCAAGTCCCAGGTCTTCGTCTTCGACTTCGGCGGTTCGATCCGTGCCTCGACGCTCGCGATGGGCGGCGACTGGCAGGATCTCGGTGGCGCGCTCTCGGATGACGCTTCCGTCTCGCTCCAGCCACTCGCCGGCATCCACCACACGCCCGAGCGCGCCTGGGCCGCCGATTGGCTGGTCGACATCCTGACCCGCGAAGGCGTGACCATCACGCCGGAGGTGAAGGAGCATATCTGGTCGGCCCTGACCTCTCTCGCCTCGGCGCCGGTCGAGGAGCGCACCATCACCGGCCTGACGGTGCTGCTCCAATCCTCGGCCCTGAAGCAGGCGCTTCGCCCTTACTGCGTCGGCGGCGCGCACGGCGGGTTGCTCGATGCCGAGACCGAACGGCTCGGCGAAGCGTCCGTGCAAGCCTTTGAGACCGAGGGGCTGGTCGGCACCAAGGCGGCTCCCGCCGTGCTCGCCTACCTCTTCCACCGGATCGAAGCCCGCTTCGACGGCCGCCCCACGCTGCTCATCATCGACGAGGGCTGGCGGGCCCTCGATGACGGTGACTTCGCCGGCAAGATCAAGGAATGGCTGAAGACGCTGCGCAAGAAGAATGTCAGCGTCGTCTTCTCCTCGCAGTCGCTCGCCGACATCGAGGCCTCGCCGATCGCGCCGGTCCTGGTCGAGAGCTGCCCGACACGCATCTTCCTCGCCAATGAACGCGGGATCGAGCCGCAGATCGCCTCGGTCTACCGCCAGTTCGGCCTCAACGACCGCCAGATCGAGATCGTCGCCCGTGCCACGCCCAAGCGCGACTATTACTGCCAGTCCCGGCGCGGCAACCGCCTGTTCGAGTTTGGCCTCGGCCATGTCGCACTGGCATTCTGCGCGGCGTCCGACAAGGCCGCGCACGCCCTGATCGACGAGCTCATCCGCGACGGGGCGCGACCCTACTTCCTCAAGGCCTGGCTCAACGCCAACGACCTCGCCTGGGCCGCCGACCTTATTCCCGATCTCATGAATGTCATCGACCAGTCCGCGCCCGCAGCCGCGGAGGCTACCGGCATCACCAACCCGTCATCCGAAGAGGAGGTTTCGTCGTGAACCAGCGAATTCCGCACACCCGCCTGCGCAGCATGTTCGTCGCCAGCACCATGGCGCTCGGCGTCGCGCTGACGTCTGCGCCCGCATCCGCGTGGAAGATCGTCTACGACCCGTCCAACTATGCGCAGAACGTGCTGACCGCCGCACGCACGCTGGAACAGATCAACCATCAGATCACCTCGCTCGCCAACGAGGCGCAGATGCTGATCAACCAGGCGAAGAACCTGGCCAGCCTGCCGACCTCAATGCTGTCTGAGATCGAAGGCAATTTCTCCGAGATGAAGAAGCTAATGGGCGAGGCTCAGAAGCTCGCCTATAGCGTCCAGGATATCGAGCAGCAGTTCGCCTCGACTTATCAGGACTTCACCGGCGACAAGACCGGCGCGCAGCTCGTCGAGGGTGCCCGCCAGCGCTGGCAGCAATCGCTTGCGGCCTATGAGCATTCGCTGAAGGCCGGGGCCACGGCCGTCACCAACATTGAAGGCACGCGCTCGCAGACCAGCTCGCTGGTCGGCGCCTCGAAGTCGGCGGTCGGCGTGCTGCAGGCGACTCAGGCCGGCAACGAGTTGCTGGCCGTTCAGGCACGCCAGATGGCGGACCTCACCGCCATGCTCGCCGCACAGGGCCGCGCCGAGGCGTTGGAGCAGTCGCGCCGGGCGGCCGCTGAAGCGCAGGCCCGCGAGCAGTTCAGCCGCTTCATGACCGGCCGCGGCTATAGCCCGTCCACCGTCAAGATGTTCAACGACTGAGGCGGCCTATCATGGACTTGAAGATCGCCGTCCGGATTGTTGCCGTTCTTACCATTGGCGCCGCCATGACTGCCGCCGTCATGGCGCTGCGCGGTGATGGCCCAGGGGACGGTGCGGAGGATGCCTCCGCCCAAGGCCTCCATCATCCGGGCGGCGAACCGGCTCGCCACGAACTCGGTCGCTGCCGCGATCTCGGCATGTCGGCAGCCGGCGAAGCCGCCTGCCGTAAGGCATGGGCCGAGAACCGTCGCCGCTTCTTCGGCAGCGAAAGGCCAGAGCGTCCGCCAGCGCCGAAGCCGGAACGGTTCGGCAAGACGCGGCCGGCCGATCCGATGCCGACCAGCAATGACGATACGCCTCCAGTCATACCGAACATCGGTCGGCTTCGGCCGGAGGCCGCCGCCGGTTGCGAGCCTGCCATCGATGAGGAGCCGGGCGGTGAATAACACGGGCGTCATCGATCGCTTCCTGGCGACCTTCACCTCCTACATCGATTCCGGCTTCGGCCTCCTCGGCGGAGAGGTCGCCTTTCTCACCTCCACCCTGATAGTTATCGACATCACGCTCGCAGGCCTGTTCTGGGCCTGGGGCGCCGACGAGGACGTGCTCCAGCGGCTGGTGAAGAAGACCCTCTATATCGGCTTCTTCGCCTTCATCATCGGCAACTTCAACAATCTCGCCGGCATCGTCTTCAAGTCCTTCAGCGGGCTCGGCCTGAAGGCGGGAGGTTCGTCGCTCTCGGCCTCCGAGCTGCTTCAGCCCGGCCGCGTCGCACAGGTCGGCATCGACGCTGGCGATCCGATCCTGAAGGCCGCCGGCGAGCTGATGGGCTACATCTCCTTCTTCGAGAATCTCGTGCAGATCATGGTGCTGATGACCGCCTGGCTGATCGTTCTCGTCGCATTCTTCATCCTGGCGGTGCAGATCTTCGTCACGCTCATCGAGTTCAAGCTGACGACGCTCGCCGGCTTCATCCTCATCCCCTTCGCGCTCTTCAACAAGACCGCTTTCCTCGCCGAAAAGGTGCTCGGCAACATTGTCGCCTCCGGCGTCAAGATCCTGGTGCTCGCCGTCATCGTCGGCATCGGCTCCGGGCTCTTCGACGAATTTACCTCCGGCTTTCCGGCCGAGCCGACGATCACCGACGCGCTCGCGCTGGTTCTCGGCGCGCTGTCGCTGATGGGCCTGTCGATCTTCGGCCCCGGTATCGCGACCGGCCTCGTCTCCGGCGCGCCGCAGCTCGGCGCAGGCGCTGCCGTCGGCACCGGACTCGGCGTCGCCGGTATGGGAGCAGCCGGCTATCTGGGCGCGCGTGCCGGATTGAGCGGCGGTGCTGCCGCGATCGGCGCAGGCGGCCGCACGAGCGCCGCCGCCGCCCGCGGCGGCGCTCATCTCGCCGGCAGTACATCGACCGCCTACGGCCTCGCGGAATCGACTTCCGGACAGAGCAGAATGGGAGCGGTGGCGGCAGGCCTCGGCGGTGTCGCGAAGGCGAGCGCGGGTGCAGCCTCCCAACCCGTCAGGAACGCCATGTCGCGGGCCGCGGAGTCCCTTCGCTCCAGCCGCACATCCGGCCGTGCCGCGGCATGGACGGCGACCGGCGGCCAGTCCCCCGTCGCCGGCATGCCAGAGGCGGCCAACGATGCCGCTTCCGCACCCGCTGGCGGTTCCACGCCTTCCGCGCCGCCTGCCTGGGCCAACCGCATGAAGCGTGGCCAGGCCGTCAGCCACGGCGTGACGGCAGCCGCCCACGCGATCCGCTCCGGCGATCACGGCGGCGGCTCCATGTCCGTTTCTCTCAATCAGGATGACCGCAGATGAACCTCTTCAAACGTCCTTCGGTGCGCTACGCACGCACGCCCGAACCGGAAACGCCATATCAGCGCGCCGCTCAGACCTGGGACGAGCGCATCGGCTCGGCCCGCGTGCAGGCGAAGAACTGGCGTCTGATGGCCTTCGGCTCGCTGGCGCTCGCCGGCGGCTTTGCCACCGCGTTGGTCTGGCAATCGACGCAAGGCACCGTCGTGCCCTGGGTGGTCCAGGTGGACCGCTTCGGCGAGGCGCAGGCCGTGGCCTCGGCCGTCGCCGATTACAGGCCCACCGATCCACAGATCGCCTGGCACCTCGCCAGATTCATCGAGCAGGTCAGGAGCATTCCGGCCGATCCGGTCATCGTGCGGCAGCACTGGCTGCGCGCCTACGAATACACCACCGATCGCGGCGCCATCGCCCTCAATGATTACGCGAGGTCGAACGACCCGTTCACGAAAGTCGGCAAGCAGCAGGTCGCTGTCGAGATCTCCAGCGTGATCCGCGCCTCGCCGGACTCGTTCCGCATCGCCTGGACCGAGCGCCGCTACGAGAACGGCCAGATTGTCGGCACCGAGCGTTGGACCGCGATCCTGACCGTGGTGATCCAACCGCCGCGCACGCCCGAGAAGCTCAGGGCCAATCCGCTTGGAGTCTACGTCAACGCAATCAACTGGTCGAAGGAGTTGGGGTCATGAAGGGGACAAGGAACAAGGGAGGGGGACGCCATTCGCTGGCGCTGGCCGCCATACTGATGTCGGCGACGGCACTCGTTGGCTGCGCCAGCAAATACAGGCCGCCCGAAATCGACTATGACGATGCCGCTCCCGCGGCCTTGACCTCCGATCCAGTCGGCCTTGTCAAGGTGGTCGAGCTGCCGAAGCCCCTGCCGCTGCCCGGCCAGTTGAAGCCCGTCGATGGCGACAAGGCGAAGCCAGAGCCCGCCGATCCGAAGGCCCGCATCGCACAGGCCAACGAGGCAGCCCGCATGCAGCCCGCGCGCAACGGCTTCATCAATGCCGTGCAGGTCTATCCGTTCTCGGCCGGCGCGCTCTATCAGGTCTATGCCGCGCCGGGGCAGGTGACGGACATTGCCCTGCAACCCGGCGAGCAACTCGTCGGCTCTGGCCCGGTCGCCGCCGGCGATACCGTGCGCTGGATCGTCGGCGATACCGAGAGCGGCGTCGGTGATCGCAGGCAGGTTCATATCCTCGTCAAGCCGACGCGGCCCGACCTTCAGACCAACCTCGTCATCAACACCAACCTGCGCACCTATCACATGGAGCTGCGGTCGACCGAGATGACCTACATGGCCTCAGTCTCCTGGCAGTATCCGCACGATCAGTTGATCGCGCTGCGCCGCCAGAATGCCCGCGCCGCCGAGGTCCAGCCTGTCGCCAGCGGCGTCGACATCTCCAAGCTGAACTTCCGCTATCGCATCGAAGGCGACAGCGCGCCCTGGCGGCCGCTGCGCGCCTTCGACGACGGCAACAAGGTCTTTATCGAGTTCCCGTCCGGCATCGGCCAGGGCGAGATGCCGCCGCTCTTCGTCATCGGCTCCGCCGGCGATTCCGAACTGGTCAACTACCGGGCGCGCCAGAACTACTATGTCGTCGATCGCCTCTTTGCCGCCGCCGAACTGCGCCTCGGCGACAAGAACTCCGCCAAGCGGGTTCGCATCGTCCGCACCGACGGCAGGCCAGCACGCAACGCGGGGCTGTTTCGATGACAGGCGATCCCGACATCAAGTCCGAGCTTCGCCTGCGGCCCGAAGCGCCGAAGGTCACGCGGCTGTCGCGCAAGGTGCTGATCGGCCTCGGCGGCGTCAGCGCCGTCGCCATCCTCGGCGCGCTCGTCTGGGCGCTCGATTCCAACCGTCGTGGCAACCAGCTCTCGACCGAGCTCTATAGCACCGACAACCATACCTCGGCCGAAGGGTTGGCAGGCCTGCCGAAGGACTATACCGGCATCCCTAAGCTCGGCCCCGCGCTGCCGGGAGATCTCGGCCGGCCGATCCTCAGCGCGCAGGAGGAAGGCAAGCCTGTCGTCGCCCCGAACATTCAGACGCCGCGCGCCGATCCCGAAGAGCAGCGCCGGCTCGCCGAGATCGAGGCGGCTCGTGTGGCTGCATTGTTTACGAGCAGCCGCGGCGAGCGGGCGGCGGACACGCAGCCCGCAAGGTCCGGTACGACCGATCTGACGACCGGCCTGACTCTGCCGGCCGAGCCACCGCCGCTCGATCCGGGTTCCGCCCAGAACATGCAGGATCGCAAGCTCGCCTTCGTCAATGCCGCCACGGATAGCCGCACCATAAGCTCGGATCGCGTGCAGGAAAAAGCCTCGCCTTATGTCGTGCAGGCCGGCACCATCATTGCCGCTGCGTTGATCACCGGCATCAAGTCCGATCTGCCCGGCCAGATCACTGCCCAGGTCACCGAGCATGTCTACGACAGCCCCACGGGCTCGCATCTGCTCATCCCGCAGGGCGCGCGTCTGATCGGTCAATACGATAGCCAGGTCGCCTTCGGCCAGTCGCGCGTGCTGCTGGTCTGGGACCGCATCATCATGCCCAACGGCACGTCCATCGTGCTGGAGCGGCTCCATGGCGCCGACACCCAGGGCTATTCTGGTCTCGAGGACGACGTCGACCATCACTGGGGGCAGCTCTTCCGCGCGGCTGTGCTCTCGACACTGCTCGGTGTTGGCACCGAGATCGGCTCCAGCGACGACGAGAACGAGATCGCCAAGGCGATCCGCGAGAGCGCCCAGGATACTGCGTCCGACGTGGGCCGGCAGATCGTCCGCCGCCAGCTCAATATCCAGCCGACCCTCTCCATCCGGCCCGGCTTTCCGGTCCGGGTCATTGTGAAACGGGACATGGTGATGCAGCCCTACGGGACCGCGAAGGAGCGGTCATGACCAAGCTCAAGCTCTCCGCAATCCCCGACGACAAGCCGGTCAAGCTCACCGTTGAGCTGCCGGCCGACGTGTTCAAGGATTTGACCAGCTATGCCGACGCGATCGGCCGCGAAGGCGGCCATGGCGCCCCCGATCCCGTCAAGCTGATCTCACCAATGCTCCAGCGCTTCATGGCGACCGACAAGGGATTCCGAAAGGTAAAAGGCCAGATGAGAGCCGCCGATCGCTAGGCTCAGGGTCTATTAATTCCGCTTGAGATGCGATTCACGGTCTCCGAGAAGGAGGCCTTGATGGGTTCATTGTTTCTGCTGAGCGAGCGCCAGATGGCGCGGATATCGCCTTTCTTTCCGTTGTCGCACGGAGTTCCGCGGGTCGATAGCCGGCCGGTGGTGAGCGGCCTCATCTACGTGATCCGCAACGGTCTGCAGTGGAAGGACGCGCCGACGGGCTACGGCCCGCACAAGACGCTCTACAACCGCTCCATCCGTTGGCGCCTGATGGGAGTGTTCGACCGCATCTTCGCCGGGCTTGGCCGACGGCGAGCGGGTCGCTCCGTCGCGCTCAACACCCCGACGTTACCAAACGCAAGTCGTGTCCGGCTAAAGGGCCGGATCAAGCCCCACGAGAGGCATAGCCGGCGGTAAGAACAGAGGCGTGTGTTTACGTCCCTCCACCCACGCGTTCACGATGTCCGAACCCTCCTGCATCATGTGGCGGCGCTGAACCTCGTACTCTGCCTTGCTGTGGATGCCGCACGACGAACGGCCATCCCCGTGCGCCAAACACTTCTCGATCCAATCGCTGTTGAAGCCCAACTCGTTGAGCAGCATCAGTGGCCGGGACTCTGAAACAGGTCGCCGTAACTCAGCCAAAACGGCGCAGGAAACTGTCCCGTCGCCCACTTGCGAGTTCAGAGCCCCGTTCTCCATTGACAATCAATACGGACGACCGCATTATCCAAAAATGGCAAGGAAATCACTTAGAGAAGGTATTTTGGAAGCTGGGCTCCGCGTCATGTTGCGCAAGGGTTACGCGGCCTCCAGCGTACGTGATGTGGTCGCCGAGGCAGGCGTACCTCAGGGCTCCTTCACCAACCATTTCCGGTCGAAGGAGGCCTTTAGCGGCGAAGTTCTGGATCGCTATTTCGAGCATGTGCGCGGATTGGTTTCCTTGGCACTTGACGATGAGAGTCTGACACCCCGCCAGCGGCTGAAAAGATATCTCGACATCATCACCGGTCGCCTGGAGGCGGATGATTTCGAACGGGGATGTTTGATCGGGGACTTTAGTCTCGAGGCCGCGCCGCTCAGTGAGATGCTTCGGTCGCGTCTGTCGGAGATCTTCCTGGAATGGCGTGATCGTTTCGCGGAATGTATCGGGGAAGCGCAGTCGACGGGCGAAATCGATTCCACCTTTACTCCAGAAGACCTCGCCGATTTCCTCCTGTCTTCATGGGAAGGTGCAATAATGCGCATGAAGGTCGAACGCAATGAGGCGGCGCTGGAGCGGTTCAAGAGGATCGTTTTTGCTACGGTCTTCAGGGAATGCAGGTCACCGATGCTGCAAAACTAGTTTTGATGTCGGCCATTCTTTAATGGTTCGAGTGTCCGCGTCTCTGACCGGCCTTATCAATTGAGAGGTGGTGCCAACAAAAACAGGTTGCCGCGAAGGCCTTCGCTCCAAATAGGACCGCATTCTGATTGTGCGTACCTAGCGGAGAGGAATTGACTTTCTTCAGCACGTATCGCGTTCGCTGGCGGCATTCCGAGAAGTTGCTCGGAGGTATCAATTGGCATGCCGAAAGTCGGGCCGCCGATGATTTCCTGGACAACCTTTTGCACAAACGCGTTGGCGAGATCCGGCCCATTGTTGGCCACCGGAGGCAATCCCTCCGAGTAAGGGTAAGCCGGCGGCGGTCCAAGCCGGCTCATCCATCCGCGCGCGCCGCATCCTTTGATGCCTGCCAGATAGAGACGCATACTCCAAAGCCAGGTTAACGATCGATCTTGCTCACGTGGGATCGACGGAGCGGAACTGAGAGCTTGACTCAATACGGACGAACGTATTAGATCGGTCTTACGATGAAGCGGGCTGAACCCCGACCTTCCCCCTGGCAAAAGAAACCGGTCAACAAAGGTGAACCCCATGAAATTCGACATTGAGCTGCCACATCAAGCGGTATTCGGCTCCCACATGGCCTATCGAGAGACCGGCCGGCAGGAGGGACCTGTTGTACTCTTCCTGCACGGCAACCCGACATCGTCTTACATCTGGCGGAACATCCTGCCACACGTGGCGCCAGTAGCCCGGTGCATAGCTCCCGACCTCATCGGTTTCGGCCAATCGGGCAAACCGGACATCGACTACCGCTTTGCGGATCACGCCCGCTATCTCGATGCGTTCATCGAAGCCCAGGGAATCGGTTCCGCATATCTCGTCGCACAGGATTGGGGAACGGCGCTCGCCTTTCATCTGGCGGCTCGCAGGTCCGATTTTGTTCGCGGCCTCGCCTTCATGGAGTTCATCCGGCCGATGCCGAGCTGGGATGATTTCCATCACGTAGAGGCGGCGCGTGAGACGTTCCGCAAGTTCCGCACGCCGGGCGAAGGCGAGCGGATGATCATTGAAGGAAATGCGTTTGTCGAACGCATCCTTCCGGGCTCGGTCGTCAGGAAGCTCGGCGAGGAGGAAATGGCGGTTTATCGCGCTCCGTTCGCCACGCCGGAATCACGAAAGCCTACCTGGCGCCTTCCGAACGAACTGCCTATCGCCGGCGAGCCTGCGGACGTGAATGAAATGCTGGAGCAAGCACATCTCGCCCTCGCGAGCTCGCGCTATCCCAAGCTGCTCTTCGCCGGGAACCCGGGCGCTCTGGTTTCACCAGCTTTCGCCGAAGCGTTTGCCGCAAAGCTCCACGATTGTCAGCTCATCCAGCTCGGGCCCGGGGCGCACTACCTGCAGGAAGACCACTCGGAAACCATCGGTCGTTCTGTCGCCGAGTGGATTGCAGGGAACGAGACGCGCGACGCGGCCTAGGGCGTCTGCCCGCATTCAAGCGGACTGTCGCCAGAGTGGCGCCGATGAATTGACCCGCGGGTCCATGGGGCCCGCGCCTGCGGCGTTCCGCCAATCGGGAGCGCGACACGAACAAGGGGCCTGGCATGATCGACCTCCACTACACGGCAACGCCAAACGGGCACAAGGTTCGCCTCTTCCTCGAGGAGGCGGGCCTCGCCTATCGAATCGTGCCGGTGAACCTCTCCAAGGGAGAGCAGCGCCGGCCAGAGTTCCTCGCGATATCCCCAAACGGGCGCATCCCCGCCATTGTCGACCACGCTCCGGCGGGACGTAATCGGTCCGTGTCGGTGTTCGAGTCAGGCGCAATCCTCCTCTACCTCGCCGAGAAAACCGGGATGTTCCTGCCCGTCGAGCCGGACGCCCGCATCGAGGTCCTTCAGTGGCTCTTCTGGCAAATGGCGGGCCTCGGGCCGATGGCCGGTCAGATCGGTCATTTCAACGTCTTTGCGAGCGACAAGGTACCGTATGCGATCGACCGCTACAGGAGCGAGACCGCTCGGCTCTACGGCGTTTTGGACAGACGCCTGGCTGACCGACCCTACATTGCCGGCGACTATTCCATCGCTGACATGGCCTGTTTTCCGTGGATCGTTCCCCACACTGCACATGGCCAGCGCCTGCAGGACTATCCAAACCTCTTTCGCTGGTTCGAGGCAATCCTCGCACGTGCCGCGGTTGTGAGAGCTTATGGCGACAGCAAGGACGTCTACACAGGCCGGCCGCTGCCAGTCCCGCAAAGGCATGTTTGTGGCGCGAACGCGGATGAGCAAGATCATGAGCGGCGCTGAAACCGACGTGGCACTCGTCTCATCCTTCCGCGACGAGGCTCAACTCGCCGGACTTTACGCCGCCGCGCGGCTTGGAGATCGGCCCGCCTCCGCCATCGTCGAGGCTTTCCGCAACAGCGGGTACCGCATCTTTGCACTGCATCACGACAGGCTCGTCGGCGCCGGACGCGCCTTTGGCGATGAAGTCGACTGCGCCGTCATC
>JBDRCE010000067.1:0-23721 GCA_043822005.1 Pseudomonadota bacterium | reverse complement strand
GGCGTCGATGCCGACCAGCGGCGCCGACGCCGGCGCCACCGCGACGGCCCGCAGCGCCGTGCCCCACCGCGTGTAGGTGAGAAGCAGATAGAGGCCGCCGCCGATGGCGAGCGCCAGGACCAGGGCGAGCAGCCGGTTGGCAGCGACGCTGGCGCCGAGGATTTCAACGCCGAAATTCATGTAGCTGTAGCTGATGTAGTTGCCGCCGAAACCGACCTGCATCACCCCCTGGATGACGAAGAGCAGGCCGAAGGTGGCGAGAATGGAGTCGATTTCCAGCGCGGCCCCACCCTTCGACCGCCTGACCAGCGGCCTGAGCAGCAGCCCGTAGACGAGCCAGCCGAAGGCGAAGCCCGCCGGCGCGATCAGCACCAGCCCCAGGATGGGGCTGATGCCGAGATTGTTGTGGACGAGATAGGCCGCGAAGGCGGCGGCGATGATCGTCTCGCCGTAGGCGAGGTTCATCGTCCGGGCGATGCCGTACTGGATCGTCAGGCCCATGGCCACGAGGGCATAGGTTCCCCCGAGCACGAGGCCCGCGATCAGCGTGGTCGTCAGCATCGCCCGCTCCTTCGCGACCTCGGGCCTACTTCCAGGCCGGCTTCGGCAGGATGGCAGGGGCCGCGCCTTCCCTGTCGACCGGGGCGACGGCGACGAACTGGCCGTTCTGCCACTGGCCGCCGAACCACAGCTTGCGCAATTGGTTGTCCTCGAGCTTGACCTCGCCGAGCACCGTCTGGAAGGTGCCGTTGGAGAGTTCGTCGGCCACCGCGTCCCGGTCGAGGCCGCGCCGCTTGATCGCCTCCTGCAGCATCTGCAGGCTGTTGTAGGTGATCACCGAGCCCCACAGGTCCGGCGCCTGGCCGGTCACGTCCTGGTGCCGCTTGCGATAGGCCGCATTGGCGTCGTTCTTGGGGTCGATGCCGCCGAGGCTCATGATGCCTTCGGCGTTCGCGCCGTTCTTCTCGCCATAGACGGGGAAGCCGGTGCCGACGCCGAGATAGAGGATCTTGGGGTTGAACTTGGCAACCTGCGCCTGCTGCGTGATCGCGAAGGTCTCGGGCGGATAGGAGAAGGCGACGAATGTGTCGGCCCCGCCGGCCGCCGCCTCGTTGATCATCGGCGTAAAGTCGGTGGTGCCGGCCGGATAGGTCACGTCATAGACCACTTCGAAGCCGGCATCCTTGAACGAAGGCCGCGCCGCGGTGACCAGGTCGATGCCGAAGCCGTCGGCAACCGAGATCATGGCGATCTTCTTGTTGATCGTGCCGTCGCCGGCCGCCTTGGTCAGCAGGCCCGCCAGCGCAGAGGTGTAGTCGTCGCCGCCGCCGAGCATCCAGTAGCTCTTCTTCCAGCGCTTGACGAATTCCGGCGCTTTGTCGGTGACCGCCGAGACAGCGAGCTGCGGATAGCCGAAGCGGTCGAACAGCGGCGCGACAGCGAGATTGAAGCCGGTGCCCCAGGGCGGCAGGATGAAGTCGACCTTGTCCTGCGTAGCCAGCCGCTCGATCGAGCGCACGACCTCTTCCGCCGACGAACGGTCGTCATATTCAATGACTTCGATCGGCAGCTTCTTGCCGTCCGGCATTTCGAGCCCGCCGGCGTCGTTCACCTCCTTGACCCAGAGGACGTAGTTCGGAAGCGTGGTGATGCCGGCACCGCCGGAATTGGGGCCGGTCTTGGAGATGGCATAGCCGATCTTGACCGATGTCCGGTCCTGCGCGGCAGAAGGCAGAGCGGCAATCACGGCGCCAAGCGCGACCGACATGCCAAAATAACGCAGGGCGCGCCTGCGAGTCACAGTCGTCATAGGAAAGTCCTCCCGTTCGGCGCGCTCTTCGGCGCGCATGGCGGACAATCCCATCTTCCTCCCGGAACCGTCCGATGAGGGTCAGGCTAGGAGGAGTTGATCGAGGGCGGAATAGACAATTTCGGATAAGAATTGTATTTTACACGGGGCGCGCAGCTATGCGTCGGGCGGTTACGTCTGAAAGCTATTCGACGGTGGCATAAATGTTGCCCGTTCGGCGCACGCGACGCGCGACCTTCCGGCTGGGGACCCGAGCGAAGCCGCGAACAAGGTCGCAAAGGAGCGAAGGCCGTGCCGGGAAAGATCAATAGCGATTTCGAAGAGAGTTGGTACGCCCAAGGGGAGCGACTTTGCGCAACGAAATCAGAACGTCAGGAATCGCCCGTGGCGATGCAATCGTGACCGGAATCGCCGCGACGGCAAGGGGATCCGGCCACGACCTGGTACTGATCCTTCCCGCTCCCGATCGGGCTCTTCCCAATGCCTCGCCTGCGAACACTATTCGATGCCGGCCGCGGGCGCGTCGTCGTTCTCCGAGTCTTCCGGCGTGACGTCGAGCACTGCGGCGTGCATCGTGATCTCGGCCTTGCCCGGCCTGCAATCCTTCATGCAAGGCTCCAGGCCCGGCTGGTTGTGCGGTTCGGAGGCGCGATCATCCTCGATGAAATTCGCCTCGTTCGGCAGCCGGATCGAGGCAAGGTTCTCGTTCGAGAGTTCGAACTCCTCGTCGTCGACGACATCGTTCAGATAAAGGATGTAGGCGGTCAGGGCATAGATGTCGTCGTTGGACAGCGAACGCGCGTTCCCGAACGGCATCGCGCGGCGAACATAGTCGTAGACCGTCGAGAGATACGGCCAGTAGGAGCCGATCGTCTTCTGAGGGCGGTCCGCCTGGAGCGATCCGTGCCCGCCTGCGAGGACGGGCCAGCGATCGACGGCCTCGCCGAAATCGCCGTGGCAGGTGGCGCAGTTCTCGTCATAGATGGCCATGCCGGTCGCGACTGTGCCGCGGCCGACGGGAAGTCCCTTTCCGTCAGGGCGCACGTCGATATCCCACGCCGAGATTTCGTCCTCGGCGGCCAGCCGTCCGAGCCCGAACTTGAGCCCTTCGCCCCGAGCGGCAGGCGCTGGTTGGGTCGGCGTCTGCACGGCCGTAGGGGCGTGTGGCGGCACCTCCGCTTTCTGCTCCGCCGGCGCGGCGGCGCCGGCGCCCGCGGACTTCTTGCTGCCGTCCAGCGCGAACGTCGCCAGGTAGGCAATGAGGTTCGAAACCTCTTCGCGCTTCTTGAGCCCGGCGAACGCCATCTTGGTGCCCTTCACGACGCCCTTGGGGTCGGCGAGATAGGGAACCAGCGTAGCCTCGTCCCAGACCAGCCCTTCGGCACCTTTCGTCGCCATCGCGGTCGAGTATTTGTAGCCTTCGGCCGAGCCTGCCGGGCGGCCGACGATGCCGTTGAGATGCGGGCCCACCTGGTTCTTGGCGTCGGGACCGACGGCATGGCACGTTTTGCACTTGGCGAAAACGGCCCCGCCTAGGGCAGCGTCCTGGGCGGAGGCGAACCCAATTGAGGCGCACATGAAGAGCGCCGCAAGAATTCCCGCTTCAGGAAATCTCGACATTCTCGATCACCCCGTCCTTGTTCACGTGCCAGGTCTGTATGCCGTTGTTGTGGTAGATGGAGTTCGATCCGCGGGCGGCGCGCAGGTCGTCCTTGGTCGGCTGGACGATCCCGTCGGAATCGATCGCGCGTGACTGAAGGAAGAGCTCGGATCCGTCCCAGTCGAACTCGTAGTAGAAGCGATGGAGAGCCTTGGGCAGGCTCGGGCCGTCGATCCGCGCGGTCTGCCAGTTGCGGCCGCCATCGATCGACACGTCGACCCGCTTGATGGTTCCGTTTCCGGACCAGGCCAGACCGGCGACGACGAGCGGACCCTTGCCATGCGTGATCGGAGCCTGCGGGCTGGGATTCGTGATCACCGACTTGACGTCCATAGCGAAGGTGAACCTGCGCGCCTTTCCGCTTGGCAGGAGATCGGTGTATTTCGACGTCTCCTCGCGCTGCTGCCAGGGCTGGTCGCCGATCTCGAGGCGGCGCAGCCACTTGATCCACATGTTGCCTTCGAAACCCGGCACGACCAGGCGCAACGGATAGCCCTGTTCGGGCCGCAGCGCCTCGCCATTCATGCCGAAGGCGACCATGCAGTCGTCGAGGGCCTTGTCGAGGGGTATCGATCGCGTCATCGACGATGCGTCGGCGCCTTCCGCGAGCAGCCACTTGCCTTCCGGCTTCACGCCGGCTTCCTCGAGCAGGGTCTTGAGCCGGACACCGGTATACATCACGCAATGCAGCATGCCGTGCGTGAACTGGCAGCCATTGAGCTGCGCGCCGCGCCATTCCATGCCGGAATTGGCCGCGCATTCCAGGAAGTAGACCTTGTTCTCGCGCGGAAAGCGCTTCAGGTCGGCCATCGTGAAGACGAGCGGCTTCTCGACCATGCCGTTGATCATCAGGCGATGATCCTTGGATTCGATCTCGGCGATACCTCCGTGATGGCGCTCGAAACATAGGCCGCTCGGGGTAATGATCCCGTCGAGTTCGTGAAGCGGTGTGAAGTTGATCGAGGACACCACGTCCGAGGTGAGCCAAGGCACGTTCTTGCGCACCACATGGGCCTCGAACTGGGACGGCGTGCCGTAGGGCCGCGCGTCGACGCCTTCCCCGGGATAGCGGTTCCAGTCCTGCACCTCGGTGATGATCTTTTCGCCGGCCGAGGCGCTTCCGGCCGCGAGGGCCGCACCGGTGGCTAGCCCGCCCTTGAGAAAGGCACGCCGCGAAGCGGCGCCAGATCGCGCAGAGTTCGTCATCGGCTCCTCCCGAGACTCCAATCAATAGTTATATATGAATAATTATATGTATCAGCCTCGCAGTCAACCGCTTTATCCGCCGGGTGCAAATTCCCGCCGAACAAATACGGTCAGAGGATGACCTTGACCGTCCGCTCGTCAGGCACGGCGACCGTCTGCTTGCCGGATATGTAGCCTTCCATCAGGTCGTAGATCGCCGGCCCTTCCACCGCTTCGTTCACCGACGCCCAGCCGCCCACGATATAGGTCCTGGCCGGATCGATCGCCTCGCCGGTGGCGGTCAGCTTCATGTCGGAGATGCGGTTGCCTATGCTCGCGTTGACGGAGCAGGTGTATGTCATGCCTCCGACGCGGACCATGTCGCCGCCCTGCTGGAGGAAAGGATCGGGGTTGAACAGGTTGTCGCAGACGTCCTCGAGCACGTCTTTGAGCTGCGCGCCCGTCATCTCGTTGCGGTAGACCGCCGGATAACTCATCGACGTCTCCGTATAGAGGTCGTCGATGGTGATGTCGTCTCCGGGCAGCAAGGTCGTTCCCCAGCGGAAGCCCGGCGACAGGGCGATCTGGGTGTCCCGCGCCTCGATGATTCCCTGGCAGATCAGGTCGTCCCAGGTACCGTTGAAGTTGCCGCGGCGATAGAGCAGCGTCTCCGTCCGGCCGATCACGCGCGAGACCTCGTCCTTGTACGGCGCCCTCACCTCGTCGATCTTCGCCGCCATCTCGGCATCGGGCGCGATCACGTCGGAAAAGACCGGGATCAGGTTCGAACTGTAGCCGGTGACCTTTCCGCCGGAGATTTCGAGGTCGATGCGTCCCAGATACTTGCCGTGTGACCCCGAGGACAGGATCAGCGTGTTCTCCACCTGCACTGCGCGCGGCACCGCGTCGTGGGTATGGCCGGTGAGGATCACGTCGATCCCCTTCACGACTGTGGAGAGCTTGCGGTCAACGTCGAAGCCGTTGTGAGAGATCAGCACCACGACTTCCGCGCCGTCTGCGCGCGCGGCGTCGACGTTCGCCTGCAGCACGTCGGGGCGGATGCCGAACGACCATTTCGGAAACATCCAGCGCGGATTGGCGATCGGCGTGTAAGGCATCGCCTGACCGATGACGGCGACCTTGATGCCGCCCTTCTCGAACATGGCCGTGTTGTCGAAGGCCGGCTCGTCCCACTCCGAATCGAAGATGTTCGAGGCGAGGAATGGGTATCCGAGGCTTTCCGTGATTTCGAGAAACCTTGCCTCGCCGAGCGTGAACTCCCAATGCCCTGTCATGGCGTCGGGGCGAAGGAGCTTCATGCAGTCGACCATGTCCTGGCCGTTCGTTTTCAACGCCGTGTAAGACCCCTGCCAGGTGTCGCCACCATCGAGGAAGAGCACCTTGTCCTCACCGCGTTCGGCCCGGATCGCCTTGACCAGCGTGGCCGTCCGGTCGAGACCGCCCAGCTTTCCGTACGCCTTCGCGAGGTCGACGTAATCGACGAACGTGTGGGCGTAGGCATAGGGGGAGCCGCGCTCGATGCCGAACGTCTTCAGGAACTCCTCCCCGACGAGATGCGGCGGAATGCCAGCGAAGGCTCCGACGCCGATATTGGTGTCCGGCGGCCGGAAATAGATCGGCTTCAGCTGTGCGTGGACGTCGGTGAAATGCAGCAGCGTGATCTGCCCCTTCGAGTCGAACCTGAGAAGGTCGTCCTGGGTCAGTTTCTGCTGCGCGAGTGCACGCGTCGGACTTCCAAGCAGCCCGGCTGCGCCAAACACGGCGCCCGCATTCACCGCGAACTGAAGGAAATCCCGTCTCGTATAGCTCATGCAACGAACTCCGCGAAAGACTAGGGCGCAGGAATCCGGCCGGCGGCTCGCCGCCGCCGGCTGTGGACTTGCCCCGCGCCGGATCCTACTGGCGCACCGACGGTGTCTCGACGGACAGACCGGTTCCACGCCACGTCACGTAGACCTCGAGCGCCATCAGCTCGTCGGAAAACGCCTTCGGCATCTCCGCCCTCGTGTCGCGGATGCAGCCGCGGAAACGGTTGTGCAGCGACACCATTCCAGCGGTGTTGAAGCGGTAGGTCGGGAAGCCGTTGACCTGGCCCTGGCTGAGATGATCGGCGCGGATGTATTTGCCCATCGCACCCTCGTGGCAGGAGGCGCAGGCGAAGTTCAACTGCCCCGTGCGGGTGTAGTAGACCTCCTTGCCCTTGTCCCACCAGGTCTGCATGTCGCCCTGCGACAGGTCGACCTTCACAGGTGTGCCGAGCGACTGATGCTTGATGTAGGTGGTCAGCGCGATCTGGTCCGCATCGTCGAACTTGTAGGGCTCGGCCCCCATGTTCTCGACGCGGCATTTGTCGATCTGAAGCTCGACGTTCAATGGCTTCTTCGACTTCGCGTCCCACTTCGGATAGTTGGCGCCTACGCCTTTCATGCTTTCGGCCGCGTCGTTGTGGCAGGATGCGCACGACTTGCCCATCGAGCCCTCGACGGTGCCCCAGATCTCGGCGCCGCGCTCAACGGCGAACATGCCCGGATTGGCGAACGATTCCGCCTCGGTCGCTCGCGTCTCCGCCTCCCGGAACAGCCAGCCCGAAAGCACCTCCTTGAAGGGATGTCCCTCCGGCGCCGGGGCCTTGGTGATCATAGGTACTCCGTCGATCTCAAGCGTGTCGTCGACGGGATCGGCCATCGCCGTGGCGATGGCGAGTCCCGTGAGGACCACGCAGGCGGCGGTTCCCGTAAGCAGCTTCAGTCTTTCCACGCTCGTCCTCCCGGCTGGATCGCGACCCCTCCGTCGCGGACCTGGCTCAGTTCACTTCGATCTTCTGCTCGTCGGTGTAGATCGAGCCGTCGTCGTCCACCCAGGTGAACTTGAACGTGCCGCTCTCCGGCACTTTCGCGCTGAACTCGAAATAGGGATTGGCCGAAATCGCCGGGTCGAGATCGCAGGAGAACACCGGCTGCCCATTGAACTCGCAGCTGAACTTGTTGATGATCTTGCGGGGGATCGGCTTGCCTTCCTTGTCCTTTCGCTGGCCCGATTCCATCTCGTGGCTGATCAGCGTCTTCAGGACGATCACCTCGCCGGCCTTCGCCGACTTGGGGACCTTTACGCGTGGCTTTGGGGTCTCTGCCATTGTCTATTTCCCTTATCCGATTGGATCGAAGGTCGGATCAGCCGCCGCAGCCGCCGATCGTCACCTTGACTTCCTTCTTGTCCATGTAGACGGAGCCGTCGGCCATCTTGGCCAGGGCAATGACGTTCTGCGTCTTCGCCAGCCGCATCCGCGTGGTCGCGGCCGCGGTTCCGGACAAAGCCGTGAAATGGAACGTGGCCACCTCGGGACGCGGATTGCCGTCCGCCAGGATCATTACCGAGGCCACCATATCGCCGTCCGTCATGGCACTCTCGACGTTGATCGCGATCGGAACCGTGTTGCCGTTCTCGGCGATATCGGGGGCCGTGAGCTTGATCTTGCCAGCCTGAGGCTCCTTGCCGCCGGCGAAGTCGGCAATCAGCTTGGTTGTATCTTCCGCGGCGGCGAATGCCGGCCCGGGAAGCAACTGCAGCGTGGGAAATGCAGCCGCTCCGGCAAACAAGGCAAGCGCCCGGCGTCTCGTCAGCGTCATGCGAACCTCCATCTCTTCTATTCCTTGAGGGTCGCGAGATACGCGACCACGTCTTCGACCTGCTGCGCCGTAAGGATCGTCTTGCCGACCAGATCCTTGCGCGGATTCTTGCCGACGTTCAGGCTGTAGAAGCCCGGCATCATGGTGTCCGGGTTGAGCGCCTGCTTTGAATCGATGACGATCGCCCGGAGCTGTTCGGTCGACCACCGGTCGGCGGCTCCGTCCAGCGACGGCGCGACGTCGCCGTGAAACTGCTCTTTGGAAAGCGACTTGACGGCGTGGCATGCGAGACAATTGCCGAGACCCCGGTTCGCGAGTGTCTTGGCGCCCTCCTCCGGATTGCCAGGCGCGCCTGTGAGCGACGCCGCTACCTTCATGTCGTCGAACTTCACATCGCCAGGGGCGATCTCTCCCGCAGACGCTCCGCCGGCTATCGCGATAGCGAACGCCAACGCGGCCATGAACCGCTCCATCTCGATGCTCCTCCGTGCATTTCGGTCTGCACGACCGACTCCTCATTTATGACGTTATCTCGCAAGCGAGAGGCATTCAATATAAAAATATGAATTTCTGCATGTATTAATCTTCGCCCTCGCCGAGCCGTCCTGCGGCACGCAGTTCGTTGATGATGCGCGCGTGGTAATGCTGGAAATGCTCGCCCGACGCGTAGCCCTTTTCGTTCACCCATCGGAACATGTTGAGGAAGGTCCACTTGCCGAATGCGCCCGGCATGGTCGCAACCGCGGCCTCGGCCGCCGTCTTGCCCTCCGGCGCCTCCTCCGGGAGGAAGACGATCGTCGGCGTGAACACGTAGCCCCATTTCCGCGCCGCGGTCTTCTCGGTCAGCACCTCGCCATCGAGGTCGGTTACTTCCTCGTCGCCGAACATGTTGTACTGCACCACCATGAAGTGCTCGCGGATGTAGTCGGCCACCTCCGGGTCGGCGAGGAGCTTCTCGTGCATCTGGCGACAGTAGATGCAGCCGCGCTGCTCGATCGTTATGGCAAGCCGCTTGCCCTCGGCCTTCGCCTGGGCGATGTCTTCGGCCATGTCGCGGAAGGTGATCGTGAACCACGGCTGCTTGTGCAGTCCGTCCTCGCCAATCTCGACGGCGGCTGCCACGCGAGGAATTGCAAGCGCCAGCAGCGACAGCCACAGGGCGGTGACAAAGCGGGTCATGGCATCCTCCTAGCCTAGGGTCTGGAATATCGGGAACGTGTCGAGCAGCCACAGCGAGATCGTCGACATCTGACCGGTGATGAACAGGATGCCGGTGATGACGAGCAGTCCGCCCATCGCCATCTCCACCTTGTGCATGTGCCGCTTGAATCTCGATGCCAAGGCCAGAAACCGGCTTGCGAACAGCGCCGCGAGGATGAACGGAATACCGATCCCGAGCGAATAGACGGCAAGAAGAACGCCGCCCCGGACGGCACTACCTTCGCTTCCGGCAACGAAGAGGATGGCAGCGAGCACCGGTCCCACACAGGGCGTCCAGCCAAAGGCGAAGGCAAGGCCGATCACATAGGCACCGAGTGGCCCTGCCGGCTTGCGGTCCACCTGCACCCGGGCTTCGCGATACAGCGCCGCGATACGGAATACGCCGAGAAAGTGCAGGCCCATGATGATGATGATGATGCCGGCGATGACCGAAAGCGTGTCGAAATACTGCGCGATGGTTTTGCCAATGACGCTCGCCGTCGCGCCGAGGGCGACGAAGACGGTGGTGAAGCCGAGCACGAAGGCGATGGCCGCCACGACCACCCGCCGGCGTTGCTTGGCCCCCGGCGTCTCATCCTTCAACTCGTCAAAGCTCACGCCGGCGAGCCAGGCCAGGTAGGGCGGCACGATGGGCAACACGCAGGGCGACACAAAGGACAGGAGTCCCGCGAGCAATGCACCGCCAACACTGACGTCCAGCATCTTTCCTCCCTGACGCTTGAGTCCCGCTGACCTTGGCAGAAGCATGCATAGAATGCTATATTTATATGCAACACTCTGTGGGGGTGGTCCATGAACTTTATCGGCCTGGCGCGATTGGCTCTTGCCGCATTCGCACTGTGCTCGGCATTGCCGGTGCATGCGGCCGAACTCGTCATGATGGAGCAGCCCGGCTGCGTCTGGTGTGCAAGGTTCAATGCCGAGATCGCCCCTGCCTGGCCCAACACCGATGAGGGCCGCCTTGCGCCGCTGCGGCGCGTCGACATCACAGAGCCCTGGCCCGACGATCTCAAGCATATCCAGAAGGAGAGGTTCACGCCGACTTTCGTGCTGATGGACCAGGATCGCGAGATCGGCCGAATTCGAGGCTATGTAGGCGACGAGTTTTTCTGGTACCGTATTGGCGAACTGATTGCCCTCCTTCCCCGAACCCCGACCAAACCTGACTGAGCCGCACGGACATGAGCCTCCCCAAGATCAACGACGCCCGGACACCGGAAGATTTCAATTCGCTTCTCGATCAGGCACGCAAGGCGAGCGAGTTGCTGAAAGCGCTGTCGCATGAGGGTCGCCTGCTGATCCTCTGCCTGCTGGCGGAAGGAGAGAGGTCGGTATCCGAACTGGAGGACGCCATGAGGCTACCGCAGGCAGCCGTCTCCCAACAGCTTGCCCGCCTCCGTTTCGACCGGCTGGTGAATACGCGCCGCGAAGGCCGCACCATCTATTACTCGATCGCCAGCGACGAGGTTTCCTCGGTCATCGAGACCCTTTACACTCTCTTCTGCGCGCCGGTGAGGGGGGCCGACGCGAAGAAGTAGATCGGGCGCCGGACGGCGGCGCCGTATACGCGCCGGCGAGAGCCGGCGGCGGGCTTGGCCCGCGGGAGGAGAAGATGGGCCTGGCCACCTCGCCGTGGTTTCTGGCGCTTGCGGGTCTGTGCGCCGGCTTCGTGCTCGGCTATGCCGCGCGCGCCAACCGTTTCTGCACGATGTCCGCCCTGGAGCGGCACTGGTACGCCGGCGACAGCCGCGGTCTGCGGACATGGGTGCTGGCTGCCGCGGTCGCCCTAGTCGCCACCCAGACCATGCAGGCGTTCGGACTGATCGACATCGGCGAGAGCTTCTACATTCGATCCGATTTCGCCTGGGTCGGCGCCATCGCAGGCGGTATCGCCTTCGGCTTCGGCATGGCGCTCGTCGGCACCTGCGGCTTCGGCGCGCTCGTGCGGCTCGGTGGCGGCAGCCTTCGCTCCCTCATCGTGCTGATCGTTCTCGGCCTCGCGGCGATGTCGGCTCAGAAGGGACTTGTCGCGCAGGCGCGGGTCGCACTTTCCGATAATCTTGCCATCGATCTCTCCGAGCGGGGCGGACAATCGCTTGGCGCCATTCTCTCGTCGATCGTAGGCATGGACGTATCGATCATCGTTGCCGGCGCGGTGGCTCTCGCACTGTTCGGCTGGGTCTTCGCCAACGCGCGCTACCGGCGCGAGGTCGGTTCGATTGCAACCGGTTCGACCGTCGGTCTGGTTATCGCATTCGGCTGGTGGGCAACGAGCTACGCCGCCGCAAACTCCTTCGATGTCGTCCAGATCGAGGCCGGATCGTTCGTCGTTCCTGTGGCCGACACGATCCTCCAGATAATCACCTTCACGGGGGTTCTTCCCGACTACGGCGTCGGTCTGGTTCTGGGTGTCGTCGCGGGTGCCGCGGCCCGCGCCTGGCGACAGCGCGATGTGCGCTGGGAGGCCTGCGACGATGCGCGGGAACTCAGCCGCCATATCGCCGGCGGCGTCCTGATGGGGATCGGCGGCGTCTTCGCCATGGGATGTACCATCGGCCAGGGAGTTACCGCGGTCTCAGCCCTCGCGATCTCGGCGCCCGTGGTGATGCTATCGATCTTCCTCGGCGCGCGGATGGGCCTGGCCTATCTCATCGAGGGTTCACCCTTCGGCGCCTTCCGGTCCCCCTCCAGGCAGCCTGCCGAATAGGTTACGCCGGGACGTAGCGGTACGAACCGTCCTTCTTTTCGACCATCCCGGCGCCGGGATAGGGGAAATGGAAGCCGATTGCGCGCACCTTGTCGCCTGCGAGGCGATCGAGCAGCTTCCTGCGCGTCTGGGCGCCAAGGGCGGGATCCTGGTCGCTCGCGGTCGGCCAGTCCGGCCGTTCGAAGGAAAGGATGGAATTCGAGATCGCATCACCGATGATGAGGACCGGCTCGGTTCCATGCACCATGAAGGACAGATGCCCCGGCGTGTGGCCCGGGGTTGCGACGGCTTCGACGCCCGGCAGGACCTCCTCGCCGTCCGCCAGGAACCGCACCGTGTCGGCGATCGCGGCGAAGCGGTTCTGCGCACCCACCACGAAGGTCTGCCGGTCCTGCGGCACCTTCGAGATGGTCTCCGGCGACGACCAGAAGTCCCACTCGGCCTTGCCGATGTGATGCTGGGCGTTGGCGAAGACCAGTTCGTCGAAATCGTCGGTCAGGCCCCAGATATGGTCAGGATGGGCATGCGTGATCACCACGTCCGTGACCTCGGACGGATCGATACCGGCGGCGCCGAGACTGTCGGCCAGCTTTCCGGCCGTCGGCATGAAGTTGGAGCCGGCGCCGACGTCGAAGATCGCGAGCCGGTCGCCCGTCCGGACCAGTGTTACATTGCAGTCGGGGCGCAGCGCGTCCGTTGCCATGCCATTGTCGGCGAGGAGCCGCGCCAGTTCGTCTTGCGGAACGTCAGGAAAGACAACACCCATCGGCAGCGTCAGAGAGCCGTCGCTGACGACGGTCAGATCGGCACTGCCCGTCGAAACGGTCTGCGCGCGAGCCTGACGCAGCCCGCCGGGCATGAACCCCGCCAGGAGGCCCGCCGCTCCCAATCCGATGATCATCGAACGCCGCCCAATCACAAGGCCGCCTTCGCGATGGTTCGTCATCATATCTCCTCCCATTCACATATTTTATTTTTTGCATATTTTATCGCGACAGACTAGCCTTGCAATATGGCCCGCATCGAAGACGGGCAGATGGAGGACTTCATGCTTCTCAAGCTTCTCGCTTCGCTTGCCCTGATCTCGGCGGTCTCGTCCGCCGCGCTCGCCGCCGACGACGTCACGCGACATGTCAGCGAGGCGCCTTTCACCGAGGTCGCGGCGGATCTCGAAGACGCGATCGTCAACCGCGGCTACCTCGTCGACTATCGCGGCCATATCGGCGACATGCTCCAGCGAACGGCGGGCGATGTCGGCAGCAGCAAGCCGCTTTACCGCAACGCCGAGTTCTTCCAGTTCTGCTCAGCCGTTGTGTCCCGCAAGGCCATGGAGGCCGACATCGGCAACATCGCCTACTGTCCCTACGTGCTCTTCGCCTACGAGACGGACGCCGAGCCGGGCAAGGTCACTGTCGGCTTCCGGCGCCTGCCCGACGGACCGGGCCGCGACGAAGTGAACACGTTGCTCGACGAAATCGCGCGCGAGGCCTCCGGAGATCTGTGACCCGGGGATTGACCATCGCAGCCGGCGGATCGGCTTGCGTTCAGGCGGCCCGACCTGATCTGGCCCGCTAGGCGCGCGCCAACTGGTCGCGATAAAGCGGCGCGGCGACGGGCAGGAACTGCGCGCCCTTCTTCGCCAGGAAGGCCGAGAACGCGGCCATGACCGGCGTTTCGTTCCGATCGGCGCGCGCCACGGCAAACCATTGCCGCCGGATTGGCGTGCCTTCCACATCGAGGATGACCAGTCGCCCGGACTGCACCTCGGCCTCGATCGTGTGGGCCGAGATGAAGGCAACGCCCAGCCCCGCCATGACAGCCTGCTTGATGGTCTCGTTCGATCCCATCTCGACGCCGATATTGTCCAGCTTGGCCGCCACGCGGGAGAAGAAGATTTCAAGCGAGATGCGCGTCCCCGAGCCCGGTTCGCGCACGAGAAACTTCTCCGTGGCGATCCGCTCGCAAGACACTTCACGCTTGCCGACCAGGGGATGTTCCGGAGGCGCGACGATGACCAGAGGGTGATCGCCGAATACCTGCGCCCGGACCGGCACGTCCTTTGGCGGCCGTCCCATCAAGGCGATGTCGACGGCATGCGCGTCGAGTGCCTGGATGATCTCCGCCCGATTCCCCACCTTGAGGTCGATCTCCAGTCCAGGGTGCTCACGTCCGAAGGCGGCAATGATCCGCGGCGCAAAATATTTCGCCGTCGACACTACACCCAGCCGGAGATGGCCTTGGGTCAACCCCTTCAGCGCGCCGATCCGGTCCGACAAAAGGAGGAGTTGCTCGTCGATCGCCCGCGCCACCTCGATGACGGCGAGCCCTGCGGCGGTCGGACGCATCCCGCCGGAAAGGCGGTCGAACAGGGCCATGCCCAGTTCTTCTTCGAGCGCCTGGACCTGCAGCGTCACGGCCGGGGCCGTCAGGCCCAAGTGCTTGGCTGCGCTGACGATTTTGCCCTCGGCGGCGATGCAGGCAACCGCGCGGAGCTGTTTCAGGGTCAGATTTCGCATGGCCTCTGCTTAAGAAAATTTATCTTACTGCTAAGAACATTAAATTTCCTTTATCTGCAACAGTGTGTTCCGCTTCCTTCGAAATCGCGACGCTAATCGGAGGAGGAACCGGTGTCCGCATCAACGCTCGACGCCTATCTCAACTCGCAGCCTGCCGACCGCGCTGCGGTGGCCGAGACCATCCGCGCCCTTGCCGCGGCGGCCCTCGCCACCCGCGCGCTGATCGCGCAGTCCTCCGCCTCCACTTTGGGCGCGGCCGCAGGCGGCCGCAACGCGGATGGCGATTTTCAGCGCTTTCTCGACGTCAGCGCCGACGAGGCGTTTCTCGCCGCCGCACGGCAGGCAGGGGTCCGCCATTACGGCTCGGAGGAGCTCGACTGCGCCGTCGACCTCAACGGCGCGCACGAGCTTGCGCTCGCGATCGACCCGCTCGACGGGTCGTCCAACATCGACACCAACGTCTCGATCGGAACCATCTTCTCCATCCTGCCGGCCGTGGCGGGCGAGCCTGCGGAGAGCTTCCTGCAGCCGGGCAGAAGCCAGTTGGCGGCGGGTTTCTTCATCTACGGGCCGCAGCTCGCGCTGGCGCTCACCTTCGGCGCCGGCACGCACATCTTCGTCCACTCGCCGCGCCTTGGCACCTTCGTCGAAACGGTGCGGCCGTCGATTGCCGAGAAGACCGATGAATTCGCGATCAATGCCTCGAACTACCGCCACTGGGACGAGGCCGTGCGCCTCTATGTCGACGATTGCCTGAAGGGCTCGACCGGACCGCGCGAAAAGGACTTCAACATGCGCTGGATCGCCTCGCTGGTTGCCGACGCCTACCGCATCATGATCCGCGGCGGCGTGTTCCTCTATCCCGGCGACTCGCGACGCGGCTACGCCAACGGCCGGCTCCGCCTCGTCTACGAAGCGAACCCGATCGCCATGCTCGTCGAGCAGGCGGGGGGCGCTGCGACCGACGGCACAACCCCGATCCTCGACCTGCCGCCCACGTCCTTGCACCAGCGCACACCGCTGGTGTTCGGGGCATCGCGGGAGGTGGCGCGCATCGGCCGCTATCACACCGAGCCCAGCGTCATCGCCGAGCGTTCGCCGCTGTTCGGCAATCGTGGCCTTTTCCGGGCGTGAGGGACGAACGTGTCAGCCAAGCATCCCATCATTTCGATCACCGGGTCGTCGGGCGCCGGGACCACGTCGGTCAAGCGCATCTTCGAGCAGATCTTCCGGCGCGAGAAGGTCGAGGCCGCCTTCATCGAGGGCGACGCCTTCCACCGCTACGACCGCATGGCGATGAAGGAGAAGGTCGCGGAGGAGGAGCGCAAGGGCAATCCGAACTTCACGCACTTCAACGCCGAAGCCAACGAGCTGGAGACCCTGGATGAGGTCTTCGCGGAGTATGGGCGCAGGGGCACGGGGCGCACCCGCACCTATGTCCATGACGACGAGGAGGCGGCCCTCTACGACTGCGCTCCCGGCACGTTCACGCCCTGGCGGGATTTCGACCAGAGCGACCTCCTGTTCTACGAAGGCCTGCACGGTTGCGCCGTCACCGACAAGGTAGACCTCGCGCGGCATGCGGATCTCAAGATCGGCGTCGTTCCGGTGATCAATCTCGAGTGGATCCAGAAGATCCACCGCGACCGCTCGACGCGCGGCTATTCGACCGAGGCCGTCATGGACGTCATCCTGCGGCGGATGCCGGACTATGTCCGCTATATCGTGCCGCAGTTCGCGCTGACCAACATCAACTTCCAGCGCGTGCCGATCGTCGACACGTCGAACCCGTTCATCGCGCGCTGGATCCCGACGCCGGACGAATCGATGCTGGTCATCCGCTTCGCCAATCCGCGCGGCATCGATTTTCCCTACCTGCTGTCGATGATCAACAACTCGTTCATGAGCCGGGCGAACTCGATCGTGGTGCCGGGCAACAAGCTCGACCTCGCCATGCAACTCATCCTGACGCCACTGATCCTGCAGCTCATCGAACGCCGCCGGCGGCTGACCTAGGGAGGCATTCATGAACGTTCGGCCGACAATGCTCTCGCCCGCCCGTGCCATCGAGGCGAGGATGGCCGACGCCATCCGCGCACTGGCGATGGACGCCGTGCAGAAGGCGAATTCCGGTCATCCCGGCATGCCGATGGGCATGGCGGACGTGGCGACCGTGCTCTTCAACCGCTTCATCCGCATCGACCCGACCGCGCCCGCCTGGCCGGACCGCGACCGCTTCGTCCTGTCCGCGGGACACGGATCGATGCTGCTCTACGCAATCCACCATCTGCTCGGCTATGCAGACATGCCGATCGAGGAGCTGAAGCGCTTCCGCCAGCTTGGCAGCCGCACCGCAGGACATCCCGAATACGGCCATGCGCTGGGCATCGAGACAACGACCGGACCGCTCGGCCAGGGCATCGCCACCGCGGTCGGAATGGCGCTCGCGGAGCGCATGCTGGCC
The DNA here is from genome assembly GCA_043822005.1 of Pseudomonadota bacterium. GTDB lineage: Bacteria > Pseudomonadota > Alphaproteobacteria > Rhizobiales > Rhizobiaceae > Mesorhizobium_A. Next base: position 6,511 of record JBDRCE010000067.1, on the reverse strand, counting down.
GCCCGCTTCGGCGCGCGCCTCGTCGACCACCATACCTACGTGATCGCCGGCGACGGCTGTCTCCAGGAGGGGATCAGCCATGAAGCGATCGACCTTGCCGGCCATCTGAAACTCGGCAGGCTGATCGTGCTCTGGGACGACAACCGCATTTCCATCGATGGCGCGACGTCGCTGTCGACCTCCATGGACCAGCAGAAGCGCTTCAAGGCCGCGGGTTGGCACACGCAGGCGGTCGACGGACACGACCGCGAGGCCGTCGCGACTGCGATCGAGGCGGCGAGGCGTTCGAACCGACCTTCGCTGATCGCCTGCCGCACCATCATCGGCAAGGGCGCGCCCAACCTGCAGGGCTCGGAAAAGACCCACGGCGCGCCGTTGGGCGAGGCGGAGATCGCCGCCGCGCGCGCCACTCTCGGCTGGACGAGCCCGCCGTTCGAGATCCCCGCGGACATCGCGGCAGAATGGCGCCGGATCGCGGCGCGCGGTGCGGCTGCCCGCCGCCAGTGGGACGAGCGCCTCGCGGCTTCGCCGCGCCGCAAGGCCTTTGAGGCGGCGCTCTCCGGAGCGCTGCCCCCCCGGCTCTCGCGCCGCCTCGCCGCGTTCCGCAAGGAGCATGTCGAGAAAGCCACCAAGGTCGTGACCCGGAAGGCGTCGGAGATGGCGCTATGCGTCATCAACGAGACGACGACCCTCACCGTCGGCGGTTCGGCCGACCTGACCCATTCCAACCTGACGATCACGCCCGGCCTCGGCTCGGTCGGACCCGGCAGGTTCAAGGGACGCTACATCCACTACGGCATCCGCGAACATGGCATGGCGGCGGCGATGAACGGCATCGCGCTGCACGGCGGCTTCATCCCCTATGGCGGCACCTTCCTCGTCTTCGCCGACTATGCCCGCGGCGCGATCCGGCTGTCCGCACTGATGGACCAGCGCGTCATCTACGTCTTTACCCACGACTCGATTGGGCTCGGCGAAGACGGACCGACGCACCAGCCGATCGAGCATCTGGCCATGTTGCGTGCCACGCCAAATTTCAAAGTGTTCCGGCCCGCCGACATCGTCGAAACCGCCGAATGCTGGGAATGCGCCCTCTCCGCATCCGGTCCGAGCGCGCTGATCCTGTCGCGCCAGGCGCTGCCGATGCTGCGCGCCTCCCATGGCAGCGAACTGCTGGCCGCCAGGGGCGCCTATGTGCTGCGCGAGACGATCGGGCCGCGCGACATCACGCTTCTTGCGACCGGCTCCGAGGTGGAGATCGCCAAGCTGGCCGCGGACATGCTGGCGAGCCAGCACGGCGTCAACGCCGCCATCGTCTCCATGCCCTGCTGGGAACTGTTCGAGAACCAGTCCGAGGACTACCGGCACGCCGTATTGGGCGCCGCGCCGCGCATCGCGATCGAGGCCGCCGCGCGTCTCGGCTGGGACCGCTGGATCGGCGACAACGGCGCATTCATCGGCATGGAGGGTTTCGGCGCAAGCGCCCCGGCATCCGATCTCTACCGCCATTTCGGCATCACCCCGGAGCATGTGGTCGCGCGCGCCCTCGCACTGGCGGGGAGGACGTCATGATGGAAAAGACCGCCGCCGCCGGAGCGTTCGCAGGCAGTACGGTCCTCGTGCGCGCCAGCTTCTCGGCCGGCATCGATCCCACGCTGATCGAGACGGCCCGGCGTCTGGCCGACGCCGGCGCCCGCGTCGCCGTGATTGCGGGACGTGGCGATCCCGCGGGCGAGTTCAACCCGGCGCTCAGCCTTCGCGCCTTCGCCGAACCTTTGGCGCGCGCCGTCGGCCGACCGGTCCATTTCATCGCGGAGAGCGTCGGCATCGGCGCGGAGGCGGGGCTCGCCGCCCTTGCGCCCGGCGAAGTCGCGCTGATGGAAAACCTGCGCTTCCACAGCGACGCACGCCGCGCGGCGCGCTCCTTCGCGATGCGTCTCAGCGCGCTCGCCGACTATTTCGTCATCACCGGTCCCCTGCCCCAGGTGCCGGCGAACTGGATCGCGGAACTCCAGGCCCTGCTGCCGGAGCCGCCGCTCACCCCTCACCTTCTCCAACGGGAGTTCTCCTGACCATGGCCAAGATCACGCTCCGGCAACTCCTCGACCATGCCGCGGACCGCGGCTACGGCGTGCCGGCCTTCAACATCAACAACATGGAGCAGGGCCTCGCCATCATGGAGGCGGCCCGCGCCTGCGACGCGCCGGTCATCATCCAGGCGTCGCGCGGCGCCCGCACCTATGCCAACGACATCATGCTGGCGAAGATGATGGAGGCGCTGACCGAGATCTATCCGGAGATCCCGCTCTGTATCCACCAGGACCACGGCAACAGCGCAGCGACCTGCCTCAGCGCGATCCGCCATGGCTTCACGTCGGTGATGATGGACGGCTCGCTGATGGCCGACGCCAAGACGCCGGCGTCCTACGACTACAATGTCGAGGTCACTGCTGCCGTCTCCGACATGGCACACGCCGTCGGAGCCTCGGTGGAAGGCGAACTCGGCGTGCTGGGCTCGCTCGAGAGCGGCCATGGCGAGGCCGAGGACGGCCACGGCGCGGAGGGCGTGCTGAGCCACGACCAACTGCTCACCGATCCCGACCAGGCTGTCGATTTCGTCATGCGCACCAAGGTCGACGCGCTGGCGATCGCCTGCGGCACCAGCCACGGCGCCTACAAGTTCTCGCGCAAGCCCGACGGCGACATCCTGGCGATGAGCGTCATCGAGGCGATCCACGCGAAGCTGCCCAACACGCATCTGGTGATGCACGGCTCCTCCTCGGTGCCGCAGGATTTGCAGGACATCATCAACGCCCATGGCGGCGAGATGCCTCAGACCTTCGGCGTGCCCGTCGAGGAGATCGTGCGCGGCATCCGCCACGGCGTGCGCAAGGTCAACATCGACACCGACTGCCGCATGGCCATGACCGGCCAATTCCGCAGGATCGCGAGCACCAGCCCATCCGAGTTCGATCCGCGCAAATTCCTCAAGCCGGCGATGGACGCGATGCGCGACCTCTGCCGCGCCCGCTTCGAGGCGTTCGGCACCGCGGGCAATGCCTCGAGGATCAAGGTGATCCCGATGGACGAGATGGCCCGCCGCTACGCCAAGGGTCTGCTCGACCCGAACATCGCCACCGCCCGCGCGGCCTAACCCGCCGCCGACCGAAAGATCATCGAAGGAGACGCCGCCATGAACGAGATGCCGAAGGAGATCAGGGGCAAGGAGCGCTATCGGGCCGGCGTGATGAAATATGCCCAGATGGGTTACTGGGACAGCGACTACGTCCCCAAGGATACCGACCTCATCGCGCTGTTCCGCATCACGCCGCAGGACGGCGTCGACGCGATCGAGGCGGCGGCCGCCGTCGCCGGCGAAAGCTCGACCGCGACCTGGACGGTGGTCTGGACCGATCGCCTGACCGCCTGCGACAGCTACCGGGCCAAGGCCTACCGGGTCGATCCGGTGCCGAACAACCCGGGTCAGTATTTCTGCTACGTCGCCTACGACCTGATCCTGTTCGAGGAAGGCTCGATCGCCAACCTGACGGCTTCGATCATCGGCAACGTCTTCTCGTTCAAGCCGCTCAAGGCCGCTCGACTCGAGGACATGCGCTTCCCGGTTGCCTATGTGAAGACCTTCAAGGGACCGCCGACCGGCATCGTCGTCGAGCGAGAGCGCCTCGACAAGTTCGGCAGGCCCCTGCTCGGCGCTACCACCAAGCCGAAGCTCGGCCTCTCGGCCAAGAATTACGGCCGCGTGGTCTACGAGGGCCTCAAGGGCGGCCTCGACTTCATGAAGGACGACGAGAACATCAACTCGCAGCCCTTCATGCATTGGCGCGACCGCTTCCTCTACTGCATGGAGGCGGTGAACAAGGCGTCGGCCGACACCGGCGAGGTCAAGGGACATTACCTCAACATCACCGCCGGCACGATGGAGGAGATGTACCGGCGCGCCGAATTCGCCAAGGAACTCGGTTCGGTCATCGTCATGGTGGATCTGATCATCGGCTGGACCGCCATCCAGTCGATCTCAGAATGGTGCCGGCAGAACGACATGATCCTGCACATGCATCGGGCCGGCCACGGCACCTATACGCGCCAGAAGAACCACGGCATCTCGTTCCGCGTCATCGCCAAATGGCTGCGGCTGGCCGGCGTCGATCACCTGCATGCCGGCACAGCCGTCGGCAAGCTGGAGGGCGATCCGATGACCGTCCAGGGCTACTACAACGTCTGCCGCGAAACGAAGAACGCGGTCGACCTGCAGCGCGGCATCTATTTCGAGCAGGACTGGGCCGACATCCGCAAGGTCATGCCGGTGGCGTCGGGTGGCATCCACGCCGGCCAGATGCACCAGCTTCTCGACCTGTTTGGCGACGACGTGGTGCTGCAGTTCGGCGGCGGCACGATCGGCCACCCGATGGGCATCCAGGCCGGCGCGACCGCCAACCGCGTCGCGCTGGAGACTATGGTGCTCGCCCGCAACGAGGGCCGCGACATCGCCAATGAAGGCCCCGAGATCCTGCGGGCAGCCGCCAAATGGTGCAAGCCGCTGGAGGCCGCGCTCGATACCTGGGGCAACATCAGCTTCAACTATGAATCGACCGACACGTCGGACTTCGCGCCGATGCCAAGCGTCGCAGTTTAGGAAGGGATCACGACCATGCGCATCACCCAGGGCTGCTTCTCGTTTCTTCCCGACCTGACCGACGACCAGATCGTGGCGCAGATCGAATATTGCCTGCGCAACGAATGGGCGATCGGGCTGGAATACACCGACGATCCGCACCCGCGGAACACCTATTGGGAGATGTGGGGCAATCCCATGTTCGACCTGAAGGACGCGGCCGGCGTGATGATGGAACTCGCCCAATGCCGCAAGGCATTCGGCGATGCCTACATCCGCGTCAACGCCTTCGACTCGACGCGCGGCTTCGAGACGGTCCGCATGTCCTTCATCGTCAACCGGCCGAAGGTCGAGCCGCGTCTGGCGATGACCCGCACCGACGTGCGCGGCCGAACCCAGACCTATTCCTGGACCGCGGTGAGATAAGTCGATGTCAGACATGACGATCGCGACGGACAACGCCGTGCAGGCCGTCGACCTCGCCGCCGATTTCCGCGACTCCGGCGTCGCGGAAATTCTCGACGAGCTCGACCGCGAACTGACCGGCCTCAAGCCGGTCAAGCTGCGCATCCGCGAGACGGCTGCCCTGCTGCTGGTCGAGCGGGCGCGCCGCAAGCTCGGCCTGTCGACCGAGACTCCGACACTGCACATGAGCTTCACCGGCAATCCCGGCACCGGCAAGACGACGGTGGCGCTGCGCATGGCCGGCCTGCTCCACAGGCTCGGCTATATCCGCAAGGGCCATCTGATCTCGGTCACCCGCGACGACCTCGTCGGCCAGTACATCGGCCACACCGCGCCCAAGACCAAGGAGATCCTCAAGAAGGCGATGGGCGGCGTACTCTTCATCGACGAGGCCTACTATCTTTATCGCCCCGACAACGAGCGCGACTACGGCCAGGAAGCGATCGAGATCCTGCTCCAGGTGATGGAGAACCAGCGCGACGATCTCGTCGTCATCCTTGCCGGCTATGCCGACCGGATGGACAAGTTCTATCAGTCGAACCCGGGTTTCCGCTCGCGCATCGCGCACCACATCGACTTTCCCGACTACGAGGACGCCGAACTGCTGACCATCGCCGAAGCGATGCTGGCGCGGCAGAACTATGCCTTCGACGCGGACGCTCGCTCGGCCATGACCGACTACATTTCGCGTCGGCGCGCCCAGCCGCATTTCGCCAACGCCCGCTCGATCCGCAACGCGCTCGATCGGGCGCGGCTGCGCCAGGCGAACCGCCTGTTCGAGACCTCGTCGGGCCCCGTCACGGCCAGGGACCTGTCGACGATCCGCGACGTCGACCTCCGGGCGAGCCGGGTCTTCCTCGAACCCCACGCACCGCCGGCGGAAGGATCCGCCCCATGAACCGGACCACCATTGCGCCGTCTGTTCTCTCCACGAGGTGTCGCTCCTTCTCGAAGAGGACGGCGTCATCGAACGCGGCGCCGGCAAACGCGCAGCCCTCGGCGCGCCCGCCCTCTTTCGATGCTCCGCTTGAGATCGTACGCACGAAGATGATTGCGGCGACCAGCTGGAACCGAGCTCTGCTGGAACTCTCCGACGGCGGCGACCAGTTGTTCTACCGCGAGAACCTGATACTTGCCGGCGGCGAGCCCGTGGTCTCGGCGCGGAAATAATGCCCACCGACAGGACATGGCACGCCGCGTCGAGGTCGACGTTCGCATGCGCAGGTGTCGCAGGTCCCGGTCGTCGCCATCTGCTTTCTCCCTCGCTCTCGATCGTTTCGTGCCAGCCCTCTTGAGAAAGACCGTCGCGGCGGAATAAATGGGTGTGAGGCACGACATTTGGCGAAGCTGGCCTGCTACAGGGTCACGATCGCCGGGCGCGCTGCCGACCGCACCGCGGGGCGAGGGAAGACG
>JBDRCE010000066.1:0-66647 GCA_043822005.1 Pseudomonadota bacterium | reverse complement strand
CGCCTCGCTTGCCCTGGGATGACGAAGAGAGGGGGCGGCCGCGCCAATCGCCGGCGTCGCGCTATGCGCCGCGCCTTGCGCCGATGCCGCCTCCACCTTCGCGCGCGCGATCACTCCGGCAGCCAGTTCAGGAGGCGCGGGAACGGCTCCGAGGGGGGCCAGCCGTCGACGAGAAGCTGCCAGGCGGCGAAGGCCGCGACATGCGATATCAACAGGACGAACAGGATCGAGGCTGACAGCCGTTTCATTGTCGTGATGCCCGAGGTGCTGAGGTAGCTTGGCGTGGCAGGGCGGGATTCGCTGCATGTTTTCTCCCGCCAGTTCGAAGCTTTTCCCTAGGCCACCGGCATGACGCAACCCAGCTTCCTGCCCTCGGCTATGGCCTCGGGCGTTCGAATGCCCTGAGGACGGGCTTCGGGGCGGGTCCCGCTGCCTGCGGCAGCTCGTTCGGCTCTTCGAAAGGTCCACCGGACCTTTCGATCGCCCTTTGAGCGACTGAGCCTCATCGTTCGAATGCTTCGGAAGCTTCCTGCCCTCGGCTATGGCCTCAGGCGTTCGAATGCTTCGAAAGGTCCACTGGACCTTTCTCTGACCCTGCGGGTCAACGCATTCTCACGCCCCCGCATTATACGCCGCGATCGCCGCCATGTTGACGATATCGCTGTCCTTGGCGGAGAGCCCCACGATCTGCACCGGCTTGTTGAGCCCCACCAGCATCGGGCCGATGACGGTGCAGCCGCCGAGTTCCTGCAGCATCTTGGTCGAGATCGAGGCGGAGTGGAAGGCGGGCATGACCAGCACGTTGGCGGCGCCGGAGAGGCGGCAGAACGGGTAGCGCTGCTGCATCAGGCGGTGGTCGAGCGCGACGTCGGCGGCCATCTCGCCGTCATATTCGAAATCGACGCGGCGCTTGTCGAGGATCTTCACCGCCTCCTGCACGCGCTCGGAGCGCTCGCCGGCCGGGTGGCCGAAGGTGGAATAGGCGAGCATCGCCACGCGCGGCTCGTAGCCCATGCGGCGGGCGAAGCCGGCGGTCTCCTCGGCGATGTCGGCGAGCTCCTCGGCATTGGGCATGTCGTGCACGGCGGTGTCGGCGACGATGACCGTGCGGCCGCGGCAGAGCGCCAGCGACACGCCGACGACGCGGTGGCCGGGCTTGGCGTCGATGACGCGGCGCACGTCTTCGAGCGCGGTCGAGTAGTTGCGGGTGACGCCGGTGACCATCGCGTCGGCGTCGCCGAGCGACACCATGCAGGCGGCGAAATGGTTGCGGTCGTTGTTGATCAGCCGCTGGCAGTCGCGCAGCAGGAAGCCCTGGCGCTGCATCTTCTCGTACAAATGGTCGGCATAGATGGCGTTGCGGCGCGACAGGCGGGCATTGATGATCTCGATGCCCTGCTTGTTCAAGTCGATGCCGGATTGACGGGCGTTCTCCTTGATGACGTCGTCACGGCCGACGAGGATGGCGGTGCCGAGCTTCTGGTTCACGTAGGAGACAGCGGCGCGCATCACCTGCTCCTCCTCGCCCTCGGCGAAGACGGTGCGCTTGGGCTGGCGCCGCACGCGGTCGTAGATGCGCTGCAGGGTGGAGGCGATCGGGTCGCGGCGGGCGGAGAGCTCCTGCGCATAGCGCTCGAGATCGAGGATCGGCTTGCCGGCGACGCCCGAATCCATCGCCGCCTTGGCGACGGCGACGGGGATGGCGGAGATCAGCCGCGGGTCGAAGGGAACCGGGATGATGTATTGCGGGCCGAATTTCGGACGGTTGCCCTGGTAGGCGGCGGCGACGTCGTCGGGCACGTCCTGGCGGGCGAGCGCGGCGATGGCGTGCGCGGCGGCGATCTTCATCGGCTCGTTGATGGTGGTCGCGCGGACATCCAGTGCACCCCTGAAAATGTAGGGGAAGCCGAGCACGTTGTTGACCTGGTTCGGATAGTCCGAGCGGCCGGTGGCCATGATCGCGTCGGTGCGGATCTCGGCGACTTCCTCGGGCGTGATCTCCGGGTCGGGATTGGCCATGGCGAAGATGATCGGGTTCTTCGCCATCGACTTGATCATCGCCGGGGTCAGCGCGCCCTTGGCGGAGAGGCCGAGCACGATGTCGGCGCCGTCCATCGCCTCGGCCAGCGTGCGCGCCTCGGTCTTGGCCGCATGCGCCGACTTCCACTGGTTCATGCCCTCGGTGCGGCCCTGCCAGACCACGCCCTTGGTGTCGCAGAGGATGACGTTTTCGGGCGAGAATCCCATCGACTTGATCAGCTCGATGCAGGCGATGCCGGCCGAGCCCGCGCCGTTGCAGACGAGCTTGGCCGTCTTCATGTCGCGGCCGGTGACTTCGAGCGCGTTGATCAGGCCGGCGGCGGCGATGATGGCGGTGCCGTGCTGGTCGTCATGGAAGACCGGGATGTTCATCAGTTCGCGCAGGCGCTGCTCGATGATGAAGCACTCCGGCGCCTTGATGTCCTCGAGGTTGATGCCGCCGAAGGAGGGGCCGAGCAGGCGCACACAGTTGATGAACTCGTCGGCGTCCTCGGTGTCGACCTCGAGATCGATGCTGTCGACGTCGGCGAAGCGCTTGAACAGCACCGCCTTGCCTTCCATGACGGGCTTGGCGGCGAGCGCGCCGAGATTGCCCAGCCCAAGGATCGCGGTGCCGTTGGTGATGACGGCGACCATGTTGCCGCGCGTCGTGTAATCGTAGGCGCGGGACGGGTCCTCGGCGATGGCCTTCACCGGAACCGCGACGCCGGGCGAATAGGCGAGCGACAGGTCGCGCTGCGTCGCCATCGGCTTGGTGGGCGAAATCTCCAGCTTGCCGGGCCGGCCCATTGAGTGGAAGTCGAGCGCTTCCTGCGCGGACACTTGCGGTCCGTTCTCGTTCCTGTCCCTCGGTGCCATGCGTGTTCCTGCCCTGAAGTCGTTTCTTTTTGTGGAGCGTTCGGGATTAAGGCTACACTTCGCGTTCGTAAAGCGACAAGCAGGGGCGCAGAGAGAATTTCGCCGAGCCGATGAACCAGCCCTACGCGCCGCCGTCCGACACGACGCCCGTCCCGGGAGACGGCGCGATGCTGTCGGCCGCGGGCGCCACGCCCATGATCGAGCAGTTCATCGAGATCAAGGCGGCGAACCCGGACTCGATCCTGTTCTACCGCATGGGCGATTTCTACGAGATGTTCTTCGCCGACGCTGAGATCGCGTCGCGCGCGCTCGGCATCACGCTGACCAAGCGCGGCAAGCATGGCGGCGAGGACATCCCGATGTGCGGCGTGCCGGTGCACGCGGCCGACGACTACCTGCAGAAGCTGATCGGCCTCGGCCACCGGGTCGCGGTCTGCGAGCAGGTGGAGGATCCGGCGGAGGCGAAGAAGCGCGGCTCGAAGTCGGTGGTGAAGCGCGACGTGGTGCGGCTCGTCACGCCCGGCACAATCACCGAGGAAAAGCTGCTCGACCCGGGCGAGGCGAGCTACCTGATGGCGCTGGGGCGGGTGCGGGGCGAGGAGGCAAGAGGCGGGGAGCGCGACAGCGCGACAGGGAAGCAGGGAAGCCTGGCGCTCGCCTGGATCGACATCTCGACGGGCGCCTTCCGCGTAGCGGAGACAGCGCCCGACCGGCTGCTCGCCGACATATTGCGCATCGACCCGCGCGAGCTGATCCTCGCCGACCCGGTGTTCCACGATCCGCAGCTCAGGCCGGTGCTGGACGTGATCGGGCGACGGGCAAATCCGCAGCCGCCGAGCCTGTTCGACACCTCGACCGCCGAGACGCGCGTGGCGCGCTATTTCGGCGTCGTGACGCTGGACGGGTTCGGCAGGTTTTCGCGGCCCGAACTGTCGGCGATCGCGGGCGCCATCGCCTATGTCGAGAAGACGCAGAAGGCCGAGCGGCCGCCGTTGTCGCGGCCGGAGCGCGAGGAGGCGGGCGCGGCGCTGTTCATCGACGCGGCGACGCGGGCCAATCTTGAACTGCTGCGCACGCTGTCCGGCAGCCGCGATGGCAGCCTGGTCAAGGCGGTGGACCGCACGGTGACCGGCGGCGGCGCGCGGCTGCTCGCCGAGCGCATCATGTCGCCGCTGACCGACCCGGATGCGATCAACGCACGGCTGGATTCGGTCTCGTTCTTTCGCGCCGAGCCGAGGCTCTGCGAGACGATGCGGGCCGCGCTGAAGCGCGCGCCCGACATGCCGCGCGCGCTGTCGCGGCTGGCGCTCAACCGCGGCGGGCCGCGCGACATGGGCGCGCTGGCGGCGGGGCTGAAGGCCGCGCGTGAGATCGCAGCTCTGTTCCAGGGCAAGCCGCTGCCGCACGAAATCGCGGCCGCGGTCGAGGCGGCCCGGGCCCTGCCCGCGTTCCTCGGCGACCACCTTGAGCGCGCGCTTCACGACGAGCTCCCGCTGCTGAAGCGCGACGGCGGCTTCGTGCGGGCGGGCTATGACGGCGAGCTCGACGAGATGCGGGCGCTGCGCGACCAGTCGCGGCGGGTGATCGCCGGCATGGAGCGCGACCTGGTCGAGGAGACCGGCATCCGCTCGCTCAAGATCCGGCACAACAACGTGCTGGGCTACTATATCGAGGTGACGGCGAACCATTCCGAGATCATGGCGGGGTCGGACGCGGCCAAGGCCCGCTTCATCCACCGCCAGACCATGGCGAGCGCGATGCGCTTCACCACGACGGAGCTGGCTGGGCTGGAGACCAAGATTGCCAACGCCGCCGACCGGGCGCTGACGATCGAGCTGGCCGTCTTCGACCGGCTGCTGGCAGAGATCGTCAGTCACGCGGACGCGATCCGAGCCGGGGCCGAGGCGCTGGCGGTGCTCGACGTGTCGTCGGCGTTTGCCGCGCTCGCCGAGAGCGAGGACTATTGCCGGCCGCTTGTCGACGCCTCGCTCGCCTTCCGCATCGAGGGCGGGCGCCATCCGGTGGTCGAGCAGGCGCTGCGGCGCCAGGCCGGCGATCCGTTCGTCGCCAACGACGCCGATCTCTCGCCGCAGGGCAACGACAGGCACGGCGCGATCTGGCTTTTGACCGGGCCGAACATGGGCGGCAAGTCGACGTTTTTGCGCCAGAACGCACTGATCGCGATCCTGGCGCAGGCGGGCTCCTTCGTGCCGGCGAAGAGCGCCCATATCGGCGTGGTCGACCGGCTGTTCTCCCGCGTCGGCGCGTCGGACGATCTCGCGCGCGGCCGCTCGACCTTCATGGTCGAGATGGTCGAGACCTCGGCCATCCTGAACCAGGCCGGCGAGCGGGCGCTGGTGATCCTGGACGAAATCGGGCGCGGGACGGCGACCTATGACGGGTTGTCGATCGCCTGGGCGGCGGTGGAATATCTGCACGAGAAGAACCGCTGCCGGGCGATCTTCGCCACCCATTTCCACGAGCTGACCGTGCTCGCGGGCAAACTGGCGCGGCTGCACAACGTGACGATGCGGGTGAAGGAATGGGAAGGCGACGTCGTCTTCCTGCACGAAGTGGGCAAGGGCGCGGCCGACCGTTCCTACGGCGTCCAGGTTGCCCGTCTGGCGGGGCTGCCCGACGCGGTGGTCGAGCGCGCGCGCGAAGTGCTCTCCGAACTCGAAGCCGGCGAAACGTCCGGCAAAGCCTCGCGCCTCGCCGACGATCTGCCGCTGTTCAGCGCCGCTGTCCGACGCGAGCCGGCGCCGAGAGCGTCCAGACAGGACGACGCGGCACGCCCTCTGGTCGACGCGCTCGCCGCGCTGCATCCGGACGAGATGACGCCGAAGGAGGCTCTCGAAGCGGTCTATCGGCTCAAGGGATTAATCCCCTAACAGACCTCATCCTGGTCTTGGCGCTGACCTGCAATCTGCACACGAAAGGCGTTTCCGCAGTGGACATTCCCCGGATATTCAACATCAGCGAAAGTGCGCATCGCATCCATAACCCTTTCACATCCGAAAAGCTTGCCACGCTCGGCGCGGCGTTGCGCCTGGAACGGGAGACCCGTGTGCTGGACCTTGGCAGCGGGTCAGGCGAGATGCTGTGCACGTGGGCGCGCGATTACCGGATCAGCGGCACTGGTATCGACATGAGCCAGCTGTTCACCGAGCAGGCGAGGCTGCGCGCCGAGGATCTCGGAGTCGCCGATCGGGTCGAGTTCATCCACGGCGACGCCGCCGGCTTTGTCACCGACGAAAAGGTCGGTCTGGCGGCCTGTGTCGGTGCAACGTGGATCGGTGGGGGAATCGCCGGCACCATCGAGCTTCTGGCACAGAGCCTCCGCGCCGGAGGAATCATCCTCATCGGCGAGCCGTACTGGCTGCGGTTGCCGCCGACGGAAGATGTTGCCAAGGGATGCCTTGCCGGTTCGATCTCCGACTTCCTCATCCTCCCAGAGCTTCTCGCGTCCTTCGGCCACCTCGGCTACGACGTCGTGGAGATGGTGCTGGCGGACCCGGACAGCTGGGACAGGTACGAGGCGGCCAAGTGGCTCACGATGCGCCGGTGGCTCGATGCGAATCCCAACGACGATTTCGCGAAAGACGTTCGAGCCCAACTCACCTCGGAACCGGAACGCTACGCTGCGTACACGCGCCAATACCTGGGCTGGGCGTGTTCGCGCTGATGGCGCGGTGAAGGCAAGGCCGCGCAACAGGTGATTTCGGCACCCGCGGACAGCAACCTTCGGGCGCTGCCTGTTCGACTTCGAAATACACTTTGTCAACAAGACCTAGCATTTCCTTAAGTTTCGACTGTCATGCTTTGAGGCAGCCATGCATGAGGCGATCGCGGGGCTTCGGCGGGATCAGTCCGCCGCCAACGACACCCGACGACTTGTGAGAGAAAGGCGCGACTCCCTCGAGGACCGCGTCGAGGCGGCGCTCGAGAGGATCGCGGGTGGATTTCGAACGCGACACGGAAAAGGCGCGATACACGCCGGGAAGGCTGGCGGCGGTCGTCTGGCCGTTCGTCGCCGTCGTGCTCGCCCAGGCGCTCGTCGCTTCGATCAGCATCTACACGCTTTCCGCGGTCCGCAGCTATGTCGGCGGCGAGAGCTACTGGTCGAAAGGCTACAAGCAGGCCGTCCATTCGCTCGAGCACTACGTCAAGACCGGCGAGGTCGACGAGTTCCGCCGCTTCGAGACATCCATTGGGGTTCCCTTGGGCGACCGCCGGGCGCGCCTGGCCCTCGAGGCCTCGCCGCCACAATTCGATCGCGCGCGCCAGGGGTTGCTGGCCGGGCGAAATCACCCGCGCGATATCCCCGGCATGATCTGGCTTTTCCGCTACTTCGGCGGGATGCCGTATCTGGCGGAGGCGATCGAGAAGTGGTCGCTGGCCGACCCGAAGATCGTCGAACTCCTTGAACTCGCGCACGCCATCAGGCGCGAACGGGCGGGGATGGCGCAGGTGGGCGAGGCGCAGACGGCTGCCTGGATCGCGCGTATCGACAAGCTCGATCAGGAAATCGCGCCATTGACGTTTGCCTACTCGGAATCGCTCGGCCGCGGCTCCCGGGCGATCACCTACATCCTGTTCGGCGTCAACGTCGCCTCCGCACTGCTGCTGATCCTGCTCGCCATCCTGCGCACGCGCGCGCTGCTCATGCAGCGTTCAGCCTTCGAGGTCGCGCTAATCGCCGAACGCAAGCGCGCCCAAGTTACCTTAAGCTCGATCGGACAGGCGGTTCTGACGACGGATCATGAAGGCCGGCTCGACTATCTCAACCGCGTCGCCGAAAAGTTGCTCGGCGTCGAGTCCGCCGAGGCGATCCATGCGCGGTTATCCGACCTGTTCACGTTCGACGACGGTCGGGATGCGCCTTCGATCCACAGAATCCTTGACAGGCTCGTCTACGGAGAGACCGTCGCGTCCACGCCCGGACCACGCGTGCTGCTGCGGCGCGACGGGCAGCGTATCCCTGTGTCGATGGTCGCCGCCCCGCTCAGGATGGACGGCAATGTATCCGGCGCGGTCATCGTGCTGCACGACATGACCCGCGAGAACGAATATATCGGCCGCCTTTCCCACCAGGCGACACACGACGCGCTGACCGAAACCGCCAATCGGCGGGCTTTCGAGACCAGGCTGGAACAACTCATTGCCGGTCTTGCGAAAAGCCCGGGGTCGCACGCGATGATGTTCATCGACCTCGACCAGTTCAAGATCGTCAACGACACCTGCGGCCATGTGGCCGGCGACGAATTGCTGCGCCAGGTGGCGAGGGCCCTGAGCCTGGGTCTCGGGCCGGCGGACATGGTTGCCCGCGTCGGAGGCGACGAATTCGGGATCATCCTTCCCGACTGTCCGTTGGAACGAGCTGCCGAAATCGCCGAGCGGGTGCGGGTATCGCTTCAGGATCTCGGCTTCCGGTGGAAATCGCGCGCCTTCGCGGTCAGTGCGAGTATCGGCCTGATCGAGGTGTCCGACCCCAACATGTCGCTCGAGGAAGCCCTCCAGGCCGTCGACGTGGCCTGCTATCTCGCGAAGGAAAAAGGCCGCAACCGGATCCAGATTCATATTTCCGGGGATGCCGAACTGGAGGCGCGGATCGGAGAGATGGCCTGGGTACAGCGGATTCGCCGGGCGATGGACGAGGACAGGTTCGTGCTCTTCGCGCAGGAGATCATGCCGCTGTCGGACCAGTCTTCCGGCCGCCATATCGAGCTCTTGCTGCGCCTCGCCGACGCCGGCAGCGAACTGGTGTCGCCGGCCGCCTTCATGCCGGCGGCCGAGCGGTTCGGGCTGATGCCGCAGATCGACCGCTGGGTCGTGTCGCGCGCCTTCGCGGCGATCGGCGCGCACCTGGCCGACCCGGACGCCCCCACGATCTCGACATGGGCGATCAACCTGTCGGGCCATACGATCGGGCATCCCGACTTCTGCGAATTCGTGCGCGGCGAGTTCCGCCGCCACGGCGTGCCGCACGATCTCGTCTGCTTCGAGATCACCGAGACCAGCGCGATCTCGAACCTGGCCACGGCACGCACCTTCATCGAGTCGATGAAGGCGCTGGGATGCCGCTTCGCGCTTGACGATTTCGGCGCCGGCATGTCCTCCTTCGGCTACCTCAAGAACCTGCCCGTCGACTATCTCAAGATCGACGGCAGCTTCGTCAGGGACATCGTCGAGGACAGCATCGACCGCGCCATGGTCGAGACGATCCACCGTATCGGCCACATCACCGGCAAGAAGACGATCGCCGAATTCGTCGAGAACGATGTGATTCTGGAAGCCCTGAAGGAGATCGGGGTGGACTATGCGCAGGGCTACGGCGTCGCCCCGCCGCGTCCTCTCGCCGATTTCCGCCGTGCTGCCCGGCGCGGCGATACGACCGGCGCCTCACCGCTCAGACGGGCGGTGTAAGGCCTGGCGCGGCTGGCACAAGGCGGGATCGCCGCATGGCGGTTGGGTCCGGGTCTTCGATCTGCTATCGCGCCGAAGCCATGACCGACCCATCAAGAGCCACGAACCCGGCAGCCGCCGGCGGAGCCGACAAGGCGACCCGCCTCGGGATCGCCTTCATGCTGCTCGCCATCCTGATGTTCGCGCTGAACGACACGCTCGGCAAATGGCTGCTCGGCACCTATGCGGTCGGACAGTTGCTGTTCATCCGGACCTTTTCCGCGCTCGCGGTGATGACCCCGATCATCATGCGCGTCGGCTGGCGGACGCTGTTTCCCGTCCATCAGAGGGGGCTGCTCGCCGCTCGCGCCGTCATCGCCACCGCCGAGATCGGCGCCTTCTATGTCGCGGTCTCCTACCTGCCGCTCGCCGACACGATCACCTACTGGATGGCGGCTCCGATCTATGTCGCGGCGCTGTCCCCGCTGCTTCTCGGAGAGCATGTCGGCTGGCGGCGCTGGACGGCGATCGTCGTCGGCTTCATCGGCGTGGTCATCGCGCTCAATCCATCGGCCGAGACGCTGACCCTTCCGGCGCTCGTGTCGATCGCGGGCAGCCTGCTGTTCACGCTTCTGATGATCACCGGGCGGGCGCTGCGCGGCGCGTCGGACGTCGCCATGGTGTTCTGGCCGCTTGTGACGTCGGGCATCGCCGGGGCGCTGACCATTCCCTTCGCCTGGACGCCGCCGGCGCTTGACGACCTGGCGCTGCTCGCCCTGCTCGGCATCGTGGCGCTGGCGGCGCATCACTTCACCAACCGCTCGCTGGCGCTGGCCGACGCGTCGACCGTGACGCCCTATCAATACACGCTGCTGGTCTGGGCCATGCTGTTCGGCTGGCTGTTCTTCGGCGAGGTGCCGAAGGTGAACGTGCTCGCGGGAGCGGCGGTGATCGTGGCGGCGGGCCTCTACATCTTCTTCCGCGAGCAGCGGCTCGGACGGGCGCATACGGCCGAGCCGTCCGGCAGCTCAGTGGCGTGAGACGACGGCGCTCCTGACATCGACCTGTCAGGAGGTGGCGCGATGCTGGCGGGGACGGCTGGCACCCCCCGGCGCTTGCCGCTAGAACGCGCCTCCCTCAGGACCAGGACAATGCAGCAGCGCACCACCGTCCGCCGATCCGCGATCGGCTTCATCCTCGTCGTCGCGATCCTCGACATCGTCGCGATGGGCATCGTCATTCCGGTCCTGCCGCCGCTGATCGAGGAGTTCGCCGGCTCGACCTCGGATGCCGGCTGGATCAACGGCGTGTTCGTGGCGCTGTGGGCGCTGATGCAGTTCGTCGCCTCGCCGGTGATCGGCTCGCTCTCCGACCGCTACGGCCGGCGGCCGGTGATCCTGATCTCCGCGGCCGGGCTTTCGGCCGACTACGTGCTGATGGCGGTGGCGCCGAACCTGTGGTGGCTGGCCCTCGGCCGCATCGTCGCCGGCATCACCACGTCCTCGTTCACCACGGTCTATGCCTACATGGCTGACGTGACGCCGCCGGAGGGCAGGGCCAAGGCCTACGGGCTGATCGGCGCGGCCTTCGGCGGCGGCTTCGTGCTCGGGCCGCTGATCGGCGGCGTGCTGGGCGAGATCTCGCCGCGCGCGCCGTTCTGGTTCGCGGCCGCGCTGAGCGGCGTCGTCTTCGTCTACGGCGTCTTCGTGATGCCGGAATCGCTGGCGCCGGAAAAGCGCATGGCGTTCTCGTGGCGGCGGGCCAATCCCTTTGGCGCGCTGATGCTGCTGAAATCGCATCGCGAACTGTCGGGCCTGGCGAGTGTGAACTTCCTGCTGCATTTCTCCCACCACGTCTTCTCGGCCGTCTGGGTGCTCTATGCGGGCAGCCAGTTCGGCCTGTCGACGGCGCAGGTCGGCATGCTGCTCGCGGTCGCGGGCGGGCTCGACATGGTCGTGCAGGGCCTGTTCGTCGGGCCGGTGACGAAACGGCTGGGAGAGCGCGCGACGATGATCCTCGGCCTCTCGGGCGGCGCGGTCGGCCTCGCCGCGATGGGGTTCGCGCCGGACACGCTCTGGTTTGCGCTGGCGCTGCTGCCCAACGCGTTGTGGGGCCTGGCCATGCCGACGCTGCAATCGCTGATGACAAAGCTCGTCTCGGAAAGCGAGCAGGGGCAGTTGCAGGGTGCCAACATGAGCGTCGCGTCCATCGCCGGCGTTGCCTCGCCGCTGTTCTTCGGCTGGGTCTATTCGGCGACGGTCGCCGACGACACCACGCTGCCTTTCCCGGGCGCCTCGTTCGTGATCGCGGCGGCGATTCTGGCCCTAGGGGCGTGTCTCGGCTGGGCTGTTGCCCGCCGGGCGATGCGGGCGGTATAGAGCGCCGCATCTTCGGGAGAGTCGCCTTGACCGACATCGCCGCACCCGCCGCGCGCACGAACACCAACGCCACCGTCTTCGGCGTGCTGTTCGCGGTGAGCGGCTGCCACCTGCTCAACGACATGATGCAGTCGCTCCTGTCGGCGCTCTACCCGATGCTGAAGGCCGACTACGGCCTCGCCTTCTGGCAGGTCGGGCTGCTGACCTTCGCCTTCCAGGTGACGGCCTCGCTGCTGCAGCCGGTGATCGGGCTCTATACCGACAAGCGGCCGATGCCCTACTCGCTGCCCTTCGGCAGCGCCTCGACGCTGTTTGGCCTCTTGCTGCTGGCGACCTCGTCGACCTATCCGCTGCTGGTGCTGGGCGCCTCCTTCATCGGCATCGGCTCGGCGATCTTCCACCCGGAATCCTCGCGCATCGCCCGCCTTGCCTCGGGCGGCCGCTACGGCCTGGCGCAATCGGTGTTCCAGGTCGGCGGCAATTTCGGCACCGCCGTCGGCCCGCTGCTGGCGGCCTTCATCGTCGTGCCGCGCGGACAGGGCAGCGTCGCGTGGTTCACGGTGGCCGCGCTTCTGTCGATGGTCATCCTCTATCAGGTCGGCGCCTGGTACAGCCGCTACCGCGCCAATGCGGCGAAACGCCCGGCGGGCGCCGAACCGATGCGCCTGCCGCGCAACACGGTGACGGTGGCGCTGGTCGTGCTGGCGCTTCTCACCTTTTCCAAGAACATCTACATGGTCAGCCTGTCGAGCTACTACACGTTCTACGTCATCGAGCGGTTCGGCGTAACGGTGCAGGATTCGCAGGTGATGCTGTTCATCTTCCTCGGCGCCGCCGCCGTGGGCACCATTCTCGGCGGGCCGATCGGCGACCGCTTCGGCGCGCGCACCGTGATCTGGTTCTCGATCCTCGGTTCTCTGCCCTTCACGCTTCTCATGCCCTATGCCGACCTGTTCTGGACGCAGGTCCTGTCGGCGGTCATTGGCCTCGTTCTCGCCTCGGCCTTCCCGGCGATCGTCGTCTTCGCGCAGGAACTGGTGCCCGGCCGCGTCGGCCTGATCGCCGGCATCTTCTTCGGCTTCGCCTTCGGCATCGCGGGAATAGCGGCGGCGGTGCTTGGCGTCGTCGCCGACGCCAAGGGTATCGAATTCGTCTACGCCGTCTGCTCCTACCTGCCGCTGCTCGGCCTGCTGACGATCTTCCTGCCCAACATGCGCCGGTTGCGCGCAACGGCGCACTGAGCGACCCATTCCAAAGCGGGGTCAAATCAGGCTATAGACCCCGCCGATGGCGAAAATTCCCCTGAAGCTCGAGAAGATGGTCGATGGCGAGGCGCTGCGCCGCGAATTGACGGCGCTGACCGCATCGACCGGTGGCGATGGATCGAGCCGGGCCGTCCGGCAGCAGGCGTTGGACCTGTTCAAGCGCACCATTCTGGAGGGCCGCGAGGCCGCCGAGACGATGCTGCTGCAGGACGGCAGCGGCTCGGCCTGCGCCGAGCGCCTGTCGCACCTGATGGACGAGGTGATCCGCGCGCTCTACGACTTCGCCACCGTCCACGTCTACCGCTCCAAGAACCGCTCGGCGGCCGAGCGGATGGCGGTGATCGCGGTGGGCGGCTACGGCCGCGGCACGCTGGCGCCCGGTTCCGACATCGATCTGCTGTTCCTGCTGCCCTACAAGCAGACGCCGTGGGGCGAGCAGGTCGCCGAATACATGCTCTATGTGCTGTGGGATCTCGGCCTCAAGGTCGGTCACGCGACGCGCAACATCGACGAGTGCATCCGCCTGTCGCGCGGCGACATCACCATCCGGACCTCGATCCTCGAAGCCCGCTTCCTGTGGGGCGACGAGAAGCTGTTTTCCGATCTCGTCGCGCGCTTCGACGACGAGGTGGTGAAGGATACGGGCGCGGAATATGTCCAGGCCAAGCTCGCCGAGCGCGACGAACGCCACCGCAAGGCCGGCGAGAGCCGCTACCTCGTCGAGCCCAACATCAAGGACGGCAAGGGCGGCCTGCGCGACCTGCACACACTGTTCTGGATCGGCAAGTATTTCTACCGCGTGCGCACCGCCGACGAACTGGTGGAGAAGGGCGTCTTCACCACCGCCGAACACCGGCTGTTCCTCAAGGCCGAGGATTTCCTCTGGGCGGTGCGCTGCCACATGCACTTCGCCACCGGCAAGGCCGAGGAGCGGCTGCATTTCGACATCCAGCGCGAGATCGCCGAGCGCCTCGGCTACACGAGCCATCCGGGCCTGTCGGCGGTCGAGCGTTTCATGAAGCACTACTTCCTCGTCGCCAAGGATGTCGGCGATCTGACCCGCATCTTCTGCGCGGCGCTGGAGGAGGAGCAGGCCAAGCACGTTCCGGGCTTCAACCGGCTGTTCCTCTCGTTCTCGCGCCGCAAGAAGAAGCTGCCCGGCACCAGCGATTTCCTGGTCGACAACAGCCGGATCAACATCGCGGCCGACGACATCTTCGAAAAGGACCCGGTCAACCTGCTCAGGCTGTTCTGGCTGGCCGACAGGCACGGGCTCGAGTACCACCCGGACGCGCTGAAGCTGGTCACCCGTTCGCTCGGCCTCATCGACCGCAACCTGCGCCGGAACCAGGAAGCCAACCGCCTGTTCATGGACATCCTGACGTCCGACCGGAACCCGGAACTCAACATGCGCCGGATGAACGAGGCCGGTGTGCTCGGGCGCCTGATCCCGGACTTCGGCAAGATCGTCGCGATGATGCAGTTCAACATGTATCATCACTACACGGTCGACGAGCACCTGATCCGCTGCATCGGCGTTTTGTCGGAGCTGGAGCACGGCGACGGCGAGAAACTGCATCCGCTGTCGCACAAACTGATGCCGAGCCTGAAGGCACAGCGCGAGATGCTCTATACCGCGGTGCTGTTGCACGACATCGCCAAGGGCAAGCCGGAGGACCACTCGGAAGCCGGCGGCCGGATCGCGCGCCGGCTCTGCCCGCACATGGGCTTCAATCCCGCCGAGACCGACACCATCGCTTGGCTGGTGGAGCATCATCTGGTGATGTCGATGACGGCGCAGACGCGCGACCTGAACGACCGCAAGACCATCGAGGACTTCGCCGCGATCGTGCAGTCGGTCGAGCGGCTGAAGATGCTTCTGGTCCTCACCGTCTGCGACATCCGCGGGGTGGGGCCGGGCGTGTGGAACGGCTGGAAGGGCCAGCTGCTGCGCACCCTCTACTACGAGACGGAGCTGCTTCTGACAGGCGGCTTCTCCGAGGTCGCGCGCGAAACCCGGGCGACCGCGGCCAAGGCGCGGCTGCTGGATGCGCTGCCCGGCTGGAGCGAGCGCGACGCCACACGCCTCGTCAAGCTGCACTATGACAACTACCTGCTGACCGTCGATCTCAAGGATCAGCTACGCCATGCCGATTTCATCCGCCAGGCGGACGCCACCGGCAAGAGCCTGGCGACGATGGTCAGGACGCTCGAGTTCGAGGGCGTGACGGAGATCACCGTGCTGGCGCCCGACCATCCGCGCCTGCTCTCCATCATCGCCGGCGCCTGCGCGGCGGCGGGCGGCAACATCGTCGACGCGCAGATCTTCACCACGACCGACGGGCGGGCACTGGACATGATCCTGATCGGCCGCGAGTTCGACCTCGACGAGGACGAACGGCGCCGGGGCGAGCGTGTCGGCAGGCTGATCGAGGACGTGCTGTCGGGCCGCGCCTGGCTGCCGGAGATGATCGAGAAGCGCACCAAGCCGAAGCGCGGCTCGAAAGCGTTCACCATCGAGCCGTTCGCGGAAATCCGAAATGCGCTGTCGAACCGCTTCTCCGTCATCGAGGTCGAGGGGCTCGACCGGCCCGGCCTGCTTTCGGAAATCACCGGCGCGATCTCGGATCTGTCGCTCGACATCGCGTCGGCCCACATCACCACCTTCGGCGAGAAGGTGATCGACACGTTCTACGTGACCGATCTCACGGGCCAGAAGATCGAGAACCCGACGCGCCAGGCGGCGATCCGCGAGCGGCTGATCGCGACGCTGGCGGGCGCCGCCGACGGCAAGCCGCAGTGTGCGAAAGCGGCCGAAGTGGTGGCGGCGAAGTGAACGGGCGGCGCGAGACAAGATGAGCCTCGTCAGGAAGTTCGCGACCGTCGGATCCGGGACGATGGCAAGCCGAATCCTCGGCTTTGCGCGCGAGATGCTGATGGCCGCGGCGGTCGGCACCGGTCCCGTCGCCGAGGCGTTCTACGCCGCCTTCCAGTTTCCCAACACGTTCCGCCGCCTGTTCGCGGAAGGCGCGTTCAACGCCGCCTTCGTGCCGCTCTTCGCCCGCGAGATCGAGGCGAACGGCGTGGAAGGGGCGAAGAAGTTCTCCGAGGAAGTGTTCGGGGTGCTCTTCACCATCCTGACCGTGCTGACGATCGCCATGGAACTGGCGATGCCCTTCGTCATCCGCTACGCGATCGCGCCCGGCTTCGCCGACGATCCGGCGAAGCTGGACATGACGGTGACGCTGGCGATGATCATGTTCCCGTATCTGATCTGCATGTCGCTCGGCGCGATGATGGCCGGCATGCTCAACTCGCTGCATAAATACTTCGCCGCTGCAATTGCGCCCGTATTTCTGAACGTGATCCTGGTCGGCATCCTGGCGGTGGTCTGGTATCGCGGCGCAGAGGGACAGGTGGTCGGCGAAGCGCTGGCCTGGGGCGTGCTGGCGGCGGGCATCGTCCAGCTTGCCATCGTCTGGTTCGCTGTGCGGCGCGCCGGCGTCCATGTCGGCCTGCGCCGGCCTCGCCTCACGCCGAACGTCAAGCGTCTGCTCTGGCTGGCGCTGCCGGCCGCGATCACCGGCGGCATCACCCAGATCAACACGCTGATCGGCACGGCCATCGCCTCGGGCCGCGCCGGCGCGGTTCCCTCGCTCAACCTCGCCGACCGCGTCTATCAATTGCCGCTCGGAGTCGTTGGCGTCGCCGTCGGCGTGGTTCTCCTGCCCGAACTCGCGCGCGCCCTGCGCGCCGGCCATTTGAAGGACGCGGCCAACCTGCAGAACCGGTCGGTCGAGTTCACCCTCTTCCTGACGCTTCCCGCAGCCGCCGCGCTGATGGTCATCGCCGAGCCGATCGTGCGCGTGCTCTACGAGCGCGGCGCCTTCACGCCGCAGGACACCGCCGTCGTCGCCTCCGTGCTCGCGATCTTCGGCATCGGGCTTCCCGCCTTCGTGCTGATCAAGGCCTTCACCCCCGGCTTCTTCGCGCGCGAGGACACCCGCACGCCGATGATCTTCGCGGCGATCTCGGTCGCCTTGAACATCGCTGTCGCGCTGACCCTGTTTCCGTCCATGGGTGCGCCCGGCATCGCGACCGCGTCCGCCGTCTCGGGCTGGACGAACGCTGCGCTGCTGTTCGGCACTCTCATGTGGAGGGGACACTGGGGCAGCGACCGCCCGCTTCTGCTGCGGCTGCCGCGCATCGTGCTCAGCGCCGCAGCGATGGCCGGCTTCCTCTGGTTTTCCGCTGACTGGCTCTCGGCCTGGCTCACGCACGATGCGCTTTTCACGACCCAGGCAATGGCGCTCGGCATGCTTGTTCTTGGCGCGATGACGATCTATTTCGGCCTGGCCTTCGCCTCAGGCGGGGCCGATATCGGCATGCTGCGGCGGAACGTGAGGCGAGGTTAGCGCCCTCCGCAGGCGCCGATCGAATAGGTCTTTCCAACGGCCGCAGACGACTTGATTGTAGCCCCGCCATCCGCCATAAGCCCGGCTCGTTTCGCCTGCCCGCAAGGGCTTGGGCCCTCCACCAGCCACGGAACCTGACATGTCGTTCAAGAAACTCGTCTTCTCCGGCGTCCAGCCGACCGGAAACCTCCATCTCGGCAACTATCTCGGCGCGATCCGCAAGTTCGTCGCGCTGCAGGAGCATTCCGACTGCATCTACTGCGTCGTCGACATGCATGCGATCACCATGTGGCAGGAGCCGGCCGAGCTCGAGAAATCGACGCGCGAGGTGACGGCGGCGTTTCTCGCCTCAGGCATCGACCCCAAGGCGCACATCGTCTTCAACCAGTCGCGCGTCATGCAGCACGCGGAACTCGCCTGGGTGTTCAACTGCGTCGCCCGCATGGGCTGGCTGAACAAGATGACACAGTTCAAGGACAAGGCCGGCAAGGACCGCGAGAACGCCTCGGTCGGCCTGTTCGCCTATCCGAACCTGATGGCGGCCGACATTCTCGTCTACCGCGCCACGCATGTGCCGGTTGGCGACGACCAGAAGCAGCACCTGGAGTTGACCCGCGAGATCGCGCAGAAGTTCAACCACGACTATTCCGACCGCATCCGCGACCTCGGAGCCGGCGTCGAGATGAAGTCGGGCGAGGAGACGGTTCACGGCTTCTTCCCGATCACCGAGCCGGTGATCGAGGGCGAGGCGACGCGGGTGATGAGCCTGCGCGACGGCACCAAGAAGATGTCGAAGTCGGACCCGTCGGACCTGTCGCGCATCAACCTGACCGACGACGCCGACACGATCGCCAAGAAGATCCGCAAGGCCAAGACGGACCCGCAGCCGCTACCTTCCGAGACCGAGGGGCTGAAGGAGCGGCCGGACGCCGACAATCTGGTCGGCATCTATGCGGCTCTTGCCGACACGACGCGCGACGACGTCCTGCGCCAGTTCGGCGGCCAGCAGTTTTCGGTGTTCAAGCCGGCGCTCGCGGACCTCGCCGTCGACAAGCTGGCGCCGATCGCTTCGGAGATGCGCCGTATCTCGGCCGACCAGGCCTATGTCGATTCCGTGCTCAAGGACGGCGGAGAACGCGCCTCCGCGCTGGCCGAGGCGACGATGAAGGATGTGCGCAGGATCATCGGTTGGCTCAGCAACTGATCCTGTCCATTTGGCCTCCTTGCCGCCGGGCGCGCCCGGTGGCAGATTGCCGCCGATCAATCGGGAAATGTGAATGGTTTCGAAGCGCCTGATCCGCGAAGCCGGCCACCGCCGGAAGTTCCTCGCGGTGATCGACGAAACGCCCGAATGCGAGCGTGCGGTGGCCTATGCCTCGCGCCGCACCAAGAGCACCGGCGGGGCGCTGGTACTGCTGTTCGTGATCGAATCGAGCGATTTCCAGCATTTCCTCGGCGTCGAGGCGGTGATGCGCCAGGAGGCGACAGCGACCGCGCAGGCAGCGCTCGACGCGTCGGCGGCGGTGGTGCGCGCGAGACACGGCATCGAGCCGGAACTGGTGATCCGCGAAGGCGCCAAGACCGCCCAGATCCACAAGCTGATCGAGGAAGACCAGGACATCGCGATCCTGGTGCTGGCCGCGGGCGCGGCGAAGGAGGGCCCCGGCCCTCTGGTGGCTTCGATCGCGGGCAAGGCCGCGGCATTCCCGATCCCGGTGACGATCGTGCCCTACAACCTCACCGACGAGGACATCGACAGCCTCGCATGAGGCGCGATTGTCGCTTGAACTGGGCCTGATAGGGGCCTATTTTAGAACAATTCCAAATTCGACCCTTGAAGTCGACCAAGTGGAGACGCGGCCATGTTCATCCAGACCGAAGCGACACCCAATCCGGCGACGCTCAAATTCCTGCCCGGCGTCGTCGTGCTCGCCGACGGCACGGCCGATTTCCGCGACCGCGCGGGCGCGGCGGACGCGTCGCCGCTGGCCGGCGCGCTGTTTTCCGTGCCCGGCGTGACCGGCGTCTTCTTCGGCTACGACTTCGTCACCGTGACCAAGGACGGTCCGGACTGGCAGCACCTGAAGCCCGCGATCCTGGGCGCGATCATGGAGCATTTCATGGCCGGCCGGCCGGTGATGAACTCCGGCTCGCAGGCGGCGGCCGACACGGCGGAAGCGGACGGCGAGTTCTACGACAAGGCCGACGAGGAAATCGTCGTGACGATCAAGGAACTGCTCGATACGCGCGTGCGCCCGGCGGTCGCGCAGGACGGCGGCGACATCACCTTCCGCGGCTACGAGAACGGCACCGTGTTCCTCAACATGAAGGGCGCCTGCGCCGGCTGCCCGTCCTCGACCGCGACGCTGAAGCACGGCATCCAGAACCTGCTCAAGCACTTCGTGCCGGAAGTGCAGCAGGTCGAACAGGTGGCGTGAGGCAGTAGGCAGTAGGCAGTAGGGGCTTCCCATCCGCGACCGTCTTCCCGGACGCCGAAGGCGATCCGGGACCCATTCTTGTCCGCGAATAGCTTCCCGTGCCGCGTCCTGAAGCGGCAATGGATCCCGGCTCGCCTTCGGCGGCCGGGATGACGTTCGCAGAGAGAAGGAAGAAGCCGACTGTGGCACTCCTTCGGCCCGCAAACGAAAAAAGCCAGGTCCCCCGACCCGGCTTTTTCCTTAGGCGCCCCCGCCCATGAAACTCAAGGGTCGCTCCGCGGAGCGACTATTTGACGATCACCTTCGCGCCGACTTCGACGCGGTTGAAGAGATCGATGACGTCCTGGTTGATCAGGCGGATGCAGCCCGACGACATCGCCTTGCCGATCGACCACCATTCAGGCGTGCCGTGCAGCCGGTAGCCGGTGTCGCCGCCCTTATTGAACAGATACATCGCACGCGCGCCGAGCGCGTTGTCGAGGCCGGGATTCATGCCGCCGCGATACTTGGCGAGGTCGGGACGGCGTTTGATCATCGCCGGCGGCGGCGTCCACACCGGCCATTCCTTCTTCATCGCGACGCGCGAGGTGCCCTTCCACTCGAAGCCCTCGCGGCCGACGCCGATGCCGTAGCGCATCGCCTTGCCACCGCCCATGACGAAGTAGAGGTGCTTGGCCTTGGTGTCGACGACCACCGTGCCCGCCTTCTCCTTCGTGTCGTAGCTGACCACCTGGCGACGGTATTGCTGGGGAACCTTGGCGACCGGGATCGCCGGCAACTGGTAGCCCGCATCCCTCTTCCCGCCATAGGAATTGCTGAAGATCGAAGCGCCTTCGGTGGCGCAGCCCGAGATCGCGGTGGCGGCTGCAAGCAGGCCGGCAACGAGCAATGACCTGAATTTCATGTCCAATCCCGTAGACGAGGCAGTAACAATCCAGCCCGATTCGGGCCGCATTTTCGTCAACATTACTAAGCGGCATGTCGCGCGCTTGCCAAGCGAATGCGCCACACTTTGGCGCAAGCATGCGTCGTGACACGGTGTCTATGGCATTTCTGCAACAGGACACCCATCTGTCCGGCTTGACGAAGTGCATGAACGGGAAGGAAGATTCGGAATGAACATCGGGCGCGCATCTGAGCTCTCCGGCCTGCCGGCGAAGACCATCCGGTACTACGAGGACATCGGCCTAATCAGTGCCGACCGCGCCACCAACGG
Organism: Pseudomonadota bacterium; assembly: GCA_043822005.1. Taxonomy (GTDB): domain Bacteria; phylum Pseudomonadota; class Alphaproteobacteria; order Rhizobiales; family Rhizobiaceae; genus Mesorhizobium_A. The sequence goes on along the minus strand of JBDRCE010000066.1, from coordinate 45,632 downwards.
CTATCGCGACTATTCGCAGGCCGATATCCACCGGCTGTCGTTCCTCCACCGGGCGCGCGCGCTGGGCTTCTCGATCGAGGATTGCCGGCAACTGCTCGACCTCTATCGCGACCGCAACAGGGCCAGCCACGACGTGCGCGAGATCGCGAAGTCGCATGTCTCGGCGATCGACGAGAAGCTGAAGGAGCTGCAGTCGATGCGCGCGACGCTGAACCGCCTGATCCATGCCTGTCACGGCGACCACCGGCCCGATTGCCCGATTCTCGAGGATATTGCGGGTGAGGCAGTAGGTAGTAGGCAGTAGGGTCTCCCTCCTGCGCCGTCATCCTCGGGCTTGTCCCGAGGATCTACCTTCGTATGAGCGCTTCGACGGTCACGGGAACCCGCCAACGGCGGCAGATACTCGGGTCAAGCCCGAGGATGACGCCGAGTGAAGCGACTCTCAAACGAAAACCGCCGGCCAGAGGCCGGCGGCTCGCGATGCGTGACGGCTCAGCCGATCAGTAGGGGCACTTGTTGTCGGTGCGGTAGTCGTGCACCTGGATCGCGCCGGCGATGATGTCGGCCTTGGCCTTCTCGACGGCGGTCTTCATCTCGGGCGTGATCAGCGGCGCGTTGTGCTCGTCCATCGCGTAGTCGATGCCGCCGTCGGCGACGCCCAGCACGTTGATGCCGGCGGTGAACTTGCCTTCCTTGGCGTCGTTGAACGAGTTGTAGACCGCGACGTCGACGCGCTTGAGCATCGAGGTCAGGACCTTGCCCGGGAACAGGTAGTTCTGGTTGGAGTCGACGCCGATGGCGAGCTTGCCGGCGTCCGCCGCCGCTTCCAGCGCGCCGAGGCCAGCGCCGCCGGCCGCCGCGTAGACGACGTCCGCGCCCTGGTCGATCTGCGTCTTGGCGATCTCGGTCGCCTTGGGCTTGTTGCCCCAGGCTTCCGGCGTGTCGCCGATCATGTTCTCGAACACGTCGGTCGCGCCCGCGGCCTTCGCGCCGCCGACATAGCCGCAGCCGAAGGCGGAGATCAGCGGGATGTTCATGCCGCCGACGAAGCCGACCTTCTTGGTGGTCGATGCCATGCCGGCGAGAACGCCGACGAGGTAGGAGCCTTCCTGTTCCTTGAACACGACCGAGCGGACGTTCGGCGCATCGGCGACGCCATCGATGATGGTGAAGCTGATGTCCGGATATTCCTTGGCTATCGCGGCGAGCGGGGTGGCCCAGGAGAAGCCGGCCATCACGATCGGGTTGTTGCCGTCGTCGGCGAAGCGGCGCAGCGCCTGCTCACGCTCCTCCTCGCCCTTGATCTCGTATTCGCGGTATTCGATGCCCGTGTCCTTCTTGAACTTCTCCGCGCCGTTGAAGGACGACTCGTTGAAGGACTTGTCGAACTTGCCGCCGAGATCGAACAGCAGCGCAGGCTTGACGTCGGCCGCATAGGCCGAGAAGGACATTGCGGTGGCGGCCATCAGGCCGAGAATGATACGCTTCATGTGATCCACACCCTGTTGGTTTTCTCTTCCGGTTGCCGTCCTACGGTGCGTTCCCCTGCCCGTGGCGTCTCCCACGCAGGCGCGAAGACGCCCGCTCGGATTTCAATCTTGCATGGCGTTGCGGAAATTTCACGCGGAATCTTTGACCATCTGGAAAAGACCTCGACTCGCGAAAAAGCCCGGGAAACGGTGCCGTTCCCCGGGCCTTTGGTCCAAAACCGGTCTCAATCCGGTCAGGCGGTCACGGCCGCCGGCACCGCGCATTCGACGCCGGTGCCCTTGAGCCCGCAATAGCCGTAGGGGTTCTTGGCCAGGTATTGCTGGTGATCCTCCTCGGCGTAGTAGAATTCCGGCGCCGGGCGGATCTCGGTGGTGATCTTCTCCCGTCCGGCCTTCGTCAGCGCCGAGGCATAGGCATCGCGCGAGGCGATCGCCGCGTCGAGCTGGTCAGCCGTCGTGGTGTAGATCGTCGAGCGGTAGGTCGTGCCCATGTCATTGCCCTGGCGCATGCCCTGCGTCGGGTCGTGGCTTTCCCAGAACAGCTTGAGCAGGGCCGACAGGCTGACCTGTGCCGGATCGTAGATCACCTTCACCACCTCGGCGTGGCCGGTCATGCCGGTGCAGGTTTCCTGGTAGGTCGGGTTGGGCGTCTCGCCGCCGGCATAGCCGACCGCGGTCATCCATACGCCCGGCGTCTGCCAGAACAGCCGCTCGGCGCCCCAGAAGCAGCCCATGCCGAAATAGATGGTCTCGAAGCCCTCGGGTGCGGCGTCCTTGAGCGGGCGCTTGAAGATGTGGTGGCGCGAGGCGGTCGGGATCGGCCGGTCGCGACCCGGCAGCGCTTCGCCGGGCTTCGGCAACTGGATCTTCTTGTTCATGATGTCACTCAGGAAGAACATGCTTGCTTTCCTTTCGAAAGAGGTCAGCGACCGACGGCGAAGGTGCGGGCGGACGGCTGCGGCTTGTGCCCGATCGCATAGAGCAGGAGGGCGAGTGCCGCGAAGAAGATGAAGGCCGGAACCTTCAGCAGCGTCAGCATCGCCGGATCCCACAGAAAGCCGGCCACGCCCGTGAGCAGTTCCTGCAGCGCCACCAGCGAGGATGGCGCATGATCGAACCACAGGGCGCCCAGCGGCGTCGGATCGAACTTCGACAGCGCGATCGAGCGCGTCGCATCCATCACCCCCAGGATCACCGAGAGTGCGAGGGAGACGGCCGCCAGAAGCCTGAAGAGGAACCTCACCATCCGATTCGTTCGCCATGTCGCTTGGAATGACGCATATGTATGATCTGCCGCCCCGATCATCAATCCGGGCACGGGAAATTGACGCCGCGTGAAGGTCAGGCCGGCTTGCGCCGTCCGCGCGTGCGCCAGATGGCGAAGACCGGTCCCGCGATCGCGCCGATGATCAGGCCGAGCAGGCCGATTGCGGCGGCCGCATAGCCGCAGCCGCCCTCAAAGCAGGAAACGTCGAGCCAGTCGACGATCGCCGAGCCGGCAAGCAGGCCGATGCCCAGTCCGGCGGCGCCGCCGAGGACGAAGCCGAGGACGGCGTTGAGAATGACGACCCCGAGCGGCGCGGGACCCGCCGGCTCCGCTGCCTTCGTAGCTGCCGTCGCCGGCTGTGGCCGCCGCACGAGCCAGATCGTCCACACCGAGATGGCGACTGACACGGCGGCGATCAGCCAGGGCATCCAGGTCAGCACGAAATCGCCGATGAACAGCGTCGCGACCGGGAAGCCGATGTCCACGACGATCGCCAGTATCGCCCAGTTCGTGAACCAGAAGGCAAATCGCGGCGATTTCCGCCAGGCGGGCCCCAGCACGTAGAGGCCGAACAGGATCTGCACGATGCCCGCAGCCATACTGGCATAGACGTAGTAGGCAACGCTGTCCGGGAGGTCGTAAGCGAAGACGGTCGGCCAGCCCTGCCACAGGCCGCGCAGGGACAGGAGCAGGTTCGCGCACAGCCAGATGACGGGAGCGGCCGCGGCGAGATCGCGGTTGAAATCGCCGCCGCTCCGCGCGGGCTCGTCGCCTGTCGTCATTGTCTACCCCCATCCTGCGTCGCGCCGCGCCTGGCGGCGCTGTCGGTGTAGCGACGCACTACCGCCATCATGTAACCGGCAGGTGCTGGGCGAAAGCCGGCTCGTAATTATGATCCGCCGCCGGCCCAAAAGGCTTGGCATTCGCGGACCGATCGACTAGATGAGCCGCATCCTGCCGGCCTGTCGCCACGTTTGACGCCGTCGGGATCGCGGAGAGGTGGCCGAGTGGTTGAAGGCGCACGCCTGGAAAGTGTGTTTACGGGAGACCGTAACGCGGGTTCGAATCCCGCTCTCTCCGCCAGTTGATCTATTTTAGATATATAAATCAAATAGTTATTAGAACTGCGATCTTCCGGCTGGGTTCCATTCAAGATCTTCTCGATGATCTTCGGCGCCAGGAATGCGATCGGCAGGATGCGACTGACGTCGGCACTGTGGACACAGAACAGATCGGCGACCACTGCAACAGTCAGGCCGGCTCCGTCGGTGAGCCTGCCGAGGTAGAGATGTGCGCGCGCGACAGCGTCAACCAACTTCGCGTTCAGCTTTCGCTTCGGAGACGAGCCTGAATCGATTGCCAGTCGAGTTTCGACGCTACGCCGTTTGATGGTGATCGGCGTCGAAATCAAAGCGATCGTACAGCGATGCACTTCGTCGTGGGTATTCCCCAACTCGTCTGCCGGATCGATGTCTAGTCCAGTCGGAAATTGTCAGGCAAAACACCGTTGCAGTCGGCGGCTTTGCGCCCCCATTTCAGTCAGTCGAGCGTCACTCACAGCTTCCCGAAAGCTGCCGGTCAGCGCGTCCAGTTCGAGGGACGGCAAAGGGGGTGGAAAGCGGACTGGCGGGTTTCGCGCGGCTATGCCGCGAAAGCTACCCTTCACCGGGCCAACGAACTTCGGCGCGCCCCAGCACTGCCGGTTGTCTCGTCGTCTGAAATCCGCCCGCGCCGCCGACGGCCGGTCGCGCCGGGTCAGTCGTGCGCTGATGCCTCTGCCCTCAAGATATTCTTCTGGACCTTGCCGACTGCATTCATCGGAAATCCGGTCACCAGCTCAAGCCTTTCGGGGAATTTCTGCCGCGCGAGACCGAGCGTTTCGAGATGATCAATCATCACTCGACGATCGAAAGCCGCCCCCTCGAATGCGATCACGAATGCAACCACCATCTCGCCGCGCTCCGGGTCCGGCACGCCAATGACCGCAGCCTGCTTCACGGCTGGATGCCGCATCAGCGCGTTCTCGATCTCGAGCGGGCTGATGTTCTCGCCTTTTCGGATGATGATGTCCTTCTTCCGCCCGGTGATCTCGATGAACCGACCGTCCACGCTACGGCCAAGATCCCCCATCCTGAAATATCCCTCGGCCGTGAATGCATCATCCTCGTCGGTGGGATCGAGATAGCCAACGAACATCTGCGGCCCCCTGACCGTGATCTCTCCCGACACGCCTTCGCGGACAGGCAGTCCGTCTTCGGACAGGATCAGGATCTCAGCGGCTGCTTCGCCGTCGGTGTCGGCCCGCAGCAACGCCTCATCCCGCGCGCGGATACCGGGGCAGACCAGCGGCACTTCGGTCGAGCCATAGGCGCGCGAGACCACCGCGTTGCGAAACCGGGCGAGCCCAGCCCGGACGAGTTCCGGCGGCACGCTCGCGCCGCCGCAGATGAACCGCCTGAGGCTTGGCAATGCGCTCTCCGCACGCTCTGCAGCCGCGATCAACCCGGACAGGAACGGGGTCGCGCCTGCCATGAAGGTGACGCCGCGTTCGTCGATCAGCTGGACGGCACGGTCGGCATCCCAGCCGTCGACCAGAACCGTGACGCAGTCGGTGATCCAGGGAAACTCGAAGGCGTAGAGCGAACCGCCGATATGCCCGATCGGAGAAGGGACGAGCAGCACGTCCGAGGGACCAATCGACCAGAATTCACCCGCAATGCGAACGGTGCCGTCAATGGTCGCGTGACTGTGGATCACGCCTTTGGGGTGGCCGGTACTGCCGGAGGTGAACAGCACCAGCTTGATGTCGTCGACGTTCGGAAGGCGCGGCTCCCCCGGGTCATGCCGCAGCATGTGCGCGAGGTCGTCAGTCGAGTCAGGCTCGCCACGCACTGTCAGGACATGTGCAGGCCGTTGCTCCAGACGTCCGACGAGGGCCCGATGGTCGACACCCCGATGCACCGCAGGGATGAAAATCGCCTCGACCCCGCAGGCCGGCAGCATCGCGCCCAGCTCCGCCTCGCGATAGATCGTCAGCAGCGGCACGATCCTGAAACCAAACAGCGACGCCGCCAGATTGATCACGCACGCTTCCCACCAGTTCGGCAGTTGGAATGCCACCGCCGACCTTGGCCGCAGGCCGCGTGCCAGCAACGCTCCGCCGAGACGAAGTGCCTGGTCGAGCATTTCGCCGCGCGACAGCTTGCGTTCGCCCTCGATCACCAGAAGCCGGTCCGGATCGAGCCGTGCCTTCTCCAGTGCAATCGCCCCGAGCGGTCGCGCGTCCGAAGGTGCGGGACGGCCTCTGCGTCCCCTCAGTTCAAATCTCTCATCGATCGGATTCATCGGCATCAGGGGCAATGTCATCGGTTCGCGGGCGAGGCGATCATGCCGCTGCCCATCGTTCGGCAAAGAGTCGGCGCATGTTGCCGCTGCCGCCGCCCATGCTGGCGCGCAGCAGCCTCGCGCGATAGGTCCAGCGGTGCAACGGGTGTTCCAGCGTCAGCCCCATAGCGCCCATGAACTGATGCAGGTCGAATACGATCTTTGTCGATGCCTCCTGGATATAGCCCAGCGCGGTCGCGGCGTCCGCCCCGTCAAGTGTCTGCGCTGCCTTCACCGCCAGCCAGTAGGCGGCATCGATTCTCACCGCCGCGCCGGCCAGCCGATGCTGGATCGTCTGGAAGCTGCCGAGCGGCCTGCCGAACTGATGTCGCTGCGACACATGAGCGACGACCGCGTCGAGCCCGCCCTTAAGCACACCGGCGAGTTCAGCAGCGAGCGCCACCCGCCAGATACGTCTCGCCCGTTCCGGATCGCCGTCCAGTCGTCGCCAGCCAAGCCGCGCGCTGTCACGCAGGCGTCCCATCGGATAGGCGTAGACGCTTTCGAGCATCTCGACGTCGCCGTGTTCAAGAGTCGCTGCCTCGATGCCGCCCTCCCCGATGAAGATCACCGACCGGGCGACCGGAAGGAACGGTGCTGCATGGTCGCGCCCCTGCTCAAGCACGGCGACAGGGCGCGGCAGGTCGACTGTCCATTGCGGGCGGAGCATTGACGAGGCCGCGCACTCGACCAGCACCGGCAAGCTCGCCAGGCGATAGGTCATTGCAGCAGCCGCGGAGAGCCCGAGCGTCTCCTCCAGAGCACAGTCGAGAAAGCCGCTGCTTTCGATCATGGCGTCCAGGTCGCCCGACCATACATAGCGCGACCAGTCCGGCGATGTCCGCCAAGCTGCTTCCGGGGCGGTCATCATCTGTTCGAGGACCGACAGGAAGGCTTTCTGGTCCGGGTTCGGATCGAAACGCACGCTCAGTCTCCCTTGGGCAGGCCGAGCCAGCGACGGGCGATGAGGCCGAGCTGGATCTCGATTGCGCCGGCGGCGATGCCGGTGACGATGGCGCGCTCGTGATGCGCCAGGAAGGCCGGATGTTCGCCGCCGTTGAAGGCGTCGGGCAAGAATTCCATGCCGAAGTCGGTCACGATGTGGTCCGCCTCAGCGACGGCGACGCGGGCGATGCTGGCTTCCGCGCCGATCGCTTCGCCGCGCGACCGCATGTCTACAGTGCGGTAGACGAGCAGCCGCGCCGCGTCGCAGGCGGCTGCGGCCGACCCTGCCCTGGCCTGGACAACCGGATCCCCCGCCATGCCGCGTCGTCGCAACTCGTCGACCATCTGGTCGAGGACGCGGCTGGCGAGCTCATAGCGCGGGATGCCGACGCGCTCGTTGGCGAGCGTATAGCTGATGATCGACCAGGCCTCGCCCTCTTCGCCGAGCCGTGCGCCCACCGGCACGCGGACGTCTGTAAAGAAGACCTCATGGATGTCGCCATGGCCAATCAGGCTCGGAATCGAGCGCACCTGGATGCCGGGCGTCGCCATGTCGACGAGAAAGATGGCTATCCCTGCCTTGCCGTCGCCGGTCCCGGCGCGGGCGAGCAGGAAACAGTTTTGGGCCATTCCGGCGTAAGAGGTCCAGATCTTGGAGCCGTTGACGACGTAGTGATCGCCATCGCGCACCGCGCGCGTGCGCAGCTTGGCGAGGTCGGAGCCAGCATCGGGTTCGGAAAACCCCTGGCACCAGATAGCGCGGCCGGCGGCCATCTCGGGAACATAGCGCGCCTTCTGCTCTTCGGATCCGAAACGCATCAGCGTCGGGCCGATCCAGTTGACATTCATGTATTGCGCGCCGCGTGGTTCGCCCGCCGCCCACATTTCCTCACCGAGGATGAAATGCTCCCAGACGGAGCGGTCGCCGCCGCCCCATTCGCGCGGCCAGTGCGGAACGAGAAGCCCGGCCCGCGCCAGTTTCGGGCAGAACTGCAGGCTGAACTCCGTCTGCTCGCGTGAGCCGGGGCCGTGGCGGGAGATTTCGTCCCAGTCAGACGGCAATTCGGCCTTCAGGAAAGCGCGGACACGATCCCGGAAAGCGTGGTCGTCCGCAGTCCATCCGATATCCATGCCGCTTCCAGGTGTCCACTTAGTGAGACTGTTGTGATTGGCGTCCGCCCTGCGCGGAAATTGTCGATCTGGTGCTGGTATGTCAAGGGAATATGCAAGGTGAGAGCGCCTTACTCCAGCTCCATCGCCTATGATGTGGATTGGGAAGCCATCGATCGCATTGACATATGTATCGCATATTGGGACAACTTGCATTGTACTGGCGCCGGCCAGTGCCCGCTTGCAAGACGACCCGTGCAGAGAGATCGACGTGCAGATATCGTTCAGTCCTGAGGATCAGGCGTTCCGCCACACGGCGCGGGAATGGCTGCTGGCCAACGTGCCGGGAGATCGTGCGCCGCACAGCGGTCGGCCGGCGCGGGATTTCGCGCTCGCATGGCTCGCCCGATGCCATGCGGCCGGCTGGTCGGGCATCAGTTGGCCCGACGAATATGGCGGCCGCGGCCTCTCTCAGCAAAGGCTGATCATCTGGTATGAGGAATATGCGCGCGCCGGGGCGCCTTCCGTGCTCGACTGCACCTTCGTCGCGCTGAACCATGCCGGACCGACACTCATCGCCTGCGGTTCGGAAGAGCAGAAGGCGTTTCACCTGCCGCGCATCCTGGCCGGCCAGTCGATCTGGTGCCAGGGGTTCTCGGAGCCCGGATCCGGATCGGATCTCGCCTCGCTCTCGACGAGCGGCCGGGTCGAGGGCGATCATCTCGTGGTGAACGGGCAGAAGATCTGGACCAGCTTCGCCGACATCGCCGATTATCAGGAACTGCTGATCCGCACCGAGCCGGGATCGAGGCGCCATCAAGGCCTGTCCTGGGTGATCTGCGACATGAAGAGCGAGGGCATAACCGTTCGCCCGATCGAGAACATGGCCGGCGCGGTCCATTTCGCCGAGGTCTTCTACGACAATGTCCGCATCCCCCTGTCGAACGTCGTGGGCGATCTCCATGACGGCTGGCGGGTCGCCATGAACACGCTTGCCTTCGAGCGCAAGACCGCCGCGATCGGTCTCCAGCTTGAGCTTTCGGTAAAGGTCGAGGATCTGATCGATCTGGCCTCGCCGCCGCGCGGCTCGTCAATTGCGGACCGTCTCTCCACCTTGCGGGCCGAAGCGGCCGCCCTGCGCGCCATGACCTATCGGACGATGCTTCGCGACCCGGCGACACCTTCCGACGGCTCGCTCGTGCGCCTGTGCTTCGCCGAACTCGCGCAGCGCGTCCATCGCACGTCGATGGACATTCTCGGTCCGGACGCGCTGCTCGAAGGCGCCTGGACACACGATTATCTGGAATCCTACAGCGAGACCATCGCTGGCGGCACCGCGGAGATCCAGCGCAACATCATCGCCGAACGCATCCTCGGCCTGCCCAGGACCAAGCATCCATGACGTGCGATCTGAACCTCGGCGAGGAGCAGCGCCAGATCATCGACGCGGCCGCGGCCATGCTGCGCACCCATTATCCCGTCGCTAGGCGGCGAAAAGGCGAACCGGACGATCTCAGCGAGGCAGCGGCATTCGGGACCTTCGGCCTGGCGCTTTTACAAGAAGAGGGTGGGGCGGGTTTCGGTCTCGTCGAGGAGGCGCTCGTCCACGTGCTGTTCGGCCGGCATGTAATCTCGTCCGGATCGCTCGCCATGGCCCTCGGCGCCCGGCTGGCGCGCGACGCCGGGCAGGGCGATCTCGCTGACCGGATCGTTGCGGGCGAGACTTTGATCTGCGCGGGAATCCCGTCCGGAAATTCGGTCCTCCTCCTCGAACGCGGCGAGGCGGATATCGCGCTTGTCTTCGGTGAAAGAGAGCTGATTCTGGCGGAGGTCGACGAGGCCCTTCTCGGGCGCGAGCCGGCACTCGGCCACGGTGCCGCTGTGCACAGGATGCCGCGTCGCGCGAATGGGGTGATCGCGCGCTCGGCGGAGCAGCCGCTGCTTGCGATTGTCGACCTGCTGGTCAGCGCGCAGCTACTCGGCATCGCCGAGGCCGCGCGCGATCTGGCCGTATCCTACGCGCAGGTTCGACAGCAGTTCGGCCAGCCGATCGGCGGCTTCCAGGCGATCAAGCATCATTGCGCCAACATGGCCATCGGCGCGGAAATGCTGTCATGCCAACTCGACATGGCCGCGATCGCGCTGCGCGACGGACGCGAGGACGCCGGGTTCCAGGTCGCGGCGCTGCGCCGGCTGGCGCCAGGCATCGCGTTGACGAATGCAAGGCTGTCGATACAGGTTCACGGCGGCGTCGGCTTCTCGGCCGAGGCCGACGCACATCATTATCTGAAGCATGCGCATGTCCTGTCGCGATTGGGCGCCGCCGTGGACATCCTCGATCTGCCGGCGCCGCTCGCCCCTCTACTCCCCGTCCAGGAAAGGAATTGAGATGCGCGTGGCCCTCATTACCGGAGCATCCAGCGGCATCGGTCTCGCCACGTCGCGGATGTTCGTCGAGGCGGGGATCGCGGTCGTCGGCGTGGCGAGAGACCCCGAAAAGAACGCCGCGATGGAAAAGGAACTGGCGGGTGGCGCTGCGCCCGTGGCCACGCTCGCGGCCGACGTGCGCGACGACGATACGCCACGTCGTGCTGTCGAACTCGCCGTCGAACGGTTCGGCCGCCTCGACCATCTGGTCAACAACGCCGGCATCGGCAGCCCCAAGCCGGTGCACGAGACCGACGATGACACACTGGACCTGTTCCTCGACGTGATGCTCCGTTCGCCCTTCCGCTTCTGCCGAGAGGCGCTCAAGGCGTTTGGCCGGGAGGCAACGATCGTCAATGTCAGTTCGACATACGCCCTCGTCGGTGGTCTGCGCGGAGGCGCCTATTCCGCCGCGAAAGCCGGCATAAACGGCCTGACCACACACCTGGCCTGCCAGTATGGTTCCTCCGGCATTCGCAGCAACGCCGTCGCGCCCGGTGTGGTCGCGACGCCGATGACGGCTCACCGTATGGGAGACGAACGGTTCCGGCGCATGAATGTCGACATGACGCCTGCGACACGCCTCGGCACCCCCGAGGACGTGGCGCAAGCCATCTTCTTCCTGTCGTCGCCGGCGTCGTCCTGGATCAACGGGCAGGTTCTCGCCGTGGACGGCGGTTGGAGCACCACCAAGTTCCTGACCGAGGAGGCCTTGTCTGCGGAGCGCCGTTCGGTCAAACCGGACTGGACGCATTCGGGACGGTCCCGGAGTAACGCGAGCGAACTCGAATGAGATTACGATCACCCGATGCTGCCGGCATCGCCGGCAAATCGGCCGGGGACGGCAATCCGGACGGCACGCAGGCCGTCAGGCGAGCATCGGCGATCCTGCGGCGCATCGGGCGCGGCGGCACGCAGGGCGCCAGCCTCGCCGACGTGACGCAGGCGTTGCAGCTGCCGCGCTCCACGACGCACCGCATCCTGAAATGCCTCGTGGACGAGGGGCTGGTGAAGCACGATACGGAGCGCCGGCGCTACTTCATCGGCCAGCTGACGTACGAACTCGGCCTGACGTTCAACGAGAGCGCGCTCGATCTGGCCAAATGGCGCGTGGCGGTCGATCGTGTCGCCCAGAAGACGGGCGTTACCGCCTATCTGCTGAGCCGCAGCGGCATCGAGGCGACCTGCGTTCTGAAGACGGAGGGCAACTCCGTCATCAGGGTTATCCCGGTCGAAGTCGGTCAGCGCCGTTTCCTGGGGGTCGGCGCCGGCGCTACCGCTCTGCTCGCTGCGCTGGACGAGGAATTGCGCGAGAACGTGATCAAGACGATCGCGCCTTTCCTGTCAGCGTATTCGACACTGACAGAAGACAAGGTTCGCGAACTCGTCGATCAGACGCTGGTGACCGGATACTCCGTCAGCCGTGGCAACGTCGCCAGGGACGTTATCGGCATCGGAATGGTGGTTCCGGAGGCGCCTTACCTTGCCCTGAGCATCGCTGGCCTCGCCAACCAGATCGAGGAGAAGGGTGTCGCGCACTGGGCGCAGATCCTGCGCCAGGAGATCAACGCCGTGCGTTCGAAGGACGCCTGAAGATTCTCCTGGGCTGCCTCTCGACTGGTCGCCGACTATTGCGAGGCGCTTGCGCCCGGCAGCCAGGTCACGATGTCGGGTATTGCGATCAGCAGCAGCACCACGACGATCGACATGACGGCGAACGGCAACACCCCCAAGAAGACCGTGGCGAGCGAGATGCGCCTTCCCAGGTTCGTGGCCGGATCAGAGGCGATCCGGTGCACGATGAAGGACAGGATGCCGAGGGGTGGTGTCAAAAGTCCGACCTCGGCCATCACCACGAGGAACACGCCGAACCAGAGCGGATCGACCCCCACCGCCTTGAGCGGGGCCAGCAGAACCGGAATGGTCAGGAGCATCATTGCCAGCGTGTCCATGAACATGCCGAGCACGAGATAGACAAGGATCAGGATGAGCAGCAGTTCGACGCGATCCAGTCCCATGTCAACGATCACGGTCGCGAGCGTGTTCGGCACCTGGCTCAGCGCCATGGCCCGGGTCAGAACTACGACGCCGATGATCAGCAGGAAGACCGAAGCGGTTCCCGTGAGTGTTCCGACAATCGATTCGCGCAGGGTGGCCCCGATCTGCCGCCATGAATCACCGCTGCGAAGCTGATGGATCGTTCCGAAAAGGAGAGCGGCGAGCATGCCGAAGACACCGGACTCGGTCGCCGTGAAGATGCCGGCGAAAAGTCCCCCGATGATGATCGCCACAACGACCGCGATCGGAACCAGATTGCCGAGGGACTCGAAGCGCATCGCCCAGGTGATGCCGGTCATGTCCGCGCGCGGCGCCATGGACGGCTTCAAGGTTACCATCACGACGATGAGCAGCGCGAAGGCAGCAGCGAGGATCAGGCCGGGCACAACGCCCGCCAGCAACTGCTGGCCGACGGGCACGGATGCCGCGCCGGCATAGACCACGAGCAGGAGGCTGGGCGGGATGATCTGGCCGAGCGTGCCGGCCGCGGCCACGCTGCCCACGGCAAGCTGGGCGCTGTAGCCGGACTTCAGCATCTCGGGGATCGAGACGCGGCCAAGCGCGTAGGTGATCCCGATCGTGCTTCCGCTGCTTGCCGCCAGTATGGCGCCGGCAAAATTGGTCGCCACCGCGAGACCGCCCGGCATCCAGCCGAGCCAGCGCCGCGCCGTTTCGAAGGCCGAGGCGGTCAAGCCGGACTTCCACAGGATCATGCCCATCAGGATGAACATCGGGATGACGCTGTATGACCAGGATGCCGCGCCGTCGTAGGCCACCGCCTTCAGCGTCGAGGTCACCACTCTCGTTCCGCTGAGCGACCATAGCCCGAGGACCGCGGCCCCCAGGATCGCGATCCCGACGGGTATTCCCATCAGCAGCAGCACGATGCTGAGGATGATGACCATCGCGCCGATCATCTCCTTGGGCAGACCGCCGAAGGCCATTGCCAGCACGGCCGCGGCCGCGACCAGAAGCCCGGCGGTAAAGACGAAACCGGCGATCCTGTGCTTGCGCGGAGCGGGCGCGCCAGTCGCCTGGATGTCGGAAAGCTCGTGAACGTCGCGCTCGAGCGGAAGCTGGCGGGCGAAATAGCGATAGGTGGTGGCCACGGCCTGGAGCGTCAGCAGGGCGAGACCGACGACCGCGACGAACTTGAACGGCCAGATCGGGACGGGCGGAGCCGAGGGCGTCGTCTGGCCGAGCCGGGCGCTCTGGAGTGCATCAACCAGCGTGTAATAGGTGAGGGCGGCCGCCAGCAACACGGCAACGATGCCGAACGATCCTTCCACCAGCTGCCGCATACGCAGGGGAAGCGCGTCGAGCAGGATCGTCACCTTGATGTGTTCCTGTCCCTTCTCGGTAATGGCAAAGGCCAGCAAGGTGAGCGCCGGCATCCACCAGTAGGCGGTGTATTCCAGCGTCCCGGGGAATGGCGCGTGGAAAAAGGTGCGGCCGACGACATCGACACAGACGTTGAGGATGAGACATACGAGCGCCGCGGCCGCGCCGAATGACGCCAGACTGCTCATGCGGTCGATGATGCGGATGGCGGCCGGAAGCCTTGGCGCCAAGAACGCTTCATCGGTGCGGCGCATAATCTCGGACATCACGCGATCGGCCTTCCACTGCCAAGTGAGGAACCCGGCGCTGCGAGGCGCCGACGTGGATCGGCCCCGCCTGCAGTTTGCAGGGCGGGGCCGACCGGGACAAGCCGCGATTACTTCTTCAGCTTGGGCGTGACCTCGTCGTTGAACTTCTTGGAGAAGTTCGAGAGGTCGACGTCGCGCAGACCGGCAAAGGCCTTCAGGATGGCTTCCGGCGTACGGTCGGCGACAGGGTAGCCTTCCGCAACGAGTGCGTCGGTCCAGTAGGCGATGCGCTTCAGGTAGTTGTCGACGACGCCTTGCGGGTCGGTGACGGTCGGCGGCGCAATGCTCGCGAGCTTCGCGACGGCGGCCTCGCGCTGCGCCTTGGCGACGGGCTCGAGCTTGGAAACGTCATTGGTGCGCACTTCCTTGCCCGCGGCGATGAGGTCGCCCGCCTTGGCCTCGATCTGGAGGTAGCCCTTCCAGATGTTGGAGGCGGCACGGACCGATTCCTCGGTCATGAAGTTCTGCAGTTCGACGGGGAAGCTGTTCCAGGCATCGAGGTTCATCACCCATGTCGAGGCCTGCAGCTGTGCCATCGTCACCGGCACATATTCGGGGGCGACGTCCTTAAGGATCAGCCCGTCGACATACTGGTTCGGGTTGATCACCATGCAGTCGAACACGCCACGCTGGAGGCCCTCATAGGCCTCGTTCCAGGCGATGCTGACCGGGGTCATGCCAAGCGCCGTGACGGTATCGGACCACACCGCGCCGATCGCGCGCGCACGCTTGCCGGCAGCATCCTCGGGCGAGGAGATCGGCTTGTTGCACAGCAAATTGTAGGCCGGGGTGGAAGTAGCCTGCATGACCTTGAGGTTGTGCGAGGCGTATTCGTCGGTAAGGGGCTGAAGGGTGAGGACCGTCTCGAGTGCCGCGGCGCCGCCGGCGGCTACGTCATGAACGGTCGAACCGCTGAGCGCACCGCCGAGGCCGAACAGCCAAGCGCCGACCGGCAGCTTCTGCGGATAGTAGGTCGGGATAATGAGGCCGATGTCGGCAACGCCGTCGCCCACGCCGTCGAGCGTGTTGACGGCGTTCAGCAGCGACGACGACCAGTAGTTCTCGAACGTGATCTTGCCATTGGTGAATTTGGTCACGGCAGCCTGCCATTCGACCATCGCGCGGCCGAAATTGGCAGTCTGGTCGCCTGAGAAATCCGCCAGTTTCAGCACCCGCGGTTCCAGCTTCTCCAGCCAGGCTTCGTCAGCCATCGCGGCCGAACCACCCAGAAGGAGGCTTCCGGCCAGTAGCGCGGATGCCGACAGGCCCGCCCAGAATGTCTTGTCAATCATGTGTTCCTCCCGCCGACACAAACGGCAAACGTCCAAAATTTGCGGCGCGTGATTACGCGACAGGAGTTTACCTATCATCTCCTACCATGTGGGACAATCCCCGATCGGCAAAGTGCGCTCGTGTATCGGATCAGAGACGCCAAAAGTTGCCTTCTTTTGCTGGACTGGACGATTGCCCGGGCATAAACAGTCGCAGTGCTGGGCAATTCGCAGTGTGCCGCCATGAGTCAATGATATCTGGGCAGGTATATAAGTCCCATATATTGAGACAATGGCAAGGCGCTGGCATCTGGCGGAATTGGGCTTTGGCCCTCGATCGAGGAGGTTTCGACCATGACGAAGACGATGAAGGTCTACGAGGTGCTTGCGCGTGCCCTTGCTCAAGCGGAGGTCGGAACGCTGTTCGGCGTCACCGGCGACGCCAACGTCTATCTGATCGACTGCTTCGTGCGCGCCCACGCAGGCAGGTTCGTTGCCGCCGCCAACGAGAACGGCGCTGCGCTCATGGCGCTCGGCTACGCGTCGGTCTCCGGCAAGGTCGGCTTCGCCACCGTCACGCATGGCCCGGCCGTGACCAACACACTGACCGCCCTCGTCGAGGGGGTGAAGGCCGGCACGCCGATGGTGCTGATCTGCGGCGACACCGCGTACGGCGATCGCCAGAACCTGCAGAACATTCCGCAACGCGACGTGATCGTCGGCACCGGCGCGGGCTTCGAGCAATTGAACAAGCCGGAGACCGCCGTTGACGACCTCGCCCGCGCGATCCGCCGTGCCCAGGCGGAGCGACGGCCAGTCGCGTTCAATTTCCCGGCCGACCTCATGTGGCGGTCGGTTGATGCCGACCTGCCTTCGATGCTGGTATCGATGTCGAAGCCGGTCGTCCTGCCGCCTGCGGACGATCTCGAAAATGCCGTAGGGATCATCGCGACGGCGAGGCGACCCATCGTGCTGGCAGGACGCGACGCAATCGATGACGCGTCGAGGGCTGCCATGTTGCGGTTGGCGGAGCGGATCGACGCTCCCGTCGCGACCACGCTGCGCGCGAGAAATCTCTTTCGGGGCGCCGACTACAATCTCGGCATCATGGGGACTTTGAGTGCGCCAAAGGCGGTCGACGCCATCATGTCGAGCGATTGCATCCTGGCCTTCGGCGCTGGCCTGAATTCCCACACTACGTCGGACAGCGGCTTCGTCAACGGCAAGCGGGTCGTGCAGGTCGCTGCCAACGCGGCCGGCATTGGCCGCGGCCATGCGCCTGATGTCGGGCTGATCGGAAGCGTCGTAGAGACGGTGGACGGGATCATCCGCTGGCTCGACGAGGCGGAGATTGCGCCGTCCGGCTTCCGCGGCGAACTGCCCGCGAAAGGGCTTGCGACATACCCGCCGGCCAAGCCCGCCTCGGACGAGGGCGGTCCTCTCGACTACGTGGACATGCTCTCCCGGCTCGACGCGATCCTTCCGGCGGACAGGGTTCTCGTGACAGACGCGGGTCGTCATATGATCAGGGCCATGCAGTACCTCGACGTCGAGTCGCCCGGGCTCTACGTCCAGACCGCCAGCTTCGGCTCGATCGGCCTCGGCCTGCCGCAGGCGATCGGCGCCGCCGCCGCGGAGACTGGCCGACCGGTGGTGCTGACGATCGGCGACGGCGGCTTCATGCTCGGAGGCCTCACCGAGTTCAACACAGCGGTCCGACACCGGATGGATCTGATCGTCATCCTCTGCAACGACAATTGCTACGGCGCCGAATACGCCCAGTTGCGCGACAAGCAGATGGATCCGTCCATCAGTCTTTTCGATTGGCCGGACTTCGCGCCCATCGCCGACGCGCTGGGAGGACGGGGCGTGACCGTCAGAAGCGTTGCCGATCTCGACGAGGTCCGCAGAGCGATCGAGAACCGCGATCGACCACTCCTGATCGAACTGAAGCTCGACCCGGACCGGATGCCGTTCTGGTAAGCGCAGCTCGACCACCCCGGCGGGCTTCCAGTCGATCCGCGATGGGCAATCGGTGATATTCACGCGGATCCCGAGATGTCCTCGAGGCCTCGTCGACGAGATCGCGAAGTTCCCGATCGCCGACCTGCATGAGGCGCTCGGTTCGATCGAGGGACGTGCCGACATGCCCTCGACTGCCTTCAAGCGAGCGACGAAGCTCGGGACGTCGTCAATTGGCAGAGCCTTGTGATGAACTACCCGCGAAATCCTTGCCGGCGCTGCGAGGACCGCATCCAGATTGCCTTTCCACTGCGCCGGATTCTCCCTGGAACGGTGGCCGGAGACGGCGGCCCAGGCGAGTACGCTTTCAATCCGTCCTCGCAGCCGACTGGCCGTCTCAGTTTTCTCAAGCCAAACGGGCCGGAGAACGTTGAGAACATGCTGAAGTTGGATATCTTCGACCGGCACTGAACCGATATGGGGGAGCGCTGAAGAGCGCGTTGCGGTGTTGCGAACCGAAATGCCCACCGACTTTCGGCGGGTCTCGTCATAAGTCATCGCTCAATGACGAGGTCAGGAGTTCGATCCCCTTAGCTCGACCAGCGGCTTCCCCGACGCCCGACCACATATGGAGCTCGCAAAAGCTCCGTGTATTCCGTGGATTAGCCCGCGGTCGCGGTCAGCACGTCCGGCGCGAGGCAGGCTGGCGTCCGCGGCGTACGCAAGATCGCGATCGTCAATCGATCGAGGGGGAGCTGTCGCGTGCCGTGGGCGAACCGCTAGGCGACGCTGCCGCCGCCGTCGACGAGCACGACGCTGCCGGTCATGAACCCGTTCTGCATCAGATGGACGATCTGGGCGGCGATCTCCTCCGGCTTGCCGATCCGCTTCAGTGGCAGTGCGGTGGCTGTGCGATCGAACAAGGCCTGACGCTGCTCCTCCGACAGGTATTTCCACCACGGCGTCTCGATGCGTCCGGGCGAGACGCAATTGACCCGCACCGGCGCCATCTCGGTTGCCAGCGCCTTCGCCAGACTGTCGAGTGCCGCGTTGATGGCGCTGAGCATCGTAGCAGAGCCCGTCGGGCGCGTGCCGATCATGCCGGAGACCAGAGTGAGAGTGCCTTCGGGACGGATGCGGGCAGCATGGGCGACCTGAACCGCGCCCCAGAACTTGCTCTCCATCGCGGCGCGCTCGTCGGCGAGGCTGCGCTGGCGAAGCGGTCCGACGGAAAGCTCTGCGGCGGAGACAACCACGTGGTGGAACGGATCGCGCGAGGCGAAGAACTCCGCCACCGCCGCGGCGTCGCGAATGTCGATTGCGGCTGTCTGCGCCTCTCCGATCGCGGCGGCCGCCTCACGCAGCCGGATCGGCGTGCGCGAGGCAATCGTGATCCGTGCGCCAAGAGCGCGCGCCGCCTGCGCGGTCGCCAGGCCGATGCCTGACGAGCCACCGAACACCGCGACGGTCTGTCCCGAGAGCGGCACAGCGCTCATTTTGCGTTCTCGTCTCCGCCGAGCGTCGAGCCGGCGACGAGCTCGCTGAACTTCGCCACGGCGGTATGGTCCTGGCCCGGGCCGAGATATTTCTGCGCGCTCGCCCACATGTCGCGGCACAGGCCGGAGAAGGGGGCGGGCGTCGACGTGGCGTTCGCGACGCCGAGCGCGATGCCGAGGTCCTTCACCATCAGGTCGAGGCCGAAGCCGGCGTCGAACTTGCGCGACAGGACGAACTGCTTGAACTTCTTCTGCGTCGAGTTGTTCATGCCGGTCGAGACGTTCAGCACGTCGACCATGAGAGCCGGATCGAGGCCGAACTTCTGGCCGATGAGCAGCGCCTCGATGCCGATCAGGAAACCGCCGGCGCTGACCAGGTTGTTGAGCGCTTTCATCGCGTGGGCGCTGCCTATCGGGCCGGTGCGGACGATCGACGTGCCCATCGCTTTCAGGACCGGCTCGGCCCGGTCGACGGCGGCCGCGTCGCCGCCGGCCATGATGGCGAGTTCTCCGGTCCTGGCGCGCGACACGCCGCCCGAGACGGGTGCATCGATCATCGCAATCCGCCGTTCCGCGACTTTTCCGGCGAGGGCACGGGTGACATCCGGCACGCCGCTGGACATGTCGACGATCAGTGCGCCCTCCGCCAGGCCCGCGAGCGCCCCGTCATCGCCGTCGAGCACTTTCTCCACGATCGCGCTCGACGGCAGCATGGTGACGAGGATGTCCGAGGTCGAGGCCGCGTCCTTCGGCGTTGCCGCGGCGCGGGCGCCGACCGCCGCTGCGACGCGCGCGGTGCGCACAGCGTCGGCATCGTAGACCGCAAGGCCGTATCCCGCCGCCGCCAGCCGCGCCACCATCGGTTCGCCCATGGCGCCGAGGCCTATGAAGCCGATGCGGGGTGTCTCTTGCATGGGATGTGGCCTCGATCTGATCAGTTGAACATCTGGCGCGGAAGCCAGAGCGACAATTCGGGAAAGCCGATCAGCAAGGCGAGGACGACCGCCTCGATGACGATGAACGGCACGATGCCCCGGTAGATTTCCGCCAGCTTCACCTTGCCTTCGGACGCGCCGATGACGGCGAACAGATTCATGCCCACCGGCGGGGTGAGCACCGCAAGCTCGACCAGCTTCACCATGATCACGCCGAACCAGACGCCGTCATAGCCGAGCGCGGTGACCATCGGATAGACGAAGGGCAGCGTCATCACCTGCATCGCCAGCGGATCCATGAACATGCCGAGCACCGCGAACACCGCGATCAGGATCAACATAAACAGGATGGGCGAAAGCTCGAGGGACTGGAGCAGATCGGTGGCGGCGGTCACCGTGCCGGCGACGAGGAAGAAGCGCGTGAACAGCAGGCCGCCGATGATGACGATGAACAGCGCGGCGGTGACGCCGGCTGCCGAGCGCAGGCAGTCGGCAAGCTCGGAACTGGTCAACCTGCGCCGCGCCAGCGCGATGACGAGCGCCCCGATCGCACCCAGCGCACCGGCGCCCGACGGGGTGGTGAAGCCGAGATAGATACCGCCGATGACGAGGCCGGCGAGCAGGAAGGTGGCCCACAGGCCGACGGCGCTGCGTGCGATTTCGGGAAGCCGGGCGCGCGGTTGCGGCGGAGGCGCCAGGTGCGGGCGCGCCCGCACCAGCAATGCCGTGCCGATCATGTAGGCGGCGGTGGTGAGCAGACCAGGCACCACGCCGGCGATCAGCAGCTCCGCGACCGACTCGCCGGTGAGCAATCCGTAGATCACGAAGCTGATCGAAGGCGGAATGAGCGCTGCGATCGTGCCGGCGGCGGCGATGCAGCCGGCGGAGAAGGCGCGGTCATAGCCCAGGCGAAGCATTTCGGTCAGCGCGATGCGGGTGAACAAGGCCGCGTTGACGAGAGTCGAGCCGGAGATCGCGGCAAAGCCGGCCGAGGCCAGGATCGTCGCCTGGAAAAGCGCGCCGCGGGCCGACCGGAGGACAAGGTTGGAAAAGCCGAACAGTTCCTGCGTGATACCCGAGGCCGAAGCGATCGCTCCCATCAGGACGAACATCGGGATGACGACGAAACTGTAATCCGACGCCATCGCGAAGGGCAGGTTCGACAAGGTGTTGATCGCAAACGCTGACCCGCCCGTCGTCCAGAGGCCGACAACGGCGACGGCCGCCATGGCGATGCCGACCGGCACGCCGATCAGCGACAGCGCTAGCATCGCCCCGATGGCCAGTGCGCCGATCGAAAGCGGATCAAGCATCACGCTGCTCCTCGCCCGGAGCGGTCGACGTCGTGCCCGCCATCTGGAGAACCAGCTGACGCAGGAATTCCGCCGTCGCCAGCCATGCACCGAAGGCGGCGACGCTCTTGAAGGGGGCGACCGGAAAGGCCAGTGCGCCGAGCGCGGTCTCGTTGAAGTTCCAGGACGACATAGCGAGTCGCGTGGTCTGCCAGGCGATGAGGCCCATCAGGACGGCGGCGATCGACAGCGAGAGGATGCTCGAGAGCCGCCGGGCGGTCGGGCCCATGGACTGGGTGGCGATGTCGATGACGATGTTGGAGCCGCGGGCTTGCGCTTCGGCCAAGCCGAGAAACACGATAACGGCGAGCAGGGCGCCGGAGAGTTCGACCATGCCCGGAATAGGCTTCCAGAAGAGGTTGGTCGATATGACATCGACCGTCCCCATCAATCCGACGATAAGCAGAAGAGCGGAAGCAGCGAGGAAGCCGAGATAGGAAACCCGCCGCAGCAGGCCGTCGAGGCGGGCAAAGAACGACATGAAATCACCGTAGGTGCGATGGACTCTCGCGCCGGGCCGCGGGGACCCGGCGCGAGGCCGGAGGATCAGCGGTTGGCGCGGATATAGTCGGCGAGTTCCTTCGCTTCGGCGCCCTTGCCCATTTCGTCCATCTTTTTCGCCCAGACATCAAGCATGTCCGGCACCTTGGCCTTGAGGGCGTCGGCCTCCTCAAAGGGGACGATTTCCATGCCGGCTGCCTTGAGACCTTCGATGGCCTTCGCCTCATCGCCCGCGATCAGCTCGTTGCCGAACTTCTCCGCGTCGGCCGCGACCTCCTCGAACAGCTTGCGCACATTCTCGGGCATGGCCTCCCACTTGCTCCTGGAGGTGAACAGGGTGTGGGCGCTGATGACGCCGAAGGAGATATCGGTGCCGTATTTCGCGACCTGGTCGATCTTGAATGCCTTGACGGCGGAGTTGAACATGTAGGTGCAGTCCATCGCGCCGGACTGCATCGCCTGGACCATGTCGACCGGCGGAATGTTGACCGGGATCGCGCCGATCGATTCGAACATGATCGGCACGAAGGAGCCGTAGGAGCGAACCTTGGCATTCTGCAGATCGGCCATCGTCTTGATCGGCTTGGTGCAATAGAAGCGGTAGTCGGGCAGGTAGCGGTAGAGCACCGGGTGCAGATTGGCCGCGGCAAGCTCGGCCTTGATCGTCGCGTTGGTGGTGAAGATGTCGGCGGTGAGCCGGTTCAGCTTCGGGCCGTCGGTATAGGTGAACGGCAGCGCGTTGGTGACGGCGGTGAACGGCATGCGCGAGAACTGGTTGCCGGTGACGATCAGGCCGAAGTCGACCGCGCCCGAGCCGACGAGGTCGACCATCTCGGCTTCGCCGCCGAGCGTGTTCGCCCAGAAGTGCTGGATCTTGATCTTGCCGCCGCTTCGCTTCGCGATCTCGGACGAGAAGTAGGTGTCGATCTTCGACGTGTTCACCACCTCCGGTATGTTGGAGGAATAGCGGAGGGACATTTCCGGATAGTCCTGCGCCATCGCGGCATGGACGCCGAGAGTGCAGAATGCGGCGAGGGGCGCCATCAGGCGTAGAAATTTCATCGAAATCCTCCCAAGGATCGGGTCTGCGTCAGAGCAGCCAAACGTGAAGCCGCAGGACACTCCTGCCACAACGGCAGTTTGTCATACAACATGACGGTATGATAATTCAAGCCAAGTCGAGTTCGATTTCTGGAGGACGCCATGAACCCCACCTATGAAGTGCTCGCCCTGCGCTATGCGACGACGGATCCGGACCGGCCCAGACGCGAGAACTTCATGCCGGGGATGGATCTTCACGACGCGCCGATGCCGCTCGACTATTACATCTGGGTGATCCGCGGTCACGGCCGCCTCGTCGTTGTGGATACGGGATTCGGGAAGGATGCGGCGAAGGAACGGCACCGCACCCTGCTGCACGAGCCAGCGGCGCTGCTGAAGCGTGCCGGGATCGACGCGGCGGCGGTTCCCGACGTGGTCCTCACCCACCTGCACTACGACCACGCGGGATCGCTCGACGCGTTTGAGGGCGCCACATTCCACCTTCAGGACGAGGAGATGCGTTACGCGACGGGACGGCCGATGTGCCACGCCTGCCTGCGCGCGCCATTCAATGTCCGCGACGTCCTGCAGGCGGTGGGGCTGGTGCATTCGGGGCGGGTCCGGTTTCACGACGGCGTCGCCGAGCTTTACCCCGGCATATCGTTGCACCGGGTCGGCGGCCATACCGGCGGGCTCCAGGTCGTCCGGGTGGCGACGGCCCGCGGCCCGCTCGTGCTGGCATCCGACGCCTTCCACTTCACCGAGAACCGGCTGCGCCGCGCGCCGTTTCCGATCGTCTACCACATCGGCGAGATGCTCGAAGGCTATCGGCGCTGCGAGGAACTGGCCGGCGGCCGTGAGGACCTGCTGATCCCGGGACACGATCCGGACGTGCGCGAGCGCTGGCCGGCGCTTATCCCGGGTTTCCAGGATATCGTGCGCCTCGATCTCCCGCCGCTTCGAGATTGAACTGACTGTCGTCTTGACATACTGTCATACAAATTGTTATCCGCTTGTTGAACACGGCGGGAGGAAAGATGCAGTTCGACAAGACCGTTTCCGCACGCGGACACGAGTTCCGCCTGTCCGGATCTCATGACCCGGCCTTTGCCCGAGTCGCCGAAGCGTTCGCGCAAAACTACTCGGTGGAAGAAGAAATCGGCTCGGCCACGACGATCTATGTCGACGGCCGCAAGGTCGTCGACCTGTGGGGCGGCTACCGGGACGCCGACTATGTCAGGCCGTGGGAGCAGGACACGATCGTCTGCATGATGTCGGTTGCCAAGGGCATCGCCGGCATGAGCTTCAACATCCTGATCGACCGGGGTCTGGTCGATCCCGACAAGCCGGTCGCGCAGTACTGGCCCGAATTCGCCCAGAACGGCAAGGAAGGCGTGCTCGTTCGCCATGTGCTGGACCACACCGCCGGCCTGCCGGTGGTGCTCGATCCGCTGTGGAAGGGCGCGGTCTTCGACTGCGACGCCATCGTCGCGGCGCTGGAGAAGCAGGCTCCGCTGTGGGAGCCGGGCACGGTCGCGGCGTATCACATCCACACCCAGGGCAACCTGCTCGGCGAGATCGTGCGGCGGGTGACCGGCAAGCGTTTCCCGCAATTCATTGCCGACGAGGTCACCGGCCCGCTCGGCGCGGACTACCAGTATGGCAATCTTTCCGATGCCGACCTCGCCCGCTGCGCCACGCTGGTTCCCACCGTCGAGGGAACCCTCCTGGCCAAGCGCGACACCGACCCGGATGCGCTCGTCTCGAAGGGCTTCACCCAGTTTCCCGACGAGCCGCTGCCGGTGACGCTCAACTCCACCGCCTGGCGGCGGGCCGAGATCACCAGCGCGTCGGGCCACGGCAATCCGCGCGCCGTCGCACGCATTTATGGCGCGGTGGCGCGCGGCGGGACGCTGGACGGCGTCACGCTGATGTCGCCGCGGACGATCGAAGACATGCTCGTCGAGCAGCACAACCAGTTCGAGCGCATGCAGCAGCGCCCTTACCATCAGGGCCGCGGCATCCTGCTGAACACCCCCGTCTCGGTCTGGATGGGACCCAACATGCGCGCCTTCGGCCATCACGGCTTCGGCGGCTCCATCGGCTTCGGCGATCCCGACGCGAAGATCGGATTCTCCTATGCGTGCAACAAGATGCATGCGGTCGGGGACAACGGCCCCCGCGCCCGCCGCATCATCGAAGCCCTCTACGAGGTTCTCTAGGTCATGGCTGCATCCTCCCCAGTACCCGTGGCGGCCGTGACCGGCGGCGCAGGCGGCATAGGCGAAGCCTGCGTCGCCCGGTTGCGCGCCCAAGGCTGGCAGGTCGTGGTCCTCGACCGCAACATGGATCTCGCCCGCGAGGTCGCCGCCCGCCATGGCGCGATTGCCCGCGAGATCGACCTCGCCGACACGTCGAGCATCGACGCCGCAGCAGCCTGGGTCGAGCGCGAGGTCGGGCCCTGCTCGGCGCTCGCCGCGGTTGCGGCCCATCTCGAGAACCCGCATATGCCTGAGAAGCAGGACGAGGCCGAGTGGGACGCCATCCTGCGCGTCAACCTCACCGGCACGTTCCGGACGCTGACCGCGTTCGGCGCCGGCATGCTCGAGCGCGGCCAGGGATCGATCGTGACGGTCGGCTCCATCACCGCCTTCAACTCCAGCCCGCTCCAGGCCTATGGCCCGACCAAGGCAGCGATCATCAACATGTCGCGCAATTTCGCCGTCGCGTGGGGAAGGCGCGGGGTGCGGGTGAACTGCGTCTGTCCCGGCCCGACCCGCACGCCGGCGGTCGAGGCGAGCTATGCGCGCGGCGAGCGCAACCCCGACACGATGATCCGCCAGACGGCGCTCGGCCGGCTGGTCAAGCCGGAGCAGGTGGCCAATGCCATCGCCTTCCTCCTTTCCGAGGAGGCCGGCGCGATCACCG
The DNA here is from genome assembly GCA_043822005.1 of Pseudomonadota bacterium. Lineage (GTDB taxonomy): Bacteria > Pseudomonadota > Alphaproteobacteria > Rhizobiales > Rhizobiaceae > Mesorhizobium_A. Next base: position 19,816 of record JBDRCE010000066.1, on the reverse strand, counting down.
GCATCGAGCTTCCGGTAGATGCCGGCACCCTCGCGACCCAGCTCTGGAGCCTCTACGGCGGTGTCCCGGGAGCGGCGCAATCATGACACAGGAGCGTACCATGTCGGCTGAACTGACCGGACAGGTCGTGATGGTGACCGGCGCTGGCCGTGGCATCGGTGCCGCGACGGCGCGCCTGCTTGCGGCGCGTGGCGCCGCCGTCGGCGTCTTCGACATCGCCCCGGACCTGGCCGAGGCGACGGCCGCGGCAATCAAGACCGCTGGCGGCAAGGCGCTTGTTCTGGTCGCAGACGCCGCCGACCGCCGCGCGGTGTTCGACGCGGCCGCGGTCCTGCGCAATGCTTTCGGGCCCCTGACGGGGATCGTCAACGACGCGATCTGGATCCGCTACGGACCGGTCGATGGCGTCGAGGAGGAGGTGCTCGACAGGATGCTCGCGGTGGGGATCAAGGGACCTGTCTGGGGCGTCCAGGCATTGCTGGCGCACCGCGGCGACGGACCCGCGGCGATCGTCAACCTGGCGTCGCCCGCCGCCGATCTCGGCGTGGCCAACACGTCGTCCTACACCGCCGTCAAGGGCGCGATCGTGGCGTTGACGCGTCAGCTCGCCGTCGAGCTTGGCCCTCAGGGCATCCGCGTCAACGCGGTCGCGCCCGGCGCGGTGCCGACGCCGGGAGCGCGCGCGATCGTCGACGAGGCTGGCTACGCCAAGCGTCGCGCACAGACGCCGCTCGGCCGGCTCGGCGAGGAGGACGAGATCGCCGCTGCGATCGCCTTCCTGCTCGGCCGGGACGCCAGCTTCATCACCGGCGAAGTGCTGCATGCCGACGGCGGCATTTCCGTGAAGTCGATGTAGATGCCGCGCCGGCGCCACCATGCGGCCGATCGGTCAGCCCTTGTGCGCCGCCATGGTCTTCATCGCGGCCGCGGCGGCCGCCTCGACATGGGCAACGCAGACCTGCACGGCGCGCTCCTCGTCACGCGCCTCGAGGGCGTCGAGGAACTCCCGCAGTTCGCGGATGGATTGCTGTGCGCGCTCGGCGCTGGACAGGGACACGACGCGAAGCTGGGACACGCGGGTATGAATCCGGCGCAGCATGTCCGCCGCGACCGGATTGCCGGCGCCTTCGAGCAGAATGTCGTAGAAATGCGTCTTGGCGGCGATGAAGGCCTCGGCGGAAAAATCACTATAGACCTCGGCGAGCCGGTCGACGCTATCGCGCAGCGCCTTCATCTGGGCGGGCGTGTGGTTGCGCGCGAACAGGCGCGCCGCGAGCCCCTCCAGCATCGCCCGCACCTCGTAGATCGAGCGGGCCGTGTCGATGCCGATCGTGCTGACGCTGAGGCCCTTGTTGGGCTGGAGCGTAATCAGGCCGTCGGCCTGGAGTTCACGCAGCGCCTCGCGCAGGGACGTGCGCGACACGCCCATCATCTCACACAGTTCGCGCTCGATCAGTCGAGCGCCCGCCGGGAATTTGCCGGTTGCGATCGCCAGGCGCAGGCGCTCGGCCACCTGTTCGCGCAGCCCCGGCAGGGTCTGCACCCGCATCGACAGGTCGTCGCTGGCGCTCGTGACGGACATGCTGGCTCTCCCTGGGCTGGCGCCCCATCGACCTGTCCGGACGGCAAAGGCCGCCAGCACCGACCGATAGCGACGAATCTGATCGTCGCCATACTGTAATTTTGTATGTCAAAGAACAAGGTGACCCATATGACGACGCAGGACAAGACCATCGGGGACCTTTTTGCAGAGGGGTTGCAGCTGCGCCGCCAGGTTCTCGGAGCGGAATATGTCGACCGGTCGATGAAATCCGCCAACGACTTCATGATGACGTTCCAGCACATCACCACCGAGTGGTGCTGGGGCTATGCCTGGGGCCGCGACACGCTCGACTTGAAGACCCGCAGCATGCTGAACCTGGCAATGCTGACGGCGCTCAACCGCGCGGCCGAGATCAAGCTGCACGTCCGCGGCGCGGTGAACAATGGCGTGACGGTCGACGAGATCAAGGAAGTACTGCTCCATGCCACCGTCTATTGCGGCATCCCGGCCGGCCTCGACGCCTTCAAGGCGGCGACCGAGGTGCTGACGGAGATGAAGGCGTTCGACTGAAGCTTTGTCGCGGCGGGCAGTTGGGCAACGGGCCCGAAAATCGCCCTGGAGGCCCGGGCGACCACCCGTCTGGCGAACAGCTCACGGCTTTCACTGAGACTGTCACGGGGAGATGATCATCACGGGCGCCGGCGCGGCCGCCGACACCTCGATCGGCTTTTCGTTCTCGATGTCGGTCCTCGAACCTTTCGTGTCGGATCGTTCAGTCGGCAAGGCATATGACTGAAATATGCTCGCCCCTGTCGGCGGCGCACGGGAGGCGCCGGACCTGCCGGGCTTTTTCGTCCGGCCCGCCGTCCTCGGGCGGGTCACGCCCGAAATGACGATCGCGACCACTGAAGTTTTCGGGCCTGTTCTCTGCGTGATGGCCTACGAGACTGTCGACGATGCCGTCCGCATTGCCAATGACGGGCCCTACGGCCTGGTGGCCGGTGTGTTCACTTCCGACCTCAATCGGGCCCACCAGATCGCCCGCCCCATGCGCTGCGGTCAGGTCTTCGTCAACGAGTGGTTCGCCGGAGGTATCGAGACACCGTTCAGCGGCGTCGGGCACAGCGGCTTCGGACGCGAGAAGGGCATCGAGGGCCTGCTGAACTACGTGCGCACCCGCACGACGACGATCAGATTGGGCGATCGTCCGGTCGAGGCTTTCTGAGGCGGCGCATCCGCCGGGTTCAGCGCGTCATGACCGCTCCGGTATCCCGAAGTGCCGCGATTTCATCGGACGCGAAGCCGATCTCCTGCATCACGTCCCTCGTGTCCCAACCCTTGGGGTGGGCGGGATGGCCGCTCGAGAGTTTGCTGCCATCGACGGCGATCGAGGACCGTATCCCGAGGACGCGTCCCTCGGTAGGGTGGTCTTCCGACTTCACAAGACCGACGGCGGCAAGGTGCGGATCGCCGGTCAAGGTATCCGGCGTGTGACAGGGCATCGCCGGCACGTCGGCCTCGGCGAGCACGATCAGCCATTCGGCGGTCGGCCTGCCGGCCAGCAGGCTTGATCGAACCTCGAACCAGGCGTCGACATTGCCCGCCCTGTCGGAGACCGTCGCGAAGCGGGGATCTTCGGCAAGATCCCGACGTCCCGCAGCCGTCAGGAAGGCTCTCGTCTGGCCGTCCGTGTTGGCGGTAATGCAGATCCAGCCGTCCGCAGTCCGCAGCGGCCGGTTGTTGGCATTCAGCAGACGCTCGTCGCCGAGCGGTCCGAGGGGAGGGTCGAAACTCGACCGCCCGAGATGCTCCTGGAGGACAAAGGCGGCCATGGTTTCGAACATCGGCACCTCGATCGACGCGCCGTCTCCCGTTGTCCTGGCCCGAAGCGCGGCGGCCAGGATCGCGCCAGCCGCGATCTCGCCGACGACATGGTCGCACAGGAGCAGCGGCACATAGGCGGGAGTACCGTCGCGGGCGAGGAACAGGCCAGACAGCCCGGCCGCGCCTTGCACGACGCTGTCATAGGCGGGAAGGCCGGCATAGGGGCCGTCGCTGCCATAGCCCGTGATGAGGCAGTGGATGATCGCAGGATGGCGTGCCCTGACCGTCTCGGCATCCAGGCCCAGGCGGCGAAGCGCCTGCGGGCGCATGTTGGAGACGACAACGTCGGCCCAGGCGAGCAGCCGGTCGACGATCGCGCGCGAAGCGGGATTGGCAAGGTCGAGCGCCACGTTCCGTTTGCCGCGGTTCATGTGAAGATAGGTGCCCGAATGCTCGCCGGTCGGAGACCCGCCGCCCAGCTTGCGCATGAGGTCTCCGGTCGGGGCCTCGACCTTGATGACGCGAGCGCCGTATTGCGCGAGGCGCCAGGTGCAGATCGGCCCGACCACGACGCTGGTCAGGTCGAGAACCTTCAGGTCAGTCAGTGCCCCCGTCATTGCGTGCGCCATTCCCCGTCCATCGCCAGCAGGCCCTGATCGTCGGCGCAGCGGACGGCGAAGCCCGCTCGGGTCTCCCGGACGAACAGGGTCAGCGGCCGGTTCGCATAGAGCGGGAGGAAGTGACGTGTGGTGATCCCTGTCAGGCGTGCGCCGAATTCACTCCGCAGGAATTCCGTAGCCAGAAGCGTTGTCAGGCCTCCGTTGACGACCAGTCCAGGGAGGTGCTCGGTGGAGGTCGCATAGTCGAGATCGAAATGGACCCTGTGCGTGTTGAAACCCAAGGCTGAATACTGGAACAGCATGGTCGAATCCGGCGTGATCCGCTTCGCGCGGTCGGTACCGCCATCCACGACGCTGCCCGGCCGCGGAGGCCGCTCGTCGCAGCCTCGGAATATGACGTAGGTCTGAACCTCCTCTACAAGCGCCGCCGGTCGATCCGGCAGGCAGAGCCGGTTCGCAAGGTTGACGACGATGCTGGCGCCGCCTCGCCCGTCCCTCTTCTCCAGGGATTCGATGTACTGCGTGCGCTGCAGGATCATGTCGGGCATGATGTCGGCACGGATTTCCACCCTTCGCCCCAGCAGCCGCAGGCGGTCAAAGCTCGGATCGTTCAGGGCATGGCAGAGGATCGGAAAGCCGTCGGATCGCAGGCATCCACGGCGGACATCGTAGGCGAGGAAGGGAAAATGCCATCCCCTCGGAATGTTCTGACGTGTCTCCCAGGGCACGGCGGGCAGGTCCAGCATCGAGGCGATCCGCCGCACTGTCGTCATATCGCAACAGACGGTCTGGGAGGACCAGATGCCTTCAGCTTCGGCCGCGATCAAATGTTCACCCTCCCTGACTCGGTTGCTGCCCCCGCTGCGGGTCCCGCCGTGCAGGGATCGATCTGATCGAAATGCCTTTCCGTAGCCTAGCTGACGCGGAAGCCATCTCTCACGAGCCCGTCTGCCGCGGCCCGGATTGCGCCGCGGAGCGTCTCGGCGATGAAGTCGACAGTCTCTTCGGAGAGGATGAGCGGCGGTGACATCACGACGTTCTGCCCCAGCGGCCGCACGATCAGCCCCTGGTCGGAACATGTCCGCGCGATGCGCACTGTCGCCTCCGCCTCGACAGGAAGAGGCGTTCGGGTGGTCTTGTCCGCCACGGTCTCGATGCACTGCATGAGCCGCCTGCCGCGTATGTCGCCCACGAGCGGCAGGTCGATCAGCGTCGACAGGCGCTCCTCGAGATACACACCGACCGTATCCGCATGCTCGACCAGGCTCTCCCGCTGCATGATGTCCAGGTTGCAGAGTCCCGACGCGCAGGCGACCGGATGCCCCGCATAGGTGAAGCCCGAGGTGAACCAGCGACTGTCATCGTTCGCCATCGCGTCCCACACACGGTCGGAGAAGATCACGGCGGCGAGCGGCTGGTACCCTGAGGTCAGTCCCTTGGCGACCGTGATGATGTCCGGAGTGACACCGTAAAGCCCTTCGGACGCGAACCACTTGCCGACACGCCCGAACGCGGTGACCACTTCGTCGGCGACGAACAGGATGTCGTGGCGCCGGCAGACTTCCCACATTCGGCGCAGGTAGTCGTCGGGCGGCACAAGGACCCCGCCCGAGGCCTGGATCGGCTCGGCGACGAAACCGCCGATGCGATCGGCACCGACCCGGGCGATCAGATCCTCGAACTCCGCGACCAGCCAATCGGTGAAGGCGCTGCCCGAAAGACCGTCCGCCGCGCGATAGGCATAGGGCGCGCTGACGTGCCAGATGTTGTCCTCCTTGTAGTCGAACTCGGGCACGCGGTCTCCCGGCCGCTTGCCGACCGACTGGGCGAGGTAGGTGGAACCATGATAGCTCATCTCGCGCGCGACGATGCCGCGTTTGCCCGGACGACCCATGCAGGACTGAACGAAGCCCACCATCCGCGCGGCCGTGTCCATTGCGGTCGATCCGCAGGTGGTGAAATGGACACGATTGAGGTCGCCGGGAGCGATGTCGGCAATCCGCGCCGCCAGACGCGCGGCGGGCGAATTGGTCTGGTCGACAAAGGCGTTCGCATAGGCAAGCTTCAGGGTCTGCTCCGCCACCGCATCCGCCATTTCGCGGCGTCCGAGCCCGATATTGGTGCACCAAAGGCCAGCCACGGCATCCACGTAGCGTTTGCCGGTGGAGTCGAAGATATGGATCCCCTCTCCGCGCTCGATGACCTTCGGCAATGACCGGTTCCCGAAGTTCTGCCAGGGACGCAGGACATGCTCGGCGTCGAGAACGGCGGGATCGACATTTTCTCTCATGCAAGCTCTCGCAAGTGGTGCACGCGCGGGCAGGCCGCCGACCGTGTCGACTGTGGTGATCCGGATTGCATGCGGCAGCCTCGTCACCCGAAGCCTCGACGCTCGCCGCCAGGGAAACCTAGTGAAGGGTGAGAAGGCGGACACGCGATTGTTTATGGGTCTGCCCAAAACGATAACGCCGTCATGAACCGTCCCAGCAGGCAGGCAAAGGGGGAAGGTCTTCGACCGTCCTGCCCCAATCGAATAGTGCCGGCGATTTGCCGCGGTCTCCGGCGGCCGGCCGCGTGGCGCCCTCCTGATGCAGCGAGATCACCCGCGAAGCGTCGCCCTGATCGAGAAGATGGCTCATCAGCTTCTCGGCCGCGGAGCCGCGCGGCGTGCCCGCCAGGCGGATGTTGTAGGTCCAGGCGCTCGGTGCCCGAAACGCGAAGGGCTCCACCAGCCGTCCTTCGTCCAGATAGGGCTTGCAGACAGATGTCGGGGCAACCGTGACGCCGAGTCCCTGCGCTGCCAGTTCCAGCGCTATGCTCGTCGCGTTCGTCTTGAACATCGCGCCGCCCGCCATATCGATCTGGGCGACGCCGTCGACGCCGGTCAGCTTGGCAACGGTCGTCCAGTAGTCGTGTCGGCCGGAGATGACGATCTTCGTCTCGTCGGCCAGCCGGGCCGGTGCCGAAAGCCGATCTGCAACGGCTGGTGAGCAGACGATCGACAGCGTTTCCGGCCACAACGGTCGTGATCCCGGCGGCAGGTCGTCGCTGCGGTTCACGGTAATCGAGATGTCGGCGATGCCGTCCGGAGGACCTTCCCAGACGGTGCCGTGGATGGTGACGACGATCTCGGGGTGCTGCCGGTGGAAGGATGCGAGCACCGGCGGCAGCCATTTTTCGCCGAAACTGTAGGGGCAGGCGAGGACCACGCTGCGGTTGCGTACGCCGGCAAGGACTGCTTCCGTCGCAGCGTCTATCTGGTCCAGACTCTGGCGCAGCGTCGGCAGGAAGGCGGCGCCGATCTCCGTCAACTGAAGGCTGCGCGCATAGCGCACGAACAGGCGTCTCCCGAGGTAGTTTTCCAATGCCCGGATGTGATTGCTGATCGCTGCCTGCGTATAGCCGAGTTCCTCCGCGGCCTTCGTGAAGCTCAGATGGCGCGCGGCGCACTCGAAGGAGCGTATGAACGTCAACGGGGGAGGCGTCTGCAGCATTCGATCACACTCGCCAGGGCTGGACGGGAGGCTCCGATCAATCAGACGTCAAGCCGCCGCCCGCATTGCCTTCTGTCTCCATGACGGCCGACCTGGTTCGACGGCGACACCATCACACGCAGCCGGCCAACTGGGCGAGCAGATCAAGACCCTGTTTCGACAGGTCCGGATCGCTCATGACCGGTCGGGACGAAAGGCATACGATGACGATGTCGCGGCTCCGGTCGATCCAGATGAACTGTCCGAAGATGCCGAGCGCCGCGATCGGACCCTTGCCGCTCTGCAAGTCGTACCAGCAGGACCGGTAGTTGCCGACCGGCAGCATGTCGGGGAACTCGCCGTCGATCCAGGCCCGACGGGTGGCGCCGCCGGACAGGTCGTCGATCCAGGCCTCGGGGACGAGCTGCGCCCCGTCCGCCGCCTTGCCGCCGCTGGCCACCAGTTGGCCGATACGCATGAGGTCGCGCGCGGTCATCGAGATGCCGCCGGTGGCACGGCTATGGCCTTCGCCGTCGACCGCGACCGTGACCGCGTCCGCGCAGCCAAGCGGATGGAGCAGCCTGTCGCGCAGCAGGTCGACGTAGCGGCGGCCGGTCGCGCGTTCGAGCACCAGACCGAGCACGTCGGTGACGCAGGAGATATAGCTGAAGCGCCTGCCGTGGCCGACGGGACCCGGCCCCACCGACGCGAGCACGCCCAGCATGGTTTCGCGCGGTCCGAGCGGCTCGTCCCAAAGCACCGCGCGGCGGTAGCGGTTGAAGTCGCTGGCCGGGTCGACGTAGTCCTCGTTGAACGCGACGTCGACGGTCATGTCGAGCAGGTCGCGGACGGTGGCCGTGGCAAAGCCCGACCCGGCAAGCTCGCCGACGAGCGCCCCGACCTTATCGGCTTCAGCCAGTTTGCCGTCGCCGACGACGATGCCGGCGAGAAGTCCGGTGATGGACTTGGACACCGAGAAGAGCAGATGCGGCCGGCCCGCGTCGACATTCGGCGCATGGGTCTCGACGACGATCTCTCCCGCCTTCGATATCAGCAAGGAATCCATCTCCATGCCGGCGAGCACGTCGTTCGCCGGGGCGGAGCTTCCGTCGGACAGAACAAGCCTTGCCGCTGCCAGCGGGCCGGGTTTCGGGGTACGAAGCCCGGCAAGGGTCTGCGGCATGATCACTGCGGTCGGGACGAATTCCGCCGCGTTCAAGTAGCTGAACTTCCCGTTCGGATGCTGCAGCCAGTTGCGCAGTCCGATGGCGGAGCGGTCCGCCGGCGGCATGGGGCTTGGAGCGAACGGCTTCGACATCATGCTCATCAGGCGGACAACCAAACCTTTTCCATATGCTGTTCGAAGGCCTGGTGGACCTGATACCCGTTCACGCGCTGGCTCGTGTGGGCGTAGAGGGTGCGCCAGTAGGGCTGGATGATGATCGCGGCGTCCTGAATGATCTTCTCGATCGCGGCCATCACCACGCGGCGCTTGTCGGCGTCGGCGATCGAACTCGCCTCGTCGAGCTTCTTGTCCAGTTCGGGATCGGAGAATCCGGTCTCGTTCCACGACGAACCGGTCCTGTAGGCGAGCAGAAGGCTCTGGATGCCGAGCGGGCGCGCGGTCCAGTTGGTGGTCGAGAAGGGATACTTCGTCCAGTCGTTCCAGAAGGCGGATTCGGGGATCACGGTGCGTTTCACCTTGAGGCCCGCCTCGCGCATCTGGCTGGCGATCGCGTCCGAGGTGTCGCGTCGATAGTCGGAATCGACCGAGATAAGCTCGAACTCCGTGTCCAGTTTTCCTGCCTCCCCGAGCAGGGCCTTGGCCTTCGCGACGTCCCGCTTGAGCTTGGGCAGTTCAGCGTATTCGGGATGCATCGGGCCAACATGGTGATTTTCGGCAACCGTTCCCTGGCCGCCCATGCCGAGCTGGAGGATGACTTCGTTGTCGACCGCGGCATGGATTGCGGTCCGGACGCGCGGATCGGTGTAGGGTTCGACATTGACGTTGAAGCGCGCGACGATCGTCGTCGCGGTCACGATCTCCGACCGCTTGAAGCCCATGCCGTCGAGAACGGACACGTCCGGCGCCTGCGTCTGGCCCTGCACGTCGACTTCGCCGGCCTCGAGGGCCGAGATCGTGGCGCCGGAATCCCCGCCGTAGTCGATCCATTCCACGCCATCGAGATAGACGTCACCGCCCCACCAGGAGCCGTCCGGGCGCTTGCGCACCGCAGCCTTGGAGCCGACATCGACGCTCACCAGTTCGAACGGCCCGGTGCCGATCGGGTTCTTGGCGAAATTGGCCCCCTGTTCGTCGAACTTTCGGTGCACGATCAAGGCAGGATAATCGGCCATGCTCGGAACGATGGTGATGTCAGGACGGGAGAGGTTGAGGACTACGGTGAACTCATCCTGCTTCACGATCGCGCCGTCGCGCGCCTTCTTCGTGTCCGCATTGATCAGCGCGCCCATGCGCGCCGCCAGCGAATTGCCGGGAACCTCGCTCTCGCACCAGCGGGTGATGTTGTAGACGACGTCGTCGGCGTTGAAATCGTCGCCGTTCGACCACTTCACCCCCTTGCGGACGTGGAGGACGTATTTGGTGGCGTCTTCGTTGATCTCCCAGCTCTCAAGCAGCATCGGGCGGAACGTGAAGTCCGTCTCCCAGCGCACCAGGTGCTCGATGACCTGCATCGCGACATTCGCAGCCTGCAACCCCTTGAACGTGCGCGGGTCTTCCACCTCCGTGACCTGCATGATCAGGCGCACCACACCGCCCTTTTTAGGCTCTTCGGCCTGCGCGGCGACAGGCATGGCAACGCCGGCGAGCGCATAGGCCGCTGCAGCAGAGCAGCCGAAGGCGCTGGCCAGACTGAGGAATTCACGTCGGTCCATCCGACCGGTCAGGTAATCGTCACGGAAGATCTGCACGGCGGGATGGTTCACGGCGTTACCTTTCAGCGAGAAGATTGGGTTGGGTCGGGTCTTGAGATCGGAAGCCCTCCGGCGGGCTTCATTTCACGCAGGCAGAGGCTCGACTCGATCGACTTGATCTCGGGCAGCTTGCGCAACACACGGTCGATGAACTGGCCGTATTCCGTCAGATTGCGTGCCACCACCTGGAGGAGGAAATCCGCCCTGCCGGTCACGTTGTGGCAGGACAGCACCTCATCGCAGCCGAGGAGCGTGTCCTCGAAAGCCCGCGTCGCCTCGTCGGTGTGGATCGACACGCTGAGCTGCACGAAGGCGAGTACGCCGAGGCCCATCCGCTCACGGTCGAGCTGCGCGCGGTAGCCCGTGATGTATCCGTCCGTCTCAAGTCGCTTGAGCCGGCGCGCGCAGGGCGTCTCGCTCAGGGACACCGCTTCGGCCAGCTTTGAGATCGGGATCCTCCCTTCGGCCTGAACCGTGGCGAGGATGGCAAGGTCAATATCGTCGATGTCGTTCACGGGCCTCTCCCTGGAATTGTCGAGAAGCTTCATCGGACGTCCTGGAGCCCAAGGCAATTCGCCGTCGTCGGCGCATGGGTGATCGACGATGGCGAAGGAGCGGCGGCCGCTGCCGGGGAGTCTCCCTGCAGAGGCGGCGCGGATGGGATAATGCTCCACTCCCTCGACCATATAAGGAGCATATCATCAGATATATACGTTTCAATAGGGGATTGCGCCAATATTATGCGCAATGATAGTGGATGCCAGAAGACGTATTTTCGGGCACGAGGAGCAGGCATGGCGACGATAGGATACCTGACGACGATCCAGTTCGACTTCGGTGCCATAGGCACCCTTGCGGCCGAGTGCGAACGGCTCGGGATACTGAGACCGCTCGTGGTGACGGACGCAGGCGTGCGCGCCGCCGGGCTGCTGGCGAGACTGCCGCTGCCGGACACCACACCCGTTTTCGATCGCACCACCTCCAATTCGCGCGAGTCCTCGGTGCGCGAGGCGGTCGATGTCTACAGAGCGCATGGCTGCGACGGTGTGATCGGCATGGGCGGCGGATCCTCGCTCGACCTGGCCAAGGCTGTAGCGCTCGCCGCCACCCATCCCGGCGCCCTGAAGCAATACGCACTGATCGAAGGCGGGCTGTCGCGCATCACCGCGGCAGTGGCGCCGGTGATCGCGATCCCGACGACCGCAGGCACCGGGTCCGAGGTCGGGCGGGCGGCGGTGATCATCCTCGAGGACGGCCGCAAGGTCGGGCTGATCTCGCCCCACATGATCCCGAAGCTGGCGATCTGCGATCCGGAGCTGACCTATGGACTACCGCCGCATCTGACCGCCGCCACCGGCATGGATGCGATCACGCATTGCTTCGAGACCTTCATGGCGCCGGCCTTCAATCCGCCCGCCGACGGGATCGCGCTCGACGGACTGCACCGCGGCTGGAGGGCGATCGAGACGGCGTTCGCGAACCCGCTCGACGCGCTCGCCCGCCGCGACATGATGAGCGCTTCGATGCAGGGCGCGCTGGCCTTCCAGAAGGGGCTAGGCGCGGTGCACAGCCTGAGCCATGCCATAGGCGGCCTGAGGCCGGAGCTGCACCATGGCGAGTTGAACGCCGCCCTGCTTCCGCATGTGATCAGGTTCAACGCAAAGGCGGACACCGTCGTCGCCGAGGGCAAGATCGAACGCCTGGCCGAGACGATCGGGGTGGAGCCGACGGTGACGGCGCTGGCTGCGGCGGTCACCAGCCTCATTGCCCGCCTCGGCCTGAAGACGCGGCTGCGGGAGTTTGGTCTCAGCCGCATGGAGTTCGAGAGCATCATCTCGCGTGCGACGAAGGATCATTGCCACGCGACGAATCCACGGATCGCGACGGTCGCCGACTACGACCGCCTTCTGAACGCGGCGCTGTGACGCCGGGAGCGGCAAGATGAACCAGTTCGCACTGCCGTCGACTGCGACGGCGCTGTCGATTCGCCCGACGATCGCGCGCCTGCCGCAGTCGCTGATCCGCCAGATTGCCAATGGCGCGATGGGGCGTCCCGGCGTCGATGCGTTCTGGTTCGGCGAGTCCGACCGTCCGACGCCCGAATTCATCGTCGAGGCCGGGATGGCCGCGATGCGGGCCGGGGGGGCATTCTACACGCCCAATCTCGGCATCCCGGCCCTGCGCGAGGCGATCACGGCCTACCTGAAGCGGCTTCACGGACACTTCGTCGTATCGGATCGCGTCGCAGTCACCTCCTCGGGCGTCTCCGCCCTGATGATCGTGTCGCAATTGCTCGTCGAGCCCGGCGATCACGTCGTCGCGGTGACGCCGCTCTGGCCGAACATACCGGACATGGCGACCGCGCTCGGCGCACGGGTCGAGCGTGTGTCCCTGCAGGTTCGCGACGGACGCTGGTCGCTCGACCTCGACCGGCTCCTTGGCGCGATCGGGCCGCGCACGCGGCTGTTGATCGTCAACTCGCCCAACAATCCGACCGGATGGACGATGACGGCGGGAGAGCGCGCCACGATCCTCGCCCATTGCCGCCGCCTCGGCGTCTGGATCCTGTCCGACGACGTCTACCAGCGTCTCTACTTCGGCGAGTCGCGGACCGCTCCGTCCTTCCTCGACGTCTCGGATCCGGCCGACCGCCTGTTCAGCGTCAACAGTTTCTCCAAGGCCTGGTGCATGACCGGCTGGCGCCTCGGTTGGATGGTCGCGCCCGAGGGTTTCGCGCCGGAACTGGCCAAGGTGATCGAATTCAATACCTCCTGCGCGCCCGAATTCGTGCAGCGCGCCGGTATCGCGGCGCTCGAAAATGGCGAGACCCACATCGAGGAGTTGCGGCGGGACCTGATGGTCGCCGGCGCGAGGCTCAGGTCGGCGCTTGCGACGATCGATGGCGTCGACGTTCCGGCGTCCGATGGCGCCATGTACGCCTTCCTGCGCCTTGCGCGGGATGCGGACTCGATGGCGCTCGCCGAGACGCTGCTGGAGACGGTCGGTCTCGGCCTCGCGCCCGGCGTCGCCTTCGGAGCAGAGGGAGAAGGATGGCTGCGCTGGTGCTACGCGGCTCAGCCGGACAAGCTGGAACGGGGCGTGGAGAAGTTCCGCCGCTTCCTGGCGATCGCGAGTGCCTGATTCAGACGAGGAAACGCAATGAACCGCAGCGAATTTCTGTCGAGCCTTTTCACTGGCGCGGACCAGCGCAGCCATTTCCAGGCGATCCGGTCGATTTTCGACACTGCCGGGATGGCAGCCGCGACCGAGCCGAAACCTTTTGCCAAGGGCGCGCCAATGATGCTTCCGGATGCCTATTCCCACGCCGGTGCGACGCGCGAGGTCGAGCATTTCCTCGACGAGACCGACACCATGGCGCTGCTGGTGATCAAGGACGGACAGATCCGCTTCGAGCGCTACGCCGACTGGGGAGGCGCCGACCGCCAATGGATCTCGATGTCTGTCGTCAAGAGCGTCATCTCGATCGGAATCGGGATCGCCGTCGGGGAAGGGCTGATCGGATCGCTCGAAGAGCCGGTCGACCTCTATTGCCCCACGCTGTCGGGCTCGGCCTACGACCGGGTTCGTATCAAGGACGTGCTGCAGATGTCGTCGGGCGCGGGATGGGACGAGGACTATTCCAATCCCCAGTCGGACGTGCGCCGTCTCGGTGCCATCCTCGCCAGCGGCGCTGCGTTCAACGCGTTCCCGCCGACCCTGAAGCGCGCGCGCAAACCCGGCACGTTCAATCTTTACAACTCGGCTGACACACAGGTGCTCGGCATGCTGCTCCGCGCCGCCACAGGCCGGACGATAGCCGACTACCTGCAGGAAAAGCTCTGGCACCCGCTCGGCATGGAAGACGAGGGCTTCTGGATCGTCGACTCGACCGGAATGGAGATGGCCTACGGCGGCCTCAACGCGACCGCGCGTGACTACGCCAAGATCGGTGAACTGTTCCGGCTTGGCGGCATGTGGCATGGGAAGCGAATCGTCTCGGAAGATTGGGTGAAGGCGTCGGTGACGCCGGATGCGCCGCACCTCATGCCGGGCCAGTTCGGGCTGTCGGACGGCAATATGGGTTATGGCTAACAGTGGTGGATACCAGAAGGCGACCAAGGCGACTTTTCAGCGGTGGGGGTCTACAACCAGTTCGTCCATGTCAGCCCCAGGCACGGCACGACGATCGTCAAGCTTTCGGCCAATCGGACCTATGGACTGACCAACGACCAGTCGAGCTTCCGCAGCGAGGAAACGGTCGAAGTGTTGCGGGCGATTGCGCGCGTAGCCTGAACGACAGCCCCCACGCCGACGCGCGGCGGGCTGTCCGGCTCTGCGCGGCCGCTCTCAGCGCACCGCTGCGGCGACCGCGTCGAAACAGGCCATCAGCCGGTCGTCCACTTCCGCCATCGACGGGCGGTCGTGGCAAGACTGCTTGACGATCACGATGCCTGAGTTCCGGTCGACATAGATCCACTGCCCGTAGATGCCGATGGCATAGGCCGTCTGACGGTCTCCGGGCGGAAGGTAGAACTGGTTGCGATAGGCTCCGCCGGGCATGAAATCGATCGTGCGCCGCGCCCATGCCTCCCGGTCGCCGCCGGCATAGATGTCGTCGACCGTGTGCGGCGCAAGCACACCTTCATTCGCCGCGGTGAGGGTGAGTCCGAAGCGCCCGAGGTCTCGCAGGCTGGCACAGAAGCCGCCGCAGGCGACGGGCGCACCGCAACCGTCCACGACGATCATCGCCTCGTTCTCCGCGCCCATCGGCGCCCAGACCAGTTCCGAGGCAAGATGCGCGTAGGTTTCTCCGCCCGCCCGCTCGATGATCCAGCCCAGCACGTCCGTGTTCGGCGAGACGTAATGGTAACGGTGGCCGTGCGGCCAGTGGCCTCGCGGATGGCGCATGTGCATGGCCCGCAGTCCCGGCGCGCAGCCCGGCACCGGAGGCTCGAAACCGGTCGCGCGGCGATAGTTCTGCACGTCGCCGTCGAGGACCTCGTAGCTCTCGTCGTAGAGGACGGCGATCGTCATATCGAGCACTTGCTGGACCGTGGCTCCCTCATAGGCACTTCCCGCGAGTTCGGGGACATAGCGGGTCACCAGCGCCGACCGGTCGAGCCGGCCACGATCGGCCAGCGCGAGTGCGACGGTCGCGGTGATCGACTTGGTCACCGAGAAACACAGGTGGAGGGTTTGCGCGGTACTGCCCGGGGCATAGTACTCGAACAGGATGTCCCGGCCGCGCAGGACGAGGAAGCCGTCCGTCTTGGTGTCGACGATCGTCCGCGCCAGCGTGCTCTTGCCGGCGTGCCACTCGAATTCAGTATCTCCAATGTCCTGGGGGCTCGCGTTCAGGGCCAGGGGGCTTTTCGAGGCCTCTATCGGAGCCGTCGGGAACAATTGGCGGATGTTGCGGTATGACCAGCTGCTGTGCGGCGGAGAGCGCCAGTTGGCTTTGGTGGCGGTGCGCTCTGGTGGCGAAAAGAGAAACGAATCCATGCCTGTCACCCGCACAGGCCGCAGGTATCGGATTTCAAGGATTGAACAGGCGCCATAGTCTCCTCCAAGATCGCCAGTCAGATGTTCTGGCCGCAGCGCAACGCTACGCCCGAAGCAGGAGTGTCTCACACGATCGTTTCGACCCCTCGGCACGAGCAAATCGCAGTCTTCGCAATGTATGTTTCAGATGCGGCAGCTTGGATCGATGATGTCCCGAGGCCGCGCAGGGAGACCTGTGAGGCCGCTGTCGCGCCGTCAGCCAGATGCCTGCGGTGCAAGGCGAGTCCGCAATCCAAGCAGCCCGATCAAAGTCAGGACCGAGAGCGCCGCGCCGGCGAGGAAGGTGCCTTGCGGGCCGATCGTGTCCCACAGGCTTCCTGCGATCACGCTTGCTGCCAGCAGCGCCAGCCCGGTGACGAGATTGAACATTCCGAACGCGGTGCCGCGCAATTCTCCGGGCGCCGCATCCGCAACGAGGGCTGCGAGCAGGCCTTGGGTAAAGCCCATGTGAAGGCCCCACAGGACAACGCCGATGCCGACGCCGAAAAGGCCCGGCGAAAGCGCCAGGAACAGGTCGGCTGCGACGAGCAGCAGCAGACCGACGATCAGGAGGGTCATCCGGTCAACGCGGTCGGCCAGAACACCGACGGGATAAGACGAGACGGCATAGGCGATGTTCATGGCGACCAGCACGGCTGGCACCAGCATGAGCGGAAGGCCGATCGCCTGAGCTTTCAGCACCAGAAACGCTTCGCTGAAACGCGCCAGCGAGAACACGGCGGCCACAACGACGATCCACCAATAGGTTGAACCCAACCGCCCAAGTTCCTTGCGGCTCAACGGCATCTTCACGCGGCGCAGGTCCGCGGGCCGCTCCGGCTCGCGAACCGCCACCACGATCAATGCAAGCGACAGGAATGCCGGGATCACGGCGATCCAGAACACGGCCTGGAAATGGTTCGCGGTCAGCCACATGAGACCGATCGCGGCGAGCGGCCCAAGGAAGGCGCCGATCGTGTCGAGCGACTGCCGCAGGCCGAAGCTGGCTCCACGCAGGTGTGGCGGACTGATGTCGGCAACCAGCGCATCGCGGGGCGCTCCACGAATGCCCTTGCCGATGCGATCGATGAAACGCGCCGCCACCAGCCATTCGACGCTCGCTGCGAGCGAGAAGATGGGCTTCGTGAACGCGGCGAGGCCATAGCCGAGCGCCGCGAGCCATTTCCGCTTGCCGAGCCAGTCGCTGAGCGCCCCGGAGAAGACCTTCGTCACCGATGCGGTCGCCTCGGCGATGCCTTCGACGATGCCGACCGTCAGCCCGGACGCACCGAGCACCGTCACCATGTAAACCGGCAGCAGGGCGTGGATCATCTCCGACGAGATGTCCATCAGCATCGAGACGAAGCCCAGCGCCCACACGCCTGCCGGCAGGTTGCGCCAGTGCGAATGGCGGGTGCCCGTACTGCCGGCGGCCTTGGCCTGTTCCGTTTGGGTGTCAGCGGTTTTCGTCACGGGCTTCGAACACCTGCTTCACATAGGCATCCAGCAACGCTAGCACGGATCCAGACGCTCTCGGCTTCGCCGCGTCGTAGACGTCTGTGCTCAGCCGTCGATGATGGCGACGGCCCGGCACCAGCCGGCGGACGCCTTCTCGATCTTGACCGGGAAACAGCTCAGCATGAAGCCGGTGGGAGGCAGGTCTTCCAGCCGGTGCAGCTTCTCGATGTGGCAGTAGCCGGTGTGGCGGCCGGCTTTGTGGCCTTCCCAGATCAGTGAGGCGTCCTTCGTCTCGGCGTATTTCTTCGCCGTGTGGATGAAGGGCGCATCCCAGCTCCAGCCGTCGGTGCCGGTGACGCGCACGCCGCGGTCGAGCAGATACATCGTCGCCTCGTAGCCCATGCCGCAGCCGCTGGCGACGTAGTCCGGCCGCCCGAATTTCGCGCCGGCCGACGTGTTGACCACGACGATCTCCAGCGGCTTCAGCGCGTGGCCGATGCGTTTCAGCTCGGCCTCGACGTCGGCGGCGGTCGCGACATAGCCGTCCGGGAAGTGGCGGAAGTCGAGCTTGACGCCGGGCTGGTAGCACCAGTCGAGCGGCACGTCATCGATGCGCCAGGCCGGTTCGCCGTGGTTCATCGTCGGATGATAGTGCCACGGCGCGTCGAGATGCGTGCCGTTATGCGTCGACAGCACGACGCGCTCGACCGCCCAGCCGGCGCCGTCGGGCAGGTCCTCCGCCTTCAGGCCGGGAAAGAAGGAGAGGATCTGGGCGAGGCTCTGCGTGTGGTCGATGTATTCGATCGCCGGCACCTGGATCGGCGGGTCCGCCGGGATGTGGTTGGCGATGGGTATGGAAAGGTCGATGATGCGGCGGGCCATTCTTTCCTCCGGATGTGCGCGGTCACCGCGCCACTTCATGTCGACGCTGGCCGTGCGGGTTTCGCCGTCGACCTGAGCCCCGTCTTTCGTGAAATGCAATACCTCGATGAGCTCGGCCGGACCGCCGGTACGCCTCCACAATCACATAGATGGAAGTGAGCTTCCGGCCGACTGGCGCAATTGTTCGCTGTCGACAAAAGAGCCTGGCCGCGTTAGCCGCATAGGCCTGGGAGGAATTGCATGGCCAAAGTTGCGATCGTCGGCAGCGGCTTCATCGGGCGCGCATGGGCGATCAGCTTCGCCCGCGCGGGCAACGATGTCGCCTTGTGGGACCAGAACCCGGCGGCGAGCGAAGGCGCGCGGGATTACATCGCAGGGGTGCTGGGAGATCTGCAGGCCAACGATCTGTTGCGCGGGCAGTCGCCCGATCAGGTGCTGGCGCGAATCTCCGTGACGACTGAGCTGGCGGAGGCGCTTCGCGGCGCGAGCCATATCCAGGAGAACACGCCGGAGAAGCGCGACGTCAAGCGCGAGGTCTTCGCGCTGCTCGACGGCCTGGCGGACCCGGATGCGGTCATCGCGAGTTCGAGTTCGGCGCTGCTGCCTTCGACCTTCACCGATCATCTTGCAGGGCGGCACCGCTGCCTCGTCGTGCATCCGCTTAATCCGCCCTATCTCATCCCCGCGGCAGAGGTCGTACCCGCGCCCTGGACCTCGGCGGAGACGGTGGAGCGCACCCGCGCGCTTCTCGTCGCCGCCGGTCACGCGCCGCTGGTGATGAAGCGCGAGCTCGACGGCTTCATCATGAACCGGCTGCAGGGTGCCCTGCTTGAGGAGGCGTTCAGGCTGGTGGCCGACGGCTATGCCGGCATCGAGGACGTCGACATCGGCATCCGCGACGGGCTTGCGCTGCGCTGGTCGTTCATGGGGCCGTTCGAGACCATCGACCTCAATGCGCCGGCGGGCGTGCGCGACTATGTCGAGCGCTATCAGGGCATCTACGAGAACCTGTTCTCGCAGATGCAGCGCCGGGTTGACTGGGCCGGGCCTGTGCTGGAAACGGTCGAAGCTGACCGCCGCGCGAAATTGCCCAAGGACAAGCTGGTCGAGCGCCAGGTCTGGCGGGATCGCCGGCTGATGGCATTGGCCGCGCACAAGAGAAAATCTGAGGAGGACATCGGCAAATGAGCGAAACACCCAAGCCCCGCGCCAGTCGCAAAGTGATCATCACCTGTGCGGTGACGGGGTCGATCCACACGCCGTCGATGTCGCCGCACCTTCCGCTGACGGGGCAGGAGATCGCGGATGCGGCGATCGGGGCGGCCGAGGCCGGGGCCGCGATCGTGCATTTGCACGCGCGCAATCCGGTCAACGGCCTGCCCGACCAGTCGCTCGAGGCCTTCGAGCCGTTCCTCAAGGTGATCAAGCA
Source organism: Pseudomonadota bacterium (assembly GCA_043822005.1). Taxonomy (GTDB): domain Bacteria; phylum Pseudomonadota; class Alphaproteobacteria; order Rhizobiales; family Rhizobiaceae; genus Mesorhizobium_A. The sequence continues at coordinate 109 of JBDRCE010000066.1, read as the reverse complement.
GCGCTCCGACTGCGTCATCAACATCACCACCGGCGGCGCCTCGACCATGACCATCGACGAGCGGCTGAAGCCGGTGGCGAACTTCAAGCCGGAGGTCGCCTCGCTCAAC
>JBDRCE010000065.1:0-2747 GCA_043822005.1 Pseudomonadota bacterium | reverse complement strand
GGCGCGAACCTTTCAGGCGGTCGACATGTTCGTTCCCCTGATCACGATCTCGCTGCTGGGATTGATCCTCAACGGCCTGTTGCAGGGGCTGAGGTCCTATCTGCTGCGCGGGTTTCCGGAAGTATGATTTATTTTCTGTCATGGCCGGGCTTGACCCGGCCATCCACGTCTTCTTTAGCTGCCAAGACGTGGATGCCCGGCACAAGGCCGGGCATGACGACCTTGGAGACAAAGCCATGATCTCGGACCGCATAGAAGCAAAATGGATCGATGCGTTCTGCGAGGTTTTCGAACGCTGCGCGGTCAAGCCGGGCGACACCGCGGCGATCCTGTCCGAAACGCAATCACGCGCCCTCAACGTTCACCTCGCCGAACTCGCGCTGTTGCGGATGGGCGCCAAACCCTTCCACATCGTGGTGCCGACGCCGCGCAACCGCGAGGTCGTTCCGGTCCGCTCCACCGGCGCCAGCATCGCCATCCAGAAGCTCGGGCCCGTGGTCAGCGCACTGCAGCAGGCGGGTTTTGTCGTCGACTGCACCATCGAGGGGCTGATGCACGCCGTCGAAACGCCTGACATCCTCAAGGCAGGCGCGCGCATTCTCAACATCTCGAACGAGCATCCGGAAGCACTCGAGCGCATGGCGCCGGACACCGCGCTGGAGAAACGTGTCCGCGCCGCCGTCAAAATGTTGCGCGGGACAACGCGGATGCGCGTGAGCTCAAAGGCGGGCACCGAACTCGACGTCGACATGGTCGGCGCCCAGACGGCCGGCGTCTGGGGCTGGACCGACCGGCCGGGCACGCTGGCGCATTGGCCCGGCGGCATCGTCGTCAGCTTTCCCAAGAGCAAGACCGTCAACGGCACCATCGTGATGGCCCCCGGCGACATCAACCTCACCTTCAAGCGCTATCTGGCGACGCCGATCAAAATGACGCTGAAGGACGATTACGTCACCGACCTCGAAGGCGAGGGCGCGGACGCCGCGATGATGCGGTCCTATCTCGCGGCCTGGGGCGACCGTGAGGCCTATGCGGTGTCGCACGTCGGCTGGGGCATGAATCCCGGGGCGCGCTACGAGGCGCTGACCATGTACGACAAGAACGACACCAACGGCACCGAATTGCGCGCGGTCTCCGGCAATTTCCTGTTCTCCACCGGCGCCAACGAATTCGCCGGGCGCTACACCTCGGGGCATTTCGATTTGCCGATGATGGGCACCACGATCGAACTCGACGGTGTCGCCGTGGTGAAGGAAGGCGTGCTGCAGGACGTGTTCGGGTAGTTTCCTCTTACCCTCCCCTGGAGGGGGAGGGTCGTCTCGAATCGCGAAGCGATGCGAGACGGGGTGGGGTGACGGTCTCTCGACTTGGACACCGTTCGAGGTGAAAGACCGTCACCCCACCCCGCCGCTCCTTTCAGTCGCGTCGACCCTCCCCCTCCAGGGGAGGGTGAACATCATCCAGCACCGGCGGCCTGGCCAGTCCAAAATGCCTCAGCAACCCCACCATCTCGGCGAGGCGCTTCTCGCGATACGCATCCACATCCATCCCGGAGTAGTCGAGAAACCCGGCGCCGGTGCGCATGCCGATGCGGCCGTCGCGCATGTTATTGGCGATCACGTCGGGTGCGCGGTAACGATCGCTGTGCAGCGCGCCTTCGAGGTAGCGGCTGGCGTAATAGAGAATGTCGCCGCCGCCCCAGTCGATGAATTCCAGCAGGCCCAACACCGCGTAGCGGAAGCCAAAGCCGTAGCGGATCGCCTTGTCGATGTCCTCGGCGCTGGCGACGCCTTCCTCCACCATTCGTGCCGCCTCGTTCATCGCCAGCGCCTGGATCCGCGGCACGATGAAGCCGGGCGTCGCCGCGCACACCACCGGCACCTTGCCGATGCCCTCCAGCAGCGCCTTCACCCGCGCGATGACATCGGGATCGGTCGCGGCGCCCGGCGAGATCTCGACCAGCGGAATCAGATAGGCCGGGTTGAGCCAGTGCACGTTGAGAAAGCACTTGGGATTTTCGAGGGCGCCTGCGAGATCGTCGACCAGGATGGTGGATGTGGTTGAGGCGATGACGATATCCGGCCCGACGCATCTGGAGGCCGCCGCCAGCACCTCGCGTTTGAGGTCGACCACTTCGGGCACGCCTTCGAACACAAGGCCGGCGCCGGCCAGCCCGGCCGCCATCTCGTGCGCCGGCGCCACGGAGACCCGTGCGAGGATGGCATCGGCGTCATTGCTATCAAGCATTCCGAACCGCGCCAGGCTCGCCAGCGTCTTGCCGACTTCGCCGAGCGCCTCGGCTTCGAGAACAGAAAATTGTTCGGCCGAACGCGCCTTGACGTCGATCATGATAACGGCGTGGCCGGCATAGGCGAATGCCACCGCGATGCCTCGGCCCATGCGGCCGGCGCCGAGACAGGCGATCATGGGGCGGGCAGCGGTCATCGTCAGAACCCCTTGCGCAGCAGCGCCTGCAACTCGTCGCGATCGAGATGGTCGAGACCGAGGGAAGCCAGCGTGCGTCCGCCTTCCAGGAAATCCTCGCCGCAGATCGTGCCGCCGATGGCGAGAAACGAAAATGCCAGCGGCGTCGCCACCCCTACCAGTTCGGCGACGGAGACGAGCAGCGACAGGCCGAGCCGCAGATCCTCCCGCATGTAGCGGTGTTCGGTCAGCACGATCCGCTCGCGCCAGTCGCCGGAATCGGTCAGGCGGTCATGTGAGCCGCGGCCATACATCCATTGCTC
>JBDRCE010000064.1:0-57867 GCA_043822005.1 Pseudomonadota bacterium | reverse complement strand
ATGCGGATGCCGTCCTGCTGTCGATGAAGACCGCGAAGGAGCATCTGCAGCAGGCGGGCATGACCATCCTCGAAGGCAGATATATTCTGAGCGTGCCTTCCATCGACGGCATGGCGCGCCGCGTGGACGACGCGCTCGGCTCCTTGCCGACCGGCGCGCAGTATTACGTGGTCGCGCGACGCTGATGGCCGAGGTTGGTGCCATGAGGCGGTATGTGCGGCGCATAGCGGCCTTCGCGAGCATAGGCGCCTTCAACACCGTCGCGTTCTTCCTGATCTCCACCGGGCTGTTCCAGTGGGCAGGCCTGTCCGCCATCGTGGCCGGCTACGTCGCCTACGCCGTCCTGGTGCCGGTTTCGTTCTTCGGGCACCGGCGCATCACCTTCTCGTCGGATGGCGCAATCACTGCGGAGTGGGTGCGGTTCTGCGTGATCCAGGCGGTAAATCTCGCGATCGTGGGTGTGCTGACCGCCTTCGCCGAGAGCGGGCACATCCCAGGCTGGGTATCGTTCGCCCTCATCAGCGTGCTGATTCCTGCGCTCAACTTCGTGATCTTCCAGCTCTGGGTGTTTTCCGGCCGCACCGCCTGAAAGCCCGGCAACCTGGAAACGCAGCCCTTCGATCTGCACCGGTATGCGGTCGGCACCACGAGGCCGGCCGGGCCGATTCGTCACGAATCGGCAAGCCGCCCATCGACCATCCTGTAGATGCGGTCGAGGCGGCCGAGGATCTTGTCGTCGTGGGTGACGGCGATAATCGCCGCATCCTGGTCGATCGCCAGCTTGTGGAGCAGGTCCATCACAATGCCCGCCCGCGCCGAATCGAGCGCCGCCGTCGGCTCGTCCGCGAGGATGATGCGGGGCCGGTTGGCGAGTGCCCGGGCAATCGCCACCCGCTGCGCCTCGCCGCCGGAGAGCTGCCCCGGCATCGCGGCCGCGCGGTGCTCGACCTGCAGATAGGTCAGGAGTTCGCGCGCCCGCGCCGTCGCGGCGTTCATCTTCCAACCGGCGAGGGTGAGGACCAGAGCGACATTGTCGGTGCAGTTGAGGAACGGAAGCAGGTTGTGGGACTGGAAGATGAATCCGATCTTGTCCAGTCTCAGGCGCCTCAGGTTGCCGCGTAGCCATCTGTTGTCATAGACGACCTCGCCATCGAGACGCATCCAGCCGCCGTCCGGCTCGAGGATGCAGGCGATCGCATTCAAAAGGGTACTCTTGCCCGATCCGCTGGGGCCGAGGAGGCCGACGACTTCGCGCGCATTGATCGTCAGCGTCACGTCGCGCAGCGCGTCGACGCGCGCTTCGCCTTCGCCGAAATGCTTCGAAATCCCCCGGATCTCGACCAGGGCGTCGGCGGGCTTTGTCTCCACCATCGGTTCTATCCCGCCAGGGCGCGGGAAGGATCGACCTTGACGGCGACCCTGACCCCCAGCGCACTCGCCGCCAGGCAGACCACGACGACGACCACGAACAGGGCGGCGATGTCGGTCGGCAGCATCTCGATGCGTCGCGGAAAGACGCCGCGGAAGAAATAGACCAGCACCGTCCCGATGACGAAGCCGCTGACGCCCATCAGCAGCGCTTGCTGGACGATCAGGCCGATGATCGTCCTGTCTGGCGCACCGATCATCTTCAGCGTGGCAATGTCGCGGGTCTTGTCCAGCGTCAACGTGTAGACGATCAAGGCGATGATCACGGCCGACACCAGCGTCAGCACGGTCATGAACAGGCCGATCTGGCGGCTGGCGCGTTCGATGACGGTGCGGGTGAGCAGCGTCTCCTGCTGAGCCCCCGTCAGAACCGAGAGGTGCTTCCAGCGGGCGATCTCGGTGGCGATCACCGCGGGCGGCACGTTCGGCGAGACTTTCGCCACCACCGCGTTGACGAAGTCGGTGCCGCTGCGTTGAGCGCCCCGCGCCGCCTCCTTGCGCGCCGCGGGCGGCGCAAGGTCGAACTGCAGCTGCTGGGCGTCCCGCAGCGCCATGTAGAGCACGGAATCGCCCGACAGCGTGACCACGCCCGAGGTGAGGCCGACCACAGTGAAGCTGTTGCGGCCGAGCGTGATCCTCTCGCCGACCTTCAGCCCGGTCTGCCGGTCAGCTATCAGCTCGAAGCGGCTGGAGGTGATCTGGCGTCCGTCCGTCAGGTGAGCCGGGGCGCCCGGCCGGCCCGGCTCGTAGCCGACGATCTGGATTCGCAGACGGCGACCGTTGTGCAGCATCTGCACCGTTTGCAGCGTCAGCGATCCGGCTTCCTCGACGCCGTATATCCGCGCCACCAGTTCGCGCGTGTCGCCGGGCACGCGGGATGCCTCGGCAAAGGGCCCCTGCGAACCGGATTCGACGATCCAGACATCCGCGTCGGTGGCGTTCAACAGCGCGAGCGCATCGGCGGTCTGGCCGCGGTAAATGCCTGCCATGGTGACCACCACTCCCAGGAGCAGGCTCAACCCGAGGCAGGTGAGGATGAAGCGACCGAGCTTGTGGCGGATGTCGCGGAACGCGAGGTTCATCTGGCCGGAACCTGTGCGGCCTTCGCGGCGCGTCCGGCCGTGAGGCCCGTCGTCGGGGCAACCACGATCCGGGCACCCTCCGGAAGGCCGTCGACCACTTCGACACGGCCATCGAGGGTTCTCAGGCCGAACCGCAGCGTTGCCTCGGCCAGCCTGCCGTCCTGCAGCGTCCAAACCCGGCCGCGGTCATGCGTCAGGTCGGTGATCGCCGAGAGAGGGACAAGGAGCGCGTCGGCAAGTGTCGCGACCGTGATCACGACCTCCGCCTGCTCGCCGAGATGGAACGTTCCGGGACATTCCTCGCATTTCACGTAGACCCGGCGCTCTTCGTTGACCCGGTCGCTTTCGATATCGATGCGGGCGACGCGCGCGGGGTGCACGAGACCCGGCTGCGAACGCAAAGTCACCCGCGCCGGCTGGCCAGTCTCGATCCGGCCGGACTTTGATTCGTCGACATAGGCGAGTACCCAGATGCTCGCCGGATCGGCGATGGTGAAGAGCGTCTCGCCGGGATTGAGGATCGAGCCCAGTTCGCCCTGGCGCGCTACGATCAGCCCGTCGAACGGAGCCGCGAGCATGTATTTCGCCAATCGCGCCTCTTCGACGGCGAGCAGTGCTTCCGCCTGCCGGACATTCTCGTCTGCGACGTCCACTGCGCTTTCAGCGAGGGCAACGTCGGCCAAAGCGATCTCGAAGACCGCGCGGGCCTCCTCGGTCGCTTCGCTGGAGGCGGTGCCACGGCGGGCCAGTTCGTCGCGCCTTTCGCTGATCGCCTGCTTCTGCCGCATCGCGACCTGGCTGCGGCCGACCGTCGCGCGGGCCTGCGCGGCGGCGGCACGCGCCTGGGCCGCCGCGGCTTTCATGGACGTCACCCGTGCGCTCTGTTCGCTGCTCTGGAGCTCGGCAAGGACCTGGCCTTTGACGACCTTGTCGCCGAAGTCGGCCTCAAGCGCCACCAGCGTGCCGGACACTTCGAAACCCAACTGCGAGATCGTGCGGGCCTCCACCGTGCCGAGGCCGAAAACCTCGACGGGAACGTCCTGTTCGGATCCGATCACCGTCACGTCGATCGGCTTCAATCGCATGAATGCGAAGCCGGCGATCAACACAGCTGCCAGGACAAGCAGCGTCAGCGGCAGGGCGTATCTTCTAAGGGTCACGGCCATCGTCGTTTCACCAGCCCGTTCCTCCAAGCCGCCCGGCTGCCATGACATCCGGCCGGCGCCCGCTCAGCAAGCGCATCGAGCCGCGGTCGTGCAGCAAGCGTTACCGATTAGCAGAGAACAGGGCTACCGGTCCATGTGACATACCGGTTGGCGCCTTAGCCGCCGTAACGCCGTATCTGGTCGCGGGTGTCGCAATTCGATTGATGTTTCGCATGCGGCGACGGTAAGGGTGGGGCGAAGCAGCCGCTGCCAGGGAGGCGCCTTTGGAAGAGCCCAACGAACGCGCTCCCGCTCCCCACGACTATCAGGGCGGCGCCGACATCTACGGCGAGGGCGGCGCGATCCGCGCGTCCTATCTCGCCCATATCGGCGCGGCGATCGCCGACCGCGACGTGCTGATCCTGAAGCAGGATCTCGCCGACCTGCACCAGTCCGAACTCGGCGACCTGCTGGAAGCGTTGCTGCCGGACCAGCGCCGCGCGCTGGTCAACCTGCTCGGCGAGGATTTCGATTTCGCCGCGCTGACGGAAGTCGACGATTCGATCCGCCAGGAGATCGTCGACCAGCTTCCCAACGAGCAGATCGCGCAGGCCGTCCAGGAACTCGATTCCGACGACGCGGTCTACATCCTGGAAGACCTCGACGAGGACGACCAGGAGGAGATCCTCTCCCAGCTTCCGTTCACCGAGCGGATCAGGCTGCGCCGGGCTCTCGATTATCCCGAAGAGACCGCGGGCCGGCGCATGCAGACGGAGTTCGTCGCCGTGCCTCCGTTCTGGACCGTCGGCCAGACGATAGACTACCTGCGCGAGGACAAGAACCTGCCCGACAGGTTTGCCCAGGTCTTCGTCATCGATCCCACTTTCCGCCTGCTCGGTGCGCTCGACCTCGACATGATCCTGCGCACCAAGCGCGCGGAGAAGATCGAGGACATCATGCACGAGACGCGCCATGCGATCCCGGCGACGATGGACCAGGAAGAGGCGGCGCAGGAGTTCGAGCAGTACGACCTTCTCTCGGCCGCCGTCGTCGACGAGAACGAGCGGCTCGTCGGCGTGCTGACCATCGACGACGTCGTCGACGTCATCCAGCAGGAGGCCGAGGAGGACATCATGCGCCTCGGCGGCGTCGGCGACGAGGAACTGTCTGATACGGTGTTCGCAACCTCCAGGTCGCGCGTCCCCTGGCTGCTCGTGAACCTTCTGACGGCGGTCATTTCGGCATCGGTGATCAGTCTCTTCGGTGCGACCATCGAAGAAATGGTGGCCCTGGCGGCATTGATGCCGATCGTCGCATCGCTGGGCGGCAACGCGGGCACGCAGACGATGACGGTGACCGTGCGCGCGCTGGCGACGAAGGATCTCGATATCTACAACGCCGCCCGCGTCATTCGTCGCGAGGTGATGGTCGGACTGCTCAACGGCGTGATCATCGCCTTCATCATCGGCGTCGTGGCGGGCCTTTGGTTCCAGAATCCGGATCTCGGCGGCGTGATCGCAGCCGCAATGATCATCAACATGCTGGCCGCAGCGCTTGGCGGCATCCTGATCCCCCTCCTGCTCGACCGGCTCGGCGCGGACCCGGCGATATCCTCGTCGATCTTCACGACGATGATCACCGATGTGATCGGCTTCCTTGCATTCCTTGGTCTTGCTTCGTGGTGGCTCCATATCGGCTGAAGCCGGAGGACACTGCGGGGCCTGCCGTTCTGCTTCCCCATCGGCTACGATTGACTTTTACGTAAATGCCGTGCCAAGCTTTTTGCGGAATGGAATCCGGAGTTTGGCCGAATAGATGGCGCGTGAATACTACACGATCACCGAGCTGACGCGTGAGTTCGACATTTCGACGCGCACCTTGCGGTTCTACGAGGACGAAGGTCTGATCCAGCCGCTGCGGCGGGGGCGCACGCGTCTGTTCCGCCCGTCCGACCGGCATCTGGTCAAGCAGATCATGCGCGGAAAGCGCCTCGGCTTCTCGATCAACGAGATCCGAGAGATCATCAAGATGTACGACGAACCGCCCGGCGAGGCGGGACAGCTCAGGCTCCTGATCAAGCGCATCGAGGAGAAGCGCAGCGATCTGCGCCAGAAGCGGCGCGATCTCGAAGAGACGCTTGCCGAACTCGACCAGGCCGAAGAATCCTGCGTCGAGCGCCTGGCGGAGCTCGGCGTCAACACTTAGCCGAGCGTGATCGGAGTCCGAACCGGCGCGGTCAGTTCCCGGTCTTCAGCATCGAATTGATCTTCCCGACCACCGCTGCGTCGAGCGTCTTCCAGTCGGCGAGCAACTCGCGCGGGAAGCGGTAGACGAGGCTGAGATCGTCGCCGATCTGGACGTCGCGCTCGCATGGTGCCAGCGATCCGGACGCGGCCGCCTCGTCGAGGCAGCGTGCGACATAGGGGTCTTCGCCGGGACGTTCGGCGACGACCAGGATCTCGTTCATGTAGCCCGACTTTTCGATGAAACTGCGGACTGCCAGGCCGCCGGGAACGGTCGTTCCGGTCGGCTGCGTCAATTGTGAATAGATTGGCTCGAAGCGCCCGCTCATGCCGCGCGACATCATCCGCTGCGAGAGCGAGACGAAGACGATGTTGGGCTCTCCGCCGGCATGGTTGAAATCGCGGCGCGCAGCGTCCGAATAGCCGTCGAGCTGTGGCCAGCGCATGTAGAGGTCGAGCCGAGCCGAAACCCCGCTTCGCCGGGCCGCCTCGAAACGGATCATGTTCTTCGGCGCGGCAACGACATTGTTGCCGATCACCACCTCGGCGACCGTCGTGTCGTCCGTGTGGCCGGCCATAGCGATGGTGCGGCCGGCATACCGGCCGGCGACGCTGATCGCCGCGGACAGGATCGCCAGAGCTGCAAAGGCGTAGAAGACACGCCAGACGAAGCGCTGGTCGAGCAGGGGCCGCGATACCGGGTCTGCCGCCGCCGTCTCCATCACCTGAACCATCTCCCGCACCGCGATGTGCCTTGCCGGCACAGGTCGAACGGCACGGCGATTGCACCGCGCCTGTCGGCCAAGCTGAACCAACATGGTAAACGGGAGGTGAATATGGACATGCTGTGGGCATTTGCATTCGCCCTTGCCGTCGGGCTGACGATCGCCGGCTTCGCCGGAACGGTCATGGAAATTGCGGCGGGCGCGCGACTGCGCCTGGCGCCGCCTTTCATCGACCGCCGGCGGATCGTGCTTTCGCTCGCCGCGAGCTTTGCGGCGGGACCTTTCATGCTGGTCAACGACGCGCTCGCCGCGCGGGAGGCGTGCCGCATCGGTGTTCCGGCACTCGCTGTCTGCGTCGCGATCGCGCTTGGATGGACGCTTGCCACCGGCATCGTCGCGACTGAGCTTGCGATCCTTGCGTCAGGCGGCTAGGGCCGTTCGCGAGAGCGAACGGAGAACCCCATGCCAATCTATGCGATCGACGGCAAGAGCCCGGAATTCGAGGACCGCGACAGCAATTTCATCGCCCCCGACGCGACCCTGATCGGCAATATCGCCATCGGTCGGGACGTTTCGATCTGGTTCGGGACGGCCATTCGCGGCGACAACGAGAAGATCACCATCGGCGCGCGCTCAAATGTGCAGGAACATACGATCATGCACACCGATCCGGGCTATGCGCTGACGATCGGGGAGGGCTGCACGATCGGCCACCGCGCGATGCTGCACGGCTGCACGATCGGCGACAATTCGCTGGTGGGCATGGGGGCGATCATCCTCAACGGCGCGAAGATCGGGAAGAACTGCCTGGTGGGCGCGGGCGCGCTCGTGACGGAAGGCAAGGAGTTTCCCGACAACTCGCTGATCGTCGGGTCGCCCGCCAAGGCCGTGCGCACCCTCGACGACGCGGCCGCGGACCGGCTGAAGGTGTCGGCGCAGCACTATGTCGACAACGGCAGGCGCTTCGTCAAAGGCCTGAACAAGGCCGACTAGGCGACCCAATCCATACTCAAGCGCGCCAGGCCTTTTGCTGCCGCCAAAAAAGGCGGAGCCGGCCCGGGGACATGGGCCGGCTCCTAAACCCGGTCGTTGGGGACGGGGAGGGTGGGGGACTCGACCGGGTTGTCTCCTCCTACTTGACGCTGCCGACGGCGACGGCGCGACTGTCGTTGACAGCCACCCAGACACCGGCGTTCCGTTCGGACTGGCGCTTCAGGTAGGTATATTCGGTATCGGTCCAGGCGAGGATTTTCGGCTCGAGATTGTCGAGAACGAAGTCGCCCAGGCTGGTGCGGACGGTGAGCACGGCATGCCCGTCGCCATTTCGCTGGCGCACGACCGTGATGAGAAGATTGCCCGCCGGAATGCCGAGCGCGGCCAACTGGCGCCGCTTCTCGAGCACGTAATCCTCGCAGTCACCTTCACCGTCGGGGTAGGACCAGTATTCCTCCTGGCCCCACATCTCCGTGTCGGTGCGTGGCGCGACCATCGTGTTGACGGCATTGTTGATGTCGATCATCTGGCCCCAGAGCTTGCGGGTCAGCTCGACCGGCGTCGCCTTGGATGTTTTCTGGGCGCATTCCCGTGGAACGCGCAGGCAGAGCTCGTAATGCCCGATCGGCTGGGTCGTCCGCTCGCCGCCCGGCATGAAGTTCGACGCTGCCGCCGCCGGGTTCCCCAACCCAATTGCGGTTGCTGATGCTGCGGCCAGCAACAGGAAAGTCTTCATTGTCCCCATGTCCCCGTCTCCCCGTTCCAGGAGACAATGACACTGTCGGATTTATTCGACGCAAAAGAACGAAGTATAGATTGAGCTTAAATAGCATAGAACAAATATCAAATAAGAATAGAATTTTGCTAAAATCCAAATAGTCGGCGCAAGGAATGGGTCACCATCGGCTGCGGACAGCCATTGGGCACGGATTGCGATGGAGAATTGCGGCACACCTTGACTAGGCGCGGGTGGCGTTCGCGAAAACGAAAAAGGCCGGGCGAACCCGGCCTGTCGACCTATGCGGGATGTGGTGTTCGGCTAAAGCGAGCGGCCGGCGCTGAATTCGGCCTCAAGCGATTCCGGCCTCTGCACGACGGCGAATTCGATTGCGACCCCGTCCTCGAAATGGCGGACCACCTGTCCGCGCATGGTGCCGAGCGTAACCTGCGTGCCAAGTGCCGGCCTGACGTCGATCTCGATCGCCGCGCCGGAGAGCGAAAGGTCGATGATGCGGCACTGATACTGGCGGCCGTCCGCAAGCTGCAGGACGCTGATCGGGTTGCGCGGCGCGATGCGCTCGTGCCGGCGATCCTCGGGCAGGTCGAGCTCATGCTTGTTTGCGAGCCAGGTGAGCTGGGCGGCGAGCTTGTCCTTCTTGCGGTCGGACGCGAGAATCGTCATCGCGAAGCCGTCCGCCTGGGTGCGGGTCACCACACCTTCGATGCGGCCGATGTGATCAATATAGGCGATGACCTTTTCGCCGGGCTGCCCTACGCGTTCGGCACGGAGCAATACGTTGCCCGGCGACATGTCGAGAACCTGGCAGGGATATTCCGAGCGGTCCTCCAGCATGAAGCGGCCGTAGATCTTGACGCGGACGCGTTGGAAATTGCGCCGCTCGGCCTTCGATGGGGAGAAGTCCATGGCGGCTGACGTCATTGCTGTCACTGGCCTCGACCACGCTGGGAAACGGTGCGCCTTCGCACACTTTCTGCCAAGACAATAGGTCGAAATAGGTTAATGACGCGTAAGTCCGAGCCTTCGAGTCCGCATCAAATGAGGCCGATTCAGTGGTTTTCGCGGCCGCCGTCGAGAACGAGGAGATGGCGGATCCTGCGGCCTCCCGAGCCGGGGCGGATGGCGGTGTCGGCGGCATCCAGCGACGGAGAGAGCGAGGGAACCGGAACCGCCGGCCGGTTGGCCAGGAAAAGCGGCTCGCGCTCCGGATCGACCACGCGCAGCGACGTGATCCGGCACTCGACCACGGGATCCGCGCCGAGCCAATACGGGCGGTCGGCCGGAGTGATCGCGCCGAGCGAGCGCGGATGATCGACCCCGCCGTCAAGTGGCAGCAGCAAAAGCTCGAAGGCGTTGACGCGGCCGTTGCGGCTGACGCCGTCGAAATTGATCACCACCACGGACTTCGCCAGAAACGCGCCATGCGCGAGACGGGCGACGACCCGCTCGTCCTTCTGCAGCCAGAGCGACGAGAACGTGAAGCCTTTCAGTTCGCGGCCGAAAGTTGCGCAGAGCCGGGTGCCGGCTAGCCGGAACACCGCTTCGCCGCGTGCGTCCTTTTCGAGGATGAATGTGTCGGCAAGCAGCGACTTGATGTCGGCCGGCTCGATCTCGGTGCGCTTCGGTGCAGGGCGGCCGCTGCGGAGTCTGTCCCAATACTGGAACAACTCGATCGATCCCTTGAGTTTCATCTGCCTGCTCCGCTCGGACTGTTCCTGTATGTGCCATCGGGGAACAGCGCCGCGCCCACCGGTGGTCTTCATGCAGGACGTTGCAGGTTGCGTGCCAGCGAAGGGGAATGATTGTTAACAGGGCCGGGCCGTTAAGGTTAATTTTCGGTTATCATTGCCATCGGCGGGGAAAGCTGCGAAACAGGAAGCACTTCACGAAGACATTGTCTTCACAGCGCTTTTCGCGGCGATGGCCGCAATCGTTTGGGTGGGCTGGGGGCTCGACCAAGCCGTCCGAGGGCAACCTCGGACGGCTTTTTTCTTAACCATCCGCGGCAATCTTCGAATGCATTGCTATATGAGTCGCCGCAGCGAGACGACTCACCCGATGACCCGCCCCGACGATATGGAACAGCAGATCGAAACGCGCGGGCCGCCTCCGCCGGACGTCGCCGGGCGCGAGCCGGTGTTCAATCTGCCGGCGATCGTAATCGCGTTCATCGCAACCTGCGTCGCCGTCCATCTCGTTCGTCTCTATCTGCTTTCGCCGCAGCAGGACTACGAACTGATCCTCAAGGCGGCGTTCTTCCCGATACGCTATACGGGCGGATACGATCTCGACATCTATGCCTTCACCAGCCCGTTCACCTCGTCGCTGCTGCACGCGGGGTGGATGCACCTCATCCTGAACATGGTCTGGCTGGCGGCATTCGCGTCGCCGCTGGCGACGCGGATCGGTGTCGTGCGTTTCGTCCTGTTCTGGTGCGTCGCGACGGCAGGGTCGCTGCTGCTCCATTTCGTGGCGCGGCCGGAGGACATGGTGCCGGTGATCGGGGCGTCGGGGGCTATCTCCGGGATGATGGGGGCCGCGGCGCGGTTCGGGTTCCAGGTCGACCGGTCGCAACGCATGCCCGTCTTCGCCGGGCGCAGGCTAAGCCTCATCGAGACCTTCCGCTCGCGGCAGGCTGTCATCTTCCTGGTCGTCTGGCTGGCGATCAATTTTGCGACGGGTGCCGGCCTCGATCTCTCCGGCAGCGAGGGATCGATCGCCTGGGAGGCGCATATCGGCGGCATGCTCACAGGGCTGTTCGGCATCGCCCTGTTCGACAGGACGCCGCCCCGCGAGGATCGCTCGTCGGTCTTGCAATGACCCGAATCCGGGCGCACCATTCCTCACCCGGTCAGCGCTGTTCACGAGTGCGGGGAGATGGCGCCGACCGTCGTTGACAGGAGGACTGTGATGACGGTGAAAGCTATTCTCGCGGAAAAAGGTCGCGACGTGATGACGCTCACGTCGGGCGAGACGATCGAAGGCGCGGTGAAGACGCTGGCGCAGTACAAGATCGGTGCGCTCGTCGTCACCTCGGCCAACGGCAAGATCGAAGGCATTCTCTCCGAGCGTGACATCGTTCGCGTGTTTGCCGCGGAGGGTGCAGCCGCATTGAAGATGCCGGTTTCCGCCGCGATGACGAGCAAGGTGAAAACCTGCAGCGAATCCGCGACGGTCAACGAGGTGATGGAAGTCATGACCCTCGGCCGGTTCCGCCACCTGCCGGTTGAGAAGAACGGCGTTCTGGCCGGCATCATCTCGATCGGCGACGTGGTCAAGCGGCGCATCCAGGACATCGAGAGGGAAGCCGAGGAAATCAAGCAGTATATCGCCACGGTCTGACCGCCGCGGCGGCCCCGTATCGGCGGCTCCGCGCAAAATTCGCGCGAGAGTGAAGTCTCCGACAGACGGCGCGCGGACGCTGAGGTGTAGTCTCCCTGTCATGGTGCGGGTTCAGCCTCGCGCGAGCTCGCGCGCCACCTGCGCGCGGATTGGGGAGTGACCGATGCCGAGCAAGCTGATCAAGGGGACATACCACGTCAAGAACCGCTCGCCGGACGGCGATTCGATCGCTTTCCAGGCAAGCAACACGGCGAACTGGGACTTCTTCAACTGGAGCCGGAGCTTCCGCAAGCCGACGCCGGAGAAGAACCGCCCGATACAATTGCGCATCGAAGGGATCGACTCGCTCGAGACGCACTACGAGGGATTCGCCCAGCCGCTGGCGATCGCCAAGTCGGCGACCGACGCGCTGCTCAGGGCCTTTGGCATTCCGGTCCTCACATACAATCTGAACTTCACCAAGATCGTCACGGCGGGCGATGCTGTCGAGGGCGCCATTATCGCGGCGGATGTCGACGGCTACGACCGGCCGATCGCCTATGCGCTGCTGGGCGACCACGGGCTCGCCGACGGGGCCGAACTGCCCGCGCTGACCGACGCGATGGTCGAACTGACGATCAACTACAAGCTTGCCGCCGACGGGCTGGTCTATCCGACCTTCTACACCACCACCAACGAGACGGGGCTGGCCGCGATCTCGCGGGCGGCGGCCGCGGCGATCGAGGATCGGCGTGGCATCTGGGCCTTCGACCGCAGCCTCGGCTTCCAGTTCTGGGGGCCGCGCACCATCCTGGAAGAGGCGGTGATCCTGCCCAAGCTGTTCCGCCGGCTGGTCAACTTCTGCGAAGAGAGCGACGATATGGCCAAGCTCGGCGCCTGGCTGGCCGGCAAGCGCGACCCGTTCACGGTGATCTCGACCGGGCAGCGCTTCCAGAAGCTCAGCGATCTCGTCTTTGTCAACGGCCGCGAGGTCGGGCTGAAATTCGATCCGCTGGACGTGATGTTCCGCCCGACGTCGTAGAGGCTTCCATCCGCGCCTTTCCCGGTCTAGGAAGCGGGCTCCCGCTATCCGGATCGCACGACGCAATGTCCATCATCGACACCCGCATTCCCGAAGCCAGACGGTTCATCCCGGGCGCCACCGGCGACTGGGAGGTGATCATCGGCCTCGAAGTGCATGCCCAGGTCACGTCGCAGTCGAAGCTGTTCTCCGGCGCCTCGACGACGTTCGGCGCGGCACCCAATGCCAATGTCAGTCTGGTCGACGCAGCGATGCCCGGCATGCTGCCGGTGATCAACGAGGAATGCGTCAAGCAGGCGATCCGCTCGGGCCTCGGGCTGAAGGCGCAGATCAACCTAAAATCGGTGTTCGACCGCAAGAACTACTTCTATCCGGACCTGCCGCAGGGCTATCAGATCTCGCAGTACAAGCAGCCGATCGTCGGCGAGGGCAAGATCATGATCTCGGTCGGGCCCGATCGCGAGGGCAAGTTCGAGGAGATCGAGGTCGGCATCGAGCGCCTGCACCTGGAACAGGACGCCGGCAAGTCGATGCACGACCAGCACCCGACCATGTCCTATGTCGATCTCAACCGATCGGGCGTCGCGCTGATGGAGATTGTCTCCAAGCCCGACATGCGCTCGGCCGACGAGGCGAAAGCCTATGTCACCAAGCTCAGGACCATCCTGCGCTATCTCGGCACCTGCGACGGCAACATGGACGAGGGGTCGCTGCGGGCCGATGTGAACGTCTCGGTGCGCAAGCCCGGCGGCGAATTCGGCACGCGCTGCGAGATCAAGAACGTCAACTCGATCCGCTTCATCGGCCAGGCGATCGACTACGAGGCGCGGCGCCAGATCGCCATCCTCGAGGACGGCGGCTCGATCGACCAGGAGACCCGGCTGTTCGACCCGGGCAAGGGCGAGACGCGTTCGATGCGCTCGAAGGAGGAGGCGCATGATTATCGCTACTTCCCGGACCCCGATCTTCTGCCGCTGGAGTTCGACCAGGCCTATGTCGATGCACTGGCCGCGCACCTGCCGGAACTGCCCGACGCCAAGCGCGACCGGCTGGTCGGCAAGCTCGGCCCGTCGGTCTACGACGCCTCGATCCTCGTCTCGGAGAAGGCGATCGCCGATTATTTCGAGCAGGTCGCGGACGGTCGCGACGGCAAGACGGCCGCCAACTGGGTGATCAACGACCTTCTCGGCCTTTTGAACAAGGCCGGCAAGGGCATTGAAGAGTCTCCCGTTTCGCCGGCTCAGCTTGGCGGGATCATCGACCTGATCAAAGAAGGCACGATCTCGGGCAAGATCGCGAAGGACCTGTTCGAGATCGTCTGGTCCGAAGGGGGAGACCCGCGCCAGCTCGTCGAAGCCCGGGGCATGAAGCAGGTCACCGATACGGGCGCGATCGAGAAGGCAGTGGACGAGATCATCGCCGCCAATCCGGACAAGGTCGCACAGGCGCTGGCCAAGCCGACGCTGGCCGGCTGGTTCGTCGGCCAGGTGATGAAGGCGACGGGCGGCAAGGCCAATCCGCAGGCGGTCAACGACCTCGTCAAGGCGAAGCTCGGCATCGAATAGGCCGATGTTCGTCCGCACCGCCAGCGAGCGCGACCTGCCGGCCGTCAGCCGGCTGATCGCCGAGACCTTGCATGCGACGAACGATCAACTCTACGGCGCCGAAGCGGTCGATCATATTGCCTCGGCGCTCTATTCCGTTGCGGCGCTGAAGACCGCGATGCACCGACCTCTTTCGGAATTCCTGGTGGCAGACGATGGCCAAGCCATCGCCGGCGTGACCTTCGCGGCCGCCGCCGGCGGGGACGCGCGCGTCGTCGATATCCTCGCCCTGTTTGTCCGGCCGGAACTTCAGGGCCGCGGCGTCGGCGGCATGCTGCTGCAGGAACTCGAGGACTCGTTCTTCGAATCGGAATGCATCCGGATAGAGGTCGACGAGCGCAACCTGCGGGCCGTCGGCTTCCTGGCGAGCGAAGGATACGAGCCGAGAGGACAGCGGCGCGAGGAGGCGCTGCAGGCCACTCTCGTCAGCTTCGACAAATCGCTGGTATGACTTGCCGCCTGTGACGGCCTAGACTGCCCGTCGCAACCGCCGGAGGAGACCGCCTTGCCAGACCACGCCGCGACCGCACGTATCCGACACATGACCGCAAACGACGTGGAGCAGGTTGCCGCTCTCATTCATACGTCCTGGGTCTCTACCTACGGGCCGCTGATGGGCGAGGCCAAGGCCGAGCAGGAATCGGCGAAGAAGCACCAGCCGGCGACGATCGCGGCGGACATGAAGCGGATGCACTCGGAGAGTTTCGTCGGCGAGGAGGCAACCGGCCGGATCGTCGGCTATGCCTATGCCAAGGTGACGAAAGGCGTTCTCTGGCTCGACCGGCTGCATGTCGCGCCGGATCACCAGGGCACCGGGCTCGCGGCGGGTCTGCTGCACGCCGTCATCGTCAACTATATCGGCGAGGGGTCGATTTCGCTGGAAGTGATCAAGGGCAACGACCGCGCGATCCGCTTCTACGAGCGCGAAGGCTTCATGGTGACCGACGAGCGCGACGCCTGCGGCGGCATCGGCGGCGTGCCGACGCTGATCATGCGCAAGGCGATCTCGCGCGCCTGAGGCGAAAGGCGCGGCGGCAAAGGCTGCCGCCACGCCGATCCGTCAGTTGACCGGGTTGAGCGTGACCGACGTGCCGGTGGCTGCAACGTTGAGGCCGATCTGGCCGGTGACGCTGATCAGCTGCAGGCTGATCGAACCGGACGTGCCGCCGACCAGCACATTGGCGCCGACACCGGCTCCGACCGTCGCCTCCACGGTCGCGCCGTCATAGACGCCGCCGAGCGAGCCGCGGTGATAGCCGGCCGTCGGCGCGAACACCCCCCAGACCAGTTTGCCGCGCGTGGTGAAGCCGATATCGACGCCGAGCTTGCGGATCGCGCCGGAATAGTCCTCGCCGCGCCGCCCGCCGGTCGGGCGGAAGGTGCAGTCGAGCGTCTTGGCGGAGCCCAGGACGTAGCCGATGCCGCCGCCGACATCGCAGGAGAGCGTGCCGATCTTGACGCCGCCATAGGCGTCGCTCTCTTCATTGGTCCGCCGGTCGGCGGCCGAGGCGAGGGCGGCAGACATCGCCAGCGGGACCGCCAGCGCGAGTGCGAGGAACTTGTTCATGTTAGTCTCCGTTCGAAAAGAATGCCTGTCCAACCCGTGCGGGTGATGGACCGGTATCAAGGCGCAAGCGTGACGCGGGCGGGGCACACAAAATTCATTCGCAAGGGAGCCCGGCGATGATCGAAACCGCCTTCTGGAGACGCCTCGACGTTACCGGCCACGACGCGGCGCGGATCGAAACCACGTCCGACGGGCATCGGCTCCAAGGAACGGCCGTGTTCCGCCATGAAGACGAGCCGGCCGCGATCTCCTACCGGCTCGATCTCGCACCCGACTGGTCGACGCTGCGAGGCCTGCTGCGCGGCTTCGTCGGCGCGGAAATGCTGGAACACGAGATCCTGCGCGGGCCGGACGGCTGGACGCTGGACGGGGCAGCGCAGCCGGGGCTCGGGCATCTCCTCGACCTCGACCTCGGTTTCACGCCGGCGACCAACCTGCAGCAACTGCGCCGCGTGCCACTGGAGATCGGCGAGGCCGCCGACATCAAGGTCGCCTGGTTCGACGTCGGCGCGGAGCGCCTGGTGGTGCTGCCGCAATACTATCGTCGGCTCGACGCGAACCGCTATGCCTATCGGGGCTTCTCCTACCAGGCGACGCTCGAACTCGCGCCGAGCGGTTTCGTGCGGCTCTATCCAGAGCTGTGGGCGATGGCTTGAGCATCGCCTGGACCAATCGCCCCGCTCTGGCGCGCCCGGCTTGCGCCACCTATCTTTTGGAGACGCGGATACCCGTCCGTCCCGTCCTCTCACTCCCAGGAGCCGCACATGTCCGAGACCGCCTACACGCCGCCGAAAGTATGGACCTGGGACAAGGAAAACGGCGGCCAGTTCGCCAACATCAACCGGCCGATCGCCGGGCCGACGCATGACAAGGACCTGCCGGTCGGGAAGCACCCGCTGCAGCTCTATTCGCTGGCGACTCCCAATGGCGTGAAGGTGACGATCATGCTGGAGGAGCTTCTGGCGAAGGGCCACACCGGCGCGGAATACGACGCCTGGCTGATCAGGATCAACGAGGGCGACCAGTTCGGCTCCGGCTTCGTCGAAGTCAATCCGAACTCGAAGATCCCGGCGCTGATGGATCGCTCCGGCCCGACGCCTGTGCGCGTCTTCGAATCGGGCTCGATCCTGTTCTACCTGGCCGAGAAGTTCGGCGAATTCCTTCCCACCGCCCAGCCGGCCCGCGCGGAAACCATGTCCTGGTTGTTCTGGCAGATGGGCTCCGCGCCCTATCTCGGCGGCGGCTTCGGTCATTTCTATGCTTATGCGCCTGAGAAGTGGGAGTATCCGATCAACCGCTTCGCCATGGAGGTGAAGCGTCAGCTCGACGTGTTGGACCGGCGTCTGGCGACAAGCGAATATCTCGGCGGGGCAGACTACACGATCGCCGACATCGCGGTCTGGCCTTGGTATGGCGGGCTGGTGAAGGGCTGGAACTACAATTCCGGCGAGTTCCTGTCGGTGCACGAATACAAGAACGTGATCCGCTGGGCCGACCAGATTCTTGCGCGGCCGGCGGTGGTGCGGGGTCGCATGGTCAACCGCGTCTCCGGCGACCCGGCCGGCCAGCTGCGCGAGCGCCACGACGCGTCGGATTTCGAGACGAAGACGCAGGACAAGATCGCGGCGGAGTAGGGCGCGGCGCGGGCGCATGAAAGGACATTGCAGTGTCGCGGAATCGTAGTCTCCGCAGCATCACGGCGATGGTCGCAATGGTGGGCCTTCTCGCCGGTCTCCCTGGGGCGGGCGCGACGGAGTGCTGCGACCCTGCAAGCCCCTTCCGCGCCGGGGAAGGATATGCCGATGTTCCGGCGAGCTGCGAGACGATCGGCCAATGGGTCGATCAGGCGCCCACCGTCGATGCGCGCGTCTCGATGACGATCCGCGGCGCGCTGTCGGCGGTCGAGACCGATGGCGCTCTGGCCTATCTGATCATGTGCGCCCAGCCGGGCATTCAAGTCATGTGCGTGACCTACGAAACCAATGCGATGAAGCCTGGCGACGTCGTCCTGTTCGCGGGCGGGTATAGCCGTGTCGGCGAGAAGCAGGTGATGCTCGATCCGTGCCTGGCGAGCCGAAAGCCGGCTGTGGAGTAGGGCGGCGCGCCTTACACGCACCAGCTCCGCTTCGAGCCGGTCCAGCGACGGGCCAACCCTTCGGCGATCAGCGTGTCGCCGATCGAGCGGCCGTCGCGCATGACGGTGCGCAGCTTGCGGCCGTAGATGTCCTCGTCGCGGGACAGGGCGACGAGGTCGAGCGGCCCGGCGTTCAACAGTTCGCGCAGCCGGCGCGTCGCCTTTGCCGCGAGCTCGGCCTCGCGCCGGCATTTCGGATTGCCGGCCTCCGGCGTGTCGATGTCGGCGACGCGGACCGCCTTGCCGTTCAGCACGAACGTGTCGCCGTCGACGACGCAGTTGCGTCCCCCGCCCTCGCCGCACATCGGGAAGGTCAGGCCCGAAAGATGCGTGGTCCGGCCGGGCCGGCCGGGGATTTCTGCCTTGGGCGTCACGTCCATCGGCGGGCGGGCAACGGCGGGCAGGGGCTTCGTCTCGCGCCTCGTCTCGGGCACCGGCCGGGACGGACGGGGCACCGGCAGGGCGGAGGTCTCGATCGACCGGTCGGGCCGGCGCGCGGCGGGCGCCCGGGAGCGCGGCTCGGCCTTCGCGGTCTGTTCGACCCGGGCCGGAGGCTCGAGCCGGGCAATCGTCCGCTTCAGCGCATCGACATCGGGCATGCCGAACCACGCTGTGGCGGCCAAGGCTATCACCGCGCCGAGCGCGACGAGACCGAGGGATCTGAAGAGCCGGAAGCCCGCGCCGCGCCGCGCGCCTTTGCGCTGTCCTGACCTGCCGCCCGTCCGCTTGCGATTCGCCGCCATGCGCGCCTCCATCGAGACCGCAGGATGCGGCATGAGGGGTTAAGGGAGCGTGCGTGGGGGGAGTAGGGCAGTAGGGCAGTAGGGCAGTAGGGGTGCCCCCGCAGCCCGCACGCCGTCATCCTCGGGCTGGCCCTTCGGGCGTTCGATTGGCTTTGCAAGGTCCACTGGACCTTGCAATTCGCCCGATGGGCGAACCGCCATCTCACCCCCAGGATCTGCCGGCGTCGATGTGAAGGGCGGTTTAGATACGGACGAGCGAAGGTAGATCCTCGGGTCAAGCCCGAGGATGACGTCGCGCGTGGGATGGACCGTCGGCTCCCTCATGATGTATCGCGCCGCGCCTCCCAGGCGAAGTAATGCAGGTCTCTGAGCACGTCGTCGACCGCGTGCTCACGCCGCGGCGAGCCGGGGCAATGGAGCCCATAGGCGCGGCCGGGGCGCAGCGGCGAGACGCGGCCGGCACGGCCTGCCTTGCGCAGGGCCGCGCAGCGGGCGCGCCAGCGGGCGAGCCGCATTGCCTGGCGGGGCAGGTCGCCGAGGGCCGAGGCCAGCGCTGCGAGGCGCTGGCGCAGATGGCCGGCATCGATCGGATCGTTGGGCGAGGGGTCGTGCTTGGGCGCGATCGTGAAGAGCGGCGTCCACCCGGGAATGGAGATGCGCGGCACGCCGGAGGTGCGGATGTGGAACGGCTGCGTGTTCGGGTCGGGCAGCGGGTCGAGGAGAGGGAACGAGAGCTTTCGGACGGCGGGCGCTTCGGCGGCCGCGTCAGCCGCAACAGTGGGTGCGAAAGCGAGCCCGAGGCCGGGGACCGGGACGGGGACGTGCGTGACCAGCGGGCCGCTGTTCGGTTTGAGCGCGGGCAGGAGCGGCTCCGCCGCCACCATGTCGCGGCCGACGACGACGATCAGCCGCCTGACCGCAGCTTCGGCTGCGCGCAGCAGGCGATAGACGGCGAGGTGGACGCGGCGGGGGAGCGTCGGGCTGGGGAGATCCCCCTCACCAGGTCCGGCTAACGCCTCGGCTTTGCCTCGGCGAGCCGGACCCGGCCCTCCACTATGGCTCCGGGCGCTCGGGCGCTCGAAAAGCCCATTTTGGGGCTTTTCGTGGCCTTCGGCCACCGCTTCTCGCCTCGCCTCAAGGGGCGAGGAAAAGGTGAGCCCGGCCATGACGCACAGCGTGGCGATGATGGGGCCAAGCAGCCGGACATTGCGTTCGATCACAAGGTCCCAGTCGATCACCGCCGCCTCCTTTCGCGCAGGAGACAGTGTCGGGCGGATGCGGGGGGAGGTGGATCGAAAAGCGGGTGGCGGGCACGGCGCTCTATCTCTCCCCTTGAGGGAGAGAAAGCGATTTCAAGATCTTAGCCGAAGGCTAAGTCTTAGAAATCGCCAGAGAGGGGGCCATCGTGGCGGCGGCGATCCACCCCCTCTCTTGCAAATTCCAAGGACTTGGCTTCGCCAAGCCCAGGAATTTGCTTTCTCCCCCTCCAGGGGGGAGATAGAGGCGCCGCGCTATTTGCGCCATGATGGCTCTCGCTGCGCTCGGCTCCGCCACTCCCCCACAAGGGGGGAAGGACCAGCGCGCACTCGCCGGCTTTTCCGGCCCGCCGGGAAGGGTAGCCTCTGTCATCCCGCACGAGCCCGTGCCACCGGAGAAGAGAGACTTCGCCCGCTCGCTGCGGCGCGAGACGACCGATGCCGACGATCGGTTGTGGGAGGAGTTGCGCGACCGCAGGCTGGACGGGACGAAGTTCCGCCGACAAGTGCTGGTGCCGCCTTATACTGCCGACTTCCTCTGCGCCAAGGCGAAGCTGGTCATCGAGGTGGACGGCGGCCAGCACGGCGGGAGCCTATCCGACCCGGCCCGCGCGCGGTTTCTCAATGCCAGGGGGTTCCGGGTCCTGCGGTTCTGGAATGACGAGGTGCTGCGCGAGATGGACGCCGTCTGCGACACGATCATCGCCTTTGTGCGCGATCCGACGCTGAAGCCGTGGCGTTAAGGGCGCCGGTCCTTCTCCCCTTGTGGGAGAAGGTGCCCCGAAGGGGCGGATGAGGGGTGTTGCGAGGAGCGCGGCGTTTCAGGAAGGGGGGCTGACAGCGCTTTGCCTTGCGCCGTCTCGCTCCGTCCAGCACACCTCATCCGACCTCCCACCGCCCTGCCATCATTTGTTGTCGCTATCAGGGGAGTAGGGCTGTGGGTTGACGGACCTTATCCGCCCCGGATCAGCGAGCTGCTTGAATTCTGCTCACAAGCTCTGTCACCATTTTCTTCAAATCCAGCGGCCATTCGTCCGTTTGAACCGAAACCACCCTTCTAGCGAATTCGACCTTGTTCACCTTTGAAGCGTCGAGGATTTGTTCACGCTTGTCGGTCTGGGGCGTCACACCGACCAAATCCGTCGCAATCGTTCGGACGACGTCGATTGGTATGTAGTTTTCTATCTCACGCCCGTCCGTGATCCAGCAGAAGCCTTGCTCGCCTTCGATTTCGGTGCGCACGCGAGACTTGGTCGCATTGATGTTTGGCTTTTCCGGCTTGCGGTCGCTGTCAATCACAACCGCAAAGGCTCGACAGAGCGTAGCTGCTTTAACGAGATCATTCTCCGCGTCCTCGAACGAATGCTGACTTAGAATTTTCCCGCCATAGAACAATATTGTGTATTCGATGCCCTCAACCAGTGTTGGATCAATTTTCGAAATCCAATGATTTAGGTATATTCGGTCAGAAGGGCCTTCAACCCATATTGCATACTTTGTCTGGACTAACTCACTTGGCGAGTGTCCCAAGTCGCGAACAGCCTGCGAACGGTCGCGATTACTAACGATGGTGCGGCTAGTCGTCGATCTGTCGTCCATGGAGAGCTGTATTATGTCCGCATCAATCGCGTCCAAGATTGGTGCTGAATGTGTTGCCATAACGAATTGTGCTTCAACGCTTTCAGCCAAATACTTCATTATCCGGCGTTGGGCCGTAGGATGCAGGTGTAATTCTGGTTCGTCGATGAGTACAAGGCGGCCTGGAAAGCCAATTGAGGCTAGTCCGATCATAAGTAACTGCTCAATACCAGTCCCTAGGCTGGCTAGCGGTCGGACCTCACCATCAATTCCGATTAGAATAGTCTTTCGGTCCGCCGGAACCTGGATTGTCACTGATTTACGATCCAGACAAAATGCCATGAAGTCGCAAATATTACGAAGTATTTCTGATTGATGCTGCATATCTTCAAACGAAGGTCTGTCCATCCGAGATAATGTTTCAATCACTTTTCCAAATGCGACCGTCTCGCCTGCGAGCTTAGATTTCGCGAACTGCTTGGGTTCGTGACCATCTTCGGTGATATATCTAATATTCGGCAGATATGTCGTGCCTTCCATGGAATACAACGGTGAAATCTTTTGAATGAACGATGTCACGTTTGCAGACGAGTCAGATGAGCGGCTTCCAAAGTCGGCGAGGAAATCGCTTGAAACAAAGTACGACCGGTGAAGGGCTCTGAATATGTCATCATTGGAGGGAGAAATCGAAATGCGATCCTTTGAGATCGTAAATCTCAATATGATTCCATCGAAATCAGACGCCTCTATTCGGCGAGATAAACTGTTGATAGTAGAAGTTTCTGCAATAAGAGAATCTTTGTCCATGGATACCGACAAGGAAATATCCTTGTCAGGACCGTAGAAATCATATGTATTATCAATCAAGTTATACGAGTTGTTGAAAATTATCGAAAGAAGTCTAAGCACATTAGACTTCCCGATGTTATTTGGACCAACTAGTAGTGTGACTTTCTTACTAAACGGGATTGTTAACGGATTTATAATCGACCGAAAATTTGCCAAGGTTAGTTTGTGAGGAAACATCGCGATGCCCGCCAAATCAAGATGTGGGCGACTATGTGTTCAATGCGTGCAAGACAATCTGCCTTGCACGCCAAAGTTCAGTTTCCCACAAGGAACCTCAGCTACACCCGCTCGTCGCCCCGCACGTATCGCACTTCTCGCAGGTGCCGTTCCTCACCATGGTGAAATTCTGGCACTCGGAGCAGGCGTTGCCGGTGTAGCCTTGCAGCATCGACTTGATGCGGCGGTCGTTGGCGAGGGCTTTTGCGTCGGCCTTGGCCTCTTCCGCCGCGCGGGTCGCCGCGTCGGTAAAGAGGGCGGAGGCGGCGTCGGCGGCGCGGTCTTCCAGGGCCATTTCCTCGGCGAGCTCCTTCGAGCGCTCTTCATAGTCGCGCTTGTAGGCGAGCGCCTCGTCGCGGACCTCCGCCGTCAGCGGCTTCAGCGCCGTGACGGTGGCGACCGAGGCGATGGCGCGGACGTTGGAGCCGGCGGTCGGCACGATCCGGGCAGGGGCGCCGTCGGAGCCGCCGAAACCCTTCGGGTCACCGCCGCCGAGCTTGCCGGCGACGATCTTCAGCGAGGTGCCGCGGGTGAGCCCCTTGGAGACGGCGTCGGTCTTGCCCTCCGAAATGCCGCGGCCGAGCGCGGTGTTGGAGAAGTCCGACTGGTCGACATGGGCGAGGTCGTGGCGGCCGAGATAGGAGACGGCCAGTTCGCGGAAGATGTAGTCGAGGATCGACGAGGCGCTCTTGATCGCGTCGTTGCCCTGGACCGGACCGGCCGGCTCGAACTTGGTGAAGGTGAAGGCGTGGACATATTCCTCGAGCGGCACGCCGTATTGCAGGCCGAGCGAGATGGCGATGGCGAAGTTGTTGAGAAGGCCGCGCAGCGTGGCGCCCTCCTTGTTCATGTCGATGAAGATCTCGCCGAGGCGGCCGTCGTCATATTCGCCGGTGCGCAGGAAGATCGTGTTGCCGCCGATCTTGGCCTTCTGGGTATAGCCCTTGCGGCGGCCGGGCAGCTTTTCCTGCTCGCGGCTGACGCGCTCGATGATGCGCTCGACGATGCGCTCGGTGATCTGCACCGCCTGCTGCGCCGCGGGAGCGGCGAGAAGCGTCTCCAGCGCCTCGTCCTCGTCGTCGCTGTCGTCGGCGATCAGCGAGGCGTTGAGCGGCTGGGAGAGCTTCGAGCCGTCGCGGTAGAGTGCGTTGGCCTTCAGCGCCAGTTTCCAGGACAGCATGTAGGCCGACTTGCAATCCTCGACGGTCGCTTCGTTGGGCATGTTGATCGTCTTGGAGATGGCGCCCGAGATGAAGGGCTGGGCGGCCGCCATCATGCGGATGTGGCTGTCGACGGAGAGATAGCGCTTGCCGATCTTGCCGCAGGGATTGGCGCAGTCGAACACCGGCAGATGCTCGTCCTTGAGGAAGGGCGCGCCCTCGAGCGTCATCGCGCCGCAGACATGGATGTTGGCGGCCTCGACCTCCTTCTTCGAGAAGCCCATGGCGGGCAGCATCTCGAAGGAGAAGTCGTTCAACTGCTCGTCGGTGAAGCCGAAGGTCTCCTTCACCCAGTCGGCGCCGAGCGTCCACTGGTTGAAGACGAACTTGATGTCGAAGGCGGAGCCGAGGGCGGCGTTGAGCGCGGCGATCTTCTCGTCGGTGAAGCCTTTCGCCTTGAGCGAGCCGGGATTGACGCCGGGCGCCTGGTTGAGGTTGCCGTGGCCCACCGCATAGGCCTCGATCTCGGCGATCTGGCTCTCGGAATAGCCGAGCGTGCGCAGAGCTTCCGGAACGGCGCGGTTGATGATCTTGAAGTAGCCGCCGCCGGCGAGCTTCTTGAACTTGACCAGGGCGAAGTCGGGCTCGATGCCGGTGGTGTCGCAGTCCATGACGAGGCCGATCGTGCCGGTGGGCGCGATGACGGTGGCCTGGGCATTGCGATAGCCGTGCTCCTCGCCGAGCGAGATCGCCCGGTCCCAGGCGGCCTTGGCATGGTCGGCCAGCGCCGGCTGCTTGAGGTCGGAGGCGACGAGCGGCACCGGGTGGACCGCCAGCTTCTCGTAGCCGTCGCGGTCGCCATAGGCGGCGCGGCGATGGTTGCGCATGACGCGCAGCATGTTGGTGGCGTTGCGGTCGTAATCCGGGAAGGCGCCGAGTTCGCCGGCCATCTCGGCCGAGGTGGCATAGGCGACGCCGGTCATGATCGCGGTGAGCGAGGCGCAGATGGCGCGGCCTTCGGCGGAATCGTAGGGGATGCCGGAGGTCATCAGGAGGCCGCCGATATTGGCGTAGCCGAGGCCGAGCGTGCGGTATTCGTAGGAGAGCTTGGCGATCTCCTTCGACGGGAACTGCGCCATCATGACCGAGATCTCGAGCACGATCGTCCACAGGCGCACGGTGTGCTCGTAGGCGGCGATGTCGATGTCACCGCCATGCTGGCGGTAGGGCAGGAGGTTGATCGAGGCGAGGTTGCAGGCCGTGTCGTCGAGGAACATGTATTCCGAGCACGGGTTACTGGCGCGGATTGCTCCGGCACTCGCACAAGTGTGCCAGTCGTTCATCGTGGTGTTGAAGTGGAGGCCCGGATCCGCCGACGCCCAGGCGGCGTAGCCGATCTTTTCCCACAGATCCCGGGCCTTCAGCGTCTTCATCACCTTGCCGTCCTTGCGGGCGGTCAGGTTCCACGTCCCGTCGGTCTCGACGGCGCGCAGGAAATCGTCCTTGAGCGAGACGGAATTGTTGGAGTTCTGGCCAGAGACGGTGAGATAGGCTTCCGAATCCCAGTCGGTGTCGTAGGTCTTGAATTCGATGGCTGTGTAGCCCTGCTTGGCGAACTGGATGACGCGCTGGACGTAGTTCTCCGGCACGCCGTCCTTCTTGGCGTCCTTGATGGCGCGCTTGAGAGCCGGGTTGCGGTTGGGGTCGTAGCAGTCGCCGTCCGGACCGTCGCAGTTGATGCAGGCCTTCATCACGGCGGCCATATGCTTCTTGACGATCTTGGAGCCGGTGACGAGGGAGGCGACCTTCTGCTCCTCCTTCACCTTCCAGTCGATGTAGTCCTCGATGTCGGGATGGTCGATGTCGACCACGACCATCTTGGCGGCGCGGCGCGTCGTGCCGCCCGACTTGATGGCGCCCGCCGCGCGGTCGCCGATCTTGAGGAAGGACATCAAGCCCGACGAGCGGCCGCCGCCGGAGAGCTTTTCGCCCTCGCCGCGCAGATAGGAGAAGTTGGAGCCGGTGCCGGAGCCGTATTTGAACAGGCGGGCTTCCCGCACCCACAGGTCCATGATGCCGCCCTCGTTGACGAGGTCGTCGGCGACGGACTGGATGAAGCAGGCATGCGGCTGCGGGTGCTCATAGGCCGACTTCGACTTGGTCAGCTTGCCGGTGAACGGGTCGACGTAGAAATGGCCCTGGCCGGGGCCGTCGATGCCATAGGCCCAGTGCAGGCCGGTGTTGAACCATTGCGGCGAGTTGGGCGCAACGCGCTGGGTGGCGAGCATGTAGGCGAGCTCGTCCTTGAAGGCGCGCGCGTCGTCCTCGGAGGCGAAGTAGCCGCCCTTCCAGCCCCAGTAGGTCCAGGTGCCGGCGAGACGGTCGAAGACCTGGCGGGCGTCGATCTCGGAGACGTAGCGCTCGTTCTCGGGGAGCTTGGCGAGTTCGGCCTCGTCGGCCACGGAGCGCCACAGGAAGGAGGGAACCTGCGTTTCCTCGACCTTCTTCAGGCGCGCGGGGACGCCGGCCTTGCGGAAATATTTCTGCGCCAAGACGTCGGTCGCGACCTGGCTGAACTGCGCCGGCACGTCGATGTCGGCGAGGCGGAAGACCACCGAGCCGTCGGGGTTCTTGATCTCGGAGAGGGCCTTGCGGAATTCGATCTCCGCATAGGCAGATTGTCCATCCCTGGTGAAACGCCGCTCGATCCGCATCGTCTTGTCCCTTCAGTCCTAAATATAGCGTCTGTCCACAGGAATCCCTCGTAAAGATTCCGCGACTTCGCGCCGTCCGCATCCGCCGTGTCCAACATGGATCACGACGCCTTCCCGCAACCCCGGTCCGCCTTTTCGTTCCGCCTCCTCGAAAAGGCGAAACAGCGACGTTCGAACCGGCCTTGCGGCCCTCTTTCCAGCACCTTTCGGGTGAGTCTCGCCTAGCGAGATGCTTCCCTTATATGGTGCTGATTATCCCCCGCAAACACTAAATATAGTATTAACAACCTCTTTACGCCACCCAAAACCGTTCGTTTCCCCGGGCCCGAAAGGCAAACGAATCCCCAGCCGAACGGGCCGCGGCAAAGCGGTTTCGGGTGTCGGGAAACGCATCAAATCGGGGAAGAACTGGCTGAGGCCGGAGCCTGCGCCGCGCCCTCAACAGGAGCGCATGTCCGATAAAAGACGACTCGGACGCCAGCGTCAACGATTCGTTTGTACGAGATTTATGACCACAACATCTTGTGGGTGGAGCGTGTGGATAATGGGGACGGTCTTTAGTTTAGAACACCAGGCCGATGAGGTGGAACGCACCGATGGCGAGCAGCGCCGAGGCGGGCACGGTGGTGACCCAGGCGGCCACGATGGTGCGCACATGGGCGCGGCGCACCAGATTGCGGCGGGTGATCTCGTCGCGGGAGATGGGCGGGGAGGGGCCGTTGTCCAGATCGGCCTCGTCGGCGAGCACATCGGCGACCGCGCCTGCCAATGCCTCGCGTTCGGCACGCCGGCGCACCATCTTGCGCTCGAGATAGGCTCGGCGGCGCGGCGAGTTGGCGGTGTACCATTCGCGGAAGAAGCCGACGCCGAACACGGCGCCGACAGCGATATGGGTGGAACTGACCGGCATGCCAAAGGCCGAGGCGACGATGACGGTGAGCGCGGCGGACAGCGCGACGCAGAAGGCGCGCATCGGGTTGAGCTTGGTGATCTGCTCGCCGACCATGCGGATGAGCTTCGGGCCGAACAGGATGAGGCCGATCGAGATGCCGAGCGCGCCGATGAGCATGACCCAGAGCGGAATGCCGACCTTGGCTTCGACGCCGCCGCCTTGCGCGGCCGAGACGATCGCGGCGAGCGGCCCCACCGCATTGGCGACGTCATTGGCGCCGTGGGCGAAGGAGAGGAGTGCTGCCGAGATCACCAGCGGCAGCCGGAACAGCTTGCGCAGAGACTGGTTGCGGTTCTCCATGCCCCGGGATTGCCAGGCGACGTAGCGGTGGGAGACGACCCAGAACAGGGCGGTCGATCCGAGCCCCAGGGCCGCCAGGGTCAACCCGTCGAATTTGATGATACGGCCGAGGCCCTTGCTCGCCAGATAGGCGGTGAACGATCCCGCCATGATCGCGATCAGCACCGGCACCCAGCGGCGCGCGGCGGTGAGCTTGTCGTCCTGATAGATGATGGTCGACTTGATGAAGAAGAGGAACAGCGCGGCGATCGCGCCGCCGACGAGCGGAGAGACGACCCAGGAGGCCGCGATCGCGCCCATGACGCTCCAGTCGACCGAGGCCATTCCGGCCGCCGCCACGCCTGCGCCGAGCACGCCGCCGACCACGGAATGGGTGGTCGACACCGGGGCGCCGATCCAGGTGGCGAGGTTGATCCACAGCGCCGAGGAGATGAGCGCGCCGAGCATGAGCCGGATGAACGTGTTCGCATCGGCGACGAGTGCCGGATCGATGATGCCTTTCGAGATCGTCTCGACGACGTCGCCGCCCGCGATCAGCGCGCCCGCGGTCTCGAAGATCGCCGCCATGACGAGCGCGCTCGCCAGCGTCAATGCGCGGGCGCCGACGGCGGCGCTGACATTGTTGGCGACATCGTTGGCGCCGATGTTGAGCGCCATGTAGCCGCCGATCGCCGCCGCGGCGATGATCACCACGGCGCCCGGCTGGCCGACGACATAGATCGAGGTGGCCGCGGCGGCGAGCGCGATGAAGAGCAGCGCAAGACCGGGTGCCACCAGCCCGCGCGACAGGACGCCCGCTGCCTCCTCGACGGTGACGAACTTCTCGAGGTCCTTGTCGAGCGTTTCCTTGCGGGCGAGTTCGGCGGAAAGTGCCATCGGCTAGCTGGTCCAATCCTGACGACATGAGCGGCGGTCGATCATCCGCACTCCGCCGCGCGATAGGGCGTTTCGGTCAACCCGGCAATGTCGGGCCGCGCTCAGGCGGCGATTTGTCGTGGATTAGTGCCGAAACGAGCAATTAGTTCCGCCAGATCGGGTTCGGACACCAGCTTTGCGGCATCCACGGCACGGAACCAGCTACGCTTGCGCTTCTTCATTTCCGGCCATTTGTCGGCCACGCTGTCGACCTCGAGCGGGAAGACATGCACCTCGCAGTGCCATTCGAGGCCGGTCGGAAGGACCTTCTCGTAATAGAACCTGCCAGCCTCACGCTCGGCGATACCGCCGGAAATGCCGGCCTCTTCGCCAGCCTCGCGAGCGGCTGCCTCGGCCAGTCTTTCGGACGCTTCCGGCCAGCCTTTCGGCAGCACCCAGCGGCCGGTTCCCCGGCTCGTCACCAGCATGATCTCGACTTCTCCGCCCGACAGCCGCCAGGGCAGCGCCGCGACCTGTACCCGGCACGGCATGCCGCCAAAGAACTGGCGGGCGCGCTCAAGGAGTCGTCTGCGGGTTGCGTGTGAAATCAGCATCCTGATGGTTCGATGGTCGCCTTCTTGTTTGCCAGCTTACGAATCATACAGATAGTGCGCTGATAATAAAGCGCAAACCCTACGCGAAACTTACCGAAATCGGATTGGGGTGTCTGGCCTCAGCCGCGATGATCCTCGGCAATCGGCTTCTGGTATGTGAAACCCATATCCCAGGGGAAGTAGATCCAGGTGTCCTGGCTGACCTCAGTGACATAGGTGTCAACCATCGGGCGGCCTTTTGGTTTCGCGTAGACGGCGGCGAAATGCGCCTTGGGCATCATGGCGCGGACGATCGCGGCGGTCTTGCCGGTGTCGGTCAAATCGTCGACGATCAGCACGCTCTCGCCGCCGTTCTCCAGCAGCGTGGGAGTGACTTCCTTGAGCACGGCCAGCTCGCCCTGGGAGGTGTAGTCGTGGTACGACGCGACGGAGACCGTCTCGATGACGCGGATGCCGAGCTCGCGCGAAATGATGGCGGCGGGTACCAGGCCACCGCGCGTGATGCAGACGATCGCCTTCCACTGGCCGCTGTTGATGCCGGCAAGCCGCCAGGCGAGGGCGCGCGCGTCGCGGTGGAACTGATCCCACGAGACCGGGAAGGCTTTTTCGGGCAGGGACATGGAACGCACTCCGCTTGGCTGGAATGCAGCCGGGATTAGCGGGAATGTCCCGGGATTGGCAAGGCGCGCGGCGTCCCATCCACCGGGAATCAGCCCGGCGACGGGTCAGGCGGGCTTGGCGATCGCCGCCAGCATGGCCTCGACCTCGGCCCTGGCCCTTGCCAGGCTCTCCGCCGACCGCGAGCGCACGACGAGCTCGGTCCAGAACTTGCCGTCGAGATATTTCGGGTAGGAGCCGATGATCGTGTCCGGGTTGGCCTTCTGGATTTCGCCGAGCTGGGTGCCGATCGTGCCTTCGCCATAGGGGCAGTGGACGGTTTCCGACAGCATCAGCGCGCCGCCCTTCAGCGTCGGCACGACATTGTCGAGCATCGCCTGGAAGATCGCCGGCACGCCGGCCATCACGTGCACATTGCCAATCCTGAAGCCGGGCGCCAGCGAGATCGGATTGTCGATGTGCTCGGCGCCGACGGGCATGCGGGCCATGCGCTTGCGCGCCTCGGTATAGTCGAGGCCGCGGGCGGCATAGCTCTCCTCGAGCATCCTGTATGCCCTGGCATCGTAATCGCAGGGCACGCCGAAGGCCTTGGCGATCGAATCGGCGGTAATGTCGTCATGCGTCGGGCCGATGCCGCCGGTGGTGAAGACATAAGTGTATCTGGCACGCAGCGCATTGACCGCAGCGACGATCTCGTCCTCCTCGTCGGCAACGATGCGGACCTCCTTCAGGTCGATGCCGATAGCGGTCATGACGTCGGCGAGGTGGCCGATGTTCCTGTCCTTGGTGCGGCCGGAGAGGATCTCGTCCCCGATCACCATCATGGCGGCAGTCACGATTTCGCTCAACGTGGCATCCTTTCGCTCGGCCAGCGTCTCGTAGCGCCGATGCGCGCGGGCGGCAATGGGGGGCCGAGGCCGGCTGTTTCGCAGCTGCGAAAGATGATCTAGCTTTCGCCTGATATCCGCGGAGTGCATGCCCTTGCTGTCGATTCTCGCCTGGCTCGTCGTCCTTCTTCTCGCCGCCGCGCTTCTGGTCGCCGCCTGGTTCGTCTGGCGGACGCAGACAATTGCGCGCAGGGCCGAACGACTGGTGCCGGCGCGCGGCAAATTCGTCGAGATCGACGGCAACCGCATTCATTATGTCGAGGAAGGCGAGGGCAGGCCCATCCTCTTTATTCACGGGCTCGGCGGCACGCTTCACCATCTGCGCCACCCGCTGTTCGGCGGAAAGATCCCAGGTTACCGGCTGATCGCCATCGACCGGCCGGGCGCCGGCTATTCGACGCGCGCGGCAGGTGTCAGCGCGCGAATGCCGGAACAGGCGGCGCTGATCGCCAAGTTCATCGACAGGCTTGGACTGGAGAAACCGCTGGTGGTCGGCCATTCGCTTGGCGGCATGATCACGCTGACGCTGGCGCTGAACCATCCGGACAAGATCTCGGGCATCGTGCTGCTTGCCGCGCTGACGCGGCATCGCGAGGGCGTGCCGCCGGAATTCGCTCCGATCTACATCCGTTCGCCGCTGAAGCGCTGGCTTCTGGCGAACACGGTGGCGATCCCGGCGGCGCTGAAGATGGCGCCGGCCACGCTCGCCTACGTGTTCGGCCCGCAGGAGACGCCGAAGGACTACATGACCGAGGGTGGCGGCGAACTGGGGCTGAGGCCCGGCCATTTCATCAACATGGTCAAGGACCTTGTGGCCGTCGCCGACGACATGCCGGCGCTGTCGAAGCGCTTTTCCGAGATCGACATGCCGGCGGGCATGATCTTCGGTACGGCCGACAAGGTGCTGAACTACAAGGAGAACGGCGACGAGTTCCGCGGCCTGATCAAGGGGCTCGACTTCGAAATGGTGGAAGGCATCGGCCACCATCCGCAATACTGGGCGACCGACCGCGTCGTCGCCATGATCGGCCGCGTGGCGCAGAGGGCGTTTGCGGCTTGATCGGCCGCTGCGTCTCCAATAACCACATGGGCCATGCGGGCGTGGCGGAACTGGTAGACGCAAGGGACTTAAAATCCCTCAGCCTCTGGCTATGCGGGTTCGATCCCCGCCGCCCGCACCATCCGCCGGTGGGTCGGCCTGGGTAGCCGCCAGGGTATCCGAAACGAAAACCCGCCATCGTTGCCGATGACGGGTTCTTGTTTCACACGACCATGAGGGGGAATCTGGTCGTGATGGACACGAATGGCCAGAAGACGTTTTGGTTCCCACCATGCTCGACAATCAAAGTCCTTTGACGCGCCGGCGGCCTGGGCCATGATGGTTCGATGGGCAAGCCGGGCAGCCCTGTCGGCGGACATGCTGCCATCGGACCGGGCTGGCGGGTATCGTCGAGCGGAAAACATGCGGAAGTGACACCATGAAAGCGTTGCGTGCAGGTCTTGCCCTCGGTCTGTGTTTCTCCTTCGCAGCGCCCGTCGCCGCGCAGACCCCGCCGGACGTGCAGCGCGGGCGGGTTCTCGTCAAAACCTATTGCGCGCAATGCCATTCCATCGACAAGGTCGGCCCGAGCCCGCTCTCGATCGCGCCACCTTTACGCGACCTGCACCGGCGCTACCCGGTCGAAAACCTCGAAGAGGCGTTTGCCGAAGGGATTTCGACCGGCCATCCAAGCATGCCGCAATTCCAGTTGGATCCTCATCAGATCCACGACCTGATCGCGTTTCTCAAATCGCTTGAGTGACGCAGGCCGGGTCATGGCCCGCATTCGCATGCGGGGAGGGCCGAGCGAAATTCGCTTGTTAAGATCCAAAAGGCCGGTGCAGCCTGGAAACCCTCGGCTCCGGCTATGCGGGCTCGATTCCCGGCCGAAGCATTCGCGGATATGCGTGAGATCCGGCAAATGGTTAACAAATACTCTGTTGCCCCAACGCAACTGCCGCCCGCCAACTGACCCGACTACACCAAAAGCTCTTGCCACCTCGGCCAGATGGCGGGAAGGTAGCGAAAGCAAGGCCAATCCATGACTGGCATGGACTGCAAGTCTTGGCGCTGAACGCGCGCCGCGAATTGAAGGGATATTTCCTATGCTGAAATCGCTTCTTGCTTCTACGGTCATCCTTGTTTCCGCGAGCGTCGCTTCGGCCGCGGACGTCGTCACCGAGCCGACGCTGAGCTCGTATGACTGGACGGGCCTCTACATCGGCGCCCATGTCGGCGGCGCTTTCGGCAGCTACACCCAGTTCAGCGCGTCCGGCACCGGCGTCGACGTCGATGTGGACGGCATCATCGGTGGTGTGGCGATCGGCTACAACTGGCAGTTCGGCAACATCGTGGCCGGCGTCGAGGCGGACATCCAGAATGGTCCGAAGGGTGAAACGGCCCAAGGCACGATCGGGCCTTTCTGGTCGTGCAATACCGGCGCCTGCAATGTCGACATCCAGTACTACGGCACGTTGCGTGCCCGTCTCGGCTTCGCGGCCGACCGGGCGCTGATCTATGCCACCGGCGGTTTCGCCTATGGCGGCGTGGACGGCGGCATCTACAATTCGGCCCAGCAGGGCAGCGGCACCGCGACCGGCTACGCGGTCGGCGGCGGTCTCGAGTATGCCTTCACGGACAACTGGCTGGTGAAGGGCGAGTACATGTTCATCGATCTCGGCGACATCCCCTTCGGCACCGGTGTCGGCACCGAGCCCTTCGAGGGCGACGGCTCCTTCAGCACGATCAAGCTGGGCGTCAGCTACAAGTTCTGATCGCGCTTTCAAATCCTCTTAAGCGCCCCGGCTCGTCCGGGGCGCTGTCGTTTGCGGGTTCCTCAGGGGCCGATCCCTATCGTCCGCACCACTTCGCGGCCGCCGACCCCCGCAGGCAAGGCCGACCCGCCGGATGGTCAGCCTAGAAGAGCTGCCCGCGGACAGCCCCGCCCGGGAACTGGGCGTTGTGGACGTTGATGTAGAACCGCGTCGGATTGGCGATGATCGCCGATGCGGTGGCGGCGGCAACGGCGACGCAGCCGGAGGATGCGCCGGGGTTGCTGGCAGCCGGCCCGACGGGCGGCGCGAGATTGACGACTACAGGGCCGTTGAAGGTCGCGTTGCCCGAATGGATATGCGCTGCATTCGCCGCCACGTTCAGGTTGTCGATCGTGATGCCAAAGCAGAGCAGGACGGCGCCGGGAACCTGCGAAATGAGAATCGTCGCCGAGCCGAATGCATCGCGGTCACCGGCGCGGCAGACCGGAGGGGTCGCACCGTTGCATTCGTTGTTGCCGTTGAGGACGGCAAAAAGTGGCTCTTCGGCCGCCTGGGCGGGGGCGGGGGCAAGAGCGAAAGCGCCAATGGACAGCGCGCATGCGAAAACCGTAGAGCCCAGCGTCGAAATGCTGTGCGCAGACATCATCGTTCTCCGTGATGGGGGTGGAAGTCGCAGCAGCAGTTTACGCCCTCCGCAGTTCCTCACGAAGCACGCCGCGCGAGCGCGGGGTCACGAATGCGTGACGTTACGTAAGGCTGACGGCCGCTGGGCGCGATCAGCCTTCGGGCTGCTCGGCCGTGAACCAGCCTTCGGCGGCGAAACGCTCAAGCACCGGCCAGGCGGAGACCGAGAGGTTCACCCAGTTGCGCCGCTTGCCGATGCGGCCGGGCGCCTCGTCGGTCTTCTCGACCGCGCCGGAGGGCCAGAGCTCGTATTCCTCCCAGGGCCGGTCGAGATAGGCGACGAGGACACGGAAGGCGCCGAGAAAGACCTCGACCTTGACCCAGGGCGACGGATCGGGTGACAGCGCGACGCGGCCTTCGACCGTGTGGCCGGAGGTGATGTGGCGGGCGGCAAACGGCGTCGAGTGGACGGCGCCGGTGCGGCCGGCGGAACCGGGCTCGATCTCCCAGCCTCCCGTTGCCAGCCATTTCGGCTCGCCGGCGATGTGCCGTGCGAGATCCTCGGCATAGACGGGCGCTGCGAGCGCGGGCTCGTCGCCTTCCTCGGTGCTGAGGAACTCGAACTCGTATTTGCCCTTGATGCGGAACTGCGGCTCTTCGGAGCCCAAGCGGAACCATCCGCCGTGGAAGTAGAAAGGCGGCCAGGCGGGCGGAACGTCGCTCATTCGTCCTCGACGAAGACCTCTTCGCGCTTCTTGCGCACCGAGGGCAGCAGCACCACGACCAGGACCGCGGCCGTGAGCACCAGCAGGGTCGCGCTGATCGGACGCGTGACGAAGGTGGAGAAATCGCCGCGCGACAGGATCATGGCACGGCGCAGGTTCTCTTCCAGCAGCGGTCCGAGCACGAAGCCGAGCAAAAGCGGCGCCGGCTCGCAGCGCAACTTGACCAGCACGTAGCCGACGAAGCCGAAGAAGGCGACCGAGTAGAGGTCGAAGATGTTGGAATTGACGCTGTAGATGCCGATCGAGCAGAAGGCGATGATGATGGGAAACAGCATGTAGTAGGGAACGGTCAGCAGCTTCACCCAAAGCCCGACGAGCGGCAGGTTGAGGACCACCAGCATGACGTTGCCGATCCACATCGAGGCGATGATGCCCCAGAACAGCGCCGGCTGCTCCGTTGCGACGTTCGGGCCGGGCACGATGCCCTGGATGATCATCGCGCCGATCATCAGCGCCATCACCGGGTTGGCCGGGATGCCGAGCGTCAGGAGCGGGATGAAGGAGGTCTGCGCGCCGGCATTGTTGGCGGATTCCGGGCCGGCGACGCCTTCGATCGCGCCCTTGCCGAACTCGCCCGGGTTTTTTGAGATGCGCTTCTCGACCGTGTAGGAGGCAAACGCCGCGAGGATCGCGCCGCCGCCGGGCAGGACGCCGAGCGCCGAGCCGATGAAGGTGCCGCGCACGATCGGGGCGGCCATGCGACGCCAGTCCTCGCGGGTCGGCCAGAGGCTCGACACCTTCTTTACCGCCACGGAGCGCTCGTGCTCGTCTTCCAGATTGCGCAGGATCTCGGCGATGCCGAACACGCCGACGGCGACGGCGACGAAGTTCAGCCCGTCGGAATATTCGCGGATGCCGAGGTTGAAGCGTGGCGTGCCGGAATAGATGTCGGTGCCGACGAGGCCGAGCAGCAGGCCGAGCACGACCATCGCCAGGGCCTTGACGATGGAGCCGGAGGCGAGTGCGATCGAGGAGATGAGGCCGAGCACCATCAGCGAGAAATACTCGGCCGCGCCGAACTGCAGCGCGATGCCGGTCAGCGGCGGCGCGAGCAGCGCGACGAGGAAGGTGGAGACCGTGCCGGCGACGAAGGAGCCGATCGCGGCGGTGGCGAGTGCTGCGCCCGCGCGCCCCTTGCGCGCCATCTGGTAGCCGTCGATCGCGGTGACCGCCGAGGAGGATTCACCCGGCAGGTTGATCAGGATGGCAGTGGTCGAGCCGCCGTACTGCGCGCCGTAATAGATGCCGGCCAGCATGATCAGCGCCGAGGTGGGGTCGCCGATCTGGAAGGTGATCGGCAACAGCATGGCGATCGTCGCCGTCGGCCCGATGCCAGGCAGGACGCCGATCAGCGTGCCGAGAAGCACGCCGATGAAGCAGAAGCCGAGATTGGCGAGCGTCGAGGCTGTGGCGAAACCGAGGGAGAGATTGTCGTAGAGTTCCATCGTGCCGTCTCCTCAACGCTGGCCGAGCCAGGGACCGAAAAGCCGGAACGGCAGGCCGAGCCCGTAGACGAAGACGGCCGTGGTGAACGCGGTCATCAACGCGGCGAGGATAAGCGCGGTGGGAATGCGCATCTTCGTCGAGGCGAAGGACGCCAGCAACGTCGCGAGGAAGATGGAGGGGACGAAGCCCAAGCCCTTCAGTGTGAGCGCGAAGAGCACCGGCGCCGGGAGGATGAAGGCCATGCCCCTGAGAGGAAGGCTGCCGATCGGCTCGCCCTCGACCCGGATCGCCTGGATGGCAATCACCAGACCGAGGACGATGAGGATCGCCGCGAGGAACAGCGGGAAGAAGCCCGGCCCCATCCGGAACGGGGTTCCGAGCTCCATGCCGAGCGAGTTCAGCCCGAAATAGGCGCCGAAAGCGATGAAGATTGCGCCGCAAAGCGCGTTGGCGCGGTCGATGACCATAGCGGAACTCCCCCCGTTCTGGGTCTGCCGTCCTGCCGGGTTCCCCTCCGGCGGCGGTCTTCAGGGGGCGCGGCGGAGCGCGCCCCCATTCGGGTCGAACCGGATCAGTCGGCGTATTGGCCAGCGGCCTCGATGACCGGCTTCCAGCGCGCGATCTCGCTCTCGAGCTTGGCCTTCAGTGCCGCAGGTGTCGCGTCGGCTTCCGACGACGGCGTCGTGCCGAGTTCGGCGAAGCGGGC
Source organism: Pseudomonadota bacterium (assembly GCA_043822005.1). Taxonomy (GTDB): domain Bacteria; phylum Pseudomonadota; class Alphaproteobacteria; order Rhizobiales; family Rhizobiaceae; genus Mesorhizobium_A. Next base: position 20,727 of record JBDRCE010000064.1, on the reverse strand, counting down.
GACCAGGTTTTCGTCCTTGAGCGCGACCTGGAGCGACTTCGACAGCCGGTCGACAACTTCGGCCGGCGTGCCTTTCGGCGCATAGAGGCCGTGCCAGATGCCGAACTCCATGCCTTTCAGGCCGCCTTCGGTCGTGGTCGGGACATCCGGGAGGACGTCGAGGCGCTTCGGCGTGGTGACGGCGTAGGCCTTCACCGTGCCGGCCTGGATGTGCTTGGTCGTGTTGGTCGTCTGGTCGCACATGATGTCGACCTGGCCGCCGAGCAGGTCGGTCATCGCCGGGCCGGTGCCCTTGTAGGGGACGGTGACGAGCGGCGTTCCGATCGAGCTCATGAACAGCATGCCGCACAGATGCGACGCAGCGCCGATGCCGGCATTGGCGACGGTGACCTTGTCGGCATTGGCCTTGGCGAAGTCGACGAGTTCGGCGAGCGTGGTCGCTGCCATGTCCTTCTTGGCCAGGATCGTCATCGGAACCTCGGTGACGAGGCCGACATATTCGAACGCTTCCAAGGTCTTGTAGGGAAGGTTGCGGTAGAGCGTGTCGGACGTCGCCATGCCGATATGGTAAAGCAGCAGCTTGTAGCCGTCCGGATCGGCATCGGCGACCTGCTTGGCGCCGAGCGTGCCGCCTGCGCCGCCGACGTTCTCGACGATGACCTGCTGGCCGAGATCCTTCGACATGCCTTCGGCGACGAGGCGGGTGACCGTGTCAGTCGGGCCGCCGGCCGCGAAGGGGACGACGATCGTGATGCCGCGCTCAGGATAGGTCTGAGCGCCGGCCGAGAACGCGGTGAGCGAGATAGTTGCAGCCGCGCCGAGCGCGGCAAGAAGCTTCTTCATCGATTTCCTCCCGATATTCTGTCGAGCCATCTGGTGCACAGATCCTCCCGGCACCGCGTATGGATGGCGAATTAGATGGCCTATTGCGCGGGTATGGCAACCTGAAGCCGCGATGGGAGGCGATTTATTTGCTTCCGTGGCCGGCGATGGGTGGAAATCGTAACATCGGGTGGCGATGCCTGTGTGGATCGCCACCCATTCAGGCGTCGCTCTTGTCCAGGCCGTATTTCTGCATCTTCTCGTAAAGCGTCTTGCGCGAGATCCCGAGGGATTCGTAGACCGGCTTCAGGCTTCCCCGGTGGGCGCGCAGGGCGCCCGCGATGACCCCGCGTTCGAACTCGGCGACATGATCGGCGAGCTTTCCCTCACCATTGGGAGCAGTCGCATCGCCCGTCGGCGTCGCGCCTAGTCCAAGCACGAACCGGTCCGCAGCGTTGCGCAGCTCGCGCAAGTTGCCCGGCCATTCGCGCCTCGCTATGGCGGCGATTACCTGCGGCGGCACGTCGATCGCCTCGCGACGGTGGCGCGCGGAAGCTTCGTTGACGAGCTGCAGGAAGAGCAGGGGAATGTCGTCGCGCCGGGCAGACAGCGACGGCAGCCTGAGCGTGACCACATTGAGCCGGTAGAAGAGGTCCGGCCGGAACCGGCCGGCGGCCACCTCCGCCTCGAGGTCGACCTTGCTGGTGGCGACGAAACGGACGTCCAGCGGCACGGCCTCGTTCGATCCGAGGCGGGTGACCGAGCGCTCCTGGATGACGCGCAGCAGCTTTGCCTGGAGGTCGATCGGCATGGAGCCGATCTCGTCGAGCAGCACTGTGCCGCCGCGCGAATGCTCGAACTTGCCGTAGCGGGCGCGCATCGCGCCCGGGAACGCGCCCGCCTCATGCCCGAAGAGTTCGCTCTCGATCAGCGTTTCGGGGAGCGCCGCGCAGTTGATGGCGACGAACGGGTTGGTCGCACGCCCGCTCAGATCGTGGAGCGCGCGGGCGGCGACTTCCTTGCCGGTGCCGGTGTCGCCGATGATCAGCACGTCGGCGTCTGTCGCGGCGACGGCACGCAGTTGATAGCGCAGGTCGACCATCGCCTGGGTGCGTCCCGGCAGCCTCGCCTCGATGTCGTCGCGCTTGCCGGCCGCGGCGCGCAGCAGCCGGTTCTCCAGCACAAGCCGGCGCCGGTCGAGTGCGCGTCCCGCCATGTCCGCAAGCTGCTGGGCCGTGAAGGGCTTTTCCATGAAATCGTAGGCGCCTTCGCGCATCGCCTTGACCGCCAGCTGCACGTCGCCGTGTCCGGTGACGAGGATGACCGGAATGTCCGGATCGATCTCGCGCACGCGTCCCATCAGCGTCATGCCGTCCATGCCGGGCATGCGGATGTCGGAAACGACCACGCCGTTGAAGCCGGGACTGACGAAATCCAGCGCACGTTCGGCCGATGCGAAATCGCGCACCTTCAGTCCCGACAGATCGAGCGATTGCGCGGTCGACCGCCTCAGCTCGTCTTCGTCGTCGACAAGCAGGACGAGCGGCGCGTTCATTCGGCTGCCTCGCGCACGGCAGGTCGAACGGCGTCGAGCTCGATGACGAAGACGGCGCCGCCAGCCGGATCGTTCGTCACGGAAAGAGACCCGCCGAAGTCCTTGACGATATTGTAGGAAATGGAAAGGCCGAGACCCAGTCCCTTGCCGACGCCCTTGGTTGTGAAGAACGGGTCGAAGATGCGCTCAGCGATCGCCGGCGGCACGCCCGGGCCGTGATCGCGCACGGTGATGGTGACCCGGCCGGATTTCTTCCGCGCAATCAGTTCGATCCTACGGTCCTTCAGCCCCTCGACCGCGTCGGCGGCGTTGGAGACGATGTTGACCAGAACCTGCTGGAGCCTGACGGCCCCGCCGCGCACGGTGAGCGGCGAGGGCCCGAGGTCGACGGTCAGCGTCGCGTCGGCGGCCTTCAGCCGCCAGGCGACGATCTCGGCGGTGTCGGCGACGACCTCGCCGAGAGCGACGGGCCCGAGCTTTTCGTTCGGCTTGCGGGCGAAGTTGCGCAAATGCCGGCTGATCGACGCCATGCGGTCGGTGAGCGCGGAGATGCGGGTGACGTTGTCCTTGGCCTCGGCGATCCGTTCGCGCTCGATCAGCACGACGGCGTTGTCGGCATAGGTCTTGACCGCCGTCAGGGGCTGGTTGAACTCGTGGCTGAGCGCGGCCGACATCTGTCCGAGAGCGGCGAGCTTTCCCGCCTGCACGAGATCTGACTGGGTCTGCCGGAGCTGCTGTTCGGTGGCGCGCCGCTCGGCCACTTCGGTCTCGAGCTGGCGATTAACGAGGGCGAGATCCGCCGTCCGCTCGGACACGCGATGCTCCAGCTCCGCCCGTGCCGATTGCTGAAGCTGCATGCGCTCGGCCAGGCGCGCCCGGCGCTGAAGGACGATCGCCGCCAGCAGCGCGGCAAGTCCGAGGAGGAGCAGCGCCACCGCGACGCTGACGAAGCTCTGCGTATAGGCGGAGGCGGTGTCCGCCAGCACGCTGACGGTCCAGCCGGCGCCCGGCATCTCGGCGGACAGCACGAGGTATTCCGTCGTCGCGCTGTCGTCGAGAACCGTCATCAGCTCGTGTTCGTAGAGCTTGCCGTGCTGGACGGCTAGTTCGCGCAACTGGGCGTTGGCGTAGCGCCGCGACTCCTCGGTTCGCGCCAGCCGCTCGGGGGTCAGCGGCAAGAGGCCGGCATAGAGCCAGTCCGAGCGGCCGGACATGAAGACGATGCCTTCGGGATCGGTGACGATGATCTCGTGGTCGCCACCCCTCCAGGACGCCTCGATCGCGTCGAGTTCGACCTTGAACACGACCACGCCCTGCACGAGCCCGTCGATGCGGACCGGCGCGGAGAAATAGTAGCCGCGCTTCAGCGAGGTCGTCCCGAGAGCGAAGAAGCGACCCGGACGACCGGCGATCGCGTCCTGGAAGTACGGGCGGTAGGAGAAATTCTCGCCGACGAAGGACAGCGGCCCGTCGTGGTTGCTGGCCGCGACGGTGTCGCCGTTCGGGACCATGACGTAGATGTCGGACGATTTGAGGAGCGCGTTGATCTCCTTCAGGTAGCGGTTGGCCTCCGCCCGGAGGGTCTCACTGGCAGGATCTTCGACCAGGGCCTTGATGCCAACGTGATCGGCGATCAGCGCGGGCAGCGGCTCGAAACGCCGCATATGGCCGTCGAGCGCGGAGACGGCCAGCCGCAGCGTCGTCTGGCCGCGCGCGGCGGCGTCGTCGAGATAGATTCGCGTGGCGATCCGGCCGCCGCCGACGATCACGAGGACGGCCACCGCCAGCGCGGCGGTCGCGAAAAGCAGCCATCTTATCGTCTTCGTCGTCACCCTGCCGCCTCGTCAGTACAGACCGGCAAGTATACAAGCCGGGGGGAGGCTGACAATCGAGGCGCTTGAGCCGACCCTCTGGCGCGGCGCGCCCGTCCTTGGCAAGGTCGGCGAAACAGGAGTCGCGCGATGTCTGCATCTTTTCCGAAACCCCAGGCCAGGTCCGAAACGGCGCCGCTGCTGGTCGACGTCGCGACGGGGCGCAAGCCGGCCGACCTGGTGGTGCGCAACGGGCGCTGGGTGAACGTGCATTCGGGCGAGATCATTCCCGGCACCGACCTCGCCATCGTCGCCGGCCGCTTCGCCTATTGCGGGCCGGATGCGAGCCACGCGATCGGGCCGGGGACGAAAGTGGTCGACGCGCACGACCGCTATCTCGTGCCGGGTCTCTGCGACGGCCACATGCATGTCGAGAGCGGCATGGTGACGGTGACCGAATTCTGCCGCGCCGTGATTCCGCACGGCACCACCTCGATGTTCATCGACCCGCACGAGATCGCCAATGTGCTCGGGCTGGAAGGTGTGCGGCTGATGCATGACGAGGCGGTAGCCATGCCGGTCAGCGTGCATGTGCAGATGCCGTCCTGCGTGCCCTCGGCGCCTGGGTTGGAGAACAACGGCGCGGTGCTCGACGAAAAGGATGTCGCCGAGGCGATGACCTGGCCGAACATCATCGGGCTCGGCGAGGTGATGAATTTTCCGGGCGTGTCGAACAATGATCGGCTGATGGTGGCGGGGATCGCCGCGACCGTGAAGGCCGGAAAGGTGGTCGGTGGGCACTACGCGTCGCCGGATCTCGGGCTTGCCTTCCACGGCTATGTCGCCGGCGGGCCGGAGGACGACCACGAGGGCACGCGCGCCGAGGACGCTATCGCCCGCGTGCGGCAGGGCATGAAGGCGATGCTGCGCCTCGGATCGGCCTGGTACGACGTGGCGACCCAGATCAAGGCCGTGACAGAGCAGGGCATCGATCCGCGCAACTTCATCCTGTGCACCGACGACTGCAACGCCGGCACGCTGGTCAATGACGGCCACATGAACCGCGTGGTGCGCCATGCGATCGCGCAAGGTCTGAGGCCGGTGACGGCGATCCAGATGGCGAGCCTCAACACGGCGCAGCATTTCCGTGTCGACCGCGACCTGGGCTCGATCGCGCCGGGGCGGCTGGCCGACTTCCTGATCGTGTCGGACCTGGCGGAGCTCGCCATCGACGAGGTGTGGGCGAGGGGCGTGAAACTGGCAGAGAACGGCCGGCTCGTCGTCGAGATCCCGCCTTACGAGTATCCGCAGAGGGCGAAGGAGACGATGAAGGTCGGCGGCAGGAAGTCGGCCGCCGAGTTCGACATCGCGGCTCCGAAGGGCGCCAACTCGGTCAGGGTACGTGCCATCGGCGTCGTCGAGAACCAGGCGCCGACGAAGGCGCTGGAAGTCGACCTGCCGGTCGAGAACGGGCTGGTGGCGATGGATCGCAAGGCCGACATCTGCCAGATCGCGGTGGTCGAGCGGCACCGGGCGAGCGGGCAGGTGGTCAACGCCTTCGTGTCCGGCTTCCGCTATGCGAAGGACTGCGCGGTGGCGTCGAGCGTGGCACATGACAGCCACCAGATCATCGTGGTCGGCACTAACAAGGCGGACATGGCGGCGGCCGTGAACCGGCTGTCGGAGATCGGCGGCGGGGCGACGGTCTATTCCGGCGGCAAGGAACTGGCGACGGTCGAACTGCCGATCGCCGGGTTGATGTCGGACGAGCGCGCCGAGATCGTGGCGGAAAAGGCGGAGCGGCTCAAACAGGCGATGATCGACTGCGGCTGCACGCTCAACAACGCCTTCATGCAGCACTCGCTCTTGGCGCTGGTGGTGATCCCGGAGCTCAGGATCTCCGACGTCGGGCTGGTCGACGTGCGAACCTTCGAGAAGGTCGACCTGTTCGTCTGAACGCGGCGGCGAACCGGCCGCCGTTACTGGTTCACCACCATGTTGATCACCTTGAACGGGGTGGTGATGATGACTTCGGCGGCGGCGCCCACGCCGCGGGCCAGAAGTGCGGGCGCCTCGGTGGCGTCCGTCTCGCCGGTGAACTTGTCGCCCAGGCGTAGCCGCTCGCCGAGCAGGGCGACGAGCGCCGGATTGTCCGCGAACTTGGTGTGGTTGAAGCTGTCGCCGGCCTTGACCTTGGTGAGGTCTACGACGATCAGGCCGAGATCGGCGATGTCCTTGGCGTCGCGATACTCGCCGAGCCGCGGCTGCTGGCCGGCGATGAGGCTGGAAAAACGCAGCGCCCGGTCGTCGTCGGACAGCAGAACGAAGAACGGCCGCTTAGGCACGCCGTAGCGCCGCATCTGGCTCTTGAACACGTCGACATCGATGTCGGGTGAGGCGAGGATCACGTCGCCGAGCCTGCCGCCGACATCGCGGTCGCCGGCAATCGCAAGGCTGCGGAGCGCCTCCATGGTCAGCCAGGTGCCCATCGAATGGGCGACGATGTCAATGCGCTTGACGCCGGACCTGGCGAGCGAGCGCAACAGGTCCTCCAGCGCGTCACGCGCGGCGTTGGCGCTGTCGCGGTCGTAGACGTAGTCGACCGTCCGCCCGCCCGAGGCCCAGGTGAACAGGATCGGCGCACCGTCATAACCGGAATCATGCACGATCTGCGTCGCGCGGTAGACGGCGGCGTCGAAGGGGGTCTTGTAGCCGTGGACGAAGACGAGGGCGCGGCCGCCGTCGCCCTCGGCTGCGTCGCGAACCCTGCCGGAGAAGGTCGCCAACCCGTCATAGGCGGTGATGGACCGCGCGGTGAAGTAGCGCGCCGGATCGGGGCGGCTGCCCTTGGGCCTCTCGACCGAGCCGACCTTGCGCGCGGCCGGCACGCTGACTTCGATCCGGGCAAAAGCCTGGCTTTGAGACCGCCGGCCGTCGAATACTGCCTTCGGGTTTGTCGCCTTGTGCCGGGTGGTGGCGACGAAGATGTCGTGGATGGCGGCCACGCCCTGCTGCGAGATGGCGGGCGGTTCATAGAGCAGCGGGCGCTCGGGAGCGGTGGTGCAGCCGGACGCGAACAGCACCGCGGCAAGCGAGAGCGCTGCAAGGAGCGGCGAACCGGGACACACACGCACCATCACTGCACCGCTCGAACGCCCCACTCGTGCCCCCGACCTTGGTAGCGGTTCGCGCAGCGGCAGTCCAGACGCGCGGTCAGCGGCTCCAGAAGGCGGGCGAGAAGATGACGAGCACCGCCAGGATCTCGAGGCGTCCGAGAAGCATGAGCACGGAGAGGATCCACTTCGCCGCGTCGGGCAGGCTCGAATAATTGCCGACGGGACCGATGATGTCGCCGAGACCCGGGCCGACATTGGTGATGCAGGCGAGAGCGCCCGTCAGCGCCGTGACGAGATCAAGTCCGGTCGCGGCGAGAAGCACGGTGCCGATCATCAGGATGACCATGAAGGACGAGACGAAGAGGACGACCGCGCGCTGCATGTCGTCGGGCACGGAGCGGTCGCCGTAGCGGACGGGGTGGATGGTGTTGGGATAGACCAGGCGGCGCACGCCGTTGGCCAGGAGTTCGAACACGATCAGCAGCCGGTAGGCCTTGATGCCGCCGGACGTCGAGCCGGAACAGCCGCCGAGGAAGGTGGCGACGAAGATGCAGGCGACGGCGAAAGGACCCCATTTGGTGTAGTCGTCGCTGGCAAAACCCGTCGTTGTGATCATCGACATGAAATTGAAGGTCGAATGGGTCAGCGCATAGAAGAACGGCACGCCGGTCGAGACGCGGAGATATATCGCGACGGCGACCGCGAAGACGAGGGTGTAGCCGAGAAACACCCTGATCTGCGGGTCGCTCAGCGCATCGATGCGGCCGCGCACGGCGAACAGGATCATGATCGAGAAGGGAAGCCCGCCGATGAACATGAAGACCGAGCCGGTCCACAGGATCGCGGGATTGTCGCCGTAGCGCGCGAACGAGGTGTCGTGCGTTGAAAAACCGCCGGTGGCGAGCGTCGACATGGAATGGTTGACGGCGTCGAAGATCTGCATGCCGAAAGCGACGTAGAGAAGGGCGCAGGCGGCGACGAGCGCGGTGTAGATAGCGATCAAGCTGAGCGTGAAGGTTGCGAGCCGCTCGAACGGCCGGTCGGCGATGTCCGACGATTCGATGCGGAAATAGGTGATGCCGCCGATGTTGAGGAAGGGCAGCAGGAAGAGACCCAGCGCGATGACGCCGAGTCCGCCCATGTAGTTGAGAAGCGAGCGCCAGAGCAAAAGCCCCGGCGGGGCGTGGTCGAGCCCGTTGATGACCGTGCCGCCGGTCGTGGTGATGCCGGAGACGGATTCGAAGATCGCATCCGCCAGGCTCATCTCGATGGAGGGGGCTGCGAGCATGGGAATAGCGCCGGCCACCGCCATGGTGATCCAGAGCATGTTGACCAGAAGGAAGCCGAAGCGCGCCGTCGCCGGAGGCGGGCGGCCCTGCGTGGCGAGGGCGACCGCGAGCGACAGGCCACCGAGGAAGAAGTCGCAGAAGGCAAAGACCTTCCAGTCGTCGTGGCCGTAGAAAAGATCGACCGACGCCGGGATCAGCATCGCCAGCGAGAGGTAGATCGCAAAGACGGCCGAGATGTGGATTGCCGCGCGGATCGAAAGTGAGTGCACTCGGTAACCTTGCCGGATTGCCGCGTCGGCGCGGCGCGGCGGAAGGTGGCTTCCGCGGCCCGAATATGCAATAGGCCGCGGTTTGAACCAACAGCTTTCGGCAGGCGCGGCGATGGGCACGGCAACGGCATTCATGGAGGGCGTGGCGCGCGCGGAAAAGGAAGTGCGCTCGCTCTTTTCGCCTACCCCGCTGCAGGAGAACGAGCACCTGTCGCAGAAGTTCGGCGCGCGCGTGCTGTTGAAGCGCGAAGACCTCTCGCCGGTGCGCTCCTACAAGATCCGCGGCGCGTTCAACTTCTTCCGCAAGGCGCTATCGGGCGGCAGCAAGGCGGAACTCTTCGTCTGCGCCTCGGCCGGCAACCATGCGCAAGGGTTCGCCTTCGTCTGCCGCCACTTCGGCAAAAAGGGCGTTGTATTCATGCCGGTGACGACGCCGCAGCAGAAGATCGACAAGACGCGCATCTTCGGCGGCGATTTCGTCGAGATCCGGCTGGTCGGCGATTTCTTCGAGGACTGCCTGCGCGCTGCGCTTGAGTTCGCGGAAGCCGGCGGGGGCCTGATGGTGCCGCCCTTCGACCACAAGGACATCATCGAGGGTCAGGCGACGGTGGCTGCCGAGATCGCGAGCCAGATGCCGAAGGGCAGGGCGGCCGACATCGTCATCCTGCCGGTGGGCGGCGGGGGACTCGCCGCCGGCGTGACGCGCTACCTTTCCGATGCCGGATGGACCTCGCGCTTCGTCTTCGCCGAACCCGCCGGCGCACCCAGCCTGCGCGACAGCCTAGTGGCGGGAAGGCGCGTGCGGCTGGCCAAGGTCGACAATTTCGTCGACGGCGCGGCGGTGGCCGAGATCGGTCGCGAGCCCTTTCGGCACCTGAAGGACTTCCCCGCCGAGGCGGTGAAGCTGGTGCCCGAGAACCGGCTCTGCTCGACCATCCTCGACATGCTCAACATCGAGGGCGTCGTGCTCGAGCCGGCTGGCGCGCTGGCCATCGACACGCTGAAAGACATTCCGCGCAAGGAACTGAAAGGCAAGACGGTCGTCTGCGTCGTCTCCGGCGGTAATTTCGACTTCGAACGCCTGCCCGACGTCAAGGAGCGCTCGCTGCGTTACGAAGGCCTGAAGAAGTATTTCGTCTTCCGCTTCCCGCAGCGGCCCGGCGCGCTGCGCGCCTTCCTCGACCTGCTTGGGCCGGAGGACGACATCGCGAGGTTCGAATATCTGAAGAAGTCCGCGCGCAATTTCGGCTCGGTGCTGATCGGCATCGAGACCAAGGACCGGAAGAACTTCGACCGTCTGCGCGAGCGCTTCGACGCCGCCGGCTGGGCCTACCAGGACATCACCGACAACGAGACGCTGGCGGGGCTGCTGATTTGACGAAGACGGTCTACATCCTCCTGTTCCGCGGCGTCGGAGGGGCGACGCAGTTGCCGGTGAAACCGCTGCGCGAGAAGCTCACCGAGGCAGGGTTCGAAAAGGTCGCGACCTATATCAACAGCGGCAACGCGCTGTTGGCGAGCGGCAAGGGCCGCGACGAGGTGAGGGCGGAGGTCGCGAGAATCTGCAAGGCTGAGTTCGGCTTCGACAAGGACGTGCATGTCGTGACGCGGGAGGAGTGGGCGGAGATGATCGCGAAGAACCCGTTCCCCGAGGCGCTCGACGTGCCGAAATTCCTGCACGCGGCGGTGCTCGCGGGTGACTCGCCCAAGGGCGCGGTGGAGAAGCTGCGCGAGGTGGCGACGGACGGCGAGCGGATCGAAGTGGTCGGCCGCGTCGCCTATCTGCACACGCCGAACGGTTTTGGCACGTCGAAGCTGGCGGTGAAGTTCGACAAGGGGATTGGCGTGCCGAACACGGCGCGCAACTGGAATACGGTGATGAAGCTGATGGAAATGGCGGAGGGGATTTCGGCCGGTTGAGCAAGGCCAAATTCGGCGAGGGTCCGTCCCGCAGTCCTCCGGTCATCCTTTCTTAACCAGCCGGGAATTGGCCGGTTGCTGCCGATTTCCGAGGCACGCATTCTCGGCTCCTCGATAGAAAGGGGGACCCGATGCTGACACGCCGTCTTTTCTGCGGATGCCTTCCGCTTGCCGCCGCCGCAACCTTTGCTTCCACCCCGTCGCACGCCCAATCCGCCGAATGCGCCGTCTATACGCGCGAAAGGCAGAGCAGCGTGACCCCGGACCAGGCGCTCGAACTCTTGATGGAGGGCAACAAGCGGTTCGTTGCCGGCAAGACGGTCAATTGCGATCTCATCGCTCAGGTGAAGGCGACGGCGGGCGGACAGGCGCCGTTTGCCGCGGTGGTAGGCTGCATGGATTCGCGCGTGCCGCCGGAATTGGTGTTCGATCAACGCATCGGCGACATTTTCAGCGTCCGGATCGCCGGCAATTTCGTCAATACGGACATGATCGGCAGCCTCGAGTTCGCGGCGAAGGTGGCTGGGGTTCGCGCCATCGTGGTGCTGGGGCACAGTTCGTGCGGCGCGATCCGGGGCGCGATCGACAAGGTCGAACTCGGAAACCTGACCGCGACGCTTGCGAACATCCGCCCCGCCGTGGACGCAGCGACCGCCACGGGCGAACGCACCTCCGGCAATGCGCAGTTCGTGCAGGCGGTCGCCGACGCAAACGCCCGCATGGCAGCCGAGATGCTGACGGGCCGCAGCCCGATCCTGAGCGAAATGGTTCAAAGCGGCGAGCTGCGCATCGTCTGGGCCATGCATGACGTATCGACAGGACACGTCGTCTTCCAGGGATAGCTGCGTGAGGCGGGGGCGGGCGGAACGGATCGTCGCCCGCGTCGCCCATCCGCACACATCGGACGGATGCGGCACGATCTGCCAGCCGCGCGATTTAGCATGACGCTGGTTCGCGACAGGCATGATAGAGTGCGAAGGTCGAATTCGCCGCCGTGGCGGATCGGCGTTCGTGCCGAGTGATGACTTGCACCGTGAGTCTCCGGCCCTTGAGGGCCATTTCATGCTAAAAACCCCGACAGTACATTTCGAAGCGGCGAGCACTCTTGCCGTGGTTGTCTCATCAAATGAGCCGCTGCTTTTCCTGTCCGAAGACCTGAAGGTCATCGCAGCGAGCGCATCGTTCTGCCGGGCTTTCGAGATCGACCCCGCGACAGTTCCCGGCAGACGCCTTAGCGAGCTTGGAAACGGCGAATGGGCGATGCCCAAGCTTGCATCGTTGCTGAAGGCGACCGCTTCGGGAAGCGCGCATATCGAAGCCTACCAAATCGACCTCATGCGGCCAAACCAGAAGACGCGGCAACTGGTCGTCAATGCGCGGACGCTCGATGACGGCGACATCGATCATATTCGCCTGCTTCTGGCCGTAACCGACGTGACGGATGCGCGCGCCGAGGCTCGGCTGAAAGACGATCTCATCCGCGACAAGGCGATCCTGCTGCAGGAGGTGCAGCATCGGGTGGCAAACAGCCTCCAGATCATTGCAAGCGTTCTGATGCAGAGCGCGCGTCGGGTTCAGTCGGCAGAAGCGCGCGGGCACCTCCACGACGCCCACCACCGGGTCATGTCGATTGCAGCCCTGCAGAGGCAACTCTCGACGTCCAATGGCGGCAACGTCGAACTGCGTGCCTATCTGACCCAGCTCTGCCAAAGCCTCGGCGCGTCGATGATCGCCGCCCCAGACCGGCTCTCGATTGAGGTGACGGTCGACAACAGCGCCGTTGAAGCGGACGTTTCCGTGAGCCTGGGGCTTATCGTGACCGAACTCGTCATCAACGCCCTCAAGCACGCCTTTCCCGATGAGCGGATGGGCAGGATCGAGATCGACTATCGATCGTCGGGCAAAGACTGGACACTTTCGGTCACCGACAACGGCATTGGCATGCCCAAGGGGAAGGATACGCCAAAGGCGGGGCTGGGAACTGGCATCGTGGAGGCACTGTCAAAGAACCTGCAGGGCGAAATCCGGTTGAGCGATGCGGCCCCCGGTACCGCTGTCACCATCACCCACGTGGAAGGCGCTGTCCTGAGTGCCGACCTTTCGACTGCCGCATAGGAACCGAATTGCTTCCAAAGCGCTTTACCATCTCAGCCTGTGAAGCTGCCCACCCCTTTCCCGAGTAACTGATGAAAAATGGCAAAGCTGTCGTCCTCGTGGTCGAAGACAGCGCAATCATTCGTATGAGCGCTGTCGAACTGGTCCTTTCGGCCGGCTACGAGGGGCTGGAGGCGAGTAATGCTGACGAGGCCATCCGCATCCTCGAGTCCCGATCCGACATCGATCTGGTGTTCACCGATGTGCAGATGCCGGGGACGATGGACGGCATCAAGCTGTGCCATTTCATCCGCGATCGATGGCCACCGGTGAAGCTGCTTGTTGCGTCCGGCAATGCGATTCTCGAGGAGAGCAGCCTGCCGGGCGGGAGCCAGTTCTTCGCTAAACCATACGATGACCACGCTATCACGAACGCCATGGCCCGCCTGCTCGCGGGTGGGACATCGGACGGCTCGGCCGGGTGAATAATTTTCAGCGCCGACCGTTCGTTGCCCTTGGCATCTCTGGGCGGTTTGCGACCCGCACGGAAACTGTTTGCTTTTCCCCCGCAAATCCCCCATATGCCAACCCATAGGCGCTTGGGCCGGATGTTCCGGCTTTCTCCCATGAGATTTCGTTGCGTCTGTTTCGCCCTGTCCTCGGACGGCCGGCGGACAAGCCCCGCGGCATGATGCATGCGGGCGCGACAGCGCAAACGAGCGGGTTTTCCGCCGCCTTGTCGTTTCACAAAGATCCCTGACGGTCGGGTTGCGCCCCGGGTCCGTCGTTGCGCGCGGCCGATGACGGTCGCCGAGGAGCGGCCGTCGGCCGCCGGAAGAAGAGTATTTTGACAATCGAATCGAACACCACAGACACGGCCATCGAAGCCGAAGCCCCGCTGACCGGCTTCGCGGCGCTCGGCATCACCGGCAACCTGCTGAAGGCGACCGCGACCGCGGGCTTCGCCGAGCCGAAGCCGATCCAGGTCAAGGCGATCCCGCCGCATCTGGCCGGCCGCGACATCATCGCGATCGCCCAGACCGGCTCCGGCAAGACGGCGGCGTTTTCGCTGCCGATCCTGACGAAAATCATCGCCATCGGCGCCAAGCGGCTGCCGAAGACGGCGCGCGCGCTGATCCTCGCGCCGACCCGCGAACTCGCGGTCCAGATCGAGGACACGATCAAGGTGCTGGCCAAGGGCCTGCACATTTCGACCGCGCTGGTGCTGGGCGGCGTATCGCGCAACAGCCAGGTCAAGAAGATGCAGCCCGGCGTCGACATCCTGATCGCCACGCCCGGAAGGCTGACCGATCTCGTCCGCGAGGGCGAGGTGAAGCTGAACGAGACGCGCTGGCTGGTGCTTGACGAGGCCGACCGCATGCTCGACATGGGCTTCATCAACGACGTGCGCCGCCTGTCGAAGGCAACGCATCCCGAGCGGCAGACCGCGCTCTATTCGGCAACCATGCCGGACGAGATCGCCGAGCTTGCCAAGACGCTGCTCAGGAACCCCGTGCGCGTGGAAGCGGCCCCGCCGGCCACCACCGTTGTGGAGATCAAGCAGGGCCTCGTCATCGCCCGCGTCAAGCAGAAGCGGCAGGTCCTGTCGGGAATGCTCGCCGACGAGAAGATGAAGTCGGTCATCGTGTTCTCGCGCACCAAGCACGGCGCCGACCGCGTGACCCGCGACCTCGAGCGCGACGGGTTCAACGCCGCCGTGATCCACGGTAACAAGTCGCAGAACGCCCGCCAGAAGGCGCTGAACGATTTCCGCGAGGGGTCGGTCCGCATTCTGGTGGCCACCGACATCGCCGCGCGCGGCATCGACGTGCCCGGCATCTCGCATGTCGTGAACTACGACCTGCCCGACGAGCCGGAGAGCTATGTCCACCGCATCGGCCGCACGGGGCGCAACGGCGCGGATGGCGTCGCGATCACGCTGTGCGATCCGGCGGAGTTCTCCAAGCTGCGCGCGGTCGAACGGATCACGCGCATGAAGATCGCGGTCCTCGCCGACCATACCGACCAGCCGGATCCGGCCGTCAACAAGAACGAGCCGCGCGAGGCGCCGTATCGCGATCCGCGCAGCCAGCCGCGCCAGGAGAACGGCAACCGCAACCACAAGGGCGGCGGCAATCGCAGCGCCCAGGGCAAGCCCGGCAGCGGCGCACCGGCTGGCGAACGCAAGCCGTTCCGCGGCAAGCGCCGCGGCTTCGGCTCGAAGCCGGCCACCCGCGCGGCGTAATCTCGCCGCTACTGACCCAACCGACGGCCCCCTTGCGGGGCCGTTGGCACATTGATGCCCATGCCATCATCGTTTACCCCGACCTGAGACAGGCGGCCGCAGAGCCGCCGGCAAGAACCGGGAAACGCAGCCATGGCGGGCATTGTGGCCCTGACGGCGGCCTATGTGCTGTCGCAATTCTTCCGCTCCTTCCTCGCCGTGCTGACGCCGGCGCTGATCGCCGAACTCGGCGCGACGAAGGCCGAACTCTCGGCCGCGTCGGGCGCCTGGTTCATCGCGTTTGCGCTGATGCAGTTCGTGGTGGGCGTGTCGCTCGACCGGTTCGGGCCGAAGCGCACGGCCTCCATCCTGCTCGGCATTTGCGGCGGCGGCGGTGCGTTCCTGTTCGCGCTGGCGACGACGCCGTGGATGGTCACCGCGGCGATGGCGCTGATCGGCATCGGCTGCGCGCCGGTGCTGATGGCGTCGGTGTTCATCTTCGCGCGCGAATACTCGCCGGCGCGGCTGGCGGTGCTGACCTCGACGCTGATTGGCGTGGGTTCGGCCGGCAACGTGTTCGGGACGTCGCCGCTGGCCAACGCGGCGGAAGCCTTCGGCTGGCGCTGGGTGATCGCGGCGCTGGGCGTGCTGACCATCCTGACCGCGCTTGCGGTCGCCCTGTTCGTGCGCGATCCGGCGAAGCCCGCGGGGCATGACGGCAATACCGGGTTTGCCGGCTATTTCGAACTGCTCAAGCTGCGCGTGCTGTGGCCGCTCATTCCGCTGACGGCGCTGAACTATGCGCCGCCCGTCGGCATCCGCGGCCTGTGGGCAGGGCCCTATCTCGCCGACGTCTACGGCGCGAGCGCCCTCGTCATCGGCCAGGTGACTCTGTTCATGGCGCTGGCGATGGTAGCGGGCAATTTCATCTACGGACCGCTCGACCAGATCTTCCGCACCCGCAAATGGGTTGCGGTCACCGGCAACAGCCTGAGCCTTTGCGCCATCCTCTGGCTCGCGCTCCACCCCGGCGGCGGGCTGAACGCCGATACGCTGGCGTTTGCGCTGATCGGCGTCACCGGCGCCAGCTACGGGTTGCTGATGGCGCATGCGCGCGCGTTCCTGCCGGCGCACCTGATGGGCAGGGGCGTGACGCTGATGAATTTCTTCTCGATCGGCGGCGTGGGGGCAATGCAGTTCGTGACCGGCGCCGTCGTTACCGGATCGACCGTTCCCGGAGATCCGACGGCGGCCTACAGCACGCTGTTCCTGTTCTACGCCGCGACGATCGCCGTTGCGCTGGCGGTCTATCTGCTGGCGAGAGACGCGAAGCCAGCGGCGGCGGCTCGACCCTGAGACTTCGCGGGAGTTTCGGCGCGAGCACCGGCGCCAGCATAGGAACGCTCTATGCGTCCGCGTCGGCCTCCGGTGGCCGCGGCGCAAAATAGCGAGCGGCGATCTCCTGCGGCGACGGCGGCCGCGTGAGCACGGGAATGAGGGCGATATCGCCCAGCATGCGGGCGCTCATCATGCGCTCGTCGATGCCGATCATCGCCCGGTCCTGGCTCGAATAGCAGGCATAGCCATGGGGCGCCATCACGAGATAGCCGGCGATCCGGTGCGGGTCGCCGGGAATGATGTCGCCTTCGGCCTGGCAGCGTTCGATGGCATCGACGAGCGACTTGAGCGCGTCGGCATTGATGCGCTCGCGCGATTTGGCGCGGCTAACCTCCTCGCTGCGATTGCCGAACATGAGCCAGAACGCGCCCGGGTTTTCCGCCGCGAAGCGAATGTAGGCGTCGTTCAGCGCATCCAGCTGATCGAGGCCTCTGGGGCCGGCCCTGGAGAGCTCGACCTGCTGGTAGCGGCGCAGTTCGGCAAAGCCCCGCTCCGCCAGAGCCTCGAGCAGGGCCGCCTTGTCGGCGAAATGGCGGTACACAGCGGGGTGGGACACGCCCGTCGCAGCCGCCACTTCCCGCAGGGAAAAGTCGGGACTCTGCCGCTCGGCAATGAAGCCGAGCGCAGCGTCCTCCAGGGCGCTACGAAGGTCGTGGTGGTGGTAGCCGACCTTCTTCCCGGCGTTTTGCGAAAGGCCCATTCGTTCCCCAATCGTTGGCACCGGGCCGATCCGGCTGCATTCCACATGGTTCGCGGTGCAACCAGACAGGCGGGCGGCGCCGTCGACGCAGACTATTGACGAGTCTCTCGTTCTCGGCAATGTTACCAATGGTTACATCGTATAACAATCGGTGGAGCCGAGCGGTCACCGGCAGCAGCGACGAGGAGCGCCGGCTGCCTTTGCGGACCGAAAACCACGGGAGGAACTTCATGTCGAAACTCAGTTACGCAACACGAGTAGGCACACTGGCCACAGCCGTAGCGCTTGGAGGGCTGACTCAAACCTGGGCGCAGGACGATGCGCGCTGGCTCACGCCAACGATGATCAACGCTCGCGCGCACATGTTCGAGCCAAGCCTCAACTATCTGACGTTCCAGCACATGGACCAGTTGTTCGCGACCCGCGGTGTGGCCGCGGGCGGCGAGGTCTGGGACCTGCCGAGCGAGCCTGTCGCCCTGGAAGGCGAATACACGATTGGCGGCAAGACGATGAGCCTGACCGATGCGCTCGAAGCCACGGCCACCAACGCGCTCGTCGTCCTAAAGGGCGGCAAGGTCGTCCATGAGACGTATCGCAACGGCAGCGATGCCAACACGCGCTTCCTCACCTTCTCCGTCGCCAAGTCCTATGTCTCGACGCTGATCGGGCTGGCGCTTTCAGACGGCGCAATCAAGAGCCTCGACGACAAGGTGACGGACTACCTGCCGGAGATGAAGGGCACGGGCTATGACGGCCCGACGATCCGCGACCTGCTGCGCATGCGTTCCGGCGTCGACTGGCTGGAAGTCTACCAGTTCGGCAGCGAAACGCAGCTCACCAAGGTCCATGACAACTCGCTCGTCGCCTATAAGTACAGGTGGTGCGACTACGCCGCCAAGGAATCGAAGGCCGGGCCAAATGCGCCGAATGCGGTCTTCAACTACGCGACCCTCGACACGAGCGTGCTTGGCTGCATCCTCGAGAAGGCGGTCGGCAAGACCGGTGCCGAATACATGTCGGAGAAGCTGTGGAAGCCGGCCGGCATGCAGAGCGACGCATACTGGATCATGGATGGACCGGACTCGGTCGGACGCGAATTCTATGGAGCGGGCCTCGCCGTCACGGCCCGCGATCATGCCCGCTTCGGTTTGATGTTCCTCAATGGCGGCGTGGCCAACGGCAAGCAGGTGGTGCCGGCCGACTGGGTGCGTCAGGCGACGGTGCCAGACGAGGGCTACGAGCCCGTCGCGCCGGGCGAGCCGATCGGGTACCAGTATCAGTGGTGGACCTTTGCAGGTTCCGACGCCTACGCCGCAATGGGGCTTCACCACCAGTTCATCTATGTCGACCCGACCAACGACATGGTGATCGTCAAGATCACCCACACGCCCGAACCGGTCGGACGCGACGAGGAAAACCTTGCGCTGTTCGCGCAGATCGCCCAACGCCTGGCCACGTAGAATCGACGGACCCCCCGGAGGTCGGCGGCGGCCGCTCCCCCGCCGACCGCTGGGCCGGTGCCGTCGCCGCCCCGATACTCCGCCAGCCTAACGGCGGAAAAGGGCTTGTTCCCGGCTCGCGGAACTGATCCTGGACATCAGGATGCCAGCCCAAGTGACTTTATCCATTCGACAATCTTCGTCGCCATCGGCTCGGTCATCTTCGGCGACAGGGCGTCGCCGGCGAGGACATGGCTCGACGGATCGCCGGGGTTGTCGACCGCGAGCAATTCGTGCGGACCGCCCCAGGCGGCGGCGACGGCCTTCGCCTCGTCGGGCTTGATCACCTGGTCGCCGTCGCTGACGATGAACAGCGCCGGGATACTGACCTTGTCGTAGGACTGACGGCGCGCCAGCGCCACGGTCGCTGCCATCGGCAGCGTCGCCCGGGTCGGATAGGTGTAGGTCCAGAATTGCTTCTGCAAGTCGTTGGCGGGCTCGAAGCCGCGCTCCTTGCCGATGAGCAGCTCGGCGATCTGCAGGCCCCAGGGACCGGTGAGCAGGCCGGCGCCGGAGGCCTGGACGCCGAAATTGGGCGAGATCAGCACCAGCGCGACGACGTCCTTCGACAGCGCCGGCTGGGCGGCGGCATATGCCGCCAGGCTGCCGCCGGTCGAGGTGGCGATGACGATGACCTTCTCGCCGATGGCGCGGCCGATGGCGAGCGCTTCGGCCGTGTCGTTGATCCAGTCGTTGAGGCTCGCATCACCCATCGCGGCGTTGTCCTGACCGTGGCCGGCAAGGCGCGTGAAATAGAGGTTCGCGCCGAGCGCGGCGGCGACCTTTTCGGGGAGGGGACGGACCTCGCCCTTGGAAGCGGAAAAGCCGTGGATATAGACGATCGACAGCGGGGTCTTCGCGCGGGACGCGGGATAGGCCCAGACGATTTCCTTGGCAAGTCCGGGGCGGATGTTGGCGACCCTGGCCTCGGACCCCGCGATATAGGCTTGCGGATCGCCTCCGAGGGCGTCGTCGCGGAAGGTGACGGTCGTGTCGCTCGCCACGCGCGGACCGAGGAGATAGAGCGCGCCGGCGCAAGCGGCGAGCAGCAAGACAACAAACACGAAAACCCGCCCCATGAAACCCTCCCGGACCAGCCCCCCATACGGGTATCGCGTGCAAGCGACGCGCACAAGGATCGCCCCTGGCCGGGATTTCCACTCGGAGATCGATTGCGCGGAAATTTGCCGCAGATTGGCCGTGGCGGAGAAAAATGCTCCCTTGCGGCGAGGCGCCGGGCTTTCTAAACGGAAAGACCTACCCTCCAGGCGCACACAGAGGCGCGCAGGCAAGGAATGCCCATGTTCAGCTCTGTCATCGACGCCATCGGAAACACCCCGCTGATCCGTCTCAGGCGGGCATCGGAGGAAACCGGCTGCGAAATCCTGGGCAAGGCGGAATTCATGAATCCCGGTCAGTCGGTCAAGGACCGCGCCGGCCTGTTCATCATCCGCGATGCCGAAAAGCGCGGATTATTGAAGCCGGGCGGCGTGATCGTCGAGGGTACGGCCGGCAATACCGGCATCGGGCTGACCGTCGTCGCCAAGGCGCTGGGCTACCGGACCGTGATCGTCATCCCCGACACGCAGAGCCAGGAGAAGAAGGACGCGCTGCGCCTGCTCGGCGCCGAATTGATCGAGGTGCCGGCCGTTCCCTACAAGAACCCCAACAACTACGTGAAAGTGTCGGGGCGGCTGGCCGAGCAGCTGGCGAAGTCGGAGCCGGCGGGCGCGATCTGGGCCAACCAGTTCGACAATGTCGCCAACCGCGACGGTCATATCGCGACGACGGCGCAGGAGATCTGGACGCAGACTGGCGGCAAGGTCGACGGCTTCGTCTCGGCGGTCGGCACAGGCGGCACGCTCGCCGGCGTCGCTATGGGCCTGAAGGCGAAGAGCGGGGACGTCAGAATTGCGCTTGCCGACCCGCTGGGAGCGGCGCTCCACAGCTTCTACACCGAAGGCGTGCTGAAGTCGGAAGGCAGCTCGATCACCGAAGGCATCGGCCAGGGCCGCATCACCGCCAATCTC
>JBDRCE010000063.1:0-119795 GCA_043822005.1 Pseudomonadota bacterium | reverse complement strand
GGGTCTTCCGGTGGGGCCCCCCCGCCCCTCCCGCATCGCCGGGGGAGGACGCGATGAGTGACAAGGAAGCGTCGCAGTCGCTGAAGGCGCTGCTGGGCATTCGCGACCTGATCCTCGGCGG
Source organism: Pseudomonadota bacterium (assembly GCA_043822005.1). GTDB lineage: Bacteria > Pseudomonadota > Alphaproteobacteria > Rhizobiales > Rhizobiaceae > Mesorhizobium_A. The sequence continues at coordinate 119,674 of JBDRCE010000063.1, read as the reverse complement.
CCGGCTCGCGGCCGGCGAACGGCTCTCCGAAATCCCGCTCGCCGAGCAGTTGGGGATCTCCCGCACGCCGGTGCGGGCGGCACTCGCCAGGCTCGAGCAGGAAGGCCTGCTGGAGAAGAGCCCGTCCGGCAGCTACTTCGCCCGCGCCTTCACGATCGATGAGGTGATGGACGCAATCGAGCTTCGCGGCGTGCTGGAAGGCACCGCCGCGCGTCTCGCGGCGGAGCGCGGAGCCGATCCGCGCAAGCTCTCCGACATCGCGCGCGTCGTGGACGCCATCGGCGAAACGCTGGCGCCAGGCCCGCTCGACATGGATTTCGAGGCCTATGTGCAGCGCAACGACGAGTTCCATCGGCTGCTCGCCGGTCTCGCGGGCAGCGAGACGATCCGGCGCGAGATCGAACGCACTGTGCGGCTGCCCTTCGCCTCGCCCAGCGCCTTCCTCGAAAAGCAGGAGGACGTTCCTGTCTTCCGCCAGTCGCTCGTCGGCGCGCAGGAGCAGCATCGCGCCATCGTCGAGGCGATCGAGAAGCGGGAAGGTGCGCGCGCCGAGGCGATCGCCCGCGAGCATGCAAGGCTGGCAAGGCGCAATCTGGAATATGTGCTCTACCGCGATCCGAGCCTCATGCAGCGCATCCCGGCCCTGACCCTCGTTCGTCCGGAAGAAGAAGCCGAGGGAGGCTATCGCCCTGCCGACTGGATGTCGTCGGCCTTCCGGCGGGTCTAGCGTCTCGGCCTCAGTTTCGATCGATGCGCCGGGATTTGCGTCTTTGATCCGTGACAATGACGATGCAGGCTCCTCCGCATAGGCCGTCGGCGGAAAGAGGGTGACGCATGACCATCAGGAACCTCGAATTCGCCGCCAGACCGCGCTCGGTAGCCGTCGTCGGCGCCTCGCAGCGGGAAGGGTCAGTCGGGCGCGTTGTGCTCGACAACATCCTCGACGGCGGGTTCGGAGGCCCGGTCTGGCCGATCAACCCGAAATACCGTGAACTTCGCGGGCTTGCCTGCTTCGCGCACGCGGGCGATTTGCCGGCCGTTCCGGACGTGGCGGTGATCGTCACGCCGGCTGAGACCGTGCCAGGGATCATTTCCGACCTGGGCGAGAAAGGCTGCCGGGCGGCTGTGGTGATCACGGCGGGTCTGACGCGCGAGAACGGGCTGCGGCAGGCGATGCTCGACGCGGCGAAGCCCCATCTGTTGCGCATTATCGGGCCGAATACGGTCGGCCTGATAATTCCGCCGTTCAAGCTGAACGCGGGCTTTGCGCATATGGCGGCAAAGCCAGGCAAGATCGCGCTTCTGTCGCAGTCGGGCGCGATCGCTACCTCGCTCATCGACTGGGCGGCCGACAACAATGTCGGCTTCTCCCATATCGTCTCGCTCGGCGACATGGCCGACGTCGACGTCGGCGACTGGCTCGACCTGCTCGCCGGCGACCCGACGGCGAAGGCGGTGGTCATGTATCTCGAATCGGTGACGAACCCGCGCAAGTTCATGTCCGCTGCACGCGCCGCGGCCCGTATCAAGCCGGTCATCGCGATCAAGTCCGGCCGTCATGCGCAGGCGGCGAAGGCCGCAGCCACGCATACCGGCGCCCTGTCCGGAGCTGACCGTGTCGTCGACGCGGCGCTGCGGCGGGCCGGCATTCTGCGGGTCGGCGGACTTGCGGAACTGATCGACGCGGCCGAGATCACTTCGAGGTTCCCGCCGCTGCATCGCGCCCGTATCGGGATCGTGACGAATGGCGGCGGGGCAGGGGTTCTCGCCGTGGACGAACTGATGGCCTGCGGCGGAGAGCTCGCGGAGTTGTCCGCGGACACGCTGGCCGAACTCGATCGCGCCCTGCCCGCGACATGGTCGAAGGGAAATCCGGTCGACATCATCGGCGACGCACCGCCGGAGCGGTACCGCGCCGCGGTATCGGCCGTCGCGGCGGATCCCGGCGTCGATGCGGTGATGGTGTTCAACTGCCCGACGGGCCTCGCCTCGCCGATCGAGGCCGCGAAGGCCGTCGCCGACCTCGCGAGCAAAGGGCATATATCCGGCAAGCCGGTGCTGACCTGCTGGCTGGGGGAACATACCGCGAGAATCGGCCGCCACGTCCTCCAGGAGGCGGGACTGGCGAGTTTCGAGATGCCGGCCGATACGGCACGCGCCGCCTCCTATCTCGCCGACTGGTCGAAGGCGCAGATCGCACTCGGTCGGGTGCCGTCCGCGCGCAGCGAAGACGTCAACGGCAACCGGGATCTGGTACTCGACATTTTTCGCGAGGCGGCGCGCGAGGGCAGGCGCATGCTGACCGAACCGGAAGCCAAGAGCGTGATCAGGGCTTATGGCATCGACGCGCCCGAAGTGCTCGTCGCCCGTTCGGTAAAGGACGTTTCCGTTGCCGCGCGCAAGCTGCTCGGCAAGGGAGGACAGGTCGCGGTGAAGCTCCTTTCGAAATCGATCTCGCACAAATCCGATGTCGGCGGCGTGGTGCTCGGGCTGGATACGGCGAGGGCGGCGGCCGAGGCAGCGCGGACGATCGAGAAGCGCGTTGCGAAGCTGCGGCCGGACGCGACGGTCGAGGGTTTCGCAGTGCAGCCGATGGTCGTGCGCAAGCAGGCGCACGAACTCATCCTCGGCATGAGCCGGGATCCGATCTTCGGTCCGGTCATCCTTTTCGGCGCCGGCGGCGTCGCGGTCGAGGTGACCGACGACACCGCGGTCGCGCTGCCGCCGATGGACGACGTGCTCGCCGGAGACCTGATAGATCGCACCAGAATCGGGCGCCTGCTCGCCGGCTACCGCGACCGCAAACCGGCCGACCGCGCGGCGATCGTCTTGGCGCTCAACGGGCTGTCGCAGCTCGTCATCGATTTTCCCTGCATCGACGGAATCGACGTCAATCCGCTGCTGGCGGACGCAGGAGGCGCGATCGCGCTCGATGCCCGCATCGAGATCGATCCTGCCCGGGTCGAGGAACGGGGGCCGGACAAGGCCCTTGTCATCCGGCCCTATCCGACAGGGTGGGACACGACCTTGTCAGGCAGCAAGGGCGAATTCCACATCCGGCCGATCAAGCCCGCCGATGTCGGGCTCTATCCCGACTTCCTCGCCAAGGTGTCGTCCGACGACATCAGGCTCCGCTTCCTCGCGCAACGCCGCGAGTTCCCGGACGAGATGCTGAAGCGGCTGACGCAGCTCGACTACGACCGGGAAATCGCCTTCGTCGCGCTACGCGGCGAGGGAGACCTCGCGGCGATCGGCCGCTTGTCCGCCGATCCGGACCATGTGAAAGCCGAATACGCGCTCCTGGTTCGCACCGACATGCAGGGGCAGGGACTGGGCTGGGCGATGCTGCGCCATCTGATCGACTACGCGCGCGCCGACGGCCTCAGGCAGATCGAAGGCCTGATCCTGGCGGAGAACACGCGCATGCTGTCCATGTGCCGGGAGTTTGGCTTCGATGTCGGACATCATCCGGAGGAACCCGGCCTGATGCTGGCGGCGCTCAATCTCGGCTGACATGCGCAAAGAGGCTCGGCGTCGCGCAGTTCTTTGACATTTGCCAATCGATGTGAAATATGTCGCCATTGCGTTTGAGCGGTGAGGAGCAATGGCGAAGGCGCAGGCGGACCGGATCGTCCACAAAGCCGCATGGCTTTATTATACGCACGGCCTGCGCCAGGACGAAGTGGCGCAGCGGCTGAACATTTCGCGCGCGTCGGTCGCGCTCTATCTGCGCCGAGCCCGCGAAAGCGGTATCGTCACCATCTCCACCGCGACCTATCTGTTTCGCGGCGAACAGCTGTCGCGGGAAGTCGAGGACAGGTTCGGACTGGAAGCGGTCTGGATCGCGGGAGAGGACCTCGCCGCCGACGACGAGGAGGCGGAGATTCCCCCGCTCGCGGCAAGCGTCTTCCTCGAAATGGTCGGTCGCGGCCAGCGTGTCGGCATCGCCTGGGGACGGACCGTCTATGCCATCGCCGACGTCATGGCCTTTGCCGACCTCGAGGGCGTCACCGTCGTCCAGCTCTGCGGCAATCTCGGCGCGCCCTATTCCTACCGGCCGGATCAGTGCACGATGGAGATAGCCCGGCGCCTCAACGCGCGCGGCCTCAACTTCTATGCTCCGCTGGTGCTCTCGACTCCGGATCTCGCCGATGCGCTGCGGGACGAGCCGGTGATCCGCGAACAGCTCGACAGTGTCTCCGGCTGCGACCTGTCGCTCTATTCCGTCGGCACGCTCGACGAGGACAGCCACGTCGTGAAATGCGGCGCTCTAACAACATCCGAACTCGCACAATTGAAGACCCAGGGCGCGGCCGGTGTCATCGCTGGCCAGGTCATAGACCGGAACGGCCTTCTGCTCGACTGCGGCTACAACCGGCGGGTCATCTCGGCGGACCTGGAAAGCCTGAAAGCGATCCCGCGCCGGCTGCTGGTGGTGCAGGAAGAGAGCAAGCTCGAACCCCTGCGCGCGGCCCTTGCCGGGGGCTTCTGCACCCATCTCGTCGCCACCGCCACGATCGCCCGCGACCTGCTCGCAGGCGACTGACGGATCAGCCACCATCTCGATACGGAAAACCGACATGAAGAATCTCTGGAACGACCAGGAGGCCGAGCGCCTCGTCGCCGAATACGCCGCCAGGGGCGTCGGGCGCGATCTCGCGCTTCGAGTCTACACCACCCGGCTGCTCGGTGGCGAGCCGCGGCTGGTGCTGCACGGCGGCGGCAACACCTCGGTCAAGTCGACCGCCACCGACCTCGTCGGCGACACGTACGACGTGCTCTGCGTCAAGGGCTCCGGCTGGGACATGGCCGTCATCGAACCGGCCGGCCTGCCGGCGGTGAAGATGGCGCCGCTCTTGAAGGCGCGGGCGAAGGACGCGCTGTCGGACGAGGACATGGTGGCGCTGCAGCGCGCCAACCTGATCGACCCGTCATCGCCCAATCCCTCGGTCGAGACGCTGCTGCACGCCTTCCTGCCGCACAGGTTCGTCGACCACACGCACTCGACGGGCGTGCTCGCCATCGTCGACCAGGGCCAGGATTCGAAGGCCCTGTGCGCCAAGGTGTTCGGCCCGAAGATGGGCTACGTGCCCTACATCAAGCCGGGCTTCGACCTGGCCAAGGCGGCGGCCGAAGTGTTCGAGCAGGACACCTCTGTCGAGGGCCTGATCCTCGACAAGCACGGCATCTTCACCTTCGCCGAGACGGCGAAGGAGGCTTATGACCGGATGATCCACTGGGTCACGGTCGCCGAAGACTATGTCGCGAAGAACGGCAAGCCGCCGGCGAAGACGGTGGCACTTCCGGCAGCCCTCGCCGAGCCCGCCGAGATCGCCGCGTCGTTGCGCGGCGCGGTCGCGTTCGATCGGGGCGAAGGCCGGTTCGACCGGATGATTTCGGACTTCCGCACGTCGCCGGCGATCCTCGACTTCCTCGCCAACGCCGACCTGCAGCGGCTGGCCGATCGCGGCGTGTCGACACCGGATCTGTCGATCCGCATCAAGACCGGCCCGATGGTGCTGCCGGCGCCGGCCGCGGGCGACGCGAGCTACCCGAAGGCGATCCGCGACAAGGTCGCGGTCTATGTCGCAGAATACACCGACTACTTCCGCAGCAACGACGCCCGCGACGAGATCAAGCGCACCATGCTCGACCCGATGCCGAGGCTCAGCCTCGTGCCGGGGCTCGGCATGTTCGGCCACGGCCGCACGCTGAAGGACGCGAAGATCGCCTCCGACGTCGGCGAGGCATGGATCGATGCGGTCCGCGGCGCCGAGGCGATCGGCGATTTCCGGCCGCTCGCCAAGTCGGACCTGTTCGAGCTCGAATACTGGTCGCTGGAGCAGGCCAAGCTCGCCGGCAACAAGCCGAAGCCGCTGACCGGGCAGGTGATGCTTGTCACCGGCGGCGCGGGCGCGATCGGGGCGGCGACGGCGAAGATGTTCGCGGCCAACGGCGCGCATGTCGTGGTCGTCGATCTGGACGAGGCCAGGGCGAAAGAGGTCGCCAAGGCCGCCGGCAACGCCTCGATCGGCGTCGGCGCCGACGTGACGAAGCCGGCCGACGTGCGGGCAGCCTTCGACAAGGCGGTCGCGACCTATGGCGGCGTCGACATCGTCGTCTCCAATGCCGGTGCAGCCTTTGAGGGCGCGATCGGCGAGATCGACGACGCGCTGCTGCGCAAGAGCTTCGAGCTCAACTTCTTCGCCCACCAGTCGGTGGCGCAGAATGCGGTGCGCATCTTCAAGGAGCAGGGGACGGGCGGCTGCCTGCTGTTCAACACGTCGAAGCAGGCAATCAATCCCGGCCCGAAGTTCGGTGCCTACGGGCTTCCGAAGGCGGCGACGCTGTTCCTGTCGCGGCAGTACGCGCTCGACTATGGGTCGATCGGCGTGCGCTCCAATGCGGTCAACGCCGACCGCATCCGCTCGGGGCTCCTCACCGACGCGATGATCGCCAGCCGCTCCAGCGCGCGCGGTCTGTCGGAGAAGGACTACATGTCCGGCAACCTGCTCGGACTGGAAGTGACCGCCGACCACGTGGCGCAGGCCTTCCTGCACCATGCACTCGCCGAGCGCACCACGGCCGACGTGACGACTGTCGACGGGGGCAATATCGCGGCGACGCTGAGGTAGGGAGCGTCAGGCCAAATCAGTTTGGGCAAAGCCGTCGCCTTTGTAGGCGAGCGGGACACCGAGCGACTTCGCGCAGGCATAGGCGAAGCAGTCGGCGAAGTTGAGCGCGGCCGGGTGGCCGACGAGTTTGCCGAAGCGGGCGCTCGTCATGAGGGCCAGTCCGCCGATCTGCGTCGAAACCGGGACTTCCTCAATCCGCAATCGCGCGACGAAAGCATCGAAGATGGCGGTGGCCTCCTCGATCGTATCGGCGGTCGGCCTCGCCGATGAGCCGGCCCGCTTGCGGGCCAGCGCCTGAACGGTCTCGAAGCGGACGAGCGGAGAGACGTACTGCGTCCCCCCGTTCGCATCGAGTTGGCCGAGTATGTCTTCCCAGCCAGACTCCCGGCTGAGGATGGCGACAATCGCCGACGCGTCGACAAACATCAGATATTGCCCCACATCTCGTCCGTGAATTTCTTCATGTCGAAGCCGGGATCATCTGGTCCCATTGCCGCGACCCGGTCTTGGAGGTCGACTAGAGTGTCGGCAAGGCGCCTCTGTTGCGCTCGCTCCAGCTCGTTCCTGAGCGCTTGACGAACGGCCTCTTTCTTCGTCCCGGTCTTCGTCGCCTTCTGAAGCTCGGCGGCGAGGGCATCGACTTCATCGTCGCGGATGAACAGCGCCATCGGATATCTCCTTCGGATATATTGATATACAGCCGAGATATCCGAGGCACAAGAAAAAGGGCGGGCCTCGCGGTCCGCCCCGATCTCAGGCTACCGTTTCCAGATCACTTCGCGTTCGGGTTCGGCATCCAGGCCGGCATCGCGACGTCGGCATGGGCAAACTGCGGCAGCTTGGCCGACAGTTCTTCCATGTTCTTGATGTCGTTGTCGTTCAGGTCCTTCTGCGTGATCAAGGTCGGCGGAACGATGACCTGCTTGCCCGGATCCTCGCCGGCCAGAAGCATGGCGAGTGCGCGCACGGAGACCTGTCCGACGACGGCCGGGTTGGTGGCCGCGGTCGCGGCCCAGGCGCTGCCGGCCTCGCGCATCGCCGAGATGTCGGCGGTCGAGATGTCGGCCGAGTAGATCTTCACGCTGGACGATAGTCCGGCCTCGTCGACAGCGATCTTCACGCCCTTGGCGAACTCGTCATAGGGCGCGAACATGACCGTGATGTCCGGATTCGCCGTGACGACCGAGCGGGCCTGGTTGGCGACCGAGTTGGCGATCGGGTTGTCGAGCGTGCCGAACATGGCCGCCTCGTTGATGCCCGGATACTTCTTCTTGAACTCGACCCAGGTCTCGTTGCGGCGGTCGAGCGGGGCGATGCCGGCGACGTAGACGTAGCCCGCTTTCCAGCTTTCTCCATTGTCCTTGATCGCCTGCTCGAGCGCGAGGCGGGCGAGGTCGCGGTCGGACTGTTCGACCTGCGGGATCTTCTCGTTCTCGACGTTGACGTCGAAGGCGACGACCTTGATGCCGGCGTCGACCGCGCGCTGGGCGGCCTCCTTCATCGATTCCGTCAGCCCGTGCTGGATGATGATGCCCTGGACGCCGAGCGCGATTGCCTGGTCGACCATGTCGGCCTGGAGCGCGGCGTCCTGGCGGCTGTCGAACACCTGCAACTGCACGCCGAGCGCCTTGGCCTGCGACTCGACGCCGGCGAGATAGGCCTGGAAGAAGTCGCCGGTCGAGAGATAGCGCACCAGCGCGATCTTCACGTCGCCAGCCTTGTCGAAGGGAGCGGGCTTGTCCTGCGCCAGCGCCGGCATGCCGAGAAGGGCCGAGCCGGCGGCGAGCGCCAGTCCGAGCCTGGAGAATGTCCTGCGGTTTATCATGTTGGTTTCCTCCACCTGAGACCTGGTTGAATTGTCCGCTATCGGGCGGTCCGACCCGACAGCGAGAACGTGAAGACGAGCGCGACGACCAGCACCGCGCCCTTGACGAAATCCTGCGTGTAGTAGGGGACGTTCATCATCGTCAGGCCTTGCAGAAGGACGCCAACGAATAGCGCGCCGATGGCGGTGCCAAAAGCATTCGGCTTCGAAGCTCCGAGCACGGCGTAGCCGATCAGTGCCGCAGCGACCGCGTCGAGCAGAAGATTGTTCCCCGAGGCGATGTCGCCGCGTCCTAGGCGCGCCGCGAGCAGGATTCCGCCGATCGAGGCGAAGACGCCGGAGATGATGTAAGCCCAGATCTTGTAGGCCTTGACCGGAGCGCCGGCGAACTCGGCAGCCCGCGCATTCGAGCCCACGGCGTACATCAGGCGGCCGAAGCGCGTGTATTCCAGGAAGAACCAGATCAGCACCGCGAGCACGATCAGCACGACCACCGAGGCCGGCACGAGGTCGGGCAGGACGAAGTCGAAGCGGTGCCTCCCGAGTGCCAGGAAGGCCGGATCGAACTGACCGGCCGCGGTCGACCCGTCGGGCATGGTCATGCCGGCGGCGATCGAACGGCCCTCGGTCGGGATGCGCTGGAGGCCGATCAGCAGGAACATCATGCCGAGCGTCGCCAGCAGATCGGGCACGCGCAGATAGCAGATGATGATGCCGTTGATCAGGCCGACTAGCGCGCCGATGGCGAGGCAGGCGAGGACGGCGACGAACGCGTTTTGCTCGAGCACGACCATTACATAGGCCGCGGCCATCATCGCACTCGTCGCGATCGAGCCGATGGAGAGGTCGAAACCGCCGACCACGAGTGTGGCGGTGACGCCGAGCGCCAGGATGCCGGTCAGCGCTACGGACTGAAATATGAACACCGCGGCCTGCGGTGAGGTGAAGCCGGTCGTCGCCAGCGAGAAGAAGACCACGAGTCCCGCCAGGAGCGCGAGGAAGCCGTAGCGGATGGCGAATTCGCGCAGGGTCAAAAGCTATACTCCAGTAGACGCATCATGCCGCTCCCCGCAGGCCGCGGCCGGCCACTTCGGAAAGCAGCCGGTCCATGTCGACGCCGCGGTTGACGTGCTCGCCGACCAGCGTGTGCTCGGACATGACCAGAATGCGATCGGCCGTCTCCAGCGCCTCGTCGAGCTCGGTGACGAAGAGCACGGTGGCGCGGCTGTCGGCGGTGGCGCGCAGCTTCGCGGCGATGTCGTGCCGGGCCGCGATGTCGACGCCCTGGAACGGCTCGTCCAGGATCAGCAGGCGGGACGGCTCGGCGAGCCACCGGGCGACCATCGCCTTCTGCTGGTTGCCGCCCGAGAGCGCATACATCTCGTCGCGCTCGGTGCGGCAGACGATTCCGAGTTCGGCGATCTGTTCGCGGGCGCGCCGGCGTTCGACGCTCCGTCGCACGATGCCAAAGCGGGAAAGGCGGTGCACGAAAGGCAGGCTGACATTGCGGGCGAGGTTGAATTCGGGAACGATGCCGTTGTCGGCGCGGTCCTTGGCCACCAGGAAAACACCTTGCCCGATGGCGTCGGCGGGATTTTCGGGCAGGTACGGCCGGCCGTCGAGCTGCATGGTTCCGCCGAACGGCTGGCGCAGGCCGAACAGCGTTTCGGCGAGCGCGGTCTTGCCGACACCGACGAGGCCGGTGATGGCGACGATCTCACCTTTGCCGAGGTCGAGACGGATGGGCTCGGCGCCAGCGTGGAGGCGCAGGCCCTCGGTGCGGAAGACCGGTGCGTGCGCGCTTCGCGCGTCGACCGCGTCATGGCCGGATTTGCGCCCCAGCATGGCGTCGACCGCGCCGGAATAGTCGAGCGGCTTGTCTTCGAACATGCCCGCGATAGCGCCGTCGCGCAGGCTGACGATGCGGTCGGCGAGGCGGCGGATGTCGGACATGCGGTGCGAGATATAGAGGATGGCGACGCCATCGGCGCGCAGCCGATCGATCAGCGAAAACAGCCGGTCGGCCTCGCTCGACGACAGCGACGAGGTCGGTTCGTCGAGGATCAGAACCTGCGGCCGGCGCGCCATGGCCCGCGCAATGGCGACCAGCTGCCGGTCCGCCAGCGTCAAGTCCGCGACCTCCTTCGAAAGGTCGAGAAACAGGCCCATGCGGTCCGCGACCTCCCGCGCCTCGCGGCGGATGCGGCGCGGGTTCAGCAGCAGCGGCGCTCCCTTGCCGCTCAGCCGGTCGAGAGTGAGGTTGGAAGCGACGTCGAGTGCCGGAACCACGCCGTCGTTGATTGCCTGGTGAACCGTCACGACTCCGGCGCGCATGGCGTCCGCCGGCGTCGTCGGGGCGAAGGAGGTGCCCGCCAGCTCCATCGTGCCACCGCCGGAAGGATGGATGCCGCTGACGATCTTCACGAGGGTCGACTTGCCGGCGCCGTTGGCGCCCATCAGCACGGTCACCTGGCCCGGGTGCAAATCGAGATCGACGCCCCTCAGCACCCGGTTGGGGCCGAACGACTTCATCAAGCCTTTGACGACAAAGACCGGCGTGCCCTGCAATTTCTCCTCCCGGACAGTGACGCTACGAACCATGCCGTCAAATGTCAACTGGATTGACAATTGCCAGTCCGGCTCCTAGCGTCGCCAAGCTCTCCTCCACTTGGGAGGATCAGGGGAGACGGACCATGACGGATACGCCCTACCAGGCGTTGACGATAGAAACGCTGCCGGCCCGCCTCGGCGGTATCGACGCCTTGACCAGCCGCATCGGCCCGCCATCATCCTGGCGTTCGCGCGAGGTCGGCGACGGCAATCTCAATCTGGTCTTCATCGTCGAAGGCGAGCGCGGCTCGATCATCGTCAAGCAGGCGCTGCCCTATGTGCGCCTCGTCGGCGAAAGCTGGCCGCTGCCGCTGAAGCGCAGCTTCTTCGAGTATCATGCGCTGACGCGGCAGGAGGCGCGCGCGGGCGTCGGCACGGTGCCCAACGTCTTCCACTATGACGAGACACAAGCGCTGATCGTCATGGAGTTCCTGACTCCGCATGTCATCCTGCGCCGCGCCCTGATCGAGGGGCGCATGCCGCCGCGCATCGCGAGCGATCTCGGCCTGTTCATGGCCCGCACGCTGTTCCGCGGGTCGGACTTCGCAATGACCGCGCGCGAGCGTAAGGCCGACCTCGCGCTCTTCGCCGACAATGTCGAGCTCTGCGACATCACCGAGAACCTGGTCTTCACCGATCCCTATTTCGAGGCGCCGCTGAACCGCCACACCAGCCCTGAGCTCGACCGCATCGTCGCCGAGCTGCGCGCCGACCGCGACCTCAAGGTCGAGGCGCAGGCGTTGAAGCACCTCTTCGCCGCCAGGGCCGAGACGCTGCTGCACGGCGACCTGCATTCCGGCTCGGTCATGGTGACGGACACCGACACGCGCGTCATCGATCCGGAGTTCGCCTTCTACGGGCCGATGGCCTTCGACGTCGGCATGCTGCTGGCCAACTACTGGATGGCATTCTTCGCTGCGCGCGGGCACGAGGGCGGCAAGCCCCGCGACGAGATGCGCCGCTGGCTGCTCACCGTGGTCACCGACACCTGGACGGTCTTCCACGACGAGTTCTCGCGGCTCTGGCGCACCGAACGCAAGGGCATGCTCTATGCCTCGACCCTGTTCGAAGACCAGGGTGATAATCTCGGGTCCGAGGAGGCGCTGCAGCGCGTGCTGGGCGACGTCTTCACCGACATGCTGGGCTTTGCCGGCGTCGAGATGCACAGGCGCATCCTCGGTCTCGCCCACAATGCCGATTTCGAGGAGATCGCCGACCAGGGGCTGAGGGCGCAGTGCGAGACGCGGGCGCTCAAGCTCGGCCGCCATCTCGCGGTCAACCGCCGCCACATCCGCTCGCTCGCCGAAGTGAACGGACTGGCGGTGCGTCTCGACGAAGGAGCAGTCGCGTGAAGGTCGGCGACCGCCACTACAGGACGATCTGGCTGAATGAGGACGGCTGGTCGGTCGATATCATCGACCAGCGCAGGCTGCCGCACGAATTCCGGGTCGAGACGGTGCGCGACACGACGGAAGTCGCGACTGCGATTCGCGACATGTGGGTGCGTGGCGCGCCGCTGATCGGCGTCGCGGCGGCCTACGGCGTGGCACTTCAGATGCGCGCCGATCCATCCGACGCCTCGCTCGACGAGGCATGGGAGCGGCTGCACGAGACCCGGCCGACGGCGATCAACCTGCGTTGGGCGCTCGATGCGATGCGCGCCTTTCTCAAACCGCTGCCGCCCTCCGAGCGCGAGCAGGCGGCCTATGCGAAGGCGGCTGAGATCGCCGACGAGGACGTCGAGCTCAACCGTTCCATCGGCCGCAACGGGCTGGAGATCATCCGCAGGATCGCCGCCGGAAAGCGGCCCGGCGAGCCGGTGAATATCCTCACCCACTGCAATGCCGGCTGGCTCGCCACCGTCGACTACGGCACGGCGACCGCGCCGATCTATCTCGCGGCGGAGGCCGGCATCCCGGTTCATGTCTATGTGGACGAGACGCGGCCGCGCAACCAGGGCGCCTACCTGACTGCTTGGGAACTGGCCGGCCACGGCGTGCCGCACACGCTGATCGTCGACAATGCCGGCGGCCACCTGATGCAGCGCGGCGCCGTCGATATGGTCATCGTCGGCACCGACCGCACGACGGCCCGGGGCGACGTCTGCAACAAGATCGGCACCTATCTCAAGGCGTTGGCGGCGCACGACAACGGCGTGCCGTTCTATGTCGCGCTGCCCTCTCCGACGATCGACTGGACCGTCAGCGACGGCATCGCCGAGATTCCGATCGAGGAGCGGTCAGGCGACGAGGTGTCCCTGGTGGCTGGCATGGACGCCGAAGGCGCCATGCGCCTGGTGCGCATTTCGCCGGAAGCGACGCCCGCAGCCAATCCGGCCTTCGACGTGACCCCAGCGCGACTCGTCACCGGACTCATCACCGAGCGAGGCATAGCCAAGGCGTCGGCAGAGGGGCTGGCCGCGCTGTTTCCCGACAGGGCGCGCTGATCAGGCGGCGGCCTCGTTGCCATAATCCTTCAGCGCCGAGGCGAGCTGCATGGCGAAGCGGGCGGAGCCGACCGGCAAGGTGCGGCCGCGCATCTGGCCAAGGATCAGGTTGCCGGGCGGCAGGTCGCGCTCGGAAATCGGCCGGAACACCAGTTGCGGATCGCCGAAGCCGGTGAGGCCGATCGGAATCTGGAAGCCGATGACCTTCTCGTGCAGCACATAGTGGCGGATCAGCTCGAAGCTTTCCGTCTCCAGGATCGGCGCGACGCGGCGTGAGCCGCGCCGGGCGGCAAAGTCGAGCAGGTGGCGCACGCCGTATTTCGCCGACGGCGCGATGTGCGGCGCATCGAGACAGTCGCGCAGCCGCAGCTCCGGCTTGCCGGCAAGCGGGTGGTCGGCGCGCATGACGACGTTGACCGCCTGCGGGATCGTCTCGATCACCTGGAAGTCGACCAGATAGACAGGTTCGAAGACGAGGGCGAGGTCGCTCGAATAGGCCGCCAGTTCCTGCTCCGCCTGGGCGCGGTCGCGGATGTTGACGGAGAAGGTCACGCCGGAATGCTCCGAACGGTAGCGGGCGATCTGCCGCGGCAGGAAATAAGGCAGCAGCGCCTGCGAGCAGGCGATCGAGACATGGCCGCGCCGCTCCCCCGTGAGGTCGGCGACCTGGCTCTGCACGCGAGTCAGGTCCGATAGCGTGGCGCGGTAGTGATGCAGCACCAGCTCGCCCGCCGGGTTCAGTCGCACGCCGCCGGGCAGCCGCTCGAAGAGTTCGGTGCCGAACTCCGCCTCGAAGCCGTTGATGCGCCGGTTGAGCGCCGAGGCGGTGATGTTCATGTCCTCGGCGGCGCGGCGCATCGATCCTGCACGGGCCACGGCCTCGATCAGGCGGAAATTCTGCAGGTGACGCATGCCGTGTCTCCCTCTGCGTGGTGCATTTTTTGCACCGCATTGGTGAATTCATAGCATTTTTCGCCAACGCGAAAAGCTGCATTGTTGATCCCAGGGGCGCGGGACGTCGCCCCAGGGGGCGTCAAGAACGATCGATGATCGATGAACTGCCTTTCACGCTGACCGAATTGCGCCGGGCCTATGCCGGAGGGCTCGCCCCGCGTGACGTGATCGCGGAGGCGTTTCGCCGGCTCGACGCCGTCGCAGACCCCGGCATCTTCATCCACGACGCCCGCGAGGCCGCGCTTTCCGCCGCAGAGGCGCTCGATGCGCCCGACGGGCGGCCGCTGTGGGGCATCCCCTTCGCCGTGAAGGACAATATCGACGTGGCCGGCATGCCGACCACGGCCGCCTGTCCCGATTTCGCCTATCTTGCCGACCGGGACGCCTTTGTGGTGGCACGCCTGCGCGAGGCAGGCGCAATCGTGCTCGGCAAGACGAACCTCGACCAGTTCGCAACGGGTCTCGTCGGCGTGCGCACGCCGTTTCCGGTGCCGCGCAACGCGCTCGATCCGGCCATCGTGCCAGGCGGCTCCTCATCAGGCTCGGCCGTGTCGGTGGCGCACGGCATCGCCTGCTTCTCGCTGGGCACCGACACGGCGGGCTCGGGCCGCGTGCCGGCCGCGCTCAATTCGATCGTCGGGCTGAAGCCGACGCTCGGTGCGCTTTCGGCAACGGGGGTCGTGCCCGCCTGCCGCACGCTCGACACGATCTCGATCTTCGCGCTGACGGTCGCCGACGCCTGGGCAGTCCACACGGTCGCGGCCGGATACGACGCCGCCGACGCCTGGTCGCGCAAGATCGCGCCCGGTCCATTGTTCGATGCGTCGGCGGTGAGAATCGGCGTGCCAGATGCGGCCTCGCTGGAAACGTTTGGCGATGCCGCGCAGGCGGCTGATTTCCGCGCCACGGTCGAGCGGCTGCGGGACGGCGGCGCGGCCATTCGCGAGATCGACTTCGCACCGTTCTACGCTGTCGCGCGGATGCTCTATGAAGGCGCCTGGCTGGCCGAGCGCGTCGCCGCGGTGGGGATGCGTCTCACCACCAAGCCGGAGACACTGCATCCGACGACGCGGTCGGTCCTGGAGCCGGGGCTCAAGCTGACGGCCGTTGACGCGTTCGAAGGCTTCTACAGGCTGAAGGCGCTGCGGACCGAATGCGAGATCCTGCTTGCACAGGTCGATGCGCTTTGCGTTCCGACGATCCCGAGCTTCGTTAGGCTTGACGAGATCGCAGCCGATCCGATCGGGCCGAATTCGCGGCTCGGCACCTACACCAATTTCGTCAACCTGCTCGACCTGTGCGGCACCGCTGTGCCCACGGGCGTGCGGGGCGATGGCCGGCCCGGCAGCGCCACTCTCCTCGCTGCGGCCGGCCGCGACGCGCTCTGCGCCTCGCTGGCCACGACGATAGAGGCGAGTGCGATGGGCGCGACCGGCTGGGTCAGGCCGGCGCCTCCGGCTCTCGTAGCGCAGCCCGCCTCCGGCGAGATCGCACTTGCCGTCTGCGGCGCACACATGTCCGGCCTGCCGCTCAACAGGGAACTGACCGAGCGGGGCGGTCGCTTCATCCGCGCCTGCGCGACCGCGCCGGCCTATCGCCTGCATGCGCTGGCCGGCGGGCCGCCTTTCCGGCCCGGCCTCGTCAAACAGGTATCGCGCGGCGCACCGATCGCGCTCGAGGTCTGGGCGCTGCCGCGCGAGCGCTTTGGCGACTTCATCGCCGGAGTGCCGTCGCCGCTCGCGATCGGCACGGTCGAACTCGAGGACGGATCGAGCGTCAAGGGCTTCCTCTGCGAGGCGGCGGGGCTGGCGGGGGCGGCCGACATCACCGATCTCGGCGGCTGGCGAGCCTATCTCGCCGAAAAGGCCAAGCCGGCCACGGAGGCCGCGGCATGACCACGATCCCGATCATCGACGTTTCCGCACTCGCCGGCGGCGATCAGGCAGCGATCGACAAGGTCGCGGCCGACATCGGCACCGCCTGTCGCGAGGTCGGCTTCTTCTACGTCGTCAGCCATACGGTCGGCACGGCCCGGATGGCCGCCGCGTTCGCCGCCTCGAAATCATTCTTCGCGCAGGACGAGACGGCGAAGAAGAAGGTTCTCTACACGGCGGCGGGGAACCGCGGCTACGTGCCGATGAAAGGCGAGGCGCTCGACCCCGGCAAGCCGGCCGACCTGAAGGAAGCCTTCAACATCGGCCTCGACCTGCCGGCCGACGACCCGGAGCTTCTCGCCGGCCGGATGTTCCGCGCCGAGAACCTGTGGCCGGAGTTGCCCGGCTTTCGCGAGACGATGCTCGACTATTTCGCTGCCTGCCACAGTTTCGGGCTGCTCCTGCACCGCGCCTTTGCGATCGACCTCGGCCTGGCACCGGACTTCTTCGACGACAAGCTCGACCGGCCGATGGCAGTGCTGCGGCTGCTGCATTATCCGCCCGCACCCGCCCGCAGCGAGGAAGGCCAGCTCGGCGCTGGCGAGCACACCGACTACGGCTGCGTGACGCTGCTTGCCACCGACGGCGTAGGCGGGCTGGAGGTGCGGACGCGGGCCGGCGAGTGGGTCAAGGCTCCGCATGTCGAGGGCGCCTTCGTCTGCAACATCGGCGACTGCCTGATGCGCTGGACGAACGACATCTACGTCTCGACGCCGCACCGGGTGGTCAGCCCCGCCGGCAAGGAACGCTATTCGATCGCCTTCTTCCTCGACCCCAATCCGGATGCCGACATCGCCTGTTTGCCGGGATGCGCATTGGCCGGGCAGGGCGCGCGCTACGCTCCGATCAAGGGAGACGCGTTCCTGCTCAGCCGCCTGTCGCCGACCTACGAGAAATCCGGACTCGCGCTCGAAAAGGCGGGGGCCGCATGACCTGCCCGCGCACGCATTCTCTTTCGCAATCCGGGGGAGGGCACGGGCTTTGCCTTTCTCCGCTCGACAAAACGGCCGCCGCCGGCGGCCGCAATCAACCCTCTAGCCGCTGGAGCTTCCCATGATCAGTTCTTCGTTGACACGTCGTTCCCTGCTCAAGGCAGGTGCTGCCGGCCTCGCCGCCTCCGCGCTGCCCTTCGGCCTTGCGCGGGCCCAGACGCCGATCGTCCTCGGCGCCGTCTATGTCGGTCCGCGCGACGATTTCGGCTGGAACCAGGCGCACGCGGTGGCCATGGACATCTTGAAACAGGTGCCGGGCGTCACCGTCGTGGAGGAGGAGAACGTTCCCGAGACCGACGCCGTGTCGAAATCGATGGAATCGATGATCAACCTCGACGGTGCCAATCTCGTGCTGGCGACCTCGTTCGGCTACTACAAGCCGTTCGTGATCGAGAGCGCCAAGAAATATCCGGCCGTCCAGTTCCGCCATGCGGCACCGTTGTGGAACAAGGACACCGACCCGGCGAACGCCGGCAGCTATTTCTGCTATCTCAACCAGGCGCATTACGTCGACGGCGTCGCCGCCGGCCTGTCGACCAAGACCAACAAGATCGGCTTCGTCGCGGCCAAGCCGATTCCGTCCGTCCTCTCCAACGTCAACTCGGTGCTGCTGGGCGCCAAGAGCGTCAATCCGAACGCGACGGTGCAGGTGATCTTCACCGGCGAATGGTCGCTGCCCGTGCGCGAGGCGGAGGCCGCCAATGCGCTGATCGACGCCGGCTGCGACGTCATCACCTGCCATGTCGACGGCCCGAAGGTCGTCGTGGAGACCGCCGAAGGACGCGGCGTGATGACCTGCGGCCACAATGCCAGCCAGGCGCCGCTCGCGCCCAAGGGCTTCATCACCGGCGCCGAATACAAGTGGGAGACCATCTACAAACTCTACGCCGATGCACTCTCCAAGGGCGAGGCGCTGCCGAATTTCACCGTCGGCGGCTACCACAACGACATGATCCGCAACACGGCCTACGGCGCCGGCGCGACGCCCGAGGCGGTCAAGGCGGCGGACGCCGCCATCGAAGCCCTCAAGGCGGGCAAGCCGATCTATGTCGGCCCGCTCAAGGACAATACCGGCAAGGTCGTGATCGAGGGCAGCAAGGACAACTACGATCCCGAGCTCGACGGCATGAGCTACCTGCTCGAAGGCATCGTCGGCTCGACGACCTGATGTGATTCCGGCGGGCGGCAGAGGCTGCCCGCCGCTTCCACGACCATTGAACGGATGGGGACCGCGATGAGCAGACACACATGCCCGAGGCAGCCATGACCGCCGTCGTTTCTCCCGCGCCCATCGCCGCGTCGCGCGGTCTCGATCCGCGTGCGATCAGCTCGATCGAGGCGATCCTCATTCCCGTCGGGGCGCTGGTCGCATCGGCGATCCTGTTCTCGGTGTTCCTCGTCGCGCTCGGCAAGTCGCCGCTTACGTTCTTCTCTCTGGTCTGGACCGGCGGCTTCGGCTCCGCCTTCTCGATCCAGAATTCGCTGCAGCGCGCCGCCCCCCTGATCCTGACCGGCCTCGCGTTTGCTATCCCCGCGCGCATAGGGCTGACGCTGCTCGGCGCGGAAGGCGCGCTCGTGCTCGGAGGGTTCTCCTCCGCGGCCATCGCGATCCCGCTCGTCACGTTCGGCTTTCCCGCCTTCATCGGCCTGCCGCTCATGGCGCTGGCCGCGATGCTCGTCGGCGGCGTCTGGATCGGACTCGCCGGCTGGCTGCGCCACTATCGTGGCGTCAACGAGACGATCTCCTCGCTGCTGCTCGGCTACATCGCCATTGCGATCATGAACTTCTTCGTCGAGGGCCTGCTGCGCGATCCGGCCTCGGCCAACAAGCCGTCGACCATGCCGATCGGCGACGCCTATCGCATCGGTTCCATCCCCGGCACCTCGGTGCACTGGGGGCTGGCGGCAGGGCTGGTGTTGGCCGTGGTGCTCTACATCCTGATGACGCGCACCACGTTCGGCTTCGCGGCGCGGATGACCGGCGGCAATGTCCGCGCCGCCAAGGCGCAAGGCCTACCCGTCGGCTTTCTGGTGGTGACCTGTTGCGCCATCGCCGGGGCGTGCGCCGGGCTCGCCGGCTTCTACGAGATCGCGGCCATCCACGGCCAGGCCAATGCCTCGCTGGTCGCGGGCTACGGGTTTACCGGCATCCTCGTCGCCTTCCTCGCGCGGCAGAACCCGCTCGCGATCATACCTGTCGCCATCATGTTCGGCGCGCTCGACGCTGCCGGTGGTCTCGTCCAGCGGCGCATGGCGATGCCCGACGCCACGGTGCTTGTGCTGCAGGGCATCATCTTCGTGGTGCTGCTGGTGAGCGAGACCTTCTACGGCCGCATCCCCTTCCTGCAGCCCCGCAAGACCGGAGACCGGACATGAGCGATTCGAGCCTGTTCATCGTCCTCATCGCCATGGTCGGCGGCGCCATCCGCGTCTCCACGCCCTTCATGTTCGTGGCGCTGGGGGAATGCCTGACCGAGAAGTCCGGCCGCATCAATCTCGGGCTGGAGGGCAATCTCGTGCTCGGCGCCATGGTCGCCTATGCCGGCTCCTACACCACCGGAAGCCCGTGGCTCGGCGTGCTCTTCGCCGGCCTTTCCGGGCTCGTGCTCGGCGCCATGCACGGCTACATCTGCAAGCTGCCCAAGGTGAACGACATCGCCGTCGGCATCGCCTTCATGAGCTTCGGCACGGGCCTCGCCTTCTTCTTCGGCAAGCCCTACATCCAGCCGACGGCGCCGCGACTTGAAGCCATCCCGCTCGGCTGGTGGTCGTCCAACCCGTCGGTCGAACAGGCGCTCCAGGTCAATCCTCTTTTCCTCGTCGGCATCGCGCTCGCGGTCTTCATGTCCTGGGCGCTGGCCAATACGCGCTGGGGGCTGATCGTGCGCATGACTGGCGACAGCGCGGCGTCAGCGCGCGCGATGGGCGTGTCGATCGACCTCGTGCGGTTACTTGCGACCGCCGCCGGCGGGTTCCTGTCGGGCGTCGGCGGGGCGTTCCTGTCGCTCTACTATCCCGGCAGCTGGAACGAAGGCCTGTCGTCGGGCCAGGGCCTGATGGCGGTGGCACTCGTCATCTTCGCGCGATGGGACCCGATCCGCTGCGTCTACGCAGCGCTGCTGTTCGGCGCGGCCGGGGCCATCGGACCTTCGCTGCAGTCGGTCGGCATCAGCCAGGGCTACTACTTCTTCAACGCCGCCCCGTACATCCTGACCCTTTTCATCATGATCGCCTCGGCGCGGTCGAAGAGCGCGGCGCGCGAAGCGCCGGGCGAACTCTCCATCGTCAAATGAGGACCGCACCATGAGCCTTGTCGACGAACGCATCGCCGCCGCCCGCGTGCCGAACGGCGTGACGGTCGCGTCCGATCCCTATCCCTGGCCGTTCGACGGCGATTTCGGCCCGCACAACACGGCCCTGGTCGTCATCGACATGCAGACCGATTTCTGCGCGCCGGGCGGCTATGTCGACTCGATGGGCTACGACATCTCGCTGACGCGGGCGCCGATCGGGCCGATCCAGGGCGTGCTGAAGGCGATGCGGGCGAAAGGCTATCCGATCATCCATACCCGCGAGGGCCACAAGCCCGACCTCTCCGACCTGCCCGCCAACAAGCGCTGGCGCTCGCAGCGCATCGGCGCCGGCATCGGCGACCAGGGCCCGTGCGGGCGCATCCTGGTGCGCGGCGAGAAGGGCTGGGAGATCATCCCGGAGCTTAAGCCAGAGCCCGGCGAGATGATCATCGACAAGCCGGGCAAGGGCACGTTCCTCGCCACGGATTTCGAGCTGGTGCTCAGGATGAAGAACATCCGCAACATCGTCTTTTCCGGCGTCACCACGGACGTCTGCGTGCACACGACGATGCGCGACGCCAACGATCGCGGCTACGAATGTCTGCTCCTCTCGGACTGCTGCGCGGCGACGAAGGTCGAGAACCATCTGGCGGCGATCGACATGATCAAGATGCAGGGCGGCGTTTTCGGCGCGGTCGCGACGTCGCGCGATTTCCTGGAGGCATTGCCTTGAACGCGCCCGCGACCATCTCCGGCGCTGTTCCGCTGCAGGCAGGACCGGCGCTACAGACCATCGGCATGACCAAGGTGTTCGGCGGATTCACCGCGCTGGACGACGTGTCGATCGACGTCAAGGCCGGTTCCTTCCACGCGCTGCTCGGCGAGAACGGCGCCGGCAAGTCGACGCTGGTGAAATGCATCATGGGTTTCTACACGCCGACGAAGGGCAGCGTGCTCCTCGACGGCCAGGAGAAGACCATCAGGAGCCCGCGCGATGCGCGCGATCTGGGCATCGGCATGGTCTACCAGCAGTTCACGCTGGTGCCCTGCCTGACGGCTGCCGAGAACCTGGTGATCTCGCGCGCGGATGCACCGGCGATCTTCGACTGGAAGACCGAAAAGCCGCGGCTCGAGGAGTTCATGGACAAGATGCCGTTCCGCGTCCGGCTGAACGAGCAGGTGTCGTCGCTGTCGGCCGGCGAGAAGCAGAAGCTGGAGATCCTGAAGCTCCTCTATCTCGAACAGCGCTTCATGATCCTCGACGAGCCGACCTCGGTGCTGACGCCGGGCGAGGCGGACGAGGTGCTCGGGCTGCTCGGCGAGATGGCCCGGCGCGGCGAGGTCACGGTGCTGATGATCAGCCACAAATTCCGCGAGGTGAAGGCGTTCTGCGATAGTTTCTCGGTGCTGCGGCGCGGCAAGCTCACCGGTGGCGGCGACGCGCAGGCGGCGAGCGTAGCCGAGATGAGCCGGATGATGATCGGCGACACCGAGGTGCGCGATCGCGCCGAGCGCCGCAAGCACAATGACACCCGGGCGGTGCTCGACCTCGCCGGGCTCTGCGCCGAGGACAGCGAGGGCCGCACCGTGGTCAACGCGCTGAACCTGAAGGTCAATGCCGGCGAGATCGTCGGCATCGCCGGCGTGTCCGGCAACGGTCAGAGCGCGCTGGTCGAACTGCTGGCCGGCCAGAAGGAGATCAAGGACGGCGGCATCTTCATCCACGGCAAGCCGTTCGAGCCCAAGCGCAAGGATTTCGACCGGTTCAAGGTCTTCGGCCTGCCCGAGGAGCCGCTGAAAAACGCCACGGTGCCGCGCATGAGCGTGGCGGAGAACATCGCCTTCCGCTCCTACGACAAGCCGCCGATCGCGAGCCTCGGCTGGTGGCTGTCGCCCGGGCCGATGCGGAAGAAGGCGGAGGACCTGATCGAGAAATACCGGGTGAAGACCACCTCGCCGGACTCGCCGATCGAGTCGCTGTCGGGCGGCAACGTGCAGCGCGCCGTGCTGGCGCGTGAACTGTCGGGCGACGTCGACGTGCTAATCGTTGCCAATCCCTGTTTCGGGCTCGACTTCGCCTCGGTGGCGGAAATCCGCAGCCAGATCATGGAGCAGCGCAACCGTGGCGCGGCCGTCCTGCTGGTCAGCGAGGACCTCGACGAGATCCTCGAACTGTCGGACCGGGTGGCGGTGATGTCGGGTGGCGCAATCAACTACGTCTCGCCGATCGAGGCAACCGACCGCAATACGATCGGTCAGCATATGGCGGGACATTGACGATGGCATTCCCCGTTCCCGCGCGGCCATACGACTTCACGCTCGACCCGGCGCATGCCGCGCTCGTGGTCATCGATATGCAGCGCGACTTCATCGAGCCGGGCGGCTTCGGCGACGTGCTCGGCAACGACGTGTCGCGGCTGACCGCGATCGTGCCGACGGTCGCGGCGTTGATCGGGCTCTTTCGCAGGCATCACCTGCCGATCGTGCATACCCGCGAGGCGCACCGGCCGGACCTGTCCGACTGTCCGCCGGCCAAGCGCCTGCGCGGCAAGCCGGGCCTCAGGATCGGCGACGCGGGTGCGATGGGCCGGATTCTCATCGCCGGCGAGCCCGGCAACCAGATCTTGCCGGAACTCATGCCGGAGGCCGGCGAGATCGTGATCGACAAGCCCGGCAAGGGCATGTTCTGGGCGACCGGCCTGCATGAAACGCTGATCGCAAAGGGCATCACGCAGCTTGTGTTCGCGGGCGTCACCACGGAAGTCTGCGTGCAGACCTCGATGCGCGAGGCCAACGACCGTGGCTACGAGTGCCTGCTCATCGAAGACGCGACGGAGAGCTATTTCCCGCAGTTCAAGGCCGGCGCCATCGAGATGATCGTCGCCCAGGGCGGCATCGTCGGCTGGGTGACGCCGCTCGCGGCACTCGAAACCGCGTTCGAGGGCGCGCTGGCCGATGGCTGAGCCCAAAGGGGTAACGGTCGGCCGCTGGGCGGGGCGCAATCCCGGCAAGGATGTGGTGCGCCACGACATCTCGCGCCGGCTGGAGGAGGAAGGTGTCGCCGTCGGTCCGGCCTGGAGCATGATCCCCAACTTCGTCGGCGCCGACGTCGCCGCGTGGCGGCTGGCGCAGACGGACGCCTGGAAGGCGGCGCGGACGATCAAGACCAATCCCGACCACCCGCAGATACCGATCCG
Source organism: Pseudomonadota bacterium (assembly GCA_043822005.1). GTDB lineage: Bacteria > Pseudomonadota > Alphaproteobacteria > Rhizobiales > Rhizobiaceae > Mesorhizobium_A. The sequence goes on along the minus strand of JBDRCE010000063.1, from coordinate 95,788 downwards.
CATCCGCGCGCTCTACCAAGGCAAGACGGTCTACACCCCGGTGCCTTATCTCACGAAGGATTTCCCCTATCTGAGGCTCGATCCGAAGGTGCTCGCGGACAAGGGCATCTCCTTCGAACTTGCCGCGACCGCGCAAGGCTTCATGGAGCATGGCGAGCGGATCGAGTTCGAGGCGATCGAGCCGCTCGACTTCTGTGTGGTCGGTTCGGTCGCTGTCGGCCGGGCAGGCGGCCGCACCGGCAAGGGTGCCGGCTTCGCCGATCTCGAGACCGGCATCTTCCGCGAACTCGGCATCGTCACCGCTGAAACGCCGATGGCGACGACGGTGCATTCGATCCAGCTCGTGCCCGACGAGGTCGTCGTTATCGAGTCTCACGATTCGCCGCTCGACTTCATCGCCACCGAGGCCGAGCTGATCGAGACGGGCAATACGATGCCGCGTCCCATGGGCGTGTCGTGGGACAAGGTCCGCCGCGACCAGTTCGAAACGATCCCGTTTCTCGCGCAACTGCGCGACAGGATGATCGCGCGCAGGGCCGGCTGAGCATGAGGATAGACGATCCCGACACGCTGGCGGAGATCAGCGCGATCTTCATCGCCTACGAAAAGGCGCTGCTCGAGAACGACAGCGCCACATTGGACGCGATGTTCCTGCATACCTGCACGACGGTGCGCTACGGCGTCGCCGAGGTTCAGTACGGCATTGACGAGGTGCGCTCGTTTCGCGCCGTGCAACAGCCGTTCGAACGCACCCTCTCCCGCACCCTGATCACAACCTATGGCCGCGACACGGCGGTCGCGTCGACGCTGTTCCACCGGCCGGATTTTCCGGGTCAGGTCGGGCGCCAGATGCAGACATGGATCCGCACGCCGGACGGTTGGAAGGTCGCCGCCGCCCATGTCAGCATGATGGACGGCGCCTACTGAGCGACACACAGTCCTTGCATGGTAGACGTGCGCCCTCTTGCGCGCGGCGGCGAGACAACCGACATGGGCGGGCGAAGCAAAGTCACCTCGCCGACCGGGTTCACCTTCTCCATCGAAGCGGCCCGCATGGGCCGCATCACCAGGAGATTCACGTGAAGAAGATCGGCTTCCTGTCGTTCGGGCACTGGTCGCCCTCGACCCATTCGCAAACACGCTCGGCATCCGACGCGCTACTGCAGTCGATCGATCTTGCGGTGGCGGCGGAAGAGCTTGGTGCGGACGGCGCCTATTTCCGCGTCCACCATTTCGCCCGTCAGCTCGGCTCGCCGTTTCCGCTGCTGGCCGCGGCCGGCGCGAAGACGAGCAGGATCGAGATCGGCACGGCCGTCATCGACATGCGCTACGAAAACCCGCTCTACATGGCCGAGGATGCCAGGGCCGCCGACCTCATTGCCGGCGGGCGCCTGCAGCTTGGCATCAGCCGCGGCTCGCCGGAGCAGGTGATCGATGGCTGGCGCTATTTCGGCTATGCGCCGGCCGAGGGCCAGAGCGATGCCGACATGGCCCGCCAGCACACGGAGGTGCTGCTCAACGTCTTGCGCGGCCACGGTTTCGCACAGCCCAATCCCAGCCCGATGTTCCCCAACCCTCCCGGCCTGCTGCGCCTCGAGCCGCATTCCGAGGGGCTTCTCGACCGGATTTGGTGGGGTGCCGCGACCAATTCGACCGCCGTCTGGGCGGCGAAGCTCGGCATGAACCTGCAGAGTTCGACTCTGAAATTCGACGAGACGGGCGAACCGTTCCACATCCAGCAGGCGGCGCAGATCCGCGCCTATCGCGAGGCGTGGAAGCAGGCCGGCCACGCGCGCGAGCCGCGCGTTTCGGTCAGCCGCTCGATCTTCGCGCTGGTCAATGACCAGGACCGCGCCTATTTCGGCAGCGGCCGGCCCGAGCAGGACCAGTTCGGCTATATCGAGGCGGATACGCGCGCCATGTTCGGCCGCGGCTACACGGGCGAGCCCGAGGAATTGGTGAAGCTGCTCGCGAAGGACGAGGCGATCGCGGAAGCCGACACGCTGCTGCTGACGGTTCCGAACCAGTTGGGCGTCGACTACAACGCCCACGTCATCGACGCGATCCTGAAATATGTCGCGCCGGAGCTCGGGTGGCGGTGACTATCCGCCGGCCTTGATCAGCCTGAAATCGGGCAGTTCGCGGAGGACGAGTTCCGGGCCGGCCGGCGAATAGACCACGAAGAGCTGCATCGGCCCGTCGCCGGTGTTGAGCGTCGAGTGGAAGCGGCTTTCGGGCACGTAGATCGTGCAGCCGGGGCCGACCTTGCGCGTGATCGGGTTGCCCTGCTCGTCCTCGACCATCTGTTCGCCGTTGCCGGAGATCACGAAGATGATCTCCTCCGCGCCCGGGTGGTTGTGGCGCGAATGGCCCTGGCCGCTCGGCAGGTCGACGACGCCGCCCGAAAAGCGCGCGGCGCCGTTGACCTCCGGCGCCACGGTCAGCGCCAGTCGGCCCCAATCGAAGCCAAAGGCGTCGACGTCCTTCGGATAAACGAAATAGCCGTCAGCTCCGTTCAGCATGTAAGATTCTCCCTGTGGTCCAACGTTACGAACGGCGCCTCAGCGGAAGCGCCTTGAAGCTTGCGGTCTGGTCGCGGATCGCAGCCTCGGCCGGCAGCCGTTCCATCGAGCTTGCCCCGTAGAAACCGTGGATCCCGTCGCAGGTCTCAAGGATGAAGCGGGCATCGTCGGGCATCGAGATCGGCCCGCCGTGGCAGAGCACGATGACGTCCTCGCGCACGCTCCGGGCGGCGGCGGCGATGGCGTCGATCTCGACCGCGCATTGGGCGAGCGACTTGGCCGACGATGCGCCGATCGTCCCGCCGGTGGTGACGCCCATGTGAGCAACGACGATGTCGGCGCCTGCCCTGGTCATGGCGATCGCCTCATCCGGATTGAAGACATAGGGCGTGGTCAGGAGGTCGAGCTCGTGCGCGGCGGCGATCATGTCGACCTCCAGCCCGTAGCCCATGCCGGTCTCCTCGAAGCTCTGGCGCATGACGCCGTCGAAGAGGCCGATGGTGGGGAAGTTCTGCACGCCGGAAAAGCCGAGGCCTTTCAGTTCCGCCAGGAACTGCGGCATCAGGATGAAAGGGTCAGTGCCGTTGACGCCTGCCAGAACCGGAGTGTGTTTGACCACCGGCAGCACCTCGACCGCCATCTCTTTGACGATCTCGTTGGCATTGCCGTAGGCGAGCAGACCCGCGGCCGAGCCGCGCCCCGCCATGCGGTAGCGGCCGGAATTGTAGATGATGATGAGGTCGATGCCGCCGGCCTCTTCGGACTTGGCGGACAGGCCCGTGCCAGCGCCGCCGCCGACGATCGGGCGGCCCTCGGCGATCATCGCCCGGAACTTGTCGAGTATGGTCTTGCGGGGGATCGCCGGCATTAGGGCCTCATCGGTTCGAAATGGAGAGGAAGGCCGCCACCGCGGCTTTGGCGAATTCTGGATCGTTGATATGCAGCGGCAAGCGGAGGATCCGCCGTCGATCGGTCTGCTGCACCGTCTGTTCGATCGCCTCGAACAGGGCCGCATCGGCTTCGGGGTCGAAGAAGGCGCCGCCGTCGATGTCCAGCGCCGATACGCCCTTTTCGGGGATCAGGAACCGCACTTCTCCCTCGCAGGCGTTGAGCTTCTGTCCGATCCAGTCGCCGATCTGGCGGCATTCCGCGGCATTCGTGCGCATCAGGGTGACGTTCGGATTGTGCTTGTAGAGATTTCGGTCCCGGAACCGCGGCGGCACGGTCTCCGGTGCCCAGAAATTGACCATGTCGAGTGCGCCGACCGAGCCGACATATGGCAGGCGCGTGCGCGCGATCGCTCCGAACCTGTCCTCCGTCGCGGGCAGCACGCCGCCGAGAAGGAAATCGCAAACTTCGGTGGTGGTGATATCAATGACGCCGGAGAGCAGGCTGGAATCGGCCAACTTCTCCATCGTGCGCCCGCCGGTGCCCGTCGCATGGAACACCATGCAATCGTAGTCAGCCTTCAGCCGCTCGACGATTGCCATGACGCAGGTCGTGGTTACGCCGAACATGGTCAAGCCGAGCGACGGCTTGCCTTCGCCCATGATCGATGGGTTTCGCGCCATGCCGGCGACCGCCTGGGCGGCGTTGTGCAGGATGACGCGCGAAAGCCCGTTCAGTCCCGCCATGTCGGTGACGGACGGCATGAACGCGATATCCGACACGTCGACATAGGGCGACACATCGCCGGAGGCGAGCGTCGAGACCATCAGCTTCGGCACGCCGTAGGGCAGGGCGCGCATGCCGGCCGTGACGATCGAGGTGCCGCCGCCGCCGCCCAGCCCGATCACGGCCGCGACATCGTTCCGCGCCGACAGGAAGCGTGCGAAAGCTTCGCCCATCGCGGCCACCGCCGTGCCGCGATCCGTCAGGCCGAGGACGGCTGATGCTCCCTTGGGATGACAGGCGGCCACCTCCGCGGCGGTCACGCCGACGCCGGGGGTCGGCGCTTTCGTGCCGACGTCGACCTCGGCGACGGCGAGGCCCTGCGCGCGGATCAGACCCGCGAGATAGGCAAGCTCCTCGCCCTTGGTATCGTACGTGCCGACGACGTAGACGCGCTTCACATGTCCTCCTCGCGGACGTCTTCGTTCCGCCCGTCCGGCTGCTGTCGCGCGGCCGGAGCCTCACAATTATGAGACGCGAGTATCATATTGATATGATCGTCTCACGTCAATCGACCAAGCTTTTCCGGGCGAGGCCGTTCCCCCGCGGAACCGCCAATGCTCCGAAACCGCGAAGTATTGTCAGGCCCAGCGCGTCACCGCCATCTCCTCGTGCTCGAAGAGACTCGTCAGCCTTTCCAGCCGCTCGTCCAGCCGCTCCTTCTGGATCCAGAAGGTGAGCGTCGTCGCCAGCGGTCCTGTCATGACGATGCAACTGGGCGTCGTTCCGGTGCAGGTTCCCCCGAACATCACGGCGTCGCTGAAGTGCGAAAAAGGTCCGCTCGGTTCGAGAGGCGGCACGTAGGAGAAGATGATATCGGCCGGCGCGTAGCCCTTGAACGGGCGGGGGATCAGCCAAGGCGCGATCTGGTGGAGCTTGCGGATGACGGCCAGCATGCGGGACGTGAGGAACGGCATCGCGGTCGCTCCGAAGCCGCGCCGCCTGAGGAGCCCCGCAGCGGAGGCGATGAAGCTTGCGGCGTCGGACGCGCCGCTGAATTTCAGCAGTTCCGTTCGCGCGTGCAGGAAGCGGTCTTCCTGTCCCCGAAAACGCTGCCCGGGTATCCGCATGTAGATTGCCTTCGCATTGCCCTCTCCCTTCGGGCCGAGGAGCAACCCCCGCAGGACAAGCGCCAGGAGAAGCGCCGGTACGCCGACGTTGTGCCGATGCGCGGCGGTCTTGACCGCATGCGTACCAATCGACAACGCGGCGAAGCGGAAATCGCCGGCGCTCCGCGTCTCGCGGCTGGCGATCAGCAGATAGCCGAGCGCCATCGGCACGGCGGCCAGCCACAGCGCGGCGTTTCGGGCGAACGACATGGGTTGGGTGCCGGTGACGTCGTCCTCGCCCGGATTGACGGCGGGCTTCCCGCTCAGCGTGCGTGCCAGTTCCGCGCCGTCAAAGAGCGTATGGGCTAAAGCCATGGACAGCAGGCTGTGGATGCCGTGTGAATCAGGACTTTTGCACGTCTCCCCCCGCGCCCGGAATCCGGGCAGGCCAGCGTTCTCATAGACATCAGGCGTGCTCTCCAGATGCCCGGCCAGCCCCGGCCCGAGTTCGGCTACCTCGGCATATCGGCAGACTTGTTCAATTCCGCTGATTGTGTCGTCGGCAATGATCGAGATGAAGCCGGGGTCGCGATGGCCGTTACGGTCAGTGTCGACCGAGAGCCGCAGCCGTGGAGCCAGTCGAACGAAATTCCCGACCAGGGTCAGGAAGTCTTCGCGCGAGATCGGGCGCTTGCATGCCGCCACGAAATGGACCGTAAGGGACGAGAAGGCGAATTTCCACTGCATCGGGCTGAAAGGAGCCGCCTCGGCGGCTTTTGGCTCGCTTGGCTCGCCGGTCCGGAAAGCTGGCCTGGAGCTAGACATGGCGAAGCGCCTCGGCCGGCAGCATGGAGACGGCCCGCCACGCCGGATAGGCCGCGCCGACGATGCAGAGCGGAACGGCGAAGGCGAGCGGCAGCACCAGATCGGAGAGGCGCGGCGTGAACGAGATGATGTCGCCAATGGCAGGGATGGAACTGAACAGCGACGAGGCCCCGATCCCGACGAGAACGCCGCCGGCACAACCAAGCACGCCGATAAACAGTCCCTCGATCATGATCAGGGACACCACGAGCCGGTCGTTCCATCCGATCGCGCAGAGCATGCCGATCTCGCGGGTGCGCTCCTGCACCGAAAGAAGCAGGGTCGCCAGCAGGTTCAAAGCCCCCATAACGACGGCCACGATCGAAATCGCCCTCGAAATTGCCTTCAGAATGGTGATGTTGCGATCACCACTCAGCCGGTCAGCGATCTCCTGCATGTCCGAGACGACGACGGATAGTTGTTGCTCGATCTGCTTCCGAACGTCCCGTTGCTGAACCTGGCTGAGACCTGCGTCGAGCCGGATCGAGTATGTACTGACCTGATTCAGTCGCAGGGAGGCCTCCTGGAGAACCTTCAATGGCATCACCGCCACTCCGCGGTTCAATGCCGTCCCGTAGGCCGTTATTCCGACGACTTCGAATTCCTCGTCCAGGAGTTCGATCCGGTCGCCGATCTTCGCCCCCAGCGTCTGCGCGATCACATCCCCCAGCATGATCTCCGCCCGGCCGGTTACCGGCCACCGGCCCGATGCAATCGGCACCGTGGCCCATTTGGACGGACTGTCCGATACGCCTGCCACGGCGACATGGTCACCCTCCAGGGTGCTCGTAAAGACATAGAGCTCGCTGGAGACGTCCGCGACACCTTCGATCGCGGCGAGTCCCGCCCCGAGCGTTTCGGGAAGTCTCATCGCCGTGATGTCGACGACATTGCGCGGCGTGACCAGCAGTTCGGAACTGCGCTCGGTGAAGCCCTCTCCGAGGCTGTCATATATCCCCCGCCCGAGTGCGAGCAGGGCGACCGCGGTCCCGATCGCCAGGGCGATGCCGAGAATCGTGAGGAGCGTCCGTGCCGGCCGCCGCATCAGATTGCTGTACGCGAACTTCGTAAGCGTCATGCGGTTCTTCCGCCCCCGGGCCGGTCGTCGCTGACGCGCCCGTCCACGATCGTCACTATGCGCTCGCACTGCCGGGCAAGCGACAGATCATGCGTCACGATCACCAGCGCCATGCGACGCTGTCGATGCAGGTCGAACATGAGGGAGGCGACGGCATCGGCGTTGACGCTGTCGAGATTGCCGGTCGGCTCGTCGGCAAACAGGAGCTCGGGCTCCCGAACGAGTGCCCTCGCCAATGCCACCCGCTGGCGCTCACCGCCGGAAAGCTCTCCCGGCAACCGATCCGCCATCTCCGCCAGGCCCACCTGCTCGAGGATCCGGTCGACGCGACCCCTTATGTCTTCGCCGGACTCGCCGACCAGTGCGAGTTCCACGTTCTGCCGCCCGGTCAGCGTGGGCAGGAGATGGAATTCCTGGAACACGATGCCGATCGACGAATGCCTCAGCGCGGCCCATCGACGGCGTCCCGTCACCTCGAGGCCCTTCCAGAGGACGCGGCCCTCATCCGGCCGGTCCAGTCCCGAGGCGATATTGAGGAGACACGATTTCCCGCTGCCGCTACGGCCAACCAGCGCCACGCTCTCGCCCATACGCAATGCCAGGTTCACGCCGCTCAGGGCGCGTATCCGGCCGCGGTCGAAGCTGCGGGAAATGTTCTCAAGCCCGAGAAGTGCCTGACGATCGGTCATTTCCGGCTGATCCGCGAGAATTGCTCGATCGCGCGCTCCAGATTCCCGCCGGTTGCCATCAGCGCGCTTTCGAAATCCGACTTGAATGTAGCCCGCATTCCCCGGCCATCGACGGACAGGTCAAGCGCCGTCCAGGCGAATGCGCCGCCGGGCCTTATCGTCCAGACGACGAGCGTCTCCCGTCCATCCGCCTCGCGAAGCGCCACCGTCATGCGCAGCCCGCCTGAAATCTCCCGCACGCGCGCGATCGACGCGGATGCGGACCCCATTCGCGACAGGAGGTCGACACACTCCCTCGCCAGACGGCCCACGATCGTCGAAACCAGGTTGCCCTTCAACCCGCTTCCGAGCGCACTCCAGTGCGTGGATGCGACGGCCTTCGCCACGCCTGACGTATCCAGCACCTGGTGGACGAAATCCCTGCAGGCCGATAGCCGCTTTGCGTGAGACAACTGCTCCATCGACGTGAGCCGAGCCTGAACTCTCTCGAAGAAGTCGTCGCCCTGCGCGGCATACGCTTCGCCGGCCGACAAAAGAAACACAAGCAAGGCAATTCGAACCATTATGTGCGTACCTATGCGGGCGCGAGAGGCTGCGGCAGTCTGCAGTTCCTTGTCGCCCGGGCGGGTCCAAAGCCTTGATCTTGCGCAATTCTCTGACAAGAAATGACCCGCCGTCCGCGTGGAGGGCCGATCGGCGTGGAAACGGCCCTGGATCCGCGACTCCCGACACTAAGGCGTGTTTCGAATTCCCGCCTGTCCGGCCTATTCTCCTGACGCCGCCATTGCACATCTGTGAGACGTCAGTATCGTATTGACATGACCGTCTCACGTCCATCGACCGAACTCACCGAGGAAGCCGAACGCGGACCGCGCGCTCGCACGCGCCGGCTCATGCTGGAGACGGCCACCCGCCTCATGCAGGCGGGCGTCACGCCGTCGGTCAGCGAGGTCGCCGAAGCGGCCGAGGTGTCGCGCGCCACCGCCTACCGCTACTTCCCGAGCCAGGCGGCGCTCGTCGAGGCGGTGGTCGACGAAGCGCTCGGGCCGATCCTGGCTTGGAAATCGGCCTCTCGCGATCCGCAGACGCGCGTCGCGGACCTGCTCGACACCTCGCTGCCGCGCATCGATACGTTCGAGGCCACGTTCAGGGCCGCACTCCGGCTGTCGCTCGAGGAGTGGGCCCAGCGCAAGGCGGGCGCGCCTGCGAGTGAGACGCCCTTCCGGCGCGGTCACCGCGTCGACCTGCTGCGCGAGGCGCTGCAGCCGCTGCGCAAAGACCTGACGGCGAAGAAGGTGGAGCGTCTGGCGCAGGCGCTGTCGCTGATCTTCGGTGTCGAGGCGCTGGTGGTGCTCAAGGATATGTGGAAGCTCGGTTCGGAAGACACTGAAGACGTCGTCCGCTGGGCGGCGTCGGCCCTGGTGCGGGCGGCGATCGAGGAAGGCTGAAAGCCACCGTCCACGAGCAAGCTCGGTTCGAAGCGTCAGCTTTCCAGTTGCGCCGTGAGGCCGTCCAGCGCCTTCTCCGCCGCGGCGCGACCCGCCGCGATCGCCTCGCCGGCGCGGTGGAAATCCATCAGCTTTATATGCGCGACCTGCGGCGAGATCATCGCATGCGGCGGCTCGCCCGCCAGCCGCGAACGGGTGATCCGGTCCTGCATGATGTTCAGCGCATTCGCAAGGACGTCGAAATATCCCGGCGATTTCGGACCACTCGACAGCAGTTGCGGCAGTATCCGCGCTGCCTGGTCCCGCAGTGGACCGGGCATCTGCGCGACCATCTCCATCAGCCTGCCGCGCTGGGCGGCCGAAGCCTCCTCCGCTGCGGTCGGGCTCAGGCCGGCCGCGCGCTTGGCGAGCATCCCGTCGCCCAGTCCCACCGCGATGACGAAGTCGGCCCCGAGAGCCCGGCAGGTCGAAACCGGAACCTGGTTGACCAGGCCGCCATCCGCCAGCCACTTGCCGTCGACAAGCGACGGACTGAATATTCCCGGCAGGGCGATCGAGGCGCGGATCGCCCTATCGACCGGACCGCTCTGCAGCCAGATCTCGCGGCCGTCGGCGAGATCGGTCGCCACCGCCGCATATTTCATCGGCAGGTCCTCGATGGGCTTGTCCATGCCCAGGTCGCGCAACACCCGCTGGACGCGTGCTCCGTCGATCAGTCCGCCGTTTGCGACCTTCACGTCGAGCAACCCTGCGATGGTGCGCCAGTCGATCGCCTGCGCCCAGGCCTTCAGGTCGGCGAGGCGCCCGCAGGCATAGGCCGCGCCCACCAGTGCGCCGATCGACGTGCCTGCCATCACTCTCGGTTCGACGCCGGCGTCCAAAAGGGTTTCGAGAACGCCGATATGCGACCAGCCTCGGGCCGCTCCGCCGCCCAGCGCCAGGCCGATCGTGTATTTCGTCATGCGCCTTTGTCTCCGCGCGGATTATGCGCGCGTCGCCGCGGTCTCGCCAAGACGCAATCGCCAGCCGGGTGGTATCCGGCTCGCGATTGCGGCATCGCTGCGCTCATGGCCCGTCGGTCCGCGGTCTCAACCAGGGAGCATGAATCCGTCGAAGAATTCTGCCAGTTCCTCAGGGGCGTCAATCGGCAGCACATGGGCGACATACTGATCCGGACGCACGATAACGATGCAGCCCTTTTCCCGGTCTATGCCGCGCAGGTCGAAAATGTCCCGCCCGGCCTTCGGGTCGGCGCAGAACATCTTCTCGTAGTCGACGAGGCCGAGCTTTCCTTTCCGGGGCTTCAGGAAGGCCGACAGCGTCTCGACCGAAAGGTCGCGCGTCGACTGCTGGAAGATCGCGCGGACGTCGAACACCGAATCGATGTCCTCGTCTGCACGCGTATGGCGGCGGACAGGAGAATTCGGCGCCTCGCGGAGTAAACGGCCGAGCCTGGCGATTGCCGTGTCGTCCCCGGCGGGATCCTCGTCGGGACAGAAGACGAAGAGGCGCCATCGCGTATCGGCCTGAACGACGTGGCCGAGCTCCAGCGGTTTTGCGTCGGCCAGCCGCACCACCGGGGCGGAATGGAAGCGGGACCCGATCCCGAAGCCGGCGGCGAGCGACTGCCAGGTCGGCTCGCCGGTCAGCTGCGAGGGTTGGTAGGTGACCGACATCCCGGCGGTATAGCGGCCGTGCTGGATGAAATAGCGCTGGAACTTCGGCGCTTCTCCCGCCGACTCGGCGTCCGCTTGCGGCCTTTCGCTCATGATGCGCGACCATTCGCGGTCGAATTCGATCAGATCGCGGGCCACCGCCTGCCGCTCCGAGGAATAGCTGTGCAGGACGTCCGGCGGACAGCGGCCTTCCAGCACCGACACCAGCTTCCAGCCGAGGTTTAATGCATCGCCCATGGAGACGTTCATGCCCTGGCCGGCTTTCGGGCTGTGCGTGTGACAAGCGTCGCCGCAAATGAAGACATGCGGCAGGCGCGACGAAACGGCCTCGTCCAGCACATCGTCGAACTTGTCGGTCAGGCGCTGGCCGATCTCGTAGACGGACCACCAGGCGACTTCCTTGACGTCGAAGGTATAGGGCCGGAATGTCCGTTGAGCGGCCGCGATCAGTTGCTCGACGGTGATGTTGCGGCTGGCGACGCGTTCTCCCTCGGCGAGCTTGTCGAGTTCGACATAGAAACGGGTGAGATAGCCGCCCTCGCGCGGAATGATGATGATGTTGCCTTCGCTGGCCGACTGGATGAGCGTCTTGCAGCGAATGTCGGGAAAATCCGTCACGGCGAGGACATCCATGACGCCCCATGCCTGGTTGGCGGCGTCGCCGACGAGCTCGCGGCCGATCGACTTGCGGACTCCGCTGCGCGCGCCGTCGCAACCCACCACGTAGCGCGCCTTTACGGTGACGGTTTGTCCTTCGCGTCCGTCCTCCAGCCGCTCGAGCGTGACCGTGACGGGATAGTCCCGTACCGTCGGATCGACGGCAAGATCGACGAACTGAAGCGAATAGTCGGGCTCGAGCCGCGACGGCGAGTTGCGCATGATGTCGAGATACATGTCATGCACGCGGGCCTGGTTGAGGATCATGTGGGGCATTTCCGACAGCCCGTCCTCGACATCTTGGATGCGGCCGTTGCGAGCTATGAACTCCGGTCGGCCGGCATCGGGTTTCCAGAAGGTCGTCTCGTTCACCTGATAGCCTTGCCGCATCACCTTGTCGGCGAAACCGAAGGCGTTGAACATTTCCATCGAGCGGCAGGAAATCCCGTCCGCCTGGCCCTTTTCGATCGGGCCGGATTTCCGTTCGACGATCCGCGTCTTGATCCCCGGATAGGCGGAGAGCATCGCTGCGAGCGTCAGCCCGGCCGGTCCGCAGCCGACGATCAGCACGTCGACCGGCTCGTTAAAATCCCGGTCGAGCAACGGCCGGCCGGGAGCCGCTTCCGCGATGTCCGGATCGCCCGGCTGGAAGCCGTCGAGGTGGTACTGCATTTTCTCTCTCTCCCCAAAACGGAATGATATGTCCACTTACTATATCCACCGTGGGATATCCATTCAAATGATAAGTGTAGTTATCAGTTTTGGTTTATGGTACGGCCGGTAATGCAGCGAGATTCCGGGGTGGCAGAGGACATCAGGAGAAGGACGATGACGCCGCTATCGAAAAAGCCCGGCCACCTCATCCGGCGCCTGCACCAGATCTCGACCCATGTTTTCACGCAGCGTGTCAGGGAGGCCGGTTTCGACCTGACCTCGGTTCAGTTCGCCGCTCTCGATGCGCTGGGCTCCAACCAGGGGGTGGACCAGGCCCGTCTTGCAGACCTGGTGGCGAAGGACCGCGCGACGACCGGTGCCGTGGTCGACCGGCTGGAACAGAAGGGCCTCGTCTCGCGCGACGTCAGCAAGCGCGACAAGCGGGCGCGTGTCCTGACGCTTACCCCGGAGGGGTCCGCCCTGCTCGCCCGCCTCGCGCCGGTGGTGGAAGGCTTGCAGCGCGAGATCCTGAGCGGTCTCGACGATCACGAATACCGGCAGTTCGTCGAACTCGCGGCCAAAGCGGCGGCGGTCGCGGGGGATTTCGGTGAGGGCTGAGCCCCGCGGAAATCGGGTCGCTAGAACATCGCCTGCGGAATGATCAGTGCGATCTGCGGAAAGATCACGATCGCCAGAAGGCAGGCAGCCATCGCGACCCAGAACGGCAGCACCCCCCGGAAAATTGTGCCCATCGGCACGTCCTGGGCCACACTTTTCACGACGAAGACATTCAGCCCAACCGGGGGCGTGATCATGCCCATTTCGATGAGGATGACCGCGATGACGCCGAACCAGATTGGATCGAAGCCCAGGCCCATCATGATCGGGAAGAAGATGGGGATCGTGACCACGAGCATGGCGAGGCCGTCCATGAACATGCCCAGTACCAGATAGATGACGACGATTGCGAACAGGACGCCATAAGGCCCGAGGCCAAGAGACGTCATGGCTTCTCCCAATGCCGCAGGGACATGGGTCAGTGCGAGGAACGGGTTAAGCACGCTGGCGCCGATGATGATGAGGTAGAGCATCGCGGTGGTGCGCACCGTGTCGAGGACGGCGCCCGTAAGAACGTCCCAGGCGAGCTTGCGCATGGCCAGCGCCATGAGGATGATCAGACCCGCGCCGATGCCAGCGGCTTCAACCGGCGTGAAGACGCCGAGATAGATGCCCCCGATCGAGGTGACGATGATGGCGAGGAGCGGAAACGCCCGCAGGAGCGCCAGCATTCGCTCCTTGAACGGGACTGCCGGGCCACGCGGCCCCGCCTCCGGACTGCGCATCGTGACGATCGTCACCGTGATCATGAAGAAGGCGGTCAGCAGCAGGCCGGGAAGGATGCCGGCCATGAAAAGCTGTCCGATGCTCTCTTCGGTCAGGATCGCATAGAGCACGAAACCAGTCGAAGGCGGTATGAGGAAGCCCAGGGTACCGCCCGCGGCGACGGCTCCGGTCGCCAGGGCGTCCGAGTAACCAAAACGCTTCATCTCGGGCAAGGCGACCTTGCCGATGGTGACTGCCGTGGCGACCGACGAACCGCTGACGGCGGAGAACGCCGCGCAGCCGACGATCGATGCCGAGGCGAGACCGCCGCGCAGTCGCCCTACCCAGGCGAACGCGGCTTCGTAGAGCCGCCTCGAGAACCCGGCTGCCGAGGCGATGTTTCCCATCAGGATGAAAAGCGGGATGACGGTGAGGTTGTAGTTCGCCGTCGCCGAGAAAGCCTCCGTCACGAGCAGCGCATTGGCCGCGCGACTGCCATTCATGAGAACCACGCCGAAATAGCCCACGGCCAGCATCGCCATACCCACGGGCATGCGAAGGACCATGAGCGCGAACATGGCCGCGAGGCCACCGACGCCAATGCCGAAATCACTCATCGCGGGCTGCTCCGGTGCGGACGATGTCGACGAGTTGGATGATCAGAACGAGCGCGTAGAGGACCGAACCAAGGATGAGCAGTCCGTAGAACGGCCAGAGCGGGATCCTGAGCATATTGGTGGCGTCGCCGAATTCGGCGGCATCAAGCAGTTTGCCCCAGGCGCGCCAGGCGAGAATTCCCAGGAGGTAGACCGATACGGCGCGCGTCAGAATGTCACCCGCCAAGCGTCCGATCGCACCGATCCAGTTGTCGAACACATCGACCCGGATGTGCATGCCTTTCTGCGCCGCACCAGGCATCGCAAGCATGACGAGGACGACTGAGGCAAGCTGAATGATCTCGTTCGAGCCGAGGATCGGCGCGTTGAAGAAGTAGCGCATGACGACGCTGGCAAACGTCACCACCAGCAATATGCCGAGTGCCACGGCTGATAGGAACGTCAGGGAATGAACGGCCCATTCGACGGGCGTCGAATGGGCCAGTTCGCGTTGCGACTTTTCCAACGTCGGCTACTCGCTCTTCAGCGCGTCGACGAAGGCCTTGGCCGCGATGCCCTGGGCCTCGGCTTCGGCGACGACCTTGTCGAGCACGGCGGCGGAGGCGGCGTTGAACTTGGCCGCTTCCTCGCCCGAAAGCGTGACGACCTCCTTGCCCTCGGCCGCGGCGAAGCCGGCGAGCGCCTTGTCGGCAATGCCGAGCCAGGCCTTGTTGCCGTTCATCGCGGCCTCGCGTCCGGCCTCCGACACGACCTTCTGCTGGTCTTCGCTCAAGGCCTCGAAGCTGTCGCGGTTCATGATCAGGAAGAAGCTTGAGATCGTCGTATCCATGCCGGTCGTGATGTATTTCGTCACTTCGGCGAGCTTGAACGCGCCCAGCGTCGTGGCGTCGGTCATGGCGCCGTCGATCACGCCCGTCTGCATGGCATTGTAGATTTCCGGCGCCGGCATCGACACCGGGCTCGCGCCCCAGGCCTCGACGACGAGACCGGCATTGCGCGACGGCACGCGGATCTTCAGCCCCTTGAGGTCTGCGAGCGTGCGGACCGGCTTGTTGGCCGTGAAGATGATGTTGGGCGCGTTGTTCCAGATGCCGAGCAGCACGACTCGCTTGTACTCGTCCGAGAGCATCTCGACGTTCGCGTTCATCCTGGCGGTGCCGGTGTCCGCCGATATCACGCCCGGCAGCTCGGCCAGGAGCGTCTTGGGGAAGTTGGACGCGGTGTAGCCGGGCAGGCCGAAGGCGATGTCGGTGACGCCGTCGACGGCTCGACTGTACTGTTCGGCCGGGCCGGGCCCAAGCTCGCCGCCCATATACACCTTGACCGTCACCGCGCCGCCGGTCTTCTCGGAGATCTGGGCGGCGAACGGGTCGTAGACGTTCTTCACCACGAAGTGAGTCGGCGGCTGGAAGTCGGCGAGCTTGAGTTCCGCGGCCGATGCCACGGAGGTTGCGGCGAACAATGCGGCCGCGAGGGCGAGCGCCATTTTCCGTCTGATCATGTCAATTCCTCCTCATCGATTGTCTGAAGTTGCTTCGTGCTACGCTTTCGCCTTGCGTCCCGCGCCATTGAGCGCCGTCAGGATCGCATCAGCGCTCGCGCCGAGATCGTCGCGTGCGACCTGCAGTTCGAGTTCGCCGATCTGCTGCTGCCAGATCGCCGTCGCATGCGACATTCGTCCGGGCAGCCCGAGCGATTCGATCATGGCGGCGGTCTCGCGCATTTCGGCCGACCGGCGCCTGCCATGCACGACCGCGCGTTCCAGCATTCCGGCCGCGCGCCGCTCCCAGTCGAAGCCGGGAAAGGTCTCCTCGAGCGTCGCCAGGACCATTCCCTCGACGCCGAGCTGCCGGCCGGCGAGCACGCACTCGGCCGTCAGCGCCTCAAGGCCCTTGATCATGATGGAGCGGCAGAGCTTGATCGAGGACGCTGTGCCGAGCCTGTCGGAGACCGCCTGGGCTTCCATGCCGAGCGCCCCAAGCGCCGACAGCGCCGCTTCGCAGTGCGGTCCGCTGACGAGCAGGGGCGTGCGGTGCAGGCGCGGGTGGACGGGCGCCATCACCGCGACGTCGACATAGCGGCCACCCGCCCGCTCGATGAACTCGGCAGACTTCTGTTTCGTCTGCGGCGCGCAGGAATTGCAGTCGAACCACAGCGCGCCCCGAGGCAGCGCCCCGGCCGCCGCGATCACCGCCGCCTGGGCGTGGTCCGCGGTCACTAGCGAGAAGACGACTTCTGCGCCGCGCAGCGCTTCCGCCAGCGTCACCACGCCGTCCATGCCCGTCTGCCGATAATCCTGGAGCTTGGCCTGCCGCCGCGAGGCGACGTCGGTGGCAATGTCGAACGCGCGCGCGGGCGGCACGGCGGCGGTCTTCCAGCCCGCCCAGAACGCCTGCGCGGCCTCGCCGAAGCCGACGAAGGCCACGCGCGGCAAGCCCGGATTGTGCGGCGCAACTTCAGGCATGACGCCTGCTCTCCCGATGATCCACGCCGCCCGGATAGCAATGCGGAGACCCGGGCAGAAATCGAATGTCCGCCCGCTCTATTCAAAAACCGGACACCAGCCCGTCAGTCGGCGAGCTGGGCGCAGACGTCGCGGAGCATGCGGACGAAGAGCGACTGCGTGGCGGTGGGCGACCAGGCCGTCCGCGTGGTGATGCCGATCTCGCGCTCGGAGCCGACCAGAGGGAAGTCGAGTTCGGCAAGAATGCCGTCCTCCAGTTCCTTCGCGATCTGGTGGCGCGATATGATTGTCAGGCGATCGCTGCCCAGAAGCAGGCCGCGGATGAGGATCAGGGAACTGGTTTCGACCAGCCGCGTCGGCGCAGGCACATTGGCTGTGCTGAACAGGGCGTCGAAATGTTTGCGCGTCGGGATCTCCGGCGAAGGTGTAACCCAGGAGAATTGCGCAAGCGTATTCGCGTCGAGTCTCTTGCGCCCCGCCAGGGGATGGCCGGCGCGGCCGACGATGGCCAATCGATCGGTATAAAGCGGCTCCTGTTCGACATCGTCAGCGGGAAGCGGCGAGCGCAGCGCTCCGACCAGCAGGTCGATCTCGCCATAGCGCAGGGCATGCAGGAGATCGCTGTAGGAGCCGTCGCGAACCGTGATCCGCACGTCCGGCCTGATGACGCCCAGTTCGTTGATCACCTTGGGCAGGATGAAGCTGCGGGCCAGGGGCAGACTGCCCAGGGCGAGACGCGGCGCGTCATGTCCGAGAAGGAAATCGATCTCCTCCAGAGCCTGGCGCAATTCCTCGAGCGCGAGCAGGACGCTGCGCCTGAAGAGTTTCCCGGCCTGGGTGAGTTCGAAGCCCTGGGCGGTCTTCGAAAACATCTGGAAGCCGGCGATCCGCTCTATGTCGTTGATCGAGCGATGGATGGACGGCCTCGAAACGCCCAGCGTCCGGGCGGCCCAGGAATAGTTGCCTGCATTGGCCAGAGCCAGGAAGCCGCGCAATTGCACCGTCGTGAGAAGCTGGTCGAAATTCTGAAACCCGCCGTGGCCGTTGCGTCCGGCCGCACGGGCGCCGCGCCTCGCGCCGGTCGCCAGCATCTCCAGCGCGCGCTCGACACGCACGAGCAGGGTGCTCCCGGCCTCGGTCAGGAACATGCCCGTGCTCTTGCGCAGGAACAGGCGCGTGCCGAGCGAGGTCTCCAGCTTCGACAGCGCCTGCGTAATCGCCGGCTGCGACAGGAAGACCTGCTCCGAAGCCCTCGAGACACTGCCGCAGCGCGCGACCTGCTGGAACGCGCGCAGATGGCGCAGATTGAACTTGTCCACCGTCATTCCTCCCGGCTCGGCACCCACTGTATCAAGAAATTATAGGCGCCACATAGCATTGAAATGGTGTTTCGGGCCTCCTTCGATGAAGAAGCGTCGCACGAGACATATCGAGGAGACAGCCTTGCCCGGACCGAAGACCGCACTCGTCGTCAGCGCACACGCCGCCGATTTCGTCTGGCGGTGCGGCGGCGCGATCGCGCTGCACCAGAAGCTCGGTTACGATGTCACCGTCGCCTGCCTGTCGTTCGGGGAGCGCGGCGAAAGCGCCAAGCTGTGGAAGCAGCAGGGCATGACACTCGAGCGCGTGAAGGCCGAACGGCGCAAGGAAGCCGAGGCCGCGGCCAGGGTGCTGGACGTGCACGATATTCAATTTTTTGACCTGGGCGACTATCCGCTCGATTTCGGGCTGGAAACCCGCGACCGAATGGTGGATCTGATCCGCGCGGTGCAGCCGGGCTTCATGATGAGCCACTCGCTCTGGGACCCGTACAATACGGACCACATGAACACGACGAAGTTCGTGCTCGAATGCCGCATGATCGCGCAGGCCTGGGGGCACAAGCCCGGCCAGAAGGTGCTCGGCGCGCCGCAGCTCTACCTGTTCGAGCCGCATCAGACCGAACAGATGGCGTGGAAGCCGGACGTGTTCCTCGATATCACGGACGTATGGGACAAGAAGCGCGCGGCGATCGAATGCATGGCGGGCCAGGAGCACCTCTGGGACTTCTACACGAATGTGGCGGAGAACCGAGGCAATCACTTCCAGCGCAATTCCGGCGGCCAGGCCGGAGGGCGCGCCGCGAAATATGCCGAAGCGTTCCAATCGGTGTTCCCGCGGACGGTGGACGAGCTTTAGATTTCCCTGCGGGCGGCAGGCGGCCACGCAGGAGCTTCGCGTCCGAGATCGGGACTGCAGGCTTTCGCGGCTGACATCATGTGCGGAGGAATTTGATGACGATGCCTACCAACCCGTCAGGCGACATCGCCCATCTCGGCCATGTCGAGATGCTGACCGACCGGTTCGACGAGAGCCTGGACTTCTTCCTGCGCGTCTTCGGACTGAAGCTGTCCGGCCGTGACGAGACCAGCGCCTATCTGCGCGCCTGGGACGACTACGAGTTCTGTTCACTGAAGCTGACGCGCGCGGCGACCACGGGCGTCGGGCACATCGCCTATCGCGCCGCGTCTCCGGACGCGCTGGAGAGGCGCGTCAGGCTGATCGAAGCATCCGGCTACAAGCTGCATGGCTGGAACGATGGCGACATGAGCCACGGCGCGGCCTTCCGCTTCGAGGATCCGTTCGGCCATGTGTTCGAGATCTACTACGACACGAATTGGTACCAACCCCGCGAGGAGGCTGAGCGGCCCGCACTCAAGAACACGGCCTCGGCGTTCACCGGTGCCGCGCCCCGACGCATCGACCACCTCAATCTGTTGAGCAGCGACGTGACGGAGTTTCGCCGTTTCATGGAGACCTGCCTCGGATCGCGGGTCACCGAATACATCCAGCTGGACAATGGACGCATTGGCGGATGCTGGTTCACCGTCAACAACAAGACCTACGATCTTGCCTGCACCGAGGAGCATGGCGGCGGCAGCGGCCGGCTGCACCACGTGACCTTTGCGACCGACCAGCGCGAGGACATATTGCGCGCCGCCGACATCTTCCTGCAGAACGGCGTCCATATCGAGACCGGCCCGCACAAGCACGCGATCCAGGGCACCTTCTTCCTCTATGTCTGGGAACCGGCCGGCAACCGCGTCGAACTGGCGAACGCCGGCGCGCGGCTCATCCTGGCGCCGGACTGGCAGCCCGTCGTTTGGACGGAGACAGACCGCAGGAAGGGGCAGGCCTGGGGGCTGAAGACCATCGAGACTTTCCACACGCACGGCACGCCCCCGGTCGCCGGCAAGGAGCATGGTCGATGAGCGTCGTCGTAAGGAATGTTTTGCGCGCCGATCCGCAGGTCGTCCTCCGTTTGGGCAAGGCGGGTGTCGCGACCGTTCACGAGGCGCAGGGGCGCACCGGCTGTCTCGCCAGCTATATGCGGCCGATCTATACCGGCGCTCAGATCGCCGGAAGCGCGGTGACGATCAGCGCCCCGCCCGGCGACAACTGGATGGTCCATGTCGCCATAGAGCAGCTTCGCGACGGTGACATCCTCGTGCTGGCCCCCACCTCGCCCTGCGACAACGGCTATTTCGGCGACCTGCTGGCAACCTCGGCCCTGTCGCGCGGCTGCCGCGGCCTCGTCATCGACGCCGGCGTCCGCGACGTGCGCGACCTGACGGCGATGGGCTTTCCGGTCTGGTCGAAGGCGATCAGCGCTCAGGGTACGGTCAAGGAGACGCTCGGCTCGGTCAACGTGCCGGTGGTCTGCGCCGGCCAGCTGGTCGAGGCGGGCGACGTCATCGTCGCCGACGACGACGGCGTCGTGGTCGTCAGGCGCGCCGAGGCCGAGGCGGTGCTCGCCGCGGCGGAAAAGCGGCTCGCGGCCGAGGAGGCAAAGCGCAAGCGCCTTGCCGCCGGCGAGCTCGGTCTCGACATCTACGACATGCGGTCACGCCTTGCCGAGAAAGGCTTGAAATATGTCTGATCCCGAGATCGACGGGATTCCGTGTATCTGGATGCGGGGCGGCACGTCGAAGGGAGCCTATTTCCTCGCCTCCGATCTGCCGTCCGACCGCGCGGCGCTCGACGATCTCCTGCTGCGCATCATGGGCTCGCCCGATGCGCGCCAGATCGACGGCATCGGCGGGGCCGATCCGCTGACCTCGAAGGTCGCGATCCTGTCGCCGTCCACCCGGCCGGATGCCGATGTCGACTACCTCTTTCTCCAGGTCTTCGTCGACCAGGCGCTGGTGTCCGACGCGCAGGGCTGCGGCAACATCCTGGCCGGCGTCGGACCGGCCGCGATCGAGCGCGGACTCGTTGCCGCGACCGGCGAGGAAACCCAAGTCCGCATCCACATGGTCAACACCGGTGAAGTGGCCGTTGCCCAGATCGCGACTCCCGGCGGCCGCGTCACCTATCGCGGCGATGCCCGGATCGACGGCGTCCCGGGATCCCATGCTTCGGTACCCCTGATGTTCCAGAACATTGCCGGCTCGATGACCGGCGCGCTCCTGCCGACCGGCAATAATGTCGACATCGTTGACGGCGTCGCCTGCACCTTGATCGACAACGGCATGCCGATCGTGGTGATGGACGCGGCGGAATTCGGACTGAGCGGTCAGGAGACGCGCGACGCGCTCGATGCGAACGCAGACCTCAAGGCGCGGCTCGAAGCCATCCGCCTCAAGGTCGGACCGATGATGAATCTGGGTGACGTGACCGACAAGTCCGTGCCGAAAATGACGTTGGTCTCCCGCCCGCTGAACGGCGGGGCGATCGCGACCCGCAGCTTCATTCCGCATCGCTGCCATGCGTCCATCGGCGTCTTCGCCGCCGTCAGCGTTGCGACGGCTTGCACCTTGCCGGGTGGGCCAGCGGCGCGGCTGGCCTCGCTCCCGGCGGACGGCATCTTCCGGATCGAGCACCCGACGGGTGCCGCCGAAGTCGCGATCCGGCGCGATGAGACGGGGGCCGTGTCCGCGGCGGGCACGATCCGCACGGCGAGAAAGCTCTTCTATGGCCGGGTCTACCCTGCGCCCCACCATTCCGCTTAGGCCGCCTCAGCGGAAGTGCGGGTTCTTCTCCCGTTCGATGACGGTTCGCGCCGCGGGACGTTCGAGCATCTGCTCCTTGTGCCGCGTGTAGCTGGCGAGGTCGCGCATCGGCAGTCCGTTGCTGGTTCCCCAGCCGTAGAACACCAATGCGTAGGGATCGACGACCGTGTAGGCGTCGCCCATCATCCATTCATTGTCCCCGATCAGGGCGTCGATCTCCTGCATGCATTCCCAGTAGCTCGACAGGGCCTTGGCGCGGATGTCGTCGTACACGTCCTCACGCTCGACGAAACGGTAGGGCCGGAACTTCGCCCGCTGGAAGATGTGCGGCGTATTCGAGAACCAGGCCATCTGGGCGATGCAGCGCATCCGCTCGACCAGGTCTTCCGGGAGCAGCTCCGCGTCAGGGAAAGCCGTCGCGATCCAGGTGAGGATGGCCGTATTCTCCGTAATCACCTTGCCGTCCACCGCCAGCGCCGGCACGCGTCCGCGCGGGTTGATCGCCAGGTATTCCGGCGTCTGATGCTGGTTCTTCGACAGCAACGTCTCTACGGCGCGATAGGAGCCTCCCGTTTCCTCCAGCGCGATGTGCGAGGCGAGCGAACAGGCGCCGGGGCTGTAGAAGAGCATGGGAACATCGGCGGATTGCCTGCCGGAGGTCTGAACTGAGTTGGTCATTGGATCGATCCTTCAGTCTCGCGCCACAGCGCCGGGTCGTTGAAACGGGGGAGCAGGATGGTCAGCTACCGCGCATCAATGCATCGATGATCCGCTCGCGCGTCATCGGCATGTCTCGGATCCGGGTGCCCAGCGCGTGCGCCACGGCATTGCCGATGGCCGCCGCCGCCGGTCCGCCCGCGCATTCGCCCACTCCAAGCGGATCATGCCCGGACGCGTCGACCAGTTCGACGTGGATCTCGGGAATGTCGCGGAACCGGATGACCGGATAGGTCTGCCAGTCGAGGCTCGCCACGCCGTGCTCGCCGAACCTCGCCTCCTCGATCAGCGCCCAGCTGATTGCCTGGACGATATTGCCTTCGATCTGGTTCACGACCCCGTCGGGATTGATGACGAGGCCGGCGTCGACCGCGCACCAGATTTCGGTGACGCGCACGGCCTCATCTACCTCGACCGCCGCGACTATTGCCGCATAGGCCGACACGTTCTTGTATCGGGCCAGCGCGATCCCCGTGCCACGCCCGGCGCCGCCGGGATCACGCTCCGACCACCGCGCCATGTCGCCGACCCTCTCGAGCACTGCGCGGGCGCGGGGATCGGTCAGCAGCGACAGACGATAGGCGAGCGGATCTTCGCGCGCGCGCGCCGACAATTCGTCCATGAGGCCTTCGATGGCAAAGACGTTCAGCGTCGCGCCCAGGCCGCGCAGCGACGAGGTGCGGACCGGGACGTCATGGACGAGATGGAAATCGATGCCCTTTGCCGCGATGTCATAGAACGGGATCGCATTGCGGGTCGCGCCGCCGCCGCGCTCCTCGGGAATATCGAAGGGCTTCCGTTCCGGCGGTGGCGTTTCGAGCGCCTCGGCCCCCAGCAGATAGGCGCCGCCGACGCCGGGCCGCTGGCCATGCGCCGCGCTCCAGATCTCGGTCGTCCATCCGACAGGGCGGCCATCGGTCTCCACCGATGCATGAACCTCGACCGTCATGGCCGAGGACAGGGGCTCATAGCCGAATTCCTCTTCGCGGCTCCAGCAGAGCCGGATCGGTCGACCCGGCAGTTGCATCGCCACCAGCGCCGCATCGAGCGCGGCGTCGTCCGCGCCGTTGTGGCCATAACAGCCGGCGCCCTGCGCGTGGTGACACGCGACCTTTTCAAGCGGCAGGCCGAGCGTCGCGGCAATGTTGGCGCGCAGCGGATGCATGCCTTGCGCGTGCGACCAGATGGACAGCCGGCCGTCCTGCCAAAGCGCCAGCGCGCAGGAAGGCGCAATCGACCCGTGCGACAGGAACGGCCGCGAGAAGCGCATGGACAGGCGGTCGACGCCATTCTCGGGCATCGGATCCCCGATATGACGGTCGTGCGAGGGCTGGGTGGCGATCCAGCCGGCGCCCGCCTGTTCTGGGCGAAGCCGCCGCGGCCTGTCCCATACGGCTGCCCCCGCAGCGGCCGTTGCGGCCTTGCGCACGGCCGTCTCGTCTTCGCCCGCGAAGGCGACGAAATTCTGCCGCTGCACGATCAGCACGCCGTCGCCGGCCGCGCGCCGGATCGCGTCCTTGTCGAGCCGCAGCAGTGTCGCGCCCCGTCCCGGCTGGCGCAGCGTGCATGCGTGCAGCATGCCGGGCACGTCGATGTCCTGGATGAAGCCGGAGCCCGTGACCTTTGCCGCCAGGTCGAGGCGCGGGATGTCGCGGCCGACGATCCGGTGCTCCGCGACCGGTTTCGGGGCGACGGCGCCGGTCGCCTCCGCGGAGAGGTCTATGTCCGGCGCGACATGCCAGTAGTCCAGGCCGGTCGCAGCGCCGTCCCTGAGGAACACACCCTCCTGGACCGACAGCTCCTCCGGCGCGGCGTTGAGCCGAAGCGCTGCCCGCGCCAGGGCAAGCGCCCTGACCTCGGCAGACACCGCGCGGATCGCGCTGCCGGAATGCTCGACCGACCAGCTCGACGCCGTGTAGCCCTCGCCCGGACCCTCGACGCTGTTGCCCGACATGACCCTGATCTGGTCGACCCGCAGGTCCAGCTCTTCGGCGGCGATCTGGGCCAGCGCGGTCAGGATGCCCTGGCCAAGCTCCACCTTGCCGGTGGCCACGCGAACGGTCCTGTCGGGCGCGAAGCGCAGCCAGCGGTCGAGGCGGGGATTGTCCCGCAGGCTCTGGCTAATGCCCATCGCCAGCCTCACCGCGCAGCACCGCCGCCGCGCGCGCCACGGCGCGCAGGATGCGCGGGTGCGAGCCGCAGCGACAGAGGTTCGGGTCGAGCGCCTCGACGATCTCCGCGCGTGAAGGCGAAGGGTTCCTGTCGAGCAGCGCCTTGGCCGCCATCAGCATGCCCGAAAGGCAGTAGCCGCACTGACCAGCCTGTTCGTCGAGGAATGCCTGTTGCAGGGGATGAAGCGCGTCGGGCAAGCCCAGCCCCTCGACCGTGAGGATCGATCGTCCCTGCAGGGTGCCGGCCTCGCGGCTGCACGAATAGACCGTCTCGCCATCGACCAGCACCATGCAGGCGCCGCACTGCTCGAGCCCGCAGCCGTAGCGGGAGCCCTTCAGCCCCAGATGGTTGCGCAGGACGTCGAGCAACGGGGTCGTGCCGGCCGCATCGATCTCGTGGACGTGACCGTTGACGGTCAGGGTGAAATGTTCGCTCATCGATTGGATATGGCCGATCGGGCCCGT
Source organism: Pseudomonadota bacterium (assembly GCA_043822005.1). Classification (GTDB taxonomy): domain Bacteria; phylum Pseudomonadota; class Alphaproteobacteria; order Rhizobiales; family Rhizobiaceae; genus Mesorhizobium_A. Next base: position 70,732 of record JBDRCE010000063.1, on the reverse strand, counting down.
CTCTTCCACAGCTGAAACGGCGGACCGAGCGCGTGCGGGGACATGAGGGAAAGGGATCAACCGCGGCGGCCGGTGGTCCGCCGCGGGCAGCGATGGCTCAGCTCGGCTGCACCAGCCCGGCATCGACCAAGGGCCGGATTCCGGCGATCTCGCGCTCGATCGAACCGCGCATCTCGTCCGGCGTGTTGACCACGGCCGCGAGGCCGAGCGACTTCAGCTTTTCCTTCGCGGCTGGCGTATCCGTCCACTCCTTGATCGCCATGTGGATCTTGTCGACGATGTCGGCCGGCATGTCCTTCGGCCCGACAGCGCCGAACCAGAGCGTCTGATCGAAGCCGTCGAAGCCCTGTTCGGCAACCGTCTTCACGTCGGGTATCTCCCCCACCCGCTCGGACGTGGTCACGGCGACACCCTGGATCTTGCCGTCCCTGATATGCTGCAAGTAGTTCGACGGCGCATCGAGCGCGAAGTCGATATGGCCGCCCAGCAGGTCGGCGAGAAGCGGCGGCGAGCCCTTGTAGGGGATGTGGTTGATCTCCACTCCCGCCTGCATGCCGATCATGGCGGCGCAGATGTGCCCCTTGGTTCCGGCGCCGGGATTGCCGATGTTCACCTTGCCAGGGTTCGCCTTGGCGTAGGCGATCAGGTCCTGCAACATCTTGGCCGGCGCAGTGGCGCTTGCCGACAGCAGTGCGCAGCTCTCGGCGACGACGGTGATCGGCGTGAAATCGACCTGCGGATCGTAGGCCAGGTTCTTCTGCACCACCTTGTTGGCGGCGATCGGCGCGCTGCCCGAGACCATGATGGTGTAGCCGTCCGGCGCCGAGCGCGCGAGCTTGCCGCCGGCCAGCGCGCCGGCCGCGCCGGCGACGTTCTCGACCACGAACTGCTGCCCGTATTTGGCAGTCAGCAGATCCGCCACGAGGCGGGTGATGATGTCGCTGGTGCCGCCGGGCGGATAGGCGGAGATGACCGTGACCTGCTTGGTCGGCCAGTCTGCTGCGCGGACGAAGCCGGTCGAAGCCAGCACCGCTGCCGAACCTCCAAGCACAATGAGTTCACGTCTGTTGATCATGGGTTCTTCCTCCCTCCCGTGGATGGAACATGTCATCGGGTATGGCTCACTGTAGCCCGCCTGGGCGGGCGGTCGTATGAAGGGCTGCGGTCATTTCGTCTAGCGGAATGAAGGGTCGCTTCCGCTTCAGTCGGCGCCGGCCAGCCAGCGGTCCTCTCCGGCATGGAAGGCAGCGAGTTCATCGGGGCGGTCATCGCCCAGCAGGTCCGGGTTCACGACAACTCCACGCGACTGCTGGATCCAGGCCAGGAACTTGTAGGACTGCCGCAGCGTCTCGAGACGCGACCAGTCGACAGGCAGGCGCTCCGACGGGTTGACCGGCTTCATCACGTCGCGCTCGAACAGGACCTCGAAACTCATGAGCTTCCAGACGCCGTCGACGCGGACGGTCCGCGAGAAGAAGCGGCAGAAGACGTGGAAGTCGACCTCCACGCTGTCGAGCCGCGTGCGGCTGAAGATCATCGCCGGGCTCTCGACCGTGGCGCGATCGCCGGCGATTTGGGCAAAGGCCGGAAAGACCCAGTGCTTGCCGTTGCCGACCCTGCCCATGAACTCGCGCGTAGCCTCGACATAGGCTTCTCCACCTCGACCGTCGTACCAGCTCGTCCGCACATAGGCGTCAGGGTGGAAACAGTCGTGCATCACGTGGAAGCGGCGCTGGTCGCGCGCAAACCGCTCGCGGCGGACGAGGTCGAAGAGTTCCTCGCGGTCGAGAAGTCTCTGCAGTCGTGATGTAGCGTCCTGTGGCACGTCGATTCCTCGAACTGGGAGGGGCGAAGCGGCGCCGAATCCGGTCGACGCCGCGAGGGGTCGCGTCGGTTAGTCCGCTTCCTGCAGACCCTCTTCCCGGACCTTGCGGAAGTGGGGCGACAGGATCGACATCAGCAGCAGCGCGGTGACGACGAGGATGCCGAGGCTGACCGGGCTGGTGAAGAACACAGTCGCGTCGCCGTGCGAGATCAGGAGCGTGCGGCGCAAGTATTCCTCGGCCATCGGCCCGAGGATCAGCGCGAGGATGAGCGGCGCCGGTTCCGCGCCGACCTTGCGGAAGAAGAAGCCGAGGATCCCGAACAGCGCCATCAGATACACATCGAAGACATTGTTGTTGATCGAGTAGACGCCGATGGCGGTAAACACGCAGATCAGCGGGAAGAGAAAGCGATAGGGCACAGAGATCAGCTTGGCCCACATCCCGACCAGCGGCAGGTTGAGCAGCAGCAGCAGCAGGTTGCCGATCCACATGGATACGACCAGCCCCCAGAACAGCGCCGGTTGCTGCGTCAGCATTTCCGGGCCGGGCTGAACGCCCTGGACGACGAGCGCGCCGATCATCAGCGCCATCGTCGCCGTGCCGGGCAAGCCGAGCGTCAGCATCGGGATGAAGCAGGTCTGCGCCGCGGCATTGTTGGCGGCTTCGGGCGCAGCCACGCCCTCGATCGCGCCCTTGCCGAACTCCTCCGGCCGGCGCGAGATCTTCTTCTCCAGGGCATAGGCCGAGAACGATGCGAGCAGAACGCCCGCTCCCGGCAGGATGCCCAGCACCACGCCGACGCCGGTACCGCGCAGGATCGGCGCCGTCATCCGCCGCCAGTCCTCCCGGGTCGGGTAGAGCCGGCTCACGGGCGCCACGCTGGCGGCGCGGGAATGCTCGTTCTGCAGATTGGCGAGCACGTCCCCCAGGCCAAACACGCCGGTCGCGATCACCACGAAGTCTAGTCCGTCGAGCAGATTCGCCGATCCGAACGTATAGCGGGCGAAGCCCGAATTGATGTCCGTGCCGACCATCCCGAAGGTCATGCCGAGAAGCGCCATGCCGAACGCCGTCAGCAACGACCCGCTGGTGAGCACCATCGACGTGACGAGGCCGAGGACGATGAGCGAGAAATACTCGGCCGGGCCGAAGGTGAGCGCCAGCCCTGCCAGCAATGGGGCCGCGACCGCGATGAACACCGTGCCGACGGTGCCGGCAAAGAAGCTGCCGATCGCAGCCGCCGCCAGGGCGCGCCCCGCCTTTCCCTGCTTGGCCATTTCGTGGCCGTCCAGAGTGGTGACGACCGACGAGGCTTCGCCCGGAAGGTTCATCAGGATCGCGGTGGTGGACCCGCCATATTGCGAGCCGTAGAAGATGCCGGCCAGCATGATCAGCGCCGTATCGACGGGCAGGCCGAAGGTGAACGGCAGGAGCATCGAGATCGTCGCGATCGGGCCGAGACCCGGCAGCACGCCCACCGCGGTGCCTAGGAATACGCCGAAGAAGCAATAGGAGAAGTTCGACAGCGTGGTGGCCGTCGAGAACCCCAGCATCAATCCGTTGAAGATGTCCATCTGCGCCCTCCCGGCGTTGCTCGGTTCAGCCTGAGAACGGCAGCCAGCTGCCGGCGAGCGGTATGGGCAGGCCCAGCACCTTGACGAAGAGAAGCGCGCAGATTGCCGAGAACGCGACGGCGCCGGCGGCGGCTTTCCAACTGATCTCAAACTTGACGCTGGCGGCTGCCGTGCCGACGACGAGCACGAATACCGCCAGCGGAAGCCCCAGCCCGTCGATCGTCAGGCCGAAGACAACGACCATCAGCGGCACGATGACGACCGGCCGCCATGTGATGGCCTCGACGGCGGGCGAGCCGGCCCGGTGGGCACGGAGCAACACGGCCATTCCCGTCAGCGTCATCAGCACGGAGATGATCACGGGGAAGAAGCCCGGCCCCATACGGCTGGGCGTGCCGATCGGATAGGTGAGTGCGATCGCGCCGGCGACGATGCCGATCGCCGCGAAGAAGGCCCCGAGCGCGACGTCCTGGGTGGCTTTCATCCAATCCTCTTCCTTGCTGGCAGACAATTCCGCACGGCTGAAAACAGGAGCCGGGTGCGGGCTCTGAGGCAAGTCGTGGTCATCGGTAGTCTCCTCCTGCTGCCCCGTCTCTGGCTCGGCGAAATCGATGACATATGCCGTGCGGGTGGGCCTTCGCTTGGTCCGCGCCACCTCTATCCTAGAGGTGGCGTCCCTCGTCGACCGGAACGACGATGCCTGTCGAACTGGTCAGGCTGACGATACACGCCACCACCGCCCGCGCGACATCGTCCGGAATGGTAACCCGGCGAAGCGGGAATTTCTCCGCCGTCCGTTCAAGCTGTTCGCGTGTGCGGTTGGGCACGAAGTCGGTATCGACGCCAGCCGGCGAGACGGAAAAGACCCGAACCTTGGGCGCCAGTACCTTGGCAAGCGCGATGGTGAGGGAGTCCAGTCCGCCCTTGGCGGCGAGATAGGCGAGGCTGCTGCCCACGCCGGTTCGCGCCGCGATGGAGGACACGTTGACGATGGCCGCGTTCTCGCCGCGCTCCAGCAACGGGCGCATCGCCCGGATCACGGCGAAAGGTCCGCGCAGGTTGAGCAGGACCGCGCGGTCGAAGATCTCGTCGGTCAGGGCGTCGAGATCGTTGGCCGGAACCGGCGTCGTCGCGCCGCCCGAATTCACCAGCGCGTCCAGATACCCGAAGCGCGCTTCGAGCGCAGCCCTTGCCGCTTCGATCGACGCGGGGTCGTCGATCGCGATGCGGATGGCGCAGTGGCCCTGTCCGTGCAGTCCGGAGACGACGTCCTCGGCAGCGCCGACCCGGCTGTTGTAGCCGACCGCCACCCGGGATCCCAGTTCGGCCAGCCGGGCGGCGACGGCACGCCCGATGCCGCCGCTACCGCCGGTGACCAGAACCGTGCGTGGCACGGCGAGCGCGGGTACCTCGATCGCTGGCATCGATTGCGTTTCCTTCCTCCCGGCGGCCTGCCGGATGATCATGTTCCGGCCGCCTTGCTACGACGGCTCGCGTTCTACCGACGCCACGATCCCGGCGTCAGCCGGCATAGTCCTTGATGACGGCGGCGGCCGCCGAACGGATAAAGCCATGATCGCTCGAAAAGGCCAGAGCTGTCGCGCCGAGGCTTGTGGCAAACTCGAAATCGGCTCGCCCGGTCGGCAGCATCATCAGCGGGACGTCGGCCTCTCGCGCGGCCGCCGCGACACGCCGGCTGATTTCGGCCACCTTCGCGCCTGCGTCCGGATCGTCGCCGAAGGATGCGGTCAGGTCGCCCCGCCCGATGAACAGCGCGTCGATGCCGTCGACCCGCGCGATGTCGCCGGCGGCGGGGACCGCGTCCTGATCCTCGATCATTGCGATGACGGCCACCTGGGCATCCTGCGCCGCCATGTGACCAACCGCGCCGACGCTGCCCCAGTTGCTCGCGCGCGTCAGCCCGGCAAAGCCGCGGCTGCCGCCCTTGTAGCGGGCGCTGCGCGCGACTGCCCGCGCCTTTTCGACGGACGTCACGTGCGGGACCATGATGCCCATGGCACCGGAATCCAGCGCACCCAGGACGAAGGACTCGGTGAATTCGGGGATCCGGACCACGGGAGCGATATTGGCGGCGCGCGCGGCGAAGATCATCAGGTCGGTGATGTTGCGGTCGAGCGCCGCATGCTCCTGGTCGATGATGACGAAGTCGTAGCCGATCGGACCGAGGATCTCGATGACCTGCGTTGTCGGCAGCTTGAGAAACGTACCGAGCAACCGCTTCCTGGCCAGCAGTCTCTCTCGGAACGTCGTGAAGGGGGGACGGATATCGGGCATGGCGCTTCCAACTGATCTTCCCCTTCTACCGGCAGAGACGCGCCCGATGGTCGGCGAATAGAATCCATTTCGCAGGCCGGAACGACACCGACCGTTTCCCCCGGCGAAACGCCCGCGCATCGGCGTTGCCCTCGCTGCGAGCGGAATGCGAGCAACAGCCCCACGCACCGCTCGTCAGCACTCACTTTGCAAAGGAAGCCGCCGCCTTGGCCGATCCGACCATCATCAGCTGCGCCGTCACCGGCAACATCACCACGCTTCAGCAGACACCCCATCTGCCGGTCACGCCGGAACAGATCGCGCAGTCCTGCGTCGAGGCGGCACGCGCGGGCGCGGCGATCGTCCATATCCACGTCCGGCATCCGGACGGGCGCCCGAGCATGGAACTCGCGCATTACCGCGAGGTGGTGGAGCGCCTGCGCGCCGCAGATGAGGATGTGGTGATCAACCTGACGACGGGGCCTGGCCAGCGCTTCGTTCCGAGCGAGGCCGATCCGAGCGTGGCCGCGCGGGGGACGACGCTGATGCGCCCGGAACCCCGCGTCGCGCATATCCAGGCCTTGCGGCCCGAACTGTGCAGCCTCGATCTCAACACGATGTACTCGGGCTCGTCCGTCGTCATCAACACGCCGGCCAATCTCGCGATCATGGCCGATCTGATCGCCGAGGCGGGCGTGAAGCCGGAGCTGGAAGTGTTCGACTCAGGCGACATCCAGCTCGGCAATCACTTCATCGAACAGGGCCGGCTGGAAGCATCGACGCTGTTCCAGATCGTGCTCGGCGTCCGCTACGGCGCAATCGCGACCCCAGAGACGCTGATGTACATGAAGTCGCTGCTGCCTTCGACCGCTCCGTGGAGCGCGTTTGGCGTCGGCCGTTGGGAATTCCCGATGCTGGCCCAGAGCTGGCTGCTTGGAGGCCATGTCCGCGTCGGGCTGGAAGACAACATCTACCTCGAGAAGGGCGTGCTCGCCGAAAGCAACGCCGCCCTCGTCGCCAAGGCGGCCCGCATCGTCCGCGACCTCGGCGGCCGCATCGCTACGCCGGGTGAAGCTCGCGCGATCCTCGGTCTCAGGAAACAGGCGCCCTTGCCCGCCTGACCGCTTCAGCCTGCGAAACCCGGACATACATCAGAAGGAGGCAGACCATGTACGACCAGAGCGATCCGCGATCCACTTTGGCAGGCAGTCCGAAACCGGCGCCCGCGCGAATGCACGAGAGCTTCTTCGGGTCCGAACTCGCGCTGTTCTACGAGACGGCGCCGCAGCAGATAGACTCAAACGGCAGAACCTGGATCAGCCGCGGGCAGAACTTCGTCGTCGCCTACAGCGAAGCGAACGAGGGTGGCATCTTCCACCGCACAGCCCAGCCCGACGAATACGCCGTGATCATTCCCGATCCGGAGACTGAGGTCGAGATCACCACGTCCGAAGGCACGACGGTCGTGCCGGGCTACTCGGTTGCCTTCGTGCCGCCGGGGAAAAGCACGATCCGGATGCTGACGCCTGGCACGCTGGTCAGGCTGTTCACGCCCAAGTCGCAGGACTTGGCCGAGGCGGCTTCCAATGCGGAGGCCTTCAGCGGCACGCATCCGAACGTGCCGCCGTTCCAGCCCTGGCCCGAGCCTCCGGGCGGGTTGAAGCTGAAATGGTACACGCTCGACGTGCCGGAGGATCCGTCCCGCTTCGGGCGCATCTACCGGTGCACGACATTCATGATCAACTATCTGACGCCCCGGGTCGGACCCCGCGCACGCGACAAGGTCTCGCCGCACCACCACGACGATTTCGAGCAGTGCTCGCTCGCGCTCTCCGGCGCCTTCACCCATCATTTGCGCTGGCCGTGGACGACCAACATGAACGTCTGGCGAGAGGACGAGCATCTTTTCTGCGAGTCGCCCTCGATCTGCGTCATCCCGCCGCCCTCGATCCACACGACGACGGCGGAGGGGCAGGGGGTCAACCAGCTGGTCGACATCTTCGCCCCGCCGCGCATGGATTTCTCGATGAAGCCAGGTTGGGTGCTGAACGAGGCGGACTACCCAATGCCCGCGCAATGATGAGAGCGGCCGGGCGGATCGCCGCTCGGCCGGCCGCTGCCGGTGTTCAGGCGGCGTGCCGAGGGCGTGGAACGCTGGCGCCGAGTTCGGCATCGACGATCAGCACAACCTTGCCGATCTGCCGGTTCTCGTCGAGTATCGCGTGGGCCGCCTGCACCTGTTCGAAGGGGAGGGCGGCGTGGACGCGGGTCGCGATGCGCCCGTCCTCCAGCAGCGGCCAGACGCGCTCGACCAGTTCGCGCGCGAGCCGGCCCTTGTAGTCGGACGGTCGCGGCCTCAGCGTCGAGCCGGTGATCGTCAGCCGCCGGCGGACCAGCTGTCGCATGTTGATTTCGGCGAACTCGCCCTGATGGCTGGCGATGAAGACCAGCCTGCCGTCCTCGTTGAGCAGATCGAGCTGGCGCTGGGTGGCAGGGCCTGCCTGCCCGTCGAGGATGATGTCGACGCCAGATCCCGACAGGTGGCCGCGGATCTGGACGTCCCAGTCGCCCCTGTAGTCGAAGGCGGCTTCCGCGCCCACGTCGCGGCACACCGCGCGCTTCTCCTCGCTGCCGGCGGTCGCCAGGACGCGCGCGCTAAACAGCTGTCGCGCGATCTGGATGGCCGCCATGCCGACGCCGCTGGTGCCGCCATGGACCAGCAGCGTCTCGCCGGGCCTCAGTCCGGCCAGCCAGACGATGTTGTTCCAGGCTGTGAAAAAGACCTCGGGAAGAGATGCCGCCTCGGCGAAGCTCAACCCGCGCGGAACGGGCATGCATTGCACCGCCGGCACGATGCAGTAGTCCGCGTAGCCGCCGCCATTTGCCAGCGCGCAGACGGCGGCGCCGACCGCAAGGTCCTGCACGCCAGGGCCCGCCGCATGGACGGTGCCGGCCACGTCGAGCCCGGGGATGTCCGTGGTGCCGGGCGGCGGGGGATAGAGGCCGCGGCGCTGCTGGATGTCGGGGCGGTTGACGCCGGCGGCAGCGACCCTGACGAGCACCTCGCCTTCGCCCGGCTGCGGCACCCCGCGCTCGACGATGCGCAGGACCTCCGGGCCTCCCGGCCGCGCGATTTCGATGACCCGCACGGCGGCTCAGCCGCCGAGCCCGACCAGCCTGGCCGGATTGGTGGCCACCATGGTGCGCACGTCGTCGTCGCTGAACCCCAGCGCCAGGCACAGCTTGATTGCCTGGCGCATGCCTTCGACCGGCGTCGGATTGTCGACCTGACCGAGGTCGGAGCCGATGGATGAGTGCTCGACGCCTGCGGCCTCGATATGTTCCTTCAGCTCCTGCGGCGAATAGGTGTTGAAGCGGGAGTCGATGTAGAGGCCGGCCGACTGTTCCACCACCGCGCCGCGGCGCGCGAGGTCGCGAATGTCGTCGTAGCTGAAATGCAGCCCGTACATCGGGTGATTGATCAGCAGGCGCTTGACGCCCCGCGCGCGGGCCTCGTCGAACAGCTTCCATATCTCCCAGACATGGAGATGGCCCGATGACAGGATCGCGTCGAATTCGGCGATCGAGTCGAGGATCTGCTTGACCTCGTCGAGCACGTTGCCCAGCGAATCGAGCGGGCTGAGCAGGGGCGAGGGCTTCAGCTGGACGTTGGAGGCGAGCCGCGTCTTGCGATGCGCGCTGCGCACATGGTTGGCCGCCTGCGCGGTCGGCATCCAGATCAGCTTCGCGCCCATCTTCAGCTGCGCGTCCACCACGTAGGGATCGAGCCCGCCAGTCGAGTTGTTGAGAACCAGCCCGCTGAACATGGCAAAGTCCGGCCGGGCGAGAACACGGTCGAGTAAGGGGATGAAAGGCGCCACCGAATAGTGGTGATCCTTGAAGAGCACTGCCCGCATGCCGGCGTCGGCCGCCTCCTGCGCGGCCTGCAAATGGTCAACCTGGCGCGGCATGGTCGACGGGCCGGAATGGACGTGAAGGTCGAGCGCGCCCTTCAGCAGGCGATTGGCGCGCGCGTCGTCGATCGTCGCGACCAGCGCCCTGGCCTCCTCGCGATTGCGTTTCGCCTGATCATCCGCAGCCATGCCGTTCATCCTTTTATCTGCTGCGAAGGGCATAATGATTGACGGTCCACCGCCTCAACCGGTAGTCCCTGCCGTTCCGTAGGACGGAATGGATCAGTCGGGAGGAGAGACCGTGGGCATCCGGGCCATCGAACGCGCCATGAACGTGTTGCAGGAGCTGAACCTTCAGCCGATCAACACGATCGCGCAGCTGCATGCGCGCACGAAGCTCCCGAAACCGACGTTGGTGCGCATCCTCAAGACGCTGGAGGATGCGGGCTATGTCGAAAACGATGTGAGGGAGGGCGGCTACAGGGTCAGCGCACTGGTCACTTCGCTCAGTTCCGGCTTCCATAAGGGGCCGCTGGTGGTCGAAGCCGGCCGCGCGTGGGCGGTCGCCATCACGCGCAAGCACAAGTGGCCGACGGCCATCGCCCTGCCGGACTATGACGGCGTCATCATTCGTTTCAGCACGGTGCCCGACAGTCCGGTGTCGCCCTTCCACAGCACCGTCAACCGGCGCCTGAACCTTCTGACCCGAGGGATGGGACTGGCCTACTTCGCCTTCCTCGAAGGTGAGGAAGCCGAACTCATCACGGATGTTCTCAGGCGGTCCGACGATCCGGAGAACGCGCTCAGCCATCATCCCGCGGAACTCGCGCGGCTGGTGCGAAAGGTGCGCGCCAACGGCTATGCCACGCGGTCCTCGCTGGTGGAGCCGCGCAACTCCAACACGATCGCAGTGCCGATCGTCAGCAAGTCGGGCAAGGTGCTGGCAAGCCTCGGCCTGACCTATTTCACCTCGGCCTTCTCTTCGGAACAGGAGGCCTGCGCGCGCTATGCGCCGGTCCTGCAATCGGCGGCTTCGGCAATCGCAGACGACCTCGAACGGCTGTCCCGCAGCATATCGATCGAGGCGGACAATCCGGCTGCTGTCTAGGCTCAGTCAGACTGGTCGGGACGAGCTGTATCCCGGCCTTTGCCGGCAGATTGAGATCCGGTTCATAGCCTTGTCCCGGCGCTTCCGGCGCTCGCGAGCCGGACACTTGCTTCGAACCCGGTCTGGCTGCCCGGCCGCGGCGACCTCAGCGTGAGCCTGCTGCCCATACGGTCGGCGATGGTCGAGACGATGGACAGGCCGATACCGTTCCCGCGGCCCTCCGCGCCGCTGCGCTCGAAGCGGTCCGCCAGCCTCGCCAGCATCTCGGGAGGCACGACGGGGCCGTCGTTGGACACGGTCAGAAGGCCGTCGGGAGAAAGGGCCACCTCGACGGGGGAGGACTGGCTTCCGTGGCGGAGCGCGTTCTCGACCAGGTTGCGGCAGAGGATTCCAACCGCGTCGGGATCGGCGGCGGACATGACGGGCGTGTCGGGCCGGCTGAGCAGGATGCGGCCAGCCGGCTCGTTCCGGCGCATGTCTGCGATCACGACGTCCAGCGTATCGCGCAGGTCGGACTCCCGATCCAGGTTCAGCCGTCCGCCTTCCGCGCGCGCGAGCTGCATCAGCCGCTCGGCGCGCGCCGTCAGCCGCTTGAGCGCAGCTTCGATGTCAGCTCCGCGTTGGGCGATCTGAGGTTCGGCGGTTTCCTTCTGGATGCGCTGGGCCTGGGCGATCGCTCCGGCGAGCGGAGTCCTGAGTTCGTGGGCTGTATTGGCCGCGAGGCCGCGCTCCGCCTCGAACGCCGCCCGAAGCCTCTCGAGCAGCGCATTCATGGTGGCGGCAAGCGGGGCGACCTCGCTCGGCAGGTCGCCTGAGGCGACCGAGGCCAGGTCCTTTTCGCTCCGGGTCTCCAGCTGTTCCCGGAAAGCTCGCAAGGGCCGGGTGCTTTGTCTTACCGCGAAGGCAATCGCCGCGAACGCAGCGGGGATCACCAGCAGGACGGGCAGGCCGAGGCCCATCTGCATCTCGCGAACGACCGCGTCCTGATGAGCGAGCGGCTGCGCCATCGTGATGCGGATCGTCCCCTGCAGAGCCTCTTCGCTATAGAGGCGGTGCGTCGCCGTCCGGCCGAAGCCCGATCCTCCATAAGGCGGGAAAGTGGAGAGGTCGGCCGCGTGCGACTGGAGCAGGACCGTGCCCTTGTCGTCTCGGACCACATAGGTGAAGAGTTCATCGTGGCTCCGGATCGCCCCGAGCCTCTGGCTGGCGACGTCTCCTTCCTCCCGTCCGACGATGTCGAGGACCGCGAGCGGAAGCAGGCGCTGCGCGGTTTCCTGCAGGGAGGAATCGAAGACCTCTTCGATCTCGTGCCTCAGCAGGACGGCGGTTGCCCAGGCCGCGCCGATCCAGAACACGAGCAGGATCGCTCCAAGCGACAGGAGCAGCCTGCCCTGGAGGCTTCTGGGCGCCCTCATGCCTGAGCGAGCCGGTAGCCGAGGCCGCGCTCGGTCTCGATCAGGTCCGTGCCGAGCTTCTTTCGCAGGCGGCTCACATGGACCTCGATCGTGTTGCTCTCCACCTCGGCAGCGAAGTCATAGAGCTTCTCCTCGAGCTGGGCCTTTGACAGGAGCTGGCCAGGCCGGGTCAGGAAGGCCTCGAGCAACGCCCATTCGCGGGCGGTGAGCTGTACAGGCTTGCCGTCCCGACCGACGCTCCTGCGGGCGATGTCTATTTCGAGCCCCCGGTGCCGGATGATGGGGTTGGGATTGCCGGAGTATCGGCGGGCGACGGAGCCGATCCGCGCCGACAGCTCGTCGAGATCGAAGGGTTTTACGAGGTAGTCGTCCGCTCCGGCCTTCAGGCCCTCGATCCGGTCCGACACCTGGTCGAGGGCGGTGAGGATGATCACGGGCGTCACGTCTCTCCCGGCTCTCAGGGCCTTGAGGAAGACGATGCCTCTGCCGTCGGGAAGCATGAGGTCGAGCAGGATCAGGTCGTAGCCCGCGCCCGCCATCGCGTCCCGCGCCGCGTCGATCCGCGTGACCCAGTCGACCGAATAGCCGTCCCCGGCGATCTGGTCGCGCACCGCGGCGCCCAACACGGCGTCGTCCTCTATGAGCAGGATTCGCATATCCAAGCGCCTTCCGCGGCAATTGGGCCTTTTCTGGTGGTTCAACCTGACGCCCCGCTGAAGAGGATCTCGAGCGAACTTCAGGAAGCCGTCAGCTTGGCAGTGCAGGGCAGCCACAAGCCCAACTGAACGGAGTCATGGCCCATGCGCCTCGTCCTGACAATTCTCGCATTCGTCGCGGCCTTCCCGGTCGGCAGTGCTTTTGCCGACGACGAGTGCTTCGTGCCGATGGTCGACTGGAAGCCGAGGGAAGCTGTCGCCGCCCTGGCGGCGCAGAAAGGCTGGACGGTGCGACGGATCAAGATCGACGACGGCTGTTACGAGATCGACGGCACAGATGCCCAGGGCCAAAGGATCGAGGCGACCGTTAATCCGGCTACCCTCGAGATACTGGAGATCGAACACAGGGATGACGACGGCCATCGGCGTCGCGAGGGAGAAAAGCACCATGACTGAGAACGCCCCCGCCATCGCCGGATCCGAAACCGCGGAGAACCCTGCCAGCTGGGTTCGGGTCTGGGATCCGCTCCTCCGCATCTTCCACTGGACCCTGGTCGTTGCCTTCGCCACGGCATGGCTCACGGCCGACGACATGCAGCCGGTTCACGAGTTCGCGGGCTACGCGGTCGCGGCGCTGGTCGGCTTCCGCTTGGTCTGGGGCCTCGTCGGGAGCCGCTACGCCCGCTTCTCGCAGTTCGTTCGCGGGCCGGCCGCCACGCTTTCCTATGTCGGCGACATCGCCAAGGGGCGCGAGCTGCGCTTCCTCGGCCATAACCCCGCGGGAGCGGCCATGGTGGTCGCCTTGCTGGTGACGCTGTCCGGAACGGCTTTAACCGGATGGCTGATGGAAGAGCCCGGTCGCGCGGAATCGGCAGCCCGCCAGTTGCAGCTCGTCGCGCCGGCGTTTGCAGACGACGATGACGACGAAGCGGAGAGTCCACTCAAAGAGGTTCACGAGACGCTTGCGAACGCGATGCTGCTCCTGATTGCCCTCCATCTCGGAGGCGTCGCTCTCGCTTCGTATCGTCATAGGGAAAATCTCGTCCGCGCCATGGTCACGGGCCGGAAGAGGCCTGCCAGTCGCGGCGATATCGCCTGATCGCTCATCCTGACACGCAGGAGTCTATCAAGGCCTCGCCATTGCGGCGGGGCCTTTCGCTTCCTGACGGCAAGCTGAAGCAGAAAGTTCGTTTCCGTCAGGAAGGGATCAGGCGCGGCGTCGAGAACGGTCCTGCAGAAAAGGAGATACTGCCATGAAAAGAACATTTGCCATCCTGTTCGCCTCGACCGCGCTGACCGTCGGCGTCGGCCTTCCCGCATGGAGCGCGATGCATGACGCACCGCGGCCGCAAGCAGTGCGCGAGGCCGTCGACGACGCCTCCGATGAAGGCGCGAACCTGCTGTTCGCCAGCGATGACCGCCGCTCTGACCGGGATCACGGACGCCGCCTCGGCCGTGGCGACGATGACGACGACAATGACGAAGGCGATGACGACGACGACAGCGACGATGACGACGATGATGACGACGGCTACCGGAGCGGTGCCGCGGCCGGACCCGCTCGGGCGGGCACAGTCGCCCCTCCGAACAATGGCCTGTTCGGCAGCGGCGAAGCGCCGAAGGTCAAGGTGAACTGAGCCACCCGCCACCTTTCCCGCGAACCTTGGAGACTCCGTCATGAGAACGATATTTGCCGCCCTGGCGCTCACCACCGCACTCACGCTTCCCGGTATGGCGATAGCGCGGCCGGTGACGCTGACGACCACCCTGAACAGCTACGGCGGCGACGGAGCCTATCTCGCCATCTATGTCACCGATCCAAAGGGTGCCTATGCGGGCACCCTTTGGATGGCGGGAGGCAAGTCCAAATATTACGAGCATCTCAGCGATTGGTACCGCGCGACGCGCGGCAATATCGCCGAGATCAACGGCATAACGGGGGCCAGCGTTGGGGCCGGCCGCAAGCTCGAGATCACGCTCGACCTCGCTGACGCGCTTTTCGATGCCGGCTACACGCTGCACGTCGACGCCGCGGTCGAGGACATGCGCGACAGCCCCAACGAAGTCGCCGTGCCGCTGACGTCCAAGGGCGCCGGCCAGTCCGTCAAGGGCCGACGCTACGTCGCCAGCTTCGGCTACGGCATGTGAGGGCGAACGCATGATCCGAGCTCTTCACCGCGGGCCGGGGCTTGTGGCTCTGGCCTTAGTCTCCCTGCTTGCGCTCAGCGGGGCCGCCCTTTCGGTCTTCCCGGCGGCGGAGCGGCTGGGCGCGTCGCAGGCTGAAGATTCGACGAGCATTGCCGATCTCGCGACCCGTATCCAGATCGCCTATCCGGGGGTGGAGCAGATCAAACGCTCTCCCTCGGGACGCATCACGGCATACTGGTTCGACAACGGAACGCCGGGCTCGGCGGTGGTCGATCTTGCCACGGGGTCGGGCGTCGCCTCCGCCGACCCGAGCCCGGTCGAGCGCTGGCTGACGAACCTGCACCGCTCGCTGTTCATGGACGACGCCGGCCGCCTCGTCTCGGCTGCCGGGGCGGTGGCCATGCTCCTCCTTGCCGTCTCGGGAACGATGCTCGTGGCCCGGCGCGCCGGCGGCTGGAGGCGCTGGTTTGCCCCGCTGCGGGGACCGATGACGGGACGCATCCATGTCGAGCTCGCGCGTGGGGCCGTGCTCGGCCTCCTTCTGTCCTCGGCGACCGCGATCTGGATGACGGCGTCGACCTTCGGGTTCCTTCCGGACCAGGCCGTTGTCCCGGACTTGCCGTCGACTGTGAGCGGGGAGGCCGGCATGCCGCTGGCCTCGATGCCGCTGCTGGCCGCAACGCCGGTCGAGGCCCTGCGCGAACTCAGCTTTCCCTATCCCGGCGATGCGACCGACGTGTTCACGCTCAAGACCGATCTCGGCACGGGCTACCTTGACCAGGGCACGGGAGCCACGCTGGGCTGGTCGGACCTCAGCGCCTGGGAGCGCGCGTCCGAGACGATCTACATGCTGCACACCGGAAAGGGTGCCGCGCTGCTCGGCCTGGTGCTCGGCCTGATGGCGCTCGCAGTTCCGGTGATGGGTGTTACCGGCGCCGTCATGTGGCTGAAGAGTCGCCGCGGGCGGCCGCGCATCCGCGGCAACGTCCCGCCGTCGCGCGCCGAAACCGTCATACTCGTCGGAAGCGAGGGCGGCAGCACCTGGGGTTTCGCCGCGACGCTGCACGCTGCCTTGACCCGGGCCGGCCAGCAGGTGCACCTCGCGCCCATGTCGGCCTTCGACCCGGCCCGGACCGCCGCCGCGCACCGCTACGTTGTCCTTGCGGCAACCTATGGCGACGGCGACGCGCCTGCCTCCGCGAAGGGGTTCCTCGACCGACTGGCCCATCCCTCAGGCGCGCGCGCTGTGCCGATGGCAGTGCTGGGGTTCGGCGACCGCAGCTTCCCGGCCTTCTGTGCCTACGCCGAGGCCGTCGAGACGGCCGCGAGGGCGACGGGATGGCCGGCACTCCTGCATTTCGAAACGGTGGACCGCCAATCGCCACAGGAGTTCGCACGCTGGGGCCGCGAACTCGGCAACGTGCTCGGCATCGATCTGGAACTCGATCATCAGCCCGTCCGCCCCGAGACAACTTCCCTCAGGCTCGTCTCGCGGCGCGACTACGGCCAGGAGGTCCAGGCTCCGACCGCGATCCTGCGCTTCGCCGTCCCGCGCCTGTCCCTTTGGCAGCGCCTGACGCGGAGAGGATTCGCCAGGTTCGAAGCCGGAGATCTGCTCGGCATCGTGCCGGAGGGTTCGACCCTGCCGCGCTTCTATTCGCTCGCATCGGGCAGCAGCGACGGCTTCATCGAGATCGTGGTGCGCAGGCACGCCGGCGGCCTGTGCTCGGGCGCGTTGATGGCGCTCGAGCAGGGCGGGACGGTTGCCGCCTTTGTCCGCCGCAACCCCGGCTTCCACAAGGGCACAGGCCGCGCGCCATTGATCCTTGTCGGGGCAGGCACGGGACTGGGGCCGCTGGCAGGCTTTATCCGGGCCAATGGCGCGCGCAGGCCGATCCACCTGTTCTTCGGCATGCGGCATCCGGACAGCGACTTCCTCTACCGCGAAGATCTTGAAGCCTGGGCGGCCGAGGGCAAGGTCGCGAGCCTCACGACCGCATCCTCGCGCGGAGCGCGGCCGCGCTACGTTCAGGATGCACTCGCTTCCCGCCACCCGGAGATCATCCGCGCGATACGCGAGGGTGCGCGCGTGATGGTCTGCGGCGGCCGCGAGATGGCCGCCGGGGTTGCCGAGACGATGGCGGGGATTCTGGAACCGCTCGGCATGTCGCCCGCGATGCTCAGGGCGGAGGGGCGTTATGTCGAAGACGTCTACTGACCTCGTGCGTCACGCGCTCAACGGCCCGACGATGGGCACGCGCTGGTCGGCCCTGTTCCATGCGCCGCGCGGCCTGGAGGCGGACATCGCCCGAAAAGCCCTTCAGGCCGCGGTCGACGAAGTCGACGCGCAGATGTCGACATGGAAACCCGACAGCGACCTGAACCGCCTCAACGGCGCCCTTGTGGGAGAATGGGTGACCGTTCCCGCATCGCTGATGGACGTCCTGCGCCTCGCCCTGGCGGTCGGCAAGGCATCGGACGGCGCGTTCGATGTCGGCATGGGCGATGCGGTGACGGCCTGGGGCTTCGGCCCGTCCGCCGCCGCGCCCGACCTCATCCGCACCGCCATGGCGGCGAGGCGCGTTCCTGCGCATGAGGCGATCGAGCTGGGCGACGGGAGCGTGCGCAAGCAAGCCCCGCTCGCGCTCGACCTCAATGGCATTGCCAAGGGATACGGTGTCGATCGGCTGGCCGAGACGCTCGCCAGGCTTGGCATCCGCCATGCGCTGGTGGGCATCGACGGCGAAATGCGGGCGATCGGCTCGAAGCCGGACGGCGAGGCTTGGACGGTTGCCGTGGAGCAGCCGGACCCGGCGCGCCGCGCGCCGCACTCGATCCTGTCCCTGCAGGACTGCGCCGTGGCGACCTCGGGCGACTACCGGCACTGGGTCGAGGTGCAGGGACGGCGACTGTCGCATACGATGGATCCGCGCAGAGGCGCGCCGCTTCTCGATGCACCCGCTTCCGTCACCGTGCTCGCCCCGACCTGCGCCGCCGCCGATGCCTGGGCGACGGCCTTGATGGTGCTCGGCCCCAGGAAGGGCGGAGAACTGGCGCGGAAAGTCGGGATCGACGCGCTGTTCCTGCTTCGAGGCGAAGGAGATGGCATCCGCTCTTGCGGCATTGGGCAGGTGTTCGGGGATGGCCAGGCTGCGACCGCGACCGCAGGGAGCTGAGAGGCAGTCGAGTGATCGCTTGTCGAGAGAGCGAGGTAACCGACCATCAATCTGCCGCCGCCGCAATTTCAGTTGTCGTAACGGAAGGCTCG
This sequence comes from Pseudomonadota bacterium, assembly GCA_043822005.1. GTDB lineage: Bacteria > Pseudomonadota > Alphaproteobacteria > Rhizobiales > Rhizobiaceae > Mesorhizobium_A. Next base: position 52,549 of record JBDRCE010000063.1, on the reverse strand, counting down.
CCAGTCATGCTCGAATGAGCTATTCTCCGAACGGTCCCTGTTGTCTGCAATGCCCGGCGGGACCGGCATCGGATTTGGTCGTTGGAGGTCAACATGCCGCAAGCCTCGCGCATTCTTTCCAACCCCTCGTCGCGCGCCGTTCTTCGCGCGCTGCGCATCGCGGTCGTAGTGGCCTTCGCCGCAAGTGCCGGCGCGGCCAATGCGCAGGACTGGATCCTCAACGCCGCTGCGTCGAAGTTGACCTACCAGTCGGTGAAGAAGAACACGGTCGTCGAAACCAACAGCATCCGCAACATTGCCGGGACGCTCACGCAGGACGGACAGGCGAAAGTCGTTTTCGACCTCGACTCGGTCGATACGGGCATCGACCTGCGCAATGTGCGCATGCGCTTCCTGTTCTTCGAAACCTTCAAATACCCGAAGGCGGAGGTCACGGCCAAGGTCGATCCGGCCGCCTTCGCCGAGCTGCCGTCCAAGCGGCGCATGACATCCAAGCTGCCTTTCGTTCTCAATCTGCATGGTGTCGACAAGACCCTCGAAGCCAATGTCGTGGTGACGATGATTACCGACGACATGGTCTCGGTCGCTTCGGAGAGCCCCGTGGCCGTGAACGTCGCGGACTTCGGACTGCTGCCGAACATCGAGAAGCTGCAAACTGCAGCCAACGTCACCAATATCGTCCCGGCAGCTTCCGTCTCGTTCGACTTCGTGTTCAATGCCGAAGGCTCGGTTGCGCCCGTCGCGGTGGCGGCTGCCGCGGCGCCGGCTGCCGATGTCGGACCAGTCGTGACCGACGCCTCGAAGGTATCGTTCAGCAACGACGAGTGCGTGAACCGCTTCGAGGTCATTTCGCGCACGGGGGCCATCTACTTCCGGACCGCAAGCGCGCAGCTCAACGCCGCGAGCAAGCCCTTGCTTGACGCGGTCGTCGATGTCGTTGGCAAATGCCCCGACCTCAAGATCGAAATTTCAGGGCACACCGACTCCGACGGCGCGGACGAGTCCAATCAGCGCTTGTCCGAACGCCGCGCAAGGGCCGTCGCGGAGGCTATCGTCGCGGGTGGGATCCCGGATGCTCAGTTGACCGTTGCCGGTTACGGCGAAGCCAGGCCAGTGGCGCCCAACGACACTGGAAAGAACAAGGCGCTGAACCGGCGCATCGAGTTCCAGGTCGTCAAGCGCATCAACTGAGGAAAGGGACGCGGCCGGTGACTTGCCAGCATTCGATGACACGTCTGATCTGCTGGTTTCTCGTTTCCGTCGCGGCGTGTCTCGCAACCGCGCCGGTTGCAAGCGCCGAGCGTCGCGTTGCCTTGGTGCTGGGCAACGCCGCCTACCATAATACGCCGAGACTGCTGAACCCGGTTCGCGACGCCGAGTCCATCGCCAACAAGCTGCGGGAACTGGACTTCGAGGTAATCGTCGGCCTCGACCTCGCGACCTCCGAGACGCAAGCGAGGATCGCTCAGTTCGCAAGGCAGGTTCGCGGGGCCGATATAGCGGTGTTCTATTACGCCGGGCACGCCCTCCAGCTCTCCGGCGCCAATTATCTGATCCCTGTGAATGCCGAACTCAAGGACGACACGTCGCTCGATTTCGAGGCGGTCCCGCTGGATTTCATCCTGCGCCAGATGTCGCGCGAGACAGGTGCGCGGCTGGTGTTCCTCGATGCGAGCCTGGCCAATCCACTCGCCGACCGACTGTCCCATGCGGGCGGGAATGCGGCGCTCGGGCTTGCCGAGGTGGAGGCGCCCGCCGGTGGCCGCGGCACGCTGATCGCATCGGCAAGCGGACCCAATCAGGTCGTGGAGGAGATCGTCGGCGACCATTCGCCATTCTCGGGCGCGCTTTTAGCCGCGATCGGGTCCGCGAACATGTCGATCGCCGATGCAGTCAGGAAAGCAGCCACGGATGTCGAGGCGGCGACCGGCGGCAAACAGAAGCCGTTGGTCGTCAGTTCGCTCGATGGCGATGTCGTGCTTCGTGCCGTCGACCTCAAGGCGCCGTTGATCCTGGGCGAAGAAGCGCCCGCGCCGCCCGCCGCGGCGCAGCCCGCGGCGCCGCCGCCGCCTCAGGATCAGGCAGCCATCGACGCGTTGCGAGCCAAAATCCCCGACCTCGCCACCGACAGCGCCATCTTCTTCGATATTCCGGTGCAATTCGGCGATCCGGCCATCGACGGGAAGAGCTTCGCGATGCTGATACAGGGCAAGCCGCGCTTCAGTCCGGTCGAGGGCCTCGACAAGAAGGTCTGGGACAATCACTGCAGCGCATGCCACCAGTGGACCAAGGAGCGGCTCTGCGAACAGGCCAAGACCTATGTCAGTGTCGACACGTCAGTGCTGAGGCTCGAGCATCCGCTCGGCACCCGCTTCAAGGTCGCGCTCAGCCGGTGGGCCAGGAACGACTGCCAGTAGGCGTCGTCAGATGCCATCATCCAGGGCTTTTACGATTTCGCTGACGGCCATCTTGAACTTCTCGAATTCGGGCGACAGCGGCCGATCCTCGATTATGGCGGGGGGCGACTGTGGCGACGATACCGGCGCTGTAGCCCTTGCTCCCCGCATTTTCCGCTCCGCCCAGTCGATCACGTAGCTCGCATCCTTTCCCGTCAGAAACCGGTTGGCGTTGATTGCCTGTGCGCCGATGACGTTGATCAGCGGCTCGGTCTTCGTCGCGGAGAGGACCAGATGAGCGCCTTCCATGCCCAGGAAGTGGCACAGGTAGAGCCGTCCGGCCGTGATCGCATGACCGCGCTGCTTGAGGTAGGCTTCGCCCTCCCGCGCCAGGTTCGCGACCATTTCGCGCGAGATCGTCGGATCGAACCGGAGCGCCAGCAACTCCTTCGTGGAGAGCGAGCGGGCCAGGTCGGGCCGGTAGGTGTTCATCATCCGGATCCAGGTCTTCGAGATAAACTGGCCGAGGCCGGTCGCAGAGGAATTGGGATTCTTGGCCGTGGCGCTGCCACCGCTTTCGACATGGATGATGCGGTTGGTGAGGATCTGAACGGCTTCGGCGTCGGACGTGCTCGCCTGCGCAACGACAACGTCGGGCTGAGACCTGGCGGCGACCATCACATTGCCGAGCGGGTCTATCGCTGCGCCGTCCTGATAGACCTCGAAGTGCAGGTGAGGGCCGGTCGACAATCCCGTGGTGCCGACGTACCCAATTACGGTGCCAGCCTTGACGCTGGTCCCGATTTCGACGTTGTCGGCGAAGCGCTGCATGTGCGCATAGCGGGTTTCACGCCCGCCGGCGTGAGAGATCTTGACCAGATTGCCGTATCCGCCACTGTCGGCGCGGTAGATGATCTGCCCGTCGAAAGCCGCGAAGATCGGTGACCCGACGGGGGCCTTCCAATCGACCCCTTTGTGCAGGCGCACCGTCTTGAGAATGGGATGCTTGCGGGGGCCAAATGTCGACGTGAGAACCCCGTTGACCGGTGTCGCCATGCCGCTGGCGACGGCCACGGTCTGGACCGGATCGGCGCCGGTCGCACATGTGAACTCGCCGTCCGGCTGCCGATAGACGTAGCAGTCGAGATTCCTGTTGTTGCCATGAACGGCCACATAGAGCACGCGCCCGGTCATCTTGTCCTTCGAACGGGGCTCCTGCGAATAGACCAGTACAAGGCGATCGCTCTCGTCGGCGAACAGGTTGAGGTCGTTGCCGCGCGACAGATGCATGATCGCCTCGCCGATGACGCGGGGCGGGACATTGTTGCGTACGGCGGTCGAGTAGATGGCATCGAGCAGGCGGTACTGCCGTTTCAGCGTATCCTGGTCGGGGAGCCCGGAATAGTTGAAGAGGTCGTTGGACACCCAGGGATCGACGCCCGCCTCGAAGCCCCCCGAATCCCCACGCACCAATGTTCCGACATAGGTGCTCCTCGCGTAGACCGAAACCTGCATCAGCGAGAGGCTCGGCGCGTCGCGGCGCGGGCGGTAGCCGCGCATTGCGACCACGAAGCCCTGCTCGAGCTGTTCGCGGCCGAAGACCGATCTTAGTGCCGCCGAGGCCAGGCTGGCATCTTCCCGGCTGAAGCGCGCGTCGAGTGCAACGCTCTCAAGGGTGCGGTTGCCGAGGATGCGGACGAACGTGTCTTCGGTGGCCTCGAAGCGCTGCGCTTCCTGGACGACCGTCGCGACCGTCGTGTTGTTCTCGATCTCGGTCTTCTTGAACGTCGGAAGGCCTTCGCCGTCGCTCTGCTGCAGCTCATCCCAGCCTGCGTCAAGATCGGCGTCAGGCGATGTCCCGGCTTCTTCATCCATCTCACCGGAGGGTATGGCCGGTTGGTCCTGCTGGTCCTGCACCGCCACGACCGCGCCCGAGCGCTGCGCCTGAAAAAACGCGAAGTCCTCCTGATTGGAAGGGATCGTCGTCATGAACTGTTCGCTCGAACTCAGCATTTCGTCGGTCAGAACTTCGAGCTTTGCGGGAACGCCGCTCTGCGCGAGGGCGTCGGGCCGATCGATCACCCTGTTCTTCGCGACCGCCGTCGGGTCGTGTGACAGCGTGATCCACATGGGGTCGCCGGGCAGGTCGACGATTGCTGGGACATAAACCTGCGCATCGGACGGCAGATCCTCGATCCCCTCGGTGACCTGGAGCTCTTCGTCGAGGTCGTCGCGCGGCATCCAGTTGTCACGGGCAAGATATGCGGTCGCCCCGACCGCGCACAGAACGAGGCCGGCGACACCCATGTAGATCCGGCGCAGGCGCGCCTGACGCCGCCATGCCGCGAAGGACTGCTTCCTCAGCCTGAAGCTGGCGTCGATCTGGTGTTTCACGGATCGCGTCCGGTCAGGAAGAACGTCCAGCGAATCTGCTCGAGCGTGTCGACTTCGAGGAAGCGGGCGAGGATGTGGCCGCGCTGCCAGCAGTCGTCGATGCCGCGGATGGTGAAGCGGCGCTTCTCGACGCACATGCCGGTCGATCCCTCGAGGATCGCATGTCCGAAGACATCCGTCGCATAGACATAGACATAGCGGTTCGACAGTTCCTCGCGGAGCACGTCGACGCAATGATTGGCGCCGATGGTCCACCAGCCATCGGTCTGGAACGTGCCATCGACATCCTGGCCGACTGCCAGGTTCACCACGTCCAAGGTCTGGTTGCAGACGGTGAATTCCGCGCGCGCGCTGCCCGTCATCAATGTCGCCGGGATCGCTGCGGCAACCAGTATGAGGAACGCCCTCATCCAGAACCACATGAGCCGGAGGAGGACCTGCCCTGTCGGACTGCGCATCCTGCCTGTCGACACCGGGAACGGCGGAAGGTCTCGGCTCGACCACATCGCCACGAGCCTACTGGCCGAGGGTAAAATACTGCGCGGTTGCCGCCAGCGTCTTGCCCTTCGCTTCGATCTCGCCGCGGATTCGCGGGAACAGGTCCGCGGCTGGCGTCGGGCGCGTGAACGACGCCGCGTCGATGCCCCCGGCACCGGTGATCGCCACAAGCAATTGCGGCGCGACGCGTCCAGCGGCCTTGTCCGCGGCGCTCAGGGCAATCGGGATGCTGAAGGCCGCCTCGGGCGACAGCGCGTCGATCCGCTCGGTGAGATTGAATACCAAGCCCTTGTGGTCGACCAGATAGAGCACCGTGCCGGGACCGCCTCCGGTGCGAAGCACGCCGGCCAGAGGCGATCCGTCCGACACGGCCGTCTGCTCAAGCGTCAGCCCGGGCTGGCTCAGGTCGCCGGCGGGAGCCGCCTTGAGGAAATCGGTCACGGCACATTGCGTCGGCTCGATCACCTGCATGCGCGGCGTCGGGCGAAGCTTGAACGTATCCTCGAAGGCTGCGGCCATCCGGTCAAGCGGAGCGGCCGCGGTCCCGAGACCCGAGATCGTCACCGCGCCAGGCTCCGCGACGGCGGCGTTCGCGTAGAAGCAGCTTCCGTCCTGGTGGTCTCTGATCCAGGCAATCGCCTTGACCGGATCGACAGTTGGAGGCGGAACGGGCTCCGGCGCCTTTGGCAGCGCCGCAATCTCTTCCTTCGGGGCCGGGTCCGGCTGGGGCGCAGCAGGCGGTTGTACCGGTGCCACGGTAGCCGGCGGTTCGGTCGAGGGAGGCGTTTCCGGCTCGGATATGGAAGGCGACGTCGCAGAATCCGGATCCGGTTTCGCCGGCTCGGTCGTGTCCGGAGGAGGCGTTGGCGCAGCGGGCGACGCGGTGTCGCTCGGCTTGCCCGGATCAGCCGGAGCTTGATCCGCGGGCGCGGGGGTCAGTACCGCGATCGGAGTCTTCGGTTCAACGTCGCCGCCTCGCGGCGTTACAAGCGAAATCAGACCGGTGAGGTATGCGCCCACCCCGCCCAGGACCAGGACCGCAGCGACCGCTACAATCAACCCAGTCCTGCGTCCCCCCGCCGGCCTCGCCTGGGCGGGCGTCCGCGCTATCGCGGCCGGGGCATTGCGCGGTTTCGGCAATTGTGCGGGCGGCCTGTGCGGAACGAAGCGGGGCTTGCCGTCGCTGTCCTTCGACCCGTCTCCGGATGCCGGATACCGTTCGCGATCGCCACCTTTGGCGCTTGCGGCGACATCGGCCTTGAATGCGCCGACGCCGATCAGCATCGCCAGTTCCGCGCTGCTGGGACGATCTTTCGGGTCGGGCTGCAGCATGGCCTCGATGATGGGGCGGAAATCCTCATTGATCTCGGCAAGATCCGGAACCGCGCGGCGCTTCTCGATGATCTCGAGTTGCGAGCCGCTCATCTCGAGAGGCTTGCCGCGCAGCGCCGCGGCCAGAACGAGCCCCAGGCTGTAGATGTCCGACTTGTCGCTGACCTGGCCGCCGTTCAGGCCCAGCTGCTCCGGCGATACGAAGTTGTACTTGCCTGCGAACTTGCCGCCGATGAGCGTCTCGCCGCCGACGTGTGCGGAGCGGGCGATGCCGAAGTCGATGATCTTGGCCCGATCGACCCGACCGCCGGGAAGGATCACGTTGTCGGGCGACAGGTCGCGATGCACCGCCCCCGCGTCGTGGACCGCCGCCAGACCCTGCGACAGGCGGTGGCAGAGTTGCCAGACATCCTGTTTCGACATCGGACCGCGCTGCATGACGTCGAACAATGCGTCGCCGTCGACGAATTCCATGGCCATGTACGGCCGGCCGAGACGCGGATCCACCGTGAAGACGTGGTAGCGAACGATCGCATCGTGCGACAGATGGTTGAGGATCGATGCTTCCTTGCGGAAGAGCGCCAGGATCGTCGGGTCGCGTGCGAACTCCGGGAGAACGATCTTGATCGCCACCTTGTCGCCGGTCTCGATATTGTGGCCTCGATAGACTTCGCCCATTCCGCCGGTGGCGATGTGCTCGTCGAGCTCGAAGATGCCGCTCAGCTGCGTTCCGGGGCCGACAACCGCGGCGCCAGGATCGGGTGAGATGCGGGTCCTGTCGTCCATGCGTCAGCTCCGCGTGCCTCTGTCCAGATTGATCGGACTTGCGGTCTGGAGCCGTGCCAGGTCGTCCCGCGTGCGCACGATCACCACGGTCACGTTGTCGGTTCCGCCCCGGTCGAGGACCATCGACAGCAATGCTTCGCAAGCCGCCTGAGCGCCGGTCGAATTCACCATCGTCTCGATTTCCTCGTCCGACACATGCGCGGTCAGTCCGTCGGTGCCGAGAACGAAAATATCCCCTGGCTGCAATTCACCGTGCTGGTAGTCGATGACGATGTCCTCGCCGACACCGACCGCACGCGTGATGACGTTCTTGCGCGGCCAGTCCCGTGCTTCTGTGTCGTTGATCACACCGCGGTCCAGCAATTCCTGCACCTCTGTGTGATCGCGCGAGATCTGCGAGATCACTCCGTCGCGCACGAGGTAGACCCTGCTGTCGCCGGACCAGAGGCACGCGAAACGCCCGTCCATGACGAGCAGGGCGGCAACCGTCGATCCGATCGTCACGCCATGCTGCTGCGAGGTCGCACGTATCTCGTCATGGGCTCCGATCAGCCGGTCTTCGAAGCGCGCCCGCAGATCGGGCGCAGATGTGGCGATCCCGATCGTCGAGAGATGCTCCACGATCGTTGCCGAGGCGAATTCGCCCGCTTCATGCCCGCCCATACCATCGGCAACCAGCCACAGGCCGCTGCGCGGCAGGATGAGATAATTGTCTTCGTTGTGCTCGCGCACTCGGCCACGATGACTGAGCCCGTAGCTCTCGAATGGCAGGGCAACGTCGTCCATCGACTTGTCAGCGCCGACGAAAGCGCCCCTCTTCGACGGGGTTTCATACCGATGCGTCGAAGAGTGTGCCACATCATTCCCCAAGAGAACACTGGAATTAGATGTTCGGCTGAATGCCGCTTCCAAGGCGCTGCTCGACCGGCCGGGAAGATGCCGGTCACTTCGATCTGCCATCACAGCGACTGCGGACAGCTGAATGACGAAAGCGCCGGCAGCGCGAATGGATTTGCGGCCGTTCCGGTATCGAGAACATACGCGACATCGCGCCCCCCGATCAGGAAACGAAGCTCCGGGTTGGCGCCGTTTTGCGACACCGTCGCGCGATCCAGCAGCCGCTTCAGTGCCCATGGGCCTTCGAAGCCGAGGGTCGACTCTCGTCCGGGAAGCTCGGGGCTCAGGCTGAGCCGCGCCGAACCGCTGCGCAAGTCGCCGGGCCAGGTGATCTGCGCCGGCGAACTGCCGGTGTGCAGGCTCTCGACGAACTGCCCGTCGACATCCAGAAGCGCCATGTCCGCTTCGCCGTGGAGGGAAAACGGCGTCAAGGTCAATTGTATCGATGGCAGTGGTTGCCGGGCCGGAAAATACGCGTCGCGGATTTCCGACGCCAGTTGAAACTGCTTGAGCGAGGCTTCGGAAAATTCCCGCGCAAGCCGCGTATCCTGTTTCCACCGCCACGTAGGACCGCTCATGTCCACCATCGACGAGAGTTCCCGGGCAAAGAACAGATCGATCAGACCGCCCGGCGCAAAGACCTTGGCGAAATCCTGCAGCGACAGGTCTTCGGCACTTTCAGGGGAGAATGGGTACCGGCTGGCGATCGCCTCATTACAGGCCGCGGCCAGTTGGCCGAACGATTGGTTGAGCTGGGAGATCGAGGCCTGGAACGACTGTCCCTCGAGTTCGTCGGCGGCCGCCCGGACCATTCGCGACAGTGGCCTCGGAAGTCGGGACGCATTGGCGCGCAGGTTTGAGATCTGCAGCCTGAGGTTGGCGCTGGCCCGATCGTTCTGGCTGGCGATCGAATCCGCCAGCCGCAGGCTTTGAAGAATATCGCGGAAATTCTGGGTCAGAACGTCGATCGGTCGCTGGCCGGCCGACCCGCTGACCATCGCAACGAAGGGCCTCAGCTGCGCCTCGATCGCCGCGACAGGGTTCGCCTCGGCCGTCGCGCCCGATCCGGACCCGGCACGGTTCTGCGACTTCAGGGCGGCGAACTTCAACCCGATGCGTGCCAGCCCGCGCGCGCGGTCCGCCGCCTGCGACGCCGTTTCGCCCGGCGTGCCGGACGCATCGTCCCCATCCGCTGTCCGCTCGCGCGTCAGCACCATTTCGCTGGCGGTGGCCTCGAACAGGCGCATGATGGGCGAGTCCGGCGATGCCGCCGCCGACAGGGCGAGGTATTCCGGCTTTCCGGCCGCCATATCCCTGAGCTTCAACTTATCCAGCACGGCCTGCCAGGCTGCGACATACTCCTTTGCATATCTGTCCATGAGTTCGGGACCGACGCGCTGCAGGTCGGCCTCGATATCCGCCTGCGCGCCGCCCGCTCCGAAAACCCACCGGTCTTCCACCAGACTCTGCGCAACCTTCGACAATTCCTCCACGAACACCGTGTCGAAGCCCGCGGGCGTGTAGATGCCCGGTATCCGAAGTGCCGAGAGGCTGCTTCCGTCCGTCGTCGCCAGGACAAGTTGCGCTTCGCTGCCGGCGTTCTGCGCGATCGAGAAATCGAACCGGTCGGCCGAATGGTAGGCCGACCTGATGATCGCGCCCGCTCGTTCTGCTAGTGTCAATTGACCCAGGGAGCGTTGCGCGGCTTCGATCAGCGGCTGGTTCAACGGATAGACCGGCTCGTACTCATCGTCGAGTTCCAGCATGGCCCGCAGGTGTTTCTCCAGATCTTCACGTCCCGACCTGTTCGTCGCACCGGGATAGCGGTTCTGTTCCCAGTCGCGGACGAACCAGGAAACCACGAGTGCGCTGTCGGCCTTCGGCGCCTTTCCACCAAGCATGAGGTAGACCTTCAGCGGCTCGTAGACCAAACCGGCGTCGCCCTTGACCTGGTCTATCACCTGTTCCAGCTGGAGCAGGAGGCGTGATCTCAGCATACGCTCCAGAGCCCGCCTGTATGCCGTTTCGGACGCCGATTGCAGCCGCGCGCGCTGGCTGAGGCCGAAGGTTTCGGTCACGGGTGTGTCCACGTCACGGGAGCCATATCCGACGGGAAGTTCCCGTATCGCATCGAGCGCCCCGATGACGTTCTCAAGTTCAGTGTCGGCAACCGTCGCGGCGGCCAGGTGAGGGGCAGCCAAGGAACGGTACTGATCGACCGACCGCGCAGTCGAGGCGATGAGCGCCTGGTTGCCGAGAAAACTCCAGCCGATCGCACCGAGTGCCGATACGGCCACAAGTCCTATGATTGCGAGTCCGGCATAGCGGGCGAGGGCGATGCGGCGCTGGGCCTGCCTGTCCGACGACACCCAGCCGGCCTCGGGAAAGACGACCCGCTGTAAGAGATCGTGCAGGAAGAAGCTCTTGCCGGTGCCGGACATCTGAGCCTGGCCGGGCGTGTCGAAGTTCCGCTCCATCGTGCCCAGGAGCTGGTCGATCGGCGTACCCTGTTGTGTCCCCGAGGAGAAATAGAAACCGCGCAGGGAGGCGTCGATGTGGTGGCGCGCCGGGTCGAACACGCCTTTCAGGAATTTCGTGACCTGGTCTCTCAGACTGGCGAATTGGATCGGAAAGCCGAAGATCGCGATGCTCGCCCGCGGATCGGATTCTTCGTTCAGGCGATCGGGCAGGTCCTCCGAGAGGCGCGCGACGAGGGTATCGAACGCGGATGGCGCCTCGGCGACCATGTTGCGCGTCCGATCGTCGGTCTGGAACGTGGTACCCCAGACCTGCCTGCGGCGCGCTTCGTCGAAGGCCGCGAAATAGTCCATGAATCCGCTGATGAGGTCGGCCTTGGTGAACACCACGTAGACCGGGAATTCGATCTTCAGGACATCGTGGATTTCCTGGAGGCGATTTCGGATCTCGGTGACATGCGCGCCAAGCTCCTGGCCATCCAGAGTCATCAGATCGTGCAGGCTGATCGCGAGTATGACGCCGTTGAAAGGTTGGGTCGGACGGTGCCGCTTGAGGCTGCCAAGAAAGGCGAGCCAACTCGACTTGTCCCTGCGCGCGTCGGAGTCCTGCGTGGTGTAGCGGCCCGCCGTGTCAATCAGCACGGCGTCCTCGGTGAACCACCAGTCGCAGTATCGCGTGCCGCCGACACCAGCGACCGGTTGCGCCGTGCCCGACCCGGCCAGCGGAAAATTCAGACCCGAATTGACCAGCGCGGTCGTCTTGCCGGCGCCCGGCGGGCCAATGATCAGATACCAGGGCAGCTCATAGAGGAAGTTCCGCCTTCCGTACGAGGTCTTCAGGACGTCGATGGCTTGCGTCATCCGCTCCTCGAGCACCTGCGAATCGCTCTCGGATTCGCTGCTGCCGGCAATCGCTGCCTCAAGCGCCTTTTGCGCGTTGCGGTCGCGGAGAACGTGAAAGGCATAGTAGACCGCGACCAGCGCCACGGCGGCGCCGATGATGGCGAGGCGGATTCCGTTGCCTTCCAGAATGCGTTCGTCGTTGAAGCTGATCAGCGGGCCGGCATACCAGACCGCTGCAGCGAAGCCCGCCAGGGCGGCAACGCCGAAGAGGCGGGCGAGCCATATCATGGGCGCCTTCCGCCGATCCGCGCGGGACTCATTGGCTATCCTCTCGCGCAATCATCAGGTCGACGCGCCGGTTCCTGGCGCGACCCTCCGGCGTCGCATTGTCGGCGATAGGCTCGTCCTCGCCCTTGCCTTCAACCTCGATACGGCCAGGATTCGCGATCCGCGGCGAAAGCAGTTTCTCGACCGCCCTGGCGCGCGCCACCGACAGGTCGAAGTTGGATTTGAACGCGCTGCCGCGTCCAGGTTTCTCACTGTCCGTGTGACCGACGATCCTGATCTCGCCGGAACCGGCCGACAGCGCCGCCGCAACCGGGGCGATCAACGCGTCGAAATCGGGCTTCAGCGTTGCCCGGCCGGGCTGGAAGAGCCGGAGATTGTTGATCTCGACGACGATGAACTTGCCTCTGGCGTCGACCGTCAGCTTTCCCGCAGCGATCTCCGCCGACAGGGCCGTCCTGACCCGTTCGAGCTGCTCATCCCGGTGAGGCAAGACAGCGGGCGCAGGCGCGGCGACAGGCGCGGGCTCCACCTCGACGGCCGGCATCAGGCTCACATGCTGGATCGCAACCGGCCGCGGCGGATCGACCGCCAGAATTGCGGCTGCCATCGCCTCGCTATCGTCGGTCACCAGCCTGCGCATTTCGAAAAACCCGCCTGCGACGAGTGCGCAGGCCGCTGCGGCGGCGGCCCACATCGGGATCCGCGCGCGCGGCTTCGCCAGGCCGATCGGCACGCCCTGCCATTGGGGGGAGATGTCGTCGCCAGGCGACGGTCGGAAGTAGCGAAGCGTCTCGTAGACATCGCGCGTCACCCGATCGAGACCGGCGGCGCCTTCCGGCACGCGGCGATACTGACCTTCAAAGCCCAGTGACAGGCAGGCATGCATGAATTCCAGGAGATCGAGCTGATCTTCCGGATCCGCAAGGATCCTGTTCAGGGCATCGAAGAACCCGACGCCCGCCGCGTCGGCGTGGAAGAAGCGCGATAGCATGCCCTGCGGAAGCCATTCGGACGGGCCGAAGCCCGGCAAATTCTGGGCAATGTCGTCGACGGTTTCGCACAGGACGTAGAGCGCGATGCGCCCGTCGGCTTCGCCGACGCCGGCATGGGCGATCTTGCGGTCGAAATCCTGCATCATCGTCGCAAGGTGGGCCGCGAGCCTGTCAGCCTGGACCTCCACGGGTATCTGGCGGAGATGGCCCAGCAGCATCAAAACCGGCGCCGCGCCGGCCAGCAGCGGATTGGCGGTTCGGTAGTCGACCTGGTCATCTGCTTCAAGCAAGCGATCGAGCGTCAGGGCGCGGCGGTCGCCGGTAGAGGCGCCTTCTGGCTGGTCCCGCGCAAGCATCGTCCGGGCTATCGCCACGCCCTTGGCCGCCCGCCGCTCCAATTTCGCAAGCAGGACCGTGGGATCCGCCTTGCGATTGCGGGGAGGCGCGGGAGCCGAGTCGACGCCAGCGCGCCGGCCGGGCGCGCGAGCCGGCTTTACGACTGTCTTCCCATCGGGGCCGAAGGGATCGTCCTTCGAACTCATCGCTACGCCTGCATTGAATCGGCCGCTCGGGTTCGGCTGAGCATGGCCTCATGGCCAACCACCGGGACGAAGATAATAAGAACAAAGCGAAGATAGCAAATTCGTGGCAGGCTTAAGTGCACTATTTCGGCTTCGTCGCCTTTGAATAGCTTTCGCTGAAATAGTCGAGGAACGCGTCCAGCATGCCGTTTTCGTGCCGCTGTTCCTTGGCTTCCCACGCGGCCACGAAGGCGTCCCAGGCGCGGCTCTTCCTCGATGTGAAGGACGACGATGCGAGACGGCCCTCGATGGTCAGGGGCGAGATATCGTCGAGAAGCCGCGCAAGCGCTGCCTGCATCGCCGAATAGGTCGCGATCTCGTGCGTCTTCAGATCCCGGAACGCTTCTTCCAGGCTCTGCCGGGCGTCCAGGTATCCGGGGCTGCGACGGCCGAACATCTTCTCCAGCATCTCCTCGGCGCCGGGGACGAACTTGAGCGGATTGTTCCCCGTGCTGCTGATCATCGTCTGCTGGCTGCTCTTGGCCATTGCCTTCGCGGCCGCGCGGGCCTTCAGCATCGAGGCGAGTTCGTCGACCACGATCCTCAGCACGGCACCAATCTCCTCGGCCACCTCCTGCGGGTCACGCTGCATGAACGTGTCGGGCGAGATGCCCGCGCCGACGGCGATGTCGCGCAGAAGCCGGGCGGGATCGGGCGTCGGGGCCGAATTGCCGGAAAGCAGCTGCCGCCCGGATTGCAGCTGAAGGGACGCTCTCGAATGTCCGGCGGCCCGCGTCTCGTCGGGCGGAAAGAAAGGCGCATCCCTTGCGGAAGTCCCCACCAGGGGCGCTTGCCGACCATTCTCGGACGGATGGTGGGCTGCGCCCGCGAAGCCCTCCCGATCCTGTTCGATCGACACGTCGATCACGTACCGGCCGATGCGGATCGTATCACCCGATTTGAGCAGGTAGGCGCCGTCCAGACGCTGGTTCGAGCCATTGACGAAGGTGCCGTTGCGAGACAGGTCGCGGAGCCAGAAGCCGCCCTTCTCGAAGCGGATTTCGCAGTGCCGGCCGGAGATGATCAACTGCGGGTCGGGCAGGCTCCAGTCGCCGCCATCGCGGCCGATCTCGAAACCGCGGTCCCTTGCCGAATAGCTCGTCGGGCCGCCATCCGGCAGCCGGTCGACATTCCCGATCGTCAGACGAATGTCCATCGCGCCCCGCTCAACTCACTGCGGCGTTCAGGTGATTGTAGCAGTATCCCCCGAAGCGGCGACAGTGTGAAATCGGCACTTACGCCGGCCCGCCGGCCATGCTTCGTTCGCGGACAGACCTATGCTATAGAACCAATGTTGGACGGCGCCCGGAGTGCAGCGGAATGCCTACAAACGCCAAGGCCGTCGCCCGCACGCCTCTGGGTGATACGTTCACCTTCACGCGCCTCGACGGACGCGACGAGATCAGCCGCTGCTTTTCCTACACGGTCGTGCTGGTCAGCCGGAACGCAAACGTCGATCCGCTCCAGATGCTCGGCCAGGTGGTTTCGATCGAAGCGGAGGACGAGCCGAAGCGCTGGTTCAGCGGGCTGGTCTCCGATTTCCGGCTGATCCGTATCGAAGACGGACTGGCGCGCTATGAAGCCGTGGTCAGGCCGTGGCTCTGGTTCCTCTCGAACACGACCGACTGCCGCATTTTCCAGAACATGAGCGTGATCGACATCGTCGAGGACATCTTCTCGAAGTATGGCATCGCGAAGTTCGAGAAGCGGCTGCAGGGCTCCTATCCGCCGCGCGAGTATTGCGTACAGTACGACGAGAGCGACCTCGATTTCGTGCAGCGGCTGCTCGAACATGAAGGCATTTTCTACTTCTTCGAGCACGATGACGGCGAGCACACGCTGATCCTCGCCGATGCCATGAGCAAGCTCAAGCCGGTGCCGGGCTACGAGACCGTGGAGTTCAACTACGGTGCGATCGGCAGCCGTCGCGACAAGGAATACATCACCGAGTGGGCATTCATTTCGACGGTGCGCCCCGGTGCCTACGTGCATACGGATTTCGACTTCCAGAAACCCGGCGCGGATCTCATGTCGCAGTCCTCCCAGCCGTTCGGGCACAAGGAAGCGAGCGGCGAGAATTACCGGCAGCCGGGCGCGCATCTCGACACCGGCCGCGGCGATGCCGTCGCAGCGATCCGGCGCGAAGAACTGCAGGCGGTCCACCAGCGCATCGCGGCGGTCGGCCACGCGCGCGGACTGTTCGCGGGTTGCACGTTCAAGCTCGACCTGTTTCCGCGCGAGGACCAGAATCGGGAATATCTCGTCATCAGCGCCGAATACCGGATCTTCGACCCGAGCTTCGAGTCCGGCATCCAGGCGGAGGGCGAAACCTACACCGTTCTGCTTGGGGTTGCGCCCACGTCGATCGTCTACCGGCCTCCCCGGATCACTCCGCGACCGATCATGCGCGGCCCTCAGACGGCGACCGTGGTCGGACCCTCCGGCGAGGAGATCTACACCGACAAGTATGCGCGGGTGAAAGTGCAGTTCCACTGGGACCGCGAAGGCAAGAAGGACCAGAACAGCTCCTGCTTCGTGCGCGTCTCGCAGACCTGGGCCGGCAGCGGCTGGGGGTTCATCCAGATCCCGCGCATCGGCCAGGAAGTGATCGTCGATTTCGTGGAAGGCGATCCGGATCGTCCGATCATCACCGGCCGCGTCTACAACGCCTCCCAGATGCCGCCATACGGGCTTCCCGGCAACGCCACGCAGTCAGGCTGGAAGTCCAATTCGTCGAAGGGCGGCGGCGGCTACAACGAGCTGATGTTCGAGGACAAGGCGGGCTCCGAACTGGTCAACTTCCAGGCCCAGAAGGACCACAACCTGCTGATCAAGAACGACCGCACCAAGCTCGTTCAGCACGACCAGTCGGACCGCATCGACCACGACGCCAAGCACTCCGTGGGCCACAACCTCGACGAGGACGTCGGCAACAACAAGACGGTCAAGGTCGGCGTCGACCAGACCACGGATATCGGCTCGAACGACACCGAGACGGTGGGCGTCAACCGTTCGCTGACCGTCGGCGCCAACGAGACGATTAGCATCGGCAGCAATTCGACCGAAACGATCGGCGCCAATCACACGCAGACGGTGGCGATCATGCAGACCGTCACCGTCGGGGCGGCCGAAACCCGCACCGTGGGTGCCACGCGTTCGGTGACCGTTGGAATGAGCCAGAGCCATGGCATAGGAACGGACGACAGCTGGGATATTGGCGCCAACCAGACGGTCAACATCGGCGCATCGCAGTCGGTCAAGGTGGCTGCGTCGCAGGGCTTTGACATCGGCGCAAGCCGCAACGCAAAGATCGGTGCCGACGATGTGGCCGATGTCGGCGGCGGCCACATCCTCAAGATCGCCAAGGGCAGCGCGATCGGCATTGGCGAGACTGGCGTCATCGACGTCGGTAAGACAATGACGATCA
Source organism: Pseudomonadota bacterium (assembly GCA_043822005.1). Lineage (GTDB taxonomy): Bacteria > Pseudomonadota > Alphaproteobacteria > Rhizobiales > Rhizobiaceae > Mesorhizobium_A. The sequence continues at coordinate 35,638 of JBDRCE010000063.1, read as the reverse complement.
CGGCCAAGGACGCGATCACCCTGAAGACCGGCAGCGCGCAGATCGTCATGAAGAAGGACGGCACGATCATCATCGAGGGCAAGGACATTACGGTCAAAGGCTCTGGCAAGATCAACATCAAGGCGTCGAGCGACGTGATCATCAAGGGCTCGAAGATCAACGAGAATTAGAGGGTGACATGAAGGACGTCCTGGATCGCATCGAAGGGGTGGTGATCGGAGCCTTCCTCGGTTTCGGCGAGGAGTCGGCGCCGCTCGTGGTCTTTCCGGGCAGCCCGGAGGAGACGGCCTTGTCGGCGCGGAGTCTCTGCGAACTCTCGTCGGACATGATCGGTCAGGAGGTGGCGCTGCTCTTCGAGGGGGGCAATCCGCGAAAGCCGCTGATCGTCGGGCGCATCGTCGATCCCGTGCGTCCCGCCGCCGCCACCCACCATGTCGTCCGCGACGGCAACCATGTCCGCATCAGTGCGGAAGACAGGCTGGAACTGCGTTGCGGCAAGGCGACGATCATCATGGACAGCGATGGCCGCATCACCATCCGCGGCGGTCATATTACCAGCCATGCCAGCGGCGCGCAGCGCATTCGCGGCGGCTCCATCAACCTGAACTGACGGCTCCGCGCTGATGGCATCGGCGGTCGAACAGCTCTTTGCTCCGCCCCGCCGCATCGCGGCCGAGGCGGTGCGCCAGCATGTCGAGCAGGCCGCATTTCTCTGGGCACAGCGCGACACCTGGACGCTTGACGATCCGCCCGACGAAGCGGTGATCAACGAGATCGCGCAGCGCATCGAGGTCCATCTCGACGGCCTGCGGATCGCTGGCGCGGCCGCATGGCCGGTCGCCGAACGACAACTCGACGATTTTCCCGACAAAGGCGAGTTCTTCGTCGTCGGCTGGATGGCGATCGAGCAGGGCGACGCCATGCGCATCGACCAGACCGTGGCGGCGGCAAAGGAACTGGACGAGCGGCGCGGCCTTGTAGGCGCCCTGGCCTGGCACCAGCCGCCGAAGATAGGCCACCTCGTGCGCGACTGGCTGGTCGCGCCGGACCCGTTCAAGCGCTACCTGGCGGTCGGTGCCTGCTTCGAGCACGGCGTCGATCCAAAACAGTCGCTCGCACGTCTGGTCAATGACCCGGATGCGCCGACGCGCGCCTTCGCCCTGCGTCTGGCAGGCCGGCTGAAGCGAGCGGACCTGGCGCGAGAGATGGCGTCGGGCCTGGAGTCGGAGCATGACATCGTGCGGCTGTGGGCTGGCTGGGCGCTGACGGAGCTTGGCTCAGGCGACCTGGCGCAGCTCGAGTTGCGGAAGACAGCGGTCGCCGGCGGCGCCGAGGCTCTGACGGCCCTTCGCGCCGCGATCAGGGCCGGCCCTGAGAAGGACGTGCGCGCCTGGATGGGCGGGCTGATGCAATCGGCCGCCACCGCTCCGCTCGCGGTACGCGGCATCGGCATGCTGGGCGATCGGTCGGTATTGCCGTGGCTTATCGAGCAGATGAGGGAGCCCTACGTCGCCGTCGCCGCCTGCGCGGCCTTTCTGGAGCTTTTTCCGGAAGCGCGGGTGGAGACGAAGCTGTTTACAGCAGACCCTACCGAACTGGGACCGGCGTTTGCCAAGCATTTTGAGGATGACGTGGTGCGGGTGGCGCTGCCGGAAAGGGTGGCGGAGTGGATGGCGGGCCGACAGTGATGGGACCTGCTACATCAATCGGGAATTGGATGACCGAAGAAGTAGCGTTGGCCTTCTACGAACTTGCTCATCTCGCCGCCATCCGCGAACTCCTCCAGAATGGCGATCATCGTGAGTGCGTCCGGCTCGCCATCGACAAACGCTTCGCTGCAATCGACGCCGGTATAGGCTTCAAAACGTTGACGCAGTGAGACGAACGGGCGGGCGACTTCATCATTCAGCGTGGCCAGAAACGAGGAGACGAACCTCTCCATGGACCACGGCGCGCCTCGCCAGACGAAGATCCGGTCGTTGCCAACTGCGTGACGAACCTCGCGGTAGCGCTCCTTGACCAGGCCAATGAACTCGGGTTCTTGGCTGGCGAGCAGTCTGAGTTGTGCTGAGATCTTCTCGAAGGCGGGATTCCTGGCCAGATACTCATCAACGTTCCTGATAGAGAATAGGTCGGCGTGTGCGGCGATTTCACCGCCCTGGTCTTCCAGCAACTCTGCAATACTGTACCCTATCATCGCGTGGTCCTGTGTGCCTGTGGCTGCCTCCCACGCTGCCAACATGCTCGGCACGAGTTGCAGATTGCCGGCCAACGCTGCCGCAATCGCCGCATTGCGCCGCGTGTCCGAGTTGTCGCTGGAAAGTGCTGCTTCGAGAAGCTGCAAATCCTGCGCGCGCGCCATGTCGCCGGTCAGTGCCAATGCCACATAGGGAAGGACGTCTAGGTACGGTCCCTCGTAGTACCGACGCAGCAGTGGGACATGACTGTGGTCGCCTCGCTTGGCGAATTCGGTAACGGCCGCCCCGACGATCCACGGATTCGAATGGTTGAGCGCCCTTGCGTTCAGGACTTCGGAAGGCGTTTCACCATCCGGGTAAAAGAACCCGAAGGCGCTCCAGTCGAACGTGCCCATCATGAATTCTGGCTGGGGGATTTCGGACAAGTTCATGGCACCTGACGTTAGAGCTTGCGGTGAAAGCGAATGAGGGTGCTCTGGGCCGTGCCCAGCATGTCTTCTATGTCCTTGCAATGCTGGTGAACTGCGGCGTGATTGCCCTTTCCGATCGGGCATCCGCCCGCCGCGAGCGCGGTCTTGTGGCCGATGGTGACGATTGGGTTGCTGGGAGGCGCTTGTCTACGCGCCTCCCTTATGCGTTCGCCTTGGCGGATGAACTTCTTGGCCGCACTCTTGCCGTACTTCTTTTTGGCCCAGTTCCTACTCTCCCGTGTAGGAAGCTTGCATTGCTCGTCGAACTCTTTCGTGCGTGCATCTTGGGCCTGCTTGGCGGGAACGCCGAGATAGTGTGCCGAACAGGGATCTTCGGGGTCGTCGCTGGGGACCGAATCGCCGCAGCCTGACGCTTTGCCGACTTCCGAAGCAAGTTTGAATGCCTCTTGAGCAGCTTTCGCTTCCCTTTGCTCGGCCGGCCCAAACGGATCGCCTGACTTCTTCTTTGCCGTGCTGAAATCATGATTATACCAGTCCTGTGCTGAGACTCGGGCACCGGGCTTCTGGGCGGTGTAATGCACCGGTCCTTTGCAGCAAGGGCAGATTCCTTGCGCAAGAAGTGCATCTTGGTCGGCAATGCTCATCGATTCGCCGGTGGGCAGCGGTGCCGTCGTCGTGGCAGCCGACGCATGGTTGCTGGTCGTGATATCGAAATGCCGGCAGACATTCTTGCTTTCGAACTTCACATCCATGCACCAGGCCTGGAAATAGGTCTTGCCGGTGATCTGATGCGTGACGACGTTGGCGCCAAAGGTGCGTGTCGCCGCCTCGTCGCCCAGCACCGGCTCCTTGTAGTAGGACTTCTGGGCCAGTGCCGCTCCCTTGCCACCGATCAACACCGTGGTTGAGGCAGACTTCAGATTGTTCGAGAACGACGTATCGGGATAGGGGATCGGAATCGGGCCGGCCGGCGGCGAAGGCGGTGACATGCATACGTCCGGAAACCGGGCGATCGACTTGTTCATGCCGTTCTCGGCGGCGATTTCCCACATTCCGGCGAAGACGTTCCTGGTCATCCCGCCCTCCTCAAGCCGAGACGATCGCGGCGGCGCGCCCGCCGAAGGCCATTGAGCTGCCATGCAGCGCGGCCAGCGCACCAGGGGCGTAGCTACGGCTGAAAGCCTGCTCCGCCCATGCAAGCTGGATCAATCCCGCCGCCGCGCCGGTATCGCCGATACAGTCGGCGGCGTGCCACACCGGCTGTTCCGGCCGCGTCTGGCGCATGTTGCGAATCTGCGCCAGCACAAGTTCCTCGAATGCATAGGATTCGCCCGCCACGTCGCTGAGGCGGAAGGCCACTTCGTGCATCTCGGTGCGCGCCTCGGCGAGTGCCGTCTTCAAGGCGCCCGCCAGTCCGTTGGCACGAAAGGGCTCCTCGCTGATCGCTGTCGCCGTCTCCTCGCCAAGCCCAAGGCCGCGAAGCACGACATGGCGCGGTGTCATCGGACGGTGGCTGACGATCGCCAGGCATGCGGCCTCGCCGGGGATCAGCCCATCCGTCGTCTCGCTTGTCTTCAGCCGCATGGCACCATCGAGCCAGGCCAGCGTGCGGGCGTCGATCAGGCTGTCGATCGCCAGTACGAGGCACGCCGGAACGCCTTCGCCCAGCATCTTGCGCGCCAGCATCAGCGCCGCGAAGGCGGCAGGCTGGCCGGCTGCGATATGCGCGGTGCGCCGCTCGTTCACCGCCGAGCCATCGGGAAAACGCAGGTCCGCGAACATACCGTTCAGCCGCGCGCCCGGCGTTTCCTTCTCACGGGTGCACAGGATCAGCGGCATCTGCGCCCAGGGCAGCGCCGCGCCGATGTCGGGTTCGATGTGTTCCAGCACGAGACGCGCAAGCATGCGCAATCGCTCGCGCCCGCGCCTGGAAGGTGCGATGGCGTCGACGCGGGCGCCCCGGATCGGCATCGCCATGCGGTCGCGGTAGTCGAGTTCCTCGAAGGCGGCGATACCTGCCCGCAGCGCCGCGCAGGTCGCGGCGGCGCTGTAGCCGACCGGCGAAACAAGGCTGACGCAGCTGACGACCGTCATCGGCGTCGGCCTCGCAGCTTCGAGAGCGCGGCGACCGCCTCGCCAAGTCCGGCATAGTGCGGCTTGGCCTTGGGCTCTTCGGGCGGCGGCCCCACCTGCACCTGCTGCAGCCTGACGAATTTGCGTGGCAGCTTCACCGACGCGCGCCCGACCAGCACGATCTTGCCTTCATGCGGGACGAGATTGAGCGTATCCGGCTGCACGAACTTGTGCTCCGTGTGATCGTCGAACATGAATCGCACCGGCACCTTAAGCGGCGGCACCTTGACCTTGAACCGGCCCGACGCGTTCATGTTCACGCACCCGAATATCGTTCCCTCGCCGAGCTTCTCGACCCATTGGTCTTGCGGCGCTGCCTGAAAATACCGGTCGTCGAAATCCTGCGGCAGGAATGGCAGGACGTTTTCCATCCAGTGTTTGTCGTATGTCCCGGCATAGCGTGCCCGCTCTTTGGCGAACCGCGGCACCGGGCCGAACCCGATCGGCTTGGCGCGATCGTTCCAGATCCGCACCCGCGATTGCGGGTCCTCGACCGAGGGCAGCAGCGTACCGTCGACATTGCTCTGGCCGACGAGGAAACCGCTGCCGATCGGATTGATCGCGTCGCTGCGGTGCCTGGCAGGATCCGGATCGGTTCGGTCCCAGCCGCCGAACGTCAGATGCCAGGCCAGCGGCATCGACGTAAACGGCACCGGACTTGAGGACTGGATGCCCAGCCCGCCTCGAAACCATCGGCGCTGTCCGGTGACGATCGCCCGCTTCTGCAGATTTGGCCCGAACAGACCGACTTCAACGGCCTGCGCCGGACGTCCACCGGGCGCAACCGCCATCGCATCGAGCACCACCTCGCAATGCGGTTTCACCGGCACGAAGTCTGACTCGACCCGGATCGAGGTCGTCTCGGGATCGCCGTAATGCGCGTCGGCGAAGACGAACGGCAGTTGTTCCTTCGCCGGGGTGCAGTTGCCTTCCTCGTCGACTTCATAGGTCGCGCGAACGACCGCCACGCACCATTTCACGGCATGCTTGTCCGCGTAGGGAAAGGTCTCCGCGAGAAAGGGTGTGGTGTTCTGACTGACGAACATCGATGCCCCTAACCACCCACCGAAACACCAGACATGCCCTTGCCGTTGCTCGCCGTACGAAGCCACCTCAATTTTCCGGCGAACACTGTCAGGGCCATGGTCAGGATTCCTCGACCGCCGGAACCTGCCGCATGGCGGGAAGGCCGTTGTCGGCGAGATCGTAGATGTCGGCAAAGACCAGTTCGTTCACTTCCCAGTCGTCGGTCCAGAAAGCTATCCGGTCCCCCGACGTGGATTTTCCCGCCGGCGGAAGCTCCTCCAGCCTCTCCTGGACCCGAGCGCTCGACCAGCCGTCCTCGACGCACTGTTCGAGTATCTTGGCGAGCGCATCGAACCACGGGTCGGCGGCGTCTGGCGTCTGGCCGATCCGCACGATCGCGAACGGATAGCGCCGGCCGACCCTGTCCTCGCTCATCCGCCACGCGCCCGCGCAAGGCTGATCGCCGAAGATCCCCGGGCCGACCGCGAAGCGCCATATCCGGGGATTGAGGTCTCCCGTCTCCGGCCTGTCCCGCAGCTCCATCGACATCCAGCGATCCCAGCGCTCGATGAAGACGCGCGGCAGGTTCCAGCTGACGAAATCGCCCGTTGCGGGAATCTTGCCGAAGAAGCCCGTCGTCATATCTGCACCGGACAGGTGAACTTCTTGAACATCTGCAGATTGTAGGGGTTGTCTACGCTCGACGCCTTCAGCCGCAGGTCCGCGAAGTACCCCCCGGCGCCGAGGCGCACATTGTAGACATCCGCCAGTGACGTCGCGGTGAAACGCGCGGTGCGCAGCATGCGCAGCCACGCCCAGCTTCCGGTTTCGCTGACGATGACCTCGGGCGACCCGTCGATCGGCTGGAAGCTCAGCGAGATGGCGCCCGTCCCGTCCTTGCCCGGCCAGGTCATCGCCTGCGGCCGGGTTGCGTTGTTGTAGTAGACGAGTTTCTGGCCGTCGAGGTTGAGCGTCACGCGGGTCACGCTCGGCGACAGGTCGATCGGCTCCAGGGTGAAGCTCATCACCGGGCCGCTGCCGCCGGGGAACAGGTCGTCGCGGATGCGGCGCGCCTGTTCGAAGGCGGCGAGAGCGGTCGAGTCGAGGCCGAAGTCGGCGCGCCACTTCCACGGCTGCGTCGTCATGTCGACATAGGTGAGGAGATGGTCGTTGATGAAGGCATCGATCATGCCGCCGGGTCCGAACAGGCGCGCGAAGTCGCGGACATTGACGTCGACGGCGCTGCCCGCATCAAACGGGTAGCGGTTGTCGAGGGCGGCGTTGCAGAACGGCAGGATCTCCGCCCGCCATATCGAATTGAGCTCGGAGGTGACCGCCCTCTGGGTCAGGCCGCTGGTGTCGCCGGCTATGCCGCTCAGCCAGTCGTCGATCGGATCGGGCAGGATCTGCGCCTGGCGCGCCACGGCGCCGGTCAGTTCGGCCAGACCCCCCTGCTTCTTGATCGACTCCTCCGGGTCCGGCGTCGCGTTGACCGTTTGCAGCATGTTGGAGAGATTGGTGAGCGTCACGACAGCGGCATCGAGCGCAGGCGGCTGCCCGTCGACCTCGGCGATGGTGGCCTTCAGCGCCTTGAAATGGTCGGCCACGAGCGTCCCGGTAAGGTCGACCTCTTCGGCGGAACCCGCCTTCGGCAGCAGTTTCACGCCCTGCTTGGCGAGCTTGCCCAGTTTGCCGAGCTTGCCGAGCAGTTTCGAGCCGCCCTTCTTGACCGCCTTGTTCTCGCCGGTGGCTCCCTCTTCTTCGTCGGATCTCGTCAGCTCGGTCTCGCGCACGACGGCCGTCACCAGCCGGCGCAACGCCGAGTCGGCGCTCGACAGATCCTTCAGATTGTCGCTCGCTATCGCGAGATCGGTCAGCGGCGCCAGCTTCACGTCACGCAGGAAGCTGTCCCACTGCGCGATGTAGTCTTCGTAGTAGAGCTTCAGTACGTCCTTCGACAGCGCGGCAACCGATGTCTCCGCGTTCTCGGAACATCCGCCGGCGAAGACCGCGCGGTCCAGCGCGGCCTGGGCGGCCACATCCTCGACGCGATCGAGGATGACCTCATGGAAGCCGTCATAGGTGAAAGCTCCCGGCAGGCCGTTGCGCAGCGTCTTGTCCGAGGAACGGACGAAGATCTTGGCGCCGTTCGGACCGGCGAAATTCGCGGGAATCCACTCCGGCAGAGCGGCGACGGCCGGGTCGTTGAGGAGTTGCTTGTAGGCACGGACCGGCAGAGAGATCGTGCACACGCTCGCAAGCGCCTCCGCCACCAGCTTGCTGTCCGGCGCGATGTACTGGTCGTCCACCGCCATGCGGCGGACCGCGGCGAGCTGGTGCTGCTCGGCGTCCTCGGTCGGGAACGGGGCGGCTGGCGCAAACTCCGGCAGTTCGTTCACCCACCAGGATTGGGCGAAGTCCGGATCCATCTGCGACAGGCCGGTCATCATGCGGTAGGTCTTCAGCGCCCCAAGCATGAACTCCGGCTCGCGGATCTGGCGCCACATCGTCGCCTCCAGCAACGCAACCATGCGCGGCTCCAGCACGTTGCGCAGGGCGTGCTCATAGGCTTCCTTCTGCGCCTGCAGCAGTTCGGGCGCCGCCGAAGGGCCGACCGCGTCGCGCAGGGCGCCCGGCGGCGGCGTCTGCGCCTCCACCACCGCGTCCATCGCGGCAAGTGCCGTCTCCATGTCCGGCGCCTCGACGAGAGCCGGCTGGGCAGCCGCCACGGCGAGCGGGCGCTGCAGCGCCTCGAGTTGCGTGGACTGGGTGTCCACGGCGTCGCGGTTGTCGAAGTAGGAAGATGCGAAGACGGCACCTGCCGCCAGCGCGGCGATCGTGCATGCGGCCGCTGCGCCGCGCCAGATCCAGGCGCGACGGCGCTGGGCGAGCGGATCGAACGTCCCCAGCCCGGCCTCCTTGAAGATGACGTCGGTCATCAGCGACTTCAGGAAGAAGCTTCGCCTTTCGACACGCTGTGCCAGCATGGTGCGGTGCGGCGGCAGCCCGAACGAAGACGACAGTGCCGCCGTGAGCCGATCGATCGGCGCGCCTTCCTGTGTCGCAGACGTCAGGTAGATGCCGCGCAGCCAGGCGCTTTCCTCGTATTTGCTCTCGCCGGCCATCGCCTCGATGAGCACCTGTATCGGTTCCGACAGGCTTGCGACCTGCGCCGGAAAGCGGAAGATCTCCGCCCGTTCCGAGAGCTTATCTTCGCCTTCGAGCCGCGGAATCATCTTGAGTTCGAGTTCGCGCGCCAGCGCCGATATCTCGTCGCCCACGGCGGCCGCATCGACACGTGCATCGAGCGGGAACGTCGCCCCCCAGACCTGCTCGCGATCCGTGGTCGAGAGGTCGTCGAAGAACGGCTCGAAGCCCTTGATCAGGTCGGCCTTCGTCAGCATCAGGTAGACGGGCAGGTTGATTTCCAGCCGCTCGTTGAGTTCGGCAAGGCGCCGCCTGATCTTGCGGCCGTGCGCCTTGATGGTCTCGTCGCCCTCGGACAGCACGTCGATCGATATCGCGACGATGACGCCGTTGAGCGCCCTGCGGCCGCGATGCCGTTTCAAGAGGTCGAGGAAGCCGAACCACTCGGTGGAATCGACGTCGGGCTGACTTTCCTGCTCGACGTAGCGTCCGGCCGTGTCGATCAGCACCGCATTCTCGGTGAAGAACCAGTCGCAGTTGCGCGTGCCGCCGACACCCCGGAGATCGTTGGTCAGGTCGATGGGGAAATTGAGGCCGGACTGGCGCAGCGCCGTCGTCTTGCCCGTCGCGGGCGGCCCGACGATGACGTACCACGGCATCTCGCGCAGGAACTTCCTGTTGCCCAGCTTGCGCCGGCGCAATTCGCCCAGAACCTCCTGGAACTTGGCGCCGACCGCCGCCACGCTCTCCTCGCCCGGGCTCGCCGGCTTCTCCTCGACCGGTGGGGCGATCTCGGCGACAAACACCCGGTTCGCGCGAATCGCGCGCCTTTGGGCAACGATCAGCCAGATCAGCCACAGGATGACCAGTCCGGCGATGATGCCGATCCGAACCGTCTCGGATTCGAAGGGCTGGCTGCGTCCGACGCTGACGATTGGTCCGAAAATCCAGATCAGGAGCGACAGCAGGGTCAGCCCGATGAGCGTCCACAGGATGCGTGACGTGATGACGGCCCAGAGGAATCGCAAGATGAACATCTTACAATCTCTTCTCGACCAGAACCTCGACGCGCCGGTTCGCCGCGCGTCCTTCCCGGGTGCCGTTGTCCGCCACCGGATCCGTCGCCGCGCGGCCTTCGGACTTCACCCGGTCCGCCGGCACGCCCCGCTGAACCAGTATTTCGGCGATCGTCGCGGCGCGGGCTTCCGAGAGGCGCTGGTTGGTGGACAGCGGGTTGCTGCTCTGCAGCGGCACGCTGTCGGTGTGGCCGATGATCGTGATGTTGCCGATCAGATCCACGTTGTCGAGGATCACCTTTGCCACCGAGTCGATGAGCGGTTCGAACCCGTCCGTCAGGTTGGCGCGCGACGACTGGAAGAGCTCCGGCGCTGTTGCCTGGATGACCAGCCGTGCAAGCGAAATGCTCTCGCTGCCCTTGAGCGCGGGCCGCAGGCCCTCCGGAGCAGCTGCCTCGAACTCCGGCAAGAGAGCGAAGTCGACGACTTCAGGCGGCGGAGGCGGCTCGACCTTGGCCACTGCGCGGGTGATGGCAGTGCGGTCGGCGGGCGGCAGCGCGCGGACCAGCGTCGACAGTTTGGTGGCATGGCTCGAAAGGCCCATCGACAGGCCGAGGTAGATCAGCGTCGACACGACGATGGCGGTCGCAGCCATGACCCAGATCGGGACGATGAAGCGCTGCGGCTCGTCCGAGGCGATCACGCCGCGCCAGTTGGGCGAGAGCGGCGCGTCCTCAGCATCCTTGTTGCGCAGGAAGCGCGCCGCAGCGACCCGGACCGCGTTCAGCGATCGATCGCCCGCACGTCCGGGCACCCGATACTTGCCGCGGAATCCGAGCGCGAGGCAGTGGTACTGGAGTTCCATCATCTCCGGATCGCGGGTCGGATAGCGTTCGAGCTCCTCGAGCCGATCGAAGAACTGCGTGCCGGCATCGACATCGCCGCGCAGCATGACCACCAGCGGCTGGCGCGGCCAGGCGCCCGCGCCGCCCCAGGGCGTGTTGAGCGCAAGGTCGTCGAGAAGGGCCGCGACCGCCCAGGCGGCCCGGTCCGCGCGCTCCAGCGACGAGCCCGACGCGATGGCGGTGTCGCGCGCCGCGACAAGTGCGCCGAGCAGGCGCGTGCGCAGCGTCTCGGGGTTCTCGGGTGCGACCGCGCTCTCGAGCTCGGGCGCGAATTCAAGCAGCGACGCGAAGGCAGCCACAAGCGAATTCGGGTGCGCTCGGCTGCGCTTGACGGAGGCGGCCTGGGGTTCGAGCGAATATGACGGCTGTTCGAGTCTCGGCTGACCCGGCGCCGGCTGGCGCGGCGCGACGTTGACCAGACGGATGCGTGTCTTCTCGCGATCTCCCGACAGCCCGAATGGATCATCCCTGCTCATCAGCGGTTCACCGAATAGCAGTCGACTTGCGGTTCGCTCGGCAGCACGCCCGAGACGCCGATGACGAAGCCGGGAGCGTCGAGCAGCGATGCCCAGTGTTCGCTGCGCTGGTCGAGTTCCAGGCACAGCCGGTCGCCGTCATAGGGAATCTCGCGCGGCTGCGAGTGCAGGGGCTTCAGCGGTATGCCCGGCAGACGCGACTTCCACAGGCCCTCGAACTCGTCCGACGAACCGACCGTCGCCTGGTTGACGAAGATCTTGCGCAATGCGTCTTCAGACAGTTCCGAGCCGACACGGATGACAATGCGGCTGGCCGTCAGGAGTTTCGGATTGTCGATGCGGACCTTCCAGACGTTGGTGGAATGCCGCATCACCGGCAGTGCCCGCGACTTGGGCTCGACGTAGCGGAGGCTGAGGATCAGCGAGCGGAGCGTGTCGGCAAGCGCCGTAAACGAAGGCGCCGGCGTCACATGGTCGTAGGCCGGCAGTTCGCCAAGTCTACGCGAGCTCGAACCATAGGTGGCCATCGAGCCGGCCAGACCCGACAGTTCCACGAACAGGTCGGCCGGATGATAGACCTCCTGCGCCAGCATGTGCGCCAGACGCGGCCTTGCCGCGTTGGCCAGGTTGAGCATCAGAAGATCTTCGACACTGCGGCCGGGTCCGCCCAGCACGACCTTGCCGTGCGCATCGGCGATGTGATCCAGACCGGTGATGATTTCCTGCAGCAACTGGGCATACCAGGGCACCGCTCCCGTCACCAATGCAGGAGGCAGGAAGGTCTCGACCACCGCCACGCCGCCATCGGCGCGCAGGCCTTTGATCTCCGTAATGGGCAGAGTGGTGTAGCCGCCGACGGACTTGCCGGGCGCGAGAATCCGCGCCTGCGGTCTGGCGATCTCGATCTCCTCCGGATCGGCGCCCCCCTGCACCGCATCGTTGACGGTGAGGATCCTGCCGCGATACCGGGCGCCGCTGAGGCTCGCATGAGCGGGGTCGAAGGCGACCCCGCCAGTCGGCTCGAGCGGGAGGGCGACAAGGACGGCGCCGGTCGAGGCGTCTGCCGTGATCGACAGCGGTTGCGGGGCGTCCATCGTATCGGGAATGGAAAATGGCGTTCCATCCGGGAAGATGCCGCGCGCCGAGAGGATCGAGATCTGGCCCGCTTCCAACAGGGCGGAGTCGAGCGTCAGGGCGCGGAAACCGAAAGTCTGGAGGCGGCCCGCCTGCAGCGCGCCGCGCATCGACGCGTCGATGAAGCGGTCCTGCTGCTGGAAATGCTGCGTCCTGAGGAACAGGCCCTCGGACCAGAGCACCCTGTTTGCGTCGGTCATCACCTGTTGTCCTGAGATGAGAAAAGCCCGTCTTTGCGGCTGCTGACGGACATGCCTCCGCGGCCCAATGCTATGCCAATCGTCAACTTCGATCCTGGAGACATCGCCTTCGTGACCTTCCACTGGCGGCCCGTCGGTTCGCGCACGAACGCCACGAAGCCGAGAGCCGCCGCCTCGGGCTCGACTGTGATCATCTTCGACGCGAGTTTGCCCGGTGCCACTGCGAGAGTGTCGGAACCCATCAGGTCGCCTCCAAGCGTCGCCGCGGCGTCAGCCTCGAGCGAAAAATAATCCGCCTGATCGAAAGTGCCGGTACTGCGCAGCCGGTAGATCATGACGACGACCGGCCGGTCGCCGCCGTTCGGCCCGGGATTCATGCCGGCGCCTCCCGAAACCTTGACGGTGATCTTCGATGGCTTCGGCGCGAACAGGAAACCCGTGGTGAAGACCATGGCGGAGAGGGAGGCGAGGGAGGCGAGGACGGCGCGGCGGCTGGTCATCTCTCACTCCTCCTCGTAAGCGTCGCGGAAGTCGGCGCCAATCTCGCCGAGGAAGCGCGTCTCCGCACTCTGGGCGATCTCGCGATGGCGCTTTCGGTAGAGTTCCCACAATTTCGCGCTGCGGCCGCCGGACAGGAGGGTTCCCAGGGTCGAATTCGATTTCAGCTCCTCCTCGATCGCCTCGGGATCGAAGCGGTCGATCATGCGCCTCAGCGCGCCCTGGACGCCGCGCCAGGCGCGAACGTGATGCTGGGCAAGATCGCGCACGCTGTCGCCGATCGCAGCTTCCGCGCCAAGGAAGCCCGGGCTTCGTTCGGCCATGAGCGTTGCGAGCACGTCGTCGACAGTGGGCAGGAACTTCAGCGGGTTCACCTCCGACGAGCCGATCACCGTCTGGGCGACGCGCGCATTGCCTTTCTCCTCGGCGCGCTTGCGCAGGAGTTGCATCAGACCATCCAACATTAGTCGATATTCGCGGCCGAATTTCTCCATCTCGGCAATCGGGTCGCGCGCCGACGCGGCATCGTCGGCAACGCCAAGGCCCCGCAGGAAGGCGGCGCGCAAGTCGTCGGACGGTGCGCCGCGATAAGCCCCGCTCTCCGCTACGACGCGAATGCTGTCCGGCCCGGGTGTGCGTTCGGCCGGGCGCTGCGGTGCAATTTCCCATGGCGCCGCCGGCTGCTGTGGCACCGCCCGCGCCGGACGTTCCGGCACAGTCTCACGGGCTGGCGAGGGGCCGAAGGCGAAGTCGGCGCTGAAGGCGGGGCGAGGCGTAGGATCAGGCTGGCGAGGCGGCTCGACGGGCAGATTGCCGAAGCCCAGGGGATCGATCGACGTGCGCGGACGGCTCTCGGCCGGCGCTCTCCTGCTGGAGACGGGGTCAAGGCTGAACGGGTCGTCGAAGGCCTGGGAACTGCGCTCCCGGAATGGCTGGTCCTGTCCCGGCTTTGGCTGCTCGAACGACTTCGGCAGTTCCGCCGGACGGGGACGCTGCGGCTCTTCCACCGACTTGACCAGGAAGAAATCGTCCTTGTCGAGGCTGACCGGAGGCCGCGACACGTGGCCCACGGGCGACGGCTGCTCGGGGGTGGCCCCACGATCCGCCCTCACGGCGACCCACAACACGTAATCGCCGAGGCGGAGCCGCATTCCGTGGCGCAGGCGCGTGGAATTGCCGGAGCCGAGCGGATTGGCCGAGTCGTCTATGTAGAGCCCGCTGCTCGATATGTCGGTGACGACATAGTCGTCCGGCCCTCCCGAGATCTTGCAGTGGGCGCGGGAGATGAACATCTCCGGGTCTTCGATCTGCCAATCCGCTTCGGGGCTGCGTCCGATCACCAGCTCGCCGGTTTCGAGCCTTGCCTCGCGCACGGCCTGGGCGCGTGGTCCATGCTCAAGCGTGAGCACCAAGCTCATGTGTCGACCTCTGCGATTTCCGGCCGCCATCCAACGACTGCCCGCAGCCGCATGTCCTCAGCATCTCCCCTTTCAGGAGGGGGCGCAAGCCATGTTGTCCGCCCCAGCCGCGCCGTGCCAAGCCTCGGGGGAGGGATCTCCGCCTTCGCCAGGACAAGCCGCACATCGACATCGACACTGTCTCCGGTGAGGTCCCGCAATGCCCGCTTGAGCGATTTGAGACGCGGGCCGCCCGGCAGGAACGACAGGTAGTCGGCGATGCCCACCGGGCCGATCCGCAGCTCCACGCGGCTCTGCCGGGTGAACGTGCGCGGTCCGATGGTCGCCCCGGCGCCCAGCGCGGCGTAGGCGCCGCCCAGCCTGGTCTGGAGAGGCTTGGGGACCGGCATCCAGACCGCGACGAATTCCTTGAGTTCGACCGGAACGCCGAAGGCTTCGGCGATGAACAGAGTGAGGCGCTCGGCGCCGTCGACCTGGTTCGCCAGCGCTGTCGCCTGACGCAGCTTGACCGTGTCGAGTTCCGGATCTGCCGGATTGCGCGTCCCGGGCAGACCGATGCCCGCCAGCGCGGCCAGCATGGCCTCGACGCGCCCGCCGCCCCGGCGCTCCACCTGGACCGCGGGGGTCTGGTCCGCCCATGCCCGGTAGAACAGCGCTATCAGCCTGTGCTGCAGCATGTTGACGAAGTCGACGAAGGTCGTGTCGCTCGTCTGCCTCGCGTCGGCGCCGGCGAACCAGCGCTGCGACAGGCGGTCGAGGACCCAGCGCGTGATGTGGAGGGGCATCGGGCCTTCCGGACCCAGAAGGCCGATATTGGCGACCGTCACCTGGGCAGGCCGGTTTGCCGTCGGTCCCTCGAAGCTGGCCACGTCGTCCGTCGCAAATCCGAGGCGGATCTGCTGCCCGATGCGTGCCGGCTCGAACTCGGGACCGCCTGCCTGCCCGAAAGTCCGGCCATCCTGTTCAAGACGGCGCAGCAGTTCGAAGAAGTCGAACGCTTCCGACGGCCCGGTTTCATCCGCTTGCCGCTGCCCTAGATCAGGTGGCGATTGCCTGGCGACATCGGCCACAGCACATCCTCCTGTTTCTGCAGCAGTCGCGAGCGCGTCCGCACGAACCCGTTGATGCCGGCATATCGCGCAAAGAGTCGCGACAGCAGGGCCGACAGCAGGAGTGCGCTGTGGCCGGTCAGCACCGACTGATCGATATCCAGGGTCACCTCCACCCCGCGCCCGAAACACATCGGCCCCTCGATCGCCAGCCGTTCGACGACCGGCCGCGACGAGACGCGCGCGATCGACCGCACGTGCCTGGCGAGACCGGGATCGCCCCTTTCGGCGTAGAGGTCGATCAGCGCGTGGAGCGGGTCGGCGCCGCGCCCGTCCGCCGCCAGGCTGAGGAAGTTGAGAGACAGCTGCGAAACCATGCGCCAGGCCAGCTCGTCTGCCCGCGACTCGCCTTCCGCGCCGGCCGGCAGGGACGCTGCGATCGACCTCTGCGGCTGGCGCAAAGCGCCGATCAGCCTGATGGACTCGACGGGGTCACCGCCGTCGAGCGTCAGCGTCGGCGTATCGTCGAGGATTGGGAGGTCGCGATTGGTGCACAGCGCGACGATGTCGATCCGCTTCGGCCGGTCGGACCTGGTTCCGTCCGGGCGCCGCGACACTGCAAGGAACACGTCGTCGCCCACGTAAGAGGCGCGCGTGACGCCTTGGCGCCGCTCGTCCTCCGTCGCGCGCCGCGGCCGCCGCTCCGTCGAATAGACCCAGCCGCTGCCACGGTTCTGCCCCAAGCTGAAAAGCTCGGGAATGGACGCCTCCGGACCGACATGGTCGGCATCATCGACGCGGGTGATGCGGAAGATCTCGAAGTCGCGCGGCCGCGTGCGGTCGACATAGACCGGCTGGCGGGTCTTGCGCGGGTCCAGTTCGACGATGTTGCACTCGCGCTCGAACAGATTGATGATCGGCGTGGCGAAGAGTTCGAAATCGGCTGGTGTCAGATCCGCCAGCTCGGGCGCGGGCCGCTTGAACAGAAACACGATTTCCAGCCGCCCTGAACAGACCCGGAGTGTCGGCTGCAAGCCTTCGATGCGGGCGTAGTGGAAGCGCTCCGGCATCATGAAATACTCGCGCAGCAGCCGGTATCCCTCGAAGCTCGAGCGGGTGCGCGGCATCAGGGCTTCGGAATCGGCGATGCCGACCATGGCTGGCATGGGAAGTGGCGACAGATGGCCGGTTCGCGCCTCCGGCCGGGCGCCGACCCCCGAGCAGGCGCCGAAGATGGCGTCGAAGATGAGAGCAGCCTTGGTGCGTCCGGCGAAGCAGAAGCGAAGCTGATCGACGGCAAGGTCACTCAGATTGCCTTTGCCGATGCGCGCCAGCGTAAGACAGAGTGCTGACTCCGCGCTTTGTCCCTTGGCCACGGCGATGCCTGCATTCGCGATAGAACTCTTGTCCTGAAGGTAGCGGACCGCCCCGACTTCCAGCGGCCAGAGATGGACGTCCTGGGCTGTGCAGTAGGTCGCCCGGGTCGATATGCCGGGCAGCAATCCCGAAATGAGCCGGGTGCCGCGGGCAATCACATGCCCGGCATCCATCGTGTGAACCTGCTGTCCGGGCTTGAGCACCGCCATGCCGGTCGCAGGGGTGGGGGAGACTAGGTCGGGATAGAGCAGGTCCAGAACGCTGCGGGAGAAGCGTGAGCGCTCCGCATCGACCTTCAGCCGGGTGCGCGCCGCCAGGAACGCGACGCCGTCGAGCAGTCGTTCCACATAGGGGTCGGGGCACGGCACCGTGTCGAGCGAGAGGTTGCGCGCGATCGTCGGATGCATGTCGGCGAATTCCGCGGCCAGGGCGCGGATGTGGGTCAGCTCTTCCTCGTAATACTCCAGGAAAGCCCGATCCATCGTCAGCTGTCCCTGAATTCGGTTCGAGCCTTGCCGTTCTCTAGGTTGATAGTAGTGCGCAGGCGCATCCGTTCGGGCGTCGGCGTCGTGATCAGCACCGCATCGATTTCGATCCTCACGCCGCTCGTCTTGTCGCCGAGCGTCACCTCGACCTTCGTTGCTCCCTGCTTCAGTCTCGGCTCGAAGGTTCCAAGCACCGCGCGGATTTCGCGGGCCAGTTCATCGCGGTCGAAATCGCGCGACGAACGGCCGGAGAAAGGCGGCACGCCGTAGTTGACGACGCTCCTCCGCACCTCCGGAAAATCGGCAAGGTCCAGGACGCCGTCGTCAAAATGCTCCGCCTCCCATTCCGTTCGAAGGGGGGTGGCTTCGTATCGTTCGGTGTTGAACAGCGCCTCGATGTCGCGGCGGACCGCCTCGCGCAGAACCCTGTTCGACACGACGACGTTCAGCGTCTGAAGTTCATCGCGACGACGCGTCTGGAATGCAAGACGCTGCAGCTTCTGCTTCTGTTCCGCGCTGAGACTAGGGTCGGCTTCGATTGCACGAACGCTTCCGCCGAGCAACGCTTGCACGCGCTCGGTGCCGATCTCGGCGTTTGCGGAGCGGCGCATCGCGTCGATCTCCGTCTCCAGTCCCGGCATGTCGTCGACCAGACGGTCCCAGAGCGACGGCTGCAGGGTCTCGCGCGTTGCCGAGCTTCCGCCCGCCGCGGACGCGAGTCCCCTGTCCGGTCGTCGGCCCTGTCGCTCAGACTCCGGTCGCGACATTCATCTCGGTCTCGTGGTCGTCGTCGTAGACGAACTTGATCTTCTTGTAGGCGAACCCGACCTTGTCCTCGATCACGTCGGGTTCATCGGGACTATGATGCATGTTGTAGGAAATGACCGAGGCGTCGGTCATCGTCACCACCAGATAGTCGCTGGTTTCGCCCTCGATCGTCCGCCGGCACGTGAACACCACCTCGTCGAGCTTGGTGTTTTCGTAGAGAGCCTGCTTCAGATAGGGCGATGACTTGTCATAGTGCTTGGTGAATTCGACCGCGCCGAGGGCGACGCGACCGCGACGGGACAGCGAGTTCGGATCGTGTGGCGCGACCATTGTGAAGTCGACGCCGTAGACCTCGATCTCTTCCTCATGGCCGTCGCGCTCGCTCGGGCCCGGAATGTCCGGAACCTTTAGAAATCCGTCGATCTTCGTTCTCGTATCAGGCATTTCGCGCTCCATTTCTCAAACGAACAGTCACGACTTCACGGAAGGCAGTTCGGATACGAGGCGCAACGACGCGTTGATGCCCTCGAGCTGGTAGTGCGGCCGCAGATAGAAGCGGGCGTTGTAGTAGCCAGGGCGCCCTTCGACACTGTCGACCTGGACCTCGGCTGCGGCGAGGGGACGCTTCGCCCGCGCCTTGTCGTCGGCAAACGCCGGATTGGCGAGCACGTAGCGGTTGATCCATTCCGTGAGCCAGATCTGCATGTCGGCGCGTTCCTTGAACGAGCCGACCTTGTCGCGGGCGATCGCCTTGAGGTAGTGCGCGAAGCGCGACACGGGGAACAGATAGGGCAGGTTGGCACTCAGTCGCTCGTTGGACTGGGCGTCGGGATCGACCAGGCGGCCGGCCCGCGTCTCGTCGTCCTGGAGCGAATGCGCGCCGATGAAGGCCGCAAGATCGGTGTTCTTGCGATGGAGGATCGGCATGAGCCCCAGCTTGGCCAGTTCGGCTTCGCGGCGGTCGTCGATCGCGACCTCGGTCGGGCATTTCATGGCAATCGAGCCGTCGTCGGTCGGGAACGAGTGAACCGGCAGGTTCAGGACCGTCCCGCCATTCTCGACGCCCCGGATCTGCGTGCCCCAGCCGTACAATTTGTGGCTCCTGTTGATATTCACACCCATCGGAAAGGCCGCGTTCATCCAGACATATTTGTTATGATCGCCCTGAACCTCTTCCTCGAATGCGAAACCTTTCACAGGGACCGTCTCGGCGCCGTAGGGCAGGCGTGCGAGCACGCGCGGCATGGTCAGCCCGATGTATCGGGCGTCTTCGCTTTCGCGCAGCGATTGCCACGACGCGTAGGCCGGGTTCGAGACGATCTGCTGGAGATCCTGCGGATTGGGGAGCTCCTGCCAGCTGTCCATTCTGAAAAGCCGGGGAGACGCCGCTGCGATGAACGGCATGTGCGCCGAGGCGCAGATGCCGGACATGTTGCGGAGCAGGCCGACATCGCGCGGATGGTTCGAGAATTCATAGGCGCCGACCATGACGCCGAACGGCTCTCCGCCGAACATGGAATACTCATCCGTGTAGGTCTTCTTGAAGATGGGGCTCTGGTCCCACATCTGGCCTTCGAAGTCCTCCAGCGTGTCAGCCAGTTCGGTCTTCGAGATGTTCATCACACGGATCTTGAGCTTCTGGTCCGTCTCGGTGTTGTTGACCAGGTACCACAGGCCTCGCCACGTCCCCTCCATCTCGCGCACTTCCGGCGCGTGCAGGATTTCGTTCATCTGAGCCGACAGCATCTTGTCGATGCCGGCGATCAGCGACTTGATCGAGCGGATCGCATTCGAGGAGATCGTCGTCGTGTCGGAGCGCGACTGCGCGGCAAGCGCCAGATTGCGAACGAGCTGCTGCAGCCTTTCGCTGTCGTCCTTCTTGACCTTGAAGTCCTTCTCGAGGAGTTCGCTGAACTCGCCGAGATCGACCGCTTGGGCCTCGGCTGCCGCGGCTGCGCTCTTCTGTTTCTCGGCCATGACTTATTCTCCGCCCTTGTCGTCGCTCATTGCCTGGTCGGCGATCTGTGCGAGCAGCGGCTCGTTGTTCAGCATCTGGGCGATGCGCTTCTCCGCGTCGACCCGCCCGTCCATGAAGCCCAGGAGCTCTTCCAGCTGCCGCCGCATCTTGAGAATCTCGGCGAGCTGGGGCACCTGCTCGGCGATACGGTCCGGAGCGAAGTCGCCCATGCTGCCGAAGGTGAGGTCGACGGCGAGTTCCTCGTCGCGCTCCTTGCCCTCCGCCTGGGGGAGCACGTTCTTGACGCGCGCCTTCACGCGGGGGCCGAGAGCTTCCATGAATTTCGGAAAACGTCCCGCGTCCGTCTCGACGAAGCCGCGCTCCAGCAAGGTCTTCTGCGCTTCCTTCGTCTGGGAGGCTCCGGCCAGGTCGGCCATGACGCCCATCACGAAGGGCAGTTCAATTGTCGTCGGACTTCCATAATGCTCGACGTCATAGGCGATCTGCACGCGGGGTGCGCGGTTTCGCTCTATGACTTTGGCTTTGCTTTCGGCCATGTACAGCTACCTTTCGTCCTTCTGAGCGGCTTTCTTGTTGTCTTTGTCAGGCGTGCCGGCGAGAAGCCGGAACTCCTTCAGTCCCGACGGCGCGAGATCTTCCATCAACTCGACGAAATCCATGTGGACCATCCGACGGACCCGCCGCGCCAGGTGCGGAATCGGGCTCGACGGTTCCGTCCGGTCGTAGAACGCAACCACGAGATCGAGACACTTCACGACGTCGTCGCGCGAGGTGATCCGGTCAGGCAGACCCGTCACCGAAATCGAAGCGATGGAGTCCGCGGCGTGGCCGTTGGTCTGGGGGGGCGCCGCGAACGCCGTCGCCCCTTGAGGCGCCGCCTGCTCGGCAATGACCCTGGCCGGTTGCGTCCGCTCCAGGCTCGCCAGCACCCTGTCGATGAAACGGCTCAACTCGGGGATCGCTGGGCCGACAGTCTCGAGGCGGGCGTTCACGACGGCGTCAAGCGCGTTCATTGCCGAGCGCGCCGCGCGAGCAGCCTCCACGATGGCCGACAGATCGGCCGCCGACCTGTCCGCGAGCGCCGCCGTCGCCGTCCGCACGCGGGCGATCAATTGCTCGTGCGCCTTGGACAGGACCGCCTTCTCGGCCGCATTCAGGCCGGATGCCGCTTCCTGGAGCATTGCCCGATCGTCGAGGCAAGCCTGCTCCAGATCGCGCCCGGTTATCGCGCCGATGCCGGGAGACGCAAACATGGTCCGCTGCCGGAGGTCGCTGAGCACGCCGGACTGGCCGTTCTGCAGATCGAGCAGCGCGTTGATGCGGCGCAGCGCTGCGTCGCGGGGCGGGCCGCCGCGCAGCATGGGATGCATGTTGTCCCAATAGGCTTCGAAGCTCTTGGCAATCAGCGTCAGCCCCTCTGCCAGACCACCGAGACCGTCCTCGTTGGCGAGAGCGCGCGTCACGACGACCAGCAGCCGCAGGTCGCGTCCATGCGTGCGTAACTCGGCGGCCCGCGCGAGCACCGTGCTCCAGTCGATCGGCGTGCTGACCTGCGTCGTCGGCCTGTTGCGGTCGTCGTAGACGACCTTCACCTGTGGCTCCAGGATCCGCTCGAGGTCATGGAACCGGGCATCGTTGCGCAAATCTTCCCCCGACGGGTTCTCACCGTCCAACGGAGCCAGCCACTGAGCCAGTTCGATCAACACAACCTCCGTTGCCGGCCTGTTGCAGCATCAGAGAAGAACCGAGGGGATCATACCTCCTGCACCTACCCCAAGGGAAGTAGGAGACCGCGTTTCAATCAAAGTGGTCAACAGACCAGTAACCAGTTGATATAAAATACAGTTCTGGCTTTAATCCGCCTCGATCCCAGCCCCCGGAAACAGTCGACTTCAAACAAACGTGTAAGTGAATCCGGAATCGGAGGCTTCGATCATCACCTTGGAGAACGGGTTGCCTTCGAGCGACCGGTTCAGGACCCCGCGGCTGAGTTCCGGAAGCACCGTGTTCGTCAGAATCGCATCGATCATCCGGCCGCCCGACTCGATCTCCGTGCAGCGCGCCTTGATCAGCTCGAGCACTCCCTCGCCGATGACCAGCTCGGCATCGTTGTTGGCACGAAGCCGCCGCGCGATCTTGCCGAACTGGTGCCGTGTGATCGACTCGATCATCGCGTCCGACAGTGGATAGTAGGGAATCGTCACCACTCGCCCGAGGAAGGCGGCCGGGAAGACCTTCAGCAACGGTCCCCGCAGCGCGCTGTCCAGATCGTCGACACCTGTGCGAAGGCGGCCATTGTCGGTCTTCGCCATGATGACGTCCGAGCCGACATTCGAGGTGAGCAGGATCAGCGAGTTCTTGAAATCGATACGGCGCCCTTCGCTGTCATCCATCATGCCCTTGTCGAACACCTGGAAGAAGATCTCGTGCACGTCCGGATGGGCCTTTTCCACTTCGTCGAGCAGGATGACCGAATAAGGCCGGCGCCGCACCGCCTCGGTCAGGATGCCGCCCTTGCCATAGCCGACATAGCCGGGCGGCGCGCCCTTGAGCGTCGAGACGGTGTGTGCCTCCTGGAACTCGGACATGTTGATGGAGATGAGATTCTGCTCGCCGCCATAAAGCGTCTCGGCGAGCGCAAGGGCGGTCTCGGTCTTGCCGACGCCGGAGGGGCCGCAGAGCAGGAAGACGCCGACCGGCTTTTCCGGTGCGCCGAGGCCGGCGCGGCTGGTCTGCACGCGTCTGGCGATCATCTCCATCGCGTGGTCCTGGCCGACGACCCGTGTCGACAGCGTTTCGGCAAGCTTCAACGCCTTTTCCGTCTGGCTCGACAGCATTCGGCCCGTCGGTATGCCGGTCCAGTCCTGCACGACGGAGGCGATCGCGTTCCGGTCGACGGAGGGCAGCACCAGCGGCGCCTCTCCCTGCGCGTCCGCGAGCTGCGCCATCAGCTCACGCAGGCTGGCGAGGTCGGCCGCCGCATCCGGCGCGATTTCATCCGCAGGGGCGGGTTGCGTCCCGTCATCTGCCGGCGCGGCATCGCCGTCCTGCGGCGCGGTCACCTCATCGAGTGCGACGGCTTCACCGCGCAGCTTGGCGCGAAGGTCGAGGATCTCCGTCACCAGAGCGCGCTCGCGGTCCCAGCGCTCCGTCGCGGCTGCCAGCGCCGTCTCGGATTCCGCCAGCGCGGCCTCGACGCGCGCACGGCGTTCGCCAACGTCGATGCCGATGGCAGCTTCGCGGCCGATGATCTCCTGCTCGACGGCCAACGCCTGCCGCCGCCGCTCGATGTCTTCCACCTCCGCCGGCGTCGCGTGCTGCGAAACGGCGACCCGCGCGCAGGCGGTGTCGAGGAGGCTGACGGCCTTGTCCGGCAACTGGCGGGCCGGGATGTAGCGTTGGGAGAGGGAAACCGCGGCCACCAGCGCCTCGTCCAGCACCTGCACTCTGTGATGCTTCTCCAGATTGCTCACCACGCCCCTGAGCATCAGGATGGCGGTCGCTTCGGACGGCTCCTCGACCTTGACGACCTGGAAACGCCGCGTCAGCGCCGGATCGTTCTCGATATGCTGCTTGTATTCGGCCCAGGTGGTTGCCGCGACGGTCCTGAGTTCGCCACGCGCCAGCGCCGGCTTGAGTAGATTGGCCGCGTCGCCCGTGCCCGCCGCCCCGCCCGCGCCGATGAGCGTATGCGCCTCGTCGATGAACAGGATGATCGGTGTGTCCGACGATTGCACCTCGTCGATCACCGCCTTCAGTCGCTTCTCGAACTCGCCCTTGACGCTCGCGCCGGCCTGCATCAGCCCGATATCCAGCGCCCGCACACTGACGTTCCGCATTGCCGGTGGCACGTCCCCGCGGGCAACCCGCATGGCAAAGCCCTCGACGACCGCCGTCTTGCCGACGCCCGCTTCGCCGGTGAGGATCGGATTGTTCTGCCGGCGGCGCATCAGGATGTCGATGATCTGCCGGATCTCCGGATCGCGGCCGACGACCGGGTCCATCTTGCCGTCGCGGGCGCTCTGCGTCAGATCCTGTGCATATTTCCCCAGCGCCGAATCCGCGCCCGGCCCGCGCCTGGGGGCCTGGACTTCGGGCGCCTCGGTGGCGGCGGGGCCTTCGAGAGATCCGTCGAGTACGCTGTCGAGCCGGCCGATCATCGCATCGGCGTCGATCTTGTCGAATTCGCTGCTGATCTTTGACAATATACCTTCGAGCGTCGCTGTCCTCAGCCCGGCGAGCAGGATGTAGGCACTGCGCACCTCGTCGACGCCGAACTCGAGCTGTGCAAGGTTCCACGCCTCCTGAATGGCGTGGAAGATATGGTCGGAAAACTCCTCGATCGAGGTTGCACCACGCGGCAGCTTGTCGAGCGCCCGCGTGATGTCGGCGGCGATCCGGCTTGCGTCCACGCCCGCCTCGGCGAGAATCATCTGGACGTCGGAACGGTCGGACAGCACGAGCTGCTGGATGAAGTGCACGAGCTCGACATAGGGATTGCCGCGCATCTTGGCCGTATCGGCCGCGGCCCTGAACGCCAGCATGCACGTCTGATTGAGCTTGCCGACCAGCTCCTTGCGCTTGACGCCGGGTGACGACCTGCGTGTTACGTTGGCATCCATGACAATGTTCCTGCTGCCGCAACGGAAGCAGATTGCCACATCCGAGCAGACTTTACCAATCACTGCGTGCCGGACATTTGCGCGTCGGCATGATTGCAGCCGCTCGGCACAGATCTGCCGACTGCGTTTTGGCGCAGGGCAGAAGTCCGGCATCGACCGGCCGCATGCAAATCCCGCCGACGATCATTAACCCACGTGATAGTGAGTATTGACTTGAGCAGATCGCGGGACCATTGATGCTGCGCTGCCGCCGGCAAGGCGGCATCGGCAGGGAGGAGAGATGCATGCCGGACAAGGCTGGTTTGCGGCCCGCCGCGACTGGAGAGAGACGCTGACGCGGCCCGCTTCAGAACCCGCGACGGAAACGGGTAGGCAAGACGATCCAATAGCGCATTTTCCCGCAGGCCAGGCGCAAGGGATGCGGCGGGACGGGCTCAGCGTCTACAAGGGCCTTCCCTATGCGTTGCCACCGGCGGGCATGCTCCGATGGCGGCCGCCCGTGGCGCTGCCGCGCTGGGAGGGCGTGCGCGACGCGACCCGTTCGGGCCCCGCCTGTCCGCAGCCAGCGCGCCGCGCCGACAGCATCTACGCGCGCGAGATGGCCGCGACCGGCGAGAATTGCCTCTGCCTCGACATCTGGGCGCCGGAAGACGCGCACGGCCTTCCGGTCCTGGTCTGGATCCACGGCGGATCGTTCTTCTGGGGAGCGGGCAGCGAAGCGCTCTATGACGGGGAAATGCTCGCCCGTCGCGGCGCCGTCGTGGTGTCCATCAACTACCGCCTCGGCGTCTTCGGCTATCTCGCCCACCCGGAACTGAGCGCGGAATCGCCGGACGGCGTGTCTGGCAACTACGGCCTGCTCGACCAGATCGCCGCGCTCGACTGGGTCAGGCGTAACATCGCCGCCGTGGGCGGCGACCCCGCCAACGTGACGATCGTCGGCGAATCCGCCGGCGCCCTCAGCGTGCTCTACCTGATGGCCGCGCCAGCGGCGCGCGGCCTGTTCGCCAGGGCGATCGCGCAAAGCGCCTACATGATCTCGACGCCCTCGCTGAAGCAGGAGCGTCATGGCCACGAGCCGGCCGAGGCCGCGGGTGCACGGCTCGCGGCGAAGCTCGGTGCGGGTTCCATCGCCGCGCTGCGCGCCATGGAGGCGCGGGAGCTTGCCGAAGCGGCATTGCGGGCCGGTTTCGCGCCGTCCGGCACGGTCGACGGCCATGTCCTGCCCAAACAGCTCGTCGACAGTTTCGAACGGGGCGAACAGGCGAGGGTGCCGCTGATCGCCGGCTTCAACAGCGGAGAGATCCGCTCGCTGCCTTTCCTCTTGCCGCCGCTGCCGCGGACGGCCGCAGCCTACGAAACGGAGATCGACGGCCGCTACGGCGATCTGGCGGAGCGGTTCCTGTCGCTCTACCCCTCCGCCGACATCCGCGAAAGCGCGCTCGCCTGCATCCGCGACGCCCTCTACGGCTGGACCGCAGCGAAGCTGGCCGCGACGCAGAAGGCCGCCGGCGTGCCGTGCTATCTCTATTATTTCGACTATGCCTATCCGGCGGCCAGCGCGGCCGGTCTCGACGGCTTCCATGCCTGCGAGCTGCCCTATCTGTTCGGCACGGCCCGGAGCACGCCACCGCTCTGGCCGGCCATCCCCGAAACTGATGCGGAGGCGTCGCTGTCGCGCACGATCGGCGATTACTGGCTGTCCTTCGCCAGGACCGGCGCGCCGCTGGCGCCAGGCGCTCCGGATTGGCCCGACCATGCTCTGGCCGGCGCATTCCTGCGCTTCGACGCAGAGCCGCGGGTTTCGGGCGAGCCGCTGCCAGGCATGTTCGCGCTGGCCGAGGAGGTCGTGCACCGGCGGCGCGCGGCGGGCGACGTGCCCTGGAACTGGAATGTCGGAGTGGCGGCGCCGCTTCCGAAGGCGGAGGCATAGCGAGAGATGAACGACGGTGCGATGCAGCCCTTTGCGCGAGCCGAAGCAGAGCTTGCGGCGTCGCACACCCCGGATGGTGTTGTCCGCCTGCCAAAAATGCCGGCCACGGCCACGAGCAAGGTAGACAAGATGCATCCGCGCTCGCAATACGGACAGCTGCAAGCGTCTGCATGGGAGCGACCGCAATCGACAAGCCGGTGGCAGCGTCTTCGACGGCAGCGAATGAGGGATCTGACTTGACCGAAAAGAAGCCGGCGCGGCGCAAGGCGTCCACCAAGGCCGAACAGCGCGCCGAGATGATCGAGCAGATTCTCGACACGGCGGAACTCCTGTTCTCGAAACACGGGCTTTACGGCGTCACGCTCAAGGACGTGGCCAAGCATATCGGTGTCCACCACACGCTCATCAATTATTACTTCGACGACAAGAGAGCGCTGTTCGACAGGGTGTTCGCGCGGCGCGCGGTCGTTACCAGTGAGCGCCGAATGGGCATGTTGGACGAGTATGAGAAGGCCTGCGGCGGAAACCCCACCGTCGAAGGCGCCTTGCGCGCGTTCCTCGATACCGATCTCGATCTGTATATAGAGGGCGGCGAAGGTTGGAAGAATTACGCCGCACTCGCATCCCAGGTTGCGAACACGCCCGTATGGGGCGCGGCGATGATGGACGAACATTTCGATCCGGTGGTGCTGCGGCTAATCGGCATCCTGAAACGAGCGCTGCCCGACAGTGCCGACGAGGATATTTTCTGGGGCTACCATTTCGTGACCGGGGCCCTGATGCTGACCCTCGCGCGCACGGGCCGGATCGACAAGCTTTCCGGCGGACTTTGCCATTCCGACGATTTCGCGGCCGTGAAGCAGCGAATGTCGGCCTTCATGGCCGCGGGCTTCCTGGCGATCTGCGAGACACGCAAGCCGACATAAACCTGTCGGGCAACGGTACGTCGTCCGGCTCGTCATCCCGGCACGCTTCGCCGCCCTCAATGCCGCCCGCCGCTGCAAAAGCCCGGTTGAGACTGTCTGACGCGCAGAGGATGAAGAAACACTTGCCTCAAAGTAATTAATTATCTAGTGAGTGAATAGCCGCGTATGGGTCGTGAAGCGACCCGACCGGCGCTGTTGGGGACTGGCTGCGGAACAGGCCAATCCACCTGAAGTCGCCGGAGACGGCGCTCCGGAGTGGTGGTTCGCGCGCAGAGAGGCGTGGCGTCGCAAGGTGCTTTCGCACGGAGGTCAGGCCGACAACGGCAAGGGAATGCGGCGGCCGGGCTGCCTTCCGAGGGAGGAACTCGGAAGGCTGGGGAAGCTACGGAGAAGCGCCGAGACGAAACGAGGAGGAGGCGCCGAGACCCGCATTAGGGCTCGGCGGCATCAGAAGGCCGGACAGGCCGGCGACATTCCAAGGGAGGAGTAACCTATGAGGAAACTATTCGGATCGACAGTGTTCGCGCTGTCCCTGCTGGGCGCCGCCGCTTTGCCGGCGATGGCCCAGGACACGCTCAAGATCGGCTATGTCGACCCCCTGTCGGGCGGCGGCGCGAGCATCGGCCAGATCGGCATGAACCAGCTCAACTTCATCGCCGACGAGATCAACGCCAAGGGCGGCGTCAACGGCAAGAAGGTCGAGGTCGTCGGCTACGACAACCAGACCAATCCCCAGGTCAGCCTCGTCCAGGTCCAGAAGGCCATCGACGAGGGCATCAAGGTCATCGTGCAGGGCAACGGCTCGTCCGTCGCCGTCGCCGTGTCCGACTTCATCACCAAATACAACGACCGCAATCCGGGCGCCAACATCGTCCACCTGAATTATGCGGCGATCGATCCGGTGCTGACCAACGCGAAGTGCAGCTACTGGCACCTCACGTGGGACGCCAGCGCGGCCATCAAGATGGAAGCGCTGACGAACTTCATCAAGGACAAGCAGGACCTCAAGAAGGTCTACCTGATCTCGCAGGACTATTCCTTCGGCCACGCCGTCGCCGGCGCCGCCAAGAGCATGCTGCAGGCCAAGCGCCCCGACGTGGAGATCGTCGGTGACGAATTCCACCCGCTGGTCAAGATCACCGACTTCTCGCCCTATGTCGCCAAGATCAAGGCGTCGGGCGCCGACACCGTCATCACCGGCAACTGGGGCCAGGATCTCGCCCTGCTGATCAAGGCCGCCGGCCAGGCGGGGCTCGATGTCAACTGGTACACCTTCTATGCCGGCGGCGCCGGCGGCCCGACGGCGATCAAGCAGGCCAATCTGGAGAACCGGGTCTTCCAGATCAATGAGGGCATCAACAATCAGGGCTACGGCCCCGCTGAGGAGCGGGCAGGCGCGCTGATGAAGCGCTTCTCGGATGCGCCGGTCTACTATCCGCGCATGTTCAACATGATGGACATGGTCTTCAAGGCGATGGAGGAGGCCAAGTCCGAGGATCCGGGCGACTTCGTCCCCAAGCTTGAAGGCATGAAGCACAAGAGCTTCGCCGCCGGCGACGAAGGCTTCATGCGCCCCGACGACCATCAGTTCTTCCAGCCGCTCTACATCTCGATGCTCGGCACGCTCGAGGCCGGCCAGAAGTTCGACGAGGAGCACACCGGCTGGGGCTGGAAGATGGCGGCCGAAGTTCCGACCGAGTCGACGTTGCTTCCGACGACCTGCGCGATGAAGCGGCCCTAAGGGCAGCGTGACGGGCGGCGCCGCCGGCGCCGCCCCGACCTTCGCAACAGGTCTGGCCGCCAGAAGGCGCACCGGGAAGGCGGAACCGTGCTCGAGATCATCATCATTTCGACGCTGAACGGCGTCCTCTACGGCATGCTGTTGTTCCTGATGGCCAGCGGCCTCACCGTCATCTTCTCGATGATGGGCGTGCTCAATCTGGCCCACGCGAGCTTCTACATGCTGGGCGCCTTCTTCGGCTTCGAGATCAGCCGCAGGCTCGGCTTCTGGCCGGCGCTAGTGATCGCGCCGGCGGTGGTGGGCGTGATCGGCATGGGCGTCGAGCGCTACGGCCTGCGGCGCGTCCACCGCCACGGCCATGTCGCCGAACTCCTCTTCACCTTCGGGCTGACCTTCGTCATCAAGGAGGTGGTCGAGATGGTGTGGGGCAAGCTGCCGGCCGACTACCGCGTGCCGCCCTCGCTCGACTTTTCCGCCTTCACGCTGTTCGCCAGCAACTATCCGGCCTTCAAACTGTTCGGCCTGCTGATCTCGGTGGCGATCTTCCTCTGTCTGCTGATGGTCGTCCGGCACACGCGTATCGGCCTCATCGTGCAGGCCGCGCTCAGCCACCCCGGCATGGTCGGAATGCTCGGCCACAATGTCGATCGCATCTTCATGCTGGTCTTCGGCGTCGGCGTCGGACTGGCGGCTGTCGCGGGCGTCATCGCCGGCCCGATCCTGGTCACCCAGTCCAACATGGCAGGGCTGCTCGGCCCGATCCTGTTTGTCGTCGTCGTCGTCGGCGGGCTGGGCTCGCTCAGCGGAGCGCTCGCGGCGTCCCTGCTGATCGGTCTCGTCCAGACCTACGCCGTCGCCTTCAACGTCTCTCTCGCCGACCTGTTCGGCACGACCGGCTGGGCGGCAAGCCTGTCGGTTTGGTTCAGCGACATCTGGCGGGTCACGGTGGCGCAGGTCGCGCCGATCCTGCCCTACCTGCTGCTCGTGCTGATCCTGATCTTCCGGCCGCGCGGCCTCATGGGAACGCGAGATACATGAGCCAGATGCGCACCCTGTCCCATCCCGGCGCCATTGGCGGCGGTCGACCCGGCATCCTGATGCGCTACGCGGTCTGGATCGCGCTGGCAGCTGTGCTGTTGCTTCTGCCTTACGCTTTCAGCTCGCGGCTGGCGCTGTCCACCATGAGCCTGATGGGGACGATGATCATCTTCGCCCTGTCCTACAACATGCTGCTCGGCCAGACCGGGCTGCTCTCTTTCGGCCACGCCGTGTTCTTCGGTCTCGGTGGCTACATCACCGTGCACATCCTCAACATGGCCGGAGCCGGCGGCTGGCCGGTTCCGCTTCCGCTCTTCCCTGTTGTCGGCGGGCTGGGCGGCCTCGTCTTCGGCGCGCTCTTCGGGGCCGTCGCCACCAGGCGGGCCGGAACGGCTTTCGCCATGATCACGCTCGGCATCGGCGAACTCGTCGTGTCGAGCGCACTCATCCTGCGCCGCTTTTTCGGCGGTGAGGAGGGCATCACCACCAACCGGACCGAAGTGATGAACCTGTTCGGCTACGGTTTCGGACCGCAGGCACAGGTCTACTACCTGATCGCGGCCTGGTGCTTTGTGTCGATCGCCGCGATGTACGCCATCACTCGAACGCCGTTCGGCCGCATCTGCAACGCGGTGCGCGACAATCCGCAGCGCACCGCCTTCATCGGCTACGACACGGGAACCGTCCGCTTCGTCGCCTTCAGCCTGGCGGGCCTCTTCGCGGGCATTGCCGGCGGCCTGTCGGTGGTCAATTTCGAGATCATCAATGCGGCACAGATGGGCGCGGTGGAATCGGGTTCGGTCATCCTGATGACCTATATCGGCGGTGCCGGCAATTTCGCCGGCCCGATCATCGGCGCTATTCTGATCACCTGGCTGCAACTCGTCCTGAGCGACGCCACGCAGATCTGGCCGCTCTATGTCGGCCTGCTGTTCATCGGCATGGTGATGTTCGTGCCCGGCGGAATCGCCGGTCTGCTCGCGCAACAGCAGCCCCTGCTGGCGGCCGGAAATCTGCACCGAGTTCTGCCCTACTATCTTCTCGCGCTTGCGCCGGGTGCGCTGGCGGTCGTCGGTCTCAGCATCCTCGCGGAGACGAGCCACCAGTTCAGCATCCGCGCCTCCTACGGCACGGAGCTGACTCTCTACGCCATCCCGTTCGACGTCACGTCGCCGCTGCCCTGGATCGTCGGGCTGGTGCTGGCCGCTGGCGGAACCTGGCTCTATCTCCGCGCCGCACGGATTGCCCGCAACGCCTACGATGCCGAAATCGCGCGCGGGAGGAGAGCATGAACGACGCTGCTCCGGCCCTCCAGCTTTCCGGATTGCGCAAGAGCTTCGGCCCGATGGAGATCATTCGCGACGTCGACCTCTCGGTGCGGGAAGGCGAACGGCACGCCGTCATCGGCCCAAACGGTGCCGGCAAGTCGACCCTGTTCCATCTCGTCAGCGGACATTACAGGCCAAGCGGAGGCAGCATCCGCCTGCGCGGCGAGGAGATCTCTGGCCTGGAGCCGCAGTTCATCAATCGGCGGGGACTGTCGCGCAGCTTCCAGGTCACCAATATCTTCCCCCGCCTGAGCGTCTGGGAAAACGTGCGCTGCGCGACGCTGTGGGCACTAGGCCACCGCTATTCGTTCTGGCGCGATGTCGAACGCCTCGACGACGCCAACCGCCGCACGGAAGAAATCCTGGCGGAGATCGACCTTCTGGAGCGCTGGCGCACACCGGCGGGCGTGTTGACCTATGGCGAGCAACGCGCGCTGGAGATCGGACTGACAATCGCGGGCAATGCCGACGTGCTGCTGCTCGACGAACCGACCGCCGGCATGAGCCACGCCGAGACCGAACGCGTCGTGGCGCTGATCCGGAAGGTCAGCGAGAAGCGCACCCTTTTGATGATCGAGCACGACATGCACGTGGTGTTCGACCTCGCCGACCGGATCTCCGTGCTGGTCTATGGCGAAGTGATCGCGACCGATACGCCCGAGGCCATCAAGGCGAACGCCGCCGTGCAGCGCGCCTATCTCGGCACGGAGGCCGCGTGATGCTCAGCGTGCGCAACCTTCATGCCTACTACGGCAAGAGCCACATTCTGCAGGGCGTCGATCTCGACGTCGGCGAAAACGAAATCGTCAGCATTCTCGGACGCAACGGGGTCGGCCGCTCGACCACGCTGAAGGCGATCATGGGCGATCCCGAGCCGCAGGGCGAGATCGTCTTCAAGGGCAAGTCGATCGCCAGCCGCAAGCCGCACGAGATCGCGCATCTGGGCATCGGCTTCGTACCCGAGGAACGCGCGATCTTCCCGACGCTGACGGTCGAGCAGAATCTCCTGCTCGGCGTGAAGACGGGGCAGAAAGGCGGGCGCTGGAGCATCGATGAGACCTGGCGGCTGTTTCCACAGCTCAAGGAGCGGGCGGATGCCCCGGGCGGCGCGCTCTCGGGCGGCGAGCAGCAGATGCTGACGATCTGCCGCACGCTGATGGGCGATCCGGACCTCATCATGGTCGATGAGCCGACCGAAGGGCTGGCGCCGCAGATGGTCGAGCGCATCGGCGAACTGCTGCAGGAGATCGCCCGGCGCGGGATCTCGATCCTCCTGGTCGAGCAGCGGCTGGTGATCGCCATGCGCATCTCGCACCGCGTCTACGTGATGGGACATGGGCGCATCGTCTTCGAGGGGACGCCCGCTGAACTCCTGGCGGATGAAGGTATCCGCCGCGAATGGCTTGAAGTTTGACGCCGCTGAAATGATGCCGACCGAGGTGGCGCCGACGGGAGGAGCGATGCCAGTTCTTCGACAGGCGACCGGCGCCGCTCGTCGACAAGGCCACGGCAGCGAATTGCAGCGGACACGTCGTCGCCTGGGCCTATGATGCGCACTCGACCTTCACCGGCCCGGTCAAGGCGCTGCTCGGTGAAGGCGTGAAAACGTGCTACATCCTGTCGCCCGAGTACGAGGCCGGCAAAGTGCAGGAAGCAACCGAGAAAAAGGCGATCATCGACGGCGGCTGAACGGTGGCCGGCAAGATCCGCGCGCCGCTGGGCTCGACCGATTTCTCGTCGTACTTGCTACAGGCACAAGCTCGCGGAGCGCAGGCGCTCTTGCTCATTTCATCTCCGCGCCAGAACGAAATTGTGCTCGACTTCCCAGAAGGGGCCGGCGAATTCGAGTTCCTTCGAACGTTCCGGGTCGTCGACTTTCTTGAATTCGGCCAGAAGGCTTTCCTTCACGCCGAACACCGCGTCCGAATTGATGTAGGGATCGTCAGGATCGAAGATATGGGTCGTCAGGCTCTCGAACCCGTCGGCCTTGATGATGTAGTGCAGGTGGGCCGGACGATAGGGATGGCGCCCGAGCGCGCCGAGCAGCTTGCCGACCGGCCCGTCGTCGGGGATCGGATAGAACTTCGGCTTCACCGCGCGGAACCAGTAGCGGCCGTCAGGGCCGGTACGAAAGACGCCCCGCAGGTTGAAGTCGGGCTGGATCCCCTTCTGCTGCACGTCGTAGAAGCCCTCGTCATTGGCCTGCCAGACGTCGATGATGGCGCCGGCGATCGGCTTGCCGTCCGTGTCCAGGATGCGTCCGGAGATCACCATGTCCTCGCCCTTGGCGTCGAGGCAGATGTTGGCTCCCATCGGCAGCTCCGGCGCACCCTCGACGTGGAAAGGCCCGAGCACGGTGCTTTCCGACGCGCCCGACGGCTTGCGGTTGTTGATGGCGTCGACCAGCATCGACACGCCGAGAACGTCGGACAGGAGGATGAATTCCTGCCGCCACTCGTTGCACATCTGGCCGGTGCGGGTGAGGAACATGATGGCCTCGAACCACTCGTCCTGCGTCGGTTCGATCTCCTTCACCGCCTCATGCAGCTTGCGGGTGATCACCTCCATCACGAATTTCAGCCGCTCGTTCTTCGCCGCCGCGTTGCGGCTGGTGACGACCTCCGCCGAGGTCTCCTCGGTGAAGAAGCCCTTCTCCTGTGCTGCGTTCATGGCGTTCACCTCGCGAGGATCGATTTGAGGACGCGACGGAGCTCGCCCGCCGGATCGGCCGCCTTGGCGTCGGCGCGCCACGCCACGTGCTGGTCCGGCCGCACGAGCAGGGCGCCGGAATCGCGTATCTCCCGTATCCGCGCCCAGTCGCCGGTAAAGTCCTGCCACTGCTGGCGCGGGCCAATCGTGTGGCAGGCGATCTCGACGCCGAGCTCCTTGCCGACGACACGCGCTGCTTCGACCCAACCCTGGCCGCCGATGCCGGTGAGGATGGTGAAGCGGCCCTTGCCCGTGAGGTCGAGGGTCGAGACCTTCCTGCCGCCCTCGGCGAAGACCCAGACGTGCGGAACCCTGGCGCCCGGCCAGGTCGTCTGCTGGTGGTGCAGCTCGGCGTCCTTCTCGAAGGCGGGTTCGGGCTGGCCGTCCGTCATCACCGCATCCGATTTGTAGCGCTGGTTCATCTCCACGCCATGCGCATCGAACTCGTAGACCTTGAAGGCGATCGCCTTGCGGATCGCGTCGCGCTGCTTCTCCGCCTCATCGGTGTCGTCACAGCGCGCATCCATGTTCTGCTGCATCTTCACCGGGTCGATGGACTCGAGCAGGCCGAGCGCGCCGAAGATCGGGCCGAATTCCTCGATCGACTGGTTGGCCCGGGTGACGATCTGCTTGGCGACGGGCGCACGCTCGTCCGAATAGGTGTCGAGCAGGGCGGGACCCGCCTGGCCCTTGACGACCATGGCCCGCATAAGTCGGCCGCCATCCGGCAACTCATCCGCGCGGCTGGAGCACGGCTCCGGTACCTGCCGCCATACTCGCCCGATCTCAACCCGATCGATCAGGCCTTCGCCAGGATCAAGCACCGGATGCGGCATGCCCAGAAGCGAACCATCGAAGATACCTGGCGGCAAGTCGGCCACCTCGTCGCAAACATCGAGCCCGCTGAATGCGCCAACTACTTCGAAAACGCAGGATACGCTTCCGTCAAGACCTGAAAGGCTCTAGGCTCAGGACCTATTAATTTGGTTTGAGATGTGATTCACGGCTTCCGACAGGAGGCCTGTGATGGGTGATTTGTTTCTGCTGAGCGAGCGCCAGATGGCGCGGATATCGCCCTTCTTCCCGCTGTCGCACGGGGTGC
>JBDRCE010000062.1:0-48289 GCA_043822005.1 Pseudomonadota bacterium | reverse complement strand
GCCTTGATCACGGATGACCATTCCGCAGCCTCCTGGGCCGACGCTCTGGATTCCGGGTTCCGCTGCGCGGCCCCGGAATGACGACCACGTATGCCGTCGGTGACGCTCTAACTTTCGCCGATCACCAGCGGCAGCAGATGTTCCGCCCAGGCGGCGTAGCCTGCCGCAGAGGCATGGAACCCGTCGGTGGAGAAGCCGGCGGCGGGATCTAGGATCGGCAGGCGCGTGGCCGGAACCGCGCCGCGCTCGAAGCACAGCGCCTCGCCTTTGGCGTTGATCGCGCCGGCGCGGATCTCCAGGATGCGGCCGAGCAGAGGGGGCAACGCCGGAACGCGCGTCATCTCGACCACCGGCGACCAGACCACGCGGGCTTCGGGCCATTTGGCGCGCAGTGCGTAGAGCAGGCCGCCGAACTCCCGCTTGAAGCGCGAGACGGTATGGAAGTTCTTGGCGTCGTTGGTGCCGACGGAGAGAACGATATACGTCCACGGCTCCGGCGCGAGATTGGGCAGGACGTGGTCGCGGATCTGGCCCGATGTGGCCGAGTTGAAGCCGGCCGCGCGCCAGACGACGCCTTGGCCTGTGCGTTCGGCGATGAGGCGGGAGAGTTCGGCGGCAAGGCCCTGTTCCGAACTCTCGATGCCCACCGAGGCGGCGGAGGAATCGCCGAGCACGAGCAGCCGGATCTCCGGCTCGGCGCCGGCAATGCGGTGGCGGACCGGACCCGACGCCGGAAGCATGCGCGGCGTGCGGCGGCGCACGCCCAGCCCCTGCCAGACATAGACGGGCAGGGCGAGCCAGGAGAGAAGAGGTGCGAGGCGGGACATACCGTCCCGCTTAGCGCGAAGCAGGGCGAGAAGGAAGATCGCGACGTTCGGCCGGCGCGGTTTCCGGACGCAGATGTACTTCCAGGCCGTGTGGCCAGTCAGGTTCCAGGCGGTTGAGGATGGCGATAGTCCACCTTCATGCGTCATTCCGGGGCCGCGAAGCGGAACCCGGAATCCAGCGCGCCGGGCTCTGAGTTGTCCGCAGACGCGGCCTTTCCTTTGAGGCTACGACTCTGGATTCCGGGTTCCGCTTCGCGGCCCCGGAATGACGGCGGACGTGCCCACGACATCGATCTCCAATTGTCGGCGCGACCTAGCGCTTGCGCACGAACTCGGTGCGCAGGACGAGGCCCTTGATCGCCTCGTGGCGGCAGTCGATCTCCTCCGGATTGTCGGTGAGGCGGATCGACTTGATCACGGTTCCCTGTTTCAACGTCTGGCCGGCGCCCTTGACCTTGAGGTCCTTGATCAGGACCACCGAGTCGCCGTCGACAAGAGCGTTGCCGGCGGCATCGCGCACCACGGCGGCCTCGGCCTTCGCCGCAGCGAGCTCCGAGGCCGGGCGCCATTCGCCGGTTGCCTCATCATATACGTATTCGTCGTCGTCGTCGGCCATGTCAGTCCCTTCCGTTGAAGTGGAACGACCTGACCGTGTCGATGGCGGCAATTCCGTAGCCGCGTCTATAGCAGGCGCGTGCTGTTCTCAACCTTGGCGTCGCGCGCCGTGCTTCGCGTCTCAGAATGCCGGCAGCGTCGGGCGGACGGCGAGCGCGTCGGTGATGACCTTTTCGACGGCCTTGCGGCGCTCGCCGGACAGCGGCAGGCGCGGCATGCGCACGCGGTCGTTGGTGCCGATGGCGTGGACCTCCGCCAGCTTGATGTTCTGGACGAGGTAGGTGGAGACGTCGAGATCGAGCAGCGGACGGAACCAGCGGTAGATCGACAGCGCCTCGTCGCGGCGGCCCTGCTTCATAAGCTGGTAGATCGCCACCGTCTCCCGCGGGAAGGCGGTGACGAGGCCGGCAACCCAGCCGATGGCACCGACCGACAGCGCCTCGAAAGCGAGGTTGTCGACGCCGGTGAAGAGGTCGAACCGATCACCGAAGGCGTTGACGATGTCGGTCGAGCGGCGGATGTCGTCGGAGCTCTCCTTGACCGCGACGAAGCGGGCGTCTGCGGCGAGTTCCTCCATGATCGGGATCGTCACGTCGACCCGGTAGGCGAGGCGGTTGGAATAGATCATCACCGGCAGGTCGCCGGCCTTCGCCACGGCACCGAGCGCGGCGACCGTCTCTTCCGGATTGGTGTGGTAGATCGGCGAGGGCACGACCATGAGGCCGTCGGCGCCGGCCCTGGCCGCGCGCTTCGCGAGCGAAGCGGCGTCGCGGGTGCCGGCTTCGTTGACGGTCAGCAGGACAGGCTTTTTGCCGGCTATCTTTCGCGCGGTCGCGAACACTTCGAGCTTCTCGTCATGGCTGAGCATCGGGCCTTCGCCGAGCGAGCCGCAGACGATGATGCCGTCGCAGCCGGCATCCATCTGAAGCGAAAAGCAGCGCTCCATCTCGGCATGGTCGAGGCGGTCATCGGTGGTGAACTTGGTCGTGACGGCGGGGAAAACTCCGGACCACATGATCGATCTCCTTCTGATATATCAGTGATATATTAGATGGCGGGGAGGGTTGTCAAGCGGATTCCGAAGCTGATATATCAATAATATATCTTCCGGAGACCGCAGACACATGACCGAGGCGGTGCAGGAGAGCGCCACGCGACGCGCCTACAGGATGCTGGAGCGCATGATCGTTACGCTCGAACTCGCGCCCGCGAGCGTGACGACCGAGGGTGCGCTGATCGAGCGGATCGGACTTGGGCGGACCCCGGTGCGGGAGGCGATCCAGC
This sequence comes from Pseudomonadota bacterium, assembly GCA_043822005.1. Classification (GTDB taxonomy): domain Bacteria; phylum Pseudomonadota; class Alphaproteobacteria; order Rhizobiales; family Rhizobiaceae; genus Mesorhizobium_A. The sequence continues at coordinate 45,563 of JBDRCE010000062.1, read as the reverse complement.
GGCTCGCCTGGGAGGGGCTGCTGGAGGTGCGCGCCCGGGCAGGTCTGGCGGTGGCGCCGCTGCACGCGTCCGACTGGGTCAAGATCATCGATGCGCGGCGCGGGGTCGAGGCGGTGCTGGCGCGGGCGGCCGCGCGGCACGCCACCCGCGAGACGGCGCAACGCTTCCACGACGCGGCGCTGTCGATGCGCAAGGCGGTCATCTCGGGAAACGTGTTCGCGTTCCTGCAGGCCGACAAGGCGCTCGACGAAGCGATGGCCGAGGCCTCCGACAATCCTTTCGCGGCGCTGGTCGCAGCACCCCTCCAGACACATAGCCGGCGGTTCTGGTACCGCTACCAGGCCGACAGCGGACTGGCCGCAGCGGCGGACAGGCACATGGCGCTGATCAAGGCGGTGCTCGACGGCGATGGCGACGCGGCGGTGGCGGAGTCGGACCGTCTGATGGCCCTGCTGAAGGCCCATGCCGAAGACGCGGGGCGGTAGGACTTCAGCTTTCGCGACCGGCTATTCTGGTCGCGCCGTCCCAACCCTCGCCGCTGGCGAGGATGCAGCTGGTGCCGTCGGTGCCGCTGGCGAGGATGGTGAAGGTGCCGGATTCCGACACGAAGACTTCGACCACCGCCGTCGGGTCGATCAACCCGGTGCCGCTCGGGGTTTCCTGGAAGACGGAGCCGAGTTGCGCGACGATCTCGTCGCGCGGGCCGCAATTCGTGACCTCGGCCGATTGCGCGGGAACGCCGGTGTCCGGGACGACCTGGATCGTCGGAGCCGATGCCGGACCGAGATTCTGCGCCGGGGTCTGGGCGACGGCGGCGAAGCTGCAGGTGAGCGCGAAAGCGCCGATAAGGGGAGCTAGACGGGACATGGCCGAATTCCTCATTCGCCGTTGCTGGTTCTGGAACTCAAGCAGGTCGACGTATCCGCGTTCCATCACGAAAGCTTGCGGATTGTAACTGAAAGGAAAACGCCCTTGAGGGATCAGCGCTCGAAACCGCGGCGGCGGAGGGGCTCGGACAGGGTAGCGCCGCCTCGAGTTTCAATCACTTTCGCCTTCGCATGGCGGCAAGGCGGCCAGCGCGTTCTCCGGCAGCAGCTTTCGCAGATCTATCGAGGATACCCGGAAATAGCGCTCGTCCACCTTGCTGCGCATGAAGATCTCGATGTTCAGAGCACCGGGATTGATCGCGCCGTCACGACAACCGCCCGCGATCGTAACAGTAATGCCGCCATCGCCCTTCCCCCCGGTCGCCTTGAATGCGCGCGCCCTGGTTTGCGCGGCGGTCAGTCGGGGCAAATCGGCCTGGGCGACGCGGGCGATCTGGATCCGTTCGAAGGAAGGGCTCGCCGGCACGCCCGCGGCGCCTTCGCCGGCGATTATCTCGAGCGGCAGCTTCTCGTCTATCGGACCGAACGAGGCCGGCATGTCCATGGTGAAATGCAGCACCACATCGCCGGTGCGCAGCCTGAGCGGAACGGGCATGACCACCGCGACACTCACATGCTCCGGCGCGATTTCAAGCGGATCGAGGCTGGCAAGCCTGGTCATCGCCACCGGACCGAGCGAGGCGCACGCGGACAGAGCGAAGAATCCGACCAACGCGGAAATTGACTTCATTTGAATCGACAAGATGCCCTCACATGATTGTTTGACAGCGTCGACTTATTGTTTTATATTAATTTATGCAACTAGAATTTGATGAGGGCCGAAAATGAATGATCGACGCGAGCGCGCCCGGTCGCTGAGCCGGCGGATGGAAGCGCTGATCCTTGCGCTGACGGGCGTGGTGATCCTGTTCGTCGCCTATGGCTTGTGGATGACCTGGGACGACCCCGACTGGGTCGGCCAGTTCATCATCGACAAGCTCGCGCTGCCCGACTCGGCGCAGTTCTCGATATCCACCATCCGGCTGCTGACCGCGGCATTCCTCGTCCAGGCCGTGATGGTACTCTGGGCGCTGCAGGCGCTCCGGAGGGCATTCCACGAAATCTCGCTGCACGACATCGTCAGCACGAAGAGTGCGCGGCTGGTGCGGCTGTCGGGTCTGGCGTTTCTCGTCAACGCGATCGCGATGGTGCTGGCTCCGCCTCTGGTGTCGATGATCGTCAGCTTGGATATGCCGGTCGGGCATCGCTTCGTTGCGATATCATTCAGCACCGCGGAGCTGCTGGCGGTGATCGTATCCGGCACGCTCATCGTCTTCGGCCATCTGCTCGCCGTGGCGGCCGAGGTGGACGACGAAAACAAGCGGTTCGTCTGACATGCCGATCGTCGTCAATCTCGATGTCATGCTGGCGCGCCGAAAGATGCGCTCCAAGGAGCTCGCGGCGAAGGTCGGGATCACCGAACAGAACCTTTCGCTGCTCAAATCCGGCAAGGTTCGCGGTGTGCGCTTCTCGACGCTGTCACGCATCTGCGCCGAGCTCGAGTGCCAGCCGGCCGATCTGCTCGAATATCGGCCCGGTCCGGAAGAAGACGAAACCTGAGGCGGGGCCCCGGTGGGCGCCCGCATTTCCCTCGGTTCCGAGACTGGTGCTTCATCGTCGGGATGACGAACCCGGCACCGTCCTTCACGCCAGCCCGCGCGCCCGCGCCCGAAGGCGAGGACGCGCAGACCAGAATCCGAGTTGCTAGTTCATGGTCGGGATGACGAAGTCGGCGCCGTCCTTGATGCCCGAGGGCCAGCGGGAGGTGACGGTCTTCGTCTTGGTGTAGAAGCGGAAGGCGTCCGGGCCGTGCTGGTTGAGGTCGCCGAAGGACGAGGCCTTCCAGCCGCCGAACGTGTAGTAGGCGATTGGCACCGGGATCGGCACGTTGACGCCGACCATGCCGACCTGGACGCGGGAGGCGAAGTCGCGCGCGGCGTCGCCGTCGCGGGTGAAGATCGACACGCCATTGCCCATTTCGTGGTCGTTGGCGAGCTTGATCGCGTTCTCGTAGGTGTTGGCGCGGACGACCGACAGGACCGGCCCGAAGATCTCTTCCTTGTAGATCTTCATCTCGGGCGTGACGTGGTCGAACAGGCAGCCGCCCATGTAGAAGCCGTTTTCGTAGCCCTGCATCTTGAAGCCGCGGCCGTCGACGAGGAGCTTGGCGCCTTCCTGGACGCCCGAGGCGACGTAGCCCTTGACGCGGTCGAGCGCCTGCTGCGTGACCAGCGGGCCGAAATCGGCGGACGAGTCGGTCGAGGGGCCGACCTTGAGGCTCTCGACGCGCGGGATCAGCTTCTCGATCAGGCGGTCGGCGGTTTCCTTGCCGACCGGCACGGCGACCGAGATCGCCATGCAGCGCTCGCCGGCCGAGCCATAGCCGGCGCCGATCAGCGCGTCGACGGTCTGGTCCATGTCGGCGTCGGGCATGATGATCATGTGGTTCTTGGCGCCCCCGAAGCACTGGGCGCGCTTGCCGTTGGAGGTGGCGCGCGAATAGATGTACTGCGCGATGGGCGTCGAGCCGACGAAGCCGATGGCCTTGATGTCGTGATCGTCGAGGATCGCGTCGACCACTTCCTTGTCGCCGTTGACGACGTTGAGCACGCCCGCGGGCAGGCCAGCTTCGAGGAAGAGTTCGGCGATGCGCATCGGCACGCCCGGGTCGCGCTCGGACGGCTTGAGGATGAAGGCGTTGCCACAGGCCAGTGCCGGACCGATCTTCCACAGCGGGATCATGGCCGGGAAGTTGAACGGCGTGATGCCGGCGACGACGCCGAGCGGCTGGCGCATCGAATAGACGTCGATGCCGGGGCCGGCGCCGTCGGTGAACTCGCCCTTCAACATGTGCGGCGCGCCGATGCAGACCTCGATGACTTCGAGGCCGCGCTGGATGTCGCCCTTGGCGTCGGCGATGGTTTTGCCGTGCTCGCGGGCGAGCAGTTCGGCCAGCGCGTCGTTTTCGCGCGCCATCAGTTCGAGGAACTTCATCAGCACGCGCACGCGGCGCTGCGGATTGGTCGAGCCCCAGCCGACCTGGGCCGCCTTGGCGTTTTCGACCGCCTGGCGCAGTTCGGCCGCCGAGCCGAGCGCGACCTGGCCGCGCACGGTGCCGTCCATGGGCTGCAGCACGTCCGCGACGCGCCCGCTGGTGGAGGCGACATGCTTGCCGCCGATGTAATGACCGTAGATCGCCACTGTTTCACTCCCTGAAGGATTTTTCTGGCTGCCATCATCGGCGCAGAGAAGCCGGATTGCAACGCGAGCCGGGTCGAAACCGTTGTGCGCCGTCTCAATAGCAACTATGGTTGATCTACATTATCTGCATATCGGGAGGGGATATGAACTGGGATGACGTGCGCATTTTCCTCGCCGTCGCGCGGGCAGGCCAGATTCTCGGCGCGGCCAAGCGGCTGGGGCTGAACCACGCGACGGTCTCGCGCCGCGTCGCCGCACTTGAGGAGAGCCTCAATGCGCGCCTGTTCCGGCGGCTGACGACCGGCAGCGAACTGACACCGGCGGGGGAGCATTTCCTCGCGGTGGCGGAGCGCATGGAAGGCGAGATGATCGCCGCGCGCGCCGAGATCGCAGGCGAGGGAAGCGACGTCTCCGGCACGGTCCGCATCGGAGCGCCCGACGGGTTCGGCGTCGCCTACCTGGGGCCCAGGCTCGGCGAACTGACCGGGCGGCACCCGACGCTGTCTGTGCAGCTCGTGCCGGTGCCGCGGTCGTTCTCGCTGTCGCGCCGCGAGGCCGACATCGCGATCACCGTCGAGAGGCCGACGGAAGGACGCCTCGTGGCCTCCAAGCTGGTCGACTACACGCTCGGCCTCTATGCATCGAAGGCCTATCTCGACGCGCACGGTGCGCCCGCACGCGTGGACGACCTCGAGAAGCACAGACTGGTCGGCTATGTCGGCGACCTTCTGATGAGCCAGAGCCTGGACTACGCCACCGAGATCTGGTCGCGATGGAACGCCGGCTTCCAGATTTCATCCGCGCTCGGACAGACGGCGGCGGTGCGCTCCGGCGCCGGCATCGGCATCCTGCACACATTCATCGCCCGGGCCTTCGACGACCTCGTGCCGCTGGCGATCACGCCGCCGATCCGGCGCGCCTACTGGCTCGTCTACCATGAGAGCGTCAGGCCGCTGCGGCGGGTGCAGGCGGTGTCTGCCTTCATCGCCGCGCTGGTGGAGAAGGACCGCGCGAGCTTCGCCTGAGCCCGGTCAGGGCAACGCGACGGCCGTCTCCGTCCGCTCGCCCGCGACCACCTTGGCGCCCGCCTCCTTGCCGGCGTCGTCGTTCTGCTGCCTCGCGACGACGACGTAGTCGCCTGCCGGAAGCGTCGTCTGGAATTCCTCACCATAGGAATAGGAGAGCGACTTGCGCTTGCCCTGGATGTCCTTCTTCGCCCCCAGGATTTCGATGGAATGCGCGCCGGGCGCCGAAACCGCGAGCACGCCAGCGTTCAGGACGACTTCGACCTCCGTGGTTTCTCCGACCTTGACGCTGAAGGGAGCTTCCGCCTCTGTTTCGCCGATACGCGCGTGCAGCACATAATCGCCCGGCGGAACCTCGTGGGCACTGTCCGGACCGTAGGCGGACACGACGGACTCGCGCGACCCGTCGAGCTTCTTTGCCGCCTTGAGAATCTCGAGGAACAGGCCGCCGTCCTCGACCTTCATGCCAGGCACATAGGCCGCGTTCGTCACCGCGCGGCCGACACCGACGACGACATCCTTGGTGACGGTATCTCCGGCATTGACGACGACCGTGTCGGTGACTTCGCCGGCGCCGATGCGGACCTCGAGCTTCTGTTCTCCGGCGGGTGTGATGAACGTAACCTGGCCGTAGGCGGTCGTTTCGCCACCGGGATAGACCAGATTGACGGCCGCGCCATCGACCGGCTCGCCGCCGGGGACCGCCAGAGGCCGGACGGTCAGCGTGCCGGCATTGAGCACAAAAATCGGCTCGGTTACTTTGCCGGCCTCGATCGTGACGGGCTGTTCGGTGCCGGCCTCGCCGTAACGGGCCACGACGACATATTTGCCGGGCTCCAGGTTCGTCTTCCAGCTGTTGCCGTAGTCGGTTGAAACGTATTCGCCGCGCGAGCCATCCGCATTAGCGCGATAGACCTCCCAGGCATTGCCGGCTTTGCCCGGCAACGGGTCTTCGCCTTCGGCCATGATCGCGACCGGCGCGAAATTGAACTCCGGAACCGCGGGCTCAGGGGTCGGGGCCGGCGCGGGAGCCGGCTCTGCCGCGGGCTGTGTCGCCTGGGCGACCGTCGCCGTGAGCGCCTCGGCGAGGGCGTTGCCGTCTCCGGCCTGGACGTACATCCCGCCGGTGTTCTCGGCCAGGCAGGCGACCTTGCGGCCTTCCTCTTCGGTCAGGCCAAAGCCGACGACATGCGCGGTGAAGCCGACGCCGCCCTTTTCGAGCTCGCTCGCCAGCGCGCATGGATCGGCGTCGCATGTCTCGATGCCGTCGGTGACCAGAATGACGGTCGCCTTTTGCTCGGTGTAGCTCAGTTCTTCCGCGGCGCGCTTCACGGCGGCGGACAAGGGCGTCTTGCCCTTCGGATTGATCCTGTCGACGGCAGCCGAAATCGCGGCCGCCGAGCCGGCCGCGGGTTCGACGAGAGTCTCGATATCGGTACAGGAGCCCTTTTCGCGATGGCCATAGGCCATGAGACCGAGTTCGAGGCCTTCCGGCAGGCCGGCGAGGACGTCCTTGATGGTCTGGCGCGCAATGGCGATGCGCGGCACCCCGTCGATCTGCGCCCACATCGAGCCGGAAGCGTCAAGAACGACGATCGCGCGGTCGGCCGCCAGCGCGCCTGTTGCTGGCAGGGTCATGGTCATCAGGCCGGCGGCCAAGGCGAAGCGAAATCTCATGAGGTCCCCTGTCAGGCAAATCCGGATCGCCGGAGTTACCAGCAATGCTGACGCAAGGGCAACCCTGAACGATCATGCACGACGCGGCTTGACGCACACATATCCCGCTGGTTATACGACAACCAATAGCCAGAAGGTTATGGATACGAATGTCGACCGCTCAGGATGTGCTTTTCAGGACGCTTGCCGATCCGACACGGCGGGCCATCTTCGAGCGGCTGTGCCGCGAGGGCGACCAGACGGTCGGGGCGCTTACGGCGCGGGCGGGTGTCTCGCAACCGGCCGTCTCGAAACATCTGGGCGTGCTGAAAAGGGCCGGACTGGTGCGCGACCGCCACGAGGGCCGCCTGACGCACTACAGCGCGCGGCGCGAAGCGCTTGCTCCGCTCGCCGACTGGACGAGCGAAATGGCCGGGTTCTGGCGGGGCAAGTTCGACGACCTCGAAGACCTGCTCGAAAGGATGGACCAATGACCGATACCGCGACCGAAACGCTCTCCATCGTCGTCGAGCGCGAGGTGCCCTTCGCGCCGGAGAAGATCTGGCGAGCGCTGACGCAACCGCACCTGATCGAGGAGTGGCTGATGAAGAACGATTTCCAGCCGAAGCAAGGCCACCGTTTCAGCCTGAGCGCCGACTGGGGCGGCGTCGACTGCGAGGTCCGCACCGTCGAGCCGAACAGGAGACTGTCCTACACGTGGGACACCAAGGATCTGAGGAGCGTGGTGACCTGGACGCTGGTCTCCACCGGCGCCGGAACCCGCCTGCGCATGGAGCAGTCGGGATTCCGGCCGGACCAGCAACCCTATTTCCGGGGCGCCAAGGCCGGGTGGCCGAGGTTCCTCGATGGGCTGGAACAGGTTCTGGGACGAATGGACTGAAGCATCGTCGCGGCGAGCTTCGGCGCAATCGAGGAGATGTCAATGAACTGGAACGCCTGGATCCGGCAGATTCACCGCTGGCTGTCGATTGCCTTCACGGCCGTCGTCGCCGCGATCTTCATCAGCCTGGGGATCGGGGTCGAGCCCGCCCAGTGGATCTATTTCATGCCGCTGATCCCGCTCGCGCTGCTGACGTTCAGCGGTCTCTACATGTTCGCGCTGCCCTATGCCGCCCGGTGGCGCGGCGAGCGGCGCATCCGTGCTCAAGGACGGACATGACAACCAGTGCGAACGGCAAGCCGGTGAAGGTCGATCCGAAGAAGGCGGCAGCGCCGAAACTTCTCTCGGGCGGCAATCCCCAGATCGCCAAGGGGTATGGCGATGCTCCCGTGCAGGCCTATATCGCGGCCATGCCGGGCTGGAAGAGCGATGTCGGCCGCCGCCTCGACCAGATCATCGTGCGCACCGTTCCGGGCGTGCAGAAGGCGGTCAAGTGGAACTCGCCCTTCTACGGCATTGAGGGTGACGGCTGGTTCCTGTCGTTCCACGTCTTCACCCGCTACATCAAGGTGGCGTTCTTCCGCGGCGCGTCGCTCGATCCCGTTCCGCCGGGCACGTCGAAGCAGAAGGACGTGCGCTACCTGGACATCCATGAGGACGACCAACTCGATGAAGCGCAGTTCGCGGATTGGGTGAAACAGGCGAGCCGATTGCCCGGCGAACGGATGTAGCGGGCCGGGCACAGAGATGAGGAAGGCGACAACGACCATGATCGGCAAGACGAGCGAAGGGACCGAGGGAGGCTCTCCCTCGCAGATGATCGATGCGCGGATCAGGGAACTGGGCGACTGGCGTGGCGAGATGCTCGCCCGGCTGCGGAACCTCGTCAGGCAAGCGGATCCGGACGTGGTCGAGACCTGGAAGTGGCGAGGCGTTCCGGTCTGGGAGCACGGTGGGATCATCTGCACCGGCGAGACCTACAAGGCCGTCGTGAAACTGACCTTCGCCAAGGGCGCCTCACTGGAGGATCCCGCGGGCCTGTTCAACTCAAGCCTCGACGGCAATACCCGCCGCGCCATCGACTTCCATGAGGGCGACAAGGTCGATGAGGCGGCGTTGAAGGCACTCGTCCGCGCCGCCGTGGCGCTGAACATCTCGGCGCGGACCGCCGCCCGTCCCCCGAAGAAGCCCTAGCCGCTCCGCCTGGACCTGTTCTGCGACGAGGCGAAATCCTCTCTGGCGGCATGGACACGTCGCGAGTGTTATGTTTGACTGGATATATCGCTTTCGCGCACGAGGGGATAATCCATGGCTTACAGGAAGATTGCTCTGGCCAGCATCGCGGCTCTTGGCCTTGCGCTGTCTGGCGGCGGCCGGACCTCGAACGCGCAGGAAGGTTCACCAGTCGTTGCCGCCGCAGCCGATCTGAAGTTCGCGGTGACCGAGATCTCCGAGGCGTTCAAGGCGGAGACGGGCAAGGAGGTGAAGCTCTCCTTCGGCTCCACCGGCAATTTCGCGACGCAAATCCGCGAAGGCGCACCGTTTCAGGTGTTCATGGCGGCCGATGAGAAATACGTGCTCGACCTGGCCAAAGATGGCCTGACCCGCGACGAAGGCACGCTGTATGCGCAGGGCCGCATCGTGATGATCACGCCGCATGGGTCGACCCTGAAGGCCGATGGATCGCTAGAGAGCCTGAAAGCGGCGCTAGCGGCCGGCGCGATCACCCATTTCGCGATAGCGAACCCCGACCATGCACCCTACGGCGTGCGCGCCAGGGAGGCGTTGCAGCATGCGGGGCTATGGGAGGCCGTGCAGCCGAAGCTGGTACTGGGCGAAAACGTCAGCCAGGCGGCGCAATTCGCCACGTCAGGCGATGCTCAAGGCGGGATCATCGCCTATTCGCTGGCACTCTCGAAGGAGGTGTCGGTGCTTGGCGAATACGAATTGATCCCGGCGGACTGGCATGACCCGCTCAACCAGCGCATGGTGCTGCTGAAATCGGCGGGCCCCCTGGCGGAAGAATTCTACGCCTACATCAATGCGCCCGCTGCGCGCGCGATCATGGAGAAATACGGCTTCGTCCTTCCGGAATGAGGCCGCTGGGGGATCGATGGACTGGACATCGCTGTTCCTGTCGCTGCAGCTGGCAGGCTGGACCGTACTGATCCTCCTGCCGGTCGCGGTCTTCGCGGGCCGCTTCCTGGCCTACCGCAACTTCGCCGCCAAGGGATTTGTCGAAGCGCTGGTGATGCTGCCTTTGGTGCTGCCGCCAACAGTGTTCGGCTTCTACCTGCTGATCAGCTTCGGCGCCCGCTCGCCGATCGGACAGGCGTGGCAATCCCTGTTCGGTCATCAACTCGTGTTCACCTTCGAAGGGCTACTGGTCGCGTCGGTGATCTTCAACCTGCCGTTCGCCATCCAGCCCGCGCAGCGCGGTTTCGAGGCGATCCCGGTGCAGGTGCGCGAGGCAGCGATGTGCTGCGGCATGTCGCCGTTGCGATCTCTCTGGAAGGTGGAATTGCCGCTGGCATGGCCGGGGCTGATGACCGCGATGGTACTCACCTTCGCGCATACGCTGGGCGAGTTCGGCATCGTGCTCATGGTGGGCGGGTCCATCCCGGGAAAGACCAAGACGATCGCGATTTCGATCTATGACAAGGTGCAGGGCTTCGACATGGAGGGTGCGGCAGCGATGTCGGCAGTACTGCTGGCTTTCTCGCTGTTCACCATCACATTGACCTTCTGGCTGTCGGCGCGCGTCGGCAGACGGCTGTCCTGATGACGCTGGAGGTAACGGCAAGGGCGCAGGGGCCGATCCCGCTCGACGTGTCGTTCCGGGTCGAGCCGGGGGAACTGCTGGCGCTGGTCGGCCATTCGGGGTCGGGCAAGTCGACGCTCCTGCGCACGATCGCGGGCCTCTGGACGCCGACCGAGGCGCGGGTGACGGTCGGCGGAACGACATGGCTGGACACCGCGCACGGCATCGACCTGGCGACGTATCGGCGGCGTGTCGGGATCGTCTTCCAGTCCTACGCCCTGTTTCCGAACATGACCGCCGCCGGCAATGTGATGTCGGCGCTCGACCATCTTCCGAAGGCGGAACGGCGCGCCGAGGCGCAGCGTCTGCTGGAACGGGTCAATCTCCCCGGCCTGGAAAACCGCCGCCCGGTCGCGCTTTCGGGCGGACAACAGCAACGCGTTGCCCTGGCGCGGGCGCTCGCGCGCAACCCGCAAGTACTGCTGCTGGACGAGCCCTTCTCCGCGGTGGACCGCGTGACGCGCGAGAAGCTCCATCAGGAAATCCGCGATCTGCGCGACATGCTGAACATGCCGGTCATCCTCGTCACACACGACATGGACGAAGCACAGCTGCTTGCCGACCGGATGGTGGTGATCGAGGCCGGCCGCATGCTGAAGGCGGGGACGACGGGGGAGGTGATGTTCGATCCGGTAGCCCTGCGCGCCATGGGGCTGCGCGAGGCGGGCGCGGCGATCGCGGCCACAATCGTGGCGCAGGACATGGATGGGTTGACCCGGCTCGAGACGTCGGCCGGCCCGCTCTGGCTGCCGCGCATCGAGGGCGCCGCGGGAACGGGCGTCAGGATACGCATCATGGCGCACGAGGTGATCCTGTCGCGCGAGGCGCCCAGAGGATTGTCGGCGCTGAACATCCTTCCGGCCACCGTGATCGATGTGAACGAGGGCGACGGACCTGGCGCCTTCATTCGGCTGCAACTGGGGCAGGACACGATCCTTGCCCGCGTGACACGGCGCTCCGCCCAGGCACTGGCGCTCGCGCCGGGGGCGACGTGCTTCGCCATCCTGAAGTCCATGTCCGTGGCGCGCGACCATGTGGACGTTGCGACGGCGCCCGGGCGCGAACCGATCTGACCCGCCCCGCTCGGTCCGGGCTTTGCGAAAACATGCCGATCGATATATACAGATTGGAATAACGATCGGAGCTGCCCATGCCGTCGCTCAGCCTGCGCATCAACCTCGATCCCGGCGGACGGATCGGTCCGGGCAAGATCGAACTGCTCGAGCAGATTGCCGCCTTCGGGTCGATCTCGGCCGGCGCGCGGCAGATGAACATGTCGTACAAGCATGCCTGGGACCTGGTCGAGGAGATGAACAGGATCTTCGGCAAGCCGGTCGTCGCGGCGCAGACCGGCGGCAAGCGCGGCGGCGGGGCGGAGCTGACCGGCGTCGGCCTCGCCGTCGTCAGCCGGTTCCGGGCGATCGAGCGGGCGGCGACGGCGGCTGCCGAGCAGCACATGAACGCGCTGCAGGCCGAGATCGCCGCCGGCTAGGACTGTTGACGAAAGTCAATGCGCGGACGCCGCAACCGAGTAGGATAGGGTTATGAAAAGGACAGCTCTCGTTCCCCTCGTCACCTATCCGGAGCCGTTGCCCGGCGATTGCCTGAAAGCGATCGTCGAATTCGCCGGCAAGGCAGGACTGGATCTCCACGCGCTGGTGCTGCATGCGGATTTTCCCAGCGTCGCCAATGCGCTTTCGAGCCTGCTGCTCGACGTACCCAAGATGATCCGGGACGCGGAGGCGCTGAGCCGCACAAACGGCGACGTGCTGCTCTCGGCGATCACGAAGTTGGCGACGGAAGCAGGCGTCGGGATCGAAGCGGCCGCGCGCAATTCGCTGCCGGAACTGGCGGGTGACGCCGCGGCGGAAGAAGCGCGCTACTTCGACCTGTCGCTGGTGCCGATGCCAAAGAATGGCGAGCAGGGGCGGGCGATCGCCGAAGGTCTCGTGTTCGGATCGGGACGGCCGGCGATCCTGGTGCCTGAGACGCGCGAGCGCGGCCTTCGCCGCGCCGTGGTCGCATGGGACGGATCGCGTGTCGCAGCGCGGGCGGTCAACGACGCGCTGTCGCTGCTCGGCGAGATGGAGCAGGTGACGATTCTCTCGGTTCTCAACGATAAGCCGCTGCCGGCGGACGATCTCGGCGACAAGCTCGCGGCCCGGCTGGTCAAGCGCGGCTTGCCGGCCAGGGCGGTCGCGATCGAACTCGAGGACCAGCCGATCGGGCTGACGCTTCAGGACTTCGCCGTGCAGGACGGCGCCGGCCTGCTCGTCATGGGCGCCTACGGGCATTCGCGGCTGCGCGACTTCGTGCTCGGCGGCGCGACCAAGGCGATCCTCGAGGATCTGCGCCTGCCGGTGCTGATGTCGCACTGAGCCGGCGCGCGGCCGGATCAGGCCAGCCCGCGCTTCTCCATCATCGCCTGCGGCGAGGGCATGCGGCCGCGGAAGGCGGTGTAGAGCTCTTCCGGATCGGCCGAGCCGCCCGCGGCGTAGATGTGACGCTTCAACTTTGCGGCAAGGTCCGGGTTGAAGGGATCGCCCGTCTCCTCGAAAGCAGCGAAGGCATCGGCGTCGAGCACCTCCGACCACATGTAGGAATAGTAGCCCGCCGAATATCCTTCGCCGGCAAAGACGTGCTGGAAGTGCGGCGTGCGGTGCCGCATCACGATCGAACTGGGCATGTTCAGGCTCGCCAGCGTCTCCGCCTCGAAGCCCATCGGATCGGCCGGCGCGTCGGTCCTGGCGTGATAGGCCATGTCGACCAGGGCCGAGGAGGTGAACTCGACCGTGTTGAAGCCGGCGTTGAAGTTGCGCGCCGCCTTCATCTTGGCGATCAGTTCTTCCGGCATCGGCTTGCCGGACTTGTAGTGCAGCGCGTGGGTCGAGAGCACTTCGGGAACCGTCAGCCAGTGCTCGTAGAGCTGCGAGGGAAGCTCGACGAAGTCGCGCGAGACGGAGGTGCCGGCGATGGACGGCCAGCGCACCTCGGTCAGCATGCCGTGCAGGCCGTGGCCGAATTCGTGGAAGAGCGTGCGCGCTTCGTCGAGCGAGAGCAGCGCCGGCTCGCCGGGGGCGGGCTTGGCGAAGTTCATGACGTTGTAGATCAGCGGCAGGGAGCCCTCGCCCAGCGAATAGCCGGATTCGAGGCTGCTCATCCAGGCGCCCGAGCGCTTGGTCGGCCGGGCGAAATAATCGGCGAGGAAGGTGGCGATGCGGTCGCCTTCGCGGTTGCGGACTTCGAACACCCGCACGTCGGGATGCCATGCGGCGATGCCGGGGCGTTCGACGAAAGAGAGGCCGAAGAGCCGCGAGGCGACGTCGAAGGCGGCATCGATGACCCGCTCCAGCTGGAGATAGGGCTTCAGCTCCGCCTCGTCGAAGGCGAATTTTTCGGACCGCAGCTTCTCGGCGAAGTAGCGCCAGTCCCACGGCGCGATCTCGTGGTTGCGGCCTTCCGCGAGAGCGATGCGGCCGAGTTCGGCCTCGTCGGCGGAGGCCTTCTCCAGCGCCTTCTTCCAGACCGGTTCGAGCAGCCCCATGACGGCCGGCGGGGTCTTGGCCATCGTGTCGTCGAGCTTTAGCGCGGCATAGTTCGCGTAGCCCAGGAGCTTTGCCTTCTCGGCGCGCAGGGCGAGCGTGCGCCGGACGATGTCGCGGTTGTCGGTCGGGCCGGGATTCTCGCCGCGGCCGGCAAAGGCGCGGAAGGCCTTCTCGCGCAGGTCGCGCCGGCCGGAGAAGGACATGAACGGCTCGTAGATCGAACGCGACAGGGTGACGGCGAAACGGCCTTCCTCGCCGCGCGCCCGCGCAGCCTCGGCCATCGAAGAGCGCAGGAACTCCGGCAGGTCGTCCACTTCTTCGGCCGAGAGCATCATCGACCAGCCCTTCTCGTCGGCGAGCAGGTTCTGGCTGAAGTTCGCACCGAGCGAGGCGAGTTCCTCGCCGATCGCGGCGAGGCGCGCCTTGTCGTCCTTGCCCAGTTTCGCGCCGGCGCGGACGAAGCGCTTCCAGGTCTTCTCCAGAACCCGCAGCGTCTCGGCGTCGAGGCCGAGTTCGGCCCGGCGCGCATAGAGGGAATCGATGCGCGCGAAGAGGCGGTCGTTCATGTAGATCGCCGAGAAATGGCGCGACATCTTCGGAGCGATGTCGCGTTCGAGTGCCTGGATCGTCTCGTTGGTATGAGCGCCGGCGCGCGCCCAAAACAGCGCGGAGACATTTCCGAGCGGTTTGCCGGCAAGTTCGAAGGCCGACAGGGTGTTCTCGATCGTCGGTTCGTCGGATCTGCCGGCGATAGCCTCGATCTCCGCGTCGTGGGCCTCGAGGGCAGCCGCGAAGGCAGGCGCGAAATCATCGTCGCCGATCCGTTCGAACTCCGGCAGGCCGATCTCGCCGGTCCAGTGGGTGAGGGGATGCGATGCGAGATCGAACGGATGGACGGCGGTCATGGAAACGATGCTCCGGGAGGACAGTTCTGTTCGCGGCATGTAATCGCTGGAGCGGCGTCGGACAACCGCTTGACGGTGATCGGCGGTCGTTCTATGTCCCGCTTATTATAAGTAAGGCTTATTAATCCCGACCCGCCATGCCCCTTCTCCAGGATCCCGACTCGTTCGGATTTCTCATCACCGACGTCTCGCGCCTGATCCGGGCCGAATTCGACCGGCGCGTGGCCGAGGCGGGACTCGGCCTGACGCCCGGCGAGGCGCGGACGCTCTCTCATGCCTTTCGGGCGGGCGTGGTGCGGCAGACCGTGCTGGCCGAGAGCATGGGTGTCGAGGCGATGACGCTGAGCACCTATCTCGACCGGCTGGAGGCTCGCGGCCTCGTCGAACGCCGGCCCGACCCAAGCGACCGCCGCGCCAAGCTCGTTCACCTCGCGGAAGGAGCCCACGATGTGCTCGTAACGATCCAGGCCATCGGGGCGAGCCTGAGGGCGGAAGTGGCCGAGAAGATCAACGCGTCGGACTGGGAGCACCTCAACATGGCGCTCAGGCTCGCCCGCGACAGCCTCAACCAGCTACGTCTCGAGGCTATCAGGCGGGAAAGCGACGCCGCATGAACATGATGCAAGCCCCGGTCGCGGCGCCGCCTTTGATGTCGGAACGGCGCGTGGCGTTGATCGGCGCGATGCTGGTCGCGCTCGGCCCCGTCTCCATGGCGCTCTACACGCCGGCGATGCCCGAGATCGTGCGGGCCTTCGGAACGACGGAGGCAGCGGTCAATCTCACGCTTTCGCTCTACTTCGCGGGCTTCGCGATCGCCCAGCTGTTCTGCGGCCCGCTGTCCGACGGGTTCGGCCGGCGGCCGGTCACGGTGGCGTTCATGGGGATCTACCTGATAGCCGGTGTAATCGCGCTCCTGTCGCCCGATATCAACGTCCTGATCGCGGCGCGCTTCCTGCAAGGCGTGGGAGCGGCGGCCGGAATCGCGGTTGCGCGGGCGATCGTGCGAGATCTGTTCACCACCGAGACTTCGGCCAGGATCATGAACCTGATCGGCATGATCCTCGCCATAGGTCCCGCCTTCTCGCCGGTGATCGGCGGGGTCACGATGGAACTGTTCGGCTGGCACGCGATCTTCGGGCTGATGGTATTGTTCGGCGTCGCCGTCATCCTCGTCACGGTTTTCGCGCTGCGCGAGACGGTGACGCGCGACCTCAGCCGCATCCGGCCAATGGCGATCCTTCGCTCCTACCGGACACTGCTCGCCAGCCGCTATTTCATGTATCCGAGCCTGATGCTGGGCGGCACCGTCGGCGCTCTCTACGCGCTCGCGACCATGCTGGCCTTCGTCCTGATCGAACGGGCGGGGCTGACGGCCACTCAGTTCGGCCTGTCGATGCTGATGCAATCCGGCTCTTATTTTATCGGCTCCGTCGTCGTGCGTTTCATCATGCCGAAGCTCGGGTCGCGCGCGCTGGTGCCGATCGGCCTGGGCTTCGTGGCGCTTGGAGGGGTGGGGCTGCTCGTCCTGCTCAACGTCTTTGCGCCGGACTTCTTCACCGTGATGGTCCCGGTGGCCTGCTACGCCTTCGGCATCGCCTTCGTGACGCCCGCGCTGACGACCGCGGCGCTTGCGCCCTTCCCGCATATGGCGGGTGCTGCCTCGTCGCTCTCCGGCTTCATGCAGATGGGCGGAGGGCTTCTCGGCGCAATGATCGCGGTTGTGATCGGCGAGCCGGTGCTGGCGATGTCCACCGTCATTCCGGCCATGGGACTGGTCGCCATTGTCTGCTGGTTCGGCTTCCGCAAGCTGCCCGATCCGACGCCTCACGTGCGGCCGGCGAGCGATCTTCCGGTTGGCTAATCAGTCAATTTCGGGACGCTCGAAATCGCCGGTCTCGGGATTCATGATCCAGAGTTCGCCAGAGGAGATGTCGAACCAGGCGCCGTGAAGGGCGAGGCGTTCCTTCCTCTCGAGAATGCTGACGCAGGGAAACGTGCGCAGATTGGCGATCGAGAAGCGGATCGAGATGCGCTCGAGCGCCGTCTGGCGCTCGGCGGCTGTGAGCATGGTGCTGCTGTTGACCGTCTCGGCCGCGGGCGCCACCAGGCTCATCCACTTGCCGATGAAATCGCCCGGCGACAGCGGCTCGGACGGGTTGAGCGCCGCATTGATGCCGCCGCAGCGGCCGTGGCCCATGACGACGATGTTCTTCACCTTGAGGCTCTGCACCGCGAATTCGAGCGCGGCGGAGGTCGAATGGTATTCCCCGTCGGGCGAATAGGGCGGAACCAGATTGGCGACATTGCGCACGACGAACAGTTCGCCCGGGCCTGAATCGAAGATCAGCTCGGGCGCGGCGCGGGAATCGCAGCAGGCGATGATCAGCGTCTCGGGCGTCTGGCCGCTTCGCGCGAGCTCGCGGTAGCGGACGGTTTCGTGCACATAGCGGCCCGTCATGAAGGAACGGTAGCCGCTCAGAAGCTGTTCCGGAAAAGCGCTCATGCGTTTGCGATTAGCGGGAAACCGGATCGTTCGCAATTGCGAAGGTCATCGAACGGGCTCACACCCAGATTGCGATCGGGATACCGTAGCCATCGACGAGCGGCGGATCCGGGAACGACACCGCGGCGCCACCCGCTATGCGCCCGGCGATGAGCAGCATCGCGCAGGCGTCGAGGACGTCGTCGTCGCCGGCGCCGCGCGGCGAGGGCTGGTGCAGCAGCGACCTGTCGAGACCTCGGTCGGCGAGCAGCGCGCGCCGCTCTTCCATGCCCGGCGGATTGATCCTGCCCCTGACTTTCTTGGGCAGGGACATGGCGCGCTCCCCGTTCAACCGCCAGAACGCGACTTCCGGATGGGATTCGTGGACGCGGCCGCGCAGGTCCGGCCTCTCGCGCAAGAGGCCATCGATTTCCCGGATCTTCGAGAAGATGCCGAAGGCCTGGATCGAGATGGCGCGTGGCGGGTCCGACGTTGCCCGCGCGACGATGCTGGCGCGCCGGTGCGCCTCGTACCAGGCATCGAGCGAGGTGAATGCGTCGGTTTCGGCGTAGACAGCCGAGCGTGACGGGATCGAAAATACGCTCGACTGGCGAGCACCCAGAAGCGGTCGCACGGCCATTTCCGGTCCGCGCCCGCCCTTGCGGGTGTAGTCAGGCAGGCCGATCGGCATGTCCACGGCGATCACGGCGTCGTCGGGCAGGGCGTCGACGAGTTCTTCGAACCGGCGGGAGATTTCGATCGAGACGGCCTGTCCGGGGCGGCGGATCGCCGCTACCCAGCCCGCCTTGCAGCCGTCAACGCCGGCGAGCGCCCTGGTCACGCCCGCCGGTCGCGGCTGGGGAAGGCCAGCTGGCGCGTCTGCACCATCGCCATCGGATGCGACAGGCTCTGGGCGTCGGTTTCGATCTGCAACTCGTCGCCGCCGCGCCGGGCCGTGCGGGCAAGGATCTCGAACACCGCCGCGGTCGTCGACTGAAGGGCCTTCTCAGGCGGCTGGCCCGCGAGGTGCCGCGCGAGGTAGACCGCGGCGGTCAGATCGCCGAGACCGTTGGGCGGGCGGTCGATCAGGCGATGTTCCGCCAGATGCGCGCGCGAGGGGGTGAGCAGGAGATTGGCGATCGAGCCGTTCATCATCGCAGGCGCCGAGGTGACCAGCATGGTCGAAGGCGCGGCGTCGCTCGCGGCCCTAAGAACGCTGGAGATGTCGTCGAGCGCTTCGCCGGCCATCCAGGACAGTTCGTAGCGGTTGGGGGTTGCCACGTCGGCGATCGGCATCAGCCGGTCGCGGATCGCCACCGCCGTCGCCTCGGGCACGTAGAGCCCGCCCTTGTCACCGATCACCGGGTCGCAGACATAGATCGCGCGGGGATTGCGCGCCTTCACCGCCTCAACGAGCGACGCGACGGCCTCAGCCTGGGCGGCGTCGCCGAGATAGCCGGACAGGACCGCGCCCACCTCGCCGAGCCAGCGCGAACCTTCCAGGTCCTTCATCAGCGCGGCAAAATCGGCCGGCGGCGGCACGATGCGGGTGGCAGGGCCATGGCCCGGGTGCCAGGGCAGGATCACCGTGGGGACAGCCCAGACCGGAAAGCCCAGCGTTTCGAGCGCGAAGACGGCGGCGCGGTTGCCGACGGATCCGCGTGCCACGTGACTGGAGATGACGATCACCGCGCGCGGTGCGTCGGAACCCTGAGCCTGCATTTGTCCGTCAGCCGCCGAGGAGATAGAGGAGAAGCCAGCCGATGATGGCCAGCGTGATCAGGAAACCGATTCCGCGCCCGACGCGCGTGCCCCAGACTTCGATCTTGTCGGTCTGGTCGACGTCGTCCGCGCTCAGATGGCCGCGCAGCCGATTGGTGCCACGGCCGATCAGCGATGCGTCGGCGGAGGATTCCTTCTCCACCCGATCGAGGATGCGGCGCGCTTCCAGCTCGGAATCGTCATCTCTTCTTGTCATGGTGCAAGTCTAGCCGCTGCGCGGCGTCGTGCACAGGGGAGAGACGAGCTTGTCGTTTCCTTCCGCGACATGGCGCGATATGGTGGCGACCCAATCCTGCGAGATCCGCACTGGGATTATTGAGGGGGAAAACGATGACCGCTTCCGACCTGAGCCCGGCCTTCCGCCTGCCGCGCCTCGGCGCACTTGTTCTCCTGCTGCTCGCGCCGCTTTTGTCCGGCTGCGGCTTCAACACGATCCCCACGGCGGAGGAGAAGGCGAAGGCGGCGTGGAGCGAGGTGCTGAACCAGTACCAGCGCCGCGCGGACCTGATCCCCAACCTCGTTGAAACGGTGAAGGGCTATGCGGCGCAGGAGCGGGAAGTGCTCGAAGCGGTCGTCGAGGCCCGCGCCAAGGCGACCCAGCCGCAGATCCAGGTGACGCCCGAACAACTGTCCGACCCCGAGGCCTTCAAGGCGTTCCAGGAGGGCCAGGCCGGACTGACGGGTGCCTTGTCGCGCCTTCTGGCAGTAGTCGAGAACTATCCCGACCTCAAGTCCAACCAGAATTTCCTGGCGCTGCAGGCGCAGCTCGAAGGCACTGAGAACCGCATCGCGGTGGCGCGGCGCGACTACATCGAGGCGGTCAGGATCTATAACACCTCGCTGCGCACCTTCCCGTCGCTGCTGTGGGCGAAGTTCTGGTTCACCTCGAACGAGCCGTTCGCGAACTTCACGGTGGCCGAGGACAAGATGGACGTGCCGAAGGTCGACTTCGGCACCAAGCAGGGCGGCTGAACCGGCCCGCGCAATGATGTTCGCGACCGGCAGTCGAAGCATGGGCGCCTGCGCGCGGCTGCTGTCGGCGCTGGTGTTCCTCGCGGTGGCGTTCGCTCCGGCGGTCGCCGCCGATCTCCTGCCGCTGACGGGGCGCGTCGTCGACCAGGCCGGCATGATCGACGCGGCCACGAAAGCGCTTTTGACGGCGAAGCTCGAAGCGTTCGAGCAGAAATCCTCCGACCAGATCGTCGTCGCGACGATGAACAGCCTGGACGGCGATTCCATCGAGGATTTCGCCAACCGGCAGTTCCGCGCCTGGGGGTTGGGGCAGGCCGGCGAGAACAACGGCATTCTGCTGCTCGTGGCGAAAGACGACCACAAGATGCGGATCGAGGTCGGCTATGGGCTCGAAGGAACGCTGACCGACCTGCACTCCAAGCTGATCATCGAGAACACGATGGTTCCCGCCTTCCGGGCGGGCGACTTTTCCGGCGGCATCTCGCGGGCGGTCGACGACATCATCCTGGTGCTCGAGGGCAATGCGGCGGAACTCGAAGCGCGGGCGGAACGCAACCAAGAGGCGCCGGAGCAGATCGACTGGGCGGTCTTCCTGTTCATCGCCGTCTGGGCGACGCTGTTCTTCGGTGGATTCCTGATGGCGATCCTTGCCCCGATCTTCG
This sequence comes from Pseudomonadota bacterium, assembly GCA_043822005.1. Taxonomy (GTDB): domain Bacteria; phylum Pseudomonadota; class Alphaproteobacteria; order Rhizobiales; family Rhizobiaceae; genus Mesorhizobium_A. Next base: position 24,685 of record JBDRCE010000062.1, on the reverse strand, counting down.
GCAAGAAGCTCGGCCCCAATCGCTACCGCTGGCTCGGCATGGACATCACCATCGGCGGCTCCTCGGGAGGGAGCCGGTCGAGCGGGTCCTCAAGCTGGTCGTCGGGGAGTTCTTCGGGCGGCGGGTTCTCAGGCGGCGGCGGCTCGTCGGGTGGTGGCGGGGCATCGGGCGGATGGTAGGGGAGGCGAGATGAGCGGCGACGTCGATCATTCGCGGGTGTCCGCCGCGATCCGCACGGCGGAGAAGTCCACATCGGGCGAGATCTACTGCGTGCTCGCCCGCTCCAGCGACGGCTATTTCCACCCGGCGGCGACGGTGCTGTCGGTGGCGATCCTCATCGTCAGCGTGTTCGTCGCGCTCTGGCTCGAAACCAGGTGGGAGCAGATCGGCGCGTCGACCTTTGCGCTTGCGCAATGCCTGGCGCTCGCCGCCGGCCTTGGCGTGCTGAAGGCGTTTCCGGCGCTCCGCATCCGGCTGGTTCCCAGGCGCGTGCGCTACGCCAAGGCGCATGCGAATGCCGTGCGCCAGTTTCTCTCGCGCAATGTCCATACGACCAGTGCGCGCACGGGCGTGCTGATCTTCGTCTCGCTGGCGGAGCGCTATGCCGAGGTTGTGGCGGACGCGGGCATCAACGAGAGAGTGCCGCAATCAGACTGGAACCGGATCGTCGCCGACCTGACCGTCGCGGCCTCCGAGAACCGGCTGACGGAAGGCTTCGAAGGCGCGATCGCGGCGGCCAGCGCGCTGCTTGCCGCGCACTTTCCGTATCACGCCCACGACCGCAACGAACTCGACGACAAGCTGGTCGAAATCTGAGTGGAAAAGTTCCGGCCCGGCGGGACTGCGCGCTTGCGCGGAATCGCCGACGCCGTCTATGGTTAAGACATCATGAAAACGCTGACCATAGACATACGCAAAGCCGAGCCGGGCGATGCGGCTGCGATCGCTTCGATTCATCATGCGGCGTGGCAGGGGGCTTATGCGGGGATCATCCCGCATCGCGCCCTGACAGCGATGATCAATCGCCGCGGCGAGAGCTGGTGGGCGAGCGCGATCCGCCGCGCCGCGTCGGTTCTGGTGGTCGAAGTGGGCGGGACGGTCGCGGGCTACGCCACGATCGGCCGCAACCGCTCGCGCGACCTCAAGCAGGAGGGCGAGATCTACGAGCTCTACGTGAAGCCCGAATACCAGGGCATAGGCCTCGGCACGCGGCTGTTCCAGGCCGCGTGGGAACGTCTCGACGCCCACGGGCTGAAGGGCCTGGTCGTGTGGGCGCTCGAGGAAAACGACAACGCAACCGCTTTCTACCACGGCATCGGCGGCCGCGACGTGGCGGAAGGCGTCGAGATCTTCGACCAGAAGGCGCTGCGCAAGATCGCCTTCGTCTGGAAATAGGCGCGCTCTGCCGCAGGGCCTATTCGACGCCGGCCTTGTCCTCGAAGTAGCTGGTCGCCTGGATGTCGGCAATGCGGCGCTGGCCGTGCCACATCGCTTCGGAGTAGCGGCAGGCGAAATCGTGCGCCTCCTCGTCGGCGACCTTGCGCGCCAGGACATTGGCATCCTTGTTGGCCGTCGCCTCGACATAGCCGACGACGCAGGCGTCGCCCGCACCCTTCTGCCCGACCTTCGAGATCACCAGCACCTGGACCTCCGGCAGCGGATCGCCCTTGTCGTCGGTGCCCGGCGAGACGAACCAGCGGCGGATGGTGGCGACCGGAACGCCGCTTTCGAGCCGCCATTCGATCGTGTCGCCGGCATGGTTGAAGCCGGTAAAGGTCTCGAAGGCGCCCTTCTCGAACCACGGACCGAGATGGCCGTAGAACGCCGATTGCCGCAGGTCGCCCTCGGCAAAGTGAATGCCATATTCGCCGTAGCCCTTGCAGGTCCAGGAGCCGCCGAGTTCGTCCGACTCGACCTCGCGGCAGTCCTTTTCGAAGTCGACTTTCGTATAGGCGCTTTCCGCGGCATGCGCCGCCATCGACGACGCAAGCAGCAGGACGCCGGCCAACAAGCGCATGCGGCTTCCTCCGGTTGAGCGGCCATTGTTGGCGCCTGAAAGGCCGGCGTCAATGCGGCCGCTTGCGCTGCATCGCACAAAAAGGTAGCGCTGCGCCGAAACGTGGAGCCCTCTCATGCGCATCGACGCCATTCCGATCGGAAACAACCCGCCCGAAGACGTGAACGTCATCATCGAGGTGCCGATCGGCGGCCAGCCGATCAAATACGAGATGAACAAGGAGGCCGGCACGCTGTTCGTCGACCGCTTCCTCTACACGCCGATGGCCTATCCCGGGAACTACGGCTTCGTGCCGCACACGCTGTCGGGCGACGGCGACCCGGTGGACGTGCTGGTGTGCAACACGCGCGAGCTGATGCCCGGCTGCTATATCAACGTCCGCCCGATCGGCGTGCTGATCATGGAGGACAATGCCGGCCAGGACGAGAAGGTGATCGCCGTGCCGATGCCGAAGCTCACCCGCCGCTACGAGAAGGTGCTCAACTACACCGACCTGCCGGAAATCACGCTGCAGCAGGTCGAGCACTTCTTCTCGCACTACAAGGATCTGGAGCCCGGCAAGTGGGTGAAGATCGGCGGCTGGCACGATGCCGCGCACGCTCGGCGGATGATCGTCGAGGGGATCGAGCGGGCGAAGAAGGCCAAGTAGGCTCAGAGACTGTCAGGAAATTCTACTCTGGCGGCCATCTGATGGCGTTTCCTGCGCTTCCGGTGCTCACGGACCCAAATGTCCGCTGCGCTCGTCGCTCACGCGACCCCGAAACCACCACCATATGACTCGCCAGAGCGAATTTCGAAACAGTCTCTCAGCTGCTCGGGAGCAGGCCGGCGATCCGCCTGGCAAGCGCGTCGGGGTCGCCCTCGATGCTCACCGTCTTGATGCGCGACGTGCCGCCCGCGGTCACCGACACCGAACGCCCGGGCACGCCCAGCCAATCCGCCACCAGCCGTTCGAGGGCCGTGTTGGCGGCGCCCTTTTCCGGCACGGCGCGGACGCGGGCCGCGAGATAGGCCGCGCCGTCCGAACCGGCCGCCACTCCCTCGACCCGATCGGCCGAGGATTTCGGTGTCAGGCGGACGCGGATCTCGATGCGCCCGCGCGCCTGCCGGACGGGCAGGTCCATCTCAGGACAGGAGCGCCGGCGCGATCGTCGTCAGGATCAGCTGGCGGATGAAGAACAGGATGAGCAGCAGGACGATCGGCGAGATGTCGATGCCGCCGAGATCCGGCAGGAAGCGCCGGATCGGCCGCAGCGCCGGCTCCGTCACCTTGTAGAGGAAATCGGCGACCATCGCGACGAACTGGTTGCGCGTATTGATCACGTTGAAGGCGAACAGCCAGGAGAAGACCGCCGACAGGATGATCAGCCACCAGTAGATGTCGAGCGCCAGAATGATGGTCTGGATGAGGGCCAGCATGAACGTCTCCGTGATCGTCGCGCACATGTAGCCACTGCGGGCCGGAGCGGCAAGGGCGGGCTCCGCCGCATCGCGTATTGCGCTTGACAGGAGAGGGGGGCCGAACATAAATGCCGCCCATCCGCTGGAACGGGGCTGTAGCTCAGCTGGGAGAGCGCGTCGTTCGCAATGACGAGGTCAGGAGTTCGATCCTCCTCAGCTCCACCAGCGGATTTTCCCAAACGATCGACCACATGACCGGAGCGAAAAGGCTCCGTCTATTCCTTGGCTTAGGGGACGAGTGTCGTTCATTCGTCTCATACGAGGCGTCTCCGCGTGTGATTTCCAGCCATTTTCCTCATGCCGTCTCTCAAGCGACCTTCCCAGACCACAAGTTTCCACATCTGATGGTGCTGCATCACAGTGATGCCCGAACGATGGTGTCGACCATCACGGCGGGCTATTCGTCAATGGGGAGCAGTCCGGTTTGTCGCGCCGGATGTCAGTTTTGATGGTCAGAAGCTCTGTTCGCTCCAGAGCATCGGAAGATCGTCGCGGGCCAATCTCCGCGTCGACATCTCATCAGTCTGATCGCCGGTGAGAAAATGCGAGAAAGTATCGACGAGGGTAAGCGCGCGGATCTTGCTATCCGCAGCCCGTTGGCGGAGCCGAGGCCTAACTGTACAACCTGCTCGTCTTCTTCATTTTGGTGGCACAGCTCTCGCGAACCAATTGAACATGTAGTCGACGGTAGCCGTAGCCATCCCGAGGACACTTAGCGCATTGCGACCGGACCGTCGAACGCCGCAACGGCGTCGGCGGCGCATTTGTCCGTGGACCGGACGCTCTAGCTTAGCACGTAGACTTCATAGGTCTCCCCGTATTCTGATTTGTGGCAGTTGTTGGAATATGGAGCACGGCAGCATGCCAACTTACCCCTCCCGCACCCAGGTCGTGATCGTCGGTGCGGGCCCTACCGGATTGACGGTGGCCAATCTTCTGGCGGCTTATGGCGTGAATTTCGTCGTGCTGGACCGCGAACCGGGACCCATGAATCTGCCGCGTGCCATCGTTCTGGATGACGAAGGCGCGCGAACCCTGCAAGTGTTCGGGCTGGACAAGAGTTTTGTCGCGCACACAATAAAGGCGGTCGGCTCCAAGTATCTCGACGACGCAGGCGGCTGCATCGCCGAGACGGGCGCAGGACCCGAAACCTATGGCTTCGCCAAGAGGCAATACATCTACCAGCCTGAGCTTGAGCGGGCGCTTGGTGAACGGCTCGATGAACAGGCACCCGGCTGTCTGTTCTTCGCCTCGAACGTCACGCACGTTTTGGAGGCGAGCGGCGAAGCGGTCGTGAACGTCACCGACGGGAGCGGCAGACAGCACCAGATCAGCGCAGACTGGGTTCTCGCGTGCGATGGCGGAAGAAGTCCGATCCGCGAGAGTCTTCGCATCGGCATGTCCGGCAACACCTACATGCAAGACTGGATCGTTCTCGACATGATCGAGGATCCAGACCCGTCCAGGTTCTCGAAGTTCTATTGCAGCTCCATCCGGCCGACGGTCAGCGTGCCTGCGCCAAATGGAGGACGTCGGTACGAATTCATGCTCCTTCCTGGCGAGAAGCGGGAGGACGTACTCGCGGACAGCTTCCTCGCTGATCTGCTGAAGCCTTTTCGGGACTACGATGGCGCCAAGGTTCTGCGAAAGACCGTATACACTTTCCATGCTCGGATTGCCGACAGGTTCAGGTCTGGCCGGATTCTCCTTCTTGGGGACGCGGCACATCTCACACCCCCATTCGCTGGACAAGGGATGAACGCGGGCCTCCGTGACGCCCACAACGTGGCCTGGAAGATCGCCGTCGCGGTAAAAGGCGGCGCCGAAGCGGCGACGCTGGACAGCTACGAACTCGAGCGGCGCAAGCCGGCATGGGATATGATCCTGGTCGCAGTCACCATGGGCAATTTCGTGATGCCGGCCGATGCCGAACAGCTGCGGTTCAGGGAACTCCTGCTCGCTGCGCTGGGACCATATCCGAACGTGCGGGACTACCTGATCCAGATGAAGTTCAAGCCGCGGCCACGATATGCCGAGGGCCTGTTCCTTGATCTGGATGTCCCCGTTTTTGAGGCGTCACTTGTCGGCGAGATGATTCCGCAACCGCGGGTTCCGACAGGTGAAGGAACCGTTCTCCTGGACGAGAAGTTGGGGCCGGGATTCGCGCTCATCACTCAGTCACCCGCGGCCAGGACAGCAGCGACTGGCATCGGTCACGAACTGCTCGGTCTCCCGATGGCGCACGTGCACCTCGACAACGGCGATCCGTTCTCGGATACCGCCAACTGGATGCGGATCGATCCGTCTGCCCGACCGCTCCTCACACACCGCGATCAGGTCATGCTCGTCCGTCCGGACCGCTACTGTGCAGCGAGCTTCGATCCTGCGGAACTGGTGAGCGGCCTGAACCGCTACAGGTCGTTGTTCTCAAGGGTCAACCTGGCGAGTTCATCGCCAATCGAACGTGCGGTGGCCTTCAGCGCATCGCCGTGAGTGCGCACCGCGTCTTCAAACCTCAACGCGGATCCGATCCAGATCATGGTCAGGCAGGCGACGGGGCGATGTTCGGCCATCACCGGCGCGGAGATACTCATGGTACGTTCGTTGAAGCCCCGCATCCGATAGCCGAGACCAATCTGGCGCGTTCGATCAAGGATGAATTCCAGCGGACCATCCTCGTGGAAGCCGACCTTCTCCTCGCCGAGTTCCGTCCGCAGTGCCTGCAAGACCTGTTCCCTCTCGGCATCGGGCAGGTAGGCCAGGTAAGCCCGGCCGCCTGCTGTGTCGAGAACGGGCAGGCCTCGGCCCACCATGCCATGGTCGACGGAAAAGGGACTGATGTTGTGTGTGGACTCTCGAATCTCCATCCGGAAGTTGCGGAAGGTGACCAGGTCCAGAGGCCATAACAGCTTCCGGCCTAGCTTCATCATCTGCGGCACGGCGATCTGCGCAACCCAGTCCTTGTCCCTGAAGCCCGAGCTCAAGGATTTGGTCTGCAAGGTCGGGCGCCACATGTCCCCGGACTGACTGCGGACTACGAAACCGAGGCCCTCAAGGGTCTCAAGCAGCCTATAGGCGGTCGGGCGTGGGACCCCAGCCAGCTTGGCGACATCCGCAGCCTTCACTCCATTATGCCAGTTCACGGCCTGGAGAATTGCCAGTCCGCGTTGCAGCGAACGCACTGATCCGAAGTTCGAAATGTCAAGCCACCCCTGTTCGCGTGATGGACAGTCTGTGGACCCACATTGCAATCAACCTTCCGCACGTCAAGTTCACATCGCTCCTTTCGGGGCAACGGGAGGAACATCGTTGAAATCGGCTGAAGCGCGCCTCCGTGCCGCATCCCAGACCCTTGCCTTGATCGGTTTCGCCGGCTTGCTGGGACTCGCGGTCATGACATCGCTCGATGTACTCCTGCGCTGGTTGGCCGGAACGCCTATCCAGGGTGTGAACGATGTCAGCGCGGTCGTCATGGCCGTGGTGATTTCAGCATGCATCCCTGCCAATCTCGCAATGAAGCAGAACATCTCTGTAGAGGTGTTCGGATCCCTCGCGGGCGGGGGGCGGGCAGAAAGTGCACTGACCGCCTTCGCGAGCCTCGTTACGCTGATTTTCATCGTCCTCGTTGCCTGGCAATTCGTACCCTATGCCGCCAATTTGCGAACGAACGGCGACCGCACGTGGGTGCTGGCATGGCAGGTATGGCCCTGGTGGACGGCAGCGAGCGTGATGATGATCCTCGCAGCTGTCGTCCAACTGGTTGTGTTCCTAGCCGATTTCGCCGCGCTGGTGCGCGGCGGCAATGGTCCGCCGGAACCAGAAGATGATCCTGCCGCCACCGACGCTCACCTCTGATCTCGATACATCGCGAGGACGTGGTCATGGATCCGCTGCTGCTTGCCCTTCTCGGGTTCATCGCAATGATGGGCCTCATCCTTCTTCACGTACCCATCGGCGTCGCCATGGCCCTGGTTGGTATGGTCGGGTTCGCCCAGATTGCCGGATGGGGTCCGGCCCTGACCTTGATGGCTAGCGAACCGGCATCGGCGATGGCGAGCCTCGATCTCGCGGTCATCCCGCTGTTCATGCTGATGGGCAGCCTCGCTGCTGCCGGTGGACTCGCATCCGACGTCTACAACCTTGCCTATGCCCTCATCGGGCACCGTCGTGGCGGTCTGGCCACCACGACGATCGTTGCAAGCGGCGGCTTCGGTGCGATCTGCGGCTCCGGCGTGGCAACGACGGCGACATTCGGCCGGGTGGCAATGCCCGAAATGCTCTCGCGCGGCTACAGGGCGGATCTTGCCGCAGGGTCAGTTGCCGCAGGAGGCACGCTCGGCATCATTGTTCCCCCCTCCAGCATAATGATCCTCTACGCCGTCCTGACAGAACAGTCGGTCCTCGAACTGTTTGCCGCGGGCCTGGTGCCCGCCATCATGGCGATCATCTTCTATGTCGTCGCGATACAGATAAAACTGATGATCAGCCCGGAGGCCGGTCCGCGGGGAACCAGAGCGACGTCTGCGAAACGGTGGTTGGCCGTGAAGCAGGCGTGGGGGGTCTACGTCCTTTTTGCTGTGGTGATCGGCGGCATCTACTCGGGGATATTCACGGTCAATGAAGCGGCGGCCATCGGCGTAGTCGTGGCATTCCTGTTCGCCCTGATCAGACGCAGGCTCGGGTGGCAGGGCTTCATCAAGGTGCTCGCCGAAGCCAGCGCCGGCACAGCGATGATCTACGTCATGGTCTTCGGCGCGACGATTTTCTCCTACTTCATGGCAGTCACCGGCGCCGCCGCTTTCCTGGTGTCCGTAATCACACAACTGCCCGTACCGCCGCAGGCGATCATCTTCGCCCTGCTGGTTCTGTATATCTTCCTTGGCGCCTTCTTCGATGAAGTGGCTGCCATGGTCATCACCCTGCCGATAGTCGCACCCCTCATTCTGTCGTTCGGCTACGATCTCGTCTGGTGGGGCATCATCAACATCGTCGTCATTGGCATCGGCATGCTGGCCCCGCCGATCGGTATCAACGTCATGGTTCTCCACTCCATGTACAAATCGGTGCCGCTGAGGACCATATACGTCGGCATCCTTCCGTTCCTCTGCGCCGAATTCGCGCGCCTTACTTTGCTGACCCTGTTCCCGGAAATCACCCTCTGGCTGCCGCAGATGATCCGGTAAAAGCGATGTCCATCAGATGGACGAAACTGGGAACCGCCGTGCCCCGGCATCCCGCGCCGGCTAGCATCGGGGCATTCATCACCCAGGGAGGACTTCGATGAAACTCATGCTTCGTCTACTTGCAGCGGCTGCGGCGATTTTCGTCACGACCAACATCGTCTCGGCGGAAACCCTACGTTTCTCCAGTTTTGAGCCTCCCTTGGCCATGGTCACGAAGGAAATCCTCACTCCCTGGGCGAAGGACGTTACCGATGGGTCGAATGGCGCGCTGAACGTTCAGATTTTCGCGGGAGGGTCGTTGGGGCGAGATCCAGCTCAGCAGCTCCAGCTTGTGGAACAAGGGGTCGCCGATATCGCCTGGGTCATCCCCGGCTATTCGCCGGGTAGGTTCCAGGAGGGCACCGTTGCCGAATTGCCGTTCCTGGTTCCCAACGCGAGCGCCGGTTCGGCAGCGATGTGGGAAATGTACGAGAAGGGATTATTCAAGGGCGACTATAATAAACTGAAGGTGCTCGGCATCTTTGCGTCCTTCCCCAACTTCGTGGCTGCAACACGGCCCGTCGAGAAGCCGTCCGACCTGCAGGGCGTGAATTTCCGGGCCCCCGGGCCGACTATGCTGACCGCCATCAAGGCGATCGGCGCGGTGCCAGTCGGTGGTATCACCGGCCCTTCGATCGCCGACAGCATCAGCAAGGGTCTTATTGTGGGCACGCTGACGCAATGGGGTGCCGTGGAGACATTCCGGATGGGGGAAGTCATCACAGATTACAACACTGTTCCGCTGGGGGCGACGCCCATGCTGGTGGTCATGAACAAGGCAAAGTACGAGTCGCTTTCCGAGGAGGCCAAGGCTGCCCTCGACAAGTTCTCGGGTGCTGCGTTCTCCAAGCGGTTCGGCGAACTGTTCGACAAGTCGATGGTAGAGACGCGCGCACGTATCGCGGCCAGTTCCAAGGTCAAGATTCTTGACCCCGACGAGGCGCTTCTGGCGCAGTGGAAGGATGCGGTCAGCGTCGCTCAGACCGACTGGATCGCTCAGAATCCTGGCGGCCAGGCTCTCTACGACGCGTTCGCCGCAGCTATCGCCGCGCACAAGACCGCTGCGCAGTGATCGGCATGCACCGCGCCCATAGAGCGCGGTGCTCCTCTCTTGGATCGGGCTGCAATCATGACCCTTGCCTCCCTCGGTTACATCGGAATCCGTTCCAGGCGGACGCAGGAATGGCAATCGTTCGCCACAAACCTGCTTGGAATGCAGCAGGTTGATGCTGGCGCGGGTGTGCGAGCCTTTCGGATGGACGACCGCAAACAGCGGCTCGTCGTCACCGACGACGCCGGCGACGGGCTTGGTTTCATGGGCTGGGAAGTCGCTTCCGCGGAAGCGTTGGATTTGCTGGCCTCGCGCCTCGAGAACGCAGGTGTCAGCGTCATCCTCGAGCCCATGACATTGGCGGATCAGCGCCATGTAGCCAGGCTGATCTCTTTCTCCGACCCCGAAGGCAATCGCATAGAGGTTTTTTGCGGACCCGCCATAGCGAGTGACCCATTCCTGCCAGGCAGGGCGATCTCAGGGTTCAAGACGGAATCATTAGGAATGGGGCATGCAGTGCTCCACGCGCGCGATGTTGACCTGCTGCTCCCATTCTATCGGGACTTGCTCGGTTTCCGCGTGACCGACTACGGACTGAAGCCGTACAAACTCTACTTCTTCCACCTCAACGGCCGTCACCACAGTTTCGCTATGGTCGGCACCGGTCGTCAGGGCATGCATCATTTCATGGTCGAACTAATGAGCCTGGACGATGTAGGACAGGCATACGACCTTGCGAACCAGACTGAAGGTCAGGTCGCCTATACGCTCGGGCGCCACTCGAACGACCACATGATGAGCTTTTACGCCAACAGCCCCTCCGGCTTCTTCGTCGAATACGGCTGGGGCGCCCGCGTGATCGACCCCGCCACCTGGGAACCTCACGAGACCTTCGATGGTCCGAGCTACTGGGGTCATGAGCGCCTCTACCTTCCAGAAGATTCCGCGGACCGGCTACGCCTGCGCGATATGAGACTGGACGCTGCGCGACGAGGCCAGCGGGCGCCTGATCCATCGAGCGGCTGCGCCTGGTTCGACAGTGTGGTCAGGCAGGAATGACGTTCTCCGCCTCCCGAACCTTCTTTTAAAACCGGAGCATTCAGATGCGCATTAGTTCGTACGTCGCCGACGGCGGCGTCAAGTCTTACGGCCTCGTTGAGGGGAGCGCCGTCAGGGATGTCGGCGAGGCGTTCAGGAACAGATTTCCCACCCTGCGTGCTGCACTGGCGGCAGGAGCGCTTGCCGACCTGCCGGCAGCCGCAGCCTCATCTCGCGAGGTTCCGCTCGACACCGTCGTCTTGCTTCCACCAATCGAGAACCCCGACAAGATCCTATGCATCGGGCTCAACTACATGACCCACATCAAGGAGACCGGACGCGAAGCACCCAGCTATCCTTCCATATTCACGCGCTATCCATCCTCGCTGGTGGGACATGCCGAACCGATGGTGCGCCCTTCGGTCTCGACATGGTTCGACTTCGAGGGTGAGCTCGCTGTCGTCATCGGTCGTGCCGGGCGGGCGATTCCGGAAGCGCGTGCGATGGAACACGTCGCGGGCTATACCTGTTTCAACGACGGATCGGTGCGGGACTACCAGCGCCACACGACCCAGTTCTGGGCCGGCAAGAACTTCGACCGCAGCGGCTCGATGGGACCGTGGCTGGTCACCGCAGACGAATTCGGCGATCCCGCCGCGCAGTTCATGGTGACGAGGCTCAACGGCGAGGTCGTCCAGTCGACACCGATCTCGGACCTCGCCTTCGATATCCCCAAGCTCATCGCCTACCTCTCTACCGTGTGCGAGTTGTTGCCTGGCGACGTCATCGCCACCGGCACGCCGAGCGGCGTAGGTCTGTTCCGCGAGCCCAAGCTATTCATGAAGGCGAGCGACCGAGTCGGGGTCGAAATCTCTGGGATTGGCACATTGTCCAATCCCATTGTCGACGAAGGCTGACGCCGTGACCATGCGGGCAATCCGGTTCGATGCTCCCGGCGGTCCGGATGTCCTCTATGTCGGGACGGCTGACACGCCGGTGCCCGGCCCGGGCGAGGTATTGATCGAGGTCCAAGCCGCGGGGGTCAACAGGCCAGACATCTCGCAGCGGCTGGGACGTTACCCGGTCCCGGCCGATGCCAGCCCGATCCTCGGGCTGGAGGTGGCCGGCGTGGTCGCTGGAACAGGCGATGCACAATCGCCGTTCCGGATGGGCGACAGGGTGACGGCGCTCGTGCATGGCGGAGGTTACGCCGAATACTGCTGCGTCGACGCCCGTCACGTCATGCGGATACCAGGCACGCTCTCGGTCGAGGAGGCAGCCGCATTTCCCGAAGCCGCGATGACAGTCGAATTCAATATGGTCATGCGGGCCGGCCTGCGCGCGGGCGAGACCGTCCTCGTCCACGGCGGCACGTCCGGCATCGGCACGCATGCGGTTGCGCGGGCGAGAAGCCTGGGCGCTTCCGTCATCACGACATCGCGCGGCGCGGAGAAGGCGCGATATTGCCGCGAGGCCGGTGCCTCGTTGGCGATCGACGCGAGCGAGGGGGATTGGACCGAGGCGGTGATACGGCACACCGGCGGGCGCGGCGTCGATGTCGTGCTCGATATGGTTGGAGGTGTCTATGCCGACCGCAACTTCGCCTGCATGGCAGAGGACGGGCGCTATGCTCTCATCTCGCTTCAAGGGGGCGCGCGCGCCGAGATCAACCTTGAGCCGGTGCTCCGCCGTCGGCTGATGCTGGTCGGCTCGACACTCCGGCCGCTCTCCGCGGACTGGAAGGCTGCGATTGTAGAGCGAGTGACGCGAGACGTCGTGCCCCATCTGGCGGAGGGCCGCCTTGTGCCGCACCTGCACGCGGTCTTCCCCCTCGAGGAGGCGGCCGAAGCCCACCGTCTGCTCGAGATCAACACCCACCACGGAAAGATCGTGCTGACGATGTCCCGGCCAAACCTGTCGGGAACGAGGTTCGGTACTGAGGAGCCACGATGATCCAGGTGCATTTCAGGACCCAGGACGGATCAGTCACGTCGGCAGTCGGAACGGAAGGCGACTCCGTCATGGAGATCGCGCGCAACAACGGGGTTCACGGCATCGTAGCGGAGTGTGGAGGAGCGGCCATGTGTGCGACCTGCCACGTCTATATCTCGCCGGGCTGGCTCGCGCGGATTCCGCCAATGTCGGAGTTCGAAGACGAGCTCCTTGAAGGGACGGGAGCTCCGCGGATGGAGAACAGCCGGCTCGGCTGCCAGATCAAGGTGAGCGACACGCTTCACGGCCTGGAAGTCACCGTGCCGGCCTCGCAGTATTGAAAGGTCGACCATGGGTCGCAAGGTCGTCATCGTCGGCGCAGGGCAGGTCTCGGCAACGCTGGTCGCAAAGCTACGTGCCGATGGCTACGATGGCGGTATCACGGTTCTGGGCGACGAGAACACGCTGCCCTATCAGAGGCCGCCGCTTTCCAAAGCCTATCTTCTGGGAAAGCAGACGATGGCGCAGCTTCATCTACGTCCAGCTGCATTCTACAGCCAGGCGCAGATCGACCTGCGCCTGGGATGTCGCGCCATCGCGATCGAAGCGGGCGTCCGGGTGGTTCGGCTGCAAGGAGACGAGGTGATCCCCTACGATCATCTGGTCCTCGCCACCGGATCGGCGGCGCGAAGCTGGCCGGCGGCGCTCGGCGGCACACTGGAGGGGGTCAGAACCCTCCGCACCTTCTCGGACGCCGACAGCCTGTCTCTCGCTCTGCGATCTGCCGGCTCCGTCCTGGTCATCGGCGGTGGATATGTGGGCCTCGAACTTGCATCTGCCGCGAGATCGCTTGGCCTTGCGGTCACCGTTGTCGAGGCACAAAATCGCATCCTCAATCGGGTGGCGGGTGAGGACACTGCCCGATACTTCCGAACCTTGCATGTGGCCCACGGCACCAGGATCGTCGAAGGAATGGGGATCCGCCGCCTCCTCGGTAGCGGCAGGGTCGAAGGAGCGGAACTGGAGAACGGCGAGGTAATAACTTGCGACCTGGTCATCGTCGGGATCGGCGCGATCCCCGAGACCGCGCTCGCCGTCGCTGCCGGGCTTGAGGTAGATGACGGCGTTGTCACCGACGAGTTCTGCCGCACGTCCGACCCCGTCATATGGGCGGCCGGCGATTGCGCACGGGTCCGCACCTCCGCGGGTTCCATCCGGCTTGAAAGCGTGGGGAATGCCATCGACCAAGCGGAAACCGTGGCGGCCAACATCATGGGCGGCGAACGGGCCTATCGGCCCCGGCCCTGGTTCTGGACCGAGCAGCACGGCGTACGGATGCAGATCGCCGGACTGTCGGCCGGCCATGACGAGACCGTGCTGCGCCGGACTTCGGACGGACGCAGTTCCTGCTGGTATTTCAGGAAAGACAACCTCATTGCTGTGGATGCCATCAACGACGCTCAGGCCTTTCTTGCCGGACGCCGCCTGATCGACAGTGATATTCATGTCGATCGTGCCGCGATCGGAGATCCTGCATTCGATCTGCGTAACCTTGCGAAGGCGGCGTTGCCGGAAATCTCATCGTGACCATTCGGTCGCACGGTTCGGATCCAGGAACTCCATGTACGAACAGGATGATTTCGACCCTCTCGCACCGTCGCAATGGCCGGAGCAACTCGCACCACTCAAATCCGGTTTTGCGGCGCGACTGAACGTCTACCATGTGATGGCCCACCATCCGGATCTGCTGAAGGCCTGGGCAGGATTGCGTCAGCATGTCGTGGTCGACAACGTCCTCGGTCCCGAACTTTCGGAGGTCGCGATCCTGCGCGCGGCCTTTCACATGGACTCCGCCTATGAGCAGGCGCATCACATCGTCCGGGCCAGGGCCTGCGGTCTGGATGATCGTTCCATTCGCGAAATTGTAGCGGGAGCCACGGTCTCGAACCCTCGCTACCGGGTGGTCGCGATCGCCGTGGATGATCTTTCGACCAGTCGCCAGCTGTCGGGAGACAGCATCGCGGCTGTCACCAGACTGGCGGGAAAGGCAGGTGTCCTGGATCTCATCGCCGTGGTTGGATTCTACACCACGCTAGGGCTCATCCTGAATTCCTTCGACACGCCGATCGATCCAGACGTCGCCCAGGAGCTTGCGGAAGCGCCGTTACTGCCGCTGTGACGCTGTCCGCAGGCCGAACACCTCAGATCGAGATGTTGCGTGAACCGCGCGAATGAAGGTTCCTTGGTTCGCAGTGTGCGCAAGAAGGAGGAACGATGTCGGCTTCCACGAAATCTGCGAGCCGGTCGGACAGTCCGCCCGTTTGTGATTTTGACATTTATTCCGACGAAGTCATCCGCGATCCCTATCCGCATTACCAGCGGATCCGCGATGCGGGCGCGGCGGTCTGGCTGCCTGCAAACGGGCTCTGGGCGATCGGTCGCCACGCGGATGTGCGAGCGGGCCTCGCAGACCATGAGACGTTCCGATCCGGAAACGGCGTTTCGGGAAACGAGGCTGCCAACAGGATGGCACCCGGGAACCTTCTCGCCTCCGATCCGCCGCTTCACGATCATCTACGCCGGATCGTCGCCGCGCCGTTGAGTCCGCGCGGGCTGAACGAAGTCAAAAGCCGCATCGAGGCGACGGCGGAGGATCTTGTCGACCGGCTGGTCCAGCGCGGCACCTTCGATGGCATGACGGACCTTGCACAATATCTTCCCGTTTCCATCGTCTCCGAGCTCGTCGGAATGCCGGAACACGGGCGTGAGAACATGCTGCGCTGGGCGAGCGCAGTGTTCGACATGCTCGGCGGTGCCAACAAGCGCGGTGAGGATGCGCTTCCCGTCGTCATGGAGATGCGGGCCTATACGGTCAACGAAGCCACGCGGGACAATGTGCGGCCCGCTGGCTGGGTGTCCATGCTCTACGAGGCGGCCGACAAGGGCCTTATCCGTCCCGAGCAGGTGCAGATGCTGATGCGCGACTACCTTGGGCCCAGTCTCGATACGACGATCTTCGCGACCGGTCACCTCCTGTATCTTCTGGGAACCAACCCCGAGCAGTGGCAAATGATCCGCGACGACCCGAGCCTGATACCCAATGCGATCAACGAGGCGGTCAGGGTGGAGTCGCCGATCCGGGGTTTCACCCGCTATCTCGCTGCCGAGAAGTGGGTCGGTGACACTCTGATCCCGAAAGGCTCGCGGGCGCTGATGCTCTATGCGTCGGCCAACCGGGACGAGCGGCGTTGGGAAAAGCCCGAAACCTTCGACGTGAAGCGGTTGCTAACAGATCATGTCGGCTTCGGTCACGGCATTCATTCATGCGCCGGGATGCAGCTGGCCAGGCTCGAGATCCGCAGCATCCTCACCTCTATGGTGAAGCGGGTGAAACGGATTGAGGTGGGTGTTCCCGTCCTGGCGATGAATAACGTTCTCAGGGGCTACGAACACCTGCAGGTGAGGTTCATCGCGAACTGAATTCGTTGATCGCCCAATGAATCGTCTGAAAAATAGGAGAGAAAGAGAGAGTTGAGAGAGGAGAAGGCCCAGGGAAGGGCCGGCGACACCGCCAATCGGCTCCGACCCTTCGCTCGATATGGGCTTCGCGTTTCGGCCGTCCTATGGACCTCAACCCGCGCCCCACGGCGTAACAGAAACAGCCGAGGCTCTAATCGCCGCTGGATGACGGTTCAGTGGCAGATCACCGCGTCTGCGGGAATATGAAGCCGAGACTGGTTTGCTTCGGACTACACACACCACCAGCGGATTTTGTCGAACGACCGACCAAATAGCGAGCCCGGGAAAGCTCCGCCTCTTCCTTCGCTAGGGGCTACCTCAAGAGGTCACGCGCTGGTTTCGGCCGTAGACCAGCAGCATGCCGATGATGACCGCTCCGTAGATGATCTGCCGGCCGGCCTCCGGCATCTGCATGATCGACAGCACCGAATTGAGCAGCACGATCAGGACGACGCCGACGACCGTGCCGGCATAGCGGCCGCGCCCGCCGAGGATGTGGGTCCCGCCCAGCACGACCGCCGCGATGGCCGGGAGCAGGAAGCTGTTGCCCATGCCCTGGTAGGCCTTGGCGGAATAGCCGGCGAGCAGGATGCCGGCAGTTGCCGCGCACAGGCCCGAGACGACGAAGGCGCCGACGATGACGAGGCGGGTGCGGATGCCGGACAGGAAGGCGGCCGCCTCGCGCGAGCCGGTGGCGTAGATCGAGCGGCCGAAGCCGGTGCGGGTCAGGATCACCGCGATCACGAGCGAGGTCGCGGCCCAGACGAAGATCGCCACCGGGATGCCGAGGATGCGCTCCTTGGCGAGGTAGAGCATCAGCGGCGTGGCCGAATCCTGCGGCGCGAAGCCGCCAGTCTGGGCGACCATCAGGCCGCGCAGCACCGTGTCCACGCCCAGCGTGAAGATCATCGAGGGGATGCGCAGGAAGGCGACGCCGAAGCCATTGAGGAGCCCGACCGACAATCCGACGGCGAGCGCGGTGGGCAGCGCCCAATCGCCGCCGACCGCCGTTGCCGTCATCGCCGCCGCCGTCAGCGTCCACGGCACCGACAGGTCGATGTGGCCGAGCAGGATGACCATCATCATGCCGGCGGCGCAGATGCCCAGGAACGAGCCGGTCTGCAGTTGCTGCAGCAGATAGCCCGGCGACAGGAGCGGCGCCGTGCCGGTGGTCGACAGCGTATACGCCGTGCCGGCGAGCAGGATCGCCACCACGAAGAGGGAGGCGATGACGATCGGCTTGTTCTCGGGCGAGATGGTGACGCGCATGGCGGGCTACCTGAACAGATCGAGTTTGTTCTTGACCCGCAAGGTGCGGATCGCGCCGAAGGACACCGCGACCAGCAGGACCAGGCCTTCGATCAGCGGCTGCAGCAGCGGGTCGATGTCGAGGATGCGGAAGTAGAAGGAAATGACGCGCAGGATGCCCGCGCCAACGAGGCTGGCGACTGCGCCGCCGACACCGCCCAGCAGGGAGGTGCCGCCGAGCACGACGGCGGCGATGGAGTTGAGCGTATAGGCGCCGGCCTGCTGCAGGTCGGCATTGCCCGACGAGGTCTGGATCGCCAGGTAGAGGCCGCCGCAGGCGGCGAAAAAGCCGCCGAGCGTGAAGGCCGCGATCTTGGCCCGGGCGATCGGCAGACCCGACATGAAGGCAGCACCCTCCGCCGAACCGATCGCATAGACAGTGCGCCCGGTGACGGAGCGGCGGAACGGCACCCACACCACGGCGGTGACCAGAAGGACGACGATCAGCGGCACGGGTATATCGGCGAAGGGCCTGAGCCACCAGGCATCGCCGCCGTCGGCGAGGCCGTAGGTGTCGGCGAAGTCCCAGACCGAGTTGGTGAGCGCCCAGCCGAGGTCGCCGTCGACGTCGCCGCCGGGCTTGGGCCGCACGAGCAGCGCCAGGCCGATGGCGATGGCGCCGGTGGCCAGCGTCGCGATGATCGGCTGGATGCGCCCGTAGACCACGATCAATCCGTTGGCCAGACCGAAGGCCGTGCCCGACAAAAGGGTGACGATCATTCCGAAGACAATCTCGGCGGGCGAGCCGTTGACCAGCACCGAGGCGATGCAGGAGGTCAGCGTCATCACGGCGCCGACCGAGAGGTCGAGTCCGCCCGCCAGCACGGGGATTGTCTGCGCCATGGCGACGAAGGCGATCGCGGCCGTCTCGTTGGCATTCTGGACGAAAACCGCCGACGAGAAGCCGCGAGGATGCAGCATGTTGTAGAGGAGATAGATCGCCGTGAGCAGCAGCAGCGCCGAGGCGAAGCCGACGTTCTGCTGCAGCCACCTCCTCCATGCGGGCTGGTGCATCAGGCGGCCTCGACGTCGATGTTGAGCGAGGCGGCGATCAGGCCTTCCTCGGTGAGCTGGTCGCCTTCCTTCTCGCTGACGACGCGGCCGCCATAGAGAACCGAGACACGGTCGCAGCAGCCGATCAGCTCGGCATAGTCGGACGAATAGAACAGGATCGCCTTGCCGGCATTGGCGAGCTCACGCATCAGCCGGTAGATCTCCTGCTTGGTGCCGACGTCGATGCCGCGCGTCGGATCGTTGAGTAGGACGATGTCGGGATCGATCATCAGCCATTTGGCGATGACGACCTTCTGCTGATTGCCGCCGGACAGGGTCATCACCGGGTCGGACGGGGAGCCGGCCTTGATGTGAAGGCGGGCGACGCCATCCTCGACCGCCTTTCCGGCGCGCGCCGGATCGATGAAGGGTCCGCGCGAGATGCGGGCGAACGACGAGGCCAGCAGATTGTCGGCAATCGACATGCCGAGCATCAGGCCCTCGGTCTTGCGATCCTCCGGGACCAGGGCGACGCGGGTGCGGCCGGACCTGGCGGCCGCCGGCGAGCTGGGAACGCCCTTCCTGCCTCCGATCACGACCGTGCCCTCGACATCGCGCAACACGCCAAACAGCGCCAGCAGAAGCTCCTTCTGCCCCTGGCCGTCGAGACCGCCGAGACCGACGATCTCGCCGGGGTGGACGGCGAGGTCGATGCCGTTCAGCCGGTTCTGCCAGGCGAGCCCCTCGACGCTGAGCAGCGGCGCGCCGCGCCCGGCCGCCGGGACCGGCGCCGGCTTCGGCGGGAACTGGGCCTCCACGTCGCGGCCGATCATCAGCCGGACGATGTCGCGCTCGCTCTTGTCTCCCTTGGCGAAGGTCTCGATGTGGCGGCCGTTGCGGAACACCGAGAGCGTGTCGCAGAGCTGGTCGACCTCGTGCATGCGGTGCGAGATGAACAGGGTCGCTACGCCCTGCGCCTTCAATTTGCCGAGCAGGTCGTAGACGGTCTGCACGTCGCGCGCCGTCAGCGCCGAGGTCGCCTCGTCGAGGATCAGCACCTTCGGGTCGCGGCCGAGCGCCTTGGCGATCTCCACCATCTGGCGCCGCGACAGCGACAGTTCGCGCACCAGCGCGTTCGGATCGATGTCCTCGCAACGCACCCGCGCCAGCAAGGCTTCCGCCCGCGCCACCTGGGCGCGGCGGTCGATCAGCCCGAAGCGGCGCGGCGGGCGCGCGATCGAGATGTTGTCGGCGACCGAGAGGTCCGGCACCAGCGACAGTTCCTGGAACATGCAGACGATGCCGGCGGCGGCGGCGGCCTGCGGTTCGGAGAATGAGACGGGACGCCCGTCCAGCAGCATTTCGCCGGTGTCGGGGCGCAGCACGCCGGCCATGATCTTGATGAGGGTCGACTTGCCCGCGCCGTTCTCGCCGAGCACGCCATGTATGGAGCCTGCGCGGCAGGAGAAATCGACGTTCTCCAGCGCCCTGACGCCGGCGAAGTATTTCGAGATTCCACGGTATTCGACGATGGGGTGGGACATGCGGGCGTCACGGTCTGCGAAGGAGGGGACGGCCCCGTCGCGAGGACGGGGCCGGGGATGACGCTTCTGCTACTTCACGTCCTCTTCCGACTTCGACATGATCGCCGGGCCGGAGACGTTCACGCCACAGGGCGGAAACTCGTTCACCGTGAAGAAGTTGTCGGGCAGGTCGCTCCAGAAGTTCTCGCCATCCTTCAACTGGTCGTAGGTGGCGACCGGCAGCGGCACGGAGATGAGCTGCGGCATCACCTGGCCCTCCAGCGCCGCGACCGCCGCCTTCATGGCGATGGCGACGAGGCCGGGCGACTGGCCGATGGAGATGCCCTTCAGCCCTTCGCCCGAATGCTTGGCGACCAGCTTGCGGAAGCCGTTCTCGGATTCGCCGGCGATCGGCACCATCGGGTGCTTGGCATCGATCATCGCCTGCACCACGCCCGTCGTGCCGCCCTGCGCGAGGATGGCGTCGAACTTGCCGTGCACGGAGATGGCGTCGGCGGTCACCTTCTGCGCGGTGCCGTCGTCCCAATTGCCCACGACCTGAATGACTTCCCATTTGCCGCCGGACGCCTTCAGCGTGTCGTTGATGCCGATCGAGCGGTCGCGGTCGACCGAGTTGCCCGGCAGGCCGCGAACCTCGAGCACCTTGCCGGAGGTCTTGCCCTGAGCTGCGAGTTCCTTCAGCACGAACTCGGCCCAAGTCTTGCCCATCGCGAGCTGGTCTTCGTTGACCTGCATCACTGCGTCGGTGTCGAGCACGTTGTCGAAGGGCACGATCACCACGTTGTTCTTGTCGGCCAGCCGGATGACGCGGTCGAAGCCGTCGGGCGAGACGGCGATGGTGACGATCGCGTCGAAACCCTGGTTGATGAAGTCCTCGATCGCTCCGAGCTGCGCCGGCGCGTCGGTGCCGGTGGATACGACCTTGAACTCCTTGATCTTGTCCTTGATGGCCGGGTCCTCGGCAAAGGCCTTGGCCGTCTTGATCATCTGGATGCGCCAGGTGTTGCCGACGAAGCCGTTGACGATCGCGATCTTGTAAGGGCCGGGCTTGGCCTCCCACTGCATGTATTTGGTATCCGCCGACCACGGCGCGAAGCACGCGGGATCGGCCCCGGGGCCGGATACGACGGCGGGACCCGCGAGGGCGATCTGCGCCGACAGGGCGAGCGCCCCGATCGCCGCGGTGAACTGCAGAAGTCTTCTCATACTGGTTCCTCCCATGGTTCGCGCCAGGTGGCGGATTGACTGGGCGGGCTGGCGCCGCTCGCCTCAGATCTTGCCCGGGCCTCCTCCGCCCGGAATGCGTCAGGCCGATGCTTCCATCTCCTCGTTGAAGAACTTGAAGCCGGTCATCAGGTGATTGCGCAGCCGATACTGGAAGGAGAGCAGGTCGCGCGCGGCCAGCGCGTCGACCACGCCTTCGTGCTCGGCATAGGTCTGCGTCTTGAATGTGCGCCGCGTCTTACCCTTCTGCATGATGCGCAGGACGATCGGCTTCATCACCGAATAGACGTCCAGAATGGTGTCGTTGCCGAGGATTGAAACCAGCCGCAGGTGGAAGGAATAATCCACCTCGGACGCCTCCTGCAGATCCTGGATGCCGGATAGACGCACATTGATGCGGTGCAGTTCGCCGACGTCGCGATCGCCCAGCCGCTCGATGATGCGGTCGGCCGCTCCCACCTCGATCAGGTCGCGAAAGGCCTGCACGTCGGCGAAGGTCTTGCGCGACACCTCCATCGTGTTGAACGAGAACAGTTCGAAGGCGCGTGACATGCGGTTGTCGGTGATGGTCGCCCCGACCTTCGGGCGCACCTCCACCATGCCGTAGGCCTTGAGGATGCGCATCGCCTCGCGCACGGTGTTGCGGCTGGCGCTGAAGCGGGCGCAGAGTTCGCGCTCGGTCGGAAGGCTGTCGCCGACCTTCAGCCCCTCGTCGGCGATCAACTCGCGGATCTGGCGTACGACGACATCGACTGCCGAACCGGCGGCCGGGACGACATCCGGCTGCTGCAAGGCCTTCGTTCTGCCGGCCATCATCCGTCAGGCTCCATCCCCGAATTTCCGATCAACGGCTATTTGTCGGACCAGAACTGGTAAAGATGTAGAAAATGTGTGTCAATACTCGAGAGGATGGTGAGGCAGGGCTGCGCATCAATCCTGGCGATTTCGAATCCCTGCGTCAGGATTCGGTCGTATTCAGACGTCCTGACGCTGCCGGGTCGGATTGACTGACGGTCTCGTGCAACGCTATTTGTCATACCAGATCGGCACAGACGGCGCGCTACCGTGCGGCGATTCAGCAGAGAAGAAGTAGAAGGCGATGTGATTGCGATGAGCTTCTTTGCGCATGACGAAGATCGGGGCGGCGTCTTCGTGGGGCGGGTGTGGTCGCCGGAGGCCGGCGGCCCATCGGTGGTCACGGTCCGCGACGGAGTGGTGGTGGACATTACGGCTTCCGCCGCGCCGACGGTCTCGGACGTCTGCGAAAACGCGGCTCCTGTCGACTATGTCCGGCGGGCACCCGGGCGGCCGATGGGGCCGTTGGCCGAGATTGCGGCAAATGCTCCGGGCGACGCTACGCGGCCGCACTTCCTGGCGCCCTGCGACCTTCAGGCCGTGAAGGCCTGCGGCGTGACATTTGCCTCCTCCATGGTCGAACGCGTCATCGAAGAGAAAGCGGCCGGCGACCCGGCCAAGGCGCGTGCGGTGCGCGAGCGCGTCGGGGCGGCGATCGGCGGGTCACTGCGCAACGTGAGGGCAGGCTCCGATGAAGCCGCACGGGTCAAGAAGGCGCTGATTGCCGAGGGGCTATGGAGCCAGTATCTCGAGGTGGGCATAGGCCCCGACGCGGAAGTGTTCTCCAAGGCGCAGATTCTCTCCTCGGTCGGTCCCGGCGCGGAAGTCGGCCTGCACCCCATCTCCAGGTGGAACAATCCCGAACCCGAGATCGTGCTCGCGGTATCCTCGCGCGGCCGCATCGTCGGCGCCACGCTCGGCAACGACGTCAATCTGCGCGACGTCGAGGGGCGTTCGGCCCTGTTGCTGTCGAAGGCGAAGGACAACAATGCGAGCTGCGCGATCGGGCCGATGATCCGTCTCTTCGACGGCGCCTTTACGCTCGACGCCGTGCGCGCGGCCGAACTCGAGCTGACGGTGACGGGCGAAGACGGCTTCACGCTCAAGGGCCATTCCTCGATGAAGGAGATCAGCCGCGATCCGGAAGAGCTCGTCCGCCAGACTATCGGGCGACACCACCAGTATCCCGACGGGCTGATGCTGTTTCTGGGCACGCTCTTCGCGCCGGTGCAGGACCGCGACGTGCCGGGCGAAGGCTTCACCCACAAGATCGGCGATGTCGTCACGATCGCCTCGCGCGGACTCGGACATCTGCGCAATACGGTGCGGCTGTCGACCGAATGCCCGGAATGGAACTTCGGCACCCGTGCCCTGATGCGTAACCTCGCGGCCCGCGGACTGATCTGAGGGCGCCTTACCCAATCTCCCGTCGGGGCCACGGCGGCGCCCCGGTTGCCGGCAAACGGGCGAAGGACCGGTTCAGGTAGAGGTCCTAGGTCGCCAGTCCGTAGGCGCGGATCGCGTTGCCGCCGAGAATCGCGTCGCGTTCGTCGTCCGTGCAGCCCCGCAGCAGGACATCGGTCGCCTCCAGCCATGAAGCGTAGTCGGCGGCCAGCAGGCAGACCGGCCAGTCGCTGCCCCAGATGAGCCGGTCGGGTCCGAAACAGTCGAGCACGAGATCGACGCAAGGACGCAGCGTCTCGGCCGACCATCCGGCCCCCGCTTCCGTCATGAGGCCCGAGAGCTTGCAGAAGGCATCCGTCTCTCGAGCCAGCCGCCACATGTCGTGTGCCCAGCCCGCCAGGTCTCCGGCCGCAATCGCCGGCTTTGCGCAATGGTCGATGATCGTGCGCATGCCGGGATGGCGGGCGAGCAGGACGGAAAGATTGGCGAGATGGCGCGGCAGCACGAGCGCGTCGAAGACGAGCCCGTGCTGGTTCAGCGCGTGGAAGGCGGCATCAAGGTCCGGCCGCAGCATCCAGTCGTCGTCGGGCAGGTCCTGGATCATCGGGCGCAGGCCCTTGAGTTTCGGATCGGCGGCAAGCCCGGCGATGCGGGCCGGCGCGTCCGCGGCCTCGAAATCGACCCAACCAACCACGGCCTCGATGAAGGCGTGGTCGCAGGCGAGCGACAGCATGAACTCCGTTTCCGCCTCGGTCGGCGCGGCCTGCACCAGGACGGTGCCGGATATACCGGCGCTCCGGATGAGGGGCTCGAGATCCTCGGGCAGGAAGTCGCGATGGATGGGGCCGAGGGCGGGCGTCAGCCAGCCATAGTCGCCGCGCGAAAGCCGCCAGAAATGCTGGTGGGCGTCGATCCGCCTTGTCGAAGCCGGCATTCGCGACATCAGCGCCCCTCCGGCACCGGGGCGTCGCTTCTGAGCAACCCCGCGCTCTTCAGGTCGGACCAGAGCGCGCCGGGCAGGGGGCGCGAGAAAATCCCGACATTGGCCTCGACCTCCGCCGCGCTGACGGCACCGGGAATGACGGTGCGGACGGCTGGATGGCCCATCACGAATTGC
>JBDRCE010000061.1:0-30378 GCA_043822005.1 Pseudomonadota bacterium | reverse complement strand
TCGAAAACCTATTCGCCAAGCTCAAGGACTGGCGGCGCATCGCAACCCGCTACGACCGATGCGCCCACACCTTCTTCTCGGCCATCTGCATCGCAGCCGCCGTCATCTTCTGGCTTTGATCAATGAGTCCTGACCCTAGCGCCCAAGGCAGAAGCATAAATATGTCCTGGCGGCGACAAACCGTCCTACGATGCGCGGGCCCGTAAGGCGGGCGCAACAAACTGCTACGTCAGCGCGCGCCGGCAATGCATCGCAACCGCGCCGCTGCGGAGCGGCTTGGCGGAAACATAAAGGTGGATTAAAAGGTGGTCTAGATGCCGCGCAACTAGCTTTTAGCCTTTGAAAACAACATTTTATTCTGATCGAATGGTGCCCCCGGCAGGGATTGAACCCGCGACCTTCGGTTTACAAAACCGCTGCTCTACCGCTGAGCTACAAGGGCATGGCGGTGCGTTAGCAAATTTCCTCGCGAGTGAAAACCACGAAGTCACTGCATGTCTAACGCTTCGGCGCCGGCTATCTCGGCCAGCGACGCCCGCTAAGAGCCCCTCGCTATGCATCCACAGTCCGGCATGCTAGGCGAAAAAGTGGAGGAGCCGGCAGCCCTATGTCCACACCGCAACTCGACAGTTTCGCGTTCGTCGCCTCCGACACGCCCGGAGCGAGGGAAGCGGCCGCCCGCCTCGCGGTGCTCTACGGCCAGAACGACATCGCAGAGGCGAGCGTCATCGTGGCGCTCGGCGGCGACGGCTTCATGCTGCAGACGCTGCGCGAGACGATGAACTCGGGCAAGCGCGTCTACGGCATGAACCGCGGCACCGTCGGCTTCCTGATGAACGAGTACGCCGAGGAGCATCTGCGCGAACGCGTGACCGCCGCTGTTCCCGAAACGATTCGGCCGCTCGAAATGCGGGCGGTAGACGAAGCCGGGGTGGTGACGACGGCGCTGGCGATCAACGAGGTCTCGCTCTTCCGGCAATCCTATCAGGCGGCGAAACTGCGCATCTCGGTCGATGGGCGCGAGCGGCTGAACGACCTGATCTGCGACGGCGTGATGGTGGCGACGCCCGCCGGCTCGACTGCCTACAATCTCTCGGCGCACGGTCCGATCCTGCCACTCGACGCGCCGCTTCTGGCGCTCACCCCGGTCAGCCCGTTCCGGCCGCGGCGCTGGCGCGGCGCGCTCTTGCCCAACAAGTCGGTGGTGCATTTCGAAATACTGGAGATCGACAAGCGGCCGGTCAACGCAGTGGCGGACAATGCCGAGGTGAAATCGGTCGTCAGCGTCACCGTGCGCGAGGCGCCGGACACGACCGCGACGATCCTGTTCGACGCCAGCCATTCCTGGGACGAGCGCATTCTCGCGGAGCAGTTCCGCTACTGAGACAGGTGCGCGTTAGGGTAAATGGCGGAAATCTCGGCCAATTGTTCGAAACACGACGCCTGGACGTTCCTGTTCTGTTGACATTTGGTGCGCCGCAACGTAACCGCATGGTCAATCCTTGGACGGCGGACATTCCGCAGGTCCGGCATATGCGAGCAGCCGAGACGGCCCTCGCCACACGAAGCCAAAGACAACCAACACCGTGTCATCAGACAATCAGACTGCGCAAGAAGCGCTCACCTTTGCGGACCTCGGTCTCTCGCCAAAGGTCCTCTCCGCCGTAACCGACGCCGGCTATACAGTGCCGACACCCATCCAGGCCGGAGCCATTCCCCACGCACTGCTCGGCAAGGACATTCTCGGCATCGCCCAGACGGGCACCGGCAAGACTGCCGCCTTCGTCCTGCCGATGATCACCCGTCTGGAAAAGGGCCGTGCCCGGGCGCGCATGCCGCGCACGCTGATCCTCGAGCCGACGCGCGAACTCGCCGCGCAGGTCGAGGAGAACTTCGTCAAATACGGCAAGAACCACAAGCTCAACATCGCGCTGCTGATCGGCGGCGTGTCGTTCGACGAGCAGGAGAAGAAGCTGGAGCGCGGCGCCGACGTGCTGATCGCGACGCCCGGCCGCCTGCTCGACCACCGCGAGCGCGGCAAGCTCCTGCTCAACGGCGTCGAGATCCTCGTCATCGACGAGGCCGACCGCATGCTCGACATGGGCTTCATTCCCGACATCGAGCGGATCTGCGAGATGATCCCCTTCACCCGCCAGACGCTGTTCTTCTCGGCCACGATGCCGCCGGAGATCACCAAGCTGACGGAAAAATTCCTGCAGGCGCCGGTCCGCATCGAGGTGTCTAAGGCTGCCAGCACGGGCGTCCATATCGTCCAGAGACTCGTCAAGTCCGGCTCCAAGGGCTGGGACAAGCGCGAGACGCTGCGCCGGCTGATCCGGGAAGAAGAAGCGGAGATCAAGAACGCGATCATCTTCTGCAACCGCAAGGTCGAAGTCGCCGAGCTTTTCCGTTCGCTGGTGAAGCACGATTTCGACGCCGGCGCGCTGCATGGCGACATGGACCAGCGGGCGCGCATGGCGATGCTGGCCGCATTCCGGGAAGGCAAGCTGAAACTGCTTGTCGCTTCCGACGTCGCCGCGCGCGGTCTCGACATCCCCGACGTCAGCCACGTCTTCAACTACGACGTTCCGATCCATGCCGAGGACTATGTCCACCGCATCGGCCGCACCGGCCGCGCCGGCCGCGCCGGCAAGGCGTTCACGATCGTCACGAGCAATGACCGCAAATATCTCGATGCGATCGAGAAACTGACCGGCCTCAAGATCGACTGGCACGACGGCGACCTGTCGACGGTCGTCTCGACGCCGGAAGACGAGTCCGCACCGCGCCGCTCGCGCGGCGGCAAGCCGGAGCGGGCAAGCCGCTCGCGCACCGGCGAGAAGCGCGAGCGCGGCCGCAGCGGCAGGCTGCCGAGCGAGCCGGCGTCGATGGAGAAATACGTTCCGGACGAGGAGCTCAAAACTGCCCCCGTCGCCGACCTGCCGGGTGCGCCCCGGGCGGAAAAGCCTCAGCCGGTACAGCAGCCCCGCGTTGCGGAAGAGCGCAAACCGCGCGAAGTCGCCGAACGCAAGCCGCAGGACGCCGAAGATCATAAGCCTCAGTCGGCCCGCAACGACAACCGGCCCCGCCGCGACGAACGTCCGCGTCGCGATGACACACCGCGTCCGCGCCGCCGTGACGACGACCTGGACGACGGCACCGTCGGCTTCGGCGACGACCTGCCGGCCTTCATGAAGGTCTCCGGGAAGGTCTAGACCTTCCCACTCCGGCGCGCGGCTTCGATCGCCTTGCGCGCCCAAACCGTCATTTCATCGGGATCATCGAGCGCGCTGTCGGGCGCGGTCCAGTAAGGCATGGCGACCGTCTTGCCGTGCCGCTTGCCGACATAGTGCCAGCGCTCCATCCCCGCCGCCTCGTAGTCGTCCGCCACTTCGGCATCGCCCTTCAGCATCAGCTGATCGCGCAGGACGACGGCGAAGATCATCCCGTCGCGATAGATGCCATGGCCGCCGAACATGCGGCGAAAGGTGACGGGCGCAACGCCCTCGAAGAGATCGCGCAGATGATCCTGGTCCATCCCGCAATGATGTCCGAGTCCCGCCGTCTTGTCACCGGATCACCGATGGCCGAAGACTGCGTCGACAGGCCGGATGGAGAGACGCGATGCCGATGAGACTGAAAGGGTCATGCCGCTGCGGAGCGGTATCGTTCGAAGTCGACAGTCACACGCCGGTTCCCTATCAACGCTGCTACTGCTCGATCTGCCGCAAGCAGCAGGGCGGCGGCGGCTACGCGATCAATCTTGGCGCACTGTCCCGCACGCTGAAGGTCACGGGCAAACGGAACCTCGGTCTCTACAGGGCGGAGATAGAGGACGACGAACATCCCACTTGCGAGATTTCGAGCGGCGAGCGGCGCTTCTGCCGAAAGTGCGGCTCAGCACTTTGGCTTTTTGATCCGACATGGCCGGACCTGGTCCATCCATTCGCCTCAGCCATCGACAGCGATCTGCCGGTGCCGAAATCCAGCGTTCATCTGATGCTGAAATACAAGGCGAACTGGGTCGAACCCGATATCCGCAAGGGCGATCTGAGCTTCGACGTCTACCCGAAAGACTCGATCGCCGACTGGCACCGCAAGCACGGCGTCTGGGTCGATTGAGGCAATCGTTCTGGACCCCCAGTCATCGGAGCGCGTCGAGAATATAGAACAGCAGCACAAACCCCGCGCATGGCGGGGCTTGAAGGGCTCGGCTCCGTCTACTCTACGGATTTGCCGCCGGACTCTTCCTCGAAGGTCACGGCGACGTCGGCATTGGCCGACAAGCGGACCGTGCCGTTTTCGACTTCGGCGACAAGGGCGAGCGGTATGTAGTGATGATGGCCCTTGTGCGAGCCCATGCCGCTGTCGGTTTTCATCAGCTTGATGCGGTTGCCCTCGACATGGTCGACGGTACCGACATGCGCCCCATCCGCGCCGATGACGTCCGCTTTTTCCTTGATGCTGCTGATGTCTGCCATGGCCGTCTCCTTCGTTGTCGACGACAACGTCCTAACGCACCGTTGGATGCACGAGGTCGAAAAACAAGGTCAGGCCGCGCCGGCGCGGGCTTCGGCCAGTGCCTTGAGATCGGCGGGCTTGAGCTCCACCGATTCGCCGCAGCCGCAGGCCGAGCTCTGGTTCGGATTGTTGAAGGTGAAGCCGGTGCGCAGCGTCGTCACCTCGAAGTCCATCTCGGTGCCGAGAAGAAAGAGCGCCGCCTCCGGTGCGACCCAGACATCGGCGCCGGCCCGCTCGATATGGTCGTCCTTAGGGTTCGGCTCCGTCACGAGGTCGATCGTGTATTCCATGCCGGCGCAGCCGCCCTTCTTGACGCCGACGCGGATGCCCTTGGCGTTGTCGCGCGCGGAGACGATATCGCGCACGCGATCCGCCGCGGCATCGGTCATGGTCATGATTGCAAAACGGCCCATCGGTCTTTCTCCATTGCCGCCGGGTTCAAGGCCCGGGGAACGAACATGCCTCTAAGATGGTGAAGATTCGGCGAGAACTCAACCTCCCCGCCTCAATACCACCCCACCGCCACCTGCGCCTCTTCGGACATGCGGTCGGGCGTCCACGGCGGGTCGAAGACCATCTTGACGTCGACGCCGGAGACGCCTTCGACCGTGCCAACGGCATTTTCTACCCAGCCCGGCATCTCGCCCGCGACCGGGCAGCCAGGCGCCGTCAGCGTCATGTCGATCTTGACCGAGCGGTCGTCCTCGATGTCGATGCGGTAGATCAGGCCGAGCTCGTAGATGTCGGCCGGGATTTCGGGATCGTAGACGGTCTTCAGCGCCGAGACGATGTCGTCGGTCAGTCGCGCCAATTCCTCGGCTGGAATGGCCGACGATGCCAGTATCTCGTCTCTTCCAACGGTCTCGTTCATGGCTTCACCCGAAGAATTTCCGCGCCTTTTCCAGCGCTTCGGCCAAGGCATCAACCTCGGCGCGCGTATTATACATGCCAAACGACGCCCTGCACGTGGATGTGACACCGAAGCGTTTCAAGAGCGGCTGGGCGCAATGCGTGCCCGCGCGAACCGCGACGCCGGAGCGGTCGATCACCATCGACACGTCATGCGCGTGGATACCCTGCAACTCGAAGGAGACGATCGCACCCTTGTCCGGCGCGGTGCCGAAGATGCGCAGCGAGTTGATGCGCGACAGGCGCTCGTGGGCGTAGGTCTTCAGGTCTGCCTCGTGCGCGGCGATGCGGTCGCGGCCGACGCTCTCCATGTAGTCGAGCGCAGCACCCAGCCCGATCGCCTGCACGATCGGCGGCGTGCCCGCCTCGAAACGGTGCGGCGGGTCGTTGTAGGTGACGATGTCCTCGGTGACGTCGAAGATCATCTCGCCGCCGCCCTGGAAGGGCCGCATCGATTCCAGCCGTTCCTTCCTGCCGTAGAGCACGCCGATGCCCGAAGGCCCGTAGAGCTTGTGGCCGGTCATCACGAACCAGTCGCAGCCGAGGTCCTGCACGTCGATGGGCATATGCACCGCCGACTGGCTGCCGTCGACCAGCACCGGGATGCCGCGCTCATGCGCGATGCGGACGATCTCCTTGATCGGCGTCACGGTTCCCAGCGCATTCGACATCTGCGTGATGGCGACGAGTTTCGTCCTTGCCGTCAGGCTCTTCTCGAAGTCCTCGATGTAGAAGGAGCCCTCGTCGTCCACCGGCACCCAGACCAGCTTGGCGCCCTGCCGCTCGCGGATGAAATGCCATGGCACGATGTTGGAGTGGTGTTCCATGATCGAGAGAACGATCTCGTCGCCTTCGCCGATATTGGGCATGCCCCAGCCGTAGGCGACGGTGTTGATCGCCTCGGTCGTATTCTTGGTGAAGACGATCGTGTCGACCGAAGGCGCATTCAGGAACCGCCGGACGATCTCTCGCGCCTTCTCGTAGGCGTCCGTCGCGGAATTCGACAGGAAGTGCAGGCCACGATGAACGTTGGCATACTCCTGGCGATAGGCATGGAGGATCGTATCGAGCACCACCTGAGGCTTTTGCGCCGACGCGCCATTGTCGAGATAGACCAAAGGCTTGCCGTAGACTTCGCGCGCAAGAATCGGGAAGTCGCGGCGGATCGCCTCGACGTCGTAGGGCCCCTGACGCACGATCTGGTCCATCTCAGACATGCTCCGCGAACCAGTCGTCGAGCATGCCTTCCAGCACCTCGACGGTTGCCTCGTCCTCCAGTTCCTCGATGATCTCGGCCACGAAGGCTTTGACGAGCAGGCCCCTCGCCGTCTTCTCATCGATACCGCGCGCCATCAGGTAGAAGAGATGGTTGCGGTCGATTTCGGTCACGGTCGCGCCATGGCCGCAAGCCACGTCGTCGGCGAAGATTTCCAGCTCCGGCTTGGTCGAAAACTCGGCCTCATCGGAGAGCAGCAGCGTGTTGCACGCCATCTTGGCATCGGTCTTCTGCGCGTCCTTCGCCACCTTGATCTGGCCCTGGAACACGCCCTTGGCCATGCCGTTGGCGACGTTGCGGACGATCTCGGTCGAGGTCGTGTTCTCGGCCAGATGGTCGAGCATCATCGTGACGTCGCAATGCGTGTCGCCGGTCAGGAGGTTGATGCCGCGCAACTTGAAGTCGGCGCCCTCGCCCGGCATGCGGACGCGGACCTCTTGGCGCACCAGTTTGCCACCGGCGTTCATGAAGAACAGCGTCAGCCTCGAATCCTTCGCCAACTCCGCATTGAACTGGCTGAAGCAGGTCGCGCTGTCCGGCTGGTCCTGAACGATGATCCACAGGAGCTCGGCGCCCTCACCAAGCGTCAGATGGCTGATCGAACTGGTCAGCGCATTGCCCTCGCCGGTCTGGCGTTCGACGATCGTCGCCTTCGCCCCCTGCCCCACCCGAACCGGGAAACGGCTGTGGGTCTGGCCGCCGGCCTGGACGTTCTGGATCTCGATCGGGCTCGCGATCTCGGCTCCGGCGGCGATGTCGATGAAGTAGCCGTCCGCGACGAAGGCAGTGTTGAGCGCACCGACAGTGTCGGCCGGCTCCCGGGGTCCAAGCGCGGGCGCAAACGAGCCGTCCAGAAGCTTGTCGACGAGGCGGGTCACCGTAGCGCCTTCGATACGCGCGTCGGCGCCGGATACCCCGTTCAGAACAGGCAGAACGGTCGAGCCAGCGAACAGCGCCGACTTTGCACGGGCGGCGAGCGTCGAGTCATAGCCTGGAACGGTTGTCAGCAGCCGGCGCAGGTCGGTGTAGTGCCAGGCCTCGACGCGGCGGGTCGGCAGGCCGGCCTTCAGCGCTTCGACGGCGTCGTCGCGCTTGACGGCGACGGTCGCGTCGCCGGGCAGCTCCGAGAAGCGCTCGCCGAACGCGTCGATCAGCGCCGTCTCGGCCGCCGTCAGCTTCGGGGTGGAGTGGATGTTCATATCTCCCGCCTCAAGCCGCCTCGCCGATCAGGCCGGCATAGCCGTCCTTCTCGAGTTCGAGCGCCAGATCCTTGTCGCCAGACTTGATCACCTGGCCCTTGTAGAGCACATGGACACTGTCCGGCACGATCAGGTCGAGCAGGCGCTGGTAATGGGTGATGACGACCATCGCCCGGTCGGGCGAGCGGAGCGCGTTCACGCCGTCGGCGACAACCTTCAGCGCGTCAATGTCGAGGCCGGAGTCGGTCTCGTCGAGAACGCAGAGCTTCGGCTCGAGCAATTTCATCTGCAGGATCTCGGCGCGCTTCTTCTCGCCGCCGGAGAAGCCGACATTGAGCGGGCGCTTGAGCATGGCGAAATCGATGCCGAGGCCAGCCGCCTCTTCCTTCACGCGCCTGATGAATTCCGGCACCTTGAGTTCGGCCTCACCGCGCGCCTTGCGCTGCGAATTCATCGCGACCTTGAGGAATTCCATCGTCGCAACGCCCGGTATCTCCATCGGATACTGGAAGGCGAGGAAGACGCCCTTCGCCGCACGCTCGGCCGGATCCATCTCGAGGATCGACTCGCCGTTGTAGAGGATGTCGCCCTCGGTGACCTCGTAGTCCTCGCGGCCGGCGATGATGTAGGACAGCGTCGACTTGCCGGAGCCGTTCGGACCCATAATGGCCGCGACCTCTCCTGCCTTCACCGTCAGGTTGAGGCCGCGGATGATCTCGACGCCGCTCTCGGCGATACGCGCGTGGAGATTTCTGATTTCAAGCATTCTTGTTCTTCCAAATATTGGGGTCAGCCGACCGAGCCTTCGAGTGATATGCCGATCAGTTTCTGCGCCTCGACGGCGAATTCCATCGGCAGTTCCTGGATGACGTCCTTGACGAAGCCGTTGACGATTAGCGCGATCGCCTCTTCCTCGGGGATGCCGCGCTGCATGACGTAGAACTTCTGGTCCTCGGAGATTTTCGAGGTCGTCGCCTCGTGCTCCACCTGAGCGCTCGAATTCTTCACTTCGATATAGGGCACCGTGTGTGCGCCGCAGTCGTTGCCGATCAGCAGCGAGTCGCAATTGGTGAAGTTGCGCGCGTTGGTTGCCCGGCGGTTGACCGAGACCTGGCCGCGATAGGTGTTGTTCGAATGGCCGGCCGAAATGCCCTTGGAGATGATGCGGCTCGACGTGTTCTTGCCGAGATGGATCATCTTGGTGCCGCTATCGACCTGCTGGTAGCCGTTCGAGACCGCGATCGAATAGAACTCGCCGCGCGAGTCGTCGCCACGCAGGATGCAGGACGGATATTTCCAGGTGATCGCAGAGCCGGTCTCGACCTGCGTCCACGAGATCTTGGAGCGGTCGCCGCGGCAGTCGCCGCGCTTGGTGACGAAATTGTAGATGCCGCCCTTGCCGTCCTTGTCGCCGGGATACCAGTTCTGGACGGTGGAATACTTGATCTCGGCGTCATCGAGCGCCACCAGTTCGACCACGGCCGCGTGCAACTGGTTCTCGTCGCGCTGCGGCGCGGTGCAGCCTTCGAGGTAAGACACGTAGGCGCCCTCCTCGGCGA
This sequence comes from Pseudomonadota bacterium, assembly GCA_043822005.1. Lineage (GTDB taxonomy): Bacteria > Pseudomonadota > Alphaproteobacteria > Rhizobiales > Rhizobiaceae > Mesorhizobium_A. Next base: position 20,914 of record JBDRCE010000061.1, on the reverse strand, counting down.
CGATCAGCGTGCGCTCGAACTGGCCGGTATTCTTCTCGTTGATGCGGAAATACGTCGACAGTTCCATCGGGCAGCGCACGCCCTTGGGGATGAACACGAAGGATCCGTCGGTGAAGACGGCCGAATTCAGCGTCGCGTAGTAATTGTCTGTCGTGGGCACGACCGAGCCGAGATATTTCCGGACGATCTCCGGGTGTTCGCGGATCGCCTCGGACATCGACATGAACAGGACGCCGGCCTTGGCGAGCTCGGCCCGGAAGGTGGTGACCACGGAGACGGAATCGAACACCGCGTCGACCGCGACGCGGCCGGACTTGTAGACGTTGTCGCTCGCCTCGCTATCCTCGGTCGGCTTCTGCACGCCGGCGAGGATCTCCTGCTCCTTCAGCGGAATTCCGAGCTTCTCATAGACCTTGAGGATTTCGGGATCGACATCGCCGAGCGAGGTCGGACCGGGCGTGCTCTTCGGCGCGGCGTAGTAGTAGATGTCCTGGAAGTCGATCTTCGGATAGTGGACGCGCGCCCAGGTCGGCTCCTCGAGGGTCAGCCAGCGGCGATAGGCGCCGAGACGCCATTCAAGCATCCAGTCGGGCTCGCCCTTTTTGGCCGAAATGAAGCGGATCGTATCCTCGGACAGGCCCTTCGGTGCCTTGTCCATCTCGATAAAGGATTCGAATCCGTATTTGTACTGATCCACATCGATGTTGCGGACCTGCTCGATGGTCTCCTGCACAGCAGGCATCAGCGTTCTCCATCCATGTCGGGTTCAAGGCCCGACCGTTTTCAAACCTGGCGGCGCCGTTGGGGCACACGCCTCATTTAGTGTTTCTGGCGGGAAAATACAGGCCCATCTCGACAAGGCCGGTATTCGCAAACCGCATCACGCAGCCTTGACCGCCCTCCTCGCCATCAGCTTCCTGAGCGCGCCGGCGAAAGCCGCGAGATCTTCGTCTATCGTCTGATGCCCGATCGATACGCGCAGCGCGCCGCCATACGCGCCATGGCCCATCGCGGCAAGAACATGGCTGGGGCCTACCTTGCCCGACGAGCAGGCGGAACCCGCCGAAAGGGCCACACCTTCGAGGTCGAAGGCGATCTGGGCGGTTTCGGCCTTGATCCCCGGAATGGCGAAGTAGGTGGTGTTGGGCAGCCTCGGCGCGGCGCGACCGAAGATTATCGCGTTTGGGACGAGGTCGACGACCGCCGCCTCGAAACGGTCGCGCATGCTCGCCAGATCCGCGTTACTCGAAAGCCGCTCTGCCGCTTCGCGCGCGGCGGCACCAAAGCCGGCAATAGCGGCGACGTTCTCGGTGCCGGCCCGGTGGCCGTGCTCCTGCCCGCCGCCCCTGATCAGCGGCTCCGGCATGAGGACACCACCGGCCGAAACGACCGCGCCGGCCCCCTTCGGGCCGCCGATCTTGTGCGAGGACAGAATCAGGAAATCGGCGCAACCATTGGAGATGTCCAGCGGAATGCGGCCCGCTGCTTGCACGGCGTCGAGCACAAGAATGCCGCCCGCCTCGCGCACGATGTCCGCGATCTTCGCGACCGGTTGCACGACACCCGTCTCGTTGTTGGCGAGGTGGATCGCAACCAGGACCTGGCCTGTCGCGCGATCGTGCTTCGCCAATTCGGAAGCCAGTTCGTCGAGGCGAAGGATGCCATCGGCATCGACGCCGAGGCGTGTCACCCGGTCCGGCGAAAAGTGGCCGCCATTCAGCGTCGCAGGATGGTCCGCAGCGCAGACGATCAGCCTGGATACATTGAGTGGTGCGCGGCCCATCCGCCAGTTTGGTGTCAGGAGCCAGGAGGCCGCTTCCGTGGCGCCCGAGGTGAAGACGACGTTGGCCGGATCGCCGTTGACGAGCGCCGCAACCTCGCGGCGCGCGGTCTCGACGACACGCCGCGCGTCGCGCCCTTCAGTATGAACCGAGGACGGATTGGCGTCGATCGCCAATGCATCGACCATCGCCGCGCGCGCGCCATCGCTCAGCGGCGCGCTCGCATTGTGGTCGAGATAGGTCCGTTTGGCCGCCATGACGCGCCTGGTTCGCTCCTGGAGCGACAATCGTGCGACTGCCGCGCAATTTCCTTGAATTTCAAAGGGCGGGCGTCCTATTTAGCCCCTCGAACGAGCGGACGACCATTCCCAGTTTTGAATTGTTCTAAACTGGTTAATAGGAAGAGCCCGCCCCGGCGTCAAGCCGGAACCGCAAGAGTCGGACCGCAGCGGCGGTCTGGCAGTTGGAGTATACATGCCCGAAGTCATTTTCAACGGTCCTGCCGGCCGCCTCGAGGGCCGTTACCAGCCGTCGACGGAAAAGAACGCCCCGATCGCCATCGTGCTCCATCCGCATCCCCAGTTCGGCGGCACGATGAACAACAAGATCGTCTACGACCTGTTCTACATGTTCCAGAAGCGGAGCTTCACGACGCTCCGCTTCAATTTCCGCGGCATCGGCCGCAGCCAGGGCGAGTTCGACCATGGGTCGGGCGAACTGTCCGACGCGGCCGCCGCACTCGACTGGGTCCAGTCGCTGCATCCGGATTCGAAGAGCTGCTGGGTTGCCGGCTACTCCTTCGGCGCATGGATCGGCATGCAGCTCCTGATGCGCCGCCCCGAGGTCGAAGGCTTCATCTCGGTCGCTCCGCAGCCCAACATCTACGACTTCTCCTTCCTGGCGCCTTGCCCTTCGTCAGGACTGATCATCCACGGCGACGCCGACAAGGTCGCACCGCCCAAGGACGTACAGGGCCTCGTCGACAAGCTGCACACGCAGAAGGGCATCACCATCACGCAGAAGACGATCCCGGGCGCAAACCACTTCTTCTCGAACGACGCCGACGTGCTGATCGAGGAATGCTCGGACTATCTCGACCGCCGGCTCGCGGGCGAGCTCGCCGACCCTCGTCCGAAACGGCTGCGCTAGCGCGCAATCCCGACAAGAGTCTCCGCAAGTTAAGGTCGGGTCGGACTTTCAGGTCCGGCCCGATTTAGTATGTGCACTGCAGCAACGGCTTTCCTCGACAGTAGAGTGGCGAAGTGTCACCTTTTGCCGGTGAACGAATCACAGCTCCAATCGAGGGGGACCCTGCCGTGAGCAAATTCGAAGTCTACAAGGACAAGAAGGGCGAGACCCGATTCCGGTTTCGTGCCGGCAATGGTGAGATTGTTTTCACCTCGGAAAGCTACAAGGCCAAGGCCTCGGCAATGAAGACCATCGAGGCGATCAAGAAGAACGTGCCCGGCGCTCCGGTCGAGACTGTCGAGCCAGCGGCGAAGAAAGCTCCGGCGAAAGCCGCGGCAAAGCCGGCGGCCGCCAAGCCTGCCGCGAAAGCCGCCGCAACGAAGCCCGCGAAGGCCGCCGCTGCGCCCAAGGCTGCTGCACCGAAGGCCGCTGCACCCAAGGCGGCGGCGAAGCCTGCTGCCAAGGCGGCCCCCGCCAAGGCAAAGGCGCCGGCGAAGGCCAAGCCCGCCGCCAAGAAGTAATTCTCGCATATCGGGCTGAGCCTGCCGTCTATGACGGCAGGTTGAGTACTCCGCCCGTTACGGGCATGCGGCAGCCCGTGGACGTCGGGAATGTCAGCGGCATGCCGCGTTTCGAGCGCACGGCGAGATAGGCCCAGGCCTCGGCCTCCATCGAATCGCCGTCCAGTCCCGCATCCTCGGCGAGGATGACCAGCCCGCCGCGACGCTCCGCACCCCGGCGAAGATCACCGACGATGTGCGGGTTCTTCCGGCCGCCGCCGCAGACGATCCACAGGTTCGGAACCGACGGCATGTGCTCGGCCGCGCGCAAGATCGCCTCGGCCGAGAGGGCGGCAAGCGTGCGCGCGCCGTCCTCCAATTCCAGGCCCGCGACAAGATCCAGGGTGAAATCGTTGCGGTCGAGTGATTTCGGCGCGGCACGGGAGAAGAACGGGTTTGTCAGATAGGTCTCGACCACGTCCCGGACAACGCCGCCTTCCGACGCAATCATGCCGTTCTCGTCGAAGGGCATCCCCCCTTCCCGCGCCACCCACTGATCGATGAGCGCATTGCCCGGCCCGGAATCGAAGGCGACCGGGTCGCCATTTTCGGGCACCCAGGTGACGTTCGAGATGCCGCCGATGTTGACGAAGGCGACGGGGAGCCTTGTTCGCAGATCTGCCGGCAGCGAGTGGGCGAGTGCCGCGTGATAGGCCGGCACGAGCGGCGCCCCCTGCCCTCCATGCCGCATGTCGTTGGCGCGCATGTCGTGGACCACGGAGAGGCCGGTCCTGCTGGCGAGCAGGGCACCGTCGCCGAGCTGGACGGTCAGTCCGCGCTCGGGCCTGTGCAGCACCGTCTGGCCGTGGAAGCCAATCAGAGCGACCTCGGCCCAGCGGCCTGACAGGCTCGACCGGAACGCTTCCACCGCGGTTGCGTGGCGCAGCGTGATCTCGCGTTCGAGCGCGGCCAGATCCCCGGGGCGCTCCAAGCGTTCGCTGATCGACTTCGCATCTTCCAGCGAGGCCTCGATGCGCTGCCGGAATACGGCCTCGTAGGGGACGAAATGCGACGGGCCGCGTTCGACGAAATCCGCCCCGTCGGTCGCCACGACGGCAAGGTCGATGCCGTCCATCGACGTGCCGCTCATCAGCCCGATCGCACAGATTGCCGCCATGTCCCTCAATCCTTGTGATTCCGGGCCCACTGATGCTAAACGCGCGGGCGCGCCGGGGCCAATGCCCCGGCGTCCAACACAGTCCGGAAAGCCGCCATGTCCGCCTTCAAGTCCGAATTCCTGCGCATCATGTCCGAGCGCGGCTTCATCCATCAGATCTCCGACGAGAGCGGCCTGGACGACCTGTTCCGCACGACAAGCGTCTCGGCCTATATCGGCTTCGACGCAACCGCGAAAAGCCTGCATGCGGGGTCGCTGATCCAGATCATGATGCTGCACTGGCTCGAAAGGACCGGCCACCGGCCGATCGCGCTGATGGGTGGCGGCACTTCGATGATCGGCGATCCGTCGTTCAAGGACGAGGCGCGCAAGCTGCTCACGCCGCAGGACATCGACGACAACCTGGTCGGCATCCGCCGCAATTTCGAGCCTTACCTGACGTTCGGCGAAGGCTCCGGCAAGGCGACGATGATCAACAATGCCGATTGGCTGATGAAGATCAACTATGTCGAGTTCCTGCGCGATGTCGGCCGGCATTTCTCCGTCAACCGGATGCTGTCCTTCGATTCCGTCAAGCTCAGGCTCGACCGGGAGCAGTCGCTGTCGTTCCTCGAGTTCAACTACATGATCCTCCAGGCTTACGACTTCGTGGAACTCTCGAAGCGCTGCGGAACGCGGCTGCAGATGGGCGGTTCGGACCAGTGGGGCAACATCGTCAATGGCATCGATCTCGGCCACCGCATGGGCACGCCGCAGCTCTATGCGATGACCACGCCGCTGCTCACCAGTTCGTCGGGCGCCAAGATGGGCAAGTCGGCATCCGGCGCCGTGTGGCTCGATCCGGAGATGCTGAGCCCCTACGATTTCTGGCAATACTGGCGCAATACCGAGGACGCCGATGTCGAGCGTTTCCTGAAGCTCTACACGACGATGCCTCTTGCCGAGGTGAAGCGGCTCGCGGCGCTCGGCGGCTCCGAGATCAACGACGCCAAGAAGGTGCTCGCCACCGAGGTCACGGCGATGCTGCACGGACGCGGAGCGGCCGAACAAGCAGCGGAGACCGCGCGGAAAACCTTCGAGGAAGGCTCGGTTTCGGACGATCTGCCGACCGTCACGGTCCCGCAGGCGACACTCGAATCCGGTGTGGGCATTCTGGCGCTGTTCGTCACTGCAGGGCTTGCCGCCTCGAACGGCGAAGCCCGTCGCCACGTCCAGGGCGGCGCGGTCAAGGTCAACGACAAGCCGGTGTCGGACGAGCGGACGCAGATCACGACGGCCGACATCGGCGGCAACGGCGCGATCAAGCTCTCGCTCGGCAAGAAGAAGCACGTGCTGGTGCGGGCGGCTTGATCCGACATGTCGGGATATCATTAAAGGGTATCACCGCACGTTCGCGCCGTCATCCCGGCGGCCGGAGGCCAGCCGGGATCCATTGTCGGTGAAAGTACTGGCGCAGGTGGAACCGTCGCGAAGGGGTCAATCGCGAACCAGAATGGATCCCGGCTGGCCTTCGGCCGCCGGGATGACGGGATTGGTTAAAACGCGCTGTCCCACGAGAGTGCACCACCCCGAGAGCGCTGTATCCAAATGCGAAAAAGGGCCCTCGCGGGCCCTTCGTCATTCTCGTCCGGGGGAAGCCTATCAGGCGGCTTCTTCGTTGGCGGCTTCCGCCTCGGTGCGCGCGCGGTCGGCGGCGCCCTTGGCCGAGGTGTCGCGGTCGACGAACTCGATCACGGCCATGGCCGCGTTGTCGCCGTGCCGGAAGCCGGCCTTCATGATGCGCAGGTAGCCGCCATTGCGCGAGGCGTAGCGCGGGGCGATCGTCTCGAACAGGCGCTTGGCGAGCTTGTCGGAACCGATTGCCGCGATCGCCTGGCGGCGGGCGTGCAGGTCGCCGCGCTTGCCGAGCGTCACGAGCTTCTCCACGATCGGGCGAAGCTCCTTGGCCTTGGGCAGAGTGGTGACGATCTGCTCATGCTCGATGAGGGATGCGGCCATGTTCGTGAACAGGGCCTTGCGGTGGCTGACGGTGCGGTTCAGCCGGCGGCCGGAACGTCCATGGCGCATGGCTTATCTCCTAGGTTCTGGGCGTTGGCCCGGTGTTTTTCAGGAGGTCAATGGTGAATGGTGAATGGTGAATGGTCGATCCAGAGGCCGAATTCCATTCACCATTTTACCATTCACCATTCACCGATCTCAGTACTGGTCTTCGTAGCGCTTGGCGAGGTCTTCGATGTTCTCCGGCGGCCAATCCGGCACTTCCATGCCGAGATGCAGGCCCATGGCTGCCAGGACTTCCTTGATCTCGTTGAGCGACTTGCGGCCGAAGTTGGGGGTGCGCAGCATCTCCGCCTCGGTCTTCTGGATCAGATCGCCGATATAGACGATGTTGTCGTTCTTCAGGCAGTTCGCCGAGCGGACCGACAGTTCGAGCTCGTCGACCTTCTTGAGCAGCGCCGGGTTGAAGGCGAGCTCGGTGACGGTTTCCATCGCCTGCTCTTTCTGCGGCTCGTCGAAGTTGACGAAGAGCGCGAGCTGGTCCTGCAGGATGCGCGCCGCAAAAGCGACCGCGTCCTCGCCGGTGATCGATCCGTCGGTCTCGATCGAGAGCGTCAGCTTGTCGTAGTCGAGAACCTGGCCCTCGCGGGTGTTCTCGACCTTGTAGGAGACCTTCTTGACCGGCGAATAGAGGCTGTCGACCGGGATGAGGCCGATCGGCGCATCGTCGGCACGGTTGCGATCGGCGGGCACGTAGCCCTTGCCGTTGTCGACCGTGAACTCCATGCGGATCTCGGCGCCCTCGTCGAGGGTGCAGATCACATGGTCGGGATTGAGGATCTCGACGTCGCCGACCGTCTGAATGTCGCCGGCGGTGACGATGCCCGGGCCCTGCTTGCGCACGACCATGCGCTTGGGTCCGTCGCCCTCCATCTTGATGGCGATTTCCTTGATGTTCAGCACGATGTCGGTCACGTCCTCGCGGACGCCGGCGATCGAGGAGAACTCATGCAGCACGCCGTCGATCTGCACCGCGGTGACGGCCGCGCCGCGCAGCGACGACAAAAGCACGCGGCGCAGCGCATTGCCGAGCGTGAGGCCGAAGCCCCGCTCGAGCGGCTCCGCGACGAGCGTCGTCAGGGTCTTGCCCTTCGACGAGAACTCGACCTTGTTCGGCTTGATAAGTTCCTGCCAGTTTTTCTGGATCATTTTGCGGTCCTTCCGTTACCCTGCCACCATCCAATCGTGGCAAGCGGTCTGGAAAACGCCTGCGGCGCCCTTCGAGGGCGCCGTCGGCAAGTATGAAAAATATCAGACGCGACGCTTCTTGCGGGGGCGGCAGCCATTGTGCGGGATCGGCGTCACGTCGCGGATCGACGTGATCGTGAAGCCCGAGGCCTGCAGAGCGCGAAGCGCCGATTCACGACCCGAACCCGGGCCGCAGACCTCGACCTCGAGCATGCGCATGCCGTGCTCCTGGGCCTTCTTGGCGCAGTCCTCGGCGGCCATCTGGGCAGCGAACGGGGTCGACTTGCGCGAACCCTTGAAGCCCTGGGCCCCGGCCGACGACCAGGCAATCGCGTTGCCCTGCTGGTCGGTGATGGTGATCATCGTGTTGTTGAACGTCGAATTGACGTGCGCGACGCCCGTCGAGATGTTCTTGCGTTCGCGACGGCGAACGCGTCCGGCTTCCTTGGCCATGTCTTACCTTTCGATCTCTACGCCGCCGTAATTCCAGCGGCTCCACCTGAGGCGAGTGGGAAGTGGCGAATGCGAGTGGGGAACCCCATTCGCCAATCGCCAATTCGCCATTCGCCAAGATTACTTCTTCTTGCCGGCAATCGCCTTCGCCGGGCCCTTGCGGGTGCGGGCGTTGGTGTGCGTGCGCTGGCCGCGAACCGGCAGCGAGCGGCGATGACGCAGGCCGCGGTAGCAGCCGAGGTCCATCAGGCGCTTGATGTTCATCGACACTTCGCGGCGCAGATCGCCCTCGACCTTGTAATCACGGTCGATGGCTTCGCGGATCTGCAGCACTTCCGAGTCGGTGAGCTGGTTGACGCGACGCTCCGCGGGGATGCCGACCTTCGCCACGATCTCGGCGGCGAACTTCGGGCCGATGCCATGGATGTACTGCAGCGCGATGACGACGCGCTTGTTGGTCGGAATATTGACGCCGGCTATACGAGCCATTGCACTCTCCATGTGAGCCAGTCAGGCTGGCATTGTTGTTGACCCGCGTCCGGTGGAGGCCGGCTCATGCGGGAGTTCCGATCAATGCGGCTGCACGTCCTTTCGGACAACCAACCATGCGATCTGATGGGAGACGCGCCGCTATAGTGCAACGCGCCTTCTGCGTCAACCGCCGAACAGATTAAATCTCGGACAGCAAAGTCTCGATCTGGCCGGTCACGTGGTCGATCGAAGCCATGCCGTCGACGCCCTTGAGCAGGCCTTTGGCGTAGTAGTAACCGATCAGCGGCGCCGTCTTCTTGTAATATTCGCGCAGGCGCTCCTCGAAGACTTCCGGATTGTCGTCCTTGCGCACCGGAAGTCCCGCAGCCGCGGTCTCTTCCGCCCGCTTGACGATGCGGCCGACGAGGGCCTTGTCGTCGACGACGAGTTCGATCACCACGTCGAGCTTGATGCCGCGGTCGGCCAGCATCTTCTCCACCGAATCGGCCTGCACGAGGGTGCGCGGATAGCCGTCGAGAATGAAGCCCCTGGCGCAGTCGGCCTGATCGATACGCTCAGCGACGATGGCGTTGACGATCTCGTCGGAGACCAGCTCGCCCGCATCCATGACTGCCTTGGCGCGCTTGCCGACGTCGGTTCCGGCTTTCACCGCCGCGCGCAGCATGTCACCCGTGGAGAGCTGCGGGATACCATGCTTGTCGACGAGTCGCTGCGCCTGCGTCCCCTTACCCGCCCCCGGCGGGCCCAGCAGTATCAGCCTCATTCTATCTCTTGCCCCCCCGGAGTTTCGACTTCTTGATCAACCCCTCATACTGATGCGCGATCAGGTGTCCCTGGATCTGCGCAACAGTATCGAGCGTAACGCTCACAACGATCAGCAGCGAAGTGCCTCCGAGATAGAACGGAACGCCGGTCGCCGAAATCAGAAACTCGGGCAATAGACAGATCACGACGAGATAGATAGCCCCGACGAGGGTAATCCGCGTCAGCACATAGTCGATGTATTCGGCCGTGCGCTCGCCCGGGCGATAGCCGGGGATGAAGCCGGAGTGCTTCTTCAACTGGTCGGCCGTGTCCTTCGGATTGAACACGATCGCCGTGTAGAAGAAGGCGAAGAACACGATCATCGCCGCGTAGAGCAGCATATAGAGCGGCTGGCCGTGGCCGAGCGTCGCCAGAATCGAACTCGCCCACCCGGGCAGATTCGACGTGTTGGAAAAGCCCGCGACCGTCGCCGGCAAGAGCAGCAGCGACGATGCGAAGATCGGCGGGATGACGCCGGCGGTGTTGAGCTTGAGCGGCAGGTGCGAGGTGTCGCCCTGGAACATCCGGTTGCCGACCTGGCGCTTCGGATACTGAATCAACAGCCGTCGCTGCGCGCGTTCGAAGAACACGATCAGCGCGATGACGACGATCGCGAGCACAATGATGGCGAGGATGATGCCGGTCGAGAGCGCACCCGTGCGGCCGAGTTCGAGCGTGCCGGAGAGAGCCGACGGCAGGCCGGCCACGATGCCGGCGAAGATGATGAGCGAAATGCCGTTGCCGATGCCGCGCGCGGTGATCTGCTCGCCGAGCCACATCAGGAACATCGTGCCGCCGACCAGCGTGATGACGGCCGAGACCTTGAAGAACCAGCCCGGGTCGCTGACGATGCCTGCGCCGCTTTCGAGGCCGACCGAGATGCCGTAGGCCTGCACGGTTGCAAGCAGCACCGTGCCGTAGCGGGTGTACTGGTTGATGACCTTGCGGCCCTGCTCGCCTTCCTTCTTCAACTGCTCCAGCGTCGGGATGACCGACGTCATGAGCTGCATGATGATGGAGGCGGAGATGTACGGCATGATGCCGAGCGCAAAGATCGCCATGCGCTCGACGGCGCCGCCCGCGAACATGTTGAATATGCCGAGCACGCCGCGCGACTGGCCCTCGAAGGCCTGGGCGAAGGCTTCGGGATTGATGCCGGGGATCGGAATATAGGTGCCGAGGCGGTAGACCAGCAGCGCGCCCAGCGTGAACCAGATACGTTTCTTCAGGTCCTCCGCCTTGGCGAAAGCCGCGAAATTGAGGTTCGAAGCAAGCTGCTCGGCTGCTGACGCCATTGGAATTCTCCGCTTCGGCAGGCGACTAGACCCGCGGGGAGCGAGTCATGCTTTGAGCCGAAGCCTCGAAATAGGCTCCGGCCCGCAAAGTTGCAAGCAGCGGCGCCGTCGCACCGCTGCCGGCTATATCACTCGGACTTGGCTTCCGGCAGTTTCACCGAACCGCCGGCCTTCTCGATCTTCTCGAGCGCCGGCTTCGAAACGCCGGCCACGTCGAGGGAGACCTTAGCCTTCAGGTCGCCATCGCTCAGCACGCGAACGCCGTCCTTGGCGCGGCGGATGACGCCGGCGGCGATCAGCGCCGCCGCATCGATGGTCGCCTTGCCGTCCAGCTTCTTCGCATCGATCGCCGCCTGGATCTTGGCCAGCGACACCGTCACGAAGGACTTGGCGTGAATGTTGTTGAAGCCGCGCTTGGGCAGGCGCCGGTAGAGCGGCATCTGGCCACCCTCGAAGCCGTTGATGGCGACGCCGGAGCGCGCCTTCTGACCCTTCACGCCGCGGCCGCCGGTCTTGCCGGTGCCCGAGCCGATGCCGCGGCCCAGACGCTTCCGCGAATGGGTGGCACCTTCGTTGTCGCGCAATTCGTTGAGTTTCATGTCTCTTCTCCTGCGCCTTGGCTCAAGCCTCGTCGACGACGCGGACGAGGTGGGCGACGGATGCGATCATGCCGCGTACCGACGGGGTGTCCTCGAGCGTCCTGCGACGATGCATCTTGTTGAGGCCGAGGCCGACCAGCGTAGCACGCTGTTCCTTCGGGCGGCGGATCGGGCTGCCGATCTGCTCGACCGTCACGGTCTTGGATTTGGTTTTCGCCATCATCCTGCTCCTTACTCTTCGCCGGCGGCAGTGCCGCGGCGCGCCTGGAGAGTGGAATACTTGATGCCGCGCTGGGCTGCGATGTCCTTCGGGTGCACCTGGTTCTTCAGGGCGTCAAAGGTTGCACGCACCATGTTGTAGGGGTTCGAAGACCCCATCGACTTGGCGACGACGTCGTGCATGCCGAGCGTCTCGAAGACAGCGCGCATCGGGCCACCCGCGATGATGCCCGTGCCGGGCTTGGCAGCGCGCAGCAGGACCTTGCCGGCGCCGTGGCGGCCGGACACGTCGTGATGCAGGGTGCGGCCGGAGCGCAGCGGGACGAAGATCATCTCGCGCTTGGCGGCCTCGGTCGCCTTGCGGATGGCCTCCGGCACTTCGCGCGCCTTGCCATGTCCGAAGCCGACCTTGCCCTTCTGGTCGCCGACGACGACGAGAGCTGCGAAGCCGAAGCGACGGCCACCCTTCACCACCTTGGCGACGCGGTTGATGTGGACCAGCTTGTCGACGAACTCGCTGTCCTTTTCCTCGCGGTCACGGCTGCGATCGCGGCCGCCTTCCCGACGTTCTTGTGCCATATCCTGTTCCTTATTTTTTTCCGGAAGCACGGTTTCAATGTGAAGGCCGGCGTCTACACGAGCGCCGGCCCGGTTTCAACCAGAAGGCTGTCCCGACGCGCGGGAATGCCGACTAGAAGTCCAGTCCGCCCTCGCGGGCGGCTTCGGCCAGCGCCTTGACGCGGCCGTGGTAGATATAGGCGCCGCGGTCGAACACGACGGCGGTGACGCCGGCCTTCTTCGCGCGTTCCGCGACCAGCTTGCCGACGGCAGCCGCTGCGGCAACGTCCGCACCGGTCTTCAGCGACGCCTTCAAATCCTTGTCGAGGGTCGACGCGGCGGCCAGGGTGCGGCCGTTCGCGTCATCGATGACCTGAACGTAGATGTGCTTGGACGAACGATGCACGGACAGACGCGGGCGATCGCCGGAGACCTTGCGGATCTGGCGGCGGATGCGCTGGGCGCGCTTCTGGATGGATTCCTTGGAGGCCATGGCCTTCTTCCTTTGCCTTGTAAGACGGTGGCGGCCCGGTTCCGAAGAACCCTGCGGTAGGCCCCTGCCTCCCGCGACCGCCCTCCGTGGCGATTACTTCTTCTTGCCTTCCTTGCGGACGATCTTCTCGCCAGCGTATCGCACGCCCTTGCCCTTGTAGGGCTCGGGACCACGATACTCGCGGATCTCGGCGGCCACCTGGCCGACCTGCTGCTTGTCGATGCCGGCGATGACGATCTCCGTCGGCTTCGGAACCGCGATCGTAATGCCTTCCGGCGTCTGGTAGACCACCTCGTGGCTGAAGCCGAGCGACAGCTGCAGGTTCTTGCCCTGCATCGCCGCGCGATACCCGACGCCGGTGATTTCCAGGCGCTTCTCGAAGCCGTCCTTCACGCCGTTCAGGATGTTCACGATCATCGTGCGGGACATGCCCCACTTGGAGCGTGCGACCTTGGTCTGGTCGCGCGGCTCGACGGCGATCAGGCCGTCGTCCATCTTGACCAGGACCTCGTCGTTGACGACGAACCGCAGCTCGCCCTTGGGCCCCTTAGCGCTCACCGTCTGGCCGCTGACCGAAGCGGTCACGCCCTGGGGGAGAGCAACGGGTTTCTTGCCAATACGAGACATTGTCTTGTCCTCGTTCCTGTTTCTGCAATCCGCCTGATCAGAAGATCTGGCAGAGGATTTCGCCGCCGACGTTTTCTTCGCGGGCCTGGTGATCGGCCATCACGCCCTTCGGCGTCGAGAGGATCGAAATGCCGAGGCCGTTGGCGACCTGCGGAATCGACCGGACCGAAACGTAGACCCGGCGGCCCGGCTTGGAGACGCGCGCGATTTCGCGGATCACCGGCTGGCCTTCGGCATATTTCAGCTCGATCTCGATCTCGGACTTGCCGTTGTCGAAGTCGGTCTGGGTATAGTCGCGGATGTAGCCTTCCGACTTCATCACGTCGAGAACGCGGGCGCGCAGCGTGGACGCAGGCGTCGAAACTTTCGACTTCTTGCGGCCATAGGCGTTGCGGATACGGGTCAGCATATCGCCGAGGGGATCACTCAAAGACATCTTCGTGCCCTCCTACCAGCTGGACTTCACGAGGCCCGGGATCATCCCGAGCGACCCAAGCTCGCGCAGCGCGATACGCGACATGCTGAGCTTGCGATAGAACGCACGCGGACGGCCGGTCACTTCGCAACGGTTGCGGATGCGGGTGCGGGCGGAATTGCGCGGCATCGCCGAGAGCTTGAGCTGAGCGCGGAAGCGCTCCTCGAGCGGCAGCGACTGGTCCATGATGACGGTCTTCAGCGCCTTGCGCTTGGCAGCGGCGTTCGCCACCATCTTGCGGCGCTTGTTGTTCTTCTCGACTGAACTGGTCTTGGCCATTTCAAATACCCTTGTTATCGCTTGCCGTTACTGCCGGAACGGGAAGTTGAAGGCCTTGAGAAGGGCCCTCGCCTCGTCGTCCGTCTTGGCGGTCGTGCAGACGATGATGTCCATGCCCCAAACCTGATCAACCTTGTCATAGTTGATCTCGGGGAAAACGATGTGCTCCTTGATGCCCATCGCGAAATTGCCGCGCCCGTCGAAGCTCTTCGGGTTCAGGCCGCGGAAGTCGCGGACGCGCGGCAGCGCGATGTTGATGAGGCGGTCAAGGAACTCGTACATGCGCTCCTTGCGCAGCGTCACCTTGGTGCCGATCGGCATGTTCTCGCGAACCTTGAAGCCGGCGATCGACGTGCGGGCACGCGTCACCACGGCCTTCTGGCCGGCGATCAGCGCGAGATCCTCGGCGGCAACGGTCGGCTTCTTGGAATCCGCGGTGGCCTCGCCAACGCCCATGTTCAGCACGATCTTGTCGAGACGCGGGATCTGCATCTCGTTTTCGTAGTTGAACTGCTCCTGAAGCTCCTTGCGGATCTTCTCGTCGTAAACCTTGCGCAGCCGCGCCTGATAAGCGGTCTTAGCCATCGATCGTTGCTCCCGAGCGCTTCGCCACGCGCACCTTCTTGCCGTCCTTCACCTCGAAGCCGACGCGCGTCGGCTTGCCGTCCTTGGGATCGGCGACGGCGATGTTCGAAACGTGGATCGGCGCTTCCTTGGAAATGATGCCGCCTTCCTGGGTCTGCGACTGGCGCTGATGGCGGCGGACCATGTTGATGCCGCGCACGATCGCCTGATCGTCCTTCGGCATCATGCGGATCACTTCGCCCGTACGGCCCTTGTCCTTGCCGGCGAGCACGACGACCTTGTCGCCCTTGCGGATCTTTTGCATTGTTCCGGCTCCTTACAGCACTTCAGGCGCGAGCGAGATGATCTTCATGTGGTTCTTCGCGCGCAGCTCGCGCGGAACCGGCCCGAAGATACGCGTGCCGATCGGCTCTTTCTTGTTGTCGACGAGCACGGCCGCGTTCTTGTCGAAGCGGATGACCGAGCCGTCGGGACGACGGATGTCCTTGGCCGTGCGAACCACGACCGCCTTCATGACATCGCCCTTCTTGACACGGCCGCGCGGAATCGCCTCCTTGATCGAGACGACGATGATGTCGCCGACCGAGGCATATTTCCGCTTCGAGCCGCCCAGCACCTTGATGCACATGACTCGGCGCGCGCCGGAATTGTCGGCAACGTCCAGGTTAGTTTGCATCTGAATCATGACTGACCGCCTTCTTCTTCATGTCCGGAAAGCGGGTTTCCCCTCTCCGGCTGTCTCTTGTTGTCTACTTGGCCGCGGCGTCGGTGACGACGACCCAGGTCTTGTCCTTCGAAATCGGACGCGATTCCTGGATGGACACCTGGTCACCAACCTTGCAGGAATTGCTCTCGTCGTGAGCCTTGTACTTCTTCGACATACGGACGGTCTTCTTCATCACGGGATGCGTGAAACGACGCTCGACCCTGACGACAACCGTCTTGTCGTTCTTGTCGCTGACGACCGTACCCTGCAGGATGCGCTTCGGCATGATCTTGATCCTTAAGCCTTGTTGCCCGCTGCCTTCTGGGCGGCGATGGTCTTGATGCGGGCGATGTCGCGGCGGACTTTCTTCACGCGCGCGGTCTTTTCCATCTGGCCGGTCGCCTTCTGGAAGCGCAGGTTGAACTGCTCCTTCTTGAGCTTGGCCAGTTCGTCGTTCAGCTGATCGGGGCTCATGGCCCTCACGTCGGCGGCTTTCATGGCTCTCGACCTTCCTATTCTGCGATGCGCTGGATGAAGCGCGTCTTGATCGGCAGCTTGGCCGCGCCGAGGCGCAGCGCTTCGCGGGCGGTCTCCTCGGAGACGCCGTCGAGCTCGAACATCACCCGGCCGGGCTTGACGCGGGCGGCCCAGTAGTCCACCGCGCCCTTGCCCTTGCCCATGCGGACTTCGGTCGGCTTCGATGTCACCGGAACGTCCGGGAACACGCGGATCCACACGCGACCGGCGCGCTTCATGGCACGCGTGATCGCGCGGCGAGCCGCCTCGATCTGGCGCGCGGTGACACGCTCGGGTTCCATCGCCTTCAGGCCGAAGGCACCGAAATCCAGGTTGGTACCGCCCTTGGCGATACCGTGGATGCGGCCCTTGAACTGCTTGCGGAACTTTGTGCGCTTGGGCTGCAGCATCGTTCTCTACTCCAATTCTCTATCCGACGCGTTTGTTTACGCGTTCTCGCGACGACGACCGCCGCCGCTGGTCGGGGCTTCGGTCTCGATCGCCCGACGCTCGGAAGCCATCGGATCGTGTTCGAGAATCTCACCCTTGAAGATCCACACCTTGACGCCGCAGATGCCATAGGCGGTCTGGGCCTCGGAGGTGCCGTAGTCGACATCCGCGCGCAGCGTATGCAGCGGCACGCGGCCTTCGCGGTACCACTCCATGCGCGCGATCTCGGCGCCGCCGAGACGGCCGGAGCAGTTGATGCGGATGCCTTCGGCACCGAGACGCATCGCCGACTGCACAGCGCGCTTCATGGCGCGGCGGAATGCGATGCGGCGCTCGAGCTGCTGCGAGATCGACTGGGCGACGAGCTTGGCGTCGATCTCGGGCTTGCGCACCTCGACGATGTTCAGGCTCGTGTCCGACTTCGTCATCTCCATCAGCTTCTTGCGCAGCTTCTCGATGTCCGCGCCCTTCTTGCCGATGATGAGACCGGGACGGGCGGCGTGGATCGTGACGCGGCACTTCTTGTGCGGACGCTCGATGACGATCTTCGAGACGGCAGCTTGCTTCAGCTCCTTCTCGAGATATTTGCGGATCTTGATGTCCTCGTGCAGCAGCTTGCCGTATTCGCCGGTGTTCGCGTACCAGCGCGAATCCCAGGTGCGGTTGATGCCGAGGCGAAGTCCGATCGGGTTGACTTTCTGGCCCATCAGGCGGCCTCCACTTTCTCTTCAACTTCGCGCACGACGATCGTGAGATGCGAGAACGGCTTCTCGACGCGCGACGCGCGACCGCGGCCGCGGGCATGGAAGCGCTTCATGACGATCGACTTGCCGACATAGGCCTCGGCCACGACGAGCGCGTCCACGTCGAGGTCATGGTTGTTCTCGGCATTCGCAATCGCGCTCTCGAGCGTCTTCTTGACGGTCCCGGCGATGCGCTTGCGCGAGAATTCCAGATCGTTGAGCGCGGTCGCGACCTTCTTGCCGCGGATCAGCGCAGCCACCAGGTTCAGCTTCTGAGGGCTGACCCGGATGGTGCGCAGCACAGCGCGCGCCTCGTTGTCCGCAAGTCCGCGCGGAGCCTTGGCCTTGCCCATTGTTACTTCCTCTTCGCCTTCTTGTCCGCGCAGTGGCCGTAGTAGGTACGGCTCGGAGCGAACTCACCGAACTTGTGGCCGACCATGTCCTCGTTCACCGAGACCGGGACATGCTTCTGGCCGTTGTAGACGCCGAAGGTCAGGCCGATGAACTGCGGCAGGATGGTCGAACGCCGGGACCACATCTTGATCACCTCGGCGCGGCCGCCGTCGCGAGCCTTGTCGGCCTTCTTAAGCAGGTAGCCGTCGACGAACGGACCTTTCCAGACTGAACGGGTCACTTCGCTAACCTCTTCTTAGCTCTTGCGCGCATGGCGCGAGCGCATGATGAATTTGTCGGTCGACTTGTTGGACCGGGTCTTCTTGCCCTTGGTCGGCTTGCCCCACGGGGTGACCGGGTGACGGCCGCCCGAGGTGCGGCCTTCACCACCGCCGTGCGGATGGTCGACCGGGTTCATGGTGACGCCGCGGTTGTGCGGCTTGCGGCCGAGCCAGCGCGAACGGCCGGCCTTGCCCAGATTGATGTTGCCGTGATCGGGGTTCGACACCGCGCCGACGGTCGCGAAACACGACCCCGACACGAGGCGCTGCTCGCCCGAGTTCAGACGCAGGATCGCCATGCCCTGATCGCGGCCGACGAGCTGCGCGTAGGCGCCCGCCGAACGGGCGATCTGACCGCCCTTGCCCGGCTTCAACTCGACATTGTGGATGATCGTGCCGACCGGCATCGCCGAAAGCGGCATCGCATTGCCGGGCTTCACGTCGGCGCTCGCCGAGGCGATCACCTTGTCGCCGACAGCGAGGCGCTGCGGAGCCAGGATGTAGCTGAGCTCGCCGTCCTCATACTTCACCAGCGCGATGAACGCGGTGCGGTTCGGGTCATACTCGAGGCGCTCGACCGTTGCCGACACGTCGAGCTTGCGACGCTTGAAGTCGACCATGCGGTAGGTCCGCTTGTGACCGCCGCCCTGGAAGCGCGCCGTGATGCGGCCGAGATTGTTGCGGCCGCCCGAGGACTTCAGACCCTCGGTCAGACCCTTCACGGGCTTGCCCTTGTAGAGGCCGGAGCGATCGACGATCACCAGCTGGCGCTGGCTCGGCGTCGTCGGCTTGTAACTCTTAAGTGCCATGTTCCTAACCTCTCAGCGCTTACAGGCCGGTCGTGACGTCGATCGAGTCGCCGTCCTTCAGCGTGACGATCGCCCGCTTGAAGTCGCTCAGCTGACCAGCCGTGCCGCGGAAGCGCTTGACCTTGCCCTTGCGCACCAACGTATTGACCCCGACGACCTTCACGCCGAACAGCGCTTCGACCGCCGCCTTGATCTCGGGCTTCGTCGCCTTCTTGGCGACGTTGAAGACGACCTGGTTCTGCTCCGAAGCCATGGTCGACTTTTCAGTGATCGCCGGCGAGACGATCACGTCGTAGTGACGGAGATCGGTCATTTGAAACGCTCCTCGAGAGCCTGGACGGCGGCCTTCGAAAGGACCAGCGTGCCGCGGCGCAGAATGTCGTAGACGTTGATGCCCTGAACCGGCAGCACGTCGATGTTCGGGATGTTGGCCGCGGCGCGCTTGAAGTTCGCATCGAGCTCGGCGCCGCCGATCATCAGTGCGTTCGTCAGGCCGAGTGCCGCGAAGCTCTCCACCAGCGCCTTGGTCTTGGCCTCGCCGAGCACCAGATCGTCGATGACGATCAGGCTTTCCGACTTCGCCTTGGCCGACAGCGCATGCTTGAGGCCGAGCGCGCGGACCTTCTTGGGAAGGTCGTGAGCGTGGCTGCGCATCACCGGGCCGTGGGCCTTGCCGCCGCCGCGGAACTGCGGAGCACGAGCCGAATGGTGACGGGCGCGGCCCGTTCCCTTCTGCTTGTACATCTTGGCACCGGTGCGGGCGATGTCGGCGCGGCCCTTGGCGACGTGCGTGCCCTGCTGGCGGGCCGCAAGCTGCCAGCGGATGACGCGGGCGAGGATGTCGTCGCGCGGATCGAGACCGAAGATCTCGTCCGAGAGAGACAACTTGCCGGCGTCCTTGCCAGCGAGCGTGGTTACCTTGAGATCCATTATTCGGCCCCCTTCTCAGCGGCGCCGTTCTTGCGGACGGCTGCCGGCTTCGGTGCATTGTCGGGCAGCGCGGACTTGGCAGCGTCGCGTACCATGATCCAGGCGCCCTTCGATCCCGGAACCGCACCGCGGATCAGGATCAGGCCGCGGTCGACGTCGGTCGAAACGACCTCGACGTTCTGCGTCGTCACGCGGGTATTGCCCATGTGGCCGGCCATCTTCTTGCCCTTGAACACCTTGCCGGGGTCCTGGCGCTGGCCGGTCGAACCGTGCGTGCGGTGCGAGACGGAGTTACCATGGGTGGCACGGCCGCCGCGGAAATTGTGGCGCTTCATGACGCCCTGGAAGCCCTTGCCGATCGAGGTGCCCGTCACGTCGACCTTCTGGCCGGCGACGAAGTGGTCAGCCGTGATCTCGGAACCGACCTCGATCAGGTTGTCCGGGCTGACGCGGAACTCGGCGACCTTCGCCTTCGGCTCGACGCTCGCGGCGGCGAACTGGCCGCGCTGGGCCTTCGCCGTGTTCTTGACCTTGGCAAGGCCGACGCCGAGCTGCACCGCGGTGTAGCCGTTCTTTTCCTGGGTACGCTGCGCCACGACCTGGCAGTTCTCCATGCGGAGAACGGTCACCGGCACGTGCTCGCCCGCATCGTTGTAGATGCGGGTCATCCCCAACTTCTGTGCAATCACACCTGAACGCATCAGTTCATCTTCCTTCAGAGGAGCCTCTTGGCGACTCGGCCGGCGGGCTCTTGTTCGTGCTCGTCAGAGCTTGATTTCGACGTCCACGCCTGCCGCCAGGTCGAGCTTCATCAGAGCATCGACGGTCTGGGGCGTCGGGTCGACGATGTCGAGAAGCCGCTTGTGGGTCCGCATCTCGAACTGCTCGCGCGACTTCTTGTCGATGTGCGGCGAGCGGTTGACCGTGAACTTCTCGATCCGCGTCGGCAGCGGAATCGGACCCCGGACGTTGGCGCCGGTGCGCTTGGCGGTCGACACGATCTCGCGGGTCGAAGCGTCGAGCACTCGGTGGTCAAACGCCTTGAGGCGGATTCGGATATTTTGTCCGTTCATGCGTCACTTCCTTGTCCGGAACAGGCGCGGCGTATTCCGCGCCCCCAGATTCCGTTGATTCCGTCTACTCTTTAATGCTTGCGACGACGCCGGCGCCGACGGTGCGGCCGCCTTCACGGATGGCGAAGCGCAGCTTCTCCTCCATGGCGATCGGCACGATCAGCTCGACATCCACCGTGATGTTGTCGCCGGGCATCACCATCTCGGTGCCAGCCGGCAGCGTCACGATCCCCGTCACGTCC
>JBDRCE010000060.1:0-17275 GCA_043822005.1 Pseudomonadota bacterium | reverse complement strand
GTTCAGGAACACGACCAGCGCCGGAACGCCGACCTGGCGCGCCAGAAGAATGTGCTCGCGGGTCTGCGGCATCGGGCCGTCGG
The DNA here is from genome assembly GCA_043822005.1 of Pseudomonadota bacterium. GTDB lineage: Bacteria > Pseudomonadota > Alphaproteobacteria > Rhizobiales > Rhizobiaceae > Mesorhizobium_A. Next base: position 17,192 of record JBDRCE010000060.1, on the reverse strand, counting down.
CGGCGGAAACCACCAGGATCGCGCCGTCCATCTGCGCCGCACCCGTGATCATGTTCTTAACATAGTCGGCGTGGCCGGGGCAGTCGACGTGGGCATAGTGGCGCGCCGCCGTCTCGTATTCCACATGCGCCGTCGAGATCGTGATGCCGCGCGCCTTCTCTTCCGGAGCCGCGTCGATCTGGTCGTAGCGCTTGTATTCACCGAAATACTTGGTGATCGCAGCCGTCAAAGACGTCTTGCCATGGTCAACGTGACCAATCGTTCCGATGTTCACATGCGGCTTCGTCCGCTCAAACTTGCTCTTAGCCATATCTGGCCTCCATTCTCTGTCGCCGGTTAAGGCGTTGAATTAAAGTCCGATCCCAACCGGCGGGAACTATGCGTATTTCTTCTGAATCTCCTGCGCGACAGCTGTCGGCACAGGCTCGTAGTGGTCGAACTGCATCGTGTACTGGGCGCGGCCCTGCGACATCGAACGCAGATTGTCGACGTATTTGAACATGTTCGCGAGCGGCACCATGGCGTTGACCACGACGGCGACGCCGCGCGATTCCTGGCCCTGGATCTGTCCGCGACGGGCATTCAGGTCGCCGATGACGTTGCCGACGTAATCTTCCGGCGTCACGACCTCGACCTTCATGATCGGCTCGAGCAGCTGGGCGCCGGCCTTCTTGGCCGCATCCTTGAAGCACGCGCGGGACGCGATTTCGAACGCCAGCACCGAAGAATCGACGTCGTGGAACGCGCCGTCGATCAGCGTCGCCTTGACGCCGAGCATCGGGAAGCCTGCGACCGGACCGGACGACAGGACGCTCTGGATGCCCTTCTCGACGCCGGGGATATATTCCTTCGGCACCGAGCCGCCGACGATCTTCGACTCGAAGACGAAATCGTCGCCATCGGGATTGGGCTCGAAGATGATCTTGACGCGGGCGAACTGGCCCGTGCCACCCGTCTGCTTCTTGTGGGTGTAGTCTTCCTCGGTGCGGCGCGTGATCGTCTCGCGATACGCAACCTGCGGAGCACCCACAGTCGCCTCGACCTTGAACTCGCGACGCATGCGGTCGACGATGATGTCGAGATGCAGCTCGCCCATGCCGGCGATGATCGTCTGGCCCGATTCCTCGTCGGTCTTGACGCGGAAGGACGGATCCTCGGCCGCCAGACGATAGAGGGCCTGGCCCATCTTCTCCTGGTCGCCCTTGGTCTTCGGCTCGATCGCGATCTGGATGACCGGCTCCGGGAACTCCATGCGCTCCAGGATGACGGGCTTCAGCGGATCGCACAGCGTATCGCCGGTGGTGGTCTCCTTGAGGCCGGCCAGAGCGACGATGTCGCCCGCGAACGCCTCGTCGATGTCCTCACGCGAATTCGCGTGCATCTGGAGCATGCGGCCGATGCGCTCCTTCTTGCCCTTGACCGTGTTGTCGAGGGAAATGCCCTTGGTGAGCTTGCCGGAATAGATGCGGCAGAAGGTGAGCGAACCGACGAACGGGTCGTTCATGATCTTGAAGGCCAGCATCGACAGCGGCTCGCTGTCGTCGGCATGACGCTCGAGCGGGCCGTCCGTCTTCGGATCGATGCCCTGGATGGCCGGAACGTCGAGCGGAGACGGCAGGAAGTCGACGACCGCGTCGAGCAGCGGCTGGACGCCCTTGTTCTTGAAGGCGGAGCCGCAGAACATCGGGAAGAACTTGACCGCGATCGTGCCCTTGCGGATCAGTGCGCGGATTTCGTCGTTCGACGGCATCTTGCCCTCGAGGTAGTTCTCGAGCGCGCCTTCGTCCATCTCGACGGCGGCTTCGATCATCTTCTCGCGGAATTCTTCGGCGCGCGCCTGCAGGTCGGCCGGGATCGGAACGACGTCCCAGGCAGCGCCGAGCGATTCGTCGCGCCAGACGAGCGCGTTCATCTCGATCAGGTCGACGACACCCTTGAACTCGGTCTCGGCGCCGATCGGCAGCTGCATGACGACAGCCTGCGCGCCGAGGCGCGAGCCGATCATCTCGTAGGAGCGGTAGAAGTCCGCGCCGATCTTGTCCATCTTGTTGCAGAAGATCATGCGCGGGACTTTGTACTTGTCCGCCTGGCGCCACACGGTCTCGGTCTGCGGCTCGACGCCGGCGTTGGCATCGAGCAGCGCAATGGCGCCGTCGAGCACGCGCAGCGAACGCTCGACTTCAATGGTGAAGTCGACGTGGCCGGGGGTGTCGATGATGTTGAAGCGGCGCAGGTTTCCGTCGCGCGCCTTCCAGTAGGTGGTCGTCGCGGCGGACGTGATCGTGATGCCGCGCTCCTGCTCCTGCTCCATCCAGTCCATGGTCGCGGCGCCGTCGTGGACTTCGCCGATCTTGTGCGACTTGCCGGTGTAATAGAGCACGCGCTCGGTGGTCGTGGTCTTGCCGGCGTCGATATGCGCCATGATACCGAAATTTCGGTAGTCTTCGATTTTGTATTCGCGGGCCATGTTGCTGCCTCTCGTCCTGTCCGCCGTTACCAGCGGTAGTGCGCGAATGCGCGGTTGGCCTCGGCCATGCGATGCGTGTCTTCACGCTTCTTCACGGCGGTGCCGCGATTGTTGGCGGCATCCATGAGCTCGCCCGACAGGCGATCGACCATGGTGGTCTCGTTGCGGGCGCGGGCGGCAGTGATCAGCCAGCGGATGGCGAGAGCCTGACGGCGCTCGACGCGGACGTCGACCGGAACCTGGTAGGTGGCACCACCGACGCGGCGCGACCGGACTTCGACATGCGGCGCGACATTGTCGAGCGCCTGATGGAAGACCGTCACCGGCTCCTGCTTGGTCTTGGCCTGGACCTGGTCCAGCGCGCCGTAGACGATCGTCTCGGCGACGGACTTCTTGCCGTGCATCATCACGGCGTTCATGAATTTCGTAACGACGAGATCACCGAACTTCGGGTCCGGGTTGATTTCGCGTTTCTCGGCAGAATGGCGTCGGGACATGTCTCTCGTCTCTCAACTGCAACGGCGGGCGGAGCCTTGCCGTAAACCTTACTTCGGACGCTTCGCGCCGTATTTCGAACGGCGCTGCTTGCGGTTCTTCACGCCCTGCGTGTCGAGCACGCCGCGAATGATGTGATAGCGGACGCCCGGAAGATCCTTGACGCGGCCGCCGCGGATCATGACGACCGAGTGTTCCTGAAGGTTGTGGCCTTCGCCGGGGATGTAGCCGATGACCTCGAAGCCATTGACCAGACGGATCTTCGCAACCTTGCGCAGCGCCGAGTTCGGCTTCTTCGGGGTCGTCGTGTAGACGCGAGTGCAAACGCCGCGCTTCTGCGGGTTGGCCTGCATCGCCGGAACCTTGTTGCGCTTGACCGGCGCGATGCGCGGCTTGCGGATCAACTGGTTAACTGTAGGCATCAAAACCTCGTGTCGTTCGTCCGATTTCAGGCGGCGGACCACCTGGACAGTCATTTCCATACGAATTTCGGGCAAAAACCGCTTGCCGCGGTCTTGCCCGATCAAACGCAGAGGAAGCGAAGATCGCTTCGTGCACGCCGGAAATGTGTAGTTCGCGTAGCTTGAACCTTGTTTGAGGCCAGATCCAGGGCGTGTCGCCCCGAAACGAATAGCCTCACATCGGCTCGGTTGGCGCGGGTGATACTCGCAGAGTCGCGGCGCGTCAACCCCGCTGGCCGCATATATCTCGCCTTCGGACGCATGGCGACCAGTGCGGAAACGATCTTGCCCCCGCAAACCGGCCAGCACAACAAAATGGCGCAGTCCGGCCCTATTCATCGGCCGGCGGCCATGTCATGCGGACAGCAACCGCGCTCTCCGGAGCCCCTACCCTAATGGAATCAGCCAGGAGGACGCAGATGAACGACAATGAGCAGCCGCATGTGACGATCCTCACCGGCCGGGTCTTCCGGCGCAAGGGCGGCAAGGCGGAAGGAATCCATATCTTCCTCGTCGCGCCCGACGACGATACCGCGGTGAAGATGGCGCTGCAGGCGCTCGCAAGCGAAGGCTATGCCGAAGCCGAGCTCGACCAGATCGGCGATATCGACGGGATGCCCGAGGAGGAACCCCACGCATCCGCCTACCAGGGAGCGCTGGAGGGCGAGGTTGCAATCGTCACGTTCGACGAATTCTAGCCCAAGCTAGAAAAATGGCCGCCCGGAGGGGCATATCCCGGACGGCCAAGAAGCGGCAATGGGAGATGAAACCCGATCAAAAACCGCGCGTCACCCATCGCCTGCGGGCGCCGGCTTGTCTGTGAACTCGTTCACACTTCTCCCAGCCACGCCACTTTTTGCCACCTGAGTATGGACGCGGTCGCATCGCAATCGGTGCGGACGCATAAAAAAGGCCGCCGGATCGACCGGCGGCCTTTTCGATTCTCTGACTGACGCCGACTATTCGGCGGCGGTCATGTCCGCCAGCATCGGGTCCGCCATCGCGGCTCCCGAGGCCTTGCGGCGCTCGTCGAGGATGAGCTCGTCGCGCGAGGTCGCGATGCGCCGGATCTGGCTCATCGTGCCGCCCGTGCCGGCCGGGATGAGACGGCCGACGATGACGTTCTCCTTCAGGCCCTGCAGCGTGTCGGTCTTGCCGGCCACCGCAGCCTCGGTCAGCACGCGGGTCGTCTCCTGGAACGACGCGGCCGAGATGAAGGACGGCGTCTGCAGCGAGGCCTTGGTGATGCCGAGCAGCACCGGCTGACCCTGCGCCGGACGCTTGCCGGCGTCGACCAGCTTGTCGTTGATCTCGTCGAACTCGATCACGTCGACATGGTCGCCCGGGATGTAGACCGAGTCGCCCTGTTCGGTGATCTCGACCTTCTGCAGCATCTGCCGGACGATGACCTCGATATGCTTGTCGTTGATCACGACGCCCTGCAGTCGGTAGACTTCCTGGATCTCGTTGACGAGGTAGGAAGCCAGAGCCTCCACGCCCTTGATCGCCAGGATGTCGTGCGGTGCCGGATTGCCGTCGAGGATGTAGTCGCCCTTCTCGATGACGTCGCCTTCCTGGAGATGGAAAGGCTTGCCCTTCGGGATGAGGTATTCCACCGGCTCGAGCGTCGAATCGTGCGGCTCGATGATGATGCGGCGCTTGTTCTTGTAGTCGCGCCCCAGACGCACCGTGCCGTCGGCTTCCGCGATGATGGCGTGATCCTTCGGGCGACGAGCCTCGAAGAGTTCGGCCACACGCGGCAGACCGCCGGTGATGTCCTTGGTCTTCGCGCTTTCCATCGGGATACGCGCAAGCACGTCGCCCGGACGGACGGTCGCACCCGGCTCGACGGAGAGAATGGCCTCGACCGATAGCTGGAAGCGGGCGTCGCCGCCCTTCGCCAGCTTGGCAATCTTGCCCTTCGCGTCCTGCACCACGATCGCCGGCTTGAGATCCGACCCACGCGGCGTCGAGCGCCAGTCGATGACTTCACGCTTGGTGATGCCGGTCGATTCGTCAGCGGTTTCCTGCACCGAGATTCCGTCGACCAGATCCTCGAACGAGACGCGGCCCTCGACTTCGGTGAGAACCGGACGGGTGTACGGATCCCACTCGGAGACGCGCTGGCCGCGCTTCACCTTGTCGCCGTCGTCGACATAGAGACGCGAACCGTAGGTGACGCGGTGTGTCGCGCGCTCCTTGCCGGCCTCGTCGAGGATGACGATCGCCATGTTGCGGCCCATGACCACCAGGTTGCCGTCCGAGTTGCGGACGACAGCGCGGTTGCGGGTCTGCACGGTGCCCTCATACGAGGCTTCCAGGAAGGACTGGTCGGCGACCTGCGCCGCGCCGCCCATGTGGAAGGTACGCATGGTGAGCTGGGTGCCCGGCTCGCCGATCGACTGCGCCGCGATGACGCCCACGGCCTCGCCGATGTTGACCGGCGTGCCGCGTGCAAGGTCGCGACCGTAGCAGACCGCGCAGACGCCGACCTTCACCTCGCAGGTGAGTGCCGAGCGGATCCGCACCGTCTGGATACCGGCCTTTTCGATCAGCTCGATGTCGCGCTCGTCCATCAGCGAACCGCCCTTGACGATGACGTCGCCGGTGACCGGATGCGTGATGTCCTCGAGCGCGGTGCGGCCGAGGATGCGCTGGCCGAGCGACGCCACGACCTGGCCCGCATCGACGATCGGCTGCATGGTGAGGCCCTTGTCGGTGCCGCAATCCACCAGATTGACGATGCAGTCCTGCGCCACGTCGACGAGGCGGCGGGTCAGATAGCCCGAGTTCGCCGTCTTGAGCGCGGTGTCGGCCAGGCCCTTGCGGGCGCCGTGGGTCGAGTTGAAATACTCGAGAACCGTCAGACCTTCCTTGAAGTTGGAGATGATCGGCGTCTCGATGATTTCGCCCGACGGCTTGGCCATGAGGCCGCGCATGCCGGCGAGCTGGCGCATCTGGGTGGGCGAACCGCGCGCACCCGAATGCGACATCATGTAGATCGAGTTCATCGGTGTCTGGCGACCGGTGTCGTCGAACTCGATCTTCTTGATGCGGGCCATCATCTCCTCGGCGACCTTCTCCGAGCACTTCGCCCAGGCGTCGACCACCTTGTTGTACTTCTCGCCCTGGGTGATCAGGCCGTCATTGTACTGCTGCTCGTATTCCTTCGCGAGCGTCTCGGTGTCGGCGACCAGCTTGGCCTTCGTCTCCGGGATCAGCATGTCGTCCTTGCCGAACGAGATGCCGGCGCGGCAGGCATGGCCGAAGCCGAGCGACATGATGCGGTCGCAGAAGATGACCGTCTCCTTCTGGCCGCAGTGGCGGTAGACGGTGTCGATCATCTTGGAGATGTTCTTCTTGGTCATCTCCTGGTTGCAGACCTCGAACGGCACGTTGACGTTCTTCGGCAGTAGCTCGCCGATGATCATGCGGCCGGGGGTGGTCTCATAGATCTTCGAAACCGGGTTGCCGTCCTTGTCGACGGTCTTGAACCGGCCGCGGATCTTGGTGTGCAGCGTGACCGCCTTGGTCTCGATCGCGTGATGCAGCTCGCCCATGTCGGCGAACACCATCCCCTCGCCCGGCTCGTTCTGATTGAGGATCGAGAGGTAGTAGAGGCCAAGCACCATGTCCTGCGACGGCACGATGATCGGTGCCCCGGACGCGGGATGCAGGATGTTGTTGGTCGACATCATCAAAACGCGGGCTTCGAGCTGGGCTTCCAGCGACAGCGGCACGTGGACTGCCATCTGGTCGCCGTCGAAGTCCGCGTTGAAGGCGGTGCAGACCAGCGGGTGAAGCTGGATCGCCTTGCCTTCGATCAGGATCGGCTCGAACGCCTGGATGCCGAGGCGGTGCAGCGTCGGCGCGCGGTTGAGCAGCACCGGATGCTCGCGGATCACCTCGTCGAGGATGTCCCAGACTTCCGGCTTTTCCTTCTCGACCAACTTCTTCGCCTGCTTGACGGTCGAGGAATATCCCTTCGCGTCGAGGCGGGCGTAGATGAACGGCTTGAACAGTTCGAGCGCCATCTTCTTCGGCAGGCCGCACTGGTGCAGCTTCAGCTCCGGACCGGTGACGATGACCGAACGGCCGGAATAGTCGACGCGCTTGCCGAGCAGGTTCTGGCGGAACCGGCCCTGCTTGCCCTTCAGCATGTCGGAGAGCGACTTCAGCGGGCGCTTGTTGGCGCCGGTGATGACGCGACCGCGACGGCCGTTGTCGAACAGCGCATCGACCGCCTCCTGAAGCATGCGCTTCTCGTTGCGGATGATGATGCCGGGCGCGCGCAGTTCGATCAGCCGCTTCAGACGATTGTTGCGGTTGATGACGCGGCGGTAGAGGTCGTTCAGGTCCGAGGTCGCAAAGCGGCCGCCGTCCAGCGGCACGAGCGGACGCAGGTCCGGCGGGATCACCGGGATGATCTTCATGATCATCCACTCCGGACGGTTGCCGGACTCGATGAAGTTCTCGACGACCTTTAGGCGCTTCAGCAGCTTCTTCTGCTTGAGTTCGGACGTGGTCGTGGCGAGGTCGTCGCGCAGGTCGACCGCGATCTTCTCGAGCTCCATCGATGCCAGCAGCTCATGGATCGCCTCGGCGCCGATCATGGCGGTGAACGAGTCCTCGCCGAAATTGTCGACGGCGGTCATGTACTCTTCCTCGGACAGCAGCTGATGCTGCTTGAGGTCGGTGAGGCCGGGCTCGGTGACGATGTAGTTCTCGAAGTAGAGGACGCGCTCGATGTCCTTCAGGGTCATGTCGAGCAGCGTGCCGATGCGCGAGGGCAGCGACTTCAGGAACCAGATGTGGGCGACAGGCGCGGCCAGTTCGATATGGCCCATGCGCTCGCGGCGAACGCGCGAGAGGGTGACCTCGACGCCGCACTTCTCGCAGATGATGCCCTTGTACTTCATGCGCTTGTACTTGCCGCACAGGCACTCGTAGTCCTTGATCGGGCCAAAGATGCGCGCGCAGAACAGGCCGTCACGCTCGGGCTTGAACGTGCGGTAGTTGATCGTCTCCGGCTTCTTGATCTCGCCGAACGACCAGGAAAGGATCTTGTCGGGGCTGGCGAGCGAAATCCGGATGGAATCGAACACCTGGGCCGGAGCCTGGGTATTGAAGAGATTCATGACCTCTTGGTTCATGCCGTTCTCCTGTTGGGGACCGAAATCCCTCTGAATGCGTCGGGGCTGGACTGGCCCCCTCGTCTGGCGGAACGAACCGCCGCATCGAAACCTGTGGCGCGCCGCGGGATTGGCCCGCGGCGCGGCTTTTTCCTACTCGTTACTCGGCGGCGTCAGGCAACTGCACCGGCTGGTCGTCAACGCGGGAATCCTCGAGTTCCACGTTGAGGCCGAGCGAGCGCATTTCCTTGACGAGAACGTTGAAGCTCTCCGGAATTCCCGCTTCGAACGTGTCGTCGCCGCGCACGATGGCCTCGTAGACCTTGGTGCGGCCGGCCACGTCGTCCGACTTGACGGTGAGCATCTCCTGCAGCGTGTAGGCGGCGCCGTAGGCTTCCAGCGCCCAGACCTCCATCTCGCCGAAGCGCTGGCCGCCGAACTGCGCCTTGCCGCCCAGCGGCTGCTGGGTGACCAGCGAGTACGGGCCGATCGAACGCGCGTGGATCTTGTCGTCCACGAGATGGTGGAGCTTCAGGATGTAGATGTAACCCACCGTCACCTTGCGGTCGAAGGGTTCGCCCGTACGTCCGTCATAGAGGGTCGACTGGCCGCTCGTGTCGAGCCCCGCCTCGGTAAGGAAGCGGTTGATGTCCTCCTCCTTGGCACCGTCGAAGACCGGCGTGGCGATCGACACGCCGTGCCTCATCTGGTCGGCAAGACGCAGGATCGACTCCTCGTCATACTGGCGGACCGGCTCGTTGCGGTTGTTGGCCGGAACGACCTTCTCGATGGTCGCGCGCAGCGGCTTGATGTCGCCGCCCTGCTTGTAGGCCTCGATCAGATCGCCGATCTTCTTGCCCATGCCGGCGCAGGCCCACCCGAGGTGGGTTTCCAGGATCTGCCCGACATTCATGCGGCTCGGAACGCCGAGCGGGTTGAGCACGACGTCGACATGCGTGCCGTCCTCGAGGAACGGCATGTCCTCGACCGGCACGATGCGGCTGACCACGCCCTTGTTGCCGTGGCGGCCGGCCATCTTGTCGCCGGGCTGGATCTTGCGCTTCACCGCGACGAAGACCTTGACCATCTTCATGACGCCCGGAGGCATCTCGTCGCCGCGCTGCACCTTCTCGACCTTGTCCATGAAGCGCTGCTCGAGCGCCTTCTTGGAATCGTCGTACTGGCCGCGCAGAGCCTCGATCTCGCTCTGGACCTTCTCGTCCTCGACGGCGAACTGCCACCACTGCGAACGCGGATACTCGTCGAGCGTCTCCTTCGAGACCTTCGAGCCCTTCTTGAAGCTCTTGGGGCCGGCGATGGCTTCCTTGCCCGCCAGCATCTCGGCCAGACGGCCGTAGACGTTGCGGTCGAGGATCGCCTGCTCGTCGTCGCGGTCCTTGGCCAGGCGCTCGATCTCCTCGCGCTCGATCGCCATGGCGCGCTCGTCCTTCTCCACGCCGTGGCGGTTGAAGACGCGCACTTCGACGACAGTGCCGAAGGTTCCCGGAGGCATGCGCATGGACGTGTCGCGCACGTCGGACGCCTTCTCGCCGAAGATGGCGCGCAGGAGCTTTTCTTCCGGCGTCATCGGGCTTTCGCCCTTCGGCGTGATCTTGCCGACCAGGATGTCGCCCGGCTGCACTTCGGCGCCGATGTAGACGATGCCCGCCTCGTCGAGGTTCTTCAGCGCTTCTTCCGACACGTTCGGAATGTCGCGCGTGATTTCCTCCGGCCCGAGCTTGGTATCGCGCGCCATGACCTCGAACTCCTCGATATGGATCGAGGTGAAGACGTCGTCGGCCACGATCCGCTCGGAGAGCAGGATCGAGTCTTCGTAGTTGTAGCCGTTCCACGGCATGAACGCGACGAGCACGTTGCGGCCGAGCGCCAGATCGCCGAGGTCGGTCGACGGACCGTCGGCGATGATGTCGCCCTTCTCGATCCGGTCGCCCATCTTCACCAGCGGACGCTGGTTGATGCAGGTGTTCTGGTTCGAGCGCTGGAACTTCATCAGACGGTAGATGTCGACGCCGGACTTGCCGGATTCGAGATCCTCCGTCGCGCGGATGACGATACGGGTCGCGTCCACCTGGTCGACGATGCCCGTGCGGCGGGCGGCGATCGCGGCGCCCGAGTCACGGGCGACGATCGGCTCCATGCCGGTGCCGACGAACGGCGCCTCGGCGCGGACGAGCGGCACGGCCTGGCGCTGCATGTTCGAGCCCATCAGCGCGCGGTTGGCGTCGTCGTTCTCGAGGAACGGGATCAGCGCCGCGGCGACCGAAACCATCTGCTTCGGCGACACGTCCATCAGGTCGACATTGTCGCGCGGCGTCATCATCACTTCGCCGGCGTTGCGGCAAATGACGAATTCGTCGACGAAGGAGCCGTCCTTGTTGAGTTCGGCGTTGGCCTGCGCGACATAGTGCTTGGCCTCCTCCATCGCAGACAGGTAGACGACTTCGCTCGAGATCTTGCCGTCGACGATCTTCCGATACGGGCTCTCGATGAAGCCGTATTTGTTGACGCGGGCGAAGGTCGCAAGCGAGTTGATCAGGCCGATGTTCGGGCCTTCCGGCGTCTCGATCGGGCAGATGCGGCCGTAGTGCGTCGGGTGCACGTCGCGCACCTCGAAGCCGGCGCGCTCGCGCGTCAGACCGCCCGGTCCAAGTGCCGACAGACGGCGCTTGTGGGTGATCTCCGACAGCGGGTTGGTCTGGTCCATGAACTGCGACAGCTGCGACGAGCCGAAGAACTCGCGCACGGCGGCTGCCGCCGGCTTGGCGTTGATCAGGTCCTGCGGCATGACCGTGTCGATCTCGATCGAGGACATGCGTTCCTTGATCGCGCGCTCCATGCGCAGCAGGCCGACGCGGTACTGGTTCTCCATCAGTTCGCCGACCGAACGGACCCGGCGGTTGCCGAGATTGTCGATATCGTCGATCTCGCCCTTGCCGTCGCGCAGTTCGACCAGCGTCCTGACCACGGCAAGGATGTCATCCTTGCGCAGCACGCGCATGGTGTCCTCGGTCTTCAGCTCGAGACGCATGTTCATCTTGACCCGGCCGACGGCCGACAGGTCGTAGCGTTCCGAGTCGAAGAACAGCGACTTGAACATGGCTTCCGCCGTGTCGAGCGTCGGGGGCTCGCCGGGGCGCATCACGCGGTAGATGTCGAACAGCGCGTCCTGGCGGCTCTCGTTCTTGTCGATCGCGAGCGTGTTGCGGATGTAGGCGCCGACATTGACGTGGTCGATGTCGAGCACGTTGATCTCGGTCACGCCCGAATTGATCAGTTCGAGCAGGTTGCCCTTGCGCACGCCTTTCGCGTCGACCGTCAGGTCGAGTTCGTCGCCGGCCTCGAGATAAATCTCGCCCGTCTCGGGGTTGACGATGTCCTCGGCGATGTAGGAGCCGATCAGATCGTCGAGCGTCGCCTTGATGGCCTTCAGGCCCTTCTCGGCAAGCTGACGCGCCTGGCGCACCGTGATCTTCTTGCCGCCCTCGACCACGACCTCGCCGGTGTCGGCGTCGATCAGGTCGGTCACGGCCTTGCGGCCGCGGAAGCGGTCCGGCGAGAACGGCACGCGCCAGTCGTCGCCGTCACGCTCATAGGTCAGCGTGTTGTAGAAGGTCGAGAGAATCTCTTCCCCGTCCATGCCGAGCGCCATCAAGAGCGAGGTCGCCGGAATCTTGCGGCGGCGGTCGATGCGGGCGTGGACGATGTCCTTGGAATCGAACTCGATGTCGAGCCACGAGCCGCGGTAAGGAATGACCCGCGCGGCGAACAGAAGCTTGCCCGACGAGTGCGACTTGCCCTTGTCGTGGTCGAAGAAGACGCCCGGCGAACGGTGCATCTGCGAGACGATCACGCGCTCGGTGCCGTTGACGATGAAGGTGCCGTTCAACGTCATGAGCGGCATGTCGCCCATGTAGACGTCCTGCTCCTTGATGTCCTTGATCGACTTGGCGCCGGTGTCCTCGTCGACATCGAACACGATCAGGCGCAGCGTCACCTTCAGCGGCGCGGCATAGGTCAGGTCGCGCTGGCGACACTCGTCGACGTCAAACTTCGGCGACTCGAACTCGTATTTCACGAATTCGAGCATCGACGCTCCGGAAAAATCCGAGATCGGGAATACCGACTTGAAAACCGCCTGCAATCCCTCGTCCGGACGTCCGCCTTCCGGCTCGTCGACCATCAGAAACTGGTCGTAGGAAGCCTTCTGAACCTCGATCAGGTTCGGCATCTCCGCAACTTCCGGGATCTTTCCGAAAAAGCTGCGAACCCGCCTGCGACCGTTGAACGTGTGGGTCTGGGCCATCGTCGCTCCTTTGCCTACTGGCTATTCCTGCGGCCGCGCGCAACGCGCTGCGGCATTTCAAAACGGTTAAAAACCCGTTTTCGGAAGGCCGTTCCCGGCCCTCGGAAAAGGGGTTTCCACAACTCGCCCATTACGCGGGCTCCCTCGCTGGCGAGGGACGGCGGACGGCGACATCGCCGCCCGCCGACACGCGTTGTTACTTCAGCTCGACCTTGGCGCCGGCTGCTTCCAGCTGGGCCTTGATCTTGTCGGCGTCAGCCTTGTTGACGCCTTCCTTGACAGCCTTCGGAGCGCCTTCGACCAGGTCCTTGGCTTCCTTGAGGCCGAGACCGGTGATGGCGCGGACTTCCTTGATGACGTTGATCTTCTGCGCGCCGGCATCCGTCAGGATGACGTCGAACTCGGTCTTCTCTTCGACCGGAGCGGCAGCAGCGGCACCGCCGCCGGCAGCAGCGGCTGCGGCCACCGGAGCGGCAGCCGAAACGCCCCACTTCTCTTCCAGGAGCTTCGAGAGCTCAGCCGCCTCGAGGACGGTCAGGCTCGACAGTTCGTCAACGATCTTCGACAGATCAGCCATTTTTCACTTCCTTCAATGGTTCGATTGCGTGTTGTTGATGACAGCGAGAAACGGCCTCATGCCGCTTCGTCCTTCCGGGCATAGGCGCCGAAAACGCGGGCCAGCTGGGCAGCCGGTGCGTTGACGACCTGGGCGATCCGGGTTGCCGGGGTGGCGATCATGCCAACCAGCTTGGCGCGCAGCTCGTCCAGCGACGGCAGCGTGGCCAGAGCCTTCACTCCGTTCGCGTCGAGAGCAGTCGTGCCCATCGCGCCGCCGAGAATGATGAGTTTCTCATTCCCCTTGGCGAAATCGGAAGCGACCTTCGGCGCTGCAACCGGATCATCCGAATAGGCGATCAGGGTCTGTCCCTTGAACAGGCCCTTCATGCTTTCGGAGTCCGTACCCTGAAGGGCGATGATGGCGAGACGGTTCTTCGCTACCTTGACGGTGCCGCCGGCGGCGCGCATTTTCGACCTGAGGTCGTTCATTTGCGCCACTGTCAGACCGGCATAGTGGGCCACGACGACTGAACCGGTGTTCTTGAACACCTCATTCAGGCCCGTGACGAATTCGCGTTTTTCCGCTCTTTCCACTGCCACTCTCCAATTGGCAGCCTTTCCCGAAGGATCGGCTGCCGGTTGCCTTCTGTCGCGCAGGACATCCATTTCCGGACCTCCCGAACGACGCTCGAGGATCCTGTCCCCTTTCGCCATGACGGTTGCCCGTCACGCTGACAAAAGGCACACGCGGTTCGAACCAAACGCTACGCCCTGAGGCGTCGAATTCGGGTCGACCCCCGTCTCATGCAGGCCCGTTCGGCTTAAGGAGAGGAACCTCTCCACCTGCAATCTCGGACAGGAGACCGGAGGTTTCCCTCCGGCTTTCCGAGCCCGTCTCCGGGCCCGGAATTCTTGTCAGGAACAGCGCGTTACGCGCCGTTCCTCATTAAACTCAGCTGGCGCTGAGCGTCGCCACGTCGATCTTCAGGCCGGGACCCATCGTCGAGGTGAGCGACACCTTCTTGACGTAGTTGCCCTTGGCGCCCGTCGGCTTGGCCTTGATCACCGCGTCGGCGAAGGCGCGGATGTTCTCCTCGATCGCGTTCGCGTCGAAAGAGACCTTGCCCACGCCGCCATGCACGATGCCGGCCTTCTCGACGCGGAACTCGACGGCTCCGCCCTTCGAGGCCTTCACCGCGCCGGCCACGTCCGTGGTCACGGTGCCGACCTTCGGGTTCGGCATCATGCCGCGCGGGCCGAGAACCTTGCCGAGACGGCCGACCAGCGGCATCATGTCCGGGGTGGCGATGCAGCGGTCGAAATTGATCTCGCCCTTCTGCACGATCTCGACCAGATCCTCCGCACCGACGAGGTCGGCGCCGGCGGCGGTCGCCTCTTCGGCCTTGGCGCCGCGCGCGAACACCGCGACGCGGACCGTGCGGCCCGTGCCGTTCGGCAGGTTCACCACGCCGCGCACCATCTGGTCGGCATGACGCGGATCGACGCCGAGGTTCATCGCCACCTCGATCGTCTCGTCGAACTTCACGGTCGCGCGCTCCTTGAGGAGCTTCACGGCGTCGGACAGGGCGTAGCTCTTGTTCGGGTCGATGCCCTCACGCGACTTCGCAACTCGTTTCGAAAGCTTTGCCATGATCTCAGCCCACCACTTCCAGGCCCATCGACCGGGCGGAGCCTTCGACCATGCGCATCGCCGCGTCGACGTCGTTTGCGTTCAGATCCTTCATCTTGGCTTCGGCGATCTCGCGCACCTTGGCGCGGCTCACCTGGCCGGCAACCTTCTTGCCGGGCTCCTTGGAGCCCGAGTCGAGGCCGGCAGCCTTCTTGAGGAAGTAGCTCACCGGAGCCGTCTTCATCACGAAGGTGAACGACTTGTCCGCGTAATAGGTAATGACCACCGGGACCGGCGATCCCTTTTCCATCTCCTGGGTCTGGGCGTTGAACGCCTTGCAGAACTCCATGATGTTGATGCCGCGCTGACCGAGCGCCGGGCCGATCGGCGGGGACGGCGTGGCCGATCCTGCCTTGACCTGGAGCTTGAGCTGGCCTGCAACTTTCTTAGCCATTTCTCATCTGCCCTTGTTTCATGCCGGACATCTTCACGACGCCGGCGGTTGCAGTTCGGTGGTGCGGGACGCTCGGCCGGCAAAAGCCGCCATCCCTCCCACCAGTGCGAACATCCGGCGCGAGGCCGGACGCCTTCCGGTCAGGCCTTCTCGACCTGGCCGAATTCGAGATCGACGGGCACAGCGCGCCCGAAGATCGAAACTTCCACCTTGAGCCGCGCCCGCTCCTCGTCGACTTCCTGAACGAAGCCGTTGAACGAAGCGAACGGACCATCCGATACGCGCACCTGCTCGCCGATCTCGAAGGTGATCGAGGGCTTCGGACGCTCCACGCCCTCCTGCACCTGATGCAGGATGCGGTCGGCTTCCGCGTCGGTGATTGGCACCGGCTTGGAATCGCCGAGGAAGCCGGTCACGCGCGGCGTGTTCTTGATCAGCGAGAAGACCGCGTCGGTCAGGTTCGCCCGCACCAGCACGTAGCCGGGGAAGAACTTGCGCTCGGCGTCGACCTTGCGGCCGCGACGCACTTCGACGACCTTCTCGGTCGGCACCAGGATCTTCTCGAAGGAATCCCAGAGGCCTTTCTGCTTGGCCTTCTGCTCAATGTCCTCCGCGACCTTCTTCTCGAAGTTCGAATAGGCGTGGACGATGTACCACCGCGCGGTCATGTCTTGAACTGTCTCCGTGGTCGCCGGGATACTTAGCGCCCGAGGCCGAGGATCAGTTCGACCCCCAGCGCCATAAGCTGATCGGCGGCGAAGAAGAAGATTGCCGCGATGAATGCGAAAACGAGCACCATGATCGTCGAGATCATGGTCTCGCGACGCGAGGGCCACGTTACCTTCGCCGTCTCGGACCGGACCTGCTGAAGGAAAACGAATGGATTGGTGGTCTTCGAAGCCATATGCCGCTCTGTCTCAGGGGTCCGTTGACCGGACCGTCTTTCTGTAGTTCCCGACGCCGGAACATGCCTCCTTCCGGAAGCCCATGGAAGAGGCGAATCACCGCCTTGCTCCCATGCCATTAGGTGCGTAAAGCTGGCTGCCCAGCTCCACGCACCGCGTGTCTGTCCCGTCTACATAAAGAGGATTCTCCGCAAGCGCAAGGCCCGCTTACCCGCTTCATGTTCTAACGCCAGCGAGGAACCATCCAATCGTTCCCCTTCCGGCTATGGCATTTCACATCCCCTCGCGGGGAAGACTGGCCCCTTGCGGGGAAACTGGCACGGGCAGCAGGGCTCGAACCTACGACCTGCGGTTTTGGAGACCGCCGCTCTACCAACTGAGCTATGCCCGTATTCCGCCCGTTCCTATCCGGTTGCCGCCGAAGCTTCAAGCCGGCCGAGCAGAAAATGGCGGCGCGGACGCCGCCATTCAAGCGCCGAAGCGCCTATTCCTTGATCGAGGCCACGACGCCGGCGCCGCCTCGAAATGCGCTTTGCGCATTTCGCCACCAAAAATCCGGTTGGTGGCTACGGGGATTGTCTGCTTCGATCACTCCTTGATCGAAGCAACAACCCCTGCACCAACCGTGCGGCCGCCTTCACGGATGGCGAAGCGCAGCTTCTCCTCCATGGCGATCGGCACGATCAGCTCGACATCCACCGTGATGTTGTCGCCGGGCATCACCATCTCGGTGCCAGCCGGCAGCGTCACGATCCCCGTCACGTCC
>JBDRCE010000059.1:0-59438 GCA_043822005.1 Pseudomonadota bacterium | reverse complement strand
AATACGGCATGGGGCTGATCATGATCACCCACAACATGGGCGTCGTCGCCGAAACGGCCGACCGGGTGATCGTCCAGTACAAAGGCCGCAAGATGGAGGACGCGGACGTGCTCACGCTCTTCGAGAACCCGAAGAACGCCTACACGCGCGCCCTGCTTTCCGCCCTGCCGGACAACGCCACCGGCGACAGATTGCCGACCATCTCCGACCTCGTCTTCGAACAGGCGGCGCCCGCCGTCGTCACGCCGCCGATGGAGGGCCCGCTATGAGCACCGTCGTTCTCGAAGGCCGCGACCTTGTCCGCGACTATCGGATTCCGGGAGGGCTGTTCTCGCCCGCGCGCGTGGTCCATGCGGTCAAGGGAGTCTCGTTCAAGGTGGAGAAGGGCAAGACGCTCGCCATCGTCGGCGAGAGCGGCTGCGGCAAGTCGACGCTCGCGCGCATCATCACCATGATCGACGCGGCGACGGCCGGCGAACTGTTCATCGACGGCCAGAAGGTCGACATCGCCAAGGACGGCATCACGCCCGAACTGCGCCGCAAGGTGCAGATCGTCTTCCAGAACCCGTACGGATCGCTCAATCCCCGCCAGAAGATCGGGGACGTGCTAGGCGAGCCACTTTTGATCAACACCGGCGCCTCGGCGGACGAGCGGCGCGAGCGGGCCATGCAGATGCTGCTCAAGGTCGGGCTCGGGCCGGAGCACTTCAACCGCTATCCGCACATGTTCTCCGGCGGCCAGCGACAGCGCATTGCGATCGCGCGCGCGCTGATGCTCAATCCGAGCCTGCTGGTGCTCGACGAGCCGGTCTCGGCGCTCGACCTGTCCGTTCAGGCGCAGGTTCTGAACCTGCTCGCCGACCTGCAGGATGAGTTCCAGCTCACCTATGTCTTCATCAGCCACGACCTTTCCGTGGTGCGCTACATCGCCGACGACGTGATGGTGATGTATTTCGGCGAGGCGGTGGAATACGGCCCGCGCGACGAGGTCTTCGCCGACCCGAAGCACAGCTACACGAGGACCTTGTTCGCTGCCACGCCGCGCGCCGATGTCGCGAGCATCAAGGCAAGGCTTGCACGGAAAGCCGCGAAGGCCGCTTGAGCGCGGCGGGACGAATTCGCCACGCTGGACCGAAGCCGTGCCCTTCGCGGGCACCGCTGCAAGCCGTGCGGTGCGATTGGGGTGCTGCGGGCATCCGGTCGTCTCGACATCCGATTGGCACCGCTAGGTCGACCGCAAAGCGCCGGGCCGGGCGGGTCTCACCGCCACAAGCGGCTACTCGCTTCGGACGAATCGACTTATGTCGTTTTCGTCGACTATCCTGTGGATGGTAGCGCCGCAGCCGGCAGAGGGAAAAGAACATGATCATCGAAGTCGCGACGATCCGCGTGAAGCAGGGACTGGAAGCCGAGTTCGAAGCCGCGGTCGGAAAGGCCGTCGATGTCTTCCGGCGCGCCGAGGGCTGCCTCGGCCTTGTGCTTACCCGCTGCGTCGAGGACCAGTCGCATTTCGATGTGGTGATCCGCTGGAAGACACTGGAGGACCACACCGTCGGCTTCCGCAATTCGCCACTTTTTGCCGAATGGCGCGCGCTGGTCGGCCCGTATTTCGCCGAACCGCCTTCGGTGAAGCACTACGCCAACATCTTCGCGCCCGTCGAATTCTGAAATCAAAAACAGCCGAGGCTCTAATCGCCGCTGGATGACGGTTCAGTGGCAGGTCACGTCCTCTTCGGGACGGCCGCGGTGTGCCGTTTATCAACGCGCTGCTGCTTCGAAGGTTGTCGCGCCAGTCCAGATGCAATGCCAGCTCGCGCGCGACGGCAACCTTCGACTTCTTGGCTCCGCTTCCGGCCATCACGTCCAAGCCCCATCGACGCAGAGCGCTGTCCTTCTCGACACGCGAGTTGGTGCTCCCCGTCTACCCGCCGGGCGCAAAGAAGCGCCTCACAAGCGGACGAAATAGCGCCTCTCAATGACATTGCGACCTACCCTCAGCTTCAGTCAATCTGAAGGTGCTGACGATCGCCCAGCGTCCTGCGATGACGGGTTCGCTGGCTGGCGCGGGCTGCCGCGCCGGCGACTTTTCGCGCTCGCCGTGAGATACTGGCGTTGGCTGCAGTTAACATTGGAATCATAATGGCGCCCCCCCATCGAAAGGCTGGCATAGTGAGCAGAAGAAGTAGCAAGAACGATGGAGGAACCGACGCGTCCGTCACGATAGCTCGCGTGCGCCTGCGCGAGTTCTCGCGTTCGCTGCCAATGTCGCTTCTGAAGGCACGCGAAGCGGTCATGGCGCATTTCCGCCGCAGCCTTCAGCACTTCGGCATTACCGAACAGCAGTGGCGGGTGCTGCGCGCGCTGACCTCGATCGAAACGATCGAGGTCACGGCGCTCGCGAAGGCGACGTTCCTGCTGCCCCCCTCTCTTTCACGCATTCTAAAGGATCTCGAGGTGCGGGGCCTCATCCACCGCCGCACACCCAGGGAGGATATGCGGCGAGGCCTGATCTCGATCAGCGAGCGGGGTCGAGCGCTCATCGATCAGGCTGGTATCCATTCGGAGGCGATCTACGTCGAAATCACCAGTCGTTTTGGCAAGGAGAGGCTCACCAAGCTGCAGGAGACACTGCGCGAGCTCGAACTGGCAATGGCGGAACCGATCAACCTGGCTAGTCTGCCTCCGCCTCTCCGGGAATCGGCGTCCCCGCCTCCCCCACCAGAAGTCGAAGACCTCTGAAGGCAAGCAAGCTACGGACGGCTTCCGTACCGAGGCGCGGGCGACGCAGGTGTCGCTTGCCCCACCGCATCGGTGTCGCGTGCGTTCCGCAGGTGGAGATTGACAGTCTCCAGCTTATTAATTAACAAGTTAATTATATCGAGGTGACCATGCCGCATCTGACCGTGGAATACTCCGCCAATCTCAACGGCCGCGCCGACGTCGATGCGCTTTGCGAACGGCTTCTCGAGGTCGCCCTTGGTACGAACCTGTTTGAGGTGGGGGCGGTGAGGGTGCGGGCCATCCGCTGCGAGCATTACTCAATCGCCGACCGCGCACCGGAGAACGCCTTCGTGGATATCAGTATCCGAATTGGCCGCGGACGATCCCCGGCCGAGAAGGAGCAGGCGGGCGCAGCGATCTTCGCGGCTGCGCAGGATGTACTCGGCCCCCTCTTCGCAAGCCCTCATTTCGCGCTCTCGATGGAGATCCGCGAAATCGACCCGGATCTGAGCTGGAAGCGCAACACCATGCATTCCCGGCTGCGGGCTAAGACAATTCAAGGAACCGACGATGGCCAAGCTTGAAGACAACATCGCCAAGGCGGAACGCTACCTTGCCCGCTTCCGTGAACAAGGGGTACTCAACCAGATCGGCGGAGAAGCCGTGCCGGCATTCGACGGACAGACCTTCGAGACCATCTCTCCCGTCGACCTGAAGCCACTTGCGAAGGTGGCGCACGGCAAGGCCGCCGATATAGACCGCGCGGCACGGGCAGCCAGGGCCGCGTTCCCGGCGTGGGCTGCCATGGATGGCGTCACGCGCAAGAAGCTGCTGCACAGGATTGCCGACGCCATCGTCGAACGGGCCGAGGAGATCGCCTTCGTCGAGTGCATGGACACAGGGCAATCGTTGAAATTCATGGCCAAGGCTGCGCTCCGCGGCGCCGAGAACTTCCGCTTCTTCGCCGACCGTGCGCCGGAGGCGCGGGACGGCAGATCGCTGCGCGCCGACGGCCAGGTGAACATCACCACCCGCAACCCGATCGGCCCTGTGGGCATCATCACGCCGTGGAACACGCCCTTCATGCTGTCCACCTGGAAGATTGCGCCGGCGCTGGCTGCCGGCTGCACCATCGTCCACAAACCCGCCGAGTTCTCCCCGCTGACCGCACGCCTGCTGGTCGAGATCGCCGAGGAGGCCGGTCTGCCCAAGGGCGTATGGAACCTCGTCAACGGCTTCGGCGAGGATGCGGGCAAGGCGCTAACCGAGCATCCCGACATCAAGGCGATCGGCTTCGTCGGCGAAAGCCGCACCGGCTCGATGATCATGAAACAGGGCGCCGACACGCTGAAGCGCGTCCATTTCGAGCTCGGTGGAAAGAACCCCGTCGTCGTCTTCGCCGATGCCGATCTGGACAGGGCCGCCGACGCGGCCGTGTTCATGATCTACTCGCTGAACGGCGAGCGCTGCACGTCGTCCTCGCGTCTCCTGGTCGAGGCGAGCATCTACGATACGTTCACAGCGATGGTCGCCGAGAAGGCCAAACGTATCAAGGTCGGCCATCCACTCGATCCGGACACGGTCGTAGGACCGCTGATCCATCCGGTGCATGAGGCGAAGGTTCTCGACTATATCGGCATCGGCAAGGCCGAGGGAGCAACCGTTGCAGCCGGCGGCGAGAAATTCGACGGCCCGGGCGGTGGCTGCTACCTCTCGCCGACGCTTTTCACCGGCGTCGACAATCGGATGCGCATCGCGCAGGAAGAGATTTTCGGACCTGTGCTCGCCGCGATACCGTTCAACGACGAAGCGGAAGCCCTCGCCCTTGCCAACGACGTCCAGTATGGCCTGACCGGCTATCTGTGGACGTCGGACCTCACCCGTGCCTTCCGTTTCACCGACGGTCTCGAGGCGGGCATGATCTGGGTGAACTCGGAAAACGTCCGCCACCTGCCGACGCCCTTCGGCGGCGTCAAGAATTCAGGTATCGGCCGCGACGGGGGCGACTGGTCCTTCGATTTCTACATGGAGACGAAGAACGTCGCCTTCGCCACGAAGGCCCACGCCATCCAGAAGCTGGCCGGCTGAGCTGTGCGCGAGGGCAGAAAACCGACGACAGATTTGCGGGAGGAGTGACCCCATGGGCGAAATAGTACTCGCGGCAAAAATGACCCATGTGCCGACGATGCTGATGTCGGAAAAGCCGGGTCGGGTTTTCGGAACGCGCCAGCAGGCTATCGACGGGCATAGGGAGATTGCCCGTCGCGCCAAGGCGCTCGGGGCGGATACGATCGTC
The DNA here is from genome assembly GCA_043822005.1 of Pseudomonadota bacterium. Taxonomy (GTDB): domain Bacteria; phylum Pseudomonadota; class Alphaproteobacteria; order Rhizobiales; family Rhizobiaceae; genus Mesorhizobium_A. Next base: position 54,421 of record JBDRCE010000059.1, on the reverse strand, counting down.
ATCTGCGACACCCACTGGGTGGTCAATGCCGGCTATCACATCAATGCAAACGCGCATTTCGAGGGCGTGTTCACCTCGAACGAATTCCCGCAGTTCATCAGCGACATGCCCTTCAAGTTCGAAGGCAATCCCGGCCTCGGCGACCTGATTGCCGAAAAGGCGCGGGAGAAGGGCGTGTATACGCTGTCGCACCATATCGACAGCCTGGAACTCGAATATGGTACGTTGGTGCCGATGCACTTCATGTCGCGCGAAGGCGAGTTCAAGGTGGTGTCGGTTGCGGCCTGGTGCACGGTGCACAGCCACGAATCCTCGCGCAAGCTGGGCGAGGCGATCCGCGAAGCGATCGAGACCAGCGACAGCAAGGTTCTGCTGGTCGCCTCCGGATCCCTGAGCCACAAGATCTGGCCCAACGACGACTATGAGGCCAACAACGGCACCTTCACCATCTCGTCCGAGTTCAATCGCCAGGTCGACCTCAGGGTGCTCGAACTCTGGCAGAAGGGGGAGATCGCAACCTTTCTCAAGATGCTGACCGACTATGCGAACTTCTGCTGCGGCGAAGGCTCGATGCATGACACGGCAATGCTGTTCGGCGCTTTGGGCTGGGACAAGTACACCGGCAAGGGCGAGGTGATCGGCGAGTATTTCCCGTCATCCGGCACGGGCCAGGCCAACGTCGTCTTTCCGGTTCAATAGTCTCTTCGGGAGCAGATCATGCCTTTGCCCACGCCCAATCTCTACCCGCCATTCAACATCGTGCGCCTCAGCCACGTCGAACTCGGCGTCAGAGACCTGGCGAAGTCGCGCGCCTTCTACGTCGATACGCTCGGCCTGCAGGTGACGGACGAGACGGCCGACGCGATCTATCTGCGGGCCATGGAAGAACGCGGCCATCACTGCATCGTGCTGAAGAAGTCAAACGCGTCGGAGGCGCGTGACCTGGGCTTCAAGGTCTATGACGATGCGGAACTCGACAAGGCCGCGCATTTCTTCGCAGGCAAGGGTCTGCCGGTGGAATGGGTGGAGCGCCCCTACCAGTCGCGCACCTTCCGCACCCGCGACCCGCACGGCATTCCGCTGGAGTTCTATTCCAAAATGGACCGGCTGCCGCCGATCCATCAGAAATATGCGCTCTACAGAGGCGTCAAGCCGCTGCGCATCGACCACTTCAACTGCTTCTCGCCGAATGTCGACGAGTCGGTCGCCTTCTACAACGAGATCGGCTTCCGCGTGACCGAATACACCGAGGACGAGGAGACCGGACGTCTCTGGGCCGCCTGGACGCATCGCAAGGGTGGCGTGCACGACATCGCCTTCACCAACGGCACCGGTCCGCGCCTGCACCACACCGCCTTCTGGGTGCCGACGCCGCTCAACATCATCGACTTGCTCGACCTGATGTCGACCACCGGCTGGGTGTCCAACATCGAGCGAGGCCCCGGTCGCCACGGCATCTCGAACGCCTTCTTCCTCTACATTCTCGATCCGGACGGTCACCGCATCGAGATCTACTGCTCGGACTACCAGACCGTCGACCCGGATCTCGAGCCGATCAAATGGGACCTGAAGGATCCGCAGCGCCAGACGCTGTGGGGAGCACCCGCGCCGAGGTCCTGGTTCGAGCATGGCAGCCTCTTTGCCGACACGCCGGTACACGCTTCCGACCTGAAGGCTCAACCGATCATCGCGCCCTAACCGGCGACGAGCCGTCAGCAATGAGAGACACTGGGCGCGGCCGGCGCTGCGAGGAGACGACCTGACGATGAGACCGCGGCTTTTGAGTTTTCGCCATCAGGGCGTCCTGAAATACGGCCTCGTCGCGGGAGACGGCGTCGTCGATCTGTCGAAGCGCCATCCGCAGTGGCAAAGCCTGCGCGAGATGATCGAGGCGGGCGCCCTCCTGTCGGTTGCGGAGGAAGGCATGGCCCTGGCCGCCGATGTCCCGTTGTCCGATATCACGTATGAAATCCCGATCCCTTCGCCGGAGAAGATCATCTGCGTCGGCGTCAACTTTCCCGACCGCAACGAGGAATACAAGGACGGGCAGGCAGCGCCGTCCAATCCCTCGCTCTTCATCCGCTTTCCGCGCTCCTTCACAGGACACGACCAGCCGCTGATCCGGCCGCCGGAAAGCCTGCAGCTCGACTATGAGGGTGAGATCGTCATCGTCATCGGCAAGGCGGGGCGGCGCATTCCCGAAACCGACGCGCTCGATCACATCGCTGCGCTGTCGTTGTGCAATGAAGGCACGATCCGCGACTGGGTCCGCCATGCCAAGTTCAATGTGACCCAGGGCAAGAATTTCGACCGCAGCGGTTCGATCGGTCCCTGGCTCGTTCCCTATGTCGACGAAAGCCAGCTTGCCGACATCCGCCTCGAGACCCGCGTCAATGGCGAAGTCCGCCAGAGCGACCGCACCGGCCGCATGATCTTTTCCTTCCGGAAGATCATAAGCTACATCTCGACCTTCACCACGCTGGTGCCGGGCGACGTGATCGTCACCGGCACTCCGACCGGCGCCGGCGCGCGGTTCGACCCCCCGATCTGGCTGAAGCCGGGCGATGTCGTGGAAATCGAGGCCGACGGCATCGGCATCCTGCGCAACACGATTGCAGACGAGGTTTGAGCCATGCTGACGAAGGACCAGATCGATGCCGCGGCGGCCCGTCTCGACGAAGCCGAGCGCAGCCGCGTCCAGATCGGGCTCCTGTCCCTGCAATATCCTGAGATCGGCATGGACGACGCCTATGCGATACAGGCCGCCTGGGTGCGAAGGAAGATCGCTGCGGGACGCAGGGTGATCGGCTGGAAGATCGGGCTGACCTCCAAGGCGATGCAATATGCGCTGAACATCGACATCCCGGATTCCGGCGTCCTCTTCGACGACATGGTCTTCGAAGACGGCGCGACCGTGCCCGGGAACCGCTTCATCCAGCCGCGCGTCGAGGCAGAGGTTGCCTTCGTTATGAAGGCACCCTTGCGCGGTCCCGACATCAGCGTCTTCGATGTGCTCAACGCTACCGACTATGTGGTGCCGGCACTTGAGATCCTCGACACGCGCATCTTGCGCATCGATCCCGAGACGAAGAAGTCACGCACGATCGTCGACACGATTGCCGACAACGCGGCGAATGCCGGCGTTGTCTGGGGTGGGCGCGCCATGCGGCCCGACGACATCGACCTGCGCTGGATGGGCGCAATCGTCTCCCGCAATGGCGAGGTGGAAGAGACAGGCCTCGGCGCCGGCGTCCTCAACCATCCCGCACGCGGCGTCGTCTGGCTCGCCAATCGCCTTGCTCAACATAGCCGCAATGGAATCGAAGCCGGACAGATCGTCCTTGCCGGTTCCTTCATCCGGCCCATTGAGGCACCGCACGGTTCGTCCATCCACGCTGACTTCGGCCCGTGCGGCACCGTCAGCGTCAATTTCGCCTGAGAAGCGCTCATGAAGTCGCCAATCGACGGAACCTTTTCAGCAATCAGTCGCGCAGGTTGATCTTGTGCATGCCCCCGGGCTGCCGGCCTGCAATCACTGACCTGCCCTCGGATCGACCACTCGATAGTGCCCGGCGAGGGATGCCGGTTGCATAGCAGAGTGGGATTCCGCGCTCCATCAGGCGGCAGCGAGGCCAGTGTCCAACGCCTCCGCGATCACACGCACCTGATCTGAACTCAGGATGAGGGGCGGCGACAGGATGATATTCGATCCAGAGACGCGCAACATGACGCCCGCTTCATAGGCGGCGTCTGACACGCGCTTCATGACGCCCTTGTCGGCAGCTTTCTTGGTGTCGCGTTCCGAGACCAGCTCCACGGCGCCCATCAGCCCCTTGTAACGGATATCGCCGACGATCGAGTGCCTGCGCTTCAGGTCCTCCAGCGCGTCGGCGAGTTCGAGGCCGCGTGCAGAGGCGTTTTCGTGGACCTTCAGGCGCCGGGTCTCTGCCAGTGCTGCAATGCCCGCAGCGCAGCCGACCGGATGGCCGGAGTAAGTGTAGCCGTGACCAATCGAACCGAAGCTCGTCTTGTCGGTCTCGAAGACTTCCGTAACTTGTTCTCCGATCATCGTGGCGCCCAGCGGGAAATAACCCGAGGTGATCGCCTTGGCGATGGTCATCATGTCGGGCTTCACATCGTGAAGCCGCGAGCCCGACCAAGCTCCGGTCCGGCCGAAGCCGGTGACGACCTCGTCCGCAATCAGCAGGATTTCGTGCCGGTCGCAGATTTCGCGCACCATCGGCATGAAGCTTTCATGCGGCACGATCACCCCGCCAGCGCCCAGAACCGGTTCCATGATGAAGGCCGCGATCGTATCGCCTCCCTGAAAGGCAATCTCGTCCTCCAACGCCCGGGCGCACAGCTTCGCCAGCTTCTCAGGGTTCGTCTCATCGAAGGGGTTGCGGTAGGCGTACGGCGCCGGGATGTGGAAGACGCCTGGCAGCAGAGGCTCGTAGTTGCGGCGGAAATTGGCGTTGCCGTTGACCGAGGCGCCGCCGAAATGGGTGCCGTGATAACCCTTTTTGAGCGCGAGGAACTTTACACGGTCCCCCTGCCCGCGGATCTTCCAGTATTGTCGCGCGAGCCGGAGCGCCGTCTCCACCGAGTCCGATCCGCCGGAGGTAAAGAAGGCCCTTACCATGCCCTCTGGTGCGAAAAACTGCGTCAGTTCCCAAGCCAGTTCTATCGACGGACCGGTTGAGGTACCGCGGAAGCCAGAATAATAGGGCAGCGTATCGAGCTGCGTCGCGATCGCTCGCTTAATTGGATCGCAGTTGTAGCCGAGATTGACGTTCCAGAGACCGCCTACCGCATCGAGAACCGTGCGGCCTTCCAGATCGGTCACATAGGCGCCGTTGCCTTTCATGATGATCCGCGGAGGATTTTCGCGCATTTCGGCCGGGTGCGCCATCGGGTGCCAGATTTGCCGGGCGTTGTTTTCGGCGAGGAAATTGGTGTCACGCATTTGTGGTCCTCTCTGAAATGCTGTCGGGCATGTCGAGCGCAAGCCCGAAATAGGCGAGCGCCTCGCTGAAAGAACGGTGCGGATTCCGCACCTCGAAATGGACGGCGCGCATCCCGGCGCGCTCCGCGCCGGCGACGTTGCGCGCCTGGTCGTCCACGAAAACGCACGCCTCGGCAGGCAGGCCGAGAGCGTCGGTCACGGCTGCGTAGGCACGCGGATCGGGCTTGAGTATGCCGGTATAGGTCGCGTCGACGATCAGATCGAACGATGAGAGAAGCGGCAGCCGCTGTCGGAAGTCCGCCCCGTAGAACAGATCGAGCTCGTTCGACAGAACGGCGAGCCGGATGCCTTTACCGTGAGCGACCTGGATTGCAGCATTGGCTTCTGGCCGGATCACGGCCTCAGGATCGGCGCCGCGGGCTCGGCGCACGAAGGTCTCCATCTCAGCCCAGTCTTCACCGACCAGCCGGCCGACCTGACGAGTGCGCTCCATCCAATAGTCGCGCTCACTGATCTCGTTCGCCTGCATTGCCCGCCAAAGACTATCCTTCTCGGGTGCGAAGGGTCCGTGCCATGTCAGCGTGCCCGCCGGCAGGCCCAGTGCGTTTTCGGTCAGTTCGTGCGTCTCGAACAGAGTGCGAGTGACCACCCCGCCGAAATCGAGCACGAGAGCATTGGGCTTCGTCATGCGGAGACCGTCCCCGCCGTGATGATCCCATCAGCCATCCAGCGGTCGAACAGATCGAGGACGGCATCGACGAACTCACCGCTGTTGATATGGCCGGCGATCTCTCGAAACTCCACGCTCGAAGGCACGCTGCGGCGCATTTCATCCATGAAGGCCGCCGTCGCCGCCGGCTCATAGAGCGGCTCGCCTTCCTGGTCCCATTGCTGGATACCGCCGGCAGGCAGGATGAAGGCGGTGGGGCCAGTGGCCGACGCGAGTTTGGCCCCGATCGCGCGGGCGATGGCGCGGCGGGCCTCGCTGTCGCTGGTTACCGAGGCAAGCAGACGGTTATGAGCGTGGTAGGGGCGACCTTCGAAGAGCTTGGGCACTGGTTGCCAGGTGGGGAAGTCGACCATGTCGATCGCGCCTGGTGCCACGATCTGCGGGACCCCGGCCCGGCCTGCATTCTCGAGCCGGTCGGCGCCAGAGGTGACCACCGAACCAGAGAGGCAATTGGCGAGTTCCTGCAAGCTGAAATCGAGGACAGCGGCAAAGCCACGCTGCGCCGCGATCGCCTCCAGCGCGCGACCGCCCATTCCGGTGGTGTGGAAGATCACCACCTCATAGCCGCGCCTTTCCAGCTCGGGTTTCAGCGCAACCATATAGGTGAGACAGCTCTTGCCCAGCGAGCTTATGCCGACGACAGGGCGCCTGCGGTCGGGACGTTCGGCCGTACGAGCGGCGCCGACGACCGCACCGCATGCCTGCGACAGGACGGCCCGGCAGGTAGAGTTTAACCCGTAGAGGCCGCCAGCCCACAGGATCATCATCAGATCGGTCGAAATGCGCTCCGGCGGAATGAGATGCGAATACGAGATGGTAGAGACAACGAATTTCGGCACGCCGAGCGGCAGCGCCAGCGCGACATCGAGGGCAAGATCGGTACCCATCGTACCGCCCAACGCAATAACGCCGTCGACGCGTCCTTCGTCATGGAGGCGCTTCGTCAAGGCTGACGCCCCCGCGGCCATCACCGTCATCGCGCTGTTCTCGTCGCCAAGTTCCACGATGGCGGCAATGGTCGAGCCGCCCTCGGCCGCAACGGCATGCTTGTCGAAGTCGGGCGCATACGGCGGGTCACCGAGGACGCTGACATCGAGCATCAGCGGCAGCCCGCCGGCTTCTGCCACCTTGGCTTGCATGAACTCGAGTTCATCCGCCTTGGTGTCGCCTGTGCCAATGATCAGGATACGCGGCTGCATCGGTGTCTTCGCTTCCATCATGCGGAAATCCTGCTCCTGCGGGTATTGAAGCCTTCGCCATTGAGACGTTCGCTGATCTGCCGCGCCGCAGCCGCCACAGCCTTGCCACGTTCGGCCGCCGCGGCCTTCGACGTACGCGCGACCGGCGCCGCGATGGCCAACGTGCCTATGGCATAGCCGTCCCACCCCAGGATCGCAGCGGCGACGCTGAAGACGCCTTCCTCGAACGCCTGGTCCATGATCGAATAGCCGCGCGCACGTGCAGCTTCGACCTCGGCGAGGACAGCTGCCGGCTCGGTGACGGTGCGCGACGTGAACGCCGCCAGTGGCCTGCTCAGCGCCGCCTGCACCTCCTCCTCGCGGGCTTGGGCCAAATAGGCGATGCCCGACCCGGTGGAGTGCAGCGGGAGGTATCCGCCGACATTCACATTGACCCGGTTCGCCCTGGCCGGGTGCTCGACGAAGACAGTGAGCAGCGATCCGTTGGCGACCTCCGCCAGATGCACAGTTTCCGATGTCGCGGCCGCCAGTTCGCGAATGAATGGAAGAGAAGTCTGCAGGATCGGCAAGCACGCTTCACGAATGCGGGCCAGGCGAGTCAGACCGGCGCCAAGCCGGTATTGACGCGTCTCCGGGTGCTGCTCGACGAACCCGTTCCGGGCCAGGGAAACCAGCAACCTCCGGGTCGTCGCCTTGTCAAAGCCGGAACGTCGCGAAATCTCGGTGAGACCGTGTTCCGGCTCATCGACACTAAACAGATCAAGCAGCGAAACCGCCTTGTCGACCGTGCTCACGCGGCTCTCCCAACAGGCTTTGGATGACGAACGCAAAATCAGCTTGACAGGACCTGCGTCTCTTTGCAAGTCTATATTTGAAAGTAAGGTTCAAATAATGAACCAGCTTGAAGGGAACCGTGGGCAGCGCCCACAAAACAGGAGAAATCGGATGCAAAGACTGCTGGGTGTTCTGCTCGCCGGCGCCGCTACGGCGCTGTTGTCCGTTGGCTTGGCCATGGCCGACTATCCCGAGAAGCCGGTCAGCTTCATCGTTCCGTTCCCGCCGGGAGACCTGGAAGACGTGCTGACGCGGATGATCGCGGAGGACTTCCAGGCCAAATACGGCGTGGCCGCGGCTGTCGTGAACAAGCCGAGCGACGGCGGTCCGTTCCCCGGCGCCGCCGAGGCCGCCGCCGCGCCGGCGGACGGCTACACGGTCGGCTCCTTCGTGGTGGACGTGCCCGTCGTCGGCCCAGAGGTCGGCATTCCCGCGTTGAGTCCCAACCCGTTCGAGCCGCTCGGCATCTTCGTCACCTACCCGTTCGTGATCGCGACGTCTGCGGACGCTCCTTATGGCAGCATGAAGGAACTTGCCGAATACGCGAAGGCCAACAAGGTCGCGCTCGGCCATTTCGGGTCGTTCCTGCTTCCCACTCAGGCGACGTTCGCCGCTGCCAAGCAAATGGGCTTCGAATGGGGCACCGAAGCGTCGAACGATGCGCTCGACTGCAATTCGCTGGCGGCGGGCGATTTCGACGTCATCAACACGACGATCCAGCAGATCCTTCCGTGCCTCGACAAGGTGAAGATCCTCGCGACGATCACCGACGGGCCGATCAGCGTCGTGCCCGACGCGCCGACTTTGGCGTCCCTCGCACCGGAGCTGAATGTCTCGCTATGGAATGGCCTGTTCGTCCACAAGGACACGCCCGCCGACATACGCGAGAAGATCATTGCGGTGGCGAAGGAGACCATGTCCTCCGATCGCGCCAAGAAGCTCTCGGCGGATACGGGCGCCCTCATCTACTGGAAGGATGCCCAGGAGGCGACGAAGCAGATCGAGTCCGACAAGGCGACGATCGGCAAGATCAACGACATGATCGCCAACTGACGCTCTTCGGAGGGCCGGGGTCCGAGAACGCCCCGGTCCTTTCCGCTCAACGGAGCCGGCGACCATGGAACACGAAAACGCAACGCCGCACGTCTTCCCGGAGGCGCGCAAACCCGGCGAGCTATTCTACTCGCTCATCTTCCTCGCGACGGCTGTCGGCCTCCTTTCCGTGATCTTCTGGCAGACGAGCGTGCTGCCCGGAAAGGGATTTGCCGCGCAGCCGCGCACGTGGCCGTTCATCAGCCTTGCGGGGATGACGATCTTCGCCGTCGCGAACCTGATCGCGACGAGCAGGGCGACGCGCACCGCCGGCCGCTGGCGGGAGGTGCTCGTCTGGATCAGCTCGCTCGAATATGTCGGCTGGTACCTCCTCTACGTCGCCGGGATACCGGTCGTCGGCTACCTGGCGGCGACACTCGGCTTCTGCCTCTTCATCACATGGCGGGGGGGATACCGGTCCCGCCTCGCCTTCGGCGCCGCAGCGGCATTCGCGCTGTTCGTGGTCCTGCTGTTCAAGACGCTGTTCAACGTGAAGATCCCGGGCGGGGCGATCTATGAGTTCCTGCCGGGAGCCCTCCGCTACATCATGATCCGTTATTTCTGAGGACCACATGGACGTTTTCCTGTCGGCACTAGAAATCATCGCCCGCTGGGACGTGATCGCGGCCCTGCTGATCGGATCGATCGGCGGCGTCATGGTCGGCGCGATGCCCGGCGTCGGCGCCGCGGTGGCGATCGCCATCATGCTTCCGGCGACCTTCTCGCTGGAGCCGATCGTCGGGCTGACAGCGCTGCTCGGCGTCTACGGATCGTCGATGTTCGGCGGCGCCATTCCGGCGATCCTCATCAACACGCCCGGAACGCCGGTCAACGCGCTGACCACCTATGACGGCTATCCCATGACCAAGCGCGGCGAAGCGCGGCGGGCCCTCAGCCTGGCCTATTCCGCGTCCTTCTTCGGCGGCGTCTTCTCGATCCTGTGCCTGGTCCTGCTGGCGCCGGTGCTCGCCCGTGTCGCACCGATGTTCGGAGCGCGCGAGATCTTTCTCGCGGCCCTGCTCGGCATCGTCCTCGTCGTGGTGACCCATCGCGGCCAGGTTCTCGCGGCCGGTATGCTGGTCTGCTACGGCATCTTTCTCAAGACGGTGGGCCTCGAAGGGGCCGGCTACACCCAGCGCTACACATTCGGGCAGACCTGGCTCGCTTCCGGAATCGACCTGATCGTCGTCGTGCTCGGCCTGTTCGCGCTGAGCCAGGCGTTTATCCTGCTGACCGGCAAGGACCAGAAATACGAGCTGCCGGCGATGACGAAGACCGGCTTCTTTTCGTCGATGGCCGAGATCCTCCGCTTCAAGCGGGTCGCCACGGTGGCATCGAGCTTCGGTGTGGTGTGCGGGATGATCCCCGGCGTCGGCGAGTTCATGTCGCAGTTCCTCTCCTATGGATACGCCCAGAAGACATCGAAGACGCCCGATCTGTTCGGGAAGGGCAATCCGGAGGGAATCATCGCCTCGGAGGCAGCCAACAATTCTGTGCCGGCCGCCGCGATGATCCCGCTGCTCGCGCTTGGAATTCCGGGCGAGGAGCTGACGGCGATGATGCTGTCGGTCTTCTACGTCCACAACGTCATCCCGGGACCCCAGCTGTTCCAGAACCAGATGGACTTCGTCGTCGCGCTCTACATCGCGCTGTTCCTTCTCAACGTCCTCGTGATCCTGTTCCTGCTCGTCTCCACCAATTCGCTGATGAAGGTGATGCTCATCCCGAACCGGTTCCTCGGGATGATGATCCTGACGTTCAGCCTGATTGGCGTCTATTCGCTGCGCAATTCGTTGAAGGATTGCGCCATCGCCGCCGCCTTCGGCGTGTTCGGCTTCATCCTCAAGCGCCTGAATTGGCCGACGTCGCCGATCATCCTGGGAATGGTGCTAGGCGGCCTGATGGAAGCCAAGCTTCGCACCGCGATGGCCCGGGTCGACACACCCTGGGACTTCATCAACCGTCCCATCGCCTTCGTGCTGTTCTCGATGATCGTCATCGCGATCATCCTTCACATCATGAGCGTGGTACGGGATCGCCGGAAGATGACCAGCAATGCTTGACCAATCGCGCATCGACACACTGCGAGCGTCGGAGATCCCTCCTCGGGGCCTGTTCATCGACGGGGCGTTCCGCAACTCCGCGAGCGGCCAGAGAAGCGACGTAGTCTCGCCGATCGACGGGCGTATCCTGACCTCCATTGCCGAGGCGGACCGGGAGGACGTCGACCTCGCCGTCGCGGCCGCGCGGCGGGCCTTCGCAGCCGGCACCTGGTCGCGGGCCGCTCCCGCCGAGCGCAAGAAGGTCCTGCATCGCATCGCCGACCTGATCGACAAGCACGCGCTGGAGCTCGCCGTCCTTGGCGTGCGGGACAACGGCACCGAGATCTCCATGGCGCTGAAGGCGGAGCCGGGCAGCGCGGCCGGCACCTTCCGCTACTATGCCGAGGCGATCGACAAGGTCTACGGCGAGATCGCACCGACCGCGCCGAATGTCCTCGGCCTGATCCACCGCGAGCCCGTCGGCGTCGTCGCGGCGATCGTGCCGTGGAACTTCCCGATGATGATCGGCTCGTGGAAGATCGCGCCGGCGTTGGCCGCCGGCAATTCGGTGGTGCTCAAGCCGGCGGAGGTCGCGTCGCTGTCGCTCCTGCGACTCGCCGAACTGTGCGCCGAGGCGGGCCTGCCCGAGGGCGTGCTGAACGTGGTGACCGGCAAGGGCTCGGTTTGCGGCGAGGCGCTCGGCCTTCACATGGACGTCGATGTCATGGCCTTTACCGGCTCCGGCTTCGTTGGGCGGAAGCTGCTCGAATATTCGGCGCGGTCGAACATGAAGCGGTGCTATCTGGAGCTCGGCGGCAAGTCGCCGAACATCGTCTTCGCGGACGCGCCCGATCTTGACCAGGCGGCGAAAGTCGCGGCCTACGGTATCTTCCGCAACTCCGGCCAGGTCTGCGTCGCCGGCTCGCGCCTGCTCGTTGAAGAATCGATCCACGACGCATTCGTCGCCAAGGTCGCCGCCATCGCCGCCAGGATGAAGGTCGGTGACCCGCTCGACCTGTCGACTGAAGCCGGCGCGGTCACCAGCGAGGACCAACTGCTCAAGAACCTGGAATTCGTCCGCCGGGCCGAAGCCGAAGGGGGAACCCTTGTCGCGGGCGGGAACCGCATCCTTGCCGACTCGGGCGGGTATTACATGCGGCCGACCGTGTTCGCCGGCATTGTGCCGTCGATGCATCTGGCTCAGGAAGAGGTTTTCGGGCCGGTGCTCGGCGTCATGAAGTTCACGGACGAATCCGATGCCGTGAAGCTCGCCAATTCGACCGTCTACGGGCTCGCCTCGGCGGTGTGGACCTCAAATCTTTCGAAAGCCCATCGGATGGTCCGCGCCGTGCGTGCAGGCGTGGTCCACGTCAACACCTACGGCGGATCGGACAATACGGTGCCGCTGGGCGGCGTAGGTCAATCGGGCAACGGCCACGACAAGTCGCTGCACGCTCTCGACAAAGTCACCGATCTCAAAACCGCATGGATTTCGCTATGACCAGCGCACCCGCCAATACGGTTTCCGAGACCATCGACAAGCTGATCGACACCGAGCAGGCGCGGTTCGCCGCCACCCATCCGCGCTCGGCGCAGGCCTGGGCGCGGGGCCGCGAGCACTTCCTCTATGGCGGCCCGTCGCACTGGATGCGGCGCTGGGCAGGCGGTTTTCCAGTCTATGTCGAGGAGGCGGTCGGATCCCACGTCCGCGACATCGACGGGCACGATTATGTCGACTTCTGCCTCGGCGACACCGGGGGCATGTGCGGCCACGCACCTGAGGCGGTGACGCGCGCCGCCGTGAAGCAACTCCAGCGCGGCACCACCCACATGATGCCGACCGAGGACAGCCTGTGGGTCGGGGAGGAGCTCGCCCGCCGTTTCGGGCTGCCCTACTGGACCTTGACCACCTCGGCCACCGACGCCAACCGGGGTGCGATCCGCATCTCTCGCATGATCACCGGCCGTAACAAGGTGCTGGTCTTTTCCGGCTGCTATCATGGTGGCATCGACGAGGCGCATGTCGAGCTGCACGAGGGCCGTATCCGCATGCGCAACATGATCCATCCCAATGGAGTCGATCATTCGCGAGTCTCGAAGGTCGTGCAATTCAACGATGTCGACGCCCTGGAGGAGGCATTGGCGCCGGGCGACGTGGCCTGCGTCGTCATGGAGCCGCTGATGACCAATTTCGGCATGATTCCGGTCGCAGACGGATTTCACGACGCCGTCCGCGAAATCACACGGCGAACGGGAACGGTGCTGGTCATCGACGAGACCCACACGCTTTCCTGCGGACCGGGGGGATACACCGCGCTGCACGGCCTGGAGCCCGACATCTTCGTCGCGGGCAAGTCAATCGCAGGCGGCATTCCGGCCGGCATATTCGGCGTCACGACCGAGATCGCGGAGCGGCTCTGGCAGATCGTTCCCTACGTCAATCCCCGCCAGCGCCAGTCGTCGCATTTCGGCATCGGCGGCACGCTGGCCGGCAACGCGCTGACGGTCGCGACGATGCGCGCGGTGCTGGAGCAGGTTCTGACGCCCGAGAACTATGAACGGATGATCGCGCATGCTGGCCGTCTCGCCGACCATGCGCGGGCGGTGATTGAGCGGCACGACCTGCCATGGCACGTCACCCAGATCGGGGCGCGCGCCGAGATCATGTTCAGCCCCCGTCCGCCGCGCAATGCCGCAGAGGTCGCGGCCACCCGCCGGGGCGACCTCGAGACGCTGCTCCACGCGTTCTACATGAACGAGGGCATCCTGGTGACGCCCTTCCACACCATGTTCCTGATGTGCCCGGCGACCGAGGATACGGACATCGACCGCCACACCGAGGTGTTTGGCCGGTTCGCGACGATGATCGCCGAGACCGGAGTGGCCTGAAACAATGGCATTCGATCTCTCCGGACGCGTCGCTTTGGTGACCGGCGGCGGGCGCGGCATCGGCGCGGCCACGGTCACGCGACTGGCCGAGGCCGGCGCGCGCGTCGCAATCTGCAACCGGACACCCGAGCCTGCCGAGGAACTGGCGAGCCAACTTGCAGCGCGGGGCCTTTCGGCGTGCACGTTGAACTGGCCCGGAAGCGGCAGAGGCGAGATCCGCACAATGGTTGACCGCCTCGTCGCCGACGAGGGGCGTCTCGATATCGCGGTCCACAATGCCGGCGGCTGCCCCTGGGCATCGATCGAAGACCTCGACGAGGAAAAGCTCGAGCAGGCACTGGACATCAACCTCTCGGCCTTCATCTGGCTCGTGCAGGCCTGTGTGCCGCACATGCGGGCCAACGGCTTCGGCCGGCTGCTCGTGACCTCCTCCGTCTCGGCGCGGGTCGCCATGGGCGGCGGCGCGCACTACTCGGCTGCCAAGGCCGGGGTGAATGCTTTCGTGCGCGGCGCCGCCTTCGAGCTGGCCCGAGACGGCATCACCGTCAACGGGGTAGAGCCGGGGTTCATCGCCAAGCCCGGGCGCGGCACGCTCTCGACGGCGGACAAGCAGGCGGCCATCAGCCGCCACATTCCGATGGGCCGCATGGGCGAGGCCGACGACATCGCCTGCGCGATGCTCTACCTCGCTTCGGCCGAGTCCAGATACACCACCGGGCAGACGATCGTGGTTGACGGCGGATCGACGCTCCCCGAGACCGGCTACGCCGTCGAGGATCGTTGGGGGCTCGCATGACGGGACGACTGGACGGCCGCAAGGCTCTGGTGACTGGTGGCGCGACCGGGATGGGCCGCGCAACGGCGGGACTGTTCGCGCGCGAAGGTGCCTCTCTGGTGCTGTTCGGGCTTGGCGGCGAAGCCCTCGAAGAAGCGGCCGTCGCCACCGGTGGCGTGGCTGTCCATGGCAGTGTGACCGACGACGCGGACATCGCCCGCGCAGTCGAAGCCTGTGGCGGCCGGCTCGATATCCTTGTCAACGCGGCGGGTATCATCCTGCTGGACGAGCCGGAAAGCCTCACCGACGACGTCTGGGAACGCAGTTTCGCCGTCAACTCCACGGGCGCGATGAAGGTCTGCCGCGCATCCCTGCCGCTTCTGAAACGGAGCGGGGGTGCGATCGTCAACATCGCGTCGGTCGGCGCCTTCAACGGCAGCCCGGTCAATGCCGCCTATTCCGCGAGCAAGGCGGCACTGGTGTCCTACACACGCACGTTGGCTTACGCCCACGGACCCGACGGCATTCGTGTGAATGCCGTCGCTCCGGGCTGGGTGCGCACGCCGATGAGCGAGTGGGAGATGCAGCAGGCGGCTCGGCAGAATGGCACGACCGCCGAGCAGGAGTTCGCCGCACTCACGGGCCGCATTGCGCTCAGACGGGTGGCAGAGCCTCAGGAGATCGCGTCGTGTTGCCTGTTCCTCGCCTCCAATGACGCTTCCTTCGTCACCGGCGCAGTGCTCGTCGCCGACGGCGGCGGCCGATCGCCGACCCACAACAGGGCTGTCTAGGCCGAGATGAGGCTGTTCTACCAGCAGGAATTCTCACACCGACGACGGCGACCGCGCTGGCTCCACGTCCGTCATTGTATCATTTTCCCGACGAGACCCGCAGGAGGCTGAACGGCCGGGCTGGGGAGTGCATCCGATGCACGTGAACGAATTAAGCGCGCTGGTGCTTAAGCTGACGGGCTCGGCGGTCGAGCGGCGGCCCCAGGAACACCGGAGCCACATGATCGACCAGTTGCGGCGGATCGTCCGGTTCGATGCCGCCTGGTGGGGATGGTCGAATTTCGCCTCGGGCGGAACGACGCTCGTCAGGACCGAGGCGTCCTCGACCGGCATCTGTTGCACGTCGGTGCAGAGCTGCACCCTGAGGGCGAAGTCGGCCGAATTGTCGGCGAAGAAGGCTTCGAGCATGTCCCGAACGGGAGAGCTCGGGCGGCCGGAATGGTCGACCTGACGACCGGTCAGGACACGGACGCTGTCGCAAAAGACCGCTCGCGACGCGGTTGGCGTTCGGTGGTCAAGAGCCCCAAATCATCCTTTCGGATGTCGACCCTGAGAAAGACCGGTTTCACGAATCTCTGTCACCGCGTCATCCAAATTGAGGAGGACCCCAACTAACTGCCAACCGACATGAGCTTTCCGCTGCACGCGCCAAAGCCGATCCGATAGCCGTCGCCGCGCGCCCCGCCGCGCAGCGTCACCGTATCGCCGTCCTCGACAAAGCATCTCGTGCCACCTTCGATAACGATCGGTTCCTTCCCGCCCCAGCTCAGTTCCAGGAGGGAGCCGCGACTGCCCGGCTCGGCCCCGGAGATCGTGCCGGAGCCGAGCAGGTCACCGATGCGCATCGGGCAGCCGCAACTGGTGTGATGCGCGAGTTGCTGGGCAGCCGAATAGTACATCTCGCGGTAGTTGGTACGCGAGATCACGGTCTCGATGCCGCCGGCCGGAGCCAGTCCGACTTCGAGATCGATGTCGTAGAGCATCGGACCCGGTTCGCCGAGATAGGGCAATAACGGCTTCTCACGCGGCGGAGTGGGGACGCGGAAGGGCTCGAGCGCGGCGGCCATGACGATCCAGGGACCGATCGTGGTGGCGGTCGCCTTGGATTGGAAAGGGCCCAGCGGCTGATATTCCCAGGCCTGGATGTCGCGTGCGGACCAGTCGTTCAGAAGGACGTAGCCGAAGATGTTCTCGAAGGCCTGCGCCACGCTGATCGGACCATCCGAGGGCTGCCCCACGATCGCGCCCATTTCGAGCTCGATGTCGAAGCGCTGTGAGGGACCGAAATGCGGCATGTCGTCCTGCGGCCCCTTCAGTTGTCCGCAGGGGCGCCTGACTGGCGTCCCCGAAACGACGACAGAGGATGCGCGACCATTGTAGCCGATCGGAATGTGCAGCCAGTTCGGCGGCAAGGCGTTCTCCGGACCCCGGAACATGGAGCCGACATTGAAGGCGTGATTCCGGCCGGCATAGAAATCGGTGTATTCGGAAACGGCGAAGGGCATGTGCAGCCGGGCATCGGCCATCGGCACCAGATACGGCGCGACCGCCTGCGCCTGGCTCGCGCCTTCCTTCAGCAGGCTGGTCAATTCGACGCGCAGACATGTCCATTCCGTTCGCCCGAGAGCCATGAACGCATTCCAGCTTCCGGTGCGCAGCGTACCTGCGAAGGAGAGCAGTCCCGCCTCTTCCAAGCCGTGGAGATCGAGGATCATGTCGCCGATGGCCGTGCAGCAGCGCTTCGCCCCTTCCTTCGCAGAGAAGACACCGCAGGGAAGGTTGTTGAGCGGAAAATCGCCCTCGGGGGCGTTGGCGCTCTCGACCCACGAGCGTATGAGGCCGGTCATGTCGTTGCTCCTTTGGTCGCGGGCGAGTCTGGCTGTCTGTTCGGCTGCGCGGCATCGAACGCCGGATGCGCAAGGCATCGTTCTTCGATACGGACGAGCTGCGGAAAGGCGGACAGGTCGACCCCCCAGCGATGCGCGTTGTAGAGCTGCGGCACCAGGCAGATATCCGCCATGGTGGGCGCCTCGCCGAAGCAGAAGGGCGAGTCGGGTTCGATCATCTGCGCGATGGCGGCAAAGCCCCGTTCCATCCACAGTGCCATCCAGGCGACGGTGTCGTCCTGGCTGTGGCCCATCGCCTTCAGTCTGGCGATCACGCGCAGATTGTTCACAGGATGGATGTCCGTCGCGACGGCGAGGGCTGCGGCCCTGACGCGCGCGCGCATCACCGGATCGCGCGGCAATAGCGACGGGGACGGATGGCTCTCCTCGAGGAATTCAAGGATCGCCATCGATTGCGTCAGCACCGTACCGTCGTCGAGCACCAGCGTCGGCACCCCCTCGCCCGGGTTGATCGAGGCGTAGTCCGGCGCGTTCTGTTCGCCCGCCACGAGGTTCACGGGGACCGCCTCATAGGCGATCCCCTTCAGGTTCAGGGCGATCCGGACCCGGTGCGAGGTCGTCGAGCGCCAGTAGGTGTACAGCCTCATTTCAGGCCCGGTCTCCCGTCGAATTTCTTCTCCAGATCGGCCCAGCAATCAATGTAGTCGTCCTGGAGCGGAGCTTCCTTACCGGCAAAGCTCGTCAGGTGCTGCGGGAAGCGGGTCTCGAACATGAAGGACATGGTGTTGTCCAGCTTCTCCGGCTTCAGCACGGCGTTCGACGCCCCTTCGAAGGCGTTGCGGTCCGGTCCGTGCGGCAGCATCATGTTGTGCAGGCTCATGCCGCCCGGCACGAAGCCCTGCGGCTTGGCGTCATACTGGCCGTAGATGTTGCCCATCAGCTCGGACATGATGTTCTTGTGGTACCAGGGCGGACGGAAGGTGTTTTCCATCGTCATCCAGCGCTCGCGGAACAGCACGAAGTCGATGTTCGCCGTTCCCGGCACGCCGGACGGCGCGGTCAGCACGGTGAAGATCGAGGGATCGGGGTGGTCGAAGAGGATGGCGCCTATCGGGCAGTAGTTGCGCAGGTCATATTTCACCGGCGCATAGTTGCCGTGCCAGGCGACGACGTCGAGCGGGGAATGGCCGATCTCGCAGCGATGGAACTGACCGCACCATTTCACCGTCACCGTCGACGGGGTCTCGCGGTCCTCGAAGGCGGCGACCGGCGTCTTGAAGTCGCGCCGGTTGGCCATGCAGTTGGCGCCGATCGGGCCGCGGCCCGGCAGCTCGAACTTCTGGCCGTAGTTCTCGCAGACGAAACCGCGCGCGGGTCCGGCCACAACCTCGACCCGGTAGACCAGGCCGCGCGGGATGATTGCGATCTCCTTCGGCTCGAGATCGATGACGCCGAGTTCGGTGCAGAACCTCAGCCGTCCTTCTTGCGGCACGATCAGGAGTTCGCTGTCGGCGGAGAAGAAATACTCGTCCACCATCGTCTTGTTGACGAGGTAGATATGGCTCGCCATGCCGACCTGGGTGGCGACATCGCCGGCGGTCGTCATGGTGCGCATGCCGGTGATCCAGGTCAGCGGCTCGTCGGTGTGCGGCACCGGATCCCAGCGGTACTGGCCGAGCGAGGTGACGTCCGGTAGAACGTTCGGCGCCGACTTCCAATAGGGCAGGTCGATGCGGGCGTAACGGCTGGAATGCTTGACCGACGGCCTGATGCGATAGCACCAGGTGCGCTCGTTCTGGTGCGACGGCGCGGTGAAGGCCGTGCCGGAGAGCTGCTCGCCATAGAGACCGTAGTTGCATTTCTGCGGCGAGTTCATGCCGCGAGGCAGGGCGTCCGGCAGCGCCTCGGTCTCGAAGTCGTTGCCGAAGCCCGGCATGTAGCCCGAGGCCAGATGGCTGCCGTCGGCCTGTATCAGTCCTGAATGTGCGATTGCGTTCATCTCGCGTCTCCTTCAGAAAGACCGCGCCGAGCGCCCGGCGCGGCGCCGGTTGCGGTCAGTGGGTGGTCTTTCCCAGTTCCTTGGCGTGCAGCCAGTCGGCGTGCTTCGGTGCCTTCTTCGTGCGCGACCACTCCTCGAGCATGTCCCACTTCACGGCGTCCATGCGCTTCAGCATCGCGTCCTCTTCCGGATCCGGGCAGGCGAGTTCGATCCGGTGGCCGCTGGGGTCGAAGAAATAGATCGAATGGAAGATCGAGTGGTCGGTGACGCCCAGCACCTCGACGCCATTGGCTTCCAAATGGTCCTTGAACTTCAGGAGCTCTTCACGGTCCTTGACCTTGAAAGCGATGTGCTGGACCCAGACCGGAGTATTGGGATCGCGGCCCATTTCGGGTTTCGTCGGCAATTCGAAGAAGGCCAGTACGTTGCCGCTCCCCGCGTTGAGGAAGAGGTGCATGTAGGGATCAGGTTCGTGGGTCGAGGGCACGTGGTCCTCGGCGATGGCAAGGATGAAATCCATGTTCAGCATCTTGCCGTACCATTCGACGGTCTCCTTCGCGTCCTTGCAGCGATAGGCGACGTGGTGGATCTTCTCGATCTGCATCTTGTCCTCCATTTACGGGAAATACGATGCCGTCAGGCGTCGGCGGCCAGGGCCAGCGCCTCGTCCAGCACCTGCCGGTCGCCGATATGGTTGCTGAGGATCAGCACCAGACGCGCGTTCAAAGCATCGCTTTCGTCCTTTGACTTGCCCTCATGGGCCGCGAGCAGCCTGGCGTAGAAGTCGTCGGGGTTGGCAATGTTGGGATCGGTGTTCAGCGTGCTCATAGGCTTTCCTCCTCAGGCCCGGCCGGTGGCGATGTTCACCGCCTCGCGCACCGCCCGTTCGTCGAAATGAGCCCACCGGGCCGCGACGTGCTGGTCCGGCCGCATCAGGTAGACCGCCGCTTTGGCATCTCCCAGGTAGCGATCAGCGAGTTCCGCGTTGCCGCCGGCGCTGAGCGCCAGACGGGTCACCTCGATCCCGTCGACGTCGATCCTGTCGGGCGCGTCGGCGTCGATCGTCATGAGCTGGAAGCGGCCGCCGAGCAGTTCGAGCAGCCATTTGCCAGCCACCGGCGCGTCCACCACGGGCGCCCCGACGCGCGTTCGCGCGGGCCCGCCGGGAAGGCTGTCCGGGCCGTTCAGGCTGAGCCCGTCATAGACGCAAGGGACCGAGAGCCGGCCGGAATTGACCAGCGGCCGGGCAAATTTCGTCCTGCCGGCCAGGTTCAGCACCGCATCCCGGAAGATCTTGCTGATCTCCGATTTCGGGGTGATGAAGTCGGTCGACCGGGTCGAGTTCAGGATGTTCTCGTCCGCACCGTAGACGCGCTCCTCGGAATAGGTGTCGAGAAGCCGCTCCGGGGCCTTGCCCTTGATGACCAGCCCGAGCTTCCATCCCAGATTGTCCACGTCCTGCATGCCGGAATTGGCCCCGCGCGCGCCGAAGGGCGAAACCTGGTGCGCCGAGTCGCCGGCAAAGAACACCCGGCCGTGGCGGAAGCTGTCCATGCGCTTGCACTGGAACGTGTAGATCGAGGACCACACCATCTCGTAGTCGACATCGCCGAGGAAGGCATTGATGCGACGGCGGATGTTCTCTTCCTTCATCTCTTCCTTGCGGTCGACGTCCCAGCCGATCTGGAAGTCGATCCGCCAGACGTCGTCCGGCTGTTTGTGGAGGAGTGTCGAAGCGCCCTGGCCGTGCGAGGGCTCGAACCAGAACCAGCGCTCCGGCGGGAACTTCAGATCGCCCTTCATCCGGATGTCGGCGATCAGGAAGCTGTCCTGAAAGACCTTGCCGGTGAAGTCGTAGCCCAGCATGTTGCGCAGGGGAGAACTGGCGCCGTCGCAGGCGATGAGCCAGTCGGCCTCGACCTTGTAGGGACCGTCTGGGGTCATCACGTCCAGCACGACGTGGTCGTCCTTCACCTCCACCGCATCGACACGGTTCTTGCCGCGGATCTCGATCGGGGCGCCCTCCGCCTGCAGCGCGCGGAGACGGTCGACCATGTATTTCTCGAAATAGGGCTGCTGAAGGTTGATGAAGGCAGGGTATTTGTGCCCCGTTTCGGGAAGCAAGTCGAATTCGAAGACCTTGTCGTCCTTATGGAAGACCTTGCCGACGTTCCACACGACACCCTTCTTCAGCATCGGTTCGCCGCAGCCGTAGCGGTCGGCGACCTCGAGGCAGCGCTTGGCAAAGCAGATCGCCCGGCTGCCCATGCCGATGCCCTCGTGGTCGTCGAGCACCAGAACCGGGATGCCCTGCTGACCAAGATCGAGCGCCGTGGCGACACCGATCGGGCCGCCGCCGACCACTAGGACAGGATGGCGCACAGCGTCGGGCCTGTCCTGGTCGGCCGATTTTTCGTAGGGGTAGACCGTATAGGCCAGCTTGTAGCGGTCCTGAATCAATTTTCCTTCCTCCTCCCGAGCAAGGCGCGTCAGCCCTGCAGTTGTTGCCACATCTCGAGATCGCGCTGGGCCGTCCAGATGCGAGGCGTGTCGATGCCGCGTGCCTCGTCATAGGCGCGGGCGACATTGAACGGCAGGCAATGCTCGTAGATGGCATAGTCCTTGAACTTCGGGTCGCAGGCGTCGCGCACGGCGTCCCAGGCATCCTTCAGGCTGCCGCCCCGGGCCGCGACCTGCTGGGCGGGACGATAGGTGCTCTCGACGAAATCGCGGGTCGCGACCAAGGCTTCATCCACCCTGTCGCGGCCGACCAGCGCATCGCCCCGACCCGGCGCGATGGATCGCGGGTCGTAGGCCTTGATGGCGTCGAGCGTCGCACCCCAGTCCTCGAAGTGGCCGTCGCCGCAATAGCAGGCCGAATGATGCTCGACGATGTCACCGGTGAACATCGTCTGGCTGTCCGGGACCCAGATCACGCTGTCGCCGGCGGTGTGGGCACGGCCGATCTGCTTGATCTCGACCTTGCGCTTGCCGAGATAGACGGTCATCCGATCCGAGAAGGTCGTCGTCGGCCAGGTCAGGCCGGGGATCGATTCATGCCCCTGGAACAGGCGCGGGAAGCGCTGAAACTCGCTGTCCCAATCCTCCTTGCCGCGCTCGACGACCATGGCGCGCGTCTTGTCGGACATAATGACCTGGTCTGCCCCGAAGGCCGATGCGCCGAGCACGCGCACCGCGTGATAGTGCGTGAGCACGACATGGGTGATCGGCTTGTCCGTCACTTCGCGGACCTTCTCGATGACCTTGTTGGCCAGGCGCGGCGTTGCCTGCGCCTCGACGATCATGACGCTGTCGTCGCCGATGATCACGCCCGAATTCGGGTCGCCCTCGGCGGTGAAGGCCCAGAGCCCCTCCCCGATCTCGGTGAAGGCGATCTTCTTGTCCGCCATGTCGCCCTGCGACGCGAATGCCTTGGACATCGGTTGCTCCTCTTCCCTGCTACGGCCTCGAAACCGTCACGCTTCTACCGCTAAACCGCCGGCCTCACATCGTCCATGCAGCGTGTTCGGAATTTCATTGCAGTCGCAACGATTCATTTATCGTTGCCTCTGCAACGAAAGTCAATATCATTTCGATCGAAACGAATCTGGAGACCAGTCATGGCTGACGACGTTTTCGTCCTCTCGGCATTCCTCCCCTACCGGCTCGCGGTCCTGTCCGAGCGGGTGAGCCGGCGGCTATCGGTCGAATATGAAAGGACGCACGGCCTTTCGGTCGCCGAATGGCGCGTCCTCGTGCATCTGCGGCGATGCAAGGAGGTTTCCGTGCGCGAGATCCACAACTGCGTGAACCTCGAGAAACCGAGGGTCAGCCGCGCGGTCGCACGGCTCGAGAGCGTGGATCTCGTCAGAAAGATGCCGAGCGAGGGCGATGGACGGCTGGTCGTCATTTCACTGACCGAAAAGGGGCATGCGGCGCTCGCCGACATCCTTCCCGCGGCGAAGGAAGTCCAGGCACGGCTTGTCGACGGTGTCGGCCGGGCCGAGATCGAAGGCTTCTGCGCCGTCATGGAGAAGCTCCACGCCGTGCTCGATGCCGATCCGCAAGCCCGCCCCCGCTCACGCATGGACCTGGCCGACCGCTGACCCTGACATCGGCTACCTCATCCTGCCTAGAAATATGCGTCGTGCAGACGGCTGGCATCCTCGCGCAACTGTTGCGCCGGCCCGGCATAGGTCACCCCGCCCAGCCGCATGACGACAGCCGTGTCGGCGATCGACAGCGCAACCTCGGTGAACTGCTCCACGATGACGATGCCCATGCCGCGGGCCTTCAGGCCCTCGATCGTCGAGACAAGGCGGCGCACGATCAGCGGCGCCAGGCCGAGCGACATCTCGTCGATCAGCAGGTAGCGCGGCCGCGCCATCAGCGCATGGCCGATGGCCAGCATCTGTTGCTGACCTCCCGACATGGTGCCGGCAAGCTGCCCACGGCGGGCGGCAAGTTCCGGGAACAGCGCGTAGACCTCGTCGAGCGCGCTCGCGACCTGCTGCGTCGGCAAGACGCTCGCCGCCGCCCGCAGATTGTCGTCGACGCTGAGCCGGCCGAGGACGCGATGCCCCTCGGGCACCCCCGCCACGCCCGCGAGCCTTATCGCGTCGGGGCGCAGGCCGCGGATTGAGCGTCCGTCGACCCGGATGTCGCCGGACGAGACGGGCAGCATGCCTATTACGGCCAGCACCAGTTCCGACTTGCCCGCGCCGTTTGCGCCGAGGATGGCGACGGCCTCTCCCGCCCCGACGCGGAAGGCGACGTCGCGGACTATGGTGCGGCCGTCGCGTTCTACCCGAAGACCCTCGACCTCCAGCATCAGGCGACCTCCTCGGCCAGACCGAGATATGCCGCCCGCACCTTCGCATCGCCAAGCGTCGCTTCCGTCGGACCGAAGGCGATGCGCTTGCCGAAGTCGAGCACGAGGATGTCGCTGCAGATGCGCGAGATCAACTCGACGTCGTGATCGATGACCAGCGTCATTGCGCCCGTCAACTGGTGGATTTCGACGATCAGGTCGCCGAGGCGGGCGGTCTCGTCCGTACCGAGACCGCCCGCGGGCTCGTCAAAGACGACGAGGCGCGGTCGACCGACGAGACAGCGCGCCACGTCGCACAGCCTGCGCTCGAACGTGTTGAGATCGCGCCCCAGGAGCCGCGCCTTGCCGCTCAGCCCGGCGACCTCCAGCGCACGGGCCAGATCCGCCTGCTTTTCAGCAGAGGTTCCGGCCAACGCGTCCAGCACGACGCGGACATTGTCGGCTACCGTAAGATCGTCGGCGATCTGCTCCCTCTGGAAACATCGGCGCAGGCCCCAGCGGGCACGCAGATGGGGCGACATGGCGAGCAGGTCGGTGTCGCCGAAGTGCATCGTTCCCGACGCGCGCAGGAAACCGGAGATGACGTTCATCAGCGTCGTCTTGCCGGCGCCGTTGGGCCCGATGATACCGCTGACCGGTGCCGTGAACGTCGCGGACACCGCATCGAGGGCCGTCACGCCGCCGAACTTCACGGTTATGCCGTCGAGCGTCATCATCGGCGCTTCCTCGCGGCCAGAGAGAAGATCTGCCCGGCGATTCCATCCGGTGCGGTGATGATGGCGTGGAGGAGTGCCGCTCCGAACACCACGAGCGCGAGGTCGGCGTCTAGCCCCCAATTGTTGAGGATCGCCGGCAGGATGCGATAGAGAACCGCCGCAATGACTATGCCGAGCCAGTAGCGCGCCCCGCCGACGACGACCAACGCGAAGAGCATGATCGATTCAGACGCCCTGAAGGTCGCTGCATCGAGCAGACCGAGCGAACCCGCCAACAGGCCGCCGGCGAGACCGGCGAGCAGCCCGGACAGCGCGAACGCCCATCCCTTGTAGAGCGTGACGTTGATGCCCGAGGCCATGGCCGCCGCTTCCGAGCGGCGGATCATCGCCCAGGCGCGGCCCGGCGCCGTGCGACGGTGCAGTTCGATGAGCAGGAAGCCGAGAGTTGCTGCCACGATGACGTAGCGCAGATACATGCCGTCGCCCTCGGCCATTGCCGGACGGCGGAAGGGCGCGGAGACGGAGGCCATGACGCCCCAGAAGCCTTCGCCGCCGTTCGGAAAGCGGAAGGTGGAGAGCATGATCTCGATGCCGCCCGCCGCCATCATGGTGATCAGCGCGAGATAGAGCCCGCGCATGCGCAGCGCCGGAAGCGCCAGCACGATGCCGAAACAGGCCGTGACCAGTCCCGCGGCGAGGACGTTGACCTCGAACGGAAGATTGAGTCCGTGGTTCATGCGCAGCATGACCCAGCCCCCGACGCCCATCAGCGCCACCTGCGCCAGCGAGACCATGTTGAGACGGGCATAGAGGACGCCGATGCCGGCGGCGGCGAGCGCGAAGCAGACTGTCGAAGTCAGGATCCGCACCCACTGGCTGCCGACGATCGCCGGCAGGAAGAGCACCGCCAGTGCCGCAATCGCGATGCCGGCCAGGCCTGAGACTGTCGGGCGCATCACTGGTCAGCCTCGAAGAGCGGCCGGCGGTTCCGCTGCATCCACAGCAGGACGATTGCCGCGATGACGAAGGGGGCGAGCGGCCGCACCGATTTCAGCGTCGCGGACAGCGTCAACAGCGACTCGATCACGCCGATCGACAGCCCGCCGATGAGAACCAGAAACAGACTGTCCAGCCGTCCGCAGATCGCCGCGGCGATGCAAGGAATGACCAGGAAGGTGATGATGGTCGGTTCGAGCCGCACCAGATCGCCGAACATCAGACCGGTGAACCCCGCAATCACACCGGCCATGGCCCAGGCCAGGGTCTCGACATGCAGAACGGGGACGCCGAGCATCGCCGAGAGGTCGCGGTTGTTGGCGAGCGCGCGCATCTGCAGACCGGTGCGGGTGTATTCGAGATAGGCCCAGATGCCCGACACGATGGCGATCGCCCCGACCACGACGATGAGGCGCGTGACCGTGACCCGCAGGCCGAGAAGGGAGACCGCCATCGCATCCGTGGGCAGGGAGAATTTGCGCACGTCGTCCTCCCAGAGGAACGCGGTGATACCGAGGACGACGAGTGCGAAGCCGAGCGTGGCGACCGCCTTGACCACCGGGTCGCGCCAGGCAAGCCTCGGAGCCACCAGCCGCCCGTAGGCGAGCGATAGTCCGGCAGCCACGACGATCGCGGCGCACCACGTGACCGGCTCGGGCCAGCCCCACTGGCCCAGTTGCCAGGCCAGCATGACCCCGAGCGCGCCAACCGCCCCTCCGGCGAAATTGAGCACGCCCGTGGCACGATAGAGCACGACCAGCCCAATGCCGCCGAGACTGTAGAGCGAGCCGACGGCGATTCCGCTCACCAGGAACAGACCGGTCACGGAGGCCGGCTTGCCCCAGACGAGCAGGCCGACCACCAAGGCCATGGCCAGGAGATAAAAGGCGATAGAGTTCAGTTGACCGCGCATCGGTCCCCACTCCACTGGGCGACGCCGGCAAGGGCCGGCGCCGCACGGATTGCCGGGATCAGCGCAGACCGAGGGCCTTCTCGGCCTCGATCAGAGGCTCGAAATAGGGTCCGTCATACTCGTAGCATTCGCGCACGACCTTGAACCCCTCGCCCGACACAACGACCATCGTGCCGGCGTGGTTCGGCATATGCCGGTCGGCTTCGCCCACATAGTAGGGGCCGCACAGCAGGTCGCTCTTGTAGCCGGCGACGGCCTTGATGGCCGAAGTCACCTTGGCGCGGTCGTCAATGTCGCCCGCGGCCATGGCATCGAGCGTCTGCGTGAAGAACTTCGCCGCCAGATAGCCCGCCTGGCTGAACGTGTCGCGTGGGGCGCCTGCATCCGCGTGGGCATCCATGACGGCCAGCCAGTGCGCGTTGTCAGGTCCGGTTCCATCGAGAGGCGTCAGTTCGGCATTCACATACATCGCGCCGTCCCAGTATTTGCCGAGCGCGGCGGGGACGGAACGGTCATAGAGCGGCGTCGAGCTGATCCACTTGTAGGTGTCGCGGAAGTTCTGTTCCTGGGCGGAGCCGAGAACCGCGATGGCGAGGCCGGCCGGCAGGTTGACCAGCATCGTGTCGGCACCGGAGGCGACCGCTTCCAGCAGGCCGGAATTGACGTCGGGCGCGGCCGGGTTGAGCAGGACAGACGAGCCGGCGAGGCCCTTCGCCGCCATGTATTTCTCGACCGCTCCGCACGACCAGTTGCCGACCGAAGGGATCGCCAGGCCGATGCAGGAGATGTTCTTGGCGCCCAGTTCCTCGACCGCGTAGATCGCCGCGCCGATCGAAGACGCCAGCGGCCCCTGGTTGGTGGAAACGATGTTGGAGCTCTCGAAACATTCCGACACGGCGCAACCGGCGGCCATCGCGATGATGTTCTCGCGGGCGTAGAGCGGCGCGTTGACGCTCATCTCGACGAAGGAGGCGTTGCCGACCATGGCCACGACGCCCTGGTCCTGGACCAGCTTGGCCGCCGCCTGCGCGGCAAGCTCGGGATTCCACTGGTCGTTCTCGACCATGTACTGCACCGGGCGGCCGTGAATTCCCCCGGAGGCGTTGACGCAGTCGAAGAAGGCCTTGGCCGCGGTCGTCGCCGACGAGAAGTCGCCCGGCGCCGCGTTGCCGAATATGCCGCCGACCTTGATCGGCGCGCCGGTTGCGGGCGTCCCGCCGCCCGAGCCGCAGGCCGGCTTGTCCGCGGCCATCGCGGCCCCGGAGAGCATCGTCGCCACAAGCGCCGCCGATGCCAATATCGCAAATTTCCTCATTGCAGTTCTCCTCCCCTTGATTTGGTTTCTTGAAGTCGTCAGGCGCCGAGGCTCTCCTTGCCGGTGATGAAGCGCGACGCACGCTCGGCGATCATCATCGTCGGCGCATTGGTGTTGCCGGAGATCAGACGCGGCATGACCGATGCGTCCGCGACGCGCAGCCCGCGCGTTCCCTTCACGCGCAGTTCGGAATCCACGACCGACATCCTGTCGGTGTCCGGACCCATCTTCGCCGTGCCCGCCGGGTGGAATACCGTCTTGGCGGTCTGCCGTATGAAGTCGCGGAGCTTCGCGGGATCCTTTTCCACGCCTGGCTCGGGCAGCGCGCGACGCTTGACGAGGCGGGCCAGCGACGGCGCTTCGAGGATTTCGATGCCCTTGAGGACGCCGCGCACCAGGACTTCGAGATCGTCGGGATCGCTGAACGTGCCGGCGTCGAACAAGGCCGGGTCCTTCGGATTCGCCGATCTGAGCTTCACGCTTCCCCGCGATTTTGGCCGCAGGAAGCAGGGGCCGATCGCGATGCCGTGCTTCTCGACCGGGGCGCGATCGGCCCAGCCGACCATGAAGGGCAACACATGGAACTGGAGGTCCGGCAGGCCGGCGTCCGACACGTCGATGAAACCGCCGCATTCCACCACGTTGGACGTCAGCAGTCCGGTTCGCGTGGTCAGGTACTGCAGCATGTGGCGGACGGCTCTGAAACCCTTGTCCTCGCCGTAGATGGATACCGGATCGACCGTCTCGCCCTGGACCGTCGTCTCGATGTGGTCCTGATAGTTCTGCCCGACACCCGGCAGGTCCGAGACCACCGAAATGCCGTGCTGGCGGAGATGGTCGGCCGCCCCGACGCCGGACAGCTGCAGCAGCCGCGGCGTCTCGATCGCACCCGCGCACAGCACGACTTCGCCACCGGCCTCATAGCGCGTGCCGTTCTCAAGCTCGACGCCCGTGGCCCGGTTGCCCGTGAAGGTGATGCGCGCCACGCGCGTCTCGGTCAGTATCTTCAGATTGCTGCGCTTCTCCGCCTGGCGAAGGAAGGCCTGGGCGGCGCTCCATCGGCGACCGTCATGCGTGGTCGTCTGGTAGAAGCCGACGCCTTCCTGGACGGAGCCGTTGAAGTCGGGATTGTAGGGAATGCCGACCTCCTGCGCCGCCCTGATGAAGGCGCGCGAGAGCGGATGGTGGAAGCCTGTTTCCGAGACATGCAACTCGCCCGAAGTTCCGTGATACTCGCCCGAGATCTCCATATTGTTCTCGAGATCGCGGAACACGGGGAGGACATCGGAAAAGCTCCAGCCGCGGTTGCCGTCCTGGGCCCAGCCGTCATAATCCTCGCTCTGGCCGCGGACGTAGAGCATGGCGTTGACCGAGGAGCCGCCGCCGATCACGTGGCCCTGGAGGACGATGGACGGACGACCGTTCAGACGTTCCGACGGCTCGCCGACATAGGCGACGATGTCGCGGCCCTTCTGGATGATTTTGAAGAACGTGGCGGGGATGCCGATCCAGCGGTCGGTATCGCGTCGGCCGCTCTCGATCAGCAGCACGCGCGCTCCGGAATCCTCGGAGAGGCGGTTGGCCATGACGCAGCCCGACGAGCCGCCGCCGACGACGATATAGTCGAATTTCTCGGTAGCCATTGTCATCGCCTCAGCTGAAAACGACCTGGATGTCGGTATATTCGGCGAGGCCTTCCTCGCTGAACTCGACACCCAGACCCGATTTCTTGACCCCGCCGAAAGGCGCGTTGGGCTGGATGGCGCCGTGCTTGTTGATCCACACGGATCCGCACTGCATGCGCCGCGCGATCTGCCTTGCCTTGTCGATATCCTTCGACCAGACGGATCCTCCGAGGCCGTTGGGGCTGTCGTTGGCGGCGGCGATCGCCTCGTCCAGGTCGGAATAGCGGATAATCGGCAACGCCGGGCCGAACTGTTCCTCGGCGACCAGCGGGTCGTCATTGGTCAGGTCGGCCACGATGGTCGGCGGATAGAACAGCCCCTCGCCCGGCTCGCCGCCGAGAAGTACCCGCCCCTTTCCCTTGGCGCTTTCGACGAGGCGCGCCACCTTGTCGAACTGCATGCGGTTGTTGACGGGACCGAGAATGGAGGTCGGGTCCAATCCGTCGCCGACCGGAATGTTGCGGGCATAGGCGACGAGCGCATCGCAGACCGCGTCGTAGACGTCGTCGTGCACGTAGAGACGCTTCATGGCCGCGCAGGTCTGGCCATTGTTGATGAAGGCGCCCCAGAACAGGCCCTCGGCGATCGCCTTCGGATCGACGTCCGGCAACACGATGCCGGCATCGTTGCCGCCCATCTCTAGCGTCAGCCGCTTCATCGTCTCCGCCGACGACATCATCACCTTCTGGCCGGTCGCACAGGAGCCGGTGAAAACGATCTTGGAGATGCCGGGATGGGCAGACATCGCCGCGCCGATATTGTTCTGGCGGTCGTCCGAGGTGACGATGTTGACGACGCCGGCCGGCAACACCTCGTTCATCAGTTCGACCAGACGCAGCGTCGACAGCGGCGTGTAGGGCGAAGGTTTTATCACCACCGTGTTGCCGGTGCGCAGCGCGGGCAGGATGTGCCAGACGGCAATCATGACCGGGAAGTTCCAGGGCGTGATCGAGCCCACGACACCGACCGGGTTGCGGTGCATCTCAACCCGCCCCTCGTTGTTGTCCTGCAGCACCTTCATCGGCAGCGAGAGCGATGCCGTGTATCCGGCCCACGCCTGTGCCCCGCCGATCTCCCAGCGCGATCCGAGCCCGCCGAGCGGCTTGCCCTGTTCCCTGGTCAGAAGCTGCGCCAGTTCCTCGGCATGTTCGCCGACCTTGGCCGTCACCGCTTCGCACGCGGCCTTCAGCTCGGCGTCCGATGTGCGCGACCAGCCCTCGAATGCCGCCTGCGCGGCCGAAACCGCTCCGTCCAGATCAGCCAGCGAAGCATTTGGCGCGCGGCCGACCTCCGCGCCTGTAGATGGATTGATGACGCCGAACGTATCGGCTGTCTCGACGCGAGCGCCGCCAATCGTCATGCCGTAGCTTGGCATGGTCTCCTCCCTGGTAAGTCTCCTCGAGGGCAAGATTAGAGAAATGGGGGGGCATGTCTTGAAGGGCGACGACGGCCGACTTGGATTCCTGCGACAGACGCTCGAATATCCAGCGTTGCGTTGGGGAAGCACCTGCTGCATTGTTGAGCACATGCTGACACAGATTTCTGCCGAGCGACTTCCGGTCGAACAATTCCGAACCGACCTGAATCGCATTTGCGGCCTGTTCGATGCGCGACCGGGCGATGTCCGTCCCACGCTGCGCGGCGCCCTCCATCGGGAGACGCGCGCCGGACTGGAGATGGCGCATGTCGCTGCCGACCTTCAGCAGATCGTGCGCACCCAGCAGCACATCCGTCGCGACGATGGTGAAAACTACTTCCTGATTATCCAGGAGGAAGGTCGTGCGCTGATGTCGCAGAACGACGAGGTGCGCATGATCTCGCCGGGCGACATGATCCTCATCGACTCCGCGCAGCCGTCCGACTTTACCTTCTTCAGCACGTTCAGCCGGCAGATATCGCTGCATCTGCCGCGGGTCGAGATGTGGGCG
Organism: Pseudomonadota bacterium; assembly: GCA_043822005.1. Classification (GTDB taxonomy): domain Bacteria; phylum Pseudomonadota; class Alphaproteobacteria; order Rhizobiales; family Rhizobiaceae; genus Mesorhizobium_A. The sequence continues at coordinate 22,873 of JBDRCE010000059.1, read as the reverse complement.
CGCTTCGGCAACAATGTTCGCGGCGGCCTCTTCGTGCCTCGCTCGGACCACACGGCAATCGCAATTTGTGCCGTCATTTCCAAGGCATTCTCGCCTTCGTCGAGCGCGGAGCAGAGCGGTTACCTCAACGAGGCGCTGTTCGGCCTGATCGGCGCGATGCTCTACGGGCGGGTACACGCTCCGGGTTCATCTTCGATCGAAGCCGACGTGGCGGGCGCGGAGATCCTCAAACGCGGCATCGCCTATATCGACAGCCGCTATGCCGATCCCGAGTTGACCATCACGACCATCGCCGAGGACCTGGCGGTTTCGGTGCGGCAATTGCAGCGCGGCTTTACCCTGATCGGCACGACACCGACGTCCTACCTGCTTCAGAAACGTCTCGAGCAGGCGTGCGCGCTTCTGTCCGTCCGCAACTCACGCCGGCCGGATGTCTTGATCTCCACTATCGCAATGGACTGCGGGTTCAGCGACGTGTCCTATTTCAACCGGCTGTTCCGCAAGGCCTTCGATCGCGCGCCAGGCCAATACGGGCTCGCCGAGCGGTGACCAGCATACGGAAGTGACGCCGATGCAAAGACGGCCCGGGTAACTACGCGTTCGCTGCGCGAGGCGCAGCCGGTTGAACGCCAACTGTGCCGGCGGCATCTGACCAGTCGCATTGCGTAAGCCCTATCCCGAACAGACGTCCCGTACCTCCTCGGTGGACCGCCGAAAGCCGCGCCCGATGCGGGGACGCGGGCCGACAGATCCGCAAGGCCCGCGGATTCTAGATCCGCTGCAGCAAACTGGGCTAACGAGCGCCACAGTCGTCTTCGGCCAATCCTTACTCCAATCGGCGGCTTCGCCCTCGCCGAATCGCGATCGGCGCGGAGGCGTCGAGGCCAGGAACGCCGTTGCTCGCCATCATATCCGGTAGCCAGCATTTTTCTGGAGACAACGCGGAGACAACGGCTTGGATGAAAGCGATGTCTCCAAATCGATCGCCCGGCTGGCGGGAATTAGACCTTTGATTTTCCTGAGAAAACTTGGTGCCGCTTAGGTGACTCGAACACCTGACCCCATCATTACGAATGATGTGCTCTACCGACTGAGCTAAAGCGGCAATCCGGCGCGACCGTATGGCCGTGCAACGTGGTGCGCGTCATACCGACAATGGTACCGGAATTCAAGCCGAGGGCAGTGAATTCTCAACGTCATCGTAAACGCGCATCGCAGTGCCCCAGGAGGCAGGGCGGGCAAGATAGCACACGGGATTCCCGTTCTTTTTCGCCGGAGGTCCTGCCGGGCAGGCTCGATGCGCGGGTCGCGTCCATGGGCGGAGCTGCAGTCGTCGGGTCCTCGCCACTACGCCTTTCGGCGAAAATCCGCCTTTCGTTTCTGCAGGAAGGCGGCGACGCCCTCGCGGTAGTCGTCGGACCAGCCAGCCTCGCGCTGGGAATTGCGCTCCATGTCCAGTTGCTCATCCAGCGAATTCGTCGATGCCGCATGGATCAGCTGCTTGGTCAGCGCATAGGCGGTGGCGGGCCCGTTGGCGAAACGCTCGGCGAGCGCCTCCGCCTGCGCCTGAAGTTCCGCGTCATCGACGCATTTCCAGATCAGCCCCCAGTCCGCTGCCGTCTCGGCCGGCAGCGGTTCGGCGGTCAGCGCCAGCGCCTTGGCGCGCGCCTCGCCGAGATGCCGGGTCAGCCAGTATGTACCACCGGCGTCGGGCACCAGGCCGATCCTGGAAAAAACCTGGACGAAGCTCGCCGAGCGCGCGGCGATGACGATGTCGGCGGCGAGCGCGATGTTGGCGCCAGCGCCAGCGGCGACGCCGTTCACCGCGCAGACGATCGGCTTGGCCAGCGCACGCATCTGACGGATGAGCGGATTGTAGTAGGTCTCGAGCGTCTGGCCGAGGTCGGGTCGAGGTCCGCCCAGCGTCGGATCGCGGTCGGACAGGTCCTGGCCGGCGCAGAAGCCGCGGCCGGCGCCGGTCAGGATCACGGCGCGGCAGTCCGGATCGGCGGCGCATTCCCCGAGCGCGGCGCGCAATGCAAGGTGCTGCTCCTCGTTGAAGGCGTTCAGCCGCTGCGGCCGGTTCAGCGTCACCTTGGCATAACCGTCGCGCTTCTCGTGGAGGACGGCGTCGCTGGTCATGATCATGTCCTTGGGTTAGGTTTCCTCGGGGGTCTTCATTGCATGCCGGTCAGACACATTCAATTTTCCGAAGCGTCCGCCTCGGATGTTCACATTGGTGAAACCCCATGACGCGGCGCGGCATGCCGCATCTGCGCCCTCCCCGCAGCGGCCAACTGAGCCCGGACCTGTTCCGGGCCCTGTTTGCCGGGCACCCGGTCGAGCGCTGGGCGGACGGCGACGAACTCTTTCTCCAGGACGACCCGCCCGACAGGGTGTTCGGCATCGTCTCGGGCGCGGTCGAGATCTCGCTCTACTCCCCCGACGGGCGCAAGATCGTCGCCAACATGGAGATGGCGAACAGCCTCGTCGGCGAGATCGGCGCACTCGACGGCGGCACGCGGACAGTGACGGCGACATGCGTCGGGGATTGCGAGATCTACTCGATCACGCGCGCTCAGTTCCTCGACCGCGTCACGCGCACCCCGTCGCTCTCGGCCGCGATGATCGCGCTGCTCTGCGCCCGCATCCGCTGGATCAATGCCGAATTCGGCGACCAGGTGATGCTGAAGGTCGACGCCCGGCTCGCCAAGCGGCTGCTGTTCATGTCGTCAGGCTTTGCCGACGCGGACGGCTGGGTGGACATCTCGCAGTCGGACCTTGCAGACTTCCTGGGGGCGACGCGGGAGTCGGTCAACAAGAACCTCAAGCATTGGCGCGAGGCGCACATCATCGACATCCGCCGCGGCGGCATCCGTATCCTCGACGAAGATCGGCTGCGCGCCAGCGCGGCTATCCCACCGGCCGGCGACCGCGGTCAGGATTGAGCAAGCAGGGCCAGTTTTTCCTCGGCCGCCTGGAAATTGCCGATCAGGAACCGATTGAGCTTGGGGTCGACGTAGGGAACCAGCTCGGCCCGGCGCATCCTGAAGCCGGGATGGCGCAGCCTGAAGGCGGTTAACTCGGCAGCAGCTTCCGCTTCCCTGCCTGCGCGGAACAGCGATCCCACCCCGATCAGGCCGGAATACCAGTAGCCGGGGGATAGTTCGAGCGAGGCCCTGGCGGTATCCGCGGACGCATCGAAATCGCCGACAAAGGCGTAGGCCGCGGCGAGCTCGCCGAGATTGTGGAAGCGGTAAAGATCGAACGGGCTGAGCTTCTCGGCCTGCAGGTGGGAGGGGATCGCCTTGGCCGCCTCGCCCAGCAAATTGTGCGCGCTACCCTTGGCGGAGTGCGCAAAGGAGAAGCTGGGATTGATGGCAAGGGCCACGTCCAGGTGCTTCAGCGCCGCGGCCGGCCTTCCCCGCATGATGTCGGCGATGCCGAGATGGCAGTGCGGGCGCGCGTCGCGCGGATCGATCGCCTGCCCCTTCCTGGCATAGGCCACGACCTGCACCAGGTCGGCCTCATAGTCGTGCGGCGCGCCGAAATGCAGCCAGGAACGCCAGAAATACCACCAGGCCAGCTCGTTGAGCGCGCTCGTCGAATTGGGCGAGCGGTCCAGAGCGCGCTCGAAGAAGCCGAGTGCGATTTCGGTGTCGTCGTGGCTGCGGCGCCCCATGTGCCAGCGCCCGCGCCGGATGAGCTGCCATGTGTCCATGGTCTCGACCGGCAGGCGGAAGGAGCGCTCCTGCTCGACGCGGTCGACCTCCTTGGCAAGCGCGACCACGATCTCGCCGCCGATTTCGTCGGGGATGGAAGGAATTCCTTCGACGTCGGCATCGAAGCTGCCGGCCCAGACGGTGCTTGCCTCGACGGCATCCTCGAGCATGGCCTTGACCCTGATCGATCGGCCTACGAGCGAGATGGTGCCGGACACGACATAGCGGGCGCCCAGCGCCAGGCCGGCCGTGGCCGCCTGTGCGGCGTCGCGGAACTGGAAGCTCGAACTGCGCGAGATCACCGGCAGCCAGCGCACGTTCGACAGGCCGATGATGATGTCGTCGGCAAGGCCGTCGGCCATTGCTTCCGCCTCCGGCCCCGGTCCCGAGGCGCGGAACGGCAGCACCGCCACGGCCGGCGGCCCCGAAGGCAAGCCGGCGAAAGCGCGAGGCGGGACAGGGGTTTCCTCTTCCATCTGCGTCGCCTGCGCTTCGGGAGACAGGACCAGGTAGCTGCGCACCGGATAGAGGATATTCTTGAACCGCTTCTCGCCCATGTCGCTGAAGCGCGCGATCGACAGGCGCTGGATATGGTTGAACGTCGTCTGCGAGATGACGATCCCGCTTTCGGGAGCCGATTCCTGCAGGCGCGCGGCGATGTTGACGTCGTCGCCGTAGCGGCTGGCATCGCGCACGATCACGTCGCCGGTGTTGATGCCGACCCGGAATGCCATGCGCACACGCTCGGACGCGGCAGCGTTGAGCTCGACGATCCGCCTCTGGAACGCCAGCGCAGCCAGCAGCGCCTGGGCCGGCAGGCCGAACTCCGCCATGAAGCTGTCGCCGGCCGCGCCGAAGATTTCGCCGCCATATGTCCGGCAGATTTCGCGGATGATCGCCGCGCGTTCCTCGAAGGCTGTCACCGCTGCGTCGGCGTTCCGGCCGATCGCCCGCGAGAAGCCGACGGCGTCTACGGAAATGATCGTTGCAAGCTGACGCGTGAACTGCACGTCAGCCATGTGGAAGCCGCTTCACCATCATGCCCCATCGGTCCGAACGCTGCCTTGCGGGTCTCCGGATCGACGTGCCGCGGGTTACTCCCGTCCTTGCTCCACCGGCCGCTGGGTCGCGCTCTGTTTCATTTCGAAACATCGACTAACTGACATGTTATGCGAGGATTTCGCCAACATCAACCGTACGATCGTATGATCCGCCAGAAATGCCAAGGAATTCAAACAGCTATTCGAAAACGATCGCCGGTCCCGCCGTCGAGCTCGACGCGGACTCGGCGCGCATGCGCTCAAGCACCTTGGCCGCGACGCCAAGGTAGACCTCCGCGATCGGCCCCTTCGGTTCGGCGACCACGATCGGCGTGCCGGCATCGGAATTCTCGCGGATTGCCATCTCGATCGGCACTTCGCCGAGGAAGGTGACCCCCAGACGCTCCGCCTCCCTGCGGGCGCCGCCGTGGCCGAAGATGTCGTAGCGCTTGCCGGTGTCGGGCGCGATGAAATAGCTCATGTTCTCGACGATGCCGAGCAGCGGCACGTCGACCTTCTTGAACATGTTCAATCCCTTGCGCGCGTCGATGAGCGCCAGATCCTGCGGCGTCGAGACGATGACGGCGCCGGCGAGCGGCACCTGCTGCGCCATCGTCAACTGGGCGTCGCCGGTACCCGGCGGCATATCGACGACGAGCACGTCGAGCGCGCCCCACTCGACCTCGCGCAGCATCTGGGTGAGCGCCGACATCACCATCGGGCCGCGCCAGATCATCGGCGTCTCCTCCTCGACGAGGAAGCCCATCGACATGACCTTGAGGCCGTATTTCTCCATCGGCCGCAGGATCTTGCCGTCGACTGTCGTGGGCTTGCCCCTGATGCCCAGGAGCTTGGGCATGGAGGGGCCGTAGATGTCGGCGTCGAGGATGCCGACCTTCAGCCCGAGCGCGGCGAGGCCCAGGGCCAGGTTCACGGCGGTGGTCGACTTTCCGACGCCGCCCTTGCCCGATGCGACCGCGATGATCGCCTCGATGCCCGGCACGCCGCGCTTGCCCGACTGGGTGGAGGGAGGAGCCATCGGCGGCGCGGGACGGGCCGCTGCGGGGCGCGGGGGCGCCGGACGAGGCGGCGCCGCCTCCATGCCGCCGCCCTTCTTCTCGGCAGTCAGCGCGACGACCGCGCCTGCCACACCGGGCAGCGCCTTGACGGCGCGCTCGGCCGCGGAGCGCAGCGGTTCGAGTTCCTGTGCGCGGGCGGCGGGCACCGTGATCGAGAAGAACACCTTGGCGTCGGCGATGAAGATTTCCGACACCAGCCCCAGCGAGACGATATCGCCCTCGAAGTCCGGCCCCTTGATGGTGCGCAGCTTCTCGATGACTGTTTCCTTGGAAATGGACATGTCGGGACTCGCAGTGTTCGAATGTGCCGTTCACATAGTGCAGATGGGTGAAGGAACCAAGCAGTCGGCGGCGCCGGGGAACAGTTTGCGTTTTCCGCAGGAGGGCGCGCCCGGCCAGCGCCCCCCCTCCACCATGCTTCGCATGGTCCCCCTCCCCCGTGAACGGGGGGAGGATCCGGCGCCACGGCGCGCCCCCTGTAGTGGCCCTCATTGGCGCTCGAGAAAGCCGCGATCGAGCGCCCCGATCCTCCACCGTTCACGGGGGAGGGGGACCGCCGAAGGCGGTGGAGGGGGCGCCCGAAATCCGGCGAGATGGAGAGACAGCACCGCAGCCCGTGCGTCAATTTCCGTCCCGTCTCCCGCAACCCCCTGATTCCGCTCGCACCCTACCTTTTTCGATCCACCCCCCTTCCGGCATGGACGACACTGTCGCCGGTCAAACGGGAGCCGGCGATGGGCTGGAGGGCGAAGGCAGGGAGGGAGCAGCAGGTGCTAGCGAGCATCGTCTCGCGCCTGTTCTCGCTCGCCGATATGGCCGAAGATGCCGCCCTGCGCTCCCCCTGGGTCCGCTGGTGCATATTGTGGGCCGCCTGGCAGGCGAACGCCCTTCTGAGGGATTACGTCGAGGACTGCGCACAAAACCCGGCAGGCCGGCACTGGTCGCCCGGTCCGATGCCGGTCGGATTCGGCACCGACCCCGCCGATGCGCACGATCTCGCCGCCTCGTTGCGCTCACTCGCGCTCATCGTGAGCGGCATGGCGGCGCAGATCGGTCGTCTGTCGTTCCTGCAGCAGGGCGAAGGATCGGATGAGGCCGGCAACGATAACAGGCCGCACCATGCCATCCTCCAGCGCCTGCCGGACGCGGCCATCTCGCCGATCGAACTCCGCGACACGTCCTAAAGAAGCGCCTGCCCTTCCCCCTGTAGGGAAGGCGAATGCCCAAGTTCTTGCCTTCCTCCGCAGAAAAATGCGCTGCGGTCGACGACCTCGCGCGGCTGTAGAGCTGCATCGCTCTCGCCGTTCAACAGGCAGAGTAATCGCATATGGAAACTTGAAGAGCCGGCTGAACGGGAAGAAGGACAAGTGCGCGTCACTCCGGCATCCGATGCCGTCTGTGCACGTTTCCCGGCCGGCCCGGGGACAGTATATCAACGGCGAGGGAGCCTCACTTGTTCCGGACCAGACCCCTCACCTTGCGCCCTTTCGGTCCGTAGTCGGCCAAGACCTCGCGGCAGAAGACTTCCCTCTGCCCGGGCTCGATGTAGATGCTCGGGAGCATCCGGCTCTTGGTCTCGCCGCTGCCCTTGATGCTGTTGCTGCTCAGCGCGAGCGTCGAGGTCAGTACCTCCTCATAGCGCTTTTCGTTCAGCGCCAGGTCCGGACACTCTCTGACATAGGCAGGGACCAACTCCACCTCATTGAACGCGTTCGCCGGACTTGTGGTCGCGGCGCCTACGAGCAAGACGACAAAGAAGGTGCGCATGGCACCACCGTATTCCTTATGCTGGCGCGCGGCAATCGGAGTTCCCCAGCGTCAATCGCTCTGGCGGGGCAGCTCATGCCTTCGGTTCACGCTGCCCGGCCGTCCCGGCAGCGAAAGCGTCGTATCGCGGCGCGGACGTTCCGCCACGACCTTGCCGCGCGCGACGACGCAGAGACGTTCGGCGCGCAGGCGCACCGCCTCGGTCTTGTTGCCGGCGTCGAGCACGACAAGCGAGGCGCGCTTGCCGACCGCCAGGCCGTAGTGGTCGAGATGCATGATCGCCGCGCTCTCGGTGGTGACCATGTCGAAGCACTTGGCCATCTCGGCCGGATGCGACATCTGGGCGACGTGGAGGCCCATGAAGGCGACGTCGAGCATGTCGGCGGTGCCGAGCGAATACCAGGGGTCGAGGCAGCAGTCCTGGCCGAAGCCGACGCGTATGCCCAGCGCCAGCATCTCCTTGACCCGCGTCATGCCGCGGCGCTTCGGGAACGTGTCGTGGCGGCCCTGCAGCATGATGTTGATCAGCGGGTTGGGAATCGCCGAGACCTCGGCCTCCGCCATCAGCGGCAGCAGTTTCGAGACGTAGTAATTGTCCATCGAATGCATCGAGGTGAGGTGCGAGCCGTTGACGCGCCCCTGCAGGCCGAGGCGCTGCGTCTCGCAGGCGAGCTGCTCGATGTGGCGCGACAGCGGATCGTCGGTCTCGTCGCAATGCATGTCGACCAGCAGGCCGCGCTCGGCGGCCATTTCGCAAAGGTCGGTGACGGAGCGCGTGCCGTCAGCCATGGTGCGCTCGAAATGCGGAATGCCGCCGACGACGTCGACGCCCATGTCGAGCGCGCGGATGGTGTTCTCGCGCGCCGTCGGGTCGCGGTAGAGGCCGTCCTGCGGGAAGGCGACGAGCTGGAGGTCGATGTAGGGCGCGATCTCCTTCTTGACCTCCAGCAGCGCCTCGACGGCGAGGAGGCGGTCGTCGCAGGTGTCGACGTGGCTGCGGATGGCGAGCAGGCCCATCGAGACCGCCCAGTCGCAATAGGCGAGCGCCCTCTCCTTCACCGCCTCGTGGGTCAGCAACGGCTTCAGCTCGCCCCACAGCGCGATGCCCTCGAGCAGCGTGCCCGACGCGTTGACGCGCGGGATGCCGTAGGAAAGCGTCGCGTCCATGTGGAAGTGCGGATCGACGAAGGGCGGCGAGACGAGGCAGCCGGTGGCATCGACGGTGCGGCCGGCGTCGGTGGGAAGGTTCGGGGCGATGGCGGCGATGGTCTCGCCAGCGATACCGATGTCGGCGCGGGTGCCGTCCGGCAGGATGCCGCCACGGATGAGGAGGTCGAAGGTCATGGGCGTGCTCCTAGGATGGCGGCGCCGGCAGTCGAGTGGGCCAGTGGCGACCGTTGGCGCTGCCCCTCATCGCCCTGCCGGGCACTTCTCCCCGTAAGGACGGGGAGAAGGACGCAGCTCGAACGTCGGCTATCCCCCTCTCCCCGTTTTTCACGGGGAGAGGGTACGGGTGAGGGGCAATCCGCGCGGCGTCCGGCCATCACCGCTCGCCCTTCTGATACGGCACCATCAGCGCCTTGGGATAGGTCGCGCGGCGGGCGACCAGCACAAGGGCCAGGATGGAGAGAAGGTATGGCAGCATGAGGAAGAGCTGGTAGGGCACCACGCCGCCGGTGACCTGCTGCAGCCGCACCTGGTAGGCGTCGAAAGCGGCGAAGAGAATGGCGCCGAGGAGCGCCTTGCCGGGCCGCCAGGAGCCGAAGACGACCAGCGCGATACAGATCCAGCCGCGGCCGTTGACCATTTCGAAGAAGAACGAGTTGAAGGCAGACATGGTGAGGAACGCGCCGCCCACCGCCATCAGCGCGGAGCCGGCCATCACCGCACCCATGCGGATGGCGGTGACGGAGATGCCTTGCGCCTCGACGGCCGATGGGTTCTCGCCCGCCGCGCGGACGGCAAGCCCCAGCGGCGTGCGGTAGAGCGCCCAGGCGACGACGGCGACCGTGACGTAGGCGAGATAGGTCAGCGGCGTCTGCGCGAAGAGGGCCGGGCCGACGACGGGGATATCGGACAGAACGGGGATTGCGAAGGGCTGGAAGGCCTCGATCTTGGGCGGCGAGGTGACCTCGGGCAGCGCCAGGCGATAGGTGAAATAGGTGAGCGAGGTGGCGAGCAGCGTCACGCCGATGCCGACGACGTGCTGCGACAGGCCAAGCGGCACGGTAAGCGTCGAGTGCAAGAGGCCGAAGGCCGCGCCGGTGGCTGCTGCGACGAGAACGCCGGCCCACAGATCGCCGCCGGAATAGACGGTGAACCAGCCGGCGAAGGCGCCAGCGACCATGATGCCCTCGACGCCGAGGTTGAGCACGCCCGCCCGCTCGCAGATCAGCTCGCCCATCGTGGCGAAGATCAGCGGCGAGGCGATGCGGATCGCGGCGACCCAGAACGAGGCCTGGAAGAGGATGTCGAAGGCTTCCATCCTATGCCCCCTCCACCGCCTTCGGCGGTCCCCCTCCCCCGTGAACGGGGGAGGATCCAGCTTGAGTGTGGCCGCGACGTCGGATCCTCCCCTGCGAAGCGGGGGAACGGGACCATGCGCAGCATGGTGGAGGGGGCGCGCTCATTCTCCTCCTCATCTCCACTTCACCCGAAACCGCGTCAGCATGATCGCCGTGACCATTGTCAGCAGCGCCGTCGCGACCATGACGTTGGCGATGTAGGATGGGACGTCGGCGGTGCGGCTCATGGCGTCGGCGCCGACGAAGATGCCGGCGACGAAGATCGCCGCGACGATGACGCCGAGCGGGTTGAGCATGGCGAGCATGGCGACGACGATGCCCGAGTAGCCGAAGCCGGGCGACAGATCGAGGGTGAGGTTGCCCTTGAGGCCCGCGACCTCGGAAAAGCCGCCGAGAGCGGCCAGCCCGCCCGAAATCAGCGCTGTCTTGAGGAGTATCCGGTTGACCGGCATGCCGGCGAAGCGCGCGGCCTCGGGATTGTGGCCGACGGCGCGCATCTCGTAGCCGAGCGTCGTCTTCTTCATCACGATCCAGACCGCGATCGCCGAGATGAGCGCCAGCACAAAGCCGTAGTGAAGCCGCCGGCCGGTGACAATGCGCGGCAGGCGGGCCTCGGCGATGAGCTTCTGCGACTGCGGCCAGCCCAACCCCGTCGGGTCCTTGAGCACGCCTTCGAGCAGCATCGAGACGAAGAGGATCATGACGAAGTTGAGGAGCAGCGTCGTCACCACCTCGTCGACACCGAAGCGGACCTTCAGCACGGCCGGGCCGAGCAGGAGCATGGCGCCGGCGAGCCCAGCGAAGACCGCGATCAGCGGGAGCAGGATCGGCGCCGGCAGCGGCAAGGCGCCGGTGCCGAGCACGACGGTGAGGATCGCGCCGGCATAGAGCTGCGCCTCGGCGCCGATGTTCCACAGCTTCGCGCGGAAGGCGACGGCGACGGCGAGGCCGGTGAAGATCAGCGGGGTCGCCCGCGTCAGCGTCTCCATCAGCGCGAACTGCGACCCGGCCGCGCCCTTGAGCACGAGGCCGAACACCGCGAACGGGTTGGCACCGGCGGCCAGCACGAGCAGCGAGGCGATGACGACGGTGACGGCAATCGCGCCCACGGGGTAGAGCAGCGTGACGGCGAGCGACGGGGCTGGCTTGGGTTCAAGCCGCATGGGGCGCCGCCTCCCCGTGTCCCGCCATCAGTTCGCCCAAGTCCCGCACGCTCCGCTCTCCGCGCGCGGACGGCGCCGACAGGCGCCCACCCGAGATCACGACGATGCGATCCGCCAGCGTCAGGATCTCGTCGAGATCCTCGGAGATCAGGAGCACAGCGGCGCCACTCGCCCGGGCTTCCAGAAGCCGGCCGTGGACATAGGCGATGGCGCCGACGTCGAGGCCGCGGGTGGGCTGGTTGGCGAGGATGATGACCGGCTCGGGATCGAGCGCGCGGCCGAGGATCAGCTTCTGCATGTTGCCGCCCGACAGTAGCCGGATGCGCGCGTCGGGGCCGGGGCATTTGACGTCATAATCGCGGATGATCTCCTCCGCGAAATTGCGGGCGGCCTTCCAGTCCATGAAACCATGCCGGGAGAAGCGCGGGGTGCGGTAGCGCTCGGAAATGACGTTCTCCATCACGCTCATGTCGGCGATGGCGCCCACCGCGTGACGGTCTTCGGGGATGCGGGCGATGCCGGCTTCGAGCGCTGCGACGGGCGACCATGCGTTCGGCCCGTGGCCCTGGACGGTCATCGAGCCGGACTGCGGCGTCTCCAGGCCGGAGAGCAGGCCGGCAAGTGCTGCCTGCCCGTTGCCAGAGACGCCGGCGACGCCGGTGATCTCGCCGCTGTGCAGCGACAGCGTCACGCCGGCGAGCGGGATGCCGGTGCCGCGGCGCGGGGTCGACACGTTCTCCATCACCAGCAGCGCCGGCCCGGTGACGGCCGGCGCCACCGCCGGGGAGACGAGGTCCTGGCCGACCATCAGGGCAGCGAGGTCCTTGCGGTCGGTCTCGGCGGTGCGGCGCTCGCCGGCCACCTTGCCGGCGCGCAGGACAATCACCCGATCCGAGATCGCCATCACCTCGTTGAGCTTGTGCGAGATGAAGATGATCGACAGGCCCTCGGCGACCAGCTTGCGCAGCGTCGCGAACAGCGCGTCGGTCTCGAGCGGGGTGAGCACGGCCGTCGGCTCGTCGAGGATCAGGATGCGCGCGTCGCGGTAAAGCGCCTTGAGGATTTCGACCCGCTGACGCTCGCCGACGGTGAGCGCGGAGACCATGCTGTCCGGGTGGACTTCCAGGCCGAAATCGGCGGAGAGTTTCCGGATCCTGTCGCGCGCGGCCTGGCGGCGAAAGCGCGGCGCAAACAGCGGCTCGGTGCCGAGCGCGATGTTTTCCAGCACGGTCATGTTGTCGGCCAGCGTGAAATGCTGGTGGACCATGCCGATGCCGGCGTCGAGCGCTGCGCGCGGGTCGCCCGGCGGCAGCTCTCTACCGAAGGCCTCGACCGTGCCTTCGTCGGCGACGTAGTGGCCGAAGAGGATGTTCATCAGCGTCGTCTTGCCGGCGCCGTTCTCGCCCAGCAGCGCCACCACCTCGCCGCGCGCGAGATCGAGCGAGATCGCATCGTTGGCGACGAGCGGCCCGAAGAGCTTGGTGATGGAGGCGAGGCGGAGGACGGTCATGGGGCGCGACCTTCCCTTCTCCCCTTGTGGGAGAAGGTGTCGCCGTAGGCGACGGATGAGGGGTGTTGGACGGAGGGAGACGCCGGTATTTCTTCCAACACCCCTCATCCGTCTTGGCGCTGCGCGCCAATCCACCTTCTCCCACAAGGGGAGAAGGGGAGCGGCGGCGCTGCCTCAACTCGACTTCGGCTCCTCGTCGTTGATCGCGACCGAGAAGCTGCCGTCCTTGATCGCCTTTTCCTTCTCGGCGACCTTGGCCATCACCTCTGCCGGCACCTTGCCCTCGAAGGTGCCGAGCGGCGCGATCGAGCAGCCGCCTTCCTTCATGAAGGAATACATGCCGTAGTCGGCGGCCTTGAAGGTGCCGGCCTTGACCTCGGCGATTGCCTTGTCCAGCGTCGGCTCGAAGTGCCACAGCGCGGAGGCAACGACGGTGTCGGGGTAGTCCTTCTGCGTGTCGATGACGTTGCCGATCGCCAGCACGCCCTTTTCCTTGGCGGCGTCCGAGACGCCGAAGCGCTCGGCATACATGACGTCGGCGCCGGCATCGATCTGGGCAAACGCCGTCTCCTTGGCCTTGGGCGGGTCGAACCAGGAGCCGATGAAGGCGACCTGGAACTTGGCGTCGGGCGCGGTCTCCTTCACGCCGGCCATGAAGGCGTGCATCAGGCGGTTGACTTCCGGGATCGGAAAGCCGCCGACCATGCCGATGTTTTTCGACTTGGTCATGGCGCCGGCGATGATGCCGGTGAGGTAGGACGCGTCCTGGATGTAGTTGTCGAAGACGGAGAAGTTCGGGTTGGCGTCGGCCGGCTTGAAGGACGAGCCCATGAGGAAGGCAGTGTCGGGATAGTCGGCGGCGACGGTGCGCGCCGCCTCCTCGACGCCGAAGACCTCGCCGACGATCAGCTTGTTGCCGGCCTCGGCATATTCGCGCATGACGCGCTCGTAGTCGGTGTTGGAGACGTTTTCGGTGGCGACATATTCGATGTCGCCGCGCTCCTTGGCCTTGAGCGCCGCCTGGTGGATGCGCGACACCCACTGCTGCTCGAAGGGCACGGTGTAGATCGCTGCGACCTTGAGCTTTTCCTGGGCGAAGGCACGACCGGCGAGGCCGGGGGCGAGCGCGAGTGTCGCGCCGGCGCCGGTGGCCTTCAGGATCTGGCGGCGCGAGAAGAAGAGATTGCTGGGTCTTGTCATGGTCCACCTCTGGCTTGCGGGTCCGGCCGATCCGTCCCACGATTTTTTATCGTTTGGACAAAATCTAAGCAGAAATCGCGCCTGCCGCAATCGGATGCAGGCGCGATTCCGGTGAATTGTATGAATTGCGCAGACGCGTCAGAGTTTCGGCCGCGCCTTGGCGTCGCCGTACCAACCGCCGACCGCCTTCTCGTAGGCTATCGCGGCGCGCATCACGTCCTCGTCGCAATAGGTCCGGCCGACGATCTGCATGCCTGTCGGCACGCGGTTCTTCGCGTGGCCGGTGGGCACCGAGATGACCGGGCAGCGCGAGAGCATGTTGAACGGCGTGGTCATGACCCAGCCGAGCGAGGGATCGACCAGCTTGCCGTTGATCCTGACCTCGTCCTTCGACTGGTCGTGATCGGCGGGCACTGCGGCGAGCGCGTTGGTCGGGCAGACGAAGACGTCGTAGTCCTCGAGCAGCGGGCCGAGCGAGTTGTACATCTCGGCGGCGGTCTCCAGCGTCGATACGAAGTCCGTCGCCTTCGACGACTGGCCCTCCTCGGCGAACCTGCGCGTATAGGTGCAGAGATCGTCGGCATGGTCCGCCAGCAGCTTCGCCAGCGAGGCGCCGAACAGGTGGTTGAGATAGGCCATGCCCTGCTGCAGCGCGTTCTTAGGCCAGCCGAGATCGACCTCCTCGACCGTGGCGCCCAGTGAGCGGAAGACGTCGAGCGCGGCCAGCGTGTTCTTCTGGACTTCCCTGTCGACCTCGAACAGGCCGAGGTCCATCGACCAGGCGATCTTCCACTTGCCGATCGGCTTGTATTTCGTCGGCAGCGTCAGCTTGGGCCTGAGACTCGCGATGTCCAGCGGATGCGGACCGCACATCACGTTCTGCAGCAGGATCGTGTCCTCGACCGTGCGGGCCATCGGGCCGGTGTGGCAGTAGAAATCGAGGTTGAAGGGCGGGTCGTCCGGGTTGCGGCCGTAGGGCGGCTTGAAGCCGACGACGCCGCAGGCGGAAGCGGGGATCCGGATCGAACCGCCGATGTCGGAGCCGGTGGCGATCGGCGCCAGGCCCGCGGCAAGTGCTGCACCCGAGCCGCCGGACGAGCCGCCAGTGGTGAATTTGGGGTTCCATGGATTGCGCGTCACGCCCCATAGCCTCGACCAGGTGTAGCCGGCGCAGGAAAATTCCGGCGTCGCCGTGCGGGCATGGACGATGCCGCCGGCAGCCATGATGCGCTGGTTGTTCGGCGAGGTCTTCTCGGCGACGAAGTCCTTCAGGATCAGCGAGGCGTTGGAGGTCGGCTTGCCGGCGATGTAGCTCTCGTCCTTGACCGCCACCGGCAGGCCCTCGAGTGGCCCGGTCTTCCTGCCCTTGGCGTATTTGGCTTCCGCCTTTTTCGCCAGCGACAGCGCCTCGTCGTAATGCGTGTAGGTGAAGGCGTTGATCGTGTCCTTCGTCTTCTCCGCGCGGTCGATCACCGCCGTCATCAGCTCGACCGGCGACAGCTTCTTCTTCCTGAACAGCGAGAGCGCCTCGGTCGCGGGCATGTAGCAAAGATCGAGATCGCTCATTCGAGTGCTCCGGCGATGGCGTGGACGGCGCGCAAGGTCGCGACCGACCAGGGGAGGCTGAGGAATTCAGGATAGGTCGACAATTTCACGGTGACGATCCGTGCGTCGAAATTGACATGGATGAGCTGGCCGAAGACGCCGCGGCACATCAGGTTGCGCGACTGCGCGTCCTCGATCCAGAACTGGTTGCGGTAAGAGCCGGGGAAAGCCGCGCTGTAGGCCTCGCCATAGGACGACCCGTCGCGCGTGTCCGCGATCCATTCCGCCGGCACGATGCCCGCGCCATTCTCAAGGACCATCTGGCCGAAGCGGCCATAGTCGCGCAGCGTCGCGTTGAAGCCGCCGTCAGCCAGCGCATAGCCGGCGCTGTCGACTGTGAAACAGGCATTCTCCTCGCAGCCGAGCTTCTGCCACAGTTCTTCCGAGACGAGCTCGGCCAAGCGCCTGCCGGTCACGCGCTCCATGGCGAAGGCCAGCACGTCGGTCTCGATGGAGCGGTATTCAAACGCTTCGCCGTGGGGACGGTCGAGACGTTTGAGCGTCAGGATGAACTCCCACATGTGCGAAGGCCAATGAAAGTCCGGATCGGCGCCCGGTGGGATCGGCTTCCAGCCGCTGGCGACGTCGGTCTGTCCGATCTCGGAATAGGGGTCGGTGTATTCCTCGCTGAAATGGACCCCCGTCGTCATGTCGAGAACCTGCCGCAGCGTCGCGCCCCGCCAGGCAGTTCCGGCGAGTTCGGGAAGATAGTCGGTCACCAAAGCGGCGGGGTCGAGCAGACCGCGGCCGACGAGGATCCCGGCGACAGAGGATGTGACGGATTTCGCCATCGACTGCGACAAGTGCAGCGAGCGCGGCGTCATGCCGTTGAAATAGCGTTCGTAGACCACCACCCCGTCCTTCAGGACGAGGAACCCGTCGGTGTAGCTCTCGTCGAGATGGTCGAGCAGCGTAGAGGGCCGACCCGTGCTGTCGATGACCGGAAGCGCGTCGAGGTCGGTCTCGTTACGCGGCAGGCGCGACGCGTGGCCGGCGCCTTTCCAGACTTCCACCGTCGGCAACAGCTCGCGGATGTGCTGGAACGACCAGCGGTTCCAGGGCGGCCTGTCCCAGTCCATGCGCGGCGGCACGAGCGACGGCGGCGATCCGGCCATGATCGGCGGCCGCGGATCCGAGTTGCGGTAGGATTTCATCATCGCCCGAAGGAAAGCGGCCCCGGCGTCGCGCCGGGGCCGCGATGCGTCACTTCTGGATTTCGGTCCAGATCTTGGTGTAGAGCGCCTGCACTTCAGGCGCGCAGGTCAGCATGAATGCGCCCTTGTCGGCGAATTCGGCCGGCGCGACGATCTCGGGCGCGCTGGTCATCTCGGGGTCCATGAACTTCTCCGAGCCCATGATGCCGTTGCCGTATTTCGCAAAGCCCGAGATCAGGGCGGCATTCTCGGGATCCATGATGAAGTTCAGGAACAGCTTGGCGTTGTCGACGTTCTTGGCGTCCTTCAGGATGGCTGCGTTGTCCATCCAGATCGGATAGCCTTCCTTCGGATAGCCGTAGTGGATGGCTGCCTTTTCCTTGCGCATGCGCATCGAAGAACCGTTCCAGTTGACGGTCGCTGCATAGTCGCCCTTGGCCATGGCTTCGATGTTGCCGTAGTTCATCGAGATCCACTTGGTCTTGGCCTCGACCAGCTTGTCGCGAACCTTCTTCAGCACTTCGAGATCGCCGGTGCAGGGCTCGCCGCCGACATACCGGATGGCCAGGTGCATGACGTCGGCCATCTCGGGCACGACGTTGATCTTGCCGGCAAGCTCCGGCGGCGGATCGAGGAAGATCGCCGAGGTATTGATGTCGCCCTTGTAGACGGACGTATCGACCGAAACGCCGGTCGTGCCCCACTGCCACGGAACGGTATACTTACGGCCCGGATCGAACGGCACGTCGACCCAGCGCGGATCGACGTTCTTGAAGTTCTCCATCTGGTTCGGGTTCGACTCGAGCAGCAGGCCCTCGCTGATCCAGATCGGAACGTACGACGCCGAGGGCACGACGATGTCGTAGCCGTGGCCACCCTGGCGGATCTTGCCCAATGCGGTGTCGTTGGAATCGTAGTCCGTGACGGTGACCTTGACCTTGTAGGTCTCCTCGAACTTCTTGATCATCTCGGGCGCCGTGTAGTTGCCCCAGTTGAAGAGGTTGAGTTCGCCCTCGGCGCGGGCAAGCCCGGTCGTGGCGAGAAGCGCGGCGGTGATCGCCGCGATCGTCAATCTGTGTTTCATCTCAGCTTCCTTTCCCTTCTGGTTGTTATGTGCGTCGCCTGCTGATGAAAAAGAACAGCGTCACGATCAGGATCGAGATCAGCAGGAAGACAGTGGAGATGGCATTCATTTCGGGCGTGACAACGCGCCGGAGCTGACCGAGCATGTAGGTCGGCAAGGTGTCCTGCCCGCCGGACTTGACGAATTCGGTGATGACGACGTCATCCAGCGAAATGACGAAGGCGAGCATCAGCCCCGCGATGATGCCGGGCCACAGGAGCGGCAGCGTGACGCGCGTGAAGGCCTTCCACGGCGTCGCGTAGAGGTCGGCGGCGGCCGTTTCCAGCGTCAGGTCCATGCTCTCCAGCCGCGCCCGGATCGGCAGATAGGCAAAGGGGATGCAGAAGGCTGTGTGCGCCGCGATCAGGTAACCGAGGCCGGAATAGCCGGTCGCCACCTTGATGCGGGAAAAGACGATGAGAAGCGCCACGGCGGTGACGATTTCCGGAATCATCAGCGGCTGGTTGATAAAGGCGTATTTCGCCGTCAGGCCGCGATACGGTTTCGTCCTCGTCGTCGCGATCGCTGCCATCGTGGCGGCAACCGTAGCGATGATCGCGGCTGTCGAGGCGATCTGAACCGAGCGGATCGACGCCTCCAGAACCAGTTCGTTGTTCCAGGCCTGCTGGAACCAGCGCAGGGAGAAACCCTCCCAGATGGCGACCGACCGTCCGGCGTTGAAGGCGAAGACCACCAGCGTTGCGATCGGCAGATAGAGGAGCGCGAAGCAGAACATCGCAATGGTGGCGAAGCCGGGCTGGCGCTTGATGGCGAAGTTGGACCTAGCCATGCCGCTGCTCCGACTGCGCCGCGTAGCGGACATAGAACAGGAGGGCGACCGTGACGATGACGGTGAGCGTCAGCGCGAGAGCGGCGCCCAGCGGCCAGTTGCGGCCGGCGCCGAACTGCAGTTCGATCAGGTTGCCCAGCATCATCTGCCTGCCGCCGCCCAGCACGCGCGGCGTGACATAGGCGCCGAGCGAGGGGATGAAGACCAGGATCGAGCCGGCGATGATGCCGGGCTTCACCAGCGGGATGATGATGCGTGTCAGCACCTTGAAGCGCGTCGCATAGAGGTCGTAGCCCGCCTCGACCAGCCGGAAGTCCAGCTTCTCCATCGAGGCGTAGAGCGGCAGCACCATCAGCGGCAGGTAGACGTAGACCATGCCTATGCCGATCGCCCAGTCTGTGTAGAGGATCTGGATCGGGGTCGAGGTGATGCCCAGCCAGATCAGAGCGTTGTTGAGGATGCCCTCGTTGCGGATCACCTCCTGCACGGCGAAGGTGCGGATCAGGAGGTTGGTCCAGAACGGGATGGTGATGACGAAGAGCCAGAGCGCCTGCGTCCTTTCCGGTCGCGTGGCGATGAAATAGGCGGTCGGGAAGCCGAAGATGAGCGTCAGGATCGTCGTCGCGAAGGACAGCCGCACGGAGCGCAGGAAGATCGACAGGTGGGCGTCGGCGATGCCGAGCGTGTCGTCGAACATGTCGCGCTGCAGGAACACGCCGACCCAGGCGTCGGTCGAGAACTCCCACTTGACGTCGCCATAAGGACCGGGCGTCAGGAACGAGTAGAGCACGACGACCAGAAGCGGCCCGATGCCGGCCAGGAAGATGATGACCAGCGCGGGTGTGCTGAGCAGCCAGCGCTTGCGGACATCCTCCCGCTCGGCCCTGGCTGCGATCTCCGCCGCTGTCGTCATCGCGTCAGTCCTTCAGAACCTGGGCGGCGTCGTCGGCAATCAGGATGCCGACATGCTCGTCCAGTTCGAAACCGCAGCCGGCGCTGCGCGTGTTCTGCTGGCGGACGATGAAGGCGCCACCGTCGTCGAGGCGGACATGGATGTTCGTGTCCGTGCCGAAGTAGACGATGTTGTCGATCACCCCCGGAAGATGACCCTCTCCCTTGACCACGCGCGCGTGTTCCGGGCGAACCACGATCGTGGCTTCGCCGGACGGCACGAGGTTCTCCGCGACGGTGGCGGGAATGATCTTGCCGGAAGACAGGGTCGCGCTTGCGCCGCCGCCTGCGACGAGCTGGACCTTCGCCGTGAGAAAATTGGTCTCGCCGATGAAGTCGGCCACGAAGCGCTCGGACGGCTTGTCGTAGATGTCCCAGGGCGAGCCGACCTGAAGGATCTTGCCCGCCGACATGACTGCGAGGCGGTCCGACATGGTCAGCGCCTCCTCCTGGTCGTGGGTGACGAAGATGAAGGTGATGCCGGTCTCGTGCTGCAGTCGCTTCAGCTCGATCTGCATCTCCTTGCGAAGCTTGTAGTCGAGCGCCGAGAGCGGTTCGTCGAGCAGCAGGACTTTCGGTTGCGGCGCGAGCGCGCGGGCCAGCGCCACGCGCTGCTGCTGGCCGCCCGAGATCTGGCTGGTCTTGCGGTTGCGCAGCGCCTCCATCTTGACCAGCTTCAGCATCTGGTCGACGCGGGCCGTCACCTCGTCCTTCGGCTTGCCGAGCATTTCCAGCCCGAAGCCGATGTTCTGCGCCACCGTCATGTGCGGGAACAGCGCATAGGACTGGAAGACGGTGTTGACCGGGCGCTTGAACGGCGGCAGCGGCGCGATGTCCTGGCCGTGCAGCAGGATCTGCCCTTCGGTCGGGAAGTCGAAGCCGGCGATCAGCCTGAGAAGCGTGGTCTTGCCGCAGCCCGACGGGCCGAGGAGGGTGAAGAACTCGTTTTCGCGGATGACGACCGAGACGTTGTCGAGTGCTGCCACCCGATCGGCTCCCGAGCCGAAGATCTTGCTTACCGAGCGAACGTCGATTGCGTTCCTATCCGGAGTGGCCGGCACGATATCCCCTGTTTGTTTCCGCTCTTCGAGGCGGTTGTTGTGGCGATGTCAGCACATGGCATCCGCCTTGGCAATGGCGACTTTGAATCGTCGTTCAATTCGCTCGAAGCAAGGTGCGTGCCGGGCGCATTTGCCCGACCCGACGCGCAATCCGGCGGCTCCCCTGACCAAAGGCGCGGCAGGCTGCCTGAAACGCAGGCGTTTGCGCCAAGGCGGGGGCGGCGTCGGACTCCATTCAGGCCTCGTAGGTAACGGAGCCGCCGCAGACGGTGGTCAGCGGATGGACGGTGTGTAACTGCTCCGGGTCGACCGCCTCGATGTCGTGCGACAGAACGACGAAGTCGGCGAGGTAGCCCGGTTTCAGCCGACCCTTCGTCGCCTCGGCGAATTCGGTATAGGCGCCCTCGACCGTGTAGCCGGCGATCGCCTCGTGCAGCGAGTAGCTGTGGTCGGGCAAGCCCTCGGCCCATGGCTTGCGGATCATCGCCGACTGGATGCCGAGGATCGGGTCGACGTTCGACACCGGCCAGTCGGAGGCGAAGACGACGTGGGCGCCGGTGTCCTTCAACGTGCGCCAGGCATAGGCGAGCCGCCAGCGGTCGCGGCCGATGCGCGAGACGGTCGGTTCCAGCGGCAGGCCCTGCGAGCCCGGCGGATGCGGCGGCTGCATCGAGCAGACGACGCCGAGCTGGGCGAAGCGCGGCACGTCGGCGTCGGTCGTCACCTCGATATGCTCGATGCGATGGCGGCTGTCGCGTGCGCCGTTCGCCTTCCTCGCCGCCTCGTAGCCGTCGAGCACGGAGCGTACCGCGCCGTCGCCGATGGCGTGAACCGCGATCTGCAGGCCGCGCCGGTCGATCTCGGTGGCGATGCGGGCAAACTCGTCGGCGGGAAACAGCGGCTCGCCGACCCAGTCGGGCCGGTCGGCATAAGGCTCGACCATGACGGCGGTCCACGAGTCCAGCACGCCGTCCATGAACAGCTTGACGAAGCCGGACTTCAGCCATTCGTCGTCGAAGCGGCGGGTCATCTCGGAGGCGCGCTCAAGCTCGGACAGCTGCATGAAGTTCTTGTAGTGGAACGGCACGCGGGCCCGGCACAGGAGCTTGCCCTCGTCACGCAGTTCCGACAGCAGCTCGAGCGTGTAGGCATTGCCGTCCATGTTGTGGAAGGAGGTGATGCCGTGCTTGGCCGCGTGCTTCAGCCCCTCCAGCAGTACGGCGCGGTCGGCGGCGCGCTCCGAGGGAGTCGGCGGCGTCTCCGGCTCGCCGCCGGTCGAAATGCCGAGCCGGAGCCGGTTCTCGCCCGCCAGCGCCACGACCGGGCCCATAGCCTCGCTCTCGCGCAGCTCGCCCTCGGCCAGCCCGTCCGCGCCCATGACGATCTCGTTGCCGGGTCCCAGTTTCTTTCCGTGCAGGATGCCGGCCATCTCCAGCGCCTTGGTGTTCGCCCACATCGTGTGGTGGTCGGGCGAGGACATGGCGAAGGGACGGTCGGGAACGATGCGGTCGAGGTGATGGCGCGTGACCGGCTCGGTCTCGGACAGGATCGTGTAGTCGGCGCCCTGCGCCTGCAGAACTTTCCTGTTGGGGTTCGCGGCGGCGAAGGCGCGGATCTTTTGCGACAGCTCGTCGAAGCCCTTGACGCCGAAGAGCTGCAGGTGGCCGAGTTCGACCGCGCCAAGCAGGATGTGCAGGTGGCTCTCGATGAAGCCGGGCAGGACCGACTTGCCGCCCGCGTCGATCCTTCTTGCGCCCGGTCCGGCAAGCGCTTCCACGTCGGCACGGCTGCCGACCGCCAGGATGCGCCCGTCCGCGACCGCCATCGCCTCCGCCGCCGGATTGCCCTCGTCCATCGTCAGGATCCGCGCGTTGGTGACGATCAGGTCTGCCTGCAAGATGAGTTCCCCTTTGTCGTTGGGAGCAGGCTAGCATCGTTTCCGCGCGCCGCGCCACAGGTCGATTTTTGATCCAGACGGAGGATCGGAATGGGCGAGGCACCCGGCTTGCGAACGACCGAGCAAAGCCGCTAGCCTTGGTTCGCCGCCAAGCGCCCCCTCACCCGGCCTCCGCTTCGCTCGGCCACCCTCTCCCCGAGGGGAGAGGAGGTTTGCCCCCGTCTTCGCCAACTGGAGTGAAGATTGGCCGCGAACGTCGGATCGTCTCCTCTCCCCGCGGGGAGAG
>JBDRCE010000058.1:0-2881 GCA_043822005.1 Pseudomonadota bacterium | reverse complement strand
CCAGATGTTGGCGTAGCCGCAGATCAGCGTCGTGCCGTAGTTGGGCTGGTATTCGTGGAAGCGGCTGCCGTCGACCATGCGGGCGATGATCTCGCGCATGTCGAACGACTTCTTGATGTCGTCGGGAACGATGCCGTAGATCTCCTCGGGATCGTAGGCGGGATCCTCGGGCGTTTCCTGCTGGCAGTCCCACTTCTTCGGGCGGTCCCACTGGGCGACGATCTCCCGGCCGATATGGATCGCCTCTTCCTCGGTCGCAGCCGGATAGTCGGCCGTGCCGGAGACGGAGGTGTGCATGTCGGCGCCGCCGAGCTCTTCCACACTCACTTCCTCGCCCGTCGCCGCCTTCACCAGCGGCGGGCCGCCGAGAAAAACCGCACCGGTGCCGCGCACGATGACGCTGTAGTCGGAAAGGCCGGGGATATAGGCGCCGCCGGCGGTGCAATGGCCGAATACGAGGGAAAGCTGCTTCACCCCCATTTTCGACAGGATCGACTGGTTCCTGAAGATCCGGCCAGCCATGTATTTGTCCGGGAACACTTCCGACTGAAGCTGCAGGAAGCCGCCGGCGGAATCGCAGAGGTGAATGACCGGCAGGCGGTTCTCCATGGCGATGTCGAGGGCGCGGACGATCTTCTTGGCGGTTAGCGGATACCAGGCGCCGCCCTTCACCGTCGGGTCGTCGGCGCGGATCACCACTTCGCGGCCGGAGACGATGCCGATGCCGACGATCGAACTCGCGGACGGCGAGTCGCCGTCATAGGCCATGTTCCCCGCGAGCGAGGAGAGTTCCAGGAAGGGCGTGCCGGGATCGAGCAGTTTCTCGATGCGCTCGCGCGGCCGCATCTTGCCCTGCTTGGCGAGCCGATCGAGGTCGCGGGCAGGGCGCTGGTGGCGCGCGGCCTCCTGCCTGGCCCGGAATTCCGAGACGACGCGGCGGTTGTGCACGTCATAGCGGCGGAAGTCCGCCGACGAGGTGCTAATCATGGACTGGATCTTGCGCATTCTCGTCAGGCCTTCCCAGTCTCGGCATTTGGCTCGGGCTCGAGCGTGACGATGATCTCGTCCTTCTCGAACGTTTCGCCTTCGCCCTTCAGGATCTTCGCGATGACGCCGTCGCGCGGCGCGGGCAGGGCGGTCTGCAGCTTCATGCTTTCGATGGTGACGATCGCCTCGCCGCGCGTGACCTTGTCGCCCGCCCGCTTCTGCACCGAGACCACGGCGCCGGGCATCGGCGCCTTGACCGCATCCTGGCCGGCGCCGCCGGCACCGCCTTGCGAGAACGGATCGACGACGCCGACTTCGAAGCTGCGGCCAGCGATCCTTACGACCTGGCGGTCGCGCAGTTGGGCGCGGGAGAAGGCGACCTCGTGGCCGCCGACCGTGATCGACTTGCGGCCGTCGCCGAGGCCGGGAAGGCTGGAGACCTCGTGCTCCACCCCGTCGATGACGAGAACGAGATGGGGATGGCGCCGGGCGATCGTTACGCCGTGAATCTTGCCGTCGAGGGTGAGCTTGATCGCCATGCTCAGTTCCTCCAGCCGCCGATGGCGGAATAGGGCTCGGGCGTCCCGAGCGCGAGGTCCTGGAAATCGCGGAAGCCAAGCGCCGCCGCCGCCAAAAGCTGCACGAGTTCGGTCTCGTCGAGCGGAACCGGGCCGAGATCGGACCTGTGCTCGGCGACGAAGCCGGTGTGCAGGTCGCCAGCACGGAAGGCACCGTGGTCGAGCACGCGGGCCAGATAGTCGATGTTCGTCGTGACGCCGAGGAGCGCCAGCCCATCCAGCGCGGCGATCGAGCGGTCCACGGCCTCGGCACGATCCGCGCCATGCACCACCAGTTTTGCCAGCATCGGGTCGAAGTCGGACGTCACCTTCTGCCCCTGGTCGAGCGCGTTCTCAAAACGCAGCCAAGGCTCCTCGGGCACGCCGAGATACTTCACGATGCCCGTCTCGGGCATGAAGTCGTTGTCGGAGTTTTCGGCGCAGACGCGGCATTCGATCGCGTGGCCGTTGGCGATGACCTGCGCCTGCGTCAAGGGAAGGCCCTTGCCGGCGGCGATCTCGATCTGGCAGCGGACGAGGTCGAGGCCGGTGATCATCTCGGTGACCGGATGCTCGACCTGAAGCCGGGTGTTCATCTCGAGGAAGAAGTAGCGGCCGTCGGCGCCGAGGATATATTCGACCGTGCCGGCGTTCTTGTAGTTCGAGGCGGCTGCGAGCCGCACGGCGGACTCGCAGATGTCCGCCGCGAGCTTCGCCGGCAGGTTCGCAGACGGCGCTTCCTCGATGATCTTCTGGAAGCGGCGCTGCACGGAGCATTCGCGCTCGAACAGGTGGATCGCTCCGCCCTTGCCGTCGCCCAGCACCTGCACCTCGATGTGGCGCGGACGCTCGACATAGGTCTCGGCATAGACGCGGCCGTCGCCGAAATAGCGCTGCGCCTCGCTCGACGCGAGACGTGCCGCCTCGCGCAGCTGGGAGGCCGAGCGAACGATCGACATGCCCTTGCCGCCGCCGCCGGCCGCGGCCTTGATCAGGAGCGGAAAGCCGATCCCTTCGGCCTGTGCGATGAAGGCGTCGAGGTCGCCGGTCGGCATGACGGATGGAGCGACCGGCACGCCATGCGCCTCGGCGAAGTTGCGCGCGGAAATCTTGTCGCCCATCAGCGAGATGGTCTCGGCGTCGGGGCCGATGAAGGTCAACCCGGCATCCGCCACCGCCTGGGCGAAGAGCGCATTTTCAGACAGGAAACCGTAGCCGGGGTGAATCGCGTCCGCGCCAGTCGAGCGGGCGGCTTCGATGATCTGGCCGATGTCGAGATGCGCGGCGACGGGCGTGTCGCCGGTGATCTCGACCGCTTCGTCCGCCATGCGGACATG
>JBDRCE010000057.1:0-292790 GCA_043822005.1 Pseudomonadota bacterium | reverse complement strand
CTCCTGGCATGGCTGAGGATCTTTTGCGCCTTGCTCCTGGCCACGCTCAGCGCTGCCGCGGCGCTGACCTCAATCACAAAGGGTCAACCGACGTTCGCCTAATCTCACAAATCGCAGAAATCGAGTTCTTCACGACCGACTAGCCGGACTGGCCGACGACCAGCGCCACGCCGCGCAGCGGCGCGGGCTGCTGCGCGACACAGGGCGAGACGAGAAGGGCGGCAACGAGGGCGAGGAGCGCGGAAAGGGCGGCGACGGCGCGGCTGGGCAGCACCGCGCGCACTATTTCACCTCGGCGATGAAGCGGTCGATGGTGGCGAGGCGGTCGCGGAAATAGTCTTCGTGGCGGTCGATACCCAGCGAGCGGACGAAGTCGCGGAGCGATGCGACGATGCCTCGCGCCTCCTTCAGGTTGTCGGGGTTGCGGGTGAGGATGCCGAGTTCGGCGAGGGCGCCGGCGAGGCCGTCGCGGGCGTTGATCCAGCGATCAGGGTCGGTGGCCTGGTCGGTGAAGCCGACGGCGGTTTCGAACGTGGCGCGCGCTTTGCGCATCGCGTCTGCATCCTTCTCGATCAGGCCGAGCGTCAGCCAGGACTGGGCGAGGCCGCCATGCGCCTCGACCAGGTCGCCGCGGTCCTTTTCGATATCGACGCCACGCAGCACCGCCTCATAGGCGCCGATCGCCTTGCGGGCGGCGGCCGCATCCGAACGCTTTTCCGCCAATTCCAGGTAGATCTGGCCGAGATAGTCGTAGCCGATCGTCCATTGATGGCGTGACTCTTTCGGCGAGGAGCCCTCGAGGGAGGTCTCGAAGGCGCGCGCCGCGGCCAGCATCGCCTCGCGGTCGTTCTTGAGGCGGCCGAGCGCAAAGAGCGTCCGGCCGAGCTCGTAATGCGTGCGCATCCATTCGAACGGCATCTTGTCGTGGCTGTAGACCTGGAGCGTATCGCGAAGGGCTGCCGCGGATCGGTCAAGCGTCGCCACATCGCGCGTGGCGCGGCCGAGCATGCCCGACGTAGTGCCGATATTGTACTGGCTCTGCGCCCAGGCGACCGGCATCGCCTCGAATGTCTGCACCTTCTGCGCCGTGCGGTAGGCGTCGATCGACTTGCGGTAGAGGTCGACGTCCTCGCGGTCGTTGGCGAGCCAGGCAAGGGCTGCGCCGAGATTGTTCTGGGTCTCGGCCCAGGCGGCCGGCCCGCGCTCGAAGGTGAGTTCGGAGAGCGATGCGTGGAAGGCGCCGACCGCCTCCTCGATCGGCGCGCGGCCGCCGCCGAGTTCGCCGACCCTGATCAGCGACGCGCCGAGGTTGGACTGGATGTCCGCCCATTCGAGCGGCATGCGGTCGCGGCGGATCACGGTCAGCGCCTGGCGGAAGCAGGCAACCGCGTCGGCCAGCATCTGCGGATCGGCGCGGCGCTCGCCCAGAAAGGCATAGGCAGCGCCAAGCGCGCTCAGCGTGTTAGACCAGTCGATCTCGGAGAGTTGCGGCGAGCGGACGGTGAGTGCGGCCTTGAAGGCGTCGACCGACCGTTCGAGGCGCGCGGTATCGCGGTCGCGCACGCCGAGAGTGGCGAGTGCGGCGCCGAGCACATGCTGGGACTCGGCCCAGGCTTCCGCGGATTTATCGGGCGAGCGGGTCGACAGCGCGTTCTCGAAGGCGGTGACCGCCTCGGTCAATGGCTGCGGGTCGCTGCGCCGTTCGCCGATGCGCACCAGCGCCTTGCCAAAGGTCTGCTGCATCTCGCCCCACAGAACCGGATCGGCGTCGCGGTCGGCCGAGGCGAGCGCCTCGCGCAACAGGCTGACGGCGCGGTCGAGGCTTTCGGTGCCAGGCTCGCGTTCGCCGAGGCGGCGAAGCGTCAGACCGATATCGTTGCGCGTGCGCAGCTTCAGATCGAGATCGCCGAGATAGTCGGCGATGCGCAAGGCCTGGTCGCCGGCGGCAAGCGCCTTCTCGTAGGCGGCGCGGTCGCCCATGAACCGGCCACGGCGCGCCAGGCTCATCATCTGCGCATGCTTGTAGGTCCAGGCGAGGCGGTCGTCGCGGCGCTCGACCTGCTCGAAGGCTTTGGCATAGTCGGCCGCGGCGGCGAGATGGTCGAAGGCGAGCGCGTTGGCCTCGGCGCTGCGGGCGAAGACGCTGGCGAACTCGCGGCGGCGGGCGAGCGCGTCTTCCTCGGCGGAGGCGACGGTCTTCTCCAGCACGCCGACGCGCTGCTTGGCCTGGCCGTGCAGGGCGATGGCGGTGGCGAGCGCGCCTTCGGCGAGCGCATGGTCGGCGAGACCGGACAGGCGGGCGATCTCGGGGTCCGCGCTCTTCAGCGAGGCGCGCTCGGCCATCAGTTCCTCAAGCGTCTCGGCCTGGCTGCGAAGCATCTCCTGCAAGGCCTTGGGATCCTTCGGGATTTCCTGGCCGAGGGCGCGCAGCATGCCGTAGAGCGCGTCCATTGGCACGCCGCGGGCGGCGGCGGCCTGCTCGACCTGCTGCCGGTCCTGACCCGGGAGGGCGGCGATCGTGAGCAGGAGCTGTCGACGTTCGGCCAGGATCTCGCCTTCCTCGCCTTCGACCGGGTCGGGGGCCGAGCCGAAATAGAGCAGGCGGCGCAGGCTTTCGTTGATCCAGGGCCGCTGCCGGCCGCCGGTCTTCAAATAGACCTCCTCGGCGACCATGCGCATGACGGTGCCGAACTCCTCGCCTGTCATCGCCGAAACATGGCGCAGAACGGCGGCGGCGTAGGGGCTGTTGGCGCCGGCATCGCCGTCGAGCGCCACCTTGCCGGGCTCGGCGGCGAAGCCGATCAGCGCGCCGAAGCCGTCTGCCGGGCTTGTCTCGGACGCCTTCGCGCCGAAGCGCGCAACCGAGCGCGTCTCGCCGAGGCCGCTCGCGCTGACCGGCTGGGGCGCGGCATCGGGAGATGGCCTGACCGTCGTGCCGGGCGGGAACGGATTGTCGCGGCAGGCGTCAAGCAGGACGATGGTGAGGGGCGCGACCTTGCCGAGGTCCCGCATCAGCGTCGTCAGGGGCACCAGCGTCTCGCCGGCGTCGTCCAGCGAGGAGAGGTCGGCGTCGACCGGAATCAGCCAGTTCTCGCCGCCGGCCTCGATGCCGTGGCCGGCATAGTAGACGACCGCGGCGTCGGCACCTTCGGCATCCTCGACGAAGCGTTCGACGGCGCGCCTCAGCTTTCTCGCGTCGGCGTCGCGGACCGACGTCGTCTCGAAGCCGAGCTGGTCGAAGAGATCCTCGACCGCGCGGGCGTCGTCGGGCGGATTGGTGAGCGCTGCGAGATGCTCGTAGGCTCCGTTGCCGATGATCAGGGCGACGCCGCGCAGGGACTTGCCCTCGGCCGCATGGACCAACGTCGCGGCGCACAGAAGGACGAGCGCACCGGCAAGGCGCGCGAAAACCCCAGCGATGAAATCCCTTCGAACGCCCACCTTTTCAGCCCTGACCCGTGCGGGAGTGTCGACAGACATATGGCGTCAAGATGGCGCGCGATGACAAGGGCCGAACCTGATGCGCGAAGCCGCGGAACTCCGCCGGCTTTTGCGCGTTTCGATCACGGCCAGACAGTGGCCAGGGGAGGAACGACCATGGCAATTGCGAACGCACCCACCGCCAAGGGCAAGGAAGCCGCGAAAGGGCTCAAGCAGGCAGCGAAAAAGGAGGAGAAGAAGGTCGAGGCGAAAACCGGGCGCGACCTGAAAAAGGGCGAAAAGCGGTTCGAGGAGCGTTCGAAGAGCTCAGACGGCAAGAGCGCCGGCGCGAAGCAGAAGTAACACCCGCTTTTCCGAACCAGCAGTTCGTCGCCGCTTGGGCGTGCAGTTCTTCGCCAATCATCACCTTTGCGCGAGTGGAAAGCTTGCCTTAAGCTCTTCAGCCTATGACTGGCCGATCTGGTCTAACCCAGGAAAGGTCGGGACGCTTGGCCGCAACAAGTTCGATGGTCGTCCGTTTGCTGCGTAGAGCCTTCGCCGTGGCCTACGTCCCGGCCGGACTCGCGTTCATCGTGGTGGTGTGCGCGGGCGTCTATGCGGGCTATCTCAACCGTACCCTGCATGCGCAATCGATGCGCGCCGAGGTGCAGACCAAGATCAACCTGATCCGCGCCAAGCTCGAAGGTCACGTCAACGCCAACATCCAGCTGGTTCGCGGCCTGGCGGCGACGATAGAGACCGAGCCTGACATGAGCCAAGCGCGCTTCGCCGCGCTGGCCGACAACCTGTTTCGCGAGCAGACGCAGCTGCGCAACATCGCGGGCGCACCCGACCTCATCGTTTCGCTGATGTATCCGATGGCAGGGAACGAGAAGGCGATCGGCCTCGACTACCGCGCCACGCCCGACCAGCGCGAGGCCGCCCTGCGCGCACGCGATACCGGGCATCTCGTCCTCGCCGGTCCGGTCCAGCTCAGGCAGGGCGGCGTGGGTATCATCGGACGCTTCCCGATCTTCATCCGCAATGGCGACGGATCCGAGAGGTTCTGGGGCATCCTTTCCGCAGTCATCGACGTGGACGAGCTCTATCGCGACAGCGGTCTGCTCGATCCGGAACTGGGCCTCGAGATCACGCTGACAGGCAAAGACGCCACGGGCACCACGGGCGCGCGTTTCATGGGCGAGCGGGATCTTGGCGCAGAACACCCGGTTACGGCCGATGTGATCCTGCCGGCGGGCTCCTGGCAGATCGCTGCGATCCCGACCGGCGGATGGGTCTATACGCCGGACAATGCGCTGCTGCTCAGGAGCATACTCGTGCTCGCGCTCCTGGCGGTTGTCGTCCCGATCTTCTACGCCGGGCGTCTGTATGGCCAGCGGCACAAGAGCTTCAAGAAGCTGGCGCAGCGCGAACACGAACTGGCCGGCCTGTCGCAGCGCCTGAGCCTTGCACTCGACGCGTCGAGGATCGGCGTGTGGGAACACAATGTCGAAACCAATGAATTGGTCTGGGACGACCGCGTCAACGAACTCTACGGGCTTCCGCAGGACGGAAAACTGCGCGGCTATGAGGATTGGGTCGGCGCGATCCATCCCGACGATCTGGACCGCGCCCAGCGGGATTTCCAGCTCGCGGTTGAAAGCCATGGCGACTACGCGTCGGAATACCGGCTGCTGACACCGGACGGCACCCTGCGCCACATACGCACAAAGGCGAAATTCCTCGAAGGCAATGGCGACGAGTCGCGGCTGATCGGCGCCGAATGGGATGTCACCGAGGACGTGCGACTGCGCGAGGACCTCGAGCGGGCCCGCTTCCTGGCGGAAATGCGCAATGCCGAACTCGAGGCGGCGAAAGCCCGCATCGAACACAATTCGCTGCATGACCCGCTGACCGGCCTGCCCAACCGGCGCTACCTGGACCAGATCCTGGACAATATCTCGACGTCGGGCGAGAGCGAAGCAACAGCCCTTCTGCACATCGACCTCGACCGTTTCAAGCAGATCAACGATACGCTCGGCCATGCCGCGGGGGACGCGATGCTGATCCACGCGGCAAGCGTGTTGAAATCGAATGTACGCAGGGCGGACTTCGTCGCCCGCATCGGCGGCGACGAATTCGTCGTCCTGTGCCTCTCGCCCGATGATGCTGCCGGCCTCTCGGATCTGGCGGAGAGGATCATCGCCGAAATGCGCAAGCCCGTCCCTTACATGGGGCACCAATGCCGATTCGGCGTGAGCATCGGCATCGCGGTCGAGAGCGGCAAGAATGCCGACCCCAAACGGCTGCTCGTCAACGCGGATATCGCGCTCTATCGGGCCAAGAGCCGCGGCCGCAGCCGGCACGAGTTCTTCACCGAGGCGCTGCAGGCGGAGATCGTCGGCACGAAGCGGATGGCCGACGAGATTCTGAGCGGCCTCGAACGGCAGGAATTCATCGCCTACTACCAGCCGCAAGTCTACGGCAGCACATTCGAGATCGCCGGCGTGGAAGCGCTGGTGCGCTGGAACCACCCGCGCCGTGGCATGCTCGCACCGGGCTACTTCCTGAAAACGGCCGAGGAACTCAACGTCGTCGCGAACATCGATCGGCTCATCCTCGAGCAGGCGCTGGCGGATTTCCGCGGATGGGAGGCGAAGGGCATCCATGTGCCGCGGATCTCGGTCAACGTGTCGGCGCGCCGGCTGCAGGACGGGGAACTGATCGCGTCGCTGCGGGACCTCGACATTCCGCGCAACCGGCTGGCGTTCGAGCTCGTGGAATCGATCTTCCTCGACGACAACGACGACCTGATGATCTGGAACGTCAACCAGGTCAAGGAGCTGGGGATCGACGTCGAGATCGACGATTTCGGGACGGGGTACGCCTCGATCGTCAGTCTGCAGAAGCTCAAGCCGCGCCGGCTCAAGATCGACCGTCAGCTCATCATGCCGATCGTCGCCTCGGTGAAGCAGAGGCGACTGGTCGAATCGATCATCGAGATCGGCAAGTCGCTCGACATCGAGATCGTCGCCGAGGGGGTGGAGACGATGAAGCATGCCAAGATCCTCAGGGAGATCGGTTGCGACTACCTGCAGGGGTTCGCCTTCGCCAAGCCGATGAGCGCGCAGGATATCGAGCGCTTCGTCGTGTCCCACAGATCCCGCAAGGCGTCGTGACGCCGACCGCAGCTTTCGGTTACTGAAAATCCCCAATGACTAGCTGCAACCCTTAGGCTAATTGTGGGTTGTCCCGCACCTGTCGCGCCCTGCGTCAGGTCGAGGAAACGTCCGGGGAAGCATATGCGCTGGAGAGGCCGTCGTCAGAGTAGCAACATCGAGGACCAGCGCGGGTCCAGCGGCGGTCTGGGCGGACCGGGCGGCAGCGGCGGCTTCCGCATCCCCGTCGGCGGCACCCGCACCGGCGGGTTCAGCCTGTCGACGATCGTCATCCTCGTGGTGCTGTTCTTTGCGTTGCGCGCCTGCGGCATCGATCCGCTGGCGATGCTGGAGGAGGGCGGAGGCCCGGGCCAGACCCAGGTTCAGCCGTCGCAACCCGGCGGAACGCAATCCGCGCAGCCAAGCGACGAAATGGGCCAGTTCGTGGCGACCGTGCTCGCCGAAACCGAGGATGTCTGGAGCGGTATCTTCCAGGCCGAGGGGCAGAACTACCAGAAGCCGACGCTGGTGATGTTCTCCGACCAGGTGCGCTCCGCTTGCGGCTTCGCCTCGGCGGCGTCAGGGCCGTTCTACTGCCCGGGCGACCGCAAGGTGTATATCGACCTCGCCTTCTACGACCAGCTCGCCCGCCAGTTCGGCGCCGCCGGCGACTTCGCCCAGGCGTACGTGCTCGCGCACGAGGTCGGCCATCACGTCCAGAACCTGATCGGCGTGATGAAGCAGTTCAACGACATGCGGCAGGGGATGAGCCAGGCCGAGCAGAACCAGATGTCGATGCGGGTCGAACTGCAGGCCGACTGCTTCGCCGGAATCTGGGGTCACTACACGGCGCAGAAAGGTCTGCTGGAAGAGGGCGACATCGAAGAAGCTCTCAATGCGGCGCAGCAGATCGGCGACGATACGCTGCAGCGCAAGACGCAAGGCTATGTCGTGCCGGAGAGCTTCAACCACGGCACCTCGCAGCAGCGGCAGACCTGGTTCGCGCGCGGCTTCAAGTCCGGCAAGTTGTCGGATTGCGACACGTTCAACAGCCAGATTTGAGGATCGCGCCGGTTAACGCCAAGTTAGCCCGCGCGGACAAACTGCGCGGGTGGACTTAAACGGCGATTCAACTGCCTGCGGTATAAAGGCCTTCTCACTTGTCTGAGGGGGCAAAGATGCAACCGCACAAGACGTCCTTCGCGACGGACATATCCGGAAATTTCGCGATGTTCGCGGCAATCGGCATGCTGCCGCTGCTGATGGCGGGCGGCATCGCCGTCGACTTCACCGCGCTGTCCAAGACCAGGTCGCAGCTCCAGCAGGCGCTGGACACGGCCTCGCTGGCAGTAGCGCGTGAAGGCACGGAGATCAGCGACGCGCGAGCGACGCAGATCGCCATCGACCTTTTGACCGGGAATTTCGGGATCAGCTATTCCGACCTCGAGATCAAGCGCGATGGAACGCGCGTGACGGTCGATGCCGTCTCGATGACGCCGCTCGCATTCGGCAGCCTGTTCGGCTACGAGACATGGCCGATCGTCGCGAAGTCGAGCGCCGATATCGCCACAGTGAAATACGAACTCGCGCTCGTGCTCGACACGACGGGCTCGATGAAGGGCGGCAAGCTCGCGGCGATGAAGGATGCGGTGACCGGCATGGTCGAATCCATGTCGTCGCAGGTCAGCGATCCGGCATACTTGAAATTCGCGGTCGTTCCGTTCGCCAACTTCGTCAATGTCGGGCCGCAATACGCGCCGAAATTCGACGAGAAGGGCAAGCGCATCAAGGGGACGGGCGCCGAGTGGCTCGATCTCGACGGCAAGAGCCCTGTGCCGCAGCACGAGCTGCAGGCCGGTCTCAGCCGTTTCCAGCTGTTCGAGCATCTGGGCCAGGATTGGGCCGGATGCGTCGAGACGCGGGTGCCGAGCAAGAAGGGCACCCACGATATTGCCGATACCCCGGCGGTCAAGTCCGACAAGTCGAGCTATTTCGTGCCGGCGTTCAGCATCGATGAGCCGGACAGCTGGGGCTACACGAACAGCTACATCACGTCTCCCGTCGATACGCTCGACATGTCCGCCCTCGCGAAGACTAAGAAACTGCTGAAATACGGGCTGCCGCCGACGCTCGCTGGCGGGCTCGTAAGCGGTGCGCCGGTTGCGGAGGGCGATACGTCGGAATGGACTGACCCGGTGCTG
Organism: Pseudomonadota bacterium; assembly: GCA_043822005.1. Taxonomy (GTDB): domain Bacteria; phylum Pseudomonadota; class Alphaproteobacteria; order Rhizobiales; family Rhizobiaceae; genus Mesorhizobium_A. Next base: position 284,011 of record JBDRCE010000057.1, on the reverse strand, counting down.
AATGCCGCCGGCTCGCGCGGCCCGAACAATGGCTGCGTGACGCAGCCGCTGATGCCGCTCAATTCGGACTACAAGGCGATCCTCGACAAGGTCAACAGCCTCGAAGCCAATGGCACGACCAATATCATGGAGGGCGTCGCTTGGGGCGAGCGCGTGCTGTCGCCGGCCGAACCGTTCAGCGAAGGGACGGACAAGACCAAGTCGGGCGTCGAGAAGATCATGATCGTGCTTACCGACGGCGCCAACGTGTTCGGCAATCGCCCCGTGCCGCTGGGCTCGTCCTATGCGAGCCACGGCTACCTGGTCGACGGCCGCCTCGGCATCTCGGCGGGCAGTTCGAGCGATACGAACACGCTGATGAACAAGAAGACGCTCGCAGCCTGCGAGGAATCGAAGGCGAACGGGACGACGATCTACACGATCCGGCTCGAGGAGCCCGACGTGGCGACCGGGACGATGCTGCAGAAATGCGCGACGAGTGCCGCGCACTACTTCGATGCCCCGTCGCGCTCGCAGCTCGACGAGGTGTTCCGCGCGATCAACAGTCGGGTGGTGAAGGTGCGGATCTCGTCCTGAACGGCGCTCGGAGAGCGCCTGGATCAGCGCTCGGCGAGAGCCGGCTCGCCCTGCCGCTCGCGGATCAGATTGACGAAGCGGCGGAAGAGATAGTGCGAATCCTGCGGGCCGGGCGAAGCCTCGGGATGGTGCTGGACGGAGAACACCGGCCTGCCCACGAGCGAGAGGCCGCAGTTCGAGCCGTCGAACAGCGAAACGTGAGTCTCCTCAACGCCTTCGGGCAGGGTCTTCGAATCCACCGCGAAGCCGTGGTTCATCGAGACGATCTCGACCTTGCCGGTGGTGTGGTCCTTGACCGGATGGTTGGCGCCATGATGGCCCTGGTGCATCTTCACCGTCGTCGCGCCAAGCGCGAGCGCCAGCATCTGGTGGCCGAGGCAGATGCCGAAGACCGGGATGCCGGTCTCGAGCAGGTCCCTGATCACCGGCACGGCGTATTCGCCGGTCGCGGCCGGGTCGCCCGGGCCGTTCGACAGGAAGATGCCGTCGGGCTTCATCGCAAGGATTTCGTCGGCGCCGGTCTTGGCCGGCACGACGGTGACCTTGGCGCCGAGGCCGGCGAGCAGGCGCAGGATGTTGCGCTTCACACCGTAGTCGACCGCGACGACGTGCATGGTCGGCTTGGCTAGCGTGGAATAGCCCTCGTTCCAGACCCAGGGCGTCTCGGTCCAGACCGAGGACTGGCCGGAGGTGACGTCTTTCGCGAGGTCGAGGCCGACGAGGCCCGACCACTCGCGCGCCTGGCGCTTCAGATCCTCGATGTCGAAGACGCCGTCGGGCGCGTGCGCGATGACGGCGTTGGGCGCGCCCTTCTCGCGGATCAGGGCGGTCAGGGCGCGGGTGTCGATGCCGCTCATGGCGATGACGCCGCGCCGCTTCAGCCAGTGGTCGAGGTGTTCGGCGGACCGGTAGCTCGACGGATTGGTGACGTCGGCCTTGAAGACCGCGCCGACGGCACCGGCGCGCATAGCCGGCGTCAGGTCCTCGATGTCTTCCGCATTGGTGCCGATGTTACCGATGTGGGGGAACGTGAAGGTGACGATCTGGCCGGCATAGGAGGGGTCCGTCAGGATCTCCTCATAACCGGTGAGCGCGGTGTTGAAGACCACCTCGGCGACCGCGGAACCCGTCGCGCCGAGGCCTCGGCCCCGGATCACCGTGCCGTCTGCGAGGACGAGGCAGGCGGTCGGAACCTCTTTGCTCCAGGGGGCGGTCTTCTCGGCCATGGGGTCTCCTTCGCCGGCGGCACCGGCCTTGCACACGACCCAGATAAGGGCCATATGGCGCATGACAAAACACAAGGGCGGCGAAAGCCATCCTTGTGGGCAACACAACGTCCGTGTCTTGAGGCGCGGACAATATGCGAACGGCGAGGAGCGGTCAACAACCGCCCGAGTTTCGCACCGCGATATGCTTCCTTTGACAAATCAAGGGCTTAGGCGGGCAGAAACGAATTGCGCGGCCGCGTGGCCGCCGCTATCCTCGCGCGTCGCCACAGGAGTGACATCATGCGCGAGATTCTCGTCGCACAGTTGAAAGACGCGATGAAGGGCGGCGACAAGCGCCGCATTTCGACCATTCGGCTAATCCAGGCCGCGATCAAGGACCGCGACATCGCGGCCCGCGGCGCGGGCAAGGGGCCGGTGAACGACGAGGAGATCATGCAGATCCTCGCCAAGATGGTGAAGCAGCGCGACGAATCGGCCCGCATCTACGAGGAGGCGAACCGCCTCGAGCTCGCGCAGCAGGAGCGCGAGGAGATCGAGATCATCAAGTCCTTCCTGCCCAAGCAGTTGGGGGAGGACGAGGTGAAGCAGCTCTGCGCCAGGGTGGTCGCCGACGTCGGCGCGGACGGACTGCGCGACATGGGCAAGTGCATGGCCGCGCTGAAGGAGCGTTATCCGGGCCAGATGGACTTCGGCAAGGCGAGCGGCGTGGTCAAGACGCTGCTGCAGTAAGAAGCGACGGTTCCGGCGGGCACGACCTGCCGGAATCCTCCCGCTCGCGGGATCGCTTTCGTCACGACGCCCTGAGACGCGAGCCGCGCAAGAGTCCCTGTTCCTCCAGGACCGGATAGGCGATCGAGGCGAGGAGCGAGTTGATCTGCTTCAGGTCGCGGATCGTGTCGAGATGGATCGAACTCGTCTCGACGCTTTTCGCCGAACCGTCGCGCAGGCGTTCGAAATGGCCCTGGGTCGAGAGCTTTTCGCGGTCGCGCAGCCGATCCTTCTCCTGGACGAGCTGCAGCGCGGTCTCGCGGTCGCGGCTGATCAGCACGTTGAAGGCGAGGCGGGCGTTGCCAAGCACCGAGGCGTGGAAGGCGGTCAACTCGCGCCAGCCGTCGTCGGTGAATTCCAGCTTGCGGTCCATTTTCTTCTGCACATGCACCAGCATGTTGCGCACGATGATGTCGCCCACCTGCTCGAGCTTGATGCAGGCGCCGATCAGTTCCTGGCAGCGCAGCGCCTCCGCCTCCGACAAGGTGCGCGCGGTGACGCGGGCGAGGTAGAGCTTGATCGCGGCGTGCCAGCGATCGACGCGGTCGTCGAGCGCCGACAGCCGGTCGATGCGCGCCTGGGTCGGGTGGCGGTAGAGTTCGATCACCTCCGACAGCATGATCTCGACCGTCTCGCAGATGCGGACCACTTCGCGGGTGGCGTTGGCGAGCGCCTGTCCCGGCGTGTCGAGGGCAGCCTCATCCAACGCGCTGAGTTCGACGGGCGCGGCTTCGGGGCTTTGGGCAGGAGGGGCGGACAGGTTGGCGATCCGCGCGGCGGCGCGTGCGGCGAGCGGAGCAAGCGCAAAGCCCGACAAAGCAAGCAGGCCGTTGAAGACGATGTGGGCATGGACGACCTGGGTTGCCGGCGAGCCGCCTAGCCAGGCCATGTCGGGCGCAGCGAGCTGGAAGGCGGTGAGAGCCAGGACCGCGCCTGTGCCGCGCATCAGGAGATTGCCGATCGGCACGACCCGGGCGGCGGGGACAGCGCCTCGCGACAGAAGCACGGCGATGGCGCCGGCGCCGAGATTGGCGCCGAGCACGAGGACGACGCCGAGTTCGGCCGGGACAAGGTTGCGGGCGGCGAGCGTCGCGATCAGCAGGATCGCGGCGACGCTCGAATGGAAGAGCCACGCCATGATGGCGGCGAGAAGGAAGGCGGTTGCCGGGTCACCCGACAGATAGTTGACGATGACCGGCAGCAGGCGGCTTTCGCGCAGCGGCTCCGATGCCTCGCCGATCAGCCTGAGCGACAGGATGAGCAGGCCGACGCCGACGAGGATGCGGCCGAACTGGCGCCAGTCGCGCCGCTCGGTCGAAAGGAACATCGTCGTGCCGGAGAGGATGGACAGCGGGACGAGGATGGACAGGTCGAAGGACAAGAGTTTGACGACCAGCGCCGAGCCGAGATCGGCCCCGAGCACCGCGAGCAGTCCCGCCGTTCCGCCGACGACGCCGGCCCCGGAAAAGGAAGCGACAAGCAGGCTCACCGCCGTTGCGCTCTGCAGGGCGATAGCGAGAAGCGCGCCGCCCAGAACGGCGAGAATCGGGTTGCGCAGCGCCGGCGCGAGCCTGTTGCGCAGCACGTCGCCATAGGCACGCTCGACGCCGGTGCGCACCATGCGCGTCGCCCAGAGCAGCAGGGCGACGGCGCCGGCCAGGTTGAGAAGGACGACGATCCCGCTCATGGCGACAGCCGAATGCTTGACCTCCAACGCATGGAGCACGTCTCGTCGGATATGGGTTTATGGCAGCGAATCGGCAGCATACTCGAAGTCCAGCAGATTAGCCGGATAATATTCTGTACCCTTGCGGGGCGTCTCTCCGGCAGCGACCCGCGATGTCGGGAACGGAGTGGCTGGGGCGGCTGGGACGGACTGCCGCGCTCGAACGTCGCTCTGCAAACGCCGACGTGATGAAAATCGTTCAATCGGGCCGAACGAAAGGTCCGGCGCAGTTCCGCGTCAGGCAATTTCGGGCGCGGCGGAGACGGGCGCCGGAGGGAGCATCCCGTCACGCCTTTCGGCCCACCAGGACAGGATCGCGACGGCGGTGGCGATCGTCAGCGCGGCGACCCCGAAAAGCGGCAGCGCGCGGTAGGGCACACCGGCCTGGAGGACGATCGCGCCGAAGGATGCGGCAATCGCGATGCCGAGATTGAAGCCGGACGGAATCAGCGCCGAGGCGAGGTTCGGGGCGTCGGCCGTCCAGCCGAGGATGCGCGGCTGGATGGGCGTGCCGATGGCGAAGTTCAGGCCTCCCCATACGAAGAGCGCGATCACCATCGGAACGGGGTAGGGGCCGACGAAATAGATGACGAGGAGGAGGACGGCCTGGATGGCGAGCAGGGAGATCAGGCTCGGCATCAGCCGCCAGTCGGCGAGGCGGCCGCCCGCCAGCACGCCCACTGTCGAGCCGATGCCGATGGCAAACAGCACCCAGGGAATCGTGCGCTCGTCCAATCCGGTGACGCTCTGGAGGAGCGGCGAGATGTAGGTGAAGGGCAGCATCTGGCCGATCATCAGCATCAGCATGATGATCAGGCAGGTCCAGACCTGCTGGCGGCCGAGCGCGCGGACTTCGCGGGCCAGACTTCCGGGCCGGTGGGCAGGGCCGACGCGACGGGGCAAGAGGAGTGCGATGGCCGCCAGGCTCAGGATGCCGAGCGCGAACATCGACCAGAAGGTGGCGCGCCAGCCCAGCCAGCCGCCGATGGCCGCGCCGATCGGCACGCCGATGATGTTGGACACGGTCAGGCCGGCGAGGATGATGGCGATGGCCTGGCCGCGCTTGCCTTCCGGAACCAGACTGACCGCGACGACCATCGCCACGCCGAAGAACGTGCCGTGCGTGACGGCGATCGCGGCGCGAAGCGCCAGCATCGCCGGGAAACCGGGCGCCAGCGCACAGGCCATCTGGCCGGCGGTAAAGACGGCGAGAAGGGCAAGAAGCAGCGTCTTGCGCGACATCGTCGCCGTGGCGACGGTCAGGAACGGGCCGCCCAACGCCACGCCCAGAGCATAGCCGGAGACGAGATAGCCTGCGGTCGGCACGGAAACGTCGAGGCCGGTCGCCACCTGCGGCAGGATGCCGGCGATGACGAATTCGGTCGTGCCGAAGGCGAAAGCGGCGAGGAAGAGGGCAATGAGCGGAAGAGGCATCGAAACGACCGGGCTGAATTGGCAAAGACAGGGAAGGGCAAAAGCGCTGGCGGAAAGGTTGCTAGCACCACGAATCCGGGTGCACGGCAATGCAGAACTGCGGGAGCGGGGTGTAGTTTTTCTCGACGCTTAATGTCCGGCCTAGGCGCGGGGAAGCAGCGACGAGGAGGATAGGACGGAACGAACGCGCGGCGTCAACCCGCCTTGTCGGTCTTCTGCTTCTCCTGCATGTAGTGGCGCAGGACGGCATTGATGCGGGTCTGGTAGCCCTTGCCGGTCGCTTTGAAGAAATCCAGCACGTCCTTGTCGAGGCGGATGGAGATCGGATCCTTGGGGACGGGGATGACGAGGGTGGCTTTCGACCAGTCGACGTCCATGAACTCGGCCCAGTCGGGATCGTCGCGCATGTTCGCTTCGATCTCCTCGTCGGTCATTGCGTCGACGCGTGCCCAGTCGGTGCGGGATTCGCCGCGCGCGATCCGGTCACGAATCTCGTCGATCGAGTAGGAGACGATATTCTCTTTGCTCATTTTCTCTCGCCGGTCTCGCCGAAATAATACGGCACCTATCGCCGCGCCTCGTGTACACAACACCTATGATACGGTTCGAATGGGGGCAGATCGCAACGATCCGGTGTTCGTCCGATCGAATGCTATCGTATTCCAGATGGGGTTGCCGAAGCGCTATCGCAGCTTCGTCAAAAGTGATCCGGTGTTTCTCCAGGTTTTGTCTCGCCTTTTTCTCATCCCACTCAAACTGAGTGAATTGATCGAGCTGTGCCGTTTTCATCGATTGCCACAGGGGCTGAGCGGTGACTCTGCGGCACGTGTTGCGGCGGTCTCCGAAGGTTATCGCTAGCGCAACATACGTCATGTATATACAGTATGCAACCCTGTGAAAGCCGGTGAAAGGCGAGCGTCCCCCTCGCGCGCCGGGGCGGACCGGCCTACATACGGGCCATGCGCTTTCCACCCTCCTTCCTCGACGAGATCCGTGACCGGGTGCCGATTTCATCGGTGATCGGCAGCCGCGTCTCGTGGGACAGGAAAAAGACCAATGCGTCGCGCGGCGACTACTGGGCGTGTTGCCCGTTCCATGGCGAGAAGTCGCCGTCGTTCCACTGCGAGGACAAGAAGGGCCGCTACCACTGCTTCGGCTGCGGCGTGTCGGGAGACCATTTCCGCTTCCTGACCGACCTCGAAGGCCTGTCGTTTCCCGAGGCGGTCGAGCGGATCGCCGGCATGGCGGGCGTGGCGATGCCCGCGCGCGACGAAGTGCAGGAGCGCAGGGAACAGCAGCGCGCCAGCCTGACCGACGTGATGGAAATGGCGACGCGATGGTTCCAGGACCGGCTGCAGGGGCCGGAGGGCGCCAAGGCCCGTGCCTATCTGCGCGACCGTGGGCTGACATCGGTCACCCAGCAGACGTTCCGGCTGGGCTACGCGCCGGAAAGCCGCAACGCGCTGAAGGAGTATCTCGCGTCCAAGGGCGTCGGCAAGGACCAGATCGAGGCCTGCGGACTGGTGCGCCACGGCGACGACATCGCGGTTTCCTACGACTATTTCCGCGACCGGATCATGTTCCCGATCGAGGACCGGCAGGGCAAGGTGATCGCCTTCGGCGGCAGGGCGCTGAGTTCGGATGCGCTGGCCAAATACATGAACTCGCCCGATACCGAGCTCTTCCACAAGGGCAACGTGCTCTACAATTTCGCCCGCGCCCGCAAGGCGCAGGGGAAGGACGGCACGATCATCGCGGTCGAGGGCTATATGGATGCGATCGCGCTGTCGCAGGCGGGCTTCGGCAACGTCGTGGCGCCGCTGGGCACCGCGCTGACCGAAAACCAGCTCGAACTTCTGTGGCGGATGACCGGCGAGCCGGTGCTGTGCTTCGATGGCGACAAGGCGGGCCTGAAAGCGGCGTGGCGCGCGGCGGATCTGGCGCTGCCGCTGGTGGAGGCCGGGCGGACGGTGCGTTTTGCGCTGCTGACCGAGGGCAAGGATCCGGACGACCTGGTGCGTACCGAAGGGCCGGACGCGTTCGCGAAGGTGCTGGCCGAGGCGCGGCCGCTGGTCGACCTCATCTGGATGCGCGAAACCTCGGGCGGGGTGTTCGACACGCCGGAGAAGCGGGCGGAACTGGAAAAGTCGCTGCGCGAGATCACCTCGCGCGTCAGGGACGAGAGCGTCCGCTTCCACTACCAACAGGAAATGCGCGAACGCGTGCAGGTGTTCTTCGGCTCGCGGCGTCCGCCCCGCAACCAGGGCGGCAATTTCCGCAAGGGCGACCAGCAGCGGAAGGGGCCGATCGCCGAGGGGCGCATGCCGGTGAGCGAGAGTCTGGCGCGGTCGGCCATGGTCAAGGGCGGGGCGATGCCGATCCGCGAAGCGGCGATCGTGGTGGCGCTGATCAGCCACCCGGCGCTGATCGAGGAGAACTACGAGCAGATCGAAATGCTCGACCTGTCGCATCCGGGACTGGTGCAGTTGCACACGGCGATGCTCGACGCGCTGGCGCATGACGCCGCCGGCGACCGGGAATCGCTGCTGGAGGTGGTGCGCGCGGCCGGACTGGAGCCGGTCTGGGACCAGGCGACGATGATGGTGCGCCGGGTGCGCGAATGGTCGGCGCTGGAGGATGCGGCACTGGATGACGCCCGCGACGCCTTCGCGCAGGCGCTCCACTTGCACCGCAGCCAGCGCACTCTACATAAGGAACTGAAGGCAGCGGAGATCGCACTCGCGTCGGAGTCGACGGAAGAGAACTTCCTCCGCCTTCTCGACATACAGTCACAGTTCCGCGACATCCAGGCAACCGAAGCTCTGATCGAGGGCTTCGGCGTGCAGTCGGGGCGCGCGGGACGAAACTGAATGTCGTGCAAAGCGTCCGAAAACCGGGCGAAACGCCCCAATTGATTCGCTTTTTTGCCGCGAATCAGGTTTGAGCCGCTTGACGTTCGGTACAATTGTCGGAATCACGACGGTTCGAGACAGGCAAATCTGCGGAAAGCCGCAAGATCATGAACTGGCCGAAAGGCCGAGGAACAGGACGGAGCGCTGGCCGCTGCAGGGAAACGGATCCCGCAACCGGTAACAGGGTTAATCGGACATTAAGCGGATCGCCGGATAGCTGCTCCCGCAGGGGCAGAAATCGAATCGTATCCGCACCTTATCCTCGGCAGACGAATCCTGCGCCCTATCTATAGGGACGGACTCAGACGGCCCACGCGTTTGGAGATGCATAGAATGGCGACGAAGGAAAAGGAAGAGGCGGAGACCGAACGCGAAGGTGCGCCCGACGGGCCTCTGCTCGACCTGTCCGACGATGCCGTCAAGAAGATGATCAAGCTCGCGAAGAAGCGCGGCTATGTGACCATCGACGAGCTGAATGCGGTGCTGCCGTCGGAAGAGACCGATCCGGACCGGATCGAGGACGTCAACGCGATGCTGTCCGACATGGGCATCAACGTCGTCGAGGAAGGCGAGAGCGAGGAAGGCGAGGCGGAGTCCCAGGCCGACGGCGAGGAGGAAGCCAACGAGCTCGCCGAGCAGACGGGCACCGCCGTCGCCGCCGTTGCCAAGAAAGAGCCGACCGACCGCACCGACGACCCGGTGCGGATGTACCTGCGCGAGATGGGCTCGGTCGAGCTTCTGTCGCGCGAGGGCGAGATTGCGATCGCCAAGCGCATCGAGGCCGGCCGCGAGACGATGATCGCGGGGCTCTGCGAGAGCCCGCTGACCTTCCAGGCGATCATCATCTGGCGCGACGAGCTGAACGAAGGAAAGATCCTGCTGCGCGAGATCATCGATCTCGAGGCGACCTATGCCGGCCCCGAGGCCAAGCAGGCGCCCGTGGTCGAGCGCGTAGACGAAGATGCCAAGCCGAAGGAAGACCCGCGCGCCCGTCGCTCGTCAGGTCCGCGCGACGACGACGACATCACCAATGTCGGCGGCGAAAGCCGGGTCGAGGAGGATGAGGACGACGAGGACGAGCAGAGCCTGTCGCTGGCCGCCATGGAGGCGGAACTGCGGCCGCAGGTCATGCTGACGCTCGACGTGATCGCCGACACCTACAAGAAGCTGCGCAAGCTGCAGGACCAGCAGGTCGAGGCGCGCCTCGCCGCGATGGGCGCGCTGTCGTCCAGTCAGGAGCGCCGCTACAAGCAGCTGAAGGACGAACTAATCACGGCGGTGAAGTCGCTGTCGCTCAACCAGGCCCGCATCGAGGCGCTGGTCGAGCAGCTCTACGACATCAACAAGCGCCTGGTTCAGAACGAGGGCAGGCTTTTGCGCCTGGCCGAGAGCTACGGCGTGCGCCGCGAGGAGTTTTTGCGCGAATACCACGGCTCCGAGCTCGATCCGAACTGGATCAAGTCGATCGCCAACCTGACCTCGCGCGGCTGGAAAGAGTTCACCAAGAACGAGAAGGACGGCATCCGCGACCTGCGCGCAGAAATCCAGAACCTCGCCCAGGAGACCGCGATCTCGATCGCCGAGTTCCGCAAGATCGTCAACCAGGTCCAGAAGGGCGAGCGGGAAGCCGCGATCGCCAAGAAGGAAATGGTCGAGGCGAACCTGCGCCTGGTGATCTCGATCGCCAAGAAATATACCAACCGCGGCCTGCAGTTCCTGGACCTGATCCAGGAGGGCAATATCGGCCTGATGAAGGCGGTGGACAAGTTCGAGTATCGCCGCGGCTACAAGTTCTCGACCTACGCGACGTGGTGGATCCGGCAGGCGATCACCCGCTCGATCGCAGACCAGGCGCGCACGATCCGCATCCCGGTGCACATGATCGAGACGATTAACAAGATCGTGCGGACCTCGCGCCAGATGCTGCACGAGATCGGCCGCGAACCGACGCCGGAAGAGCTGGCCGAGAAGCTCGCCATGCCGCTGGAAAAGGTGCGCAAGGTCTTGAAGATCGCCAAGGAGCCGATCTCGCTCGAAACGCCTGTCGGCGACGAGGAGGATTCGCATCTCGGCGACTTCATCGAGGACAAGATGGCGATCCTGCCGATCGACGCGGCGATCCAGGCCAACCTGCGCGAGACGACGACGCGCGTGCTGGCCTCGCTGACGCCCCGCGAGGAGCGCGTGCTCAGAATGCGCTTCGGCATCGGCATGAACACCGACCATACGCTCGAAGAGGTCGGCCAGCAGTTCTCGGTGACGCGCGAACGCATCCGCCAGATCGAGGCCAAGGCGCTGAGGAAGCTGAAGCACCCGTCGCGGTCGAGGAAGTTGAGGAGTTTTCTGGACAGCTGAGCGGAGGAACCCGGCGGCGACGCCGGGTTTTTTCCTGGCGCGATGGTGGTATGCTTAGTCCATGAACGAGCGGTTCCGCCACGATTTCAGGATCGACGAACCCGGCACGACGACAGCGGCCGAAGGGATGCGACGGCGCGCCTTCACGGTCGCCGAGATCGAGGCGATGGTGCAGGCAGGCATCATTCCCGAGCACGAGCGGTTCGAACTGATCGGCGGGGAGGTGGTGCCGATGTCGCCGAAGGGATCGACACATGAGAATGTGAAGGGCGAGATCAACGCACATCTCCAGCGCACAGTGCCGGACGATCTGCGCATCCTGCCGGAAACGACGCTGCGTCTGGATGAAACCTCGTTCCTCGAGCCCGATTTCTGTGTCTTTGCGCGATCGGTGTCTCTCGACCGCCTGCGCGGTCCGGACGTGCTGCTCGCGATCGAGGTTTCGGATTCCAGCCTGCAGTACGACACCGGGCGCAAGATCGGTATCTACGCGGCCTATGGGATCGCGGAGGTCTGGGTGATCGATGCGAAGCGGCTGGTGACGCGCGTGCACCGGACGCTCGGCGTCGAGGGCTATCGCGAGGTCTTCGAAGTTGCGGCCGGCGAGGATCTGGTTTGCGTCCGCCGGAGCGAGGTTCGTCTCAATCTCTTCGCGCTGGGTTTGACCCCGATCTCGGAGTAAAAGCGTCCGCGGCACAGATCGGCCCGACGCACCTTGACACCGATCAACCCGCAAGCGCGGGCGTCGGGCTAATTGGTGCCATGCAAGACCTCGCCCGCCGCGGGTCCGCCGATTCGTCGCCGGATTTCTCTCGCTTCCTGCCGCCGCCGCCGCTGTTCGTGCTGCAGCCGCTGCTCAATTTCGTGGTCAAGCGGATCGCGGCGAAACATCCCGCGCTGTTCGACCGGCTGGGTGCGCATCGCAGCACGCGGTTCGTGATCGACCCGCGCGGACTGCCCTTCGCGCTGCTGCTCGTGCCGGATCCCGAGGCGCTGGTGCTCCGGGCCGTTTCCCGCGGCCGCGAGCCGGAGAGCGACGCGCGCATCGCCGGCCGGTTCCTGGACCTGCTCGGACTGGTCGACGGCGCCGCCGACGGGGACGCGCTGTTCTTCTCGCGCGACCTCGAGATCAGCGGCGACACGGAGGCGGTCGTCTGCCTGAGGAATGCGCTGGACGACGTCGAGCACTCGATCGCCGAGGACGTGGCCGGACTTTTCGGAGCGCCGGGGCGGCTCGCGCTCGACATGCTGCGCCGCGCAAGGGGAGACAACGGAGGCAGGCCATGAAGCGACCGGAACTCGTCTGCCCCGCGGGCACGCCGGCTTCGCTGCGCACCGCGGTCGACGCAGGCGCCGACGCGGTCTATTGCGGCCTTCAGAATGCCACCAACGCGCGCAACTTCCCCGGCCTCAACTTCACGCCTCAGGAACTCGGCGTCGCGGTCGCCTACGCGCACGACGCCGGCGCCAAGGTGCTGCTCGCGGTCAACACGTTTCCGACGGCGGGGCGGTTCGACCTCTGGCGGGAGGCGATCGATCTCGGCGCGGCATTGGAGGTCGATGCCTTCATCGTCGCCGACATCGGCGTGGCGGCCTACGCCGCCGAGCGATGGCCAGAGCGGCGGCTGCATCTCTCGGTGCAGGCGGCGGCCTCCAGCCCGGAGGCGATCGGCTATTACGCGCGCGAGTTTGGCGTGAAGCGCGTCGTGCTGCCGCGCATCCTGACGGTGCCGGAGATCAGGGCGCTGGCGGATGCCATTCCCTGCGAGATCGAGACCTTCGTGTTCGGCAATCACGGCCTGATGGTCGAGGGCCGATGCAGCCTGACCAACTATGCCACGGGCGTTTCCACCAACATGGACGGCGTGTGCTCGCCGGCGGCGGACGTGCACTACGATCGCGCTGCCGACGGCTCGATCACGACGCGGCTCGGGACCCACACGATCGACCGCTTCGCGCCGGGCGAACAGGCCGGCTATCCGACCATCTGCAAGGGGCGCTACCTGACGCCTGCCCGTACCGAGCCCTATTACGCGTTCGAGGAGCCGGTGAGCCTGAACCTCGCGGCGCTTTTGCCGGATCTGATCGCCGCGGGCGTCGACGCCTTCAAGATCGAGGGACGCCAGCGGTCCCGCGCCTATGTGAAGAGCGTCGTGGAGGCTTTCCGCAAGGCGATCGACAGCGTCCTCGCCGGCGAGCCGCCGCAGCTTGCGGATCTGGTTTCGCTGACGGAAGGCCAGAAGCAGACCGAAGGCGCGTTCAAGACGAAGAAATGGCGGTAGGGGTGGGGCGATGGCACAGGAACTGACGCTGGGCCCGGTGCTTTACCACTGGAGTCCCGAGGAGCTTCTCGACTTCTATGCCCGCATCGCCGACGAGGCGCCGGTCGGAACCGTCTATCTCGGCGAGGTCATCTGCTCGAAGCGGAGCCCCTTCTTCGACCGTCACATCCCGGGCGTGATCGAGCGGCTACAGCGCGGCGGAAAGGTGGTCGTGCTGTCGTCGCTCGCCGAAGTGGTCCTCAAGCGCGAGCGCGACATGATGCGGGACCTGTGCGCCATGACGGAGCCCGAGATCGAGATCAACAACGCGGCGGGTCTGTTCGGCATCGGCGGGCGGGCGCATCGCATCGGGCCGATGATGAACGTTTACAACGAGCAGACAATGGCGAAGCTGGCCGCCGGCGGCGCCACGCATTTCGCCCTGCCGGTGGAAATGCCGGGGCCGGTGGTCGGCAGGATGGCCGCGGCCGCCGACAAGCTTGGCAAGGCCGTCGAGGTTCAGGTGTTCGGCCGCGCTTCGCTTGCGGTGTCAGCGCGCTGCTACCATGCGCGTGCGCACCGCCGCACCAAGGACAGTTGCCAGTTCGTCTGCGCCGACGATCCCGACGGCATGCCGCTGACCACGGTGACGGGCCAGCCCTTCCTGGCGGTGAACGGAATCCAGACCCAGTCGCACAGCTACGTCAACCTCGCCGACGAGATGGACGAGATGCGGCGGATGAAGGTGACGCATTTCCGCCTGTCACCGCAGCGGGTCGACATGGTCGCGGTCGCCGACATCTTCGCCGACCGCCTCGCGGGCCGGACCGATGGCGACGAAGCGGCCGCGCGGCTCGACGCGCTGAAGCTGCCGGCTCCGCTCTCCAACGGCTTCTGGCACGGGCGTGAGGGTGGGCGCCAGTTCGGCCCGCGGGCTTAGAGACTGTTTGGAAATTCTACTCTGGCGGCCATCTGATGGCGTTTTCTGCGCTTCCGGTGCTCACGGACCCAAATGTCCGCTCCGCTCGTCGCTCACGCGACCCCGAAACCACCACCAGCTGACTCGCCAGAGCGAATTTCGAAACAGTCTCTTAGCAGGCCTCCGGGCGCAGTCTCGCGCTCGATCAACCGCCCGCCCGCCCAGCCTCCGGCCCGACATATCTCGCCCGCGGGCGGATGAGGATGCCGGAGTGGAGCTGTTCGATCGCATGGGCGATCCAGCCGGAGGTGCGGGCGATGGCGAACAGCGCCATCTCGTGGCCGACGGGCAGGCCGAGTGTTCGCATCAGCACGGCCAGCGCATAATCGATGTTCGGATAGAGGCCCGTCGCTTCGGTGACGAAGCGCGGGACGTCGGCGACGAGGCGGGCGTCGGCTCCGGCGGCCGAGAGCGCGCGCAGCAGGACGTCGGCGCGTGGATCTCCATCGACGTAGACCGTATGGCCGAAGCCGGGGATCGGCTCGCCCAGCGCCACGCGGTCGGCGATCTGAACCGCCACATCGTCGTCGCCGAACTCGGCCACCATGCGCGCGGCGAGCGGGCCGGCGCCGCCGTGGCGGGGACCTTTCAGCGCCGCCAGGCCGACGATGACGGCGTCGTAGAGGCTGACGCCGGTCGAGGCCGCGCAGCGCGCCGTCCAGGTCGAGGCGTTGAGTTCGTGATCGGCGAGGAGAACCAGCGCGCGGCGCAACAGATCCTCCGCCGCCGGATGGTCCTTCGCCCAAGCACGCGCAACCTGGCGATGGATCGGCAAGGGTGAAGGGGCCGTGCCGAGGATCGCGGCGGTGACGAGACGCATGACGCGGGCGCCGGTGGCGGCGCGGCCCTCCGCCGAGCGGTTGTGGGCGCGCGGATCGGCGTCGCCGGCGAGCGCGAGGACCGCGATGGCGCGGGGCAGGGGTTTGGCCTCCCTGGCCGCGGCGAAGATCGCCCGCATCGCGTCGTCGAGCACCGGCATGTTCGTGGTGTCGAAGGGATCGGCTCTGCGCGCGTCCCAGAGGAGGGTGGCTGCCTGCTCGACGGTCGCGGCCTCCGCCAGCGCGACGGCGGGCACGCCGCGATAGACCGGGCCGGCCTCGGTGATGGTGGCGATCGTCGTGTCGAGGACGGGGATCGCCGCTTCGGCGGAAGGCTGGACCGCGCCGGACGACCGGCGGCGGGTGCGCAGCGCGCGGATGTCGTCGGCGCGGTAGCGCCGCGCACGGCCGTCGCCGACCGGCTCGGAGCGGACGAGGCCACGGCTGACATAGGCGTAGAGGGTGGCAAGCGAGACGGACAGCTCGGCGGCGGCCTCGCGGGCGGTCAGGAAGGCGGGAGACGAGACGGTTTTCATATTGATCAAGGTAATCAAGATTGATCAATGATGGAAGTGGCCACATCTTGCTGCATTGCAGCAGGAGACATGAGCATGACGATCCATTCCAATCCCTCAGCCGGCCTCGACGGCATCGCCGCGGCCGTGACGGCGCTGTCGCATGTCGACGGCGAAAAGGGGGAGCTGATCGTCGCCGGGATGCGGATCGGCGACCTTGCCGATCGCACTGATTTCGAAGGACTGGCGGCGCGGCTTTGGGCTGCCGCGACGGGGCGTCCGGTCGACGCGGCGGAGGCGAGGCGCCGGCTCGCGTTGGGACGTGTCGCGGCCTTCGCACGGCTGCCGGCGATCCTGCCGGCGACGGCGGGCCTGCCGATGGTCGACGCCTTCCGCGTCGCGGTGGCGGCGGTCGCGCCCGTCGAAGGGCTCGATGCCGAGGCGACGATGGTCGGTGCGATGCCGGTGCTTGTGGCGGCGCTCGTGCGCCAGGCGGAAGGCAAGGCGCCGGTCGCTCCCGATCCGCGCCTCGGGCACGCGGCCGAGATGTTGAGAATGATGCGCGGCGAGGCCGCGGGCGGGGAGGAGGCAAGCGCGCTCGACGCCTATCTCGTCACCGTCGCCGACCACGGCATGAACGCCTCGACCTTCGCCGCCCGCGTGGTGGCATCGACGCAGGCGAACCTGTTCATGGCGGTGACGGCGGGCTACTGCGCCTTGACCGGGCCGCTGCATGGCGGGGCGCCGGAACCGGTGCTGGACATGCTCGACGCGATCGCCAGCAAGGACCGCATCGCCGGCTGGATCGACGAGGCGCTGAAGCGCGGCGAGCGGCTGATGGGCTTCGGCCACCGCATCTACAAGGTGCGCGACCCGCGCGCCGACGTGCTGAAACGGGCCGTCGAACGGCTCGGCGGGCGCGGCGCCGACCTCGGCTTCGCGGCGGAGGTGGAGGCGTATGCACGGCGCGCGCTCGAGGTGGCGAAGCCGGACCGCAGGCTCGACACCAATGTCGAGTTCTATACGGCGATCCTGCTCGACGCGCTGAAGATCCCGCGCCGCGCTTTCACGCCGGTGTTCGCTGTCGGGCGCAGCGCCGGCTGGACGGCGCACGCGCTGGAGCAACAGCGAACCGGGCGGTTGCTCAGGCCGACGTCGATCTATGCGGGCGCTATGCCGGAGTAAGGGCGAAGGCGACGCCGTCGGGCCCTGCGCGGGAGCGAAGGGCCGCGCGAGCGGCTCCAATCAGACGGTTCCGCCCAGGGCGATCGTCAGCGAATTGTCGATGTGGCGAGTCAGGCCCGCCGCCATCGCCTTCGCGTCGCGCCGTGCGAGCGGTTCCAGAATGGCCAGGTGCTCGTCGATCACACGCAGCGCATTGTAGGGCGTGACCTGGATGCGCGAATGGACCGCCATGCGGATCTTGATCGCCGTCACCCGGAAGATGTTGCTCATGAGGCGGTTGCCGGTCATCGCGACGAAACCTTCGTGCATAGACCAGTCCCGCTTCTGAAGAGCGTCGGCCGCCAGGGCGGCCTCGGCGCTCCCGCCTCTTTCGATGCGGGCACGCAGGCCGCGGTGCCATTCGATCAATTCTTCGATG
Organism: Pseudomonadota bacterium; assembly: GCA_043822005.1. Classification (GTDB taxonomy): domain Bacteria; phylum Pseudomonadota; class Alphaproteobacteria; order Rhizobiales; family Rhizobiaceae; genus Mesorhizobium_A. Next base: position 266,835 of record JBDRCE010000057.1, on the reverse strand, counting down.
GCGGCATCCGGCATCCGTTCGACGGCGGCGGGGATCGCGGACATTTCGAGCACCCGGCGCAACTCGTAGGCATCGCGCACGAAGGCGATGTCGAGACTGGGCACCATCAGCCCGCGCTGCGGCACCGTCTGCAGCAGGCCTTCCGCCTCAAGGCGCGGCACCGCCTCGCGAACGGCGCCGAGCGTCAGGCCCGTGCGCTTCACCAGTTCGCGCTGCGAGACGATCTGGCCCGGCCTGAGCTCGCCGTCCTTAAGCAGATTCTCGATGCTCTCGTAGGCGGCCTGCCGAAGCGGGATTTCGCTCCGCCGGGCGTCGCCCGCATCCATTGGCATCGTGCCCAGTTCAGACATAAGCCGACGCACCTCCGTCTGGTTTGAAACTAACATCACATTGACATGTCAGCAATGAATGGGTAAGCGGGAAACAGCGCCCCGGATGGAAAAAATCCATAGCAAGGGGTCGGACGCAACCGGGAGGAACCATCGGGTGCGGCCAGGGGCATACCCAACGAACAATCAGGGAGGAAACAACATGACGATGACCACCACCCGCCGCGGCCTTCTGGCCGGCACAGCCGCTCTTGTCGCCTTGGGGCTTTCGTTCGGCGCGGCGAACGCCGCCGACAAGGTCACCATCCGCATGTCGACGCCGGCGACCGAGACCGACCAGCGCGCCGTGGCGCTTGCCAGCGTCTTCGGGCCGGCGATCGCCGACTTCGCCAGCTACGAGCCGCACTACAACGCCTCGCTGTTCAAGCAGGGCACCGAACTCGAGGCCATCGCCCGCGGCAATCTCGAAATGTCGATCGCCTCGGCGCAGGAACTGGCCACGATCTACCCCGAATTCTCGATCTTCACCGCGGGCTACCTGCATCGCGACGCCGAGCACCAGAAGAAGGTCTTCGCCGCCGATTTCATGGATCCGATGAAGAAGAAGGTCGAGGACGAACTCGGCGTGAAGCTGCTCGCGGTCATGTATCTCGGCCGCCGCCAGCTCAACCTGCGCACCGACAAGGAGATCAAGACCCCCGCCGACCTCGCCGGCGTGAAGCTGCGCATGCCCGGGTCCGACGCCTGGCAGTTCCTCGGCAAGGCGCTCGGCGCGAGCCCGGTTCCGGTCGCCTTCACCGAAATCTACACCGCGCTCCAGACCGGTGCCATCGACGGCCAGGACAATCCGCTGCCGACCAACCGCGATTCCAAATTCTACGAGGTGACCAAGCAGATCGTGCTGACCAGCCATCTCGTCGACCTCAACTACATCGCCTTCTCGAAGAAGGTCTGGGACGGGCTGACCCCCGAACAGCAGGCGACGGTTCAGAAGGCCGCCGACGACGCAGCCGAGAGCGGCCGCCAGAAGCAGCTGGCGCTGGAGGTCGAGCTCGAGCAGTTCTTCAAGGACAAGGGCCTGAAGGTCTATACGCCGGATATCGAGGCATTCCGCACGCAGGTGCAGAAGGCCTATCTCGAGTCCGACTTCGCCAAGACCTGGCCGGAAGGCATGGTCGACAAGATCAACGCCCTCTAGGCCTGATCGATGACGGCGCGCGGAACGATCGGCTGGTTGCGGGCGCGGGCGGATGACGTGGCGGCGGCGTTGCTCGCCGCCATGTTCGTCGCCTTCCTGCTGCAGATCGTGACGCGCTACGTCTTCAACAATCCGCTCGGCTGGACCCAGGAGGTCTGCGTCACCACCTGGCTCTGGCTGGTCTTCTGGGGCTCGGCGTTCGTCGTGCGGCCGGACGACGAGGTCCGCTTCGATCTCCTCTACCACGCCGTTTCGGCCGGCATGCGGCGGAAGTTCGCGCTCGTCTCCGCGGCGGCGCTGGCCGCCGGCTTCGCCGCGTCCTTCCCCGCATCGATCGACTACATCACCTTCTACAAGATCAAGAGCAGCGCGGTGCTCGGCATCCGGCTCGACATCGTGTTCAGCGTCTACGCCATCTTCGCGCTCGCCGTCATCCTGCGCGGGGTCTGGCAGGTCGTCCACATACTGCGCGGGGGGCCGATCGAAGTGGCGGCGGAGGCGACAGACGCATGAGCCTCGCCTTTTCCGCCTGTCTCATGGTGCTGTTCCTGCTGGCCGCCATCGGCACGCCGATTGCGCATTCGATGATCGTCTCGGCTGTCGTCTACCTGGCGATTTCCGGGCAGGACCTCGGCCTTGCGGCCGAGCAGATCATCCAGGGCATCTACGACAGCTTCATCATCCTCGCCGTGCCGCTGTTCATCGTCGCGGCCAGCATCATGAACGAGGGCTCGATCAGCGACCGGCTGCTCGACTTCTGCAAGGCGGTGGTCGGCAGATTCAAGGGCGGACTGGCCCAGGTCGACATCCTCGTCAGCCTGATCTTCTCGGGCATGTCGGGCTCGGCCATCGCCGATGCCGCCGGCGTCGGCAAGGTGACGATCAACATGATGATCAAGAGCGGGCACTATACGCCCGGCTTCGCCGGCGCGGTGGTGGCGGCCTCGGCCACGATCGGGCCGATCATCCCGCCGTCGATCCCGATGGTGATGTATGCGCTCGTCTCGGACGCCTCGATAGGCTACCTGTTCCTCGGCGGCGTGGTGCCGGGCCTGCTGATGACAGCCGGCCTGATGATCATGACCAGCTGGGTCGCGCACAAGCGGCACATTCCGCCGGAAGACGTGCCGCCGCTGAGGCAATTGCCGCGCATCACCTTCCGCGCGCTGCCGGTGCTGCTGATGCCGGTGATCCTGCTGGCCGGCATCTATGGTGGCGCGACGACGCCGACCGAAGCGGCCGCCGTCGCCGCAGCCTATGCGCTTGTTATTGCCGCAGTGCTCTATCGCTCGATCTCGCTGTCGTCGCTGAGATCGATCTTTTCCGAAAGCGCACGCTCTTCGGCCTCGGTCGGGCTCGTGATCGGCAGCGCGCTGATCTTCAACTACATCGTCGCCTCCGAGAACGTGCCGAACAAGATGGCGGCGCTGATGGCGGGGTTCGACCTGTCGCCGCTCGGCTTCCTGATGCTCGCCAATGTCATCTTCCTGCTGCTCGGCTGCGTGCTCGATGCCACGACGATCATCCTCGTCATCGTGCCGCTGTTCGTGCCCGTCTGCCGGGTGCTCGGCGTCGACCTCGTGCATTTCGGCGTGGTCACCGTGGTCAATTGCATGATCGGGCTGATCACGCCGCCCTATGGCATGCTGCTCTTCGTGATCAGCGGTGCGACGGGCATTCGCGTCAGTTCCATCGTGCGGGAGGGCCTGCCCTTCCTGGTCGCGCTTCTCATCGCGCTGCTGGCGCTGATCCTCTTCCCGGAACTCGTCCTCTGGCTGCCGCGGCAGTTCGGCTACCAGGGCTGACCCCAACCACGACTGAACTGGACCACCCACCATGAAGACCAAGATCGACGGCATTGTTCCGGTGATGATCACGCCCTTCACCCCTGAGAACGAGATCGACTGGGAGGGTTACGAGAGGCTGATCGAATGGTATCTCGCCAATGGCGCCGAGGCGCTTTTCGCGGTCTGCCAGTCCTCGGAAATGCAGCATCTCTCCCTCGATGAGCGGCGGGATCTTGCCCGCTTCACCGTCGAGCGGGTCGCGGGGCGGGTTCCGGTCGTGGCGTCCGGCCACATTTCGGATACGCCGGCGGGCCAACGCGAGGAACTTGCAGCCGTCGCGGCCACCGGGATCGACGGGGTCGTCCTGGTTACCAACCGGCTCGCGGGGCTCGATGACGGCGCGGATGTGTTTCGCGCCCACGTCGAAGACCTGCTGTCGGTGCTGCCGTCCGATCTCCCGGTGGGGCTCTACGAGTGCCCGGCGCCGTTCCGCCGGCTGCTCAGCGAGGAGGAGGTTTCGTATTGCGCTCAGTCGGGGCGGTTCACCTTCCTGAAGGACGTGTCGTGCGACCTCGCCGTCGTCAAGCGCCGCCTGGAACTGACGCGCGGCACACCGCTCGGGATCAACAACGCCAATGCCGCGATTGCCTGGCCGGCCATGCAGGCGGGCGCCAGCGGTTTCTGCGGCGTGATGAGCAATTTCCACCCGGATCTTTATCGCTGGATCCAGGATCATGGCGCGGACCATCCGGATCTTGCCGAGGACCTCGCTACGTTCCTGGTGCTCGCGGCCATGTCCGAGGCGTTCGGTTATCCGAAGCTCGCCAAGCACTACCATGTGCGACGGGGTACCTTCGCATGCGACCACAGCCGGGTGGTGCCCTACGACATCCATGAGCGGTTCTGGGCGCTGGACGCCATTCTCGACCGGATGGACCAGGGCGCCGAACACTTCCGCGCCCGCATCGCGGCGGCCGGGGCAGCAATTGCGCCGAAGCAGCGGCGGCACAGCGCCTGAGGCTTGCCGGCACCGGGAGGTCGTGGCAGGACTCACCGCAACGCATACAGCGGTGAACCGGATGGCCGACAAGGTCGACTTCAAGAAGAGCCTGAAGGCGCTCTATGCGCCGCCGGTCGGCCGGTTCGTCGAGGTCGACGTGCCGCCGCTTTCCTATCTGATGATCGACGGCGCGGGCGATCCAAATACCGCCGCATCCTACAAGTCGGCGGTCGAATGGCTCTATTCGCTCAGCTATCCGCTCAAGTTCATGTCCAAGAAGGAGCTCGGCCGCGACTATGCGGTCATGCCGCTGGAAGGGCTGTGGTGGGCCGAGGACATGTCGACCTTCATCTCCCGCCGGAAAGACGAGTGGTCGTGGACGATGATGATCCTGCAGCCGGACTGGATCGGCCGGGAGATGGTCGACGCGGCCGTGGCCAAGGCGCGCGCCAAGCTCGGCGAGCCGCCGGCAAGCCTGAGACTCGAGACGCTCGACGAGGGGCTCTGCGTCCAGACCATGCATGTCGGCTCCTATGACGACGAAGGGCCGGTGCTGGCGAAGCTGCACAATGAATACCTGCCGCAGCACGGCCTGAAAGAGACAGGCCGCCACCACGAGATCTATCTCGGCGACCCGCGTAAGACCGCGCCGGAGAAGCTGAAGACAATCCTGCGGCAGCCGGTTCAGCCCCGGCGATGAGGCAGCGGACGATCAGCGTCGCGACGCGCGGGCAGGGGCTCTACGAATTCACGGATGAGGTGGCGGCGTTCGTGCGAGAGGCGAAGGTCGAAGCCGGGCTGCTGACGCTCTTCGTGCGGCATACATCCTGCTCGCTGCTGATCCAGGAGAATGCCGACCCGGATGTGCGGCGCGACCTCGACGCGTTCTTCCGGCGCCTTGTCCCGCCGGCGGACGATCCGTCGATGCGCTGGATCGTCCACACGACCGAGGGACCGGACGACATGCCGGCGCACATCAAGGCGGCGCTGACAGCGGTCTCGATCTCCATCCCGGTCATGGAAGGGCGGCTGGCGCTCGGCACCTGGCAGGGCATCTACCTGTTCGAGCACAGGGATCATCCGCACCGCCGCGAGATCGTGATGCATCTGTCGGACTGAGACGCGCCGAGGCGCCACGGGTCTTTCCAACCCGTCCTGGCTGTGGCTGACTGTGCCGGGATAAGGAGATGACCATGCTTACCGGACCCCTGTCACGCGCGGCCCGCGCTCTCGTGGAACTGACCCGCGAGCAGCTTGCGGCCCAATGCCGCCTCGATGCAGAAGCGATCCGAGCCTTCGAGCGCGGCCTGGGGGAGCTGGACGCGTCCCAGAAAGCCGGGCTGAAGGCGGCGCTGGAAGCTGCGGGTGCCGTGTTCATTCCGGAAAATGGCGGCGGCGCGGGGGTGCGGCTGAAGTTCAGCCGCTCGGAGACGAAGCGCATCGCGGTGCTGGAAAGCGAAGGCGGCATCGCGGCGGACGACGACGTGCCGTAGGCGCTTTCCGGCGTCAGGCGGCGAGGCCGGCAAACAGCGCCTCGACGACTTGTCTTGCATCCGCCTCGCCACCGCCGTTCTCGCAGTCGAGCGCCGCGCGGTCGAGCATCGCTCCTAGCATCGAGGTGAGGGGACCAAGCGGCAGCCTGCGGATCGCCCCGGCCCGCATGGCGACGGCGAGGCCCTCGCGGAGGGTACGGTTGCCGTGGCGGGCATCGATCTCGTCCATCGCCGCGCGTCCGAGCACCGCCGGGCCGTCGAGCAGCAGGAGGCGTGTGCGGCCCGGCGCGCCCATCGCCCGCAGATAGGCGATCGAACCTTCGACCAATGCTGCGGCCGGCTTGAGCGATGATGGCGCCGCGGCTTCGATTTCGGCAGCGACGGCCGCGCTCTCGGCCTCCGCGACGGCGGCGAACAGGGCCTGCTTGTCGGCGAAGTGATGATAGAGCGCACCGCGGGTAACGCCCGCGGCTTCGACGAGCTCGGGCGTGCCGGTGGCCGCGTAGCCTTTTTCCGTGAAGAGCCTGCGGGCGGTAGCGATCAACGTCGCCCGCATCGCCTCGCTGCGCTCGACATTCGATCGGCGTTGGCTTTCGTGTTGCATACATGCAGCCTGTATGTTAATTGAAATTTACATGCAGACTGTATGTTTGTTTGAGCTGAAAGGAAAGGGTGATGAAGACGACGAGCTACTATCCGGTGCTGATGACCGACGACGTGGCGGGAACGGCTGCGTTCTATGTCGAGCATTTCGAGTTCAAGCCGCTGTTCGAGAGCGATTGGTACGTCCACCTGCAATCGGCCCGCGACAGGCGGGTGAACCTCGGCATCGTCGCCGGCGACCACGAGACCGTGCCGCCGGAGGGCAGGGGCAAGGTGTGTGGCCTGCTGATCAATTTCGAGGTCAAGGATCCGGATTCGGTCTACGAGCGAGTGGTCGCCGCCGGACTGCCGATCCTGCGGTCGCTGCGCGACGAGCCGTTCGGTCAGCGCCATTTCATCACCCGCGACCCGAACGGCGTGCTGATCGACGTGATCAGGCCGATCCCGCCGAGCGCGGAATTCGCGGCGCAGTACGCGGGCGAGGCGATGCCGGATCGTTGACAGACCGGGATGCAACTGGCCTTTATGGGGCATGAGCATCGAGTTCCTGCTGACCACGCTGATCATCGTCGCCTCGCCCGGAACGGGTGCCGTCTATACGATCGCCGCGGGGCTGACGCGCGGTGCGCGAACCAGCGTCTGGGCGGCCTTCGCCTGCACGCTCGGCATCGTGCCGCATCTGATCGCGGCACTTTCGGGCGTCGCGGCGCTGCTGCACACCTCGGCGCTGCTGTTCGAACTGGTGAAGTATGCGGGGGTCGCCTACCTGCTCTACATGGCCTGGGCGACGCTGAAGGAGCGCGGCGCGATGCGCATCGATCCGAAGGCGGACGCCCGCAGCGCCTGGCAGATCATCGTCGACGGAATCCTGCTCAACCTGCTCAATCCGAAACTGTCGATCTTCTTCGTCGCCTTCCTGCCGCAGTTCATCGCGGCGGACGAGCCGCATGTGCTGGCGCGAATGCTGGAACTGTCGGGCGTGTTCATGGCTGCGACCTTCGTGATCTTCGCGATCTACGGGCTGTTCGCGGCGGCCATGCGCGACAGGGTGCTGGGCAGCGCGTCGGCGATGGCATGGATGCGGCGCACATTCGCGGCCGCTTTCGTCGCGCTCGGCGCGCGGCTCGCGCTGACGGAACGCTGAAGATCATGCCGGCGTAAGACGCGGCAAAGCCCCCGGGCGCATGCGCCTCGGGGGCTTGGCGGCAGTCCTGCCCGACGACTACCGCCGGGGCATCACTGCCAGTACTTGATCGGGCAATAGGGCGCGTTGCCGAAGGCGACGACCTTCTTCTGGCCGAACTTCTTGCCCTTGACGACGACGCCGCTCCAGTTGGCCTTGGCGACATAGGCCTTCTTCAGGCCCATCGACTTGGCCTTGTAGAGCGCCTTGCCGGGAGTGCAGTGCTTGTAGCCATAGCCGTAACCGGGGCCGTAGCCGTAGCCGGGACCGAAGCCGAAACCGGGGCCGAAGCCGGCGCCGAAATGAACGTCGATCTTGATGTCGCCCGCATTGGCGGCGGACGGCGCGGCCGCGATGGCCGAGAACGCGATGAGAGCGGAGAGAGCGAGGGTCTTGGTCTTGTTGAGCATGGTAGTCCTCCTTTGGTTGGCTGCTTCGCCGAACCATTCGCCGAGCAGTGATGACGGTATGGAGGATCGACCCTGAACCGGTTTCGAACCGCGCGTTCATCGGAAGTTCACCCAACGGCAACCTGACGACCGGAACCTCTGCGCACCCCGGGCCGTTAACGTCGTCGACAAGGAGAACGCCGTCATGACGACTGCCGAGATGAAGAAGATCGAGAAGTCTCCCGCAGTGAAATCGCTGCGGAAGGAACAAGCACAGCAGGCACGCAAGCGGGCAGCGAAGGGCGGCGGCGACGATCTGGAGCGCGGGCTGAAGGACAGTTTCCCCGCCAGCGACCCGGTTTCGGCAACCAGCACGACCACTAGCGGCGAGCCGGACGTGTCGGGCAAGCCCGAGTAGCTCGCCGCGTCCCATCCACAGGCGCGTTCTTCCCCTCGCGCCGGCTGTCGAACCGCCCTATGTTGTGGCCGGATCGACCCGCGAGGAGCATAGTCCATGTCATTCCTGAAGAAGCTATTCGGCGGCGGCGGCGCTTCCGAGGCGCCGACGAAACCGGCGCGGGTGGCGGAACACGAAGGCTATGTCATTCGCGCGACGCCGTTTCAGGAAAGCGGCCAGTGGCAAACCTGCGGGATGATCTCGAAAGAGGTCGACGGCGAGGTGCGCGAGCACAGGTTCATCCGTGCCGACCGGTTTCCGTCGCAGGAGATGGCTGCGGACCATGCGATCGTGAAGGCCAAGCAGATCATCGACCAGCAGGGCGACCGGCTGTTCGACTGAGGGGGAAAAGCGTCATGAAGATCACGCCTTGCGGCGCTGCCGCGTCGAAGAAGCCACCGGCGGAGTATTTCACCGGCACCGTCTGGCAGGAGCCGATCGTCGAGGCGCCGGAGCCCGCGCGGGTGCGTGCCGCGATGGTGACCTTCGAGCCGGGCGCGCGGACCAACTGGCACACGCATCCGCTCGGACAAACTCTGCATGTTGTCTCGGGCGCGGGGCTGGCGCAGGTGTGGGGCGAGCCGATCCAGGCGATCAAGGCCGGCGACACCGTCTGGATCCCGCCGGGCGAAAAGCACTGGCACGGGGCCGGACCCGCGACACGGATGTCTCATATCGCCATCCACGAGGCGCTGGACGGCGTCCATGTCGACTGGCTGGAGCCGGTGAGCGACGCGCAGTATGCGGGCTGAGGCGACCGGCCTCACAGAGTGATTCAACTCGTTCACGGACAGATTCGGGGGAGGGCACCATGTCGCTGAAAGGCAAGACGATTTTCATCTCGGGCGGGTCGCGCGGGATCGGGTTGGCGATCGCGCTGCGCGCTGCGAAGGACGGCGCGAACGTGACGATCGCGGCGAAGACCGCGGAGCCGCATCCGAAGCTGCCCGGCACGATCCACACGGCGGCCGCGGAGATCGAAGCGGCGGGCGGCAAGGCGCTGGCGGTGCTGTGCGACATCCGCGAGGAAGGGCAGGTCGCCGAGGCGGTGGAGAAGACGGTCGAGCGGTTCGGCGGCATCGACATCTGCATCAACAATGCGAGCGCGATCCAGCTTACCGGCACGCTCGCCACCGACATGAAGCGCTACGACCTGATGAACGGGGTCAACGCGCGCGGCACGTTCCTGGTGTCGAAGACCTGCATTCCGCACCTGAAGAAGGCCGCGAACCCGCATATCCTCAACCTGTCGCCGCCGCTCGACATGGCGGCGAAATGGTTCAAGAACCACGTCGCCTACACAATGGCGAAGTTCGGCATGTCGATGTGCACGCTCGGCATGAGCGCCGAGTTTGCCAGGGAGGGGATCGCAGTGAACTCGCTATGGCCGCTGACCGCGATCGACACGGCGGCGGTGCGCAACCTTTTGGGCGGCGAGGCGGCCTCGATGAGCCGGCTGCCGACAATCATGGCGGATGCCGCGCACGCCATCCTGACCCGGCCGTCGCGCGACTGCACTGGCAATTTCTTCATCGACGAACTGGTGCTGAGAGAGGAAGGCGTGACCGATTTCTCGGTGTATGCACCCGGCGCCAAGGGACCTCTGGCGGGGGATTTCTTCGTGCCGGACGAGGCATTTGCGAAGAGCCCGACGAAGGTGATGATGGGGCTGGGGTAAGGTCAGAGGTGGCGCCCGGCGTCCATCCGGCCGTGAAGAACGCGAACCAGCCGAAGGAACCTGTCGCCCAAGCGCACATACAGCACGTGCGATCCGACGGTGAACTTCCGAAGCCCGGGCCGGACATCTTCAGCGGGCCGGGCAAGTCCGGGATTGGTCCGTAGCAATTCGAGAGCGGCGCGCACCTGGGCGACATATTGAACGGCCTGCTCCTCGCCCCAATTTTCGACGGTATAGGCCCAGATGTGCTCCAAATCGCGTTGTGCCTGCGCCGAGATCCGGAGCGAAAGGGTCATTTGCCCTTCATCCGCGACACGAAGGCATCGAAGTCGAAATCGGGAACGTCAGGTGAGGCGTCCCCTTCGTCGATCGCCGCGCGCAGCTTCTCCAGCGCGATCTCCTGCTCCTCGAGAAGCCGCAAGCCCGCGCGCACGGCTTCGCTGGCGGTTGCGAAGCGCCCCTTCTCGATCTGCCGCTCGATGAAGTCGAGATAGGGAGCGCCGAGCGAGATGGAGGTGTTCTTGGCCATGGGTCTCTCCTGGAATACCAATAGATGGTATTCAGACTAACCCAAGTGTCAAGTCTATGCCGAGAACATCAGATCGCGCACCATCGCCGGAACCGACTGGATGCGCTTCAGGGCCGCCTTGAGGGCCGCCGCCTCCTCACGCGAGAGGCGCGCAAGCTCCACGCGGTTGGAGACGGAGATGCCGGAGTGGAGATCGCGGCTCTGCTGGGCGAGCATCAGCCGTAGGAGCAGCCCATGCGCGTCGATGAGAGCCCGCAGGTCGGCCTCCGCTCCGACGCCGCGCGCGATCAGGCCGTCGAGGCGTTCGCGCGTACTGCGGCCGCGGATGTCGTGCCGGATCGCAAGCGTCCGGGCGCCCGAGACGATCGGGAACAGGCCGAACTTCTTGAGGTCGATACGCCCCTCTTCGGATTGCAGGTTGCCGAGGAAAGTGAAGGGCGATCCGAGCGCGTCGAGCTGTTCGCCCAGCAGTTTGGCGAAGGCGGTAGCCCGGTGGCCTTCGGTATAGGCGAAGTCGACCATCTCGTTTGCGAGGGCGACATCGCCGGTGACGGATTTCAGGTCGTAGAAGATGTCGACGTTGAGCAGGTCTTCCGGGCGAGAACGGGAGACCCAGTCGCGGACACGTTCGCGCCAGGTCGCCAGCGATCCGCGCCATTGCGGGTTCTTGGCCATCACGCCGCCCTTGCAGAGCGGTATTCCGGCCTGGTCGAGCAACGTGGCCATGCGCGCGCCGAGCTCGGCGAACCAGCGGTCTTCAGGCCCGTCCGGGTCGCCTTCGGCGAAAATGATCGCGTTGTCCTGATCGGCGGCGAGAAGGCTTTCGCTGCGACCGCCGGAGCCGAGGACGAGGACAGTGAAAGGGCAGGGCGGCGGGCCGAACCCGTCGCCTGCCATCGAAGCCTCGGCTATGGCCGCAGCGCGCCTCGTCATCGAGCGAAGCTCTTCGCTGACGACACCGGCGATCTGGCGCGCGTCGATCTCCTCGTCGATGAGCGCCTCGGCGACCGCGGGCAGCATCGCCCAGGCGGCCGCCAACTGTCCCGATGTCTTTGCCTCCTCGATCGCGTCGTCGAGATTGACCGCAGCACTTGCCCGCAGCTTGAGCAGATCCCGGGCGGAGACCATGCCGGCGAGGTGCCCTTCCTCGGTGCGGACGGCGAGATGGCGGATCTTGAGCCGCGACATGCGGCCGATGGCGCGGTAGACGAACGCGCCTTCGCGAATAGAAACCAGCGGCCGCGTGGCGATGTCGCCGGTTTTGTGATCGAGGGCGGCGGCCCCGTCGCGGGCGATGCGGCGCATCACGTCGCGCTCGGTGACGATGCCGTAGTCGCCGATTGCCGCGTCCGTGCCCAGGTGATCCGCCACGAAGATCGAGCTGATGCGCCGTTCCGACATGATCGCGATGGCGTCGCGCAGCGTGTCGGCGGACGCCATGACGATCGGCGGCGAGGACATGATGTCGGCGATCCGGTGACGGTAGGCATAGGGATCGACTGCGCGCAGTGAGGTCGACGCCTCCGCAGGCCTGGTAACAGGCTCAGCCCAGCCGGCGCGGTGATGCGTCTCCAGCTCCGCCGTCAGCGACAGGCAGGCACGCTCGGCCTCGGCGAGCGTGCGGATGCCGCGATCGGCGAGCCGCGGCAGAAGGGCGGAGAAGACCGCCGCCGCGGCCTTCGCGTCGCCCAGTGCGCGATGGCGGCCCTCGATGGCCACGCCGAGCCAGGTCGCGATCATGTCGAGCGAATAATCGGGAAGGGACGGATTGGCGAGAGCGGACAACAGGCGCACGCATAGTGAGCGCGGCTTCTTCCAGGACATGCCGGCGCGGGCGGATTCGCGTTCGAGGATCGCGAGATCGTAGCCGATCGAATAGCCGATCAAGACGCGATGGCGCGCGAAGGCGCCGAAGGCCGCATAGGCATCGGCAAAGGCGGGTGCATCGACGACCGTCTCCGCCATGATGCCATGCACGGCGCTGGCGGTCGGCGGAATGGGCGCGCGCGGGTTCACGAGCGTGGCGAATTCCTGTTCGCCATGCAGCGATACTCCCGCGATCTCGATGATGCGCGCGACGGAGGTGTCGAGGCTGGTGGTCTCGGTGTCGACGGCGACGGCATCGAGCACGGATAGGGGCGTGGCCCCCGATGTCGGTTTCATGTCCCTTCTCCTCCCCGCCACAGGCTAGCGCATGGCGATTGAGGACAGAAGGGCGGAGAACCACGACCTTCGTCGGGAACCGCCGTTCGGGAGGGCTTCGAAAAGAAAAACCCGGCCGGAGGAGGCGCCGGCCGGGTTTTCGTCCAGTCCCCTTACGGAGACAGGGCAGGGAAGGTTACTGCGCGCTCGCTACCGGGGCAACAAGCGGCGTGATGCGGCGGATCGCGACACGGCGGTTTTCACGTGCCGGGCCCTGCGTGTCGATCTTCAGATACTGCTCGCCATAGCCCTGCGTGGTCAGGTTCTCGGCGGGAATCTCGAAGACCTGAGTCAGCGCAGATGCCACCGCCTCGGCCCGCTCGTCGGACAAGGCCAGGTTCGACATGTCGGAGCCGACCGCGTCGGTGTGACCTTCGATCAGGAAGGTCTCGGCGGGGTTCTTCTCCAACAGGCGCAGCATGGCATTGGCGACGCCGTCCAGCTTTTCGACCTGCGCTTCGTCGACCATCGCCGATCCGGTCTCGAAGGTGATCGTGTCGAGATCGACGCGACGAACGCTGTCGCGAACCCGCGCCGACCGCTTCACTTCGTCGACCGAATAGAGCCGCTCGACCTTCTCGACAGGAGGCTGCTCGAGGAAGTCGTAATAAGCCTGGTCGTCGTTGTATTCCACGCGCTCCGCATCGAAGATGTATTCTTCGTACGGCATCGAGATGACCAGCGGCGGCAGGTCGTCGCCCGGATCGCGCCATTCGCCGCGTCCGCGACGCTCGAGCTGGTCCTCGTCGACATAGACGAGAATGTACTCGCGGCCATCGGGCATGATACGCGAGCGGCGGATGATCTCGCCGTAGCGGTCGCGGATCGTGATGATCGTCACGCCGTTCGGACGCACGATCGTCTCGCGGGTGCGGCCGCGCGGCAGTTCCTCATAATAGACTTCGCGGGCGTCACGGGTGACGCGCGTCCTGTCATTGTTCTCGATCAGGATCTGGTTACCCAGTTCGAAGATGATGCGAGTGCCGAACTCGCCCAGGACATCGGCACCTTCCGGCCGCTCGTAGCGACGCGGACGATCCTCGACACGGCGGCCTTCCTCATCCCGCACCGACGGAATGTCGCTCGCCCGCGGCGTGTTGGCCTGCGCGTCCTCGTCCGACTCCGGCGGAGGGGTAGGCGAACGGGCGATCGGCGGCGCGACCGTGCCATTGCCTTCGCCGATCTCGCGCTTGCCGTCCTTGCCGCGACGCGGCTTCTGGCTGTCGAGGATCGGCGCCGCGTTCTCCGGCGCACCCTCGGTCACGCCCGGCTGGCCTGCCTGCTGCGGCGGCGGCTCGGTTGCACCGGGCTGCTGCACAGGACCGCCCTCGACTGTCGCGCCGCCCTCAGGCGTTTCGCCCTGCTGCAGCTTGCGCAGCGCCTCGCGCTTCTCGCGCAAGCGCTTTTCGCGGTCGGTTTCGTTGGGTTGGGCCTGCTCGGTCCCGTCGACGCCAGGCTGGGCCGGTTGCGCCGGCTCTGCCGGCTGTGCCTGGCGCGGCGGTTCGGCTGGCTGAGCGGGCTGAGCCGGCTGCGCCTGCTTCGGTTCGGCGGGGACTGCCGGAGTCGCAGGCTCTGCGCGCTGGGGCGGCGGTTCCTTGGCATCGGGCTGGGTGGTCGCTCCACCTTCGACGGATGCGCCACCTTCCTCCTTCTCCTGCAGCTTGCGAAGCGCCTCGCGACGCTGGCGCAGCCGCTCCTCGCGCGAGGCCTGTCCTTCGCCTTCCTTGACGGCGGGCTCGAGCGGCTGGGCGCGCTTGATCACCGGCTCTTCCGGCTGCGCGTCCGGCTGCTGTGCCTTGCGATTTGTGGGCTGGGCTTCCTCGGCCGGCTGAGCACGCTTGACCGCCGGCTTCTCGGCCGGCTGGTCCGGCTGCACCTTTCGGATCACCGGCTCTTCCGGCTGTTGTGCAGGCTGTTCAGCCTTGCGATTGGTGGGTGGGGCCTGGTCAGCCGGCTGAGCCCGCTTGACCGCGGGCTCCTCGGCTGCGGCGCCCGGAGCTGCCTCCTGCGCGGGCTGGTTCTGCTTTTTCTGCTGCTGAGCCTTCAGCTTTTCCTGGCGTTCGCGACGCAGCCGCTGCTGTTCGGTCTCCTCGGCACCGCCAGCAGCGCCATCGCTGGCCTGAGCGAGAAGAATGACGCCCTGGGGCACGGGCCCGGTGACGATCCTGTCGATGGCGGTGCCGTCGCCGCCGACCTGGGCCGCATAGGCCAACGGTGCTGCTTCGGCCATCAAGAGGCCAAGCGCGGTCGCCGCGGCGATTCGGGTTTTCAGCTTATTCAAGGCAAACTCCTATTTCCGTATTGGACGGACCCTTCGCCACCCAAACCCGTGTCTCCGGGTTTGGTTCCTTCGATCACGCAACACGGGCGGATTAAGGGAAAGAGCATGGCGGACGAAGGCGCAAATGCGGCAGGCATCTTGACCACGACCGGGGCCGGGCGCACATGCGGCGCATGGCAAAGCCGTTCTGGAAGACCGTTCCTCTCGAGGAAATGACCGCCCAGCAGTGGGAATCGCTGTGCGACGGCTGCGGCAAATGCTGCCTGTCTAAGCTCGAGGACGAGGATACGGGGGAGATCTACTTCACCTCCGTCGGCTGCCGCCTGTTCGACGCCGGCACGTGCCGCTGCACCGACTACGCCAACCGGCAGAAGAAGGTGGAAGACTGCATCCGGCTGACACCGCAGAACGTGCGCACGATACCGTGGCTGCCGTCGACCTGCGCCTATCGCCTGGTGGCTCAGGGGCAGGATCTGGCCTGGTGGCATCCGCTCGTTTCGGGCAGAATCGAAACCGTGCACGAGGCGGGGATTTCGATGCGCGGCCGGGTGACGGCGAACGAGAGCGATCTTGCCGAGCCCGAGGACTATTTCGACCATCTGGTCGCCGAAGAGCCCTGAGCTGCAGCCGCTCACTTCCAGGAATATTCAATATTATCAATTGGTTGATTTCATGAACGACGGATGAACGGGAGGTTCCGTTCCCGTTCAGCCCGGCTGACGCATCTTCGCCCCATCGCTCCGGCGATCAGAATTCAGGCAAGAAACCAGCAACGGAGAACTTTCATGGCAAACTTCCTCAAGACCGCAGCCCTTTCCGCCCTCATCGGCCTCGGCGTTCTGAGCGCCGCGCCGGCCTCCGCCCAGTCCGGCATCTATCTCGGCCTCGGCGGCGGCCATCACGGCCCGAACGTCGGAGTCTGGTTCGGCGACAGCGGCCATTCCTATCGCGGCGACCGCCGCTGGGATGACCGCCGCGACGACCGCCGCTGGGAACACCGCCGCGGCTGCTCGGCCGAGCGGGCTCTCAACAAGGCTGAACGCATGGGCATCCGCCGCGCCCGAATCGTCGACATCGACCGCAACTCGATCGACATCCGCGGCCGCAAGTATGGCGAGCGCGTGCGCGTGTCCTTCGCCCGCGTCCCGGGCTGCCCGCTGATCTACTGACCGGCGAACCGTCGACAGAAAAAGGCCGGAGGGGCGACCCTCCGGCCTTCTTCATGTCGGCTGCGGCGAAGTCCTACTGCTTCAGCTCGAAGGTGACGTTGACGTCGACGCGGTAGGCGTTCTCGCCGGCCTCGACGGGAACGCTGGCGGGCGCCGCGTCGCGGGCCTTCATGGCGTAGGGCATGGGCTGCGGCATGTAGCTCTGCTCGGAAATCTCCACCACCGGGCCGAGGCCGACGCCCGCGGCTTCGGCAAGCGTCTTCGCCTTCGCGGTCGCATCCTTGACCGCCTCGATGCGCGCCTGCGTCAACGCAGCCGACGGGTCGTCATTGGTGAAGGAGATGCCGCCGCCCTGATTGACGCCGAGCGTGACGGCCTTGTCGAGCACGGCACCGACCTTGGCGATGTCGCGCAGGCGCACGGTAAGCGTGTTGTTGACCTCGTAGCCGGTGATCTTCGGCGGCTGGCCCGGATTGTCCGAAGAGGGATAGGCGTAGACTGCGGAGATCGAGAAATTCGAGGTCTGCAGGTCGCGCTCGGCGATCCCTTCCGCCTTCATCGCCGCGGTCACCTCGGCCATCGCGGCATTCGCCGCGTCGAGGGCGGCGCGCGCCGTGTCGGCCTGGCGCATGACGCCGAGCGTCAGCACCGCCATGTCGGGGCGC
Organism: Pseudomonadota bacterium; assembly: GCA_043822005.1. Taxonomy (GTDB): domain Bacteria; phylum Pseudomonadota; class Alphaproteobacteria; order Rhizobiales; family Rhizobiaceae; genus Mesorhizobium_A. The sequence goes on along the minus strand of JBDRCE010000057.1, from coordinate 249,872 downwards.
ATGGCCGATTCGCCCTGGCCGGTGACGATGATGCGGGGCGTGCGCGGGGCGTCCTGGGCGAGCGCTGCCGTATGGGCGAAGGCAGGGAGGACAAGCGCCGCAAGCGCGGCCTTGAGGGTGGATTTCTTCATCGATGGCTCCGTGATCGTTTCTGCCCCTTCGGCGATCCGGTCTTCGCGCGGCTCTGAGGCGAATCTGCGGCGCCTCACCGGCCGCGCTTGTGCGAAGCGGCAAAAGCCACTAATCCAGCCGCCGTGGGGCCTGTAGCTCAATGGTTAGAGCCGGCGGCTCATAACCGCTTGGTTGGGGGTTCGAGTCCCTCCGGGCCCACCATGACACGCCGGCAAACCTTGCCATCGCGGTCGAAATCTTACGCCTCGCGTCACGTTGCACAGTGACAATGAGCCGATGCGATCGCGCGCCTTTGCCTCGGGAATGCGCTGTCCCGCCCTGCCGATGAGGATCCTGCCTTCTTAGCCGAGTCGTGGGCGGATCGATGGCTGGCTGTGTCCCGAAGGAGCGCGGGAGGCGGCGGAACGCATCCTACGATTCTCGGCATGCTCGTATTGAATACGCTGTCACTTGGATATAAGCCTCCCTGATATAGGATCGCGGCCGCGCTGCCAGGAGGAGAGACGGCGGCCGCCCGATGCTTGCGCACCGGGGTCGGCGGTGCCGAAGGAGGACGATCGGATGAAGGGGATCGGCGAGGGAATCCGGCGCACGGAGGACGATCGCCTGCTGCGGGGGGCCGGCAGGTTCGCCGACGACCTGGTGTTCGAGAACGCCGCCTACGCCGTGTTCGTCCGCTCGCCGCACGCCCATGCGCGTATCGCCAGACTGGACGTCACCGCGGCAAGGGCGCATCCCGGGGTCCTGGCCGTGCTGACCGGAGAAGACGTCGCGGCGGCCGGCATAGCGCCGATACCGCACAGCATCGGCTCGTCCGGGATAGGTGCGGATGTGCCGCTGGCCAATGCGGACGGGTCGGAGCGTGCGCGGACACCCCATCATGCGCTGCCGTTCGACAAGGTGCGCTTCGTCGGCGAGGCCTTCGCCGCGGTGATCGCCGAAAGCGTCGACATCGCCAAGGACGCGGTCGACCTGATCGCCGTCGAGTGGGACGAACTCGACGCGGTCGTTCGCGCCACGGAGGCAATCCGGCCGGGTGCCCCGCTGCTCTGGAGCCACGTGAGCGACAACCTCGCACTCGAAGCCTTTATCGGCGATCCCGTCGGTACGGACGTTGCGTTTGCGAACGCGGCCCACCGCGTGACCTTCAGGAGCCGGGTGCAACGCGTGACCGGGGTGCATATGGAGCCGCGCAGCGCCGCCGCCCGACATGACCCGGCGACGGGCCATTATGTACTGCGGGCGTCCTCGGGGATTGGCGTCGTGATGATGCGCGACCAATTGGCCGCGACGCTCGGCGTGGACCCCAAGCTGGTACGCGTCGTTGCGCCGCCGAACGTCGGCGGCAATTTCGGCACGCGCAACGCGCTCTATCCGGAATTCGTCGTGCTGGCGCTCGCTGCGCGGCAGATCGGGCGGCCCGTGAAACATGTCGCCGAACGCACCGAAGCCTTCCTCTCGGACTACCAGGGACGCGACCTCGAGATCGAGGCGGAGCTGGCGCTGGACGCGGAGGGGAATTTCCTCGCGTTCCGCTCGACCAACACGGCCAATGTCGGCGCCCACACCGTCTCCTACGTACCGCTCAACAAGGGCGCGCAGCTGATGACCAGCCTCTACCGCGTCCCGGCCGCATCGGTCGTTGCGCGGGCGGTGATGACCAACACGCCGCCGACAATTCCCTACCGCAGCGCCGGCCGGCCGGAGGCGATGTATGTCATCGAGCGCATGATCGACTTGGCGGCGCGCGAGCATGGCTTCGACCGGATCGATCTGCGCCGCCGCAACATGATCCCGGCGCGGGACCAGCCCTACCGCAACCCGTTCGGCGTGACCTACGACAACGGCGCGTACGAAGCGGTCATGCAGCGGGCGCTGGACCTTGCCGACTGGGACGGGTTCGAGGAACGCCGGGCCGAGGCGCGGACGCGCGGACGCTGCCGCGGCATCGGCTTCGGCAATTACATCGAGGGCACCAGCGGCATTCCGCGTGAGCGCGCCGAGATCGCCATCGACGGCAGCGCGGAAATAGTCGACGTCATCGTCGGAACGCAGGATACCGGGCAGGGCCACGAGACAGCCTTCTCGCAACTAGTGGGCGCCATGCTTGGAGTGCCGCACGAGGCGGTGCGCATCAGGACCGGCGACACCGATTTCGTGACGGCCGGCGGCGGCTCGCATTCCGGCCGGTCGCTGCGCTTCGCCTCGATCGTGTTCCAGCAGGCCTCGGACGCGATCGTCCTGCGCGGGCGGTCGGTGCTCGCGGCGATCTCGGGGCGGCCGGTGGAGGACATCGCTTTTGCCGATGGCCTCTTTCGCGTGACCGGCACGAACCGGGTGGCGACCCTGTTCGAACTCGCCCGCAACGGCGAGGACGGCAGCGGGCTGCCCGAGGCGCTGCGCGGGCCGTTCCGCGCCGTCGCCGACGCCGTCACGCCGGGCCTCGCCTTTCCCTACGGCGCGGCGGTGTGCGAGATCGAGATCGATCCGGAAACCGGCGAATGGGTGATCGAGCGCTATACTTCGGTCGACGACGTCGGCCGTGCGCTCAATCCGATGATCGTGCACGGACAGACGCATGGCGGCATCGTCCAGAGCGCCGGCCAGGCGCTATTGGAATGGTCGCGCTTCGACGACGACACCGGACAGGCGCTGTCGGCCAGCCTGATGGACTATGCGCTGGCGCGCGCCAGTGATTTCCCAAGCTTTGCGACCGACCTGAGCGAGGTGCCGTCGGTGAACCATCCGATGGGCTTCCGGCCGGGCGGCGAAGGCGGCACCACGCCGGCGCTCGGCGTCACAATCAATGCCGTGGTCGACGCGCTGGCCCATCTCGGCGTTCGCCATGTCGAGATGCCGGCGACGCCGATGCGGATCTGGCAGGCGATCCAGGACGCGCAGTCAGAGCGGTCACAGAATGAAGGAGAGGACCATTGACCAACGAAGTCATCATCACCCAGCGCGACGACCACGTCCTCGAGATCGAGCTGAACCGTCCCGAACAGGGCAATGCGCTGACGCCGGCGATGGCGGAGGCGATCACAGCAGCTCTCCGCGCGCTCGATCCCGAAACGCGCGTGGTGCTTGTCAAGGCCGCGGGCGCGGACTTCTGCACCGGGCGCAGCGCGGCGATGCCGGCTGCCGGCACGAAGGTCACGGCGCTCGATCTGCGGCGGCTGATTTCGGATCCGGTGCTCGATTTCTACCAGGTCGTGCGGGAGGTGCCGGTGCCCTTCGTGAGCCAGGTGCGCGGCCGCGCCAATGGCGTGGGCTGCGCCATCGCGGCGCTCGCCGACGTCGCGGTCGCGGCCGACACGGCGCGCTTCCAGGTGCCTGAGATGAACCACGACATCGCGCCGACGCTGGTGATGAATGCGCTGGCCGACCGCATCCCGCGCGCCGCGCTGGCGCGGCTCGTGCTGACGCGCGACGCGGTGGAGGCGGCGGAGGCCAAGGCGCTCGGTCTGATCGGCGTCGTCACCGGGGCCGATACGCTGGAGGCGGAAACGGAGCGGATCGTCGGTCAGCTGGCGAAGAACTCGGCCGCGACCGTGCGCGCCGTGAAGGCGTTCCTGTCGACCGCGCCGGAGACGTCCTTCGCCGCCCGCAAGGAGCTGGCGGCCCTGATCAACAGCGTCGCGTTTGCCGAGCGCTTCCGCTGAAGCGGGGGGCGGGGAGGAACCCCGCGGGTTCGGAGACCTTCGCGATGATTCAGGCCAGCATCAAGGGTCGCAGCGCGGCGGTCGCGGCCTCGGTGATGCCGACGATCTTGCGGCCGTCGAGATCGAACACGATCGCCACCGATTCCATATAACCCCAGACCTGTCCGCCGACAGGGTCGACCATCCAGTGCTCCAGCGACAGCGTCCTGGCGTCGGAACCGGTAAAGGCGGAGCGGACCTCGAAACTGTCGCCGGCGCGGGGCCGGCCGACATGGACGATGCGGAATTCAAGCACCGCGCCGCCGAAACGCTCGGGGACGGTCCCGGCGTGCCGGGCGACGATCTCCCGCAGGGGCGCGGTCAGTCCGCGGATGCCGTCGGCGACGGCGCCCATGAACTTCTGGGGGACCATGCGCCCGAACGCATCGCAGTCGGACGTTGCGACGGACCCGAGAGCGATACGCCTGTGGGCGCCGAGTGCGGAAGGTGCATCAAGCGACGGCGCGGGACCGGATTTCACGCTTCTAGGGTGGGCCTCGGGCGGCACCTCCATCGCAAGAGCCGCGGCCCGATCGGGGAACGGCGCCGGCCAGGCAATCGAATCGCCGGCCGGCGTGGAGGCGCTGAGCACAGTGCGGAATGTGGCCGCAAGCGCGCCATCGATGTCGCGCCGCAGCAGAGCCACGACCTCGGCGTTGCTTTCGCCCACGGCAGAGAAGCCGGCAATCATGTAGAGAGGCGTCGCCGTCTGGGCCTCGCGGTGGAAGCGGATATGCATCTCCTCCACCTGTGCCGTGGCGGTGGTGCCCGGCGCGAAAAGTCCGGGCAGTCCGGCGAACGCGAAGAGCACGGACAAGCCCTCCATGCAGCGCGCGACGTAGAAGCGCGTGTTCATGTGGCCCATCTCGTCGCATTCCCAGGCATTGACGCCGCCGCGCCAGACTTCCACGCCGCCCGCCATGTCAGGTTTACGTTCGCTCATGAGTTGCCCTTCCATTCCGGTGATTATCAGGCATCCTGATATCTTTCAATCGGGGGATCCAGAGGCGCGCCGGACAAGCGGGATCCGACGACGGGCGGACGCCGGTTTGGTCTTGACAATTATCAGGGACCCTGATGATACGTTGGCTTAGCCATCGGATCGAGGAGGACGACTGATGAACGCCGTGTCCAGAGGCCCTGCCGTCGTTCCGGGCGGCTACGTTTCGCCTGAACTCCTCATCGATGGCGAATGGATAGACGCGTCGGCGCGCGAGACGCAGCCGGTCGTCAATCCTGCCACCGGACGCGCCATCGGCGTCGTGCCGCACGCGACCGCCGCCGATCTCGACCGGGCGCTGGCCGCGGCCGAGCGGGCCTTCGCGTCGTGGCGCCACGTGAACCCGCGCGAGCGCGGCAAGATCCTGAAGAAGGCCGCCGACCTGATGCGCGAGCGCCAGGAGGACATCGCCCGCCTCGCCACGCTCGAGATGGGCAAGCCGCTCGCCGAAGCACGGCTCGAGACGCATTTCGCCTCCGAGGAAATGGAGTGGTTCGCCGAGGAAGGCCGCCGCAGCTACGGCCGCGTCATCCCCGGCCGGCTGCACGACACGCGCTTCACCGTGGTGCGCGAGCCGGTCGGTCCCGCCGCCGGATTCTCCGCCTGGAACTTTCCGATCGGCAACGCGGCGCGCAAGATGGGGGCAGCCCTCGCGGCCGGCTGCACGATGGTCTACAAGCCCGGCGAGGAAGCGCCGGCCTCCGCGCTCGCGGTGGCGCGGTGCCTGGTGGACGCGGGCGTGCCGGCGGGGGCCATCGCGGTGGTGTTCGGCGTGCCGGACACGATCTCGCGCCATCTGCTTGCCTCGCCGGTCATCCGCAAGATCTCGTTCACCGGCTCGATCCCGGTCGGCAAGCACCTGATCAAGCTCGCCGCCGACGGGCTGAAGCGCACCACGATGGAGCTCGGCGGCCACGCGCCGGTGCTGGTGTTCGACGATGCCGACATGACGACCGCGCTCGACATGGGCGTGCTGCGCAAATACCGCAACTCCGGCCAGGTCTGCGTGTCGCCGACGCGGTTCTACGTGGAGGACGCGTCGTACAAGAGCTTCTGCGAGGGCTTTGCCGAACGGGCTGCCAGGATAAAGGTCGGCGACGGGCTGGATGAGAGCACACAGATGGGACCGCTGGTCCACGGCCGCCGCCGCGACGCGGTGGAAGCGCTGGTGCAGGACGCGGTCGCCAAGGGCGCCAGGCTGCTGACCGGTGGACGGCGCGTCGGCAATGAGGGCAGCTTCTTCGAGCCGACGGTGCTCGCCGACGTGCCGGGCGACGCCCGCATCATGCACGAGGAACCGTTCGGTCCCGTCGCCGTGCTCAACCCGTTCAGCGATCTCGGCGATGCCGTGCGCAAGGCCAACAGCCTGCCCTATGGGCTCGCGGCCTATGCCTTCACCTCGTCAGCTGCGAACATCGCCCGGCTCGGCGACGCGATAGAGGCGGGGATGGTGGGCATCAACTCGTTCAACATCTCGATGCCCGAGACGCCGTTCGGCGGCGTCAAGGAGAGCGGGCACGGATCCGAGGTCGGCATGGAGGGCATCGATGCATTCCTCGCCACCAAGACATTGAGCGTCACCGTCTGAAACCGGTCACGGCAGGGAGGCCGATGCGATGAAGCACACCCGTCCGGAAGGCGCCTTCGCCGCGGAGGCGGTGCTCGGCCGCATGAAGGCGGCCGGCATCGACGTGCTGTTCGCCAATGGCGGCACCGACTTCCCCTCGATCATCGAGGCCTATGCCCGATCGCCGGAGAGCGGCGTCGCCATGCCGGAACCGCTGGTGATCCCGCATGAAGGCGTCGCGGTGGGCATGGCGCACGGCTACTACCTGGCGACCGGCAAGCCGGCCGCGGTGATGGTGCATGTCAATGTCGGCCTCGCCAATTCCGTGATGGGCCTGATCAACGCGGCGTCGGAGAACGTGCCGATCCTGATGTGCTCGGGACGCACGCCGCTGACCGAGAGCGGCCGCTTCGGCAGCCGGTCGAGCCCGATCCACTGGGGCCAGGAGATGCGCGACCAGGCAGGAATGGTGCGCGAGATCGTCAAGTGGGACTACGAACTGCGCTATGCCGACCAGGCGGGACCGGCGATCGACCGCGCCATCAGTATCGCCATGAGCGAGCCGCGCGGGCCGGTCTATGTGAGCCTGCCGCGGGAAGCGCTCGCCGAGGCGGCCGTCGCGCCGACTTCCCGCCCGAACCTCGCGCCGACGACCTACGGACCGCCCGCGGCGGATCTCGTGGCGCGTGCCGCGGACGTGCTTTCGCGGGCGAAGAACCCCGCGATCATCACGCAGAGCGCCGAGATCGGCGGCGGCTTCGAGCCGCTGGCGGGCTTTGCCGAACGTTTCGCCCTGCCGGTGGTCGAATTCTGGGCGACGCGACAGGCGCTGCCCACCAGCCATCCGATGCATGTCGGCCGGGAGCCGACCGAATGGGTGCGCGACGCCGACGTGATCGTCGTCGCCGGGGCCATGGTCCCGTGGATCGCCGACCATGTCCAGCCGCCGGAGACCTGCACGATCATCTCGCTCGGCCCGGAGCCGCTCTACCGCGGCCTGCCGATGCGCAGCTTCCGCATCGACATCTCGCTGGCGGGCGGGCTGAACGCCGGCATCGCGGCGCTGGACGCGGCCATGCGCGAATGCGTGCCCGCGGTCGAGGATTTCGCCGACCGCCGCGCGCGCGTCGCCGCGGCGCGCATCGCGATCGACGCAGCGCTGCAGAGGAGGCTTTCGGCTGGCAATGGATCGCCGATGTCGCCCGCCTTCGTCAGCAAATGCCTGTCCGACGCCGCCGACGGGAACACGGTGTTCTTCAACGAGTTGGGGATCGATCCGAGCGCGATGCGGTTCGAGGCGCCTGGAAGCTTCTTTTCCACGCCCCTGTCGGGGGGACTGGGCTGGGGCTTGACCGCAGCCCTTGGTGCGCAACTGGGCGACCGGTCCAAGCAGGTGATCGCGACGATCGGCGACGGTTCCTACATGTTCGCCAATCCGGTGGCCTGCCACCAGACCGCGGCGGCGCTGAAACTTCCGCTGCTGACCGTCGTCTTCAACAACGGCATCTGGAACGCGGTGCGCCGTTCGACGCTCTACATGTACCCGGACGGCAGCGCGGCAGCGGCCAACGTGATGCCGATCACCGCGCTCGACCCGTCGCCCGACTATGCCGCAATCGCGCGGGCGCATGGCGCGCATGCCGAACGCGTCGACGACGGCGCGGCTCTTCCGGCCGCCATCCGGCGCGCGCTGGAAGCGACCAAGTCGGGTCGGCAGGCGTTGCTGGAAGTCATCGTGGGCTATTAGTGGACACGGCCACGCCCCACGCCACGCACGAGGCGCGGCTCGCGCTGCGGCTGCCGCTGCTGCGGCGTCGGTTTCCCACTATCGAGGACCTGGAGAGGCGCGCCGCCAAGCGGATTCCCCGCTTCGCCTTCGAGTTCCTGCAGGGCGGCGCCGGCGACGAGACCGGCCTTTCCCGGAACCGATCAGCGCTCAGGGGCATCGAGATCGTGCCGCGATACGGGATCGAGACGCAGGGCGTCGATCCGACGGTCGAGCTGTTCGGCCACCGCTACGCAGCTCCCATCGGCATCGCGCCGATCGGCATGGATGGGCTGATGTGGCCCGGGGCGACCGAACTGTTTGCGCGCGCGGCGCAGCGGATGAACATCCCCTACCTCGTCGGCACGCTGGCGACCGCCACCATCGAGGATGTCGCCCGATGGGCGCCGGACGTGACCTGGTTCCAGCTCTATCCGCTGGCCGCGGACGACCATCGCGTCAGCTTCGACCTTGCCGCCCGCGCGCAGGCCGCAGGCGCCAAGGTGCTGGTGGCGACGCTCGACGTGCCGGTGCGGTCGAAACGTCCGCGCGACCTGCGCAACGGCTTCGTGATGCCCTTCCGGGTGGGCTACCGCAATGCGCTGGACATTGCGACATCGCCGCCGTGGATGCGGGCCCTGGCCAGGCGGGGCATGCCGCGTTTCGCGAACATCGAAGCCTATGCGGGGGGAGGCGACCCGGCCGCCTTCGTGGGCACCCATGTCGGCGGCGGCTTCGCCTGGGACGTACTGGCGCGGCTGCGCGAGACGTGGCGCGGGCCGATGCTGGTCAAGGGCGTGCTGCACCCGGCGGACGCGGAGAAGGCGCGCGCGATCGGTCTCGACGGCGTGATCGTCTCCAACCATGGCGGCCGCCAGTTCGACGCCGCGCCGGCCTCAATCGACATGCTGCCGGCCGTCGCCGCCGCCGTCGGACGCGACATGACGGTGATCCTCGACAGCGGCGTCACCTCCGGCGTCGACATGCTGCGGGCGCTTGCCTGCGGCGCCCACGCGAGCTTTTCGGCCCGCGCGTTCATGCTGGCGCTCGCCGCCATCGGCGACGACGGCGCGCGCCACATGGCGGCTAGCTTCATCGAGGAATTCACCGTTGCGCTCGGCCAATCCGGGTTGCGCTCGGCGGAAGAGGCCCGCACGGCGCCGGTGCGGCATGCGACAGCCTGGACGTGGCCGGCTCGGACGGGAGATGCAGGATGAAACTCGGTGAAGCGATTGCGGAAATCCTCAAGCGGGAGGGCGTCGAGCTCATCTGCGGATATCCGGTCAACCACGTGCTGGAGCGGGCCGCCGAAGCCGATATCCGACCCGTCATCGTGCGGCAGGAGCGCACCGGCATCCATATGGCCGACGCGATCTCGCGCCTGTCGTCGGGCCGCAAGATCGGCGTCTTCGCCATGCAGCTCGGGCCGGGCACGGAGAATTCCTATGGCGGCATCGCACAGGCCTATTCGGAATCGGTGCCGCTGCTGGTGCTGCCGATGGGCTACGAGCGCCGGCTGGCCCATATCGACCCGAACTACAACGCCACGATCTCGATGAAGAGCATCACCAAGTCGGCGGAACCGATCACGTCGGCCGAGGAGCTGACCAACGTGTTCCGGCGGGCTTTCAGCCGGCTGCGCAATGGCCGCGGCGGGCCGGTGCTGATCGAGATCCCGAACGACATGTGGCAGCACGAGGTGCCGGAGCCGCTCGACTACCGACCGGTGCTCGCCACCCGCTACGGCCCTGATCCGGCGGCGGTGCGGGCTGCGGTCGACCTGCTGCTGGCGGCGAAGCGGCCGGTGCTCTACGCCGGACAGGGCGTCCACTATGCCCGCGCCTGGCCGCAGCTGAAGGCGCTGGCGGAGCGGCTGGCCATTCCGGTCTCGACCAGCCTCGAAGGCAAGAGCGCGTTTCCCGAGACGCACGAGCTGTCGATCGGCGCGGGCGGGGCCGCGATCTCGAAGACGCTGCGCCACTTTCTCGACGCGTCAGACCTGATCTTCGGCATCGGCTGCTCCTTCACGGAGACCCCGTTCGGCGTGCAGATGCCGCTCGGCAAGACGATGATCCACGCCACGCTCGACCCCGACCATGTCAACAAGGACATCGAGGCGAAGGTGGCTCTGGTGGGGGACGCCGCGCTGACGCTCGACGCCGTACCGGCCGAGCTCGATGCGCGCGGGACGCCCGGCCGGAATGCCGCGGAGACGGCGGCCGAGATCGCGTCGGTGCAGGCGGCCTGGCTTGCCGAGTGGATGCCGAAACTGACCTCGAACGACGCGCCGCTGTCGCCCTACCGGGTGCTGTGGGACCTGCAGCACACGGTCGATGTCGCCAACACGATCATCACGCACGATGCCGGCAGCCCGCGCGACCAGCTCTCGCCGTTCTGGAAGACGATCGAGCCGCTGACCTATATCGGCTGGGGCAAGTCGACCCAGCTCGGCTACGGGCTCGGCCTCGCAATGGGCGCCAAGCTCGCGCATCCGGACAAGCTCTGCATCAATGTCTGGGGCGACGCGGCGATCGGCTTCACGGGGATGGATTTCGAGACGGCTGTGCGGGAGCGCATCCCGATCCTGTCGATCCTGCTCAACAATTTCTCGATGGCGATGGAACTGCCGATCATGCCCGTCTCGACGGAAAAGTACCGTTCGACCGACATTTCCGGCGACTACGCCGCCTTCGCGCGGGCCATGGGCGCCTATGGCGAGCGGGTGACGGCTCCGGAGGAGATCGTCCCGGCGATCCGGCGCGGTATCGAAAAGACGAAGGCCGGTGTTCCCGTGCTGCTGGAGTTCATCACCGCCAAGGAAATCCAGCGCTCACGCTACCACCGCGCGGCTGCGGGAGGGTGACCGCATGACGAGCCCGCTGCAACAGGTGATCGACCGTCTCAAGCCGCATTTCGGCGAGCGGCTGTCAGTGTCGGAAGCGGTGCGCGAGCATCATGGCCACGACATGTCGCGCCAGCCGACGCGGCTGCCCGATGCGGTGGTGTTCGCCGAGAGCGAGGACGACGTGCAGCGCGTGGTGGCGGCCTGTTTCGAGCACGGCATTGCGGTCACGCCGTTTGCCGCGGGCTCCTCGATGGAAGGCCATACGATCCCGCTGAAGGGCGGCATCTCGCTCGACGTCAGCCGCATGACGAGGATCGTCGCCGTCAACGGCGAGGATTTCGACGCGGTGGTCGAGGCCGGCGTGACGCGCAAGCAGCTCAATGCGCACCTGCGCGACATGGGCCTGTTCTTCCCTATCGATCCCGGCGCAGACGCTTCGCTCGGCGGCATGGCCTCGACGCGGGCGAGCGGCACGACGGCGGTGCGCTACGGCACCATGCGGGAAAACGTGCTGGCGCTGCGCGTGGTCACGCCCACAGGCAAGATCATCACGACCGGGCGGCGGGTGAAGAAATCTTCCACCGGCTACGACCTGACCAAGCTCTTCGTCGGCGCGGAGGGCACGCTCGGCGTGATCACCGAGGTCACGGCGCGGCTGCAGCCCATCCCCGAGACGATCGCCTCGGCCATCTGCACGTTCGAGACGATACGCGGCGCGGTAGAGGCGGTGGTCGCCACGATGCAGAGCGGCATTCCCGTCGCGCGGATCGAGTTTCTCGACGAGGTGGCGGTGGATGCGGCAAACGCGCATTCCAAGCTGGGGCTGAAGCGGGCGCCGACGCTGTTCCTCGAATTCCACGGCAGCCCGCGCTGGGTCGAGGAGCAGTCGCAGACAGTGGCCGCGATCACTGCCGAATTCGGCGGCTCGGACTTCGCCTGGTCGACACGGCCGGAAGACCGCGAGCGGCTATGGAAGGCGCGGCACGAGACGATCTACGCCAACCAGTCGCTGCGGCCCGGCTGCAAGACCTATACGACCGACGTCTGCGTGCCGATCTCGCGGCTTGCCGAAGCTGTGCTCGCCGCCCGGGCAGATGTCGACCAGTCGTTTCTCATGGCCAAGATCATCGGCCATGTCGGCGACGGCAATTTCCACGTCGGCTACCTGATCAAGCCGGAGATCCCGGAGGAACTTGCGGAGGCCGAGCGCCTCGCCGGCCGACTCTATGCGCGGGCGATGGAGATGGGCGGCACGTTCAGCGGCGAGCACGGCATCGGCATCTCGAAGCTTGGCTACCTGCGCCGCGAGCACGGCGACGCGGTGGACGTGATGAACGCCATCAAGGCGGCGCTCGATCCGGCGGGGATCATGAACCCCGGAAAACTCGGCCAGGCCGGCTGAATCCCGCCACGGACGGTTGACCCGCCCGTATCAACCGATACATTGTCAGGTAGCCTGACATACTGGGAGGAACGCATGCGGAAGATCGACATCTTCAACCATATCTGGCCGAAGCCTTTCTTCGACCGCCTGGTCAAGGAACTCGGCACGATGACCCAGATGACCAAGCGTTCGGGCGACGTGCCGATGATGACCGATCTCGACCGCCGCTTCGAGGTTATGGATATGTTCGGACCGGACTATCAGCAGATCCTGTCGCTGGCCTCGCCGCCGCTTGAAAAGTTCGCCGGGCCCGAGGTCGCGCTCGAACTGTCGCAGATCGGCTCGGACGCCATGGCCGAGCTGGTCCAGAAATATCCGGATCGTTTCCCCGCCTTCATTGCCACGGCGCCGATGAACAATCCGGACGCCGTCGTCGAGGAAAGCCGTCGCGCGATCGAGGATCTCGGCGCCGGCGGCGTGCAGATCTTCACCAACATCAATGGCAAGCCGGTCGACCTGCCGGAGTTCGAGCCGTTCTTCGACTACATGGCGAAGTCGGGCAAACCGATTTTCCTTCACCCGGCCCGGACGCAGGAGTTCGCGGACTACGAGACCGAGACGCGCTCCGAGTACGAGATCTTCTGGACCCTCGGCTGGCCTTACGAGACGTCGGCCACGATGGCGCGGATGGTGTTCTCGCGCATGTTCGACAAATTTCCCGGTCTCAAGGTCATCACCCACCACGCCGGCGGCATGATCCCCTATTTCGAGGGGCGCGTTGGACCCGGCTGGGACCAGATGGGCAAGCGCACCAGCGACCGCGACCTGAAGCCCGTGCTCAAAGCGCTGAAGCGGCCGCATCTGGAGTATTTCAAGGAGTTTTACGCGGATACCGCCTCGTTCGGGTCACGCAAGGCAATCGAGCATGCGATCGAGTTTTTCGGCGAGGACCGCGTCGTATTCGCCTCGGACGCGCCGTTCGATCCGGAGGGAGGGCCGATGTACATCCGCGAGACGCTGCGGATCCTCGACACGCTCGACGTCACCGAAGAGGTGCGCCACAAGATCTATCACGGCAATGCCGAGAAGCTGCTCGGGCTGACCGAATAGGGCTCAGCCGGCGGTCTCGTTGCGCGTGCGCAGATGGTGCGCGAGATCGCGCGTCAGTTTGGCCAGCCTGCGATAGTCCTCGTCCGGCATAGCGCCGAAGACGTCCCGCTCGACAGCGTCGGCGAGCGCGTCGCATTTCGCCAGCATCTCGCGGCCGGCGACGGTAACGTCCATGCGCAGGATCCGGCGGTTCGCCGGGTCCGCCTTGCGGACGATGAAGCCGCGGCGCTCAAGGGCGGCGATCAGCTCGTTCATCGTCTGCGGCGTGACAAAGAAGCGCCGCGACAGCTCGGCCGAAGACAGTCCCGCACGGGCGCCGATGACGCTCAGCACCGTATACTGGATCGCCGTCATCTCAATGACGCCCAGCGCCGCGTCCAGCCGGTTGCGCACCGCATGGTTCGCCTGATTGAGGAAGAACATGGCGCGCGGCCGCAGGATCTCGCGGTCGGCACCGGTTGACATCTTGCTCCTGGACACTTCGGTTACTGCCCCCTGCTTGCCTGTTTGGCCTAACCGAGATGGTCGGGCACTGCAAGCAAGCCTGACCGGACTTGAAACGCAAGACGCCGGCAATTCTGCCGGCGCCCGCGTGCTGACGGTCCCCGCGCCTTACTGCGCCGGGATCTTGGCAACCTCGACGAGGCGCTTCCATTCGGTGATCGTTTCTTCCATCAGCTTCTGCGATTCTTCAGGCGTCGAGATGTAAGGGTCGCCGCCCTGCTTCATCAGGAATTCCTTCGTCGCATCCTCGGCGAGGACCTTGTTGAACCAGCCGTTGATCGTGGTGACGATGTCGGCCGGAACACCCGCCGGAACCATGGCGCCCCACCAGCCGAGCTGGTCGATGTCGTAGCCCTGTTCCTTGAAGGTCGGGATGTCGGGAATGCCCTGCAGGCGTTCCGCCGCGCCCAGCGCCAGAACACGGAAGCGGCCGCCACGCACCTGCGCCAGCGAGAAAACCGGATCGTGGCAACCGAAATCGACCTGGCCGCTCAGCATGTCGTTGACGGAATCCGAGGCCGTTCCGTAGGAGACGGGAAGCGTCTGGAGACCGGCGAGCTGCTTGAACTCCTCGGCGAGAACCCGACCCGAAGTCGCGTTGACCGCATAGGAGCCCTTGTCGCCCTTGGCCTTCTGGTCGGCGACGAGATCGGCCAGCGTCTTGTAGGGACTGTCGGCACGAACGGTGATCATGAAGGCCTGCTTGTTGATCGTGGCGATGGTCTGCAGGTCCTTGGCAGCATCGACCGGCGGCTTCTTCATCAGCCACATGTTGCCGGCGGTCGAATTGCCCGAGTGCACGAAGATCGTGTGGCCATCCGCTGGCGCGCGGGCGGTGAACTCGGCCGCGATGCTTCCTGCGGCCCCGGGCTTGTTTTCCACGATGACCGTGTGGCCGGATGCTGCGGCGACCTTTTCGGCGAAGAAGCGGACGAGAACGTCGGCGCCGCTGCCTGCGGGGAACGCGCAGATGAAGCTGATGTTCTTGCTGGGATAGGCTGTCTGCGCAAAGGCGAATCTCGGCGCGAGCAGTGCGGCGGCGCCGGCTGCGAGTGCGAGTGCCCCGCGGCGCGTTATCATGATCTGGTCTTTGGACATTCTCTTCTCCTCCTGAGTGAATCCGGCGTGATGCGCGGGTGAATGCGAACGAAAGCTAGTCCTCCTGGAAAGCCACCTCCCGGGTCTTGCGGAATTGCGGAAAGACGATGAGGGCGATCACCAGCAGCGTGGCGATCAGCAGCCCGGCCGAAATCGGACGGTCGAGAAAGATCATCGGATCGCCGCGCGAGAGCGTCAGCGAACGCCGCAGATTGGTCTCCATCAACGGGCCGAGAATGAAGCCGAGGACCAGCGGCGCGGGCTCGCAGCCGAACTTCATCAGCACGTAGCCGAAGATCGAAAAGACGATCATCAGGACCATCATGAACGGTTCGGTGCTGGTCGAGTAGACGCCGACGGCGCAGAACAGCAGGATCGCCGGGTAGAGAAACCGGTAGGGGACCGAGAGCAGTTTCACCCAGATGCCGAGCATCGGCAGGTTGATGACCACGAGCATCAGATTGCCGATCCACATCGACGCGACCATGCCCCAGAACAGTTCCGGGCGGGCGGTCATGACAGCGGCGCCCGGCTGGATGCCCTGGATGATCATCGCGCCCATCATGATCGCCATGACCGGGTTGGACGGAATGCCGAGCGTGAGCAGGGGGATGAACGAGGTCTGCGCGGCGGCGTTGTTGGCCGCTTCAGGACCCGCCACGCCTTCGATCGCACCGTTGCCGAACCGCTCGGGCTGGCGCGTGATCTTCTTTTCGACGGTGTAGCTGGCGAACGAGGCCAGCACCGCGCCGCCGCCCGGCAGGATGCCGAGGATCGAGCCGATGCCGGTGCCGCGAACCGCCGCGGGCCAGGCCAAGCGGAATTCGTCGCGGGTCGGCCAGAGGTCACGCAGGCGCGTCGAGATCGGCGTTCGATGAGCGGGCGGGTTCTCGAGGTTGCGGATGATCTCGACGATGCCGAACAGTCCAAGCACCAGCGGCAGGAAGTCGATGCCTTCCCACAGGCCGTCGATGCCGAATGTATAGCGGGTCAGCCCGCTGTTGACGTCGGTGCCGACGAGGCCGAGCAGCAGGCCGATCAGCACCATCGCCACCGCCTTGAGGAGCGAGCCGTGCGCCAGCACCACCGCCATCACAAGGCCGAGCACCATCAGGGAGAAGTAGTCCGGCGAGGTGAATTGCTGCGCGACTTTCGACAGAATCGGCCCGAAGGCGGCGAGAAAGACGGTGCCGACGCAGCCGGCGAAGAAGGAGGCGAGCGCGGCGGTGGCGAGCGCCGAGCCGGCGCGGCCGCGCTTGGCCATCTGATGGCCTTCGATGCAGGTCACGACCGAGGACGCCTCGCCGGGCATGTTGACCAGGATAGAGGTGGTCGAGCCGCCATACTGGGCGCCGTAGTAGATGCCGGCCATCATGATCAGGGCCGAAAGGGGGTCGAGCCCGAACGTGATCGGCAGCAGGATCGCGAGCGTCGGGATGGGGCCGATACCCGGCAGCACGCCGATGAGCGTGCCGAGCAGCACGCCGATCAGGCAGAACATCAGGTTCTGCAGGGAGGCGGCGGCGACGAAGCCTGTCGCCAGATGCTCGAACATCTCCATCTAGCCGTTCCACCAGAGCGGCATCGGCTGGTTTAGGCCGAATACGAAGACGACTGCGACGAAGGTTGCGACGCAGATGGCGAAGATAATGGTCTCGACGATGTTAACGTTCGGTCGCGCGTAGGCGGCGACGACCATCATAAGGATCGAGGTGAGAACGACACCGATCTCCCGGATGAGAAAGCTGAACACGGCGAGCGCGACGAGCAGCATCAGGATCGGGCGAAGTTGCAGGCGCTCGATGGCCGGGCCTTCGAGCGTGAACGAGCGGCCCGCGACGACGGCGCCGATCAGGACGATGAAACCGGAGATGAGAAGCGGGAAGTATCCCGGCCCCATGTTCCGGGCACTGCCGAAATCGAGATCGCGGCCGAGAACGATGCCTGCGAGACCGATCAGCAGGAACATTATCCCCGCGCCAAGGTCCTGCGGGCTTTTCACCTTGAGCATCAATTTCCTCCCGGGCCCCCCCCACGCTCCAGCGCTTCGACGCGCTAAAGTCTCGACCGCTCGGTTCAACGCACCTACGGAGACCTCCTCCCGAGGTCGTTCGCCGTCGGCCAACTCGGTTTGATCATGTCAAAGAGGGCGGATCGCCCTTTTCGCGCGCTTCACATTCCGCAGATCGTATGGCATCCTTATATCAGGCCACCATACATCCATTGTCAATGACGATATCGGTTCCGGTCGTCCGCACCGGTCACGTTGGCCTCGGACCGGTTGTTGGACTTAAGCAAATGGAATTATACCCTGTCAAAACGAAATTGACATCGATATGGCCGCGTTTCATGCTTTCAGGCAATTCGGAGTGAGTCAGGAATGAAAATCTCTGTCGTCGGAGGCGGCATCGGCGGGCTTACCGCAGCGCTCGGGCTGCTGCGGCGAGGCTTTGACGTGCAGGTGTTCGAGCAGGCGCACGAACTGCGCGAGGTTGGCGCGGGCATTCAGATCAGCGCCAACGGCACGCGCATCCTGTTCGAGCTCGGTCTCGAAAAAGAGATCATGAGCGTTGCCAGCGAGCCGGGCGGCAAGCAGATCCGGCTGTGGAACACAGGCAAGACCTGGAAGCTGTTCGACCTCGGCCCGCTCTCCGTGGCGCAATACGGTTTCCCCTATATCACGATCCATCGCAACGACCTGCACCAGGCGCTGGCGGCCGGCATCCGGCGCATCGCCCCGGACGCGATCAAGCTTGGCATGAAATGCGTTGGCATCGATCAGACGTCCCGCGATGTGACGCTGCGCTTCGCCGATGGAGCGAAGGCGACATCGGACATAGCGATCGGCGCGGACGGGGTGCACTCGGTGGTCCGCGAAGAGCTGTTCGGGGCCGACAAGCCGACATTCACCGGCATCGTCGCCTGGCGCGGGGTGATTGCGACAGAGCGGCTGCCGGAGCGCTTCCATCGCCCCGTCGGCACCAACTGGATCGGGCCGGGCGGCCACGTCATCCACTATCTGCTGCGGCGCGGCGAATTGATGAACTACGTGTCGGTGGTGGAGCGGACCGACTGGCAGGTCGAGTCCTGGTCGGTTGCCGGCACGGTCGAGGAATGCCTCGCCGACTATCAGGGCTGGCACGAGGACGTGCACACGCTGATCAAGGCCATCGACACGCCCTACAAGTGGGCGCTGATGCTGCGCCAGCCGATGAAGCAGTGGACGCAGGGGCGCGTCACGCTTCTGGGCGATGCCTGCCACCCGACACTGCCCTTCCTGGCGCAGGGCGCGGTCATGGCGATCGAAGACGGACTCGTGCTGGCACGCGCGCTCGCCGCCAATGCCGGCGATCACGACGCGGCGTTCCATTCCTACGAGGCGGAGCGCAAGGAGCGAACCACCAAGATCGTCAAGGGAGCGGAAGCCAACCTCGGCCGGTTCCACAACCCGCAGCTGTCGGATCCCGCGCTTGCGGAGACCTATGTCAATTCCGAGTGGGAGGAGTCCAAGGTGCGGCAGCGCTACGAATGGCTGTTCACCTACGACGCCACGACCGTGCCTGTGTCGGCAGACAATTCGAGACGCCTGGTGAGTACGGCATGACAGCGAAGGTGCGAAACCAGCGCCGCATCCAGTCGATCGACGTGGGCTTCCGCCTGATCAGGGTGCTCGAGGCGGCGAGCGGCAAGCTGCCTCTGAGCAAGATCGCCGAACTCGCCGAGATGCCCGCCAGCAAGGCTCACCTCTACATGGCGAGCTTCGCCCACGCTGGTCTCGTCGAACAGGACCCGGTCACGATGCGCTACGGGCTCGGACCCTACGCCCTGCAGCTCGGCGCGGCGGCGATGCGCCAGCTCGACGTGGCGCAGGTATCGCGAGAGGCTCTGGACGGGCTGCAGTCGGCGACGGGGCTCTTGGTCTTCCTTACGGTCTGGGGCAATCGGGGACCGGTCATCATCGCCAAGGTCGACGCCACGGTCGAGGTGCTGGTCTCCGTGCGCGTCGGCCATGTGCTGCCGCTCTACCAGGCGGCAACCGGGCGGGTGTATCTCGCCTACAAGGCGCGCTCGGCGATACATCATGTCGAGACCCGCGAAAGGCCGGTGGACGCGACGCTGAAGCGGCGGGCCGAGGAGAGCCTGCCGCTGATCAGGCAGCGGCAGCTTGCGTTCTCGGACAGCCAGCTCAATGCCGGATTCGCGTCGATTTCGGCGCCTATCTTCGACTATGCAGGCGAGATCGCCGCCGCGGTCACGGCGCTCGGCATGAAGAACGATATCGACATCGACCCGCAGGGTCGGACCGCGCGGCGCGTGCATGCCGCCGCCGCGGAAGTGTCGCGCAAGCTCGGCTGTCCGCCCGACGTGTTGCGCGACGACTTCGCCGACCTGCCCGCCGACGACCGCAGATCAGCCTGAAGGGTTTCGACATGGGAGAATACCTGCGGCTTCGCGCCGCCGACGGTCATGAACTCGGTGCCTATCGCGCCGCTCCGGCCGGGGCGCCGATCGGCGGCATTGTGGTGCTGCAGGAGATCTTTGGCGTCAATACCCACATCCGCGGCGTCTGCGACGCGTTCGCGGCCCAAGGCTACGTAGCCATCGCGCCGGCGCTGTTCGACCGGTTCGTGCGAGACTTCGAGTCCGGCTATTCGCCAGACGAGATCGCCGCCGCGCTCGCCTACCTGAGATCGCTGGATTGGGACGCGCTCATGCTCGATACGCGCGCCGCGATCGGGCGGGTGCGGGAGGAGACGGAGGCCGTGTCGCTGGTGGGCTTCTGTCTCGGCGGATCGCTGGCCTTCCTGGCGGCGACCCAGGTCGACGGTCTCGACGCGGCCGTCTGCTACTACGGCGGCATGATCGCGAAGTTCGCCGACGCGAAGCCGCTCTGCCCGGTGATGATGCACTATGGCGAGACAGACAGTTCGATCCCGCTGAGCAATGTCGAGACCGTGCGCGTCAAATGTCCCGAGGCGGAGATTTATCTCTATCCGGCCGGCCACGGTTTCAACCGCGGCGCGCCGGGAACGCCCGACGCCGCGCAGGCGGCAATTGCCTGGGCGCGCACCTTGCGCTTCCTGGTAGATGCCCGAGCCGGACGGCCATGAGCGACCGCGCCTGGACGCGGGTGCCGCTGATTGTCTCCTTTCCGGACACGGCGCGCTTCACCGAGACCTACGGCTTTGCCGGCAATTCGGGTCGCGTGAACCTCGAGGGCCAGTTGCTGCGCCCGGCGCAACCGTCGTCGACGGTCTACGTGTTCATGCACCCGACCTCCACGCTGCAACTGCTGCCGATGCCGACCGCGCTCGCCGATCTCGGGTTGCACGTGCTTTGCGCCGCGAGCCGCTATCCGAAGAACGACAGCGCGCTGATCATGGAAAAGGTGGCGATCGACCTCGGCCGCTGGCTGGACTACGCGCGCAACGAGCTCGGCTACGCGAAGGTCGTGCTGGTCGGCTGGTCGGGCGGCGGCTCGCTGTCGCTGTTCTACCAGGCACAGGCGGAGAACCCGACGATCACCCACACGCCGGCAGGCGACGAGGTGAACCTGATCGAAGCCGGGCTGAAGCCGGCCGATGGCGTGATCTTCATCGCCGCGCACCTGTCGCGCGCGGAAACGCTGACCGAATGGCTCGACCCCTCGGTGACCGACGAGATCGACCCGGACAGGCGCGATGCCTCGCTCGACATCTATGCGCCGGATTGTCCCGACCAGCCGCCCTATACGCGGGAGTTCGTCGCGCGCTTCCGGGCCGCGCAGGTGGCGCGCAACCGCAAGATCACCGACTGGTGCCTCGAGACGCTGGAGCGGTTACGGAGACGGGGCGGGCCGGAGCAGGAGCGCGCCTTCGTCGTCCACCGCACCATGTGCGACGTGCGCTGGTTCGACCCTTCGATCGACCCCAACGACCGCAAGCCGGGCTGGAGCTACATGGGCGACCCGCGCGCCGTGAACGTCGGGCCGGTGGGTCTGGCCCGCTACACGACGCTGCGCTCATGGCTCAGCCAATGGAGCTACGACCGGTCGAACGCCAAAGGGCCGGTGAATGCACGGCTGATCCGCCGTACGCCGGTGTTGCAGATCGAGAACAATGCCGACGAGGCGGTGCCGGCGACGCACAATCCGACGATTGCGGCCGCGCTGGCGACGCCGGACAAGGAGTATCTGCGGATCCCCCACGCGACACATTACTATCTCGGACAGCCCGAACAGCTGAAGCAGTGCCTCGACCGGCTGACCGACTGGAGCAGGCGACACGGCCTCTTGGATGAATGAGGACGGCCGCAGGCGTTGGGGGCGCCCGCGGCCCTTGGGAGGAAACGAAATGTCAGGCGGCCTTGCCCTTCTCGGCGGCGATCATCTTGGCCTTCTTTTCAGTCCACGCGCTGAGCGCGGCGTGGGCTTCGCTCGCAGCCTTCTCCAGGTAGCCGGGCTCTTCCGTCCGAGCCGTGATCTCGAGGCGCAGGCCGTTCGGGTCGAAGAAGTAGATCGAGTTGGTGAAGTCGTGGTCGACCACGTCGGTGGTTTTCACACCCGCCTGCTGCAGCCGTTCCTTCATCTGCATCACCTTCTCGACCGACTCCACCTCCATGGCGAAGTGCATCACCCAGGCTGGCGTGTTGGGCGAGGGCAGGGGCATCTCGTTTTCGCCGAGATCGAAGAAGGCCATGTAGGAGCCGTCGCCCATCTCGAAGAAAAAATGCGCGTAGGGCTTTTCCTCGCCGGTGCTGGGCACCTTGTCGGCGGTCATGCAGTTGACCAGCGGCAGGCCGAGCAGGTCCTCGTAGAATTTCCGCGTCTCCTCGCCATCGCGGCACGGAAAGGAATAGTGGTAGAGTCCCTTTACCTTCGGGGCAGGTACCATGGCGTGTCCTCCTTGTTCTCATCGATTGCCCGACTGACGGCAAGGCTAGCGTGTCCCGCGTCGCGGTCTGTCCCCCTGGCGGGAGGACATCCATGACCCAGCGGGCGATCAACGACGCGCTGGCCGCCGCCGTCGCCGCTATCGGCACGGAGGACTTGGCGGACCGGTTTCTCACGGCACTGCGTGCTATCGGCGGCACGGATCTGTGCTCGGCCTTCGAAGTCGGCAGCGATGGCGCGCCGCGCTACCTGTTTTCGGCGGGAGGGCATCCGGACATTCCGGATTTCGCGGAGAGCGCATCGCTCGCCTATGCGCGCGAGTATTGGCAGCGGGACCGCGCCACGCAGCGCGCGCGGAACCAGCCGCCTGGAACAGTACAACTCGTCAGGCAGGCCTGGAACGGCATCACCGACCCCGATTACCGCAAGACCTGCTACGAACGCGGCGGCATCGTCGAGCGGCTGACGCTTTACGCAGGCGGCGCGCGGCCGCTCTTCGCCAGCGCCTATCGCACCCGTGCCAGCGGTCACTCCAGCCCGGCCGAGGTCGAGGCGCTGGAAGGGGCGGCACCCCTGGTCATGGCGATCCTGGGCAGGCATCTGGAGATGGCAAGACGACAGGCCGAGGCCAGGCCTGCGATGCTGCCCGAACTCGCGCGGCGGTTTCTCGACTGCGGACACGCTTTAAGCGAGCGGGAGGCAGCGGTCGCGGCCGCGCTTTTCCTCGGCAAGACGCAGCGGGAGATCTCGGCCGCCACCGGCATCGCGCTGAGCAGCGTGATCACCTACCGGCGGCGCGCTTACCGGAAGCTCTGCGTGAGCGACAGGCACGGGCTGGCCGATTTCCTCCACGCGCTCGACCAACGGCACTGACGAAGAGAATGGCAATGGATCTCACGGGCAAGGTTGCGATCGTCACCGGAGCAAGCTCCGGCATCGGCTGGGAGATCGCCAAGGCCTATGCGGCCGCGGGCGCGATGACGGTGGTGGCGGCGCGCACAGCGGCGAGGCTGGACGAGCTTGCGGGCGAGATACGGCGGGCCGGCGGCGCGGCGCTCGCGGTTGCCTGCGACGTGACCGACGAGGGGCAGGTCGAGGCGCTGTTTTCCCGCTGTCGCGAGGCATATGGCGACCCGGACATCCTGGTGAACAATGCCGGCATCGCCGACCACACGCCGACGGTCGACATGACGCTGGCGCGCTGGGAGGAGGTCTTGCGGATCAACATCACGTCGGTCTTCCTCTGCAGCCGCGCCGCCCTGCGCACGATGATCCCTCGGCGCGCGGGCCGGATCATCAATATCGGCAGCATCTCGGCGAAGGTGCCGCGCCAGCATACGGCCGCCTACACCGCGAGCAAGTTCGCCCTGGAGGGTCTGACCCGCTCGCTGGCGCTGGACGGGCGCGAGCACGGGATCGCCGTGTCGATGCTGCATCCCGGTTCCACCCAGAGCATGCTGGTGCCCGGCATCACTGACAAGCCGCGGCCGAACTCGATGAACCCGGCCGACGTCGCCCGGGTGGCGCTGATCATGGCGACGCTGCCGGACGACGTGAACCTGTTCGAGACGACGATGCTGCCGGTGGGAATGCCCTTCCTCGGACGCGGCTGAGCCGGGATGTCAGGTTGACGGATATATGGCTACCTGATATCCAGCATCGAAATTCACGGAGTTCTTCCCATGCAGACCGCCGAAACCGCGTCCGGTGCACCAAAGCAGTCCGGGGCATGGGGAGAGAACGTCACCGTCGAATTCGAGGACGGCATCGCCTGGGTCACGCTCAACCGTCCGGCCCGGCGCAACGCGATCAATCCCGGTATCGTCTGGGAAATGAACGCGATCATGGATGCGCTGGAAGCGGACGATCGCTGCAAGGTGATGGTGGTGACCGGCGCGGGCGATTCCTTCTCGTCCGGCATGGACCTGAAGGAGTATTTCCGCGCCACCGACAAGGTGCCGCCGATCGAACGCGAGCGCCTGTTCCGCGCCAACGCAGCGTGGCAGTGGCGCCGGATGATGCAGTATCCGAAGCCGACGATTTCGATGGTCAACGGCTGGTGCTTCGGCGGCGCGTTCCAGTTCCTGATCGGCTCCGATCTGGCCATCGCCTCCGAGGACGCGGTGTTCGGCCTGTCGGAGATCAACTGGGGCATCATCCCGGCCGGCATCGTCACCAAGGCCGTGGTCGAGGTGATGAGCTTCCGCGATGCGATGTACTACATCATGACGGGCGAGACTTTCACCGGCCGCGAGGCGGCCGACATGAAGCTCGTGAACAAGGCGGTGCCCGCCGCCGAGCTGAAGGACAAGACCCGCGAACTGGCCAGGACCCTGATGGGCAAGAACCCCTATGTGCTGCGCCAGGCTAAGACGGCGGCGCGGTTCGTCAAGGATCTCACCTGGGACCAGGCCGGCGACTACCTGATGGCGAAGTCGGACCAGACCGAGTTCCGCGATCCCGAGAACGGCCGCAACACGGGCATGAAACAGTTCCTCGACGACAAGTCATTCAAGCCGGGTCTGGAGACCTATGACCGGGGCTAAAGCCGCGCCGTCGGCCGCAACGTCCCCGGCAACCGCGGATATCGACCGGCTGCTGAGGCCGCGCTCGATCGCGATCGTCGGCGCGCAACCGGAACCGACGTCGATCGGCGGCGGCGTCTTCACCAATCTCGAAGCCTTCGGCTATTCGGGCGAAATCCATCTCGTCAGCCGCTCGCGCGACGAGATCCGGGGCCGGCCCTGCGTCAAGTCGATCGGCGACCTGCCACGGGGCGTGGACGTCGCCGTGCTCATCGTGCCGCAAGCGGCGATCCTCGATTCGGTGCGCGCCTGCGCGGAGCGCGGCATAGGCGCCGTGGTCGTGTTCGCATCGGGCTTCGCGGAGGCCGGCGACGACGGCCGCCAGCAGCAGGACGAACTCGCCCGGCTGTGCACCGACAACGGCATTGCGCTGCTCGGCCCCAACTGCATGGGCTACACGAACTATCCCGACGGGATCCCGCTGACCTTCGAGCCCGTGGACGTCCGCCCGCTCGCGGCCGGGAGCCGACGGGTCGCGATTGTGGCGCAGAGCGGCGCGACAGCCGCCAACATCCGCTTCGCCATGCACGCGCGGGGCATCGACGTGTCCTACGTGATTGCCACCGGCAACGAGGCGACGCTAGGGGCGGAGCATTTCATCGATGTCCTCATCCGCGATCCGGAGAACGCGGCGATCGGTGTCTATGTCGAGCAGATCCGCAATCCGGGACTGTTCCTCGCCGCGGCACGGCGGGCGCGCGAGATAGGCATCCCGATTGTGCTGCTGCATCCCGGCTCGAGCGCCCGCGGGCGCGCCGCCGCCCAGTCGCACACCGGCGCGCTTGCCGGCGACCACGCGGTGATGGAGACGATCCTGCGCAACGAGGCGATTGCGCTGGTCGAGACGACGGACGAACTGTTCGACGTGCTCGCGATCCTGTCGCGTTTCCCGACGCCGAAGCCGGGCAAGGCCGGCGTGGTGACCAATTCGGGCGCTATTCGGGGCCTCTGCTTCGATTTCTGCGAGCGCGTCGGGCTCGACCTCGCCACCCTGTCTCCCGAGATAGAGGCGGAGATGCAGACGCTGGTGCCGGCCTACGTGCATGTCGACAATCCGTTCGACATCGGCACGGTGGGTTTCGCCAATCCCGCGATCTACGGCACCTCAGCTGCGGTTCTTCTGAAGCAGCCCGATGTCGGCATGGCGCTCCTGTCCTATGCCGGCGGGTCGCCGAAAATGCAGATGGCCAAGTCGGACGCGATCATCCCCGTCTACGCCGCGGCAACGAAGCCGGTCATCCTGAACATCGTAGGCGACGACTATCCGCTGGACGAGCGCTTCATGGCCGACGTGCGCGCGAGCGGCATCCCCTTCTTCCGCTCGCCCGAGCGGGCGCTGCGCGCGATGGCGGCGGTCTCGGCCTATGCCGACGCGCTGGCTGCGGCCAACGACGCCGCGCCTGCCGAGACGGTCGCGATGACAGTGCCGGGCGCAGGCGTTATTCCCGAATACATCGGCAAGCGCGTGCTGGTGGATCTCGGCATCGCCGTGCCGCGCGGCGAGATGGCAAAGACCGTCGAGGGGGCCATCGCTGCCGCTGCACGCATCGGCTATCCGGTCGTCGTCAAGGCGCAGGCATCGGCGCTCGCCCACAAGAGCGACGTCGGCGGCGTCATCGTCAATATCGCCGACGAGACGGCCCTGCGCGCCGCGTGGGACCGGCTGCACGCCAGTGTTGCCGCGGCGAAGCCCGGCCTCGTGCTGGACGGCGTGCTGGTCGAGGAGATGGCGAAGCTGGGCCTCGAAATGGTGGTCGGTGCCCGTCGCGACGCGCAATGGGGGCCAGTCGTGCTGGTCGGCCTCGGCGGCGTCTGGATCGAGGCGCTGAAGGATGCCCGGCTGCTGCCCGCGGCGACGGCGGCTGAGCGTGTGATCGCGGAACTCGGCAAGCTCAAGGCGGCGACGCTGCTCGGGCCGTTCCGGGGGCAACCCGCGCGTGATGTCGCCGCGATCGCGGACGTCGTCGTCAAGCTCGGCCGGCTGATGCTGTCGGATCCGTCGATTTCGGAGGTCGACATCAACCCGCTGATGGTCGGCGCCGAGGGTGCGGTGGCGCTCGATGCGCTGTTCGTGAAGGACTGACGCGGCACATTGCGCCGCGGGGGAGGAACCATGACCGCAGACGCCCGCTACGGAACGCTTAAGCTGTTCGTCGACGGACGCTGGCTCGACGCCGGCGACCGCGTCACCGAGGATGTGATCAACCCAGCGACGGGCGACACGATTGCCGCCCTGCCGCATGCGAGCCGCGACGACATCGATGCTGCGGCGGTCGCCGCCGGTCGGGCGTTCAAGCCGTGGAAGGCCCTGCCCGCCTACGACCGCGCGAAAATCATCCGCAAGGCGGCGGACCTGCTGCGCGAGCGGCTCGAACACATCGCGACGCGCGTGGTCCTGGAGCAGGGCAAGCCGATGCTGGAGGCGCGGCAAGAGGTGCTCGCCGCCGCCGACATCTTCGACTGGACCGCCGACGAGGGCAGGCGCACCTATGGCCGCATCGTGCCGTCGCGCATGCCGGGCGCGCGCTGGCTGGTGACCAAGGAGCCGGTCGGCCCGGTCGCCGCCTTCACGCCCTGGAACATCCCGATCGTCATCCCGGCGCGAAAAATCTCGGCGGCGCTGGCGGTGGGCTGCACGATGGTCATCAAGCCCTCCGAGGAGACGCCTGCCTCGGTGCTCGAGCTGGCGCGGGCGCTCGACGATGCCGGGCTGCCGAAAGGCGTGCTGAATGTCGTCTACGGCGTTCCGTCGAAGGTGTCGGAGCAGCTGATCGCGCATCCGGCGATCCGCAAGATCACCTTCACCGGCTCGACCGTCGTCGGACAGCATCTGGCGAAGCTGGCGGCCGAGGCCGGCGTCAAGCGGGCGACAATGGAGCTTGGCGGCCATGCGCCGGTGCTGGTATTCGAGGACGCCGATCTCGACCACGCGGTGCGATCGATGGTCGCCGCGAAATACCGCAATGCCGGCCAGGTCTGCGTTTCGCCGACACGGTTCTACGTGCACGAGAGCCTGCACGACCGCTTCGTCGAGGGCTTCGCGAATGCGGCGAAGGCGATCACGGTCGGAGACGGGCTTGACCCCGCTACCGGCATGGGTCCGCTCGCCAATCCGCGCCGCATCGCGGCCATGGAACGGCTCGTCGCTGATGCCGTGGACCATGGCGCGACACTCGCCGCCGGCGGCGAGCGGGGAGCCAACCGCGGCTACTTCTTCCAGCCGACGGTTCTCGCCAACGTGGCGATGGAGGCGCGGGCGATGAACGAGGAGCCGTTCGGGCCGATGGCGATCACCTCGCCCTTCTCCCCCTTCGACGAGGTGATCGAGCAGGCGAACCGGCTGCCCTTCGGCCTTGCCTCCTATGCCTTCACCGCCTCGTCGAAGACGGCGGCGATGGTTGCGGACGCGCTGGAGGCCGGCATGGTCGGCCTCAACAACAATTTCATCAACATGCCCGAGACGCCGTTCGGCGGGGTGAAGCAGAGCGGCTACGGCAGCGAAGGCGGCACCGAGGGCATGGACGCTTACCTCACCACCAAATTCGTCAGCCAGACGTGAGCACCAAGATGACCCAGACCCGGACCGAGAAGACCCAGAGCCCCGAACCGTGGGGCAAGGACGTGCTCGTCGAGTTCGAGGAGGGCATCGCCTGGGTGAAGCTCAACCGTCCGGATAAGCGCAACGCGATGAGCGTTGGCCTTGCGGAGGAGATGAACAGGGTCCTCGACTCGCTGGAGATCGACGATCGCTGCGGCGTCATCGTGCTCACCGGGATGGGCGAGGCGTTTTCCGCCGGCATGGACCTGAAAGACTTCTTCCGCGCCACCGACGGCGTCAGCGACATCGAGCGCATGCGCGCCTATCGCTCGACCCGCGCCTGGCAGTGGCGCACGCTGATGCACTATTCGAAGCCTACCATCGCCATGGTCAACGGCTGGTGCTTCGGCGGCGCCTTCACGCCGCTGATCTGCTGCGACCTCGCCATCGCGTCGGACGATGCCGTGTTCGGCCTGTCGGAGATCAACTGGGGCGTGATCCCCGGCGGCGTGGTTTCAAAGGCGATCTCGACGCTGATGAACGACCGCAAGGCGCTCTATTACGTGATGACCGGGGAACAGTTCGGCGGCAAGGTCGCCGAGCAGCTCGGCCTCGTCAACGAGTCGGTGCCGGCAGACAGGCTGCGCGCGCGCACGGTCGAGCTGTGCAAGGTGCTGCTGGCCAAGAACCCGACGGTGCTGCGCCAGGCGCGGATGGCCTACAAATATGTGCGCGAGATGAGCTGGGAGGAATCGGCGGAATATCTCACTGCCAAGGCCGATCAGACGACCTTCGTCGACCCCGAGCGCGGCCGCGCCAAGGGCCTGTCGCAGTTCCTCGACGAGAAGACCTTCCAGCCCGGTCACGGCACCTACAAGCGCGAAGGCTGAAGAACCCAAGGTTCATAAGCCATGGCGATGCGTTCGACCCCGTAGGGGAGCGTTGACGCGCGAGAGATTGCGAGGCTTGCCGTGGTCGCACGCGATCCGGATAGTCCGGTTCCGCAAGCTTTGCGAGGCGTGAGCACGTCCTCCGGACCCGCCACTCGTGCCGACAACCGAGGCGCGAGGGACGTTCAGTTCTGGTAGACGCCCGCCTTCAAGAGAGCCGCGGAGGCGAGATCGGCGCCTTGGCGGTTGGTGTAGAAGCCGGCGCACAGGCCGCCGTCGACCGGCAGGGTCGCGCCGGTGACATAGGACGCGGCGTCGGACAGGAGGAACAGAACGACGGAGGCGACCTCTGCCGGCTTTGCCATGCGGCCGAGCGGCGTGCGGTTTTCCAGCACCTCAGTGACGAAGGAGGGCGGAATGCCATTGCGCACCAGCGGCGTGTCGACGCCGTTCGGGGCGACAGCGTTGACGCGGATGCCGCGCCTGCCCCACTCGATGGCGAGCACGTCGGTCAGGCCGGTGACGCCGAATTTCGCCGAACAGTAGTTGGAGCGGCCGGCGAAGCCGCCCAGCGCGTTGACCGAACTGATGTTCACGATCGCGCCACGGCCATGCGCGAGCATCCGCCGCCCGACCGCCTGGCACGACAGGAACATGCCCTTGAGATTGGTGTCGACGACGAGGTCCCAGCTCGCCTCGTCCATGGTTTCCGCCGGCGCCGGGCGCGACAGGCCGGCGGCCGTCACGAGGCCGCGGACGGGGCCGAACCGAGCCTCAAGCTCGGCGACGGCCGCCTCGGTCGCTGCTGCGTCGCGCACGTCGAGAGGCAGGGCCATCGCCTGGCCGCCCGAGCGGGATATCGCCTCGACGACATCACGTGCGGCCAGCGACTGGAGGTCGGCGACACCGACGCATGCTCCTGCCGCGGCAAGAGCCTCCGCCGTCGCCAGGCCGATGCCGGACGCCCCGCCGGTGACCATGACCACATGGCCGGAAAAGTCGAAGGACGGGTTCATGGGATCTCCTGCCGATTGTAGTTCGTCACACCGCGAGGTAGCGCGCGCTTAGTTCAGGCTGCGCGTCGAACTCGGGCCAACTGCCCGAGAAGACGACGCGACCGCTGTCGAGCAGATAGAGCCGCGTCGTGCAGGCGCGCGCGAACCAGACGTTCTGCTCCGCAAGGATGAGCGTCAGCCCGCTTGCGCGGCGCATCTCGATCAGCCGCTCAGCGATCTCCTCGACGATGACGGGCGCGATGCCTTCCGTCGGCTCGTCGAGAAGCAGGCAGCCCGGCCGCGCGTAGACCGCGCGCGCGATGGCAAGCACCTGCTGCTGGCCGCCGCTTAGTTCGAAGCCGAGACGGTTCGACAGACCGCGCAGCATGGGGAAGAAGCCATAGATCTCGTCCAGCGTATGCGGCACGGTGCCGGCGCGAACGGCATGACCGCTCATGGCGATGTTCTCCGCCACCGTAAGATGGGGATAGATGCGGCGATCCTCGGGCACGAAGCCGAAGCCGCGGCGGGCGCGCTCGAAGTTCGAGAGCCGGCCGATCTCGGCGCCTTCGTGGCGGATAGGCCCGCGCACCTGCGGTCCGCCGGCCATCAGCCCCTTGAGCAGTGTCGACTTGCCGACACCGTTGCGGCCCAAGATGGCGATGCCTTCGCCCTCGCGCACGGCAATAGAGACGCTTTGGATGATGTGGCTGTCGCCGTAGAACATGTCGAGCGGGCCGGCCTCAAGCATGACCGGCTCCCGATCCGAGATAGATCTTGCGCACAAGGGGGTTCTCGCGCACCTCTGCCGGGCTGCCGGTGGCGATCATCTCGCCGTGGTGCAGGACTGCGACATGCGAAGCGAGGTCGAAGACGACGCCCATGTCGTGCTCCGTCAGCACGACCGTCATGCCGTGACGCGCCTTGACGGAGGCGATCAGGTCGACGGACGCCTTGCGGTCGGCCGGCGACATGCCGGCCGTCGGCTCGTCGAGCAGCAGGATCGTGGGACGGAGCACCAGGCTCATGGCGAGTTCCAGGCGCTTCTTGTCGCCGTGCGACAGGAGTTTCGCCTCCACGTCCGACCTGGCGGAGAGTCCCACCTCGTCCAGCGCCTCGTCGACGCGCTCCAACGCGGTTCGGGTCGGATCGCAGGCGAGCAAGTTGCGGTTACCCGGCGGCGTGTTGCGAGATGCGGCTTCGACGGCCACGAGGACGTTTGCCGCAGCGGTCAGGTCCTTGAACACGCGCGCAACCTGGAACGACCGGCCGAAGCCGGCCCGGACGCGCTTCCACTCGGGCACGCGCGTGACGTCGGCGCCGCGGAACAGGACCGAACCGGAATCGGCGAACACCTCTCCCGACAAGACCTTGAACAGGGTCGTCTTGCCGGCGCCGTTCGGGCCGATCACGGCCAGCGTGTCGCCCTCGGCGACGGAAAGGTCGACGTTCTTCAACACCTTGACGGACGGATAGTCCTTGACCACCCGGCGCGCTTCCAGAAGCGGCACTATCGGCGTTCCGGCGCCGCTCATCGCACGGTCTCCTTCGCGGCGCTGGCCGGCGTGGCGGAGCGGCGCCGCAGCGATTCCAGTCCGCCCAGAATACCGCCCGGGAAGAGCAGCACGACGGCGAGCAGGATGGAGCCGATGATGATCTCGGAGAAGCCATGCAGCGTGCGGGTTCCGTATTCGAGGATCGCAAAGCCTGCGGCGCCTACGACCGGACCCCAGAAGCTGCTGACGCCGCCGAGCAGCGAATAAAGGATGGGCCGGGCCGACAACGTCCAGTGCGCCACGTCGGGCGTCAAAAGCTGCAGCCAGGGACCGTAGAGTGCGCCCGCGACCGCAGTCACGCCCGAGGCGATGGCGAAGGCCAGAAGGCGATTGCCCGCGACGTTGATGCCGAGGAAGGCCGCCCGCTCCGGATCCTGCTGGATCGCACGCAAGGCGCGTCCGGTCTGGCTGTGCCGGATCCACCAGATGATGGCGCAGAGCAGGCTGCTGAACAGGATGATGAAGAGGTAGTAGTTGTCGCCCTTGGCGAGGTCGACCTGGAACAGACCCATGTCGAGAACAGGCCGGCGGATGCCGGTGAACCCGTCCTCGCGCCCGAGCGGCGTGAACGAGGAGAGGAAAAGATAGACGATCTGGCTGAGGGCCAGCGTCAGGATCGCAAAATAGACCCCAAGCGACCGCCGCAGCGCGATCAGGCCGATGACGACGGCGAGCGCCACGCCGAAAGCGCCGGCACCGGCAAAGCCGAGGAGGGGATGCAGGTCCGGAAAGCTGCGCGCCACCAGGGCATAGAAATATCCGCCGATGGCGAAGAACGATGCGTGACCGAACGAGACGAGGCCCGTCTGTCCGAACATGAGGTTCCACGACAGGCCGAAGACGATGTGCAGCGCCAGCGTGCCCACCACGAAGACCAGACCTTTTGACGCCACGAGCGGCATTGCAAGCAGGACGGCGACGATGACCAGGGCGATCGCGGCATCGCGCGCGATCGGAGCGGAGAGCGGCGATCTCACAGGCGGGCTCCGGCGATGAGGCCCTGCGGTCGCAGCAATAGCGCGGCGGTCATGGCGATGTAGAAGAAGAGGCCGGGCACCTCGGAGAACAGCAGCGAGCCGAACGAGTCGATGACACAGAGCATGATCGCGGCCAGGAACGTGCCGCGGATATTGCCCATGCCGCCGACGATCAGCGCCCCGAACGCCTGGATGACGAACGTGCTCGCCAGATTGGGCGACAACGTCTGGTTCGGCAGCAACAGCCCGCCGGCAATGCCGGCAAGGAAGAAGCCGAGCACCACGATGAAGGTGTAGAAGCGCGGTACGTTGACGCCCAGCATGCCGGCCATCCACGGGTCGGATGCCACCGACTTCATCAGCTTGCCGGTATCGGTATGCTGCAGCACCCATTCCAAGAGCGCGTAGCTGGCAACGCCGATGGCGATGATGAAGATCGCATAGGTCGGCATGAACAGGTCGCCGGCAAAGACCGCGCCACCCAGCAGGTCAGGCGTGGCGACGCTGTGGAAGGAAACGCCCCAGACCGCCTTGACCGCGCCCTCGGTGATGAGGAGCAGCGCATAGGTGGCGATCAGCGAGTAAGCCTCGTCGACCTTCTGCAACGGCCGGAAGATGACCCGTTCGACGACAAGCCCGAGCAGACCAACGACGATGCCCGCGACGGTGCTGATCGCCAGGTAGGCGAGCATGGACGTCTCGCCGCCGACCAGCCGTACGATCGAGAACGCGACGTAGGCGCCGATCATGAAGAAGCCGCCATGGGCGAAGTTGAGCACGCGCAGGATGCCGAAGATGAGGGTCAGGCCGGTGGTGAAAAGAAACACCACCATCGCCATGAACAGGCCGTTGAACAGCGGACTGAGAACGTAGTCGACCACGACGAGATGCCTCCGTGTCACCCGCCGGCGTGGCGCCGGCGGGCCTGTCGATGCGGATCGAGTGGGAGGCGATCAGGCCTTCTTGTTCTTGAACACGATCGGAACGCCCGGCGTCGGCGCCTCGGAGACGCCTTCGTCCTTGATGATGCGGTGACCGGTGACCTTCCAGCCCTTGTCGCTGCCCTCGTCGGGTCCGAACTGGACGAAGTTCAGGTCGCAGATCGCCTGGTGGTCCTCCTTGCGGATCTTGCGCATGCCCTTGCAGGAATCGAATTCCAGATCCTCGAGCGCGGCGATGACGGCGTCCGTCTCGGTGCTCCCGGCCTTCTGGATCGCGCTGGCGTAGGCGAGCACGGACGTATGCGTCTCGCCGACATAGCCGGCCGGATGCGGGTCGTTCGTCTCCTTCACGTAGGCGTTGTAGAGATCGTCGTTGATCTTATGGCCTTCGTAGGCGCCGTGATACCAGTGGAAGCCGGACCACAGGCCGGGAGGCGTGTTCTTGCCCATCGCATTCGCGATGATGAACTCGCTGCCCGGGTCGACGATGACCTTGAACTTCTTGGTTAGGCCGTAGGCTGCCGCCTGGCCGAACATGGTCACCGCGTCGCCGCCGTAAACACCGCAATAGAGCCCTTCGGACTTGCTGCGCATCAGCTGGGAAATCTCGTTCTTGTAGTCGGTCGCGCCGAACTTGGTCCACAGCGCCTCGGTGATCTCGGCGGGCTTGCCTGCCTCCTGGGAATACTGGGCGATGCCGTCGACGAACGAATCCCAGTTGGATGCCCCGATCGCCGTCTGCGGATTGATCGCAGTCCAGTTGAGAGTGTCGGGGAAGTCGGCCAGCACCAGCTTCGCCAGCGCGCGCTGGCGGGCATAGGCATGGTCGGCCGAGCGGAAGACGTTGCGGGTGTACTGTTCGTGGGTCAGTTCGTTTGCGGCTGCCGCCGACACGACCAGCACCGACTTGTCGTCGGCAAGAGTCGGCGCCACGGCGAGCGCCACGCCCGACGACAATATGCCGAACATGAGGTTCACGCCGCTGCCTGCCAGGTCCTTCGACGCGGCGACGCCGGCGGCGGGATTGGCCTTGTCGTCGCGCGTCACGAGTTCGACCTGGCGGCCGAGAATGCCGCCTGCCTGGTTGATCTGGTTGACCGCGATCGTGGCGCCGGCGAGCTGATAGCGGCCGACGATTTCCTGCGAACCGCTGAGCGGTGCGATGAGCCCGAGACGGATCGGGCCACCCTGCGCGCGGCTCGGTGCCGCCAGCGAACCGATGGCCGCGGCGCCGCCGAACGCGCCCAGTGCCTTAACGAGTTCGCGCCTGTTGATATCAAACGTCATCCGTTCCTCCCTTAATGACATTTCAAACAAGCGTTAGATTTCATGCCCTGTCAATATCGAAACCGGCCGACAGGTGGTGGGGAACGAAAAAAATCTATCAATCGTTCGAATTTGTCGCGGCAAATGCTGGAGAGGCCGGCGCGCTGCCTCAATGCCACCGAGGGACATCGGTCCTCGGGCACGGACGTGGCCGGGGCGGACCGCCGCGGTGGGGGCGGCGGTCCTGAAAGCCGGCGCAATCAGCCGAAGGCGTGGTAGAGTTTTGAGACGATCTTCCAGGAACCTCCGGATTTCGCCAGGCTGAGTTCGTTGACGAAGGTGCGGGGCGGGAATGCGTCGCGAACGCGCGCGTGGGCGGTATCCGGGGTCGAGACGGTCAGTTCGATGATCTCGGCCACCTGCGGCTCGCCGCTTTCGACGGGCGCCTTGCGTCCGGCGCAACGCTCCATATAGGGCGCGTAGTCGATGGTCTGCACCGCGCCGTCCGAGACGGTGAAGAGGCGGCAGGCGGGATGAAAGGCGCTTGAAAAGCGCGTCATGTCACCGAAATAAAGGCCGTCGAAATAGTCCTTGAGGACGGCGCGGATCTGGTCTTCTTCGCTCATCGAAGCTCCTCCTTGAAGATTGTGATTTCGGTTCAGGCCGCACGACCGGCGAGCGCCTCGTCGGCGACCGACAGCGCATCGTCGAGCACGTCGAGAATCTGGTTCATCTCGGCGTCCGAGACGATCAGCGGCGGCGCCAGGAACAGCGATGTCTCCTCGCCGCTGGTGCCGATCACCACGCCGTTGTCGAAGGCCCGGCCGGAGACGCGCGAGGCGACCGGAACGGCCGATGTGTCGGCGCGCCAGTTCTTCCAGTGCGGGCCGTGCAGCTCGATCGTCCAGTGCATGCCGCGGCCGTCGACCCTGGCGACGCTCGGGTGTTTCTCGGCGATGGCGACGAGGCGCGGCGCGATCATCGCCGCGAGTTCTGCGGAGCGCTCGATCAGCCGGTCACGCTTGATCACGCGCAGATAGGCGCGCACGCCGGCCATCGCGATCGGATGGCCGCGGAAGGTGCTGTAGGCCTGCCAAGCCGCACCGTCGAGCTTGCCGACCATCTCTTTCGACAGGATGACGGCGCCGATCGGGGCGATGCCACCGGCCAGCGACTTGCCCATCGTGACGATGTCGGGGCGGCTCCTGCCACCCTGGAACGCGAACCAGCGGCCGCTGCGGCCGCCGCCGGTGATGACCTCGTCGGCGATCCACAGCGTCTGCGTGTTGCGCGCGGCGGAGGCGACCATGTCCTGCCAGCCGGCGTCGTGGTAGATGCCGCCCTGGCTGTAGTCGACGATGACCGCCGCGGTTCCCGCGAGCTTGGCCTCGATCTCCTCCTGGCTTTCCGGGGGAAGATCGCAGACCCGCTCGCCCCACAGCGAGCCGGTTGGCGCGGCGATGATGCGGGTGTCGGCCGACCGGGCCGGCAGGCTGACGCCGCCGGACATTCTCGACAGGCCGCCATGCCATTGCGGCTGCACGGTCACCTCGCGTGCGAGCCCGGTCAGGCCGTGATAGGCGCGCTCGCGAGTCGCGATCGCCGAGCGGCCCGTGACCGCCTGCGCAAGCGACAGGGCGAGATCGTTGATCTCGCTGCCGGACAGCCCGAAGCGGACCGCGCCGACCCAGTCCTTTTCTTCGGCGAAGGCGATTTCGATCAGGTCCTCGGCGGCTTTCTCGCGCTCGCGGAAGAACCAGCCTTCGCTCACCGCCGGATATTCGGCGGCGCGCCGGATCGTTTCGACCATGTCGGGATGCGCGTGGCCGAGCACGCCGGCGGAATTCGAGCCGTCCAGTACCTTGCGCCCGTCGGCCAGTTCGAACCAGGCGCCCTTGCCGCCGACAACCTCGACAACCGTGTCGGAGCCCGCGTTGAGGCCGGTGCTGAGAAGTCGTTTCATCCTGTTTCCCCTTGATGATCGCGGCTCTCGGCGTCCGAGAGCAGGCGCGCCGCATCTTCCGCGGCGATCTCGATGTGGAATGGAGCGCCGAAGCGGCGCGCGAGTTCGTCGGCGCGAGCGAGAAAGGCGGGCACGCCCATCCCGGCGATGAAGCGCACAGCGCCGCCGGCGCGGCGCGGAAAACCCGCATGCTCGACGGAGGCGAGGTTGACGATCGCGGCGGCTAGGTCGTCCTCCTCGGCGAGGATGCGCAGCGCCTCGGCGGATTGGGCGAAAGCCAGCCATTCTGCCTTGTCAGGCGTCTCGTCCTTGTGCGCGGCTGCCGCCGGAATCCTGAGCCGGTCCTTCACACGGCTCAGGCGCTGGCCGATATGCGCAAGGGCGGCGCGTTCGTCGTCCGTCGCATGGCGAAGCCGGTTGCGGTCGTAGAAACCGAGGCCGACGAGCGCGCGGGCTTCGCTCGACGTGGCGCATTCGGCGAAGCAGCGGCTCTCGATGAGGGCGGCTTCCTCGAAGGGCACTTTTGCAATGGTCGCCAGCGCCGACAAGGCCCTGGGGGCCGCATGTCCGCCCGGCGCGCCCGCGACAGGGCCGCCATAGGAGGGGGAGGGAGCGATGGCATAGCCGGCACGGTCCCATGGGCGGCGCGGGTCCGGACCCTGACGGATCCAGTCCAGCCCCGCTTTCAACAGGGCAGTTCCGTCAGCGACAAGCCCCGACAGGAGACCGCCGGCGAATGCGTCCTCCGGCGAGAGCATGGCCGCGCGCGCGATCATTCGGCCCGCACTCTCCAGCCCGACCAGATGCGGCAGCCGGACCATGCCGCCGGCGCCGGGAACGAGGCCGAACTCGACCTCCGGCAGCCCGAGCCTGATGGAGCCGTCGGCGAGACAGAATCGGGCATTGCAGGCAAGCGCCAGCTCCCAGCCTCCACCCGCGGCGGTGCCCTCCAACAGTGCGACCGAGGGACAGGGGAGCTTTTCGAGGCGCCGGAAGAGCGCCTTGATGGCCTCCGAGTCGGCCATGCTGGCTTCGATGCCACCCTGCGCGTAGCCGAGAACTTGGCCAATATCGCCGCCGACCCCGAAGGACGGCTT
This sequence comes from Pseudomonadota bacterium, assembly GCA_043822005.1. GTDB lineage: Bacteria > Pseudomonadota > Alphaproteobacteria > Rhizobiales > Rhizobiaceae > Mesorhizobium_A. The sequence goes on along the minus strand of JBDRCE010000057.1, from coordinate 212,087 downwards.
GGCCGACCGGAACAGAAGGCCCGCTGGTGCCGGACCGGTCTCGAGCGCAAGCAGGAGCGCGTCGAACTCGGCCTTGAACAGGTCGGACGTCTTGTTGGCGCGACCCGAAGGGTCGTCGAGCGTCACAAGGAGGCAGTCATCCAGCCATCGCGTCGAGAGATACCGGCCCCACTGGGGAGAGGTGGCCTGCACGGGACCGTCCAACCTGCCAATTCGGGGCCGTTTGACGCCAGTCACGCCGCATCTCCAACATCGGAAAAGCCGTCAAAGGACGACGGTCGCAGAAAACAGAATATTCTGTTTTCTGCAAGTTTTTTCCGTAATCCAGAATGTCGGAAATGGTAGGTCAGTGCGCCTGCAGGCCGCGGCGCAACCGTTCCGCCGCATTGATGAGCTGCGTCTCGACAGTGGCGGAACTGACGGTTCCAAACCGCTCGGCAAGGCCGAAGATGGCCATCGCATAGGGTTCGTTGGTGCGCGGATCGAGGATGGCGCAGGCATAGGACAGGATGCCGGGATCGAACTCGTTGTCGCAGACGGCGATGTGGCGCGCCCGCGCCCGTGCGATGTCGGCGCGGATGTCTTCCTCCGACGTCTTGGTGTTCGGCGTGTAGGTGTGCCGCTTCAGTTTCAGAAACTGGGTGATGAACGCCTCGTCCTGCAGCGCCAGCAGGATCTTGCCGGACGCTGCCGCGTAGAGCGGCATATCGCGGCCGGGTTGAGCGTAGGCCTGACCCTTGGAATCGGGTAGCGCGGTGGCCAGCAACTGCACATGGGTCCCGTCCAGGCGCGCGAGAAACGCCGTCTCGCCGAACTTGTCGGCAAGCTCGCGCAGCACTGGCTCGGCAAGCGTCGCGACATCCGCCCCGCCGGAGAGCCGGGCCGCGGCGCGAACCATCCTTTCGCCGACGACGAAGGTCTTGGCGCGGGTCTTGCGCACGACGCCAAGTCCGGTGAGGGTGGCCAGTTGGCGATGCGCGGTGGTCATGACGAGATCGGTGGCGGCGGAGATTTCGCTGAGCGTCATACCTTCGGGCGCCGTTGCCAGAAGCTCGATGATCCGCAGCGCGCGGCCGAGCGGTGAATCTTCCTGATCCGACATGAACCACCGACTCCTTCCCGGGATAGCGAGGTCGCCGGGGGCCCGACGCGATTCCCGCATTCCGAGGCGACATAAACTTCCGAAAATCGGAATTTGTCATGTCTGATTAGGAGTGACGGGAGGAGAAGTCAATGTCGGCTGACTTTCTGGCAAATGATCAGTCGGGCCGCGACAAGAGGATGATGACATGGTCGCCGCTCGCGACCTCGGTTCCGTCCTCCTTGAGGAGCACGCCGCGTTCTTCGGCGATGCCTTTGCCGGGTTTGGAACTTTGGCGCTTCGACACCAGTGTCAGCTGGAGATGGACGCTGTCGCCGGGATAGAGCGGCGCCGAGAACTTGACGTTGTTCCAGCCGAGCGAGGCGATGACGCTTCGCTCGAAGACGCCGAGCCCGGCCTTAAGACCTTCGATCAGGGCGAGGCTGAACAGCCCATGCGCGACGCGTCCGCGAAAGCCGGCGGTGCGCGCGAAAGCGTCGTCCATGTGGACGGGATGGCGTTCGCCGGTGAGCGAAGCCCAGGCGTCGATGTCGTCGGTCGTCACGAGCCTCGAAGGCGAGGTGAGGACGGTTCCGGGGATGAAGTCTTCCAGCCAGATCTGGCTCTTTGCGTCGTAGTCGGTCATGTGGCTGCCTGCTCCTGTTCCTGAAGCCGGCGCCAGTCGATCTTGTTGCTTCCGGAGCGCGGCAGCGCGTCGACGAAGGCGACGGCGCGCGGCACCTTGTAGGCGGCCATGACGCCACGGGCGAAACCGATGATGTCGTCCTCGGTGACCCGCCCGCGCGCCTGCGGCCGCAGGGTGACGAATGCCTTCACCGATTCGCCGCGATAGGGGTCGGAGACGGCGATGACGCAGCATTCCTGCACCTCGGGATGGCGGTAGAGCAGCGCCTCGCATTCCGCCGGCCAGACCTTGTAGCCGGAGACGTTGATCATGCGCTTCAGCCGGTCGACGATGAAATAGTAGCCTTCGTCGTCGCGGTAGGCCATGTCGCCGGTGCGCAGGTAGCGGCGCCCACCGATGGTGACGAAGGCGTCGCGGTCGGCTTCCGGATGGTTCCAGTAGCCCCGCATCAGCTGCGGGCCGGCGATCAGCAGTTCGCCGACTTCGCCATCCGGCAGTTCCTCGGTCGTTTCCGGTTTCACGATCAGCGAAAACGTGTCGAAAATCGGGATTCCCAGGCATTGCGGCTTGGGTCGCGCGATCGGGTTGATATGCGTGGCCGACATGGTTTCGGACAGGCCATAGCCTTCGCAGAAGCGCAGCCCGTAGCGCTGCTCAAGCTGCTCGGCGAGCGCCGTCGGCATCGAGGACCCGCCGCCGGTCAGCACCTTGATCTTCTCGAAGGCGCGTTCGTCGAACTGGTCGCCGGCCATTACATCGACGATCATCGTGGGCGCGGCTGACCAGAAGGTGACGCCGTGCTCGATGAACAGCGGAGCCACCAGGTCGCGATTCCATCGTGTAAGCAGCAACAGCGTCGCCCCGGCGTAGAGACCGCCACCCATCGATGCCTGCATGCCCGCGACGTGGAAGAGCGGCATGAAGGCGGTGAGGACGCTGTCGTGGTCGAAGCCGTACCAAATCGCCTGCGCGACCGCGGTGAACTTCAGCGACCGGTGCGGCTGCATGCATCCCTTGGGATGTCCCGTCGTGCCAGAAGTGTAGGGCATCACGGCGAGGTCGTCGTCGCCGGCCGTCATCGCGGAAGCCGTCTCTCCGGCTGCGATCGCATCCGCGAACCAGGTGAAGCGCTCCGGCGGGAGTTCCGTCGGCGCCCGCAGCATCACCTCGGGCAGTTGATACTTGCAGTCGGCGGGCGCCGCGTCCGCATAGCGCGCGACGATCACATGTTCGGGCAGGTTGGCCAGCGAGGCGAAGCGCTCGACGAGTTCGTCGCCGATGATGGCGACGGATGCGCCGCTGTCGGCGACATAGTGCTCCAGTTCGGCCGCCATGTTCATCGGATTGACCGGGACGACGACGGCATCGGCGCGCAGGACCGCCTGGAAGGCGGTGACGAACTGGGGGCTGTTCTGCATGTCGATCAGCACGCGATCACCTTTGCGCACGCCGCAGCGGTTCTGGAGATAGCCGGCAAGCGCTTCCGCGTCGGCGAGCAGCCTGCCGTAGCTGGTGACGGCACCGTAGTAGAGCAGGGCAGGGTGTCCGGGGTCGCGCCGGGCGGCATTGAGCAGATTGGCGAACGCGTTCCCCGGCGCGACCGGGAGATGAAAGTCCAGGCCGGCCGGCCAGAACGGGGATTGGGATTTTCCGTCGGTCATGCGGGAAAGCTCATCTGGTCATGTTCCCGCCGAAACGAGCCGGCGGACGCACCCCTCGAGCACGGCGACCGCCGCTTCGATATGGTGCCAATCGGTATGTTCTTCGGGCGTGTGGCTGACACCGCCGCGCGAAGGGACGAAAAGCATGGCGGCCGGAACGTGTGCGCCCAGTATCCCGGCATCGTGGTTCGCGCCCGAAAGCAGGCGGCGGCTCGGATGGCCGGCCGCGCGCGCTTCCGCCTCCATCAGGTCCACAAGGCGAGGGGCCATCGGAACGGGAGCCGCCTCGTAGACCAGGCGATGGCTGATCTCGACGCCGTGCCGGCGGGCCGCTTCAGCTGCGATGTTGATGGTGCGGCCTGCCAGGTGGACCAGAAGTTTTTCCGACGCGTCGCGGATTTCGAGGCCGATGCGCACGTCGCTCGGGATCACGTTGCCCTGATTGGGACTCGTCTTGACGATGCCGATCGTGCCGCGCGCGCTGCCTTGCCCTTCCTTCGTGATCATGTCGCGGAAGCCGACGGCAAATTCGGCCGCGGCGGCGAACGCGTCATGGCGAAGCTCCATCGGCGTCGTGCCGGCGTGACCGGCCGTGCCGGTGAAGCGTAGCGCCAGGCGCTTCTGTCCGGCGATCGCCGTGACGATGCCGATGCTCTCGCCACTTGTCTCGAGAACCGGCCCCTGCTCGATGTGGAGCTCGAGATAGGCAGCGAGTTCCGACAGGTCGCGCCTGGCGGCTGAGGAGGATTCGACCGGAAAACCCGCATCCCGCATCGCGCTCCCCAGGCCGGTCCCGTCGGTGTCGCGCATGGTCGACAGCGCGTCGGCCGGCAGGTCGCCCGTCATCGCCCGACTGCCGGTCAGGGCGCCGAAGCGACCCTCCTCGTCGCGGAAAGCGATGATCTCGAGCGCGAGATCATCCGGTCCCGGTACGACCCGGCGGGCGATCTCCAAGCCTGCAAGCACGCCCAGCGCGCCGTCAAAAAGACCGCCGCGTATGACCGTGTCGAGATGCGAGCCGATAGCGACGGCCGGCGCTCGGGGGCGACCCTCGCGACGCGCAATCGAGTTGCCGAAGGCGTCCTGCCGCACCGCAAGGCCCGCGGCTTCCGCAGCCGTCGCAAACCAGCGATGCGCCTCGCATTCGCGATCGCGATAGGCAGGCCTCGTCCAGCCGCCTTCAGGATCCCGGCCGATCGCCGCTATGGCGTCGAAGTCAGCACGCAGGCTCTCGCTGAGTTCCGGTGGAATTTCGCTCATCGAGCCTCCGCTCCGCCATCCGGCGCGAGATGCGGCCGACGCGGTGCGCCGCGCTTGAGGAAGCGTCCTTGCCCGCGCGCGCCGAGGAACTTGCCGTCCTCGACCACGATCTGCCCGCGATAGATTGTCTGCCGCGCCCAGCCGGTGAGTTCCATGCCCTCGTAGGGATTGTAGCCGATATCGCCGTAGTCGCTGTCCCGACCCATCGTGCGGTGGGTTTCCGGGTCGATGACGACGAGGTCGGCATCGTAGCCAGGCGCGATGCGGCCCTTGCGGTCGCCGAAGCCGAAGATGTCGGCGGGCCAAGTGGAGAACAGTTCGGCAAAGCGCTGCAGGGACAGGCGTCCCTGAGCCACGCCAAGCGTGTAGAGCACCGGCAGCCGCGCTTCGATACCGGTGCAGCCATTGGCGATCGTCGCGAACGAGTCCGCGCCCATTGCCTTGGCCATGGCCGAATAGGACACTTCGTCGGAGGTCACGGCGGAAAGCACCCCCGACTTGAGCGCCTCCCAGAGTGCTGCCTGGTTTTCGAGAGACCGCAGCGGGGGGCTCATGACGTATTCATGCGCGTTGTCGCGCTCCAGCGCGCTTTCGTCGAGCGCCAGGTAGTGGGTGCATGTCTCGGCGGTGACCGGCAGCCCCTGGCGGCGCGCCGCCTCTACCAGAGGCAGTCCGCCCTGAGCGACCAGGTGCAGGATGTGAATGCCGCAGCCGGTGTCTTCGCAGAACAGGATGGCGCGCTGGATCGCCTCCACTTCGGTGATCGGCGGGCGCGTCGCCGCATGCCAGCGCGGATGGGTGTGGCCGGCCGCGACCGCTTCGGCGCGCATGCGCTCGATGATGCCGGCGTTCTCCGCGTGAAGGACGAGCATCAGATCGTCTTTCGCCGCCTGCTGCATCAGAGCGTAGAGCTGGCCGTCCTCCAGCTTCAGCCCGTCATCCTCATAGATCATGTAGACTTTCAGAGAGGCGACGCCTTCCGCGCGCAGCTGGGCCAGTTCGGCCAGGCTGTCCTTGTTCACGTCCGTGATGATCTGGTGCAGGCCGTAGTCCAGCGTCACGAATTCGTCGGCCTGCTTGCGGCGGTAGTGGAAGCCCTTCAGGATCGAGCCGCCGCGCCGCTGCAGCGCGAAGTCGACGATCGCCGTGGTGCCGCCGCGCAACGCGGCGATGCCGCCGGTCTCGAAATCATAGACACTGCGCTGGCCCATGAAGCCGACCAGCAGGTGGACGTGGGGATCGACGCCGGCCGGCAGCACGATCCTGCGCCCCGCGTCGACGATTTTCGCTCCGCGGCCGGTCCCGGCCTCCGCGATCCCGACGATCGTCTCGCCGGCGATGACGACGTCGGCCTTTCGCGGCCCTTCGGGCAGGACAACGAGACCATTGGCGATGACAAGATCGTTCATTCCGTCGCCTCCAGCGCCTGGGCAAGGTCTGCAACGAGATCTCTTGCGTCTTCGATTCCGACCGAGATGCGCACGAGGCCGGGCGTGATGCCCATTTCGAGCCGCCGCTCCGGCGACACCGAATGGTGCGAGGTGTTTCCCGGCTGGCTGATGAGGCTCTCGATTCCGCCGATGCTGGGTCCGATGCCGAACAGGCGCGTGCGATCGACGACCCGCCGCGCCGCCTGTGCGTCGCCGAGCTCGAAGGAGATCAGCCCGCCGAAGCCGGACATCTGGCGCAGCGCCAGTTGGTGATCGGGATGCGAGGCGAGGCCCGGGAAATGGACTTTCCGAACCGCGTCATGCTGTTCGAGAAAGCGAGCGACCGTCAGTCCGGTGGCATTGTGCCGCTGCATACGCAGTTCGTAGGTCGCCATGCCGCGCATCAGAAGCCAGGCGGCGTGGGGATCCATGATCGCGCCGCTCGCCTGCTGGGCGGAGCGGACCTTGCGTGTCAGATCACGCGATCCGACGACAGCGCCGGCGAGGACGTCGCCATGGCCGTTCAGGTATTTGGAGCCGGAATGGATGAGGAGGTGCGTACCCAGGTCCAGCGGCTTCTGGTTCAGCGGCCCGCCCAACGTCCCGTCCACGACGAGCATCGCCGACGATTGCACGGCCAGTCGCGCGAGTGCCGGAAGATCGACGATCCGCACCAGCGGGTTCGTCGGCGTCTCGGCGTAGATGATCTTGGTCCTGGGACCGACGCAGGCGGCGACGTCGGCGGCATCGATCGACCGGGCCCAGCGCACGTCGATCCCGCGCTGCGGCAGGATCTCGCTGAAATAGCGCAGCGTCCCGCCGTAGATGTCGGGCTGGGCGACGAGTTCGTCGCCGGACTCAAGGAAAGGATCGAGCGCGCCAGCGACTGCGGCCATGCCGGAGGCGAAGAGCACAGCAGATTGCGCGCCTTCGAGCGCAGCCAGCCTCTGTTCCGCGGCCAGTATGGTCGGGTTCCGGATGCGGCTGTAGACGTAGCCGCGCTGACGTCCCTCGTTGATGGCTTCCAGCGTATCGCTGTCGGGCGCGACGAAGGTCACGCTCTGATAGAGGGGCGGCACCGCCGCCCCGAGATGATCCTCCGGCGCATGGCCCGCATGAACCGCGAGCGTGCCGATATGATCGCCCTCTAGCGTCACTTCGTGATCTCGCGGGAGATGATGATGCGCAGGATCTCCGACGTGCCGCCGCCGATTTCGGCGAGCTTGGAATCGCGGAAGTGCCGCTGCATGTCGAACTCCATCAGATAGCCCCAGCCGCCCATCATGCGCATGCCGTTGAGCGCGGCGCGGACATAGGTCTCCGAGGAGTAGAGATTGGCCATCGCGCTTTCCTTGTTGTTCGGTATCCCGCGATCGACCAGGTTGGCGCTCCGGTAGAGCAGCAGGCGGGCGGCCTCGATCTCCATGTCCATGTCGGCGAGCTTGGCGCGGGTGAGCTGGAAGCTCGAGATCTTCTGCCCGAACTGCTCGCGCTCGTTCGTGTAGGCGACCGACTTGTCGAGCACGGTCTGCGCGGCGCCGACATTGACGGCCGACAGGCAGCAGCGCTCGTAGTCGAGCGTTTTCAGGGCGTTGCCCCAACCGTTGTTCACCGCGCCGATGATGGCGTCCTTGGGGAGGCGGACGTCGGACAGGAAAATCTCGTTCAGATCCATCGGCTTCAGGCCGAGTTTCTTGAGCTTGCGGATCTCGACACCCGGCTTCTTGGGGTCGAGCAGGAACATGGTGATGCCCTTGTGCTTGGGCGCTTCCGCGTCGGAGCGCGCCATCAGCAGGATGTAGTCCGCCTCCTGGGCGCAGGAGCAGAACATCTTCTGCCCGTTAATCACCCACTCGTCGCCCTCCAGCACCGCCCGCGTGCGCAGGCTCGCCGCGTCGGATCCGGAGTTCGGCTCCGACAGCGAGAAGGCGAAACGGATCTCGCCCCTGGCCAGTTTCGGCAGCAGCTCGCGCTTCTGCGCCTCGGTGCCGAAATGGGTGATCGCATCGGTCGCGATGACGATCGTCGTGTAGAAGATGTTGGCGCCGGCTTCGAAGTGGCGGGCGAACTCCTCGAGGAATACGGCGAGATCGGTGCAGCTTCCGCCCATGCCGCCATAGGCTTCCGGGATCGGCAGGCCGAGCCAGCCTTCGGCGGCGAGCTTGTCGTAGAGCTCGAACGGAAACCGCTCGTCCTCGTCGCATGCCCTGACATATTCGATCGGGCATTCGCGCGTCAGGAACGACCGCAGGTTGTCTCGCATCAGCCTCTGCTGTTCGGAAAGTTCAAAGTCCATCTGCTCAGCGTCCTTTCCACTGCGGGGTGCGTTTCTCGGCAAAGGCCCGCGGGCCCTCGCCGAAGTCGTCGGAAGCCCGCATGCGGTCGCGGGCGGGCAAGCCTGAATAGAGCTTGGTGAAGGCCTCAGAGTCGGAGAGCGTCTCGACCTCCCGCAGCACTTCGAGATAGGCCGCGACTGCGAGCGGCGCCGACGCGGCGATAGCGGCTGCCATGTCGCGGGCGGTATCCATCAGGCTCTCGCGCGGCACGATCCGGTTGACGAAGCCGAGGCGCAGGCCCTCTTCGGCGGTGAGCCGGCGCCCGGTCAGCAGCAACTCCGAGGCCACGTTGTGCGGCAGGCGGCGGTGGGCGCGCCAGAGCCCGCCCGCTTCGGGAATGAAGCCCCGCTGAAGCTCGGGCAGGCCGAATTCGACATGCGGCGCGCAGATCACGAGGGTCGCGAAGAGCGAGAACTCGAAGCCGCCGCCGACGGCAAGGCCGTTCACCGCGGCGATCACCGGCTTCGACATTTTCGTGCGCCGCAGGCCCATGAATCCGTAGGGTCCGAAATCCTCGCCGGTCTCGCCGGCCGCGACGGCCTTCAGGTCCCATCCGGCTGAAAATATGCGGTCGCCGGTGGCCGAGACGATCGCTACCCTCAGATCCGGATCGTCCTCGAGCAACTGGATGGCGGCGGTCAGGTCGTGACTGAATTTCTGGTTCACCGCGTGGGCGGGCGGATGGTCGAACAGGATCTCGAGGATCGCTCCGTTGCGCGTGACCTTGATGCGCTGGTCGGCACTCATGCGGCGAACTCCCGCAGCACGTCCTTCGAAATGATGTCGCGATGGATCTCGGAAGTGCCTTCCCAGATCCGCTCGACACGCGCGTCGCGCCAGAAACGCTCCAGCGGCATGTCCTTGGTGATGCCCATGCCGCCCATGATCTGAAGGGCGTTGTCGGTGACGCGGCCGGCCATTTCCGAGCCGAACAGGTTGACCTGGGACGCCTCGCGCTGAGTGATCGTGCCGGCGTCCATCTTGGCGGCGCCATCGAGCACCATCAGGCGGGTGGCGTGGATCTCCATGGCCATGTCGGCGAGCTTGAAGGCGGTGCCCTGGAACCGGCCGATGGGCTGTCCGAACGCGGTGCGGGTGTTTGCCCACTGCGCCGCGATCTTCATGGCCCGTTCGGCAAGCCCGATGCAGTTGGCGGCCAGCATGACGCGGCCGGAGAAGATCCAGCTTTTGGCGATGCCGAAGCCGTTTCCCTCGCCGCCAAGGATGTTGCGGGCGGGAACGCGCACGTCGGTCAAGGAGATGATGCAGGATTTCATGCCGCGATTCGAGACGACGTCGAGCGGGGTCACCTCGATGCCGGGCGTGTCCTTGTCGACGAGGAACGCGGTGATGCGCTTGCTTTCGCCCTTCGGCGTCTTTTCTACGCCAGTCACGGCGAACAGGATGATGAAATCCGCCCGCATCGCCATGGTGATGAACTGCTTCGTGCCGTTGATGACGAAATCGTCTCCGTCGCGAACGGCGCGTGTGGTGATGGCGCGCGCATCCGAACCCGTGCCCGGCTCGGTGAGCGCGAAGCATTCCCAGCGCTCGCCGGTTATCACCGGCTTCAGATAGGTTTCGATCTGGTCGCCGACGCATGATTTCAGGATCGGCGCGGGCCGGTTGCAGATGACGGCGAGCGCCCGGCTGGTGCGGCCGAACTCGATTTCCGCGACACAGCGTTGGCTTGCATTGAGGCCGCCGCCGCCGAGCTCTTCGGGCATGTTGAGCGCGTAGTAGCCCGCGGCGATCGCCTTTTTCTGGATTTCGCGAAACAGCTCGTCCGGCACCGAATCGAGCTTCTCCACCAGCGTTTCATGCGGCTGAAGTTCGGCCTCGACGAACGCACGGACACCTTCCGCGATCATCGTCTGCTCGTCGGTCATGAATAGGGGCATGGCACTGATTTCCTTGTCGAATGCGAAGGCGCGCGGGGATTTCGGACCCTGCATGTTGTTTTATTATATGAACTATGATTTTGTATTTTGATGCAGCTGTCAAGCCGCTCCAGCGCAATTGGCGGGGCGCGTCAGCTCAGAAAATGACGAGGAACGGGGAAAGGAAGAGACGATGCCGTCGAAGATCACGACCGGATTCACGACACTTCTGGAGCGAGCGAATGCCGACGTCGTCGCCATCGACGCTGCCGATGCGATCGCCCTCCTTGGCAACGCGGATTACGTCCTCGTCGACCTGCGCGATCCGCGGGAACTCAAGCGCGACGGAAAGATTCCCGGCGCGTTCCATTGCCCGCGCGGCATGCTCGAATTCTGGATCGATCCGGAAAGCCCATACGCCAAGGAGATCTTCCAGCAGGACAAGACCTTCGTCTTCTACTGCGCCTCCGGCTGGCGCTCGGCTTTGTCGGCGAAGACCGCTCAGGACATGGGGCTTGCGCCGGTCCGTCACATCGCCGGCGGCATCAGCGCCTGGAAGGCGGCAGGCGGTCGCGTAGAGATGCCGGAATGAAGTTCCGGCAGGTGACTGCGGCCGACCAGGGCGCCTCGCATTGCAATCGGTTCGCGGATCGGGAAAAGAATGGTTCGGGGCTGTTGATCGCGATGCTTCTGCGCCGACGCCGGTCGCGGCACGGCAGCGCGCCGTGCGACCGGCCAGCGCGGCGCATCGCCATCGGGAGGAGGACGGGGATTGTCGACCACAGTTGAGAAGGCGCTGAAGGTTCTGGAGCTTCTGTCGACCTATGGTGAGCCGGTGAAGCTGGTCGACCTGTCGCGCGCGCTGAACATGAACAAGAGCACGACCTATCGCCTGCTCGAAAAGATGTCCCAGCTCGGATATGTGCGTCAGGAGAACGACAGCAGCCGCTACATGCTGACGACGCGCATGTGGGCGATCGGCGTTCGCGCGTTTCGCAATTTCGACCTGCGTGCCTGGACGCGGCGCCATCTCGAGGAACTCGAGCGGGAAGTCGAGGAGACGGCCGTGCTGGCCGTTCTGGAAGGCGTGGACGTCGTCATCATCGACAAGCGGGAATCGGCCCAGGCGGTGCAGACGATGTCGGTGCTGGGAAGCCGCACGCCGATCCATTGCTCGTCTCTCGGGAAGGCGCTGCTGATGGGCGACATGGACAATCTCCTTCCCAGGCTGCCGCGCCTGCGCAAGTTCACCGACAAGACGGTCACCACCCTTCCGGCGCTGCGCAAGGAGATCGAAGCGGCGCGGGAGAAGGGGGTCGCGGAAGCCTATGACGAATATGCAGTCGGCGTGAGCGGCGTGTCCGCGCCGATCCACGGTGTCGACGGGGCGCTGCTCGGCGTCATCGGCATCTCGCTGCCGACCAGCCGGGCGAAGCCGCCCCATCTCGACAAGGTCCGCAAGGCCGTTCGCGATCACGCCGACCGGCTGAGCAAGGCGCTCGGCGGCATCGACTGATGCGATATCCGGCAGCGCGCGGTGGGCGCTGCCGGACACACCGTCACCGTTTCAGAACGCGACCTGGTCGGCGCCCTTGAGCTCCAACATCTGCCGCGCCTCTGCCGGCGAGGCGATCTCCATCGACAGGCTCTCCATGACACCGCGGATCATCGTCACCTGTTCGGCGTTCGAGGTCGCGAGTTTTCCCTTGCCCGCGTAGAGACTGTCTTCCAGGCCGACGCGCACATTGCCGCCCATCGTCGCGGCCATGGTCGCCATGTTCATCTGGTGCCTGCCGCCCGCAAGCACCGACCAGCGGTAGTCCTTGCCGAACAGGCGATCGGCCGTCTCTTTCATGAAGTTGAGGTTCTCGGGGCCAGGTCCGATGCCGCCGAGCGTCCCGACGATGATCTGCACGAACATCGGCAGTTTGACGAAGCCGCGGTCGAGCATGTGGGCGAGATTGTAGAGATGGCCGACGTCATAGCACTCGAACTCAAAGCGCGTTCCGCGTTCACCGAGGTTGGTCATGATGTATTCGATATCCGCGAAGGTGTTGCGGAAGATCGCGCCGCGGCTGGCCTCGAGGTAGTCCTCTTCCCAGTCGTTCTTCCACTTGCCCTGGAACTTGTCCTTCATCATGTAGGTGCCGAAATTCATCGATCCCATGTTGCAGGAACATAGTTCGGGCGCTGCGGCGAGCGGTGCGCGCAGGCGGTCTTCGATCGACATGAATGTCGAGCCGCCGGTCGTCATGTTGAGGACCGCGTCCGTCTGCGAGCGGACCGACTTCAGGATGTGCATCCAGATGTCGAGGTCGGCCGTGGGCCGCTGCGTCTGCGGGTCGCGGGCATGCAGGTGGAGTATGGCCGCGCCGGCCTGCGCGGCGCCGATGGCCTGCTCGATGATCGCGTCTGGCGTCACCGGCAGGTAAGGCGACATGGTGGGCGTGTGGGTCGCGCCAGTGATGGCGCAGCTGATGATCTTCTTGTCGGCCATTATCGTCTACTCCGTATATTCCAGTCCGCCGCAGATGCTCATGCACTGGCCGGTGATCGGTCGTCCCGCGGGCCCGCAGAGATAGAGAACGAGGGCGGCGATCTCCTCAGGCTCGACCATCGTCTTCATCGACACGGCCCTGAGCGCGAGTGCTTCCATTTCCTCGTAGGTGATGCCTTTGGTCGCCGCGCGGTCGGTGAAGACGCGGCGGATGCGGTCGCCCGCGACGACGCCCGGCGCGATCGAATTGACCCTGATCTGGTCGGGGCCAAGCTCGACCGAAAGGCAGCGGGCCATGGAGATCACGGCGGCCTTCGAACTCGCATAGGGCGAGCGCAGCGGAAACGCGTATTTTCCGGCCACCGAGGCCATGCAGACCATGCTGCCGCCCCGGCCGGTCGCCTTGAGATGCGGGATCGTCGCGTGCGCGACATGGAACTGACCATGCACGTTGACGTCGAACGTCCTCTTCCAGGCTTCGAAGTCGAGCTCATGCAGGGGTGCCGCGGGACCGGCGATACCGGCATTGTTGATGACGATGTCGATGCCGCCCATGTCGGTGGCCGCTTCGGCGACGAAGGCGTTGACCGACGCCGCATCGGAAACGTCGCAAAGGCGCGCCTTGATCCCCCTGCCGGCGATTTCGGACCGCGCGAGCTGGTCTTCCGCGATGTCGCAGACCCAGACATTGGCTCCCGCATCGCGCAGGGCGGATGCGATCGCCAGTCCGATGCCCGAAGCGCCTGCGGTCACGATGGCGCGCTGCGAACTCCAATAGTCAGATGAACTCATCCTGTGAATGTCCTGTTCGTGTTGGGGAAGTCGAACCGATGGGCGATCAGGCGATCGTCGTGCGACCGCCGTCGAGCACCGGCGCATTTCGTTCCTTGGCCGATGCGCGAAAGCGGATTTCCTGGTCCATCTGCCAGAACGAGAACACCAAGGTCTCGCCGGGGAAGACCGGACCCGAGAAGCGGGCGGCAAAGCGCTTCATCCGGCTCGGCTCGCCCTGGCAATAGGCCTTGAGGACCGTCAGGCATGCGAGGCCGAAGGTCGCCGCGCCGTGAAGGATCGGCGTCCCGAACCCTGCCGCCCTGGCGAATTCCGGATCGATATGGAGAGGGTTCCTGTCGCCGAGCAGCCGAAACAGGGCTGCCTGGTTGGCAGCGGTTCCGACTTCGACGATGGCATGAGGAGCGCCTTCGGGCGCGGCCATGGCCTCGGGCTGGCGGCCGCGGTCGCCGCCGAACCCGCCGGCTCCGCGCACGAAGAGACTGCTGAGGCAGTTGGCCACCGGGCGTCCATTCTGCGCGATTTCCATCGACTGATGGATGATGCCGCCGCGGCCTTCGCCCTTGTCGCCCAGCCCCGCGATGCCGGTCCGGATCTCGGCTGTGCCGGACGCGGCGAAGCTGTCGAAGAACTCGATGTCGAGGCTGCCGTGGACGACCTGCTGGAGATCGATGCCGCCGCTCTCGAGCCAGGAATCATCGTAGGCCGCGATCTGGGCGAAGCTCGGTATGACCTTGAGATCGCGCTCGTAGACGAAGCTTAGATCTTTGGCGGTCGCACCGACCGCCAAAGCATAGAGCATCGGCTCTCGATCATCGTAGGAATACCGGCGAACCGGCAGGTCCAGGTTGAGCAGTCGGTCGGGATCGAGGGGCATAGGCACGGTTTCCAAGCGATGCAATTACCGCGGCAGCATGCCCCGGTGATGCGCATTTTGCAACCGCACTTCATTATATGAAACAAAAATTCACAAAATGAACTCTTGAGGCGCCTAGCCGCCTTGACTCTCGAAGAGGTCGAGTGAAATCTGAAGTCAAATAATGAAACAAAGATCTGCCGCGTTTCCCGGGACGGGGCGAGGCGGGTCGGGGAACAGCACATTGCGGCAAGCACATTGCCAAAGCACCGCTCGAACGCCGTCTCCGCGCCGCGGAGCCTGGGCGATGAATCGTTCCCGGGTTCCCCACCCCAACTTCTTCGACCGGGCCGCGGCGGGCAGCGACCTCCGGAATCCAAATCGCCCCGTTGACACGACTGCCGGAAAACTGGATATTCGAAAAAAAGGAATAAAGTTTCGAAAAATGGAAGTCGGTTCGGAGATGCGTGTGGGCGGCTGGAGACTTGGAATCGACATTGGCGGCACCTTCACCGACGTCATCGCGATTTCTTCCGACGGGACGGCCCCGCGCTCGGCCAAGGTCCCGAGCCAGCCGCAGGAGCCCGTCCGAGCGATCGTCGACGCGATCTCCGCCGTTCGGTTGGACTGGGACGAGGTTGCCGAAATCGTGCACGGCACGACGATCGTCACGAACGATATCGTCGAGCACCGTTTCCGTCCCTGCGCCCTGATCGCGACCGCCGGCTTTTCCGACACGATCGAGATTGCCCGTGGTGCGAGGCGCCACCTCTATCGCATGGACCTGTTGCCGCGGCCCCATCCCCTGGTGCCGGCCGAGCTTCGCTTCGAAGTCGAGGAGCGGCTGACCGCGCAGGGCGAAGTCGCGACGGCTCTCACCGATGCCGAGATCGCGCGCGTCGTCGACGAGGTTGCGGCTTCCGGCGTTGACACGGTGGCAGTCTGCCTCCTGCACTCGTTCCGCAATCCCGTCCACGAGATGCGTCTTGGCGCGGCACTTCGGGCCGCGCTGCCGCATGTCAGCCTGTCGCATGAGGTGAGCCCTGAGTTCCGCGAATTCGAGCGGATGAACACGACTGTCCTGAACGCGATGATGATGTCCAAGATCAAGCATCATCTTTCGCTGATAGACCAGCGCAAGCCCGGGCACAGCCGGCTGCATCTGATGCATTCGGCAAGCGGCATGGCCACGCCCGCCCTCATTGCCGAACGTCCGCTCATGCTCGCTATGTCAGGCCCGGCCGCAGGCGTGGCTGCGAGTTCGCAGGCGGCCCAGAGACTGGGCATCGACCATGCGATCACCTTCGACATGGGGGGGACCACCACAGACGTCTGCCTGATCGTCAACGGACGCGCGGAAATCGCTGCGAACCGGGAACTGGGCGAACAGCGCATCCGCATGCCGATGGTGGCGGTCGATTCCATCGGTGCTGGCGGCGGTTCGATTGCCAGGCTCATCAGCGGGGCGCTGGTGGTCGGACCCGAGAGCGCCGGCGCGGAACCGGGACCGGCCTGTTACGGCAAGGGCGGCGACCTGCCCACGGTCTCCGACGCGGATCTCATTCTCGGTTACCTCAATCCCTCGCGCACGCTCGGCGGGTCGGTCGTGCTCGACCGGGCCGCGGGGGAAGGCGCGGTCGGGCGACTGGCGGCTGCGATGGGCGTTTCGGTGAACCAGGCGGCGGCCGGCATCGCCAAGGTCGTGCATTCCAACATGGCGCGGGCGTTGCGCCGAGCCACCGTGGAGCGCGGCCGCGATATCCGCGATTTCGGGCTTGTCGCCTTCGGCGGCGCGGGGCCCGTGCATGTAGCGGAAGTCGCCCGCCTGTGCGGCATCTCCCGCGTGACGATCCCGGCCTTCTCGTCCGGCTTCTCCGCGCTCGGATGCGTCGAAGCGACGATGAGCTATTCGCGCCAGACGACCATCGGCATGAAGTCGACAGCGTGGGACGCATGCGTGCTGGGCAAGGCGGTCGCCGCGGAGACCAGCGCGCTGTCGGCGGCCATGATCGACGCGGGGCACGAGAAAGAAAGCCTCAACGTCTCCATCACGGCCGGCGTCCGCTACAGCGGCCAGAGCTACGAGACGCCGATCCTCGGTCCGGCGCTGGACGACCGCGAGCAGTTGAATCGGCAGTTCGAGCAGGCGCATGAGGCGCTCTATGGCTATTCCACCGGCGAGCCCTGGGAATTGGCCTCATTGCGCATCGAAGTTCTGGCGCCACGGATGGACGCAGGCGGTTCGGCGATCCTCCAGAGCGATGAGCCTGATACGACAGCGGAGCTCGGCTACCGGCAGGTGACCTTCGAGACGGCCGAGACGTTCGATGTCGCCGTCCGCCATCGCAGGCGCCTCCCGGTTGGCGTCGCACTCGAAGGGCCGCTCGTCATCGAGGACGAATGGTCGACCGTCGTCGTGCCGCCGGGCGACCGGGTGACCGCGGACAGCAACGGCAACCTCATGATGGAGGTTACGCTGTGAGCATCGAACCCGTTTCCCTCGAAGTCATCCGCAACGCACTCACGGCGATTGCCGAGGAGATGTCGATGGTGGTGATGCGCGCGGCGCGTTCGCCATTGCTGCGCGAGGCCGGCGACCATTCCTCCGCCCTGACGGACTCGGAAGGCTTCCTCGTCGCCCAGGGGGCGGACGTCCCGGTTCATCTCGGCGTGCTCAGCTTCACCGTGCGCGAATTCCTCAAGCGGGTCACAGCCGACCGCATGGAGCCGGGCGATGTCTGGATCGTCAATCTGCCCGAGATCGGCGGCAACCACCTTCCGGACGTGAAGCTGATCCGCCCGATCTTCAGGGAAGGCGAGCTCTACGCCTTCGCCGTGTCGCTCGCCCACTGGGCGGACGTCGGCGGCGCGATGCCTGGCAGCTATTTTGCCGCCGCGCGCGACGCCTGGCAGGAAGGGCTGCGGCTGCCGCCGACCCGCCTGGTCGCGGCGGACAGGTTCGATGCGGAGAAGCTCGATCTGATCCTGGCCAATGTGCGCGGCCCCGAAGAGCGCAAGGGCGACATCCTCGCCCAGGTCGCCGCGACGACCGTTGCCGGGCGGCGGCTGGACGAACTCGCGGCCAAGCATGGCGTCGCCTGGATGAAAGAGGCGATGCAGGCTATCCACGCGCGGGCCGAGCGCCAGATGGCGGAGGCGATCAGGGCCATCCCGAACGGCGTCTACCGCGGCGAGGACTGGATGGACGACGATGGCCATGGCGGCGCGCCGGTTCCGATCCGGGTCACTGTGACGATCGAGGACGAAACGGCGACGTTCGACTTCAGCGAATCCGCAGATTCAGTGCCCGGACCGATCAACACGACGAGGTTCATCGCCGGCGCCGCGGTCTTCTACGTGATGAAGGCCCTCTATGGCCCGGATATCCAGCCGTCGGGCGGCTGCTACCGCCCGATCAACGTCGTCACGCGTCCGGGTTCGATCGTCGACGCGGCCTATGACCGTCCGGTGGTTGGAGGCAATCACGAAACCTGCCAGCGACTGGCTGATGCGATCTTCCGTGCCTTTGAGCCGATCGCGGCCCGGGAACTGAGCGGTGGCGGACCGACGACGGCCGGGCTGCTGATCTTCGGCACGCGGACCGCCACCGGCTGGTCGACCTTTTATGAAGTGCATCCGGGCGGCGAGGGCGCCCGCTTCGACCGCGACGGCATGGCCTCGACACGCGTCCATTTGGCCAACGTGATGAACACGCCGGCCGAGGTGATCGAAAACGAGTACCCGATCAATGTCGAGTTCCAGCGGCTGCGCCGCGGATCGGGCGGCGCGGGACGGCACAAGGGCGGCGAAGGCATCGAGCGCGGCTATCGCATGCGCGGCGACGAAACGGCGCTAACCACCATGTTCGAACGCGCCGTCGTGCCGCCCTACGGTATCGATGGCGGCGAGCCGGGGGCCACGTTCCGCGCAACGCTCCATCGCGCAGATGGCGATGAGGTCCAGCTGCGCGGCAAGCAGAACATTCAGATCGCGAGGGGCGATCTGGTTGTCATCGAATCGTCCGGGGGAGGTGGGCATGGCCACTCTTCCGGAGATGCTCGATGAAGGAAGCCACGATAAACGTAACCGCAATGGGAAGGCGATCAGCATGCATAGACGCGATTTTCTGAGAAGTGGACTTGCATTCGGCGGCGCGGCCGCCGTCGGACTTACATTCCATCCGCGCCTGCTCCAGGCTCAGGGCCAGGCCGGCGTGATCCGCGTGATCGCCGAAGGGTCGCCGAACACTCTCGACCCGGCAGGCACCGGCTACAACATCCCGTCCGTCAACATCACCTGGAACGTCTACGACCGCCTGGTGACCTTCGGCCAGGCGCCGCTTACCGGACCGGGCCAGGAAGGCGCCTTCATCTACGACTACGAGAACATCGTGCCGCAGGTGGCCGAAAGCTACGAGATCGTCGAAGACGGCAAGGTGATCCGCTTCAAGCTGCGCGCCGGAGCGACGTTCCACGATGGCAGCCCGGTTACGGCCGACGATGTCAAATGGTCGCTCGATCGCGCAGTCAACGTGACCACGGCCAAGAACCAGATGGGCACGGGCTCGATGACCGACCCCAAGCAGTTCGTCGTTGTCGACGGCAGCACGATCGAGGTGCACGTCGAGCGCGCCGACCGCTTCACGCTGCCCAATCTGGCGCTGCTGTTCCCCGCGATCTTCAACTCAAAGGTCGCCAAGGAGCACGCGACCGCGGAAGACCCGTGGGCGACGGAGTGGCTGAAGACCAATGTCGCGGGCGGCGGCCCCTACAAGCTCGGCAACTACCAGCCCGGCCAGCAGTTCGTGCTCGAACCGTTCGCCGACTGGAAGAACGGCGACGGACCCCGAACCGCGCGGATCCTCTACCAGATCGTTCCGCAGGCGGCGAGCCGGCGCATCGCCGCCGAACGCGGCGAGGCGGATCTCGTGCGCGATCTTCCGGGCCGCGACATCGCCGACCTGCTCAGCGCGGGCAAGGTCAAGGTTCTCGGCGTATCGAACCCGGCGGCCGTCACCTACATTGCCATGAACAACGCCATCGCGCCTTTCGACAATGTGAAGGTGCGTCAGGCAATAGCCTGGAGCGTGCCTTATCAGGATATGCTGGAAGCGGTTCTGTATAACCGGGGCACGCCGATGTTCGGCGGCGCGGCGGAGGTGACTTCGACGCAGTGGCCTTCGCCGCTGCCCTTCACGCAGGACCTCGACAAGGCAAAGAGCCTTTTGGCCGAGGCCGGTTTCCCGGACGGGTTCGAGACCACTTTCTCCATCGACGCGGACGACACGACCGTGGCCGAGCCGGTGGCGACCCTGATGCAGGAAGCTCTCGGCAAGATCGGCATCAAGGTGCGCATCGACAAGGTTCCTTCCGGCCAGATGGGCACCCTGCTCACGGAAAAGAAGCTGCCGCTGTTCATCGCCAATGCCGGCGCCTGGCTGCGCAGCCCTGACTACTTCTTCCGCATCTTCTACCAGGGCGAGACCCGGTGGAACTTCGGCAGCTACGCCAATCCGGAGATGATCGATATCGTCGCCAAGGCGCGGTGGGAAACCGATCCGAAGAAATACGACGAACTCGTGATGCGGATGATCGAACTGGCGCGGACGGAGGTTCCGGTCATCCCGCTGTGGTCGGCGTTCCAGGATACGGTGATGAGCGAGGCGGTCGGCGGATACACCTATATGTTCCACCGTTCGCTCGAGCTTCGCCACCTGACAAAAGCCTGATAATCGCCTTGTATAGGTTCAGAACTTCCCGTCCGCAGGCGAGCCGCCCGCGGACGGGGCATAGGGAACCTTCGGAAAGCACGAGAAGGCCGTATCAAGCATGAATGGCTCCCTGGCCAAGGCCATCCTGGCGCGGATATGGACCGCGTTGCCGGTGCTGTTCGGCGTGCTGATCGTGACTTTCGTCCTGATCCGCGCGCTGCCCGGCGACCCTGCCATCCAGTATGCCACCAGCCCGACCGCGGGACCGGCGGAGATCGAGGCGATCCGGCGCGAGATGGGTCTTGACCGCTCGGTGTTCGAACAGTTCGTGATCTATCTGCGCGAGATCGCGGCCGGCAATTTCGGCAACTCGATGCAGACCGGACGCTCCGTGATGTCCGATTTCGCGGTGCGGCTGCCGGCGACGCTGGAACTCGCGGCGCTGGCGTTCTTCATCTCCATCGTGGTCTCCCTGCCGTTGGGTATCGCCGCCGCGCTGTGGCGCAATACCTGGTTCGACCAGCTCTGCCGTGTCATGTCGTCCTTCGCGGCCGCCATGCCGGTCTTCTTCTTCGGCCTGCTGCTCATCTATTTCTTCTACTTCCGGTGGGGGATCGCGGCCGAACCGATCGGGCGATGGCCGAGCATGATCATTCCGCCGGACCCGATCACCGGCTTCGCCACGATCGATGCCCTGCTGATGGGCGACTGGGAACTCTTCCGCATGGCCTTCGGCAAGCTGCTGATGCCGGCCGCGTCCATGGCGATCTTTGCGGTGGCGCCGCTGCTGCGCATGATGCGCGGGTCGATGATCGATTCGCTCGAGAGCGACTACGTGCTCGCCGCAAAGGCATTCGGCATCTCGCGGACACGCGTCGTGCTCCAATATGCCCTGCCGAACGCCATGCTGCCGGTGTTCGCCACCGCCGGCATGGTGCTTTCGACGATGCTCGGCGCCAATGTGATGATCGAGAAGCTCTTCGCCTGGCCCGGCATCGGCGCCTATGCGGTCAATTCGCTGATCGCGCTCGACTATGCCCCCGTTCAGGCTTTTGTCCTCATCGTCGCCGCGCTCTTCGTCGTGATGACGCTGGTCATCGATATCGTCTCGGCGATCGTCGATCCGCGCTACAAGCTGCGGGGCTGACCGATGCTCTCCTTCGCCGATATCCGCTTCATCCTGCGGCGCAACCTTGCCGGAGCGGTTGCAGCCGTCCTGATCGTCGTACTGATGGTCGTGGCGATCATCGGGCCCTATATCGCCCCCTACGATCCGCTGACGACCAATCTCCGCGAGGTCCTGCGTCCGCCGTCCGGAGCCTACTGGTTCGGGACCGACCACCTCGGCCGCGACATCTTCAGCCGCGTCATCGTGGCCGCGCGGCTCGACTTCGCGATCGCGATCGTCGCGGTCAGCCTGTCGGCGGTCGTCGGTTCCTCGATCGGTGCGCTGTCGGGCTATGTGGGGGGCTGGCTCGACCGCATCCTCGGCCGGGTCGTCGACGTGATGATGGCGTTCCCGCTCTTCGTCGCCGCCATGGCGCTGGTTGCCGTCCTCGGCAATTCGGTCGAGAGCATCGTGCTGGCGACGGCGATCATCAATCTGCCGTTCTATTTCCGCCTCATGCGCGCCGAAATCAGCGCCAGGCGGGAAACCGGCTATGTCGAGGCCGCGATCATCAACGGTAACAGCACGGCCCAGGTGATCTTTGGCTTCCTCGTGCCGAATTCGCTGCCGCCGGTGATCGTGCAGATTTCGCTCAATCTCGGCTGGGCGATCCTGAACACGGCAGGACTTGCGTTCATTGGTCTCGGCGTCGCACCGCCGACACCGGAATGGGGCATCATGATCCAGGAGGGCGCCTCGATGATGATCTCGGGTCAATGGTGGGTCGTCGTCTTCCCCGGGCTCGCCCTTGCGATGTCGGTGTTCTGCTTCTCCCTTTTGGGGGACGCCATCCGCGATGTCATGGACCCGAGGCGGCGCAGCTGATGGCGAGACTGCTCGAAATCGACAACCTCGCCCTCGGCTTCGAGGGAAGCGGCGGCATCGTGCCGGCCCTGCGCGGCATCTCGTTCGGGCTCGAACGGGGCGAGTGCCTGGCGCTGGTCGGCGAATCCGGCTCCGGCAAATCGGTGACCGGCATGACGATCATGGGCCTTCTCGGAGCCAATGCGCGGATCTCCTCCGGCAGCATCAGGCTCGACGGCACGAACCTTCTGGACCTTTCCGAAGCCGAGATGCGCAACATACGCGGCCGGCGGATCGCGATGGTGTTCCAGAATGCGAAGGCCAGCCTCAATCCGATCCGCCGCGTGGGCGACACGCTCGTCGACATCGTGCGCGCGCATGACCGCACCGGCATCAGCCGCAAGGATGCCTTGCGCAAGGTGATTGGCATCATGGGCCAGATCGGCATCCCGATGCCGGAGCACCGCGTGCGCAACTACCCGTCAGAACTGTCGGGCGGCATGTGCCAGCGTATCGGCATCGCTGCGGCGCTGGCCTGCGAGCCAGAGATGATCGTCGCGGACGAACCGACATCGGCGCTCGACGTGACGACGCAGCAGCTCGTGATGGACATGCTGATCAGCGCCTGCCGGGAGCGCGGCGTCGCGGTGATCTTCATCACCCACGATCTGGCTCTCGCCAGCGAATATTGCGACCGCGGCATCGTCATGAACAGCGGCCGCATCCTGGAGGAGGGCAACGCGGTCCAGATCTTCACCGCGCCGACCCACCCCTACACAAGGGCACTGCTCGATTCCTTGCCTTATGGGAAAACCAGCGCCGACGAGCTCAAGCCGATGACCGGCAACTACTCGGACCAGCCGGAAGGCATGAAGACATGATGGGTGGAGCCTCCGAAGAGCCGGGAAACCCGATCCTGAGAGTTCTGGCCGCGACCAAATTCTACCTGATCGGCGGCAGCAGGATGTATGCGGTCGATGACGTCTCCTTCGACGTGCGCCCGTCGGAGATCCTGGGTCTCGTCGGCGAATCCGGCAGCGGCAAGACGACGCTGTCGCGCATCGTCGCCAGGCTGATCGACCAGGATGACGGGCGTGTCATTTTCGATGGAACCGACATTACCGGAACGAGCGGCGCCAAATTTGGGAAGTCGCCGAATAGGCGGCTTCTCCAGATGGTTTTCCAGGATCCGCTGGCAAGCCTCAATCCGCGGTTCCGTGCGTTCGAGGCCATCGCCAACCCGGTCCGGCGGCTTGGAACGCCTGAGGAAAAGCGCAACATTCGCGATCTGATCGTCGAGGCCGCTTCACATGCCGGCCTGCCCGAGCGCCTGCTGAACAGCTATCCGCATCAACTTTCGGGCGGCCAGCGCGCCCGTGTGGACATTGCACGCGCGATCGTCCTGAAGCCGAAGCTGGTGCTGCTCGACGAACCCACGTCCGCGCTCGACGCGTCGCTTCAGGCGCATGTCATCCAGACGATCCTGAGGCTTCGCGCGGAACTGGGCGTGGCGTTTATCTTCGTCAGCCACGACCTCAATCTCGTCCGGCTCATCAGCGACCGGCTTCTCGTCATGCATCGCGGCAAGGTGGTCGAACAGGGCGGGGCGCAGGAGGTCTTCGAAAATCCGGGCGCCGACTATACGAAGCAGCTGATCTCGGCCATCCCCATGCTCGGGCGGCGGCGGACCGAAGCGAAGGTGACGGCTTGAACGATGAGGTGAAGACGCTGCATTCGGCGGCGCACTGGGGCGCGTTCCGCGTCCATGTGCGCGGCGGCCGCGTGGTTTCCGTCTCGCCTTTCGAACATGACCCCGATCCGAGCCCCTTGATCCATGCCTTCCCGGAGATGGTCTACTCCTCGCAGCGCGTGGCGCAGCCGCTGGTCCGACGCGGCTGGCTCGCGGGCGACGGCGGAGCGGCTCGCGGCGACGACGAATACGTGCCGCTTTCATGGGACGAGGCGCTGGATCGGGGCGCCGCGGAAATCGACCGTGTGCGGAAGACCCATGGCAATCAGGCGATCTTCGGCGGCTCCTACGGGTGGTCGAGCGCAGGGCGCGTGCATCATGCCCGCACGCTGCTTCACCGCTTCCTGAACTGCGCAGGCGGTTTCGTCGGACAGGTGACGAATTACAGCTTCGGCGCCGCGATGGCCTTCATTCCGCGTGTCGTCGGCGAGAGCGAGGCGATGCGCGCGCCACTGGCGACGCTGCCGGAGGTGGCGCAAAATGCCGAGGTGCTGCTCGCCTTCGGCGGCCTGCCGGCGAAGAACTGGGCGGTGCAGTCCGGCGGCTCGGGCGAGCACAGCTATCGGGGGCATATGCGACGCCTGGCCGCCAATGACGTGCGGGTGGTCACGATCTCGCCTTTCGGCGGCGACAGGCCGGAAGGGGTGGCCAGCGAGTGGCTGCCGGTCCGGCCCAACAGCGACACGGCGCTCATCCTGGCGATGATCAGGCTGATCTGCGAATGGGATGCGCACGACCAGGGTTTCATCGACCGCCACACGACTGGCTTCGACCTGCTGCGCACCTATCTGGACGGCGCGACGGACGGCACAGTCAAAAGCCCCGAATGGGCTTCGGAGCTGACCGGGGTGCCAGCCGACGCCATCGTTGATCTCGCTCGCAGTCTCGTCGGGCGAAAGGTGATGCTCACCGCGACCTGGAGCCTCCAGCGGGCGCGTCATGGCGAACAGCCGTACTGGGCCTTGATCGCTCTCGCAGCGGCGCTTGGCCAGATCGGCAGGCCCGGACTCGGCTATGCATTCGGCTACGGTTCGATGAACGGCAACGGCAATCGCGGCTACGATACTCCGCTGAGAGGACTGCCGGTCGGACCCAATCCGGTCGGGCTCGACATTCCGGTCGCCCGGATGGCCGATCTCCTGCTGCAACCCGGCGAGACGATCCGCTTCGACGGCCGCTCGATCACCTATCCCGACATCAGGTTCGTCTACTGGGCCGGGGGAAATCCCTTCCACCACCACCAGGACCTGAACCGGCTGAGGCAGGCATTCCGGCGGCCGGAATGCATCATCGTCAACGAGCAGTACTGGACCGCGACCGCGCGCCACGCCGACATTGTCTTCCCAGCCACCACGACGCTGGAGCGCGACGATATCGGCGGCTCGTCACGCGATCCTTTCCTGCTGGCGATGCAGAAGGCGATCGAACCCGTGGGCGAGGCGCGCAACGACTACGATATATTCCGCGGCCTCGCGTCGCGGCTCGGCCTGGAGGAAGCCTTCACAGAAGGTCGCGACAGCGGCGAGTGGCTGCGGTGGGCCTGGGACGAGACGCGGAAGCGGCTCTCGGCGCGCGGCATCGCGGCGCCGGATTTTGACGCATTTTTCGCCGACGGCTTTCTGCGCATGCCGGAGCCCGAACGCGACCCCGTGCCATTCGAAGCGTTTCGACGCGACCCGGAAGCCAATCCGCTGCAGACACCGTCGGGCAGGATCGAGATCCATTCGGCCGCAGTCGCGGCGATGGGAGATCCGGATCAACCGGGCCATCCAGTGTGGCTCGATCCGGAAGAGTGGCTGGGCAGCGAGGCATCCCGTCGACATCCGCTCCACCTCCTGACGCCGCAGCCGGAGCGGCGGCTGCACGGCCAGATGGAGCAATCCGCGCATTCGCGCGCCGGCAAGCGAGACGGCTACGAGGTCCTCCGCATGAGCCGGAAGGATGCGGCGGCAAGGAACATCACAAGCGGCGATCTGGTGCGAATTTTCAACGTCCGTGGTGCCTGCCTGGCGTCGGCGGAACCCTCGGACGAGGTTCTGCCAGGTGTCGTGTTGCTGCCTACGGGGGCGGATTTTGCGGTCTGCGGCGCCGATACCGGCCGCAGCGGCAATCCGAATGCGCTTACCCGCGATATTGGGACATCCAATCTCGGCCAGGGCTGCGCGGCCCAAAGCTGCCTGGTGGACGTCGAGCGAGCCGTCTGAACCGTCGCACCTTTCGACCATCCTGTCCGGCTTTGCGGCGGCCGCCGGCGCGGATTCGTCTTGCAGGGAGTGGCGATCGTTGTTCAATCAGTTGTGATGTTCTGCACATCAGGAATGGACAAAATGCCGTTGATATGCAGAATCAGCACCGCATAGTTCATGTCTCAGCATTGAGGTCAGGGGTGGGACGGTGATCACCGCAACTCAGCTTCGCGCGGCGAGGGCCCTCCTCGGCGTCGACCAGCGCCGGCTGGCCGAACTGTCCGGGCTTTCCGTGCCGACCATCCAGCGCATGGAGGCCAGCGATGGGACGATCCGCGGCAATGTCGATTCGCTGATGAAGCTCATCGCCGCGCTCGACGCCGCCGGCGTCGAGGTCATAGGCGAGGGCGCGGTCAGCCGTTCGAGCGGACGCGGCGTGCGGCTGAAGGCAGGGTCGGAGGACGGCACGGGCCGCTCCGGCGAGCCGGCCATGATGGACAGGCGCGGCTGATGCAGGCGCTGATGATCCATCTGCCTCTGGTCGGCGTCCTGTTGGCGGCCGCGGTCCTCGCGACGGCTATCGCTCGCTCGGCGATGGCGACGCCGGTCATCTATGGAATCTGCGCCGCGGCATCCGCCGTCGGGCTCGGCGCCGCGGTTCTATCGCTCACCGGCGGCCTGTCCACGGCGCCGCTTGTTCTGCCTCTCGGGCTGCCGTGGGTGGGCGCTCATTTCCGCATCGACGCGCTCGCCGCCTTCTTCCTCGTCGTCGTCAATCTGGGCGGCACGTCGGCCAGCATCTACGGCCTCGGCTACGGCCGCCACGAGCACGCGCCGCACCGCGTGCTGCCGTTCTTTCCGGCATTCCTCGCCGGCATGAACCTGGTGGTCATGGCCGACGACGCCTTCACCTTCCTCCTGTCGTGGGAATTCATGTCGCTGGCGTCCTGGGCGCTGGTGCTGGCGCACCACCGCGAAGCGGCGAATGCGCGGGCGGCCTATGTCTACCTGCTCATGGCCGGTTTCGGCACGATGGCGCTGCTGCTGGCCTTCGGGCTCTTGGCAGGGCCAGGTGGCGAATACGCGTTCGCGGCGATAAGGGCGGCGGACCGCACCCCGGCAATCGCGGCGCTGGCGCTGGTGCTGATGCTCGTCGGCGCCGGCTCGAAGGCGGGACTGGCGCCGTTGCATGTCTGGCTGCCGCTGGCGCACCCGGCCGCGCCCAGTCACGTCTCGGCACTGATGAGCGGCGTCATGACCAAGGTCGCCATCTACGGCTTCATTCGCGTGGTCTTCGATCTTCTCGGCGAGCCGGCCTGGTGGTCGAGCGTGCTGTTGCTGGCGCTGGGCGGCGCAACCGCGGTGCTCGGCATCCTGCATGCGCTGATGGAGACCGACCTCAAGCGTCTGCTCGCCTATTCGACGATCGAGAACATCGGCGTGATCTTCGCCGGCCTTGGCCTGTCGCTTGCCTTCGAGGCGAACGGGATGGGCTGGGCGGCGGCGCTCGCCCTCACCGCCGCGCTGTTCCATGTCTTCAACCACAGCCTGTTCAAGAGCCTTTTGTTCTTCGGCGCCGGCGCGGTGCTGACCGCCACCGGCCAGCGCGACATGGACAAGCTCGGCGGGCTCATCCATCGCATGCCAGCGACCAGCCTCGCGTTCCTGGTCGGCTGCGTCGCGATCTCGGCCCTGCCGCCGTTCAACGGGTTCGTCTCGGAATGGATGATCTTCCAGGCGATCCTGCAGAGCCCGAGCCTTCCCGGCTGGGGCCTGAAAATCATGGTGCCGGCGGTGGGTGGGCTTCTCGCGCTGGCCGCGGCGCTGGCCGCAGCCTGTTTCGTCAGGGCGTTCGGCGTGGTGTTCCTCGGACGGCCCCGCACGACCGTCGCCGAGGGCGCGCATGAGGTCGACGGCTTTTCGATCGCGGCAATGGCGGTTCTTGCCGCGCTGTGCCTGCTCGCCGGCATCCTGCCGGGCTTCGTCATCGACGGCCTCGCTCCGATCACGCAAGCGCTCGTCGGCGGAACGATGCCCAGCCAGACCGGCGATGCCTGGCTGTCGATCGTGCCGATCGCCGAAGGCCGCAGTTCCTACAACGGCCTTCTGGTCTTCGCTTTCATCGCGATCTCCGCCTGGCTGGCGGCGTTCCTGGTCCACCGCTTCGCGTCGCACGAGATTCGCCGGGGACCGGCTTGGGATTGCGGTTTTCCGGAGCCGAGCCCGGCGACCCAGTATACCGGCGGCAGCTTCGCGCAGCCGATCCGCCGCGTCTTCGGAACGCTAGTCTTCCGGGCGCGGGAGACGGTAGAGATGCCGCCGCCGGGCGACATGGCGCCCGCGCGCCATACGGTCGAAATGCACGACCTCGTCTGGGACTGGCTCTTCGCACCCATCGCGGGCGCCGTCGACTTCGCGGCGGGTCATCTCAACCGGCTGCAGTTCCTGACGATAAGGCGCTATCTCAGCTTCGTCTTCCTCGCACTGATCGCGTTGCTCCTGGTGCTGGCGCTATGGACCTGATCCTCTCTTTCCTGATCCAGGCGGCGCAGATGGCCGTCGTGCTCGCGCTCGCGCCGCTGCTGACCGGGTTCGTGCGCAAGGTCAAGGCCAGGCTCCTGCGGCGGCAGGGGGCTTCGGTATTCCAGCCCTACCGGGATTTGGCGCGGCTGCTGCGCAAGGAGGTGGTGCTGGCGCAGAACGCCTCGTGGCTGTTCCGCGTCATCCCCTACCTGATCTTCGCCGCGACATGGGTCGCTGCCGCGCTCGTGCCGACCTTCGCCGGCGGGCTGCTGTTCTCGTGGACGGCGGACCTGATCGCCATCATAGCGCTGCTGGGCAGCGCGCGCTTCTTCCTGGCGCTGGCCGGCATGGATGTCGGCACGAGCTTCGGCGGCATCGGCGCGTCGCGCGAGGTCATGATCGCCTCGCTGGCCGAGCCGGCCATGCTGCTCACGGTCTTCGCGCTGGCGCTCGTCGCCGGCTCGACGCAGCTTTCCACGGTGGCGGCGGTGCTGGCGACGCCGGAGGTCGGCCTGCGGGTCTCGCTCGCCATGGCGCTGATCGCGCTGGTCATGGTGGCGCTGGCCGAGAACGCCCGCATCCCGGTGGACAACCCGGCGACGCATCTCGAACTGACGATGGTGCACGAGGCGATGGTGCTCGAGTATTCGGGCCGGCATCTGGCCATGATCGAATTCGCCGCCTCGCTGAAGCTCCTGCTCTATATCTCGCTGATCGCCTGCGTCTTCGTGCCCTGGGGCATCGCGGCGCCCGGGACGGGACTGGCGGGCTTCGCGCTCGGTGCCGGCGCCTATCTCGCCAAGCTCGCGGTCGGCGGCTTCCTGCTCGCCTTCTTCGAGACGTCGATCGCCAAGATGCGCGTCTTCCGCGTTCCCGACTTCCTCGGCGTCGCGCTGATGCTGAGCCTGCTCGGCACGCTCCTTCTGTTCGCCTCGCGGAGCCTGTAGATGAACGGCCTCACATTCGACATCGCGCATATGCTGGCCGGCGGACTGGTGCTGGTCTCCTTCATGCTGCTCTACCAGGACCGGCTCTACGCGCTGCTCAACGTCTATGCGCTGCACGCGCTGGTGCTGTCGCTGTCGGTGGCGTGGCAGGCCTATGTCCAGGACGCGCCGCACCTCTACGTCACGGCGGCGATCGCGCTCGTCTTCAAGGCCGGCGTCATTCCGATCGCGCTGCACCGCATCATCCTGCGGCTCGGCATCCATCGCGACATCGAGACCGTGGTCGGCATCGGCATGACCATGCTCGCCGGAATTGGCCTGGTGGCGCTGTCGATGGTGGTGATGCTGCGGGTGACGCCCGACGCGGATCCGCTCGCCCGCGAAGATCTCGCTTTCGCGCTCTCCGTGCTGCTGCTCGGCCTGCTTGTCATGGTCACGCGCCGCAACGCCATCGGCCAGGTGGTCGGCTTCATGGCGCTCGAGAACGGGCTCGTGCTCGCAGCGACCGGCGCCAAGGGCATGCCGCTGGTGGTGGAGATCAGCGTCGCCTTCTCGATCGTCATCGCCTTCGTCGTGATCGGCATCTTCCTGTTCCGCATCCGGGAGCGATTCGACACGGTCGACATTGCCGCGCTCGACGATTTCAGAGGGGAGCGGCGATGATCGCGGCAGGCTTCCAGGCGGAGACGGCCGTTCTCGTCATCCCGATCGTCGCCGCGGTCGTGCTGGCGCTGCTGCCGAGCTACCGGGTCACCGCGCAACTGAACGTGGCGGCGAGCCTCTTGACCTTTGTCGCCGCGCTGTCACTGTTCGTCGTCGAACGGCCGGTGCCGGGCGAATATCTCTTCGTCGACGATCTCAACATCGTCTTCATCGTGCTCAACGCCTTCGTCGGCCTCACCGCGAGCATCTTCAGCGCGAGCTATGTCGGACATGAACTGGAGACCGGACGGCTGACCGCCGCCAATCTGCGTTTCTACCACGCCATGTACCAGGTCATGATGTTCGGCATGAACCTGGCGTTCGTGTCGAACAACATCGGGTTGATGTGGGTGGCGGTGGAACTGGCGACGCTGAGCACCGTCGTGATGGTCGGCATCTACCGCACCCACGAGGCGCTGGAGGCGGCGTGGAAGTATTTCATCCTCGGCAGTGTCGGCATCGCGCTGGCGCTGTTCGGCACCATCCTCGTCTACATGGCGGCGCGGCCGGTCATCGGCGAGGGCCACGACGCCATGGTATGGACGCTGCTGGTCGAGAAGGCGGCCGACTTCGATCCGGCGCTGCTCAACGTCGCCTTCGTCTTCCTGCTGCTCGGCTATGGCACCAAGGTCGGCCTGGCGCCGCTACACGCCTGGCTGCCCGATGCGCATGCCGAAGGTCCGACGCCTATTTCGGCGGTGCTGTCGGGCCTGCTGCTCAACGTCGCGCTCTATGTCGTGCTGCGGTTCAAGATCCTGCTCGCCGCCAGCCCGGACGCCATCGCGCCCGGACCGCTGATGATCACGATGGGACTGGTCTCCCTGATCTTCGCCGCGTTCATGCTCTACCGCCGGCGCGACATCAAACGCATGTTCGCCTATTCCTCGATCGAGCACATGGGGATCATCGTCTTCGCCTTCGGGATGGGCGGACCGCTCGCCAATTTCGCCGGACTGCTGCACATGGTGATGCACAGCCTGACCAAGTCGGCGATCTTCTATTGCGTCGGACACATCGCGCAGATCAAGGGGACGCAGAAGATCGCAGATATCCGCGGGCTGACCGAGACCCATCCCGGTCTCGGCTGGGCCTTCCTGGTGGGAGTCGTCGCCATCGCCGGCCTGCCGCCGCTCGGCGTCTTCATGAGCGAGTTCCTGATCGTGTCCTCGACCTTTGCCACCCAGCCGCTCTTGGCTATCCCGCTGGTCTTCGGCCTGCTCGTCGCCTTCGGCGCTCTCATCCTGCGCGGAACCGGCATCGCCTTTGGCGAGCCGACCGGCAGCACGGCGCCGTCGAACGCGTCCTACCTGCCGATCTACGCGCATCTCATCCTGGTTCTCGGCGCGGGCCTGTATCTGCCGCCGCCGCTGGTCGGCTGGTTCCAGCATGTCGCCCGGCTTCTCGGCTGAGCGCGGGAGACACGCGATGACGGACATCTGGGAAGGAATCGTCGAGGGAAAGCGGGCGGAACACCACCACGGCTGGCCGCGCTTCGAAGTCGACCGTGACGGCTGGACGCGGGCAGGGGAAGCGCTTGCCCAGGGTCGGCTCATTTTTGCCGGTCTGTGGGGAGAGAAGGCCGCGATCCATATGGCTGTGCTGGCGGAGGAAGCCGGCAAGGCCGCCGTGCTGACGCTCGCCTGCCCGGATCTCACCTTCCCGTCGGTTGGACGTCTGCATCCGCCTGCGATCAGGCCGGAGCGCACTGCGCACGATCTGTTCGGCCTCGTGCCGGAGGGCGCGCCGGACCTGCGCCCCTGGCTCGACCACGGGCGCTGGGGCGTGCGCTTCCCGCTCGGCGCCTGCGAGCCGGCGCCGGCCGACGGCGTGCCATACGCGTTCCTCCCCGTCGAGGGCGAGAGCCTGCACCAGATCCCGGTCGGCCCGGTGCACGCCGGCATCATCGAGCCCGGCCATTTCCGCTTCACCGCGAACGGGGAAACCGTGGTTCGCCTCGAAGCGCGACTGGGTTACGTCCACAAGGGGATTGAGGGGCTGATGCAGGGCGCGACGCTTGCGCGGGCCGCCGAACTCGCCGGCCGCGTTTCGGGCGACAGCACGGTGGCCTATGCGTTCGCCTTCGCGCGGGCGGCGGAAGCGGCTCTTGGTATCGAGGCGCCGCCGCGCGCTGTCATGCTGCGCGCCCTGATGGCGGAACTGGAACGTCTCGCCAACCATCTCGGCGATTTCGGTGCGATCTGCAACGACGCCGCCTTCGCGCTGATGCTCGCCCATTGCGCCGTATTGCGCGAGCGCGTACTGCGCGCGGCGGAGGCGAGTTTCGGCCACCGGATGATGCGCGACCGCATCGTGCCGGGCGGGGTCGCCTGCGATCTGGAGCCGGCCGGCGCCGGCGCCATCGCGTCGCTCGTCAAGGAGATCCGCGCGAGGCTGCCGGCTCTGATCGACCTCTACGACAATACGGCTTCGCTGCAGGACAGGACGGTCGGCACCGGCTACCTCAAGCCGGAGTTGGCCCGGCAGTTCGGCGCCGGCGGCTATGTCGGCCGGGCTTCGGGTCGCCTTTTCGATACAAGGCGGGCCTTGCCCTATGCGCCCTACGACCGGCTGTCCTTCGAAGTGCCGGTGATGCAGGAGGGCGACGTCAACGCGCGCGTCTGGCTGCGCATCAAGGAGGTCGAACAGAGCCTGTCGCTGATCGACCAGATCCTCGAACTGATGCCGGATGGCCCGCTGCGGGTGGAGACCGCACCGCCCGGGAGGCCTGTCGAGGCAGCGGCGATGGTCGAGGGCTTCCGCGGCGACGTGCTGGTGTGGCTGAGGATCGGCGCCGACGGACTGGTGGAGCGCTGCCATCCGCGCGACCCGTCCTGGTTCCAGTGGCCGCTGCTGGAGGCGGTGATCGAGGGCAATATCGTCGCCGACTTCCCGCTCTGCAACAAATCCTTCAACTGCTCCTATTCGGGCCACGATCTCTGATGCGTAAGCTGCTCTTTGAAGCCCTGCTCAAGCCCATCCTGACTGAGGCGCGGCCGTCCGCGGACGACGGCGCGATCGACCAGCTCGCCGACGCGGTCGCCCACAAGGCACGAAAGCGGCTTGGCCGCAGCCTGTCGATCCGCGAGGTCGACGCCGGGTCGAGCAACGATAGCGAACTGGAGATCCACGCGCTCAACAACGCCTTCTACGACGTCGAGCGATTTGGCATACGCTTCGTCGCCTCGCCGAGGCACGCGGACGTACTGCTGGTGACGGGTCCCGTGACCAAGAACATGCGTCAGGCGCTGGAGCGGACCTTTGCCGCGACGCCCGGTCCGAAATGGGTGGTGGCCGTCGGCGACGAAGCCCTCGACGGCGGCTGCTTCGCCGGCAGCTACGCGGTGGCGGGCGGGGTGGGCGACGTGGTGCCCGTCGATCTCCATATCCCCGGCAACCCGCCGTCTCCGACCGCGTTGCTCAAGGGATTGCTTGCGCTGCTCGATCAGGCCGACGCCCGCTGAAACGGCGCGATTAGGCGACCGGAAAACCAGCTTCGACAGTGAGATCATTGGGCAAGTTGCCGCGACCCAGGCCGCGGCGCGAATATGCATGTGCCAGATGTCCACCATGCCGCGGAACGATGCTCGCGGGCGTCGGATCGCGTTGCCGAAACGGCAGCGGCCAAGCCGAATCATTCTTCTTTATTCGAACGATGGTTGGGATCATCATTTCTCTGGGGCTGGACAAAACAGGACGCAAAGGGAACGCGCCACGGCCCACCAACGGGAGATCCGGACATGCCTCATCCATTGCAAACGCGTCGTGAATTCCTCCAGGCAGCGGCGGCTATCGGCGGCGTCGCGGCCACCCACAGCCTGATCAGCGTCACCCGTGCCGGCGCCCAGTCGCCCGCCAAGGTGGTGATGCAGCTCGGCTGGCTCGCCTCCAACGGCATCCTCGGCGAAGTCGTCGCCATGAAGAAGGGCTTCTACGCCGAACAGGGCGTGGAACTCCAGATCACGCCCGGCGGTCCGAACGTCGACGGCGTGGCGAGCGTCGCGTCGGG
Organism: Pseudomonadota bacterium; assembly: GCA_043822005.1. Lineage (GTDB taxonomy): Bacteria > Pseudomonadota > Alphaproteobacteria > Rhizobiales > Rhizobiaceae > Mesorhizobium_A. The sequence goes on along the minus strand of JBDRCE010000057.1, from coordinate 177,852 downwards.
CCAGGCCATGATCGGCCAGACTTCGTCCAGCCCCTCGGTGATGCTGGCCCGCTCTGCCGGCATTCCGATCAAGGCGATCGCCGGCGGCTACCAGAAGCACCCCTTCACCTATTTCTCGCTTGCCAAGAATGCGATCCGCGAGCCGAAGGACATGATCGGCAAGACGATCGCGACCCAGCCGACCGCCTATATCCTGGCGCGCGCCTTGCTCGCCAAGAACGGCATCGCCGAGGACCAGGTGACACTGGTCAACATGGGCGCCGACATGAACCAGCTGATCACCGGCCAGGCGCAGGCGGTCACGGGCTGGCTCACCAACACCAACGCGCTCAAGATCCTCGGCGACGACCGCGTCGACATGATGCTGTGGGACACGGGCATCCAGCTCTACGCCAACGTCTACTTCGCCACCGACAAGGCCATCGCCGAGACGCCCGACGTTCTGGCCAAGTTCATCGCCGGCTCCGCGATGGGCTGGGGCTATGCCAAGGACAATCCGGAAGAAGCCGTCGGGATGTTGGTCGAAGCCTACCCCAACCTCGACAAGGCGAGCGAACTCGAAGCCGTCAAGCCGGTGCTGGAGTTCAGCTTCGGAGAGACGACCAAGGCGGAAGGCTGGGGCACGATGAACCGCGCGAACTGGGAGGCGCAGCTGAAGACCTATGCCGATCTCGACCAGTTCAAGGGTACGGTTCCGACGGTCGACGACATCATGACGCTGTCGATCCTCGAAGCCACGGCCGATATCCGCAAGAAGGTCGGCTGAGGCGATGAACGCGCGCGCGCTGGCCCGGTCATCCGTCATGCCCGCGGCGGCCGACGCCGAGGCCAACGTCGCCGTCTCCGTGCGGAACGTCGACGTCGTCTTCGGCGAGGGGGAGAGCGCGGTCACCGCGCTCTCGGGCGTATCGGTCGACATCGCGGCGGGTTCGCTCGTCACGATGCTCGGACCGTCCGGCTGCGGCAAGTCCACGCTACTGCGGGCCATCGCCGACCTCGTGCCGGTGACGGCGGGCGAGATCACCGTGCTCGGGCGGTCGCCGGAAGAGGCGCGGCGCGAGCGCAACTTCTCCTTCGTCTTCCAGGACGCCACGCTCCTGCCCTGGCGCAGCGCGCTCGACAATGTCCGCCTGCCGCTCGAGGTGGGAGGCGGCGGTGCTGCACATGCCGAACCGCGCGAACTGCTCGAACTCGTCGGGCTGAAGGGGCGCGAGAAGGCGCTACCCGCCGAACTGTCGGGCGGCATGCGCCAGCGCGTCGCGATCGCCCGCGCGCTCGTTTCGCGGCCAAAGATCCTGCTGATGGACGAGCCATTCGGCGCGCTGGACGAGATCACGCGCGACAAGCTCAACGAGGAGCTGCTGCGCATCTGGCGCGAGACGGGCACGACGATCATGTTCGTCACCCATTCCATCCCGGAGGCGGCTTTCCTCGGCCAGAAGGTGCTGGTGCTCGCCTCGCACCCCGGCCGGGTCAAGGAGCTCGTGACGGTCGACCTGCCGGCGCAGCGGCGGCTCGCCATGCGCGACACGCTCGACTTCGTGCAGATCACGGCGCATCTGCGCCGCCTTCTGGAGGAATGCTGATGGCCGACGTCGCGCATCGCTCCGCAGCCCCTGTGCAGCACGGGCTCTTCGGGCTGACCGACCGCTTCCGCGACAAGCTGCCGGCCGCTTTCGCGGTCGTGGGCCTGATCGCGGCCTGGCAGTTCGTCGTCTGGGCATTTTCGGTGCCGACCTACATGGCGCCCGGGCCGCTCGACGTGCTGAGGTCCTTCCGCGACGACGGCTGGACTCTATTGAGCAACTTCTGGCCGACGCTCTTCGAAGCCATGCTCGGCTTCGTTTTCGGCAACCTCATCGCCATCCTTCTGGCGGTCTGGTTCGTGCACAACCGCACGGCCGAGCGCGCCTTCTATCCGATCGCCGTGTTCATGCACACGATCCCGATCATCGCCGTGGCGCCGATCCTGGTGCTGATCTTCGGCAGCGGGTATCTGCCCAAGGTGATCATCGCGGCGCTGATCTGCTTCTTCCCGACGCTGGTCAACATGGTGCGGGGGCTGAAGGCCGTGACGCCGGCGACGCTCGACCTGATGCGGGTGCTGTCGGCCTCGAAATCGGAGATCTTCTGGAAGGTCCGCATCCAGAGTTCGCTGCCGTTCCTGTTCGCCGCGCTCAAAATCGCCAGCACGACCTGCGTCATCGGTGCCATCGTGGCGGAATGGATCGGCTCCAATTTCGGGCTCGGCGCACTGATCATCGAAGCCACCTACAATTTCCGCTCGCCGCTGCTCTACGCAACCGTGTTCGTCGCGGCATTGCTCGCGGTGGTGCTGTTTTCCATCGTCTCGGTCGCCGAGGCGCGTCTGATCAAATGGAAGGCGTCGGACGTCCACTGACGGCGACGCAGGTCCACACGAATCCGGAGGAAGATCATGGTTATCCAGACCATCAGAGAAGCCGCGCGCGATGCGCACGTGGCAGACAGGTCAGACGTCGTCGTCGTCGGCGGGGGACCGGCCGGTATCTCGGCGGCGGTGTCGGCGGCCCGCAACGGCGCGAGCGTCACGCTTCTGGAGCGCTACCCCTATCTCGGGGGGCTCGCCTCGGGCGGAATGGTGCTGGTGCTCGACGACATGCACAACGGATCGGAGATCACCGTGCAGGGCATCTGCATGGAGATGATCGAGCGCATGAGCGCCTGGGGCCTTTGCGTCACCCCGCCGGATGCCGACCGCGCGCCCGGCGTCCGCGAGACGGACGCGATGTGGCGCAAATGGGCGCGGTGGGGGCTGTTCGACTTCCACACCCATTCGATGCCGCACCCGATCTGCTTTTCAGCGGCCTTCGATCCCGATGCCTTCAAGCGCGCCTCCTACGCAGTCATCGGCGATGCCGGCGTCAAGCTCAGGCTGCATAGCTGGTTCTCGTCGGCGATCGTCGAGGACGGCGCCATCAAGGGCGTCATCTGCGAGACCAAGGAAGGACGCCAGGCGATCCTCGGAGACGTGGTTATCGATGCTACGGGCGACCTCGACGTCGCGGCGAGCGCCGGGGCGAAATCGCAGGAGAGTTCCTTCATCCTGACGACCGTGTCGCGCTGGGGCGGCGTCGACACCGACCGGGCGGAACAGTTCCAGTTCGAGAAGCCGGAGGAGTTCGCAAAGCTCGACCATGAGGCCAAGCGCATCATCGGCGGCTGCTGGAACTTCTGGTGGCTGAAGACGCCGCTGCCCGGCGTGGTCTGGCTGAACTGCCCCCACGTGCCCAAGCTGCATGGCCTGAAGGTCGCCGACCTGACAGCGGTGGAGATCGAGGGCAGGGCGCGTATGGAGCGGCTGCTGACGTTCGCCCACGAGAACTTCCCCGGCTTCGAGAAAGCCTATGTCGTCGACTTCGCCCCGCAGACCGGCGTGCGACAGACGCGGATGCTCGAGGGCGAATACGTCGTGACCAAGGAAGACGTCATGTCGCGCCGGCACTTCCACGACACGGTGTGCCGCGGCCGCGACTACTACACGCCCTACCGCGCCATGCTCCCGCGCGAAGTCGATCAGCTGATCGTGGCCGGGCGGCATTATTCTGCGACCCCGCAGGCGCAGAAGTCGAGCCGGGAGATACCGCCCTGCATGGCGATGGGCGAGGCCGCCGGCGTTGCCGCCGCGATTGCGCTGAACGCCGGCGTCAAGGTCCGCCATGCCGACGTCGCCGCGATCCAGAAACAGATGCGCGCCCAGGGCGCCGATCCGGGCGACGTGCCGTCCGAGAACGCAACGCTGCTGGAGGCCGCGGAATGACCATTCTTCCCCTGGACGGCGTGCGGGTGATCGACTTCACGCAGGTGATGCTCGGTCCGTGCTGCACGCAGGTGCTGGCCGACTATGGCGCCGAGGTGATCAAGATCGAGAAGGAGAAGATCGGCGACCTGTCGCGCTGGTCGCTTGGCTCCGATCCGGATGGTCTCAACAATCCGGTGTTCTGCTCGCTCAACCGCAACAAGAAGAGCGTCGCGCTCGACCTGAAGTCCGACGAGGCGCGGGCACAGGTGCTCGACCTGATCGACGGCGCCGACGTCGTGGTTAGCAATTTCCGCCCCGGCGTGATGGAGCGCATGGGCTTCGGCTACGAGGACCTGAAGAAGCGGAACCCGGGCATCATCTTCGCGCTCGGCACGGGATTCGGGCTGGAGGGTCCCAATCGCCATAAAGGCGGCCAGGACATCCTGGCGCAAGCGCTGACGGGCCTGATGATGCGCAAGCCCGACCCGACGCTGCCGACGTCGATCTATTCGACGCCGCTGTGCGACTATTCAGCCGGCATGCATCTGGCGCAGGGCATCCTGCTGGCGCTGCTGCAGCGGCACAAGACAGGCGAGGGGCAGGTGGTGGCGGTGAGCCTCTACAATTCCATGCTCGCCCTGCAGATGCAGGAAGGCGCCACCCACCTGATGCGCGGCAAGGACCTGAACTGGGGCGCGTTTGCGCTGACGGGCGTGTTCGACACGACGGACCGGCCGATCGTCATGGTCGGGGCCTTCAAGCAGAATCCGCTGCGCGACATTTGCGAGGCGCTGGAGATAGAGGACCTGTCGAAGGAGGACCGCTTCGCGAATTTCGACCGGCAGATGGAGAACCGGCCCGAGCTACAGGCGATCTTCCGCGCCCGTTTCGCCGAAAACGCATCGGCGCATTGGCTGAAGCGGCTGGAGGATGTGGACATTCTGTGTGCGCCGGTGCGCACGCTGGCGGAGGCGCTCGGGGACGAACAGACGCTGGTCAACCGCATGATCGTCGAAGCGGGCAGAACGGCGGCCGGCCCGGTGCGGCTGATCGGCAGCCCGATCGACATGTCCGCGGCGCCGTTGACGATCAGGCAGGCACCACCCCGGCTTGGCGAACACAATGACGAGATCCTCGGGTCCGTGAGCGAGCTTCGCAAGGCGGGTGCGGCGTGAGCGTCAGGCTCGACATCGCCGACAGGGTGGCGCGGATCGTCATCGACCGGCCAGAGCGGCTTAACGCGATCGACGCCGCGGCCGAAGCTGAGCTGGAGGCGATCTGGCAGGAACTGGAGCGGCGCACCGATGTCAGCTGCGCGGTCCTGACCGGTGCGGGCGAAAAATCCTTCTGCGCCGGAGCCGACATGAAGGGTGACGGCGCGTCCGGGCTCGACTACTGGGCGCAGGCGCGGCCGCACGGCTTCGGCGGCATTGCGTTCAGGCGAACGCTCGATATTCCGCTGATCGCCCGCGTCAACGGCTATGCGCTCGGCGGTGGCTTCGAGATGGTGCTCGGCTGCGACATCGTCGTCGCGTCCGAAAAGGCGCAGTTCGGGTTGCCCGAGGGCCGAGTCGGACGCATGCCGCTCGACGGCGGCATGGTGCTTCTGCAGCGCAAGATCCCGCACAATCTCGCGATGGGCGTGATGCTGTCGGGCCGGCGCTTCTCTGCCGCCGAGATGGCGGACTATGGCATCGTCAACGAGGTCGCCGCGCCGGACCAACTCGACGTGGCGGTGGAACGCTGGGTGCGCGACATCGTCGCCTGCGCGCCGCTGTCGCTTCGGGCTATCAAACAGACGGTGAACCGGACCGGACACCTCACTCCGGCCGAAGCGCAGGCGCTGCGCACACCCGCGCTCGTCGCCGCCTTGCAGAGCGAGGACGGCAAGGAAGGCGTACTCGCCTTCAACGAAAAGCGTGCGCCGGTCTGGAAGGGCAGGTAGGATTGCCCGCAGGTCGGGTTCGCGCGGGCCAATCACGCGCGCCAGTCGGCAGGGGGTTTGAATGCATGCAGCGGTGTTGCGCTACTTCGTCGCCGTCGCGCGCGCCGGCTCGATCCGCAAGGCCTCCGAGGAGTTGCATGTCGCGAGTTCGGCGGTCAGCCGCCAGATCCAGAAGATCGAGGAGGAGCTCGGCACGCCGCTGTTCGAGCGGCTTCCCAACGGGCTGCGGCTGACGCAGGCGGGCAAGGCGACGCTCCGGCACGCAAGGGCGACGCTGCACGATTTCGAACTGCTGACCGGCGAACTCGGCGCGCTGAAGGGCAAGAAGACCGGCCTCGTCAGCATCGCCGCTCTGGACAGCCTGTTCGTCCGCTTTCTCCCCGACCAGATCAAGGAGTTCCACAAGCTGCATCCGGCGGTGAACTTCCGGGTTCACAGCGGCGTGCAGAGCCGCATCGCGACGATGGTTGCCGAAGGCGAGATCGATATCGGCATCACCTTCAACCTGCCGCATCCGGAAGATACGCGGTTCATCGCCGACATTCCGATGCCACTGATGGCGATGGTTTCGGCCGACCATCCGCTGGCCAGGCGGCCGTCGGTCTCGCTCAGCGAATGCGCGCAGTACAATCTGCTGCTGCAGGTCGACACCGAGCCGCTGCGCTCGATGATCGAAGTCGAGCTTTCGTCGCTGGAGCGGACCGGCCGGGCACTGGTGACGTCCAACAATCTGATGCTGCTGCGCCCGCTGATCGAGGCGGGCGTCGGCGTCGCGTTCTACACGCCGCTCGGCATGGCGGACCAGATCAGGTCCGGCACGATCGTCGGCGTGCCGCTGGAGGGATCGCGGCTCGGCGGCATGCGGCTCGGGCTCCTGGTGCCGCGACGCCGGCAGCTGTCGCAGGCGGCCGAAGCGATGGCGGCGCAGCTCGGCAAGGCTCTCGGCCAATTGAGCGACGCGTGGAAGGGATCACAATAGGCGGTTGACGTCGATCGTGCCGGCCAGGGCCGCCTTCTGCGTTTCCGTCAGCGGCAGGTGTGGCGGCAAAACCCGTTCGAACGCCGGGTCGTCGTGGAGGAGCGCCGTCAGATACTTCACCGCCGGGACGAGCGGGTATGCGGCGATGGCGCTGCGCGCTGCGGCGACACTGGCCGCCAGGGCGGCATTGGCAGGATCGGCCCAGAACCTGGCGACGAGCGGCGCGGTGACGCTGACGGTCGCCGAGATGCATCCGGCATAGCCTTCGGCAGCGGCTTTGGCGATCGATGTCTCGCTGCTCGGGAAAACGTCGAAGCTCGGAATCTCGGCAAGCCGTGACGCATAGGCGAGATCGCCGGAACTGTCCTTGGCGCCGGCGATGCGGTCCGGAAATGCAGTCTTCAGCCGCCGCGCGAACTCGACGGAGAAGGGGACGCCGGTCAATTGGGGGAAATTGTAGAGGTAGACCGGGCCCGGCCTGTCTCGCGTCGCCAGGATCAGGCGTTCGAACCAGGCGAACAGCCCATCGTCCGAGACGCCTTTGTAATAGTACGGCGGCAGCACCAGTGCGGCGGCGAAGCCGAGTTCGTAGGCATACCGGGTGAGGGCGATCGTGGTCGCTAGGTCGGGCGTTCCTGTGCCGACCATCAGCCGGCTCGTGTCCAGTTCGGCCGCGGCCGCGGACATCACCGTCTTGCGCTGATCGGCGGAGAAGGAATTGGCTTCGCCCGTGGTTCCCAGCACGTTCAGAGCGTCGCAGCCGTTGGTCAGCGCCCAGCTTGCATGGCGCAGGAAGCGGGCGATGTCGGGTTCGCCCTCGGCCGTGACCGGGGTTGGGACAGCGGCGATCACGCCGCGAAGTCCTGTTAGAGCCATCGAGATCCTCCTATTCCAGGTTTGCGGTCTTGCGCGGCGGCCAGGCAGCGACGGCCGGGTGATCGAGCCGGGTCGTGTGGGCCGCGTCCCACCCGCCGGGCGACCCCCATCCGGTTACCGCGTCACCGAAGAAATCGGCGTTGATCGCTTCGAAGTGCTTCATGGTTTCCGGCAATTCGCCATCCCAAAAAATCGCGTCGACCGGGCAGATCGACAGGCAAAGTCCGCAGTTTATGCACTCGTCCGGGTGGATGTAGAACATCCGCCCGCCCTCATAGATGCAATCGACGGGACAGGCGGCGGTGCAGTCGCCGTCCTTCACGTCAATGCAGGGTTCCGTGATGATATAGGCCATCGTCCGGGCCGTCTGAACCTGTTCCTCCACCCGACATTCGCAGGTCGGAGCGTTCGAAAGAAGCGCCGATTTTCGCTTGATGCGTTGCTGAAGCGGCAACATGCCCCGCCGCTTCTTCGGGTCCGCCAGAAGGGAGCAGATGCGGCATCAGGGGACGAAGGACTGGACGCGCTTGAGGCATCTGAGCGCGAAACTCGACCGCGTATGGCGGATCCCCGGCACCTTGTAGAGCTTGTGGCGTAGGAACTCCTCATATCCGGCCGTGCCGGCGACCGCGACCTTGATCAGATAGTCGTACTCGCCGGTGGTCAGGTAGATTTCCAGCACTTCCGGCAGGGCGGCCAGTCTGCGCCCGAAAGCGTCGAGGACGTCGTCGTCGTGGCGCTCCATCATCACCTCGACGAACACGGTTTCGGTGATCCCGAGCCGGCTCGAATCGACCACCGCCGTGTAACCGGAGATGATGCCGGCATCCTCAAGCTTGCGGACGCGCTGCCAGCACGGGGAAGGGGACAGGCCGACCTTCTCGGCAAGCTGGGCGTTGGAGATGCGCCCGTCCGCCAGCAGCGCGGCGACGATCGCCCGATCGGTGCGATCCAGCTTCAGTTCGGCCATTCGGACATTCCTTTCGTATCGGGCCAAGAATTCGGAACGTTCTGCTGCAAATCAGCGGCAGTATCAACAAAACAGCAGCATATTTCTTCGATCGCAAGGCATGATCACTTCAACTGGGAGGTCGGTCATGCGCGTCTTCATCGAATGCGATGATCTCGTGGGGGTGCTTTCGCGAACGCTGGATCACATCCGCAGGATGGGGATCGGCATCGGCGCCGTCATTGCCGATACCGGCAAGGCACGCGCCGGTCTCGAACTCGTGGTCGTCGACCTGGACCGAAGCGCATCGAACACACTCAGGAAGAGAATCTCCCTGATCGAAGGTGTAAGCTCCGTCTCGATGCTAGATGAGCCCGAGCCGCATCTTCCTCGCCGCGACCGCGTTGCCCCTTCTGCCGAGGCAGGCGACGCCCGAAAGGATTGACGAGCATGGAAACCTACGGACCGCTTTCCCTGCATGTGCCCGAGCCGGAGGTGAGACCCGGTGACACGCCCGATTTCGCGAGCGTGAAGATCCCGAAGGCCGGTTCGGTTCCGCGGCCCGACATCGACGCCGATCCGCGCGACATCCGCGACCTCGCCTATTCCATCATCCGTGTGCTCAACCGGGAGGGCGAGGCGGTCGGTCCGTGGGCCGGCTCCCTTTCGCCCGACGAGTTGATGGCCGGGCTTCGCCACATGATGACGCTGCGCGCCTTCGACGCGCGCATGGTGACGGCGCAGCGCCAGGGCAAGACGTCGTTCTACATGCAGCACATGGGCGAGGAGGCCGTGTCCTGCGCCTTCCGGCGCGCGCTTGCGCCGGGCGACATGAATTTTCCGACCTATCGCCAGGCCGGTCTGCTGATCGCAGACGACTATCCGATGGTCGACATGATGAACCAGATCTTTTCCAACGAGGCCGACCCGATCAAGGGCCGCCAGCTGCCGGTGATGTATTCGTCGAAGGAGCACGGCTTCTTCTCCATCTCCGGCAATCTCGGCACCCAGTACATCCAGGCGGTCGGCTGGGCGATGGCGTCGGCCATCAGCCACGACACGAAGATCGCTGCCGGCTGGATCGGAGACGGCTCGACCGCCGAGAGCGACTTCCACGCAGCACTCGTCTTCGCCTCGACCTACCGGGCGCCGGTCGTCCTCAACATCGTCAACAACCAGTGGGCGATCTCGACCTTCCAGGGCATCGCGCGCGGCGGGTCGGGAACCTTTGCCGCGCGCGGCCTCGGCTTCGGCATTCCGGCGCTGCGCGTCGACGGTAACGACTATCTCGCCGTGCATGCGGTGGCCAAATGGGCGGTGGAGCGGGCGCGTCGCGGGCTCGGGCCGACCCTGATCGAACATGTGACCTACCGGGTGGGCGCGCATTCGACCTCCGACGATCCGTCGGCCTACCGGCCGAAGACGGAATCGGACGCCTGGCCGCTCGGTGACCCGATCCTCAGGCTAAAGAACCACCTGATCCGTCTCGGCGCCTGGTCGGTCGAGCGGCACAAGCAGATGGAGGCGGAGATCCTGGACACAGTGATCGCGGCCCAGAAGCAGGCGGAAAAGAATGGCACGCTGCACTCGGGTGGCAAGCCGTCCGTGCGCGACATGTTCGAGGGCGTCTATGCCGAGATGCCGCCGCACCTGCGGCGCCAGCGCCAGAAGGCGGGGGTCTGAGCCATGCCGCGCATGACGATGATCGAAGCGATACGCTCGGCGATGGACGTGTCGATGGGACGCGACGAGAAGGTGGTCGTGTTCGGCGAGGATGTGGGCTATTTCGGCGGCGTGTTCCGCTGCACCGCAGGGCTGCAGCAGAAATACGGCACGTCGCGCTGCTTCGACACGCCAATCTCGGAACTGGGCATCGTTGGCGCCGCCATCGGCATGGCGGCCTATGGGCTCAAACCCTGCGTGGAAGTGCAGTTCGCAGACTATGTCTATCCGGCCTACGACCAGATCGTGTCGGAAGCCGCGCGGCTGCGGTATCGCTCCGCCGGCCAGTTCACCTGCCCGATCGTGATCCGCATGCCGACCGGCGGCGGCATCTTCGGCGGACAGACGCACAGCCAGAGCCCCGAGGCGCTGTTCACGCATGTGTCCGGGTTAAAGGTCGTGGTCCCGTCCAATCCCGCCGATGCCAAGGGCCTGCTGATCGCGGCGATCGAGGACCCGGATCCCGTCATCTTCCTGGAGCCGAAGCGGCTCTACAACGGCCCCTTCGACGGCCACCATGACCGGCCGATCATGGCCTGGTCGAAGCATGAGCTGAGCGAGGTGCCGGACGGCCACTACTCCGTACCCCTGGGCAAGGCGGCGATCCGCCGCGAAGGCAGCGCCGTGACGGTGCTCACCTACGGAACGATGGTCTATGTCGCGCAGGCGGCTGCCGACGAGACGGGCATCGACGCCGAGATCATCGATCTCAGGACGCTTCTGCCGCTCGATCTCGACGCCATCGTGGCGTCGGTGAAGAAGACGGGACGATGCGTCATCGTGCATGAGGCGACGCTGACCTCGGGTTTCGGCGCGGAACTCGCGGCGCTCGTGCAGGAACACTGCTTCTACCATCTGGAGGCGCCGATCCAGCGGGTCACCGGCTGGGACACGCCTTATCCGCACGCGCAGGAATGGGATTATTTTCCCGGGCCGAAACGGGTCGGCGAAGCGCTCGTCGCCGCGATGGAGGCATGACCATGGCCGAACATGTCATCAAGCTGCCGGATGTCGGCGAGGGGATCGCCGAGGCCGAGCTGGTCGAATGGAGCGTCAAGGTCGGCGACATCGTGCGCGAGGACGCGGTGCTGGGCGCGGTGATGACCGACAAGGCGACGGTCGAGATCCCGTCGCCGGTCGAGGGCAAGGTCACCTGGCTCGGCGCGGAGATCGGCGATACGGTCGCGATTGGGTCGCCGATCGTCAAGATCGAGGTGGCGGGAGAGGCGACGTCTCCGGCTCGCGACGGCGACAGCCCGGCGCAGGCGCCAAAGGCCGCTTCCGCTGCCGCTCCTGCTGAGCCGCAGCCGACCGCACCGGCGAAAGACCATAGCATCGAGGTGAAGGCGGTACAGCAGGTCGCCGGCTCATCCACGGCCGCCAAGCCTCATCCGGGTCCGGCAGCGGCGTACGGCGCGCCGCGCCCGGAGGGCGAGAAGCCGCTAGCCTCGCCCGCCGTGCGGCTGCGCGCGACGGAAGCCGGGATAGACCTGCGGCAGGTTCCGGGAACCGGCCCGGCCGGGCGGATCACGCATGAAGACATCGACGCGTCCGTCTCGCGCGGACCGCAGGCGCCGGCCGGCACCGGGCTGCGGCGCAGGGAGGGCGTCGAGCAGGTGAAGGTGGTCGGCCTTCGCCGCAAGATCGCCGAGAAGATGGCGCTGGCGAAATCGCGCATCGCCCATATCACCTATGTCGAGGAGATCGACGTCACCGCGGTCGAGGACCTGCGGGCGAAGCTGAACGGCGAGAAGAAGCCCGACCGTCCGAAGGTCACGCTGTTGCCCTTCCTGATGCGGGCGATGGTCAAGGCGCTCGGTGAGCAGCCCGCCATGAACGCCACGTTCGACGACGAGGCGGGTGTGATCAACCGCCACGCCGCGATCCACATCGGCATCGCGACGCAGACCCCGTCCGGGCTGGTCGTGCCGGTGGTGCGGCATGCCGAGGCGCGTGATCTGTTCGACTGCGCGACGGAGATGCTTCGCCTGGCGGAGGCGGCGCGGAACGGCACGGCGACGCGCGAGGAAATGGGCGGATCGACCATCACCATCACGTCGCTTGGCGCGATGGGCGGCGTGTCGACGACGCCGGTCGTCAACTATCCCGAAGTGGCGATCGTCGGCGTCAACAAGATGATGGTCCGCCCGGTCTGGGACGGGACCCAGTTCGTTCCCCGCAAGATGATGAACCTGTCCTCGTCCTTCGACCATCGCGTCATCGACGGCTGGGACGCGGCGGTCTTCGTGCAGCGGCTGAAGACGCTCATCGAGACGCCGGCGCTGATCTTCCTGGAGGGCTGACATGAAGGACATCGTCTGCAAGCTGCTCGTCATCGGCGCGGGACCGGGCGGATATGTCTGCGCGATCCGCGCCGGCCAGCTCGGCGTCGATACGGTGATCGTCGAGAAAGCCAGGGCTGGCGGCACCTGCCTCACCATCGGCTGCATTCCGTCGAAGGCGCTGATCCACGCCGCGGACGAGTTCCTGAAGGCAAGGCATTTCGCCGACGGGAGCGATCCGCTCGGCATTACGCTGGCTTCCCCTGCGATCGACCTGAAGAAGACGATTGCGTGGAAGGACCGCATCGTCGGCCGCCTGACCATGGGCGTCTCGGGCCTCTTGAAGAAGGCCGGGGTGAAGACGGTGCAGGGCACGGCGCGGTTCCGTGACGGCAAGACGGTGGCGGTCGAGACCGAGACCGGCGAGCAGATCATCCGGGCCGAGACCATCGTCATCGCCACGGGATCGGCGCCGGTGGAGCTGCCGTTCCTGCCCTTCGGCGGTCCGGTGATCTCGTCGACCGAGGCGCTGTCGCTGGCAGAGGTTCCGCAGAGCTTGGCCGTCGTCGGCGGCGGCTATATCGGCCTGGAACTCGGCACCGCGTTTGCCAAGCTCGGCAGCAAGGTGACCGTGGTGGAGGCGATGCCACGTGTCCTGCCGCAGTGGGACGCAGATCTGACCCGGCCGGTGGTCAAGCGGGTCGAGGCGCTGGGCGTCACCGTTCTCACCGAAACGAAGGCCCGCGGCCTCGTCTCCGGCGCGACCGCGCTGGCGATCGAGCGCGCCGATGGAACGGAGGGCAGGGTCGAGGCGGAGAAGGTGCTGGTGACCGTCGGCCGAAGGCCCTTGGTCGAGGATTGGGGCCATGAGGAGATCGACCTCGACCGCGACGGACGCTTCATCCGCATCGACGACCAGTGTCGCACCTCGATGCGCGGCATTTATGCCATCGGCGACGTGACGGGGGAGCCGATGCTGGCGCACCGGGCGATGGCGCAGGGCGAGATGGTGGCGGAGATCGTCGCCGGGAAGACGCGGAGCTGGGACAAGCGCGCCATTCCGGCGGTCTGCTTCACGGATCCGGAGATCGTCTCGGTCGGGCTCTCACCCGAGGAGGCGCGCAGGACCGGCCGCGAGATCAAGATCGGGCAGTTTCCCTTCACCGCCAACGGTCGCGCCATGACATTGCAGGGCGAAGACGGTTTCGTGCGCGTGGTCGCGAGGGCCGACGATCATGTCGTGCTCGGCATCCAGGCGGTCGGAACCGGCGTGTCAGAGCTTTCGGCGGCGTTTTCGCTGGCGATCGAGATGGGCGCGCGGCTGGAGGATATTTCCGGCACGATCCATGCCCACCCGACGATGAGCGAGGGATTCGCGGAGGCGGCGCTCAAGGCGCTGGGCCACGCGATTCACATCTAGGCTATTCTGCCGGGCGGGCGTCGAGCCTGAAGAACATCGCCAGCTTGAGGCTGCGCGCGATCCGTTCGGCGCGGTCGACGAAGATCTCGGCGACGCCGGGCGGGCAGCGCGCCTCGGCGGTCTCGCGGAAAAGGCCGAGCCAGATATCGAAGTCCGACTCCTGGACCTGCTTGAGCTTTAAGTGGGCGGGAACGGGACGGCCGCTGTAGGCGCCGTTCTTGAGAATCACCGAGCACCAGAAGTCCGTCATCTTCTCGAGATGCGGGTTCCAATCGCCCTGGATCTCGGCGGCGAAGATCGGCCCGAGGCGAGAGTCCGCGCGGACGCGGCCGTAGAAATCCCTGACGAGCGCGCCGATGAACGCGCGGTCGATGTCCGGATGGACAAGGGCGCGCTCTTCGGGAGGAGGAACCGGAGTTGGGCGGGGGAACATGGTCCTGAAGTAGTAGCCTGGATGCCGATTGGTAAGCCCGCAGTCGTCATTCGGCGGCGAACCTATTGTCGCACAGGTCATGAAAAGACGCTCGGCTCTTTGATCTGGAACAACGTTCGACGCGCGTCGAAGGTTTTTTATGGCAATTCGTGGAGCCAGCCGATGAAGCCGACCAGAATCGACCCCGACATGACCGTCGATGAGATCATGCGCCGCTGGCCATCGACCATCGGAGTGGCGATCCGGCACGGCATGCTCTGCATCGGCTGCCCGATCGGCGTCTTCCATAACGTCACCGACGCCTGCGCGGCCCACGGGCTCGACGAGGCCGATTTCTCCGCTGAACTGCTCGATGCGATGCAGCGGGACCCTCAAGCCCATGCGCCTTCGGCATTCGGCCGAAAGCACGCCATTACACGCGAACTCGAGACAGGAGTGTAGGAACATGCGACTGCTGGATAGACTGGGAGCGAGACTGGATCAGTCCGCCGAGATCATGGACAAGGCGGGAATGCAGCTCGGCGGTGCGGAGCTGTCGTCAGAACACGAGATCCGCAACACGATCTGGCGCTGCCTCATGTGCCGTCATGGCGAGGAATGCCGGCAATGGATCGCGGCCGACAGCGCAGGGGTCCCGAATTTCTGCCCGAACAAGGCCGTCTACCAGCGTGCGGAGAGGACCCGCACGGGGTATCCGCAGCTCACGATCTGAGCGGGCCTATTTCCGTCGGCGGTTCTCCGACACCAGCATCAGCGCGTGCGGGTCGGTGACGGTGACCTTCTGGCGCCCGCTCTTGACGATGCCCTCGTCCTCCCAGGAACTGAGCAGTCGGCTGACCGTATGGAGCGTGGTGCCGGTCATCTCGGCGATGTTCTGACGCGTGATCGGGAAGTCGATCTCGATGCCCTCGGCGGTCTTGCGCCCGGACTGGTTGACGAGCCGCAACACCGCACTGGCAATCCGCTGCTCTACCTGCTGGGTCGACATTTCCATAACCCTCGACTGCGTCTCCTGAAGGCGCGCGCCGATCGTCTGGTAGGCGGTGGCGCCAAACGCCGGAACGCGCGACTGGAGATCCGCCCAGGCGCCGTTCGGCCAGGACAGGACCACGCAGTCGACCGCGGCCACCGCGCTCGCCGGATACGTCGTCCGCCCCATCGCAATCGCAATCCCGAAAAGCTCGCCTTCGTTGATGTAGCGCGCGATCAACTGGTCTCCGGCCGGTGTCGTCCTGACGACGCGGATGTGGCCGGACAGGAGGAGGAAGAACGTGGTCGCTTCCCCGTCCTGCGAAAAGATCTCGGCATCCTTCGGGTAGCGGGCAGACCGGGCCTGGGACAGGACAAGGTCCAGCGCTTCGCCCGGCAGGCCGGAAAAGGCCGGCAGGCCTGCGATCAGGGACCGGTCGAGGGTCGGCATCGGCTTCAGTCCTTCACTCGGGCGTGCTCGCCACCTTTCTACCCGGAGTTTGCTTCAGCGCAAATACGGCCTAGCCGTCACCGCCTATACGCACACCCAACGGCCAACGAGCCGCAGGCAAGAAAAGAGGAAAAGACATGAACAGGATCATTGCAGCGCTGGCTCTTGGAGCGGCTGTCATCTTCACCGGCGCGGCCGGCGCGGCCGAATTCGAGGTGAAGATGCTGAACAAGGGCGCCAAGGGCGCGATGGTGTTCGAGCCCGACCTGATCGTCGCGGCCCCCGGCGACACCATCCGCTTCGTGCCGACCGACAAGGGGCACAATGTCGAGACCATCAAGGGAATGTTCCCCGACGGGGCCGAGGCGTTCAAGAGCAAGTTCAACGAGGAGTTCTCCGTCACCCTCGACAAGGAAGGCGTCTACGGCGTGAAGTGCTCGCCGCACTACGCAATGGGCATGGTGGCCCTCATCCGCGTCGGCGAGGCGGTCAATCTCGACCAGGCGAGCGCCGTGAAGCAGTCGGGCAAGGCCAAGGCGGCCTTCCAGGATCTGTTCACCCAGGTTGTCGCGGCGAAGTAAGGCGCGGACCACACCTCAAGGTTCGAGCCGAACGGCCGGGAAGCAGGCGGGCTTCCCGGCCGAATTGTTTTGCGAGTCGGTCGCGCCACGCCATTCGCCGCAAATCAGCGTTGGCCGGGGCCGTTGCCCCGACCAGGCAGGCGTCCGACGAGCCGCAGGTGTTGAGCGAAGTCCGTTCGGATAGTTCGAATCGATTGTGGGTGGGTCTTTTCGGATGCGGTCAGGCACCTACGCGCCGGCCCCACAGGATCGGGGCATAGCGGACGGCAAACAGCAGGAAACCGGCGCTCCAGAGGCTGCCTCCGGTGGCCAGGATCGCGATGTACCAGCCATCCGCGAAGGGCGCGGCGACCCGCAGCGCCGCGCCGGCGGTGACAAGCAGATACATTGCCGCGACATAACGGTCCGCGACGATCGCCCGCCCGGTGTGGCCGAGGCTCGCCCGCGTCATCACTGCGAGCGTCATCGTTCCCACTGCGCCCGCGGTCAGCGCATGCAGCGCCGCACTCGACGGCACGAACGGGAAAAGGATCGAGAGCCCGAGCAGGACGAGCGCGGCGGCGAGCCAGCCATAGCCGAGATGTAGCACGAACAGGATCGGTTCGGAGATGGTCCGGTGGCCCTGCCAGCGCGCCAGGCGCAGGGCTAGCAGGGCGCCGGCCGTCGCCAGCAGCGCGCCGGTGAGCGGCGCTTCCGCCGAGGCGACCCAGGCGGCCATGCCTACGCCGGTTGCAACGAGCGCCGCCTTGTCCACGAGACCGAAGCTCGCCGGCAGGTTCGCGACCCGCTCCCGCGCCAGCCAATTGCGTGTGAAACTCGGCACGATACGGCCGCCGATCAGCGCGATCAGAACCGCTGCCACGGCAAGCGCCAGTTGATGGCCGAGGTTGTGCGGAACGAGGTGAAGGTTGGCCGCATGGTCCGTCGCATTGGCCAGGCCGAACAGCGAGATCATCACCGCGACCGGCGCGTTCTTCCAGTTGCGGCCGGCAATAACCTCGCGCCAGACGGCGAGCGCGAGCACCAGCGGGAAGGCAAGGTCGAGCGCCAGCGCGAGGTAAGGATCCGGCGAGAGGAGATTGGCCAGCCGGCCGGCAAGCCAGAGAGCCACGAGGAAGGCGAGCGGCCTGCCGCTCAGCGGCAGCCGCCCCGTCCAGTTGGGAATAGCGGTCAGGACGAAGCCGGCGATCACCGCGCCGAGATAGCCGAACAGCATCTCATGCGCATGCCAGTGCAGTCCCTCGAAAGGCCCCGGCAGTTCGATGCCGCCGAGATAGACGGCGAGCCAGAGCGGGATCGCGAGCCCGGCGTAGAGCGCGGCGAGGAAGAAGAAGGGCCGGAAGCCGTATTGCAGGATCGGCGGCGTCGACAGGAGGCGGCCGCGACCGTCGCGCGACGTATCGCCGGCCTTGCGGGACGTCCTCGGCACGGAGCGGTCGGCAGGTGCGGAAACGGACATCAGCCATGTCCTCCGGCACGCCGGGCGGCAGTGGCACCGAAGGCGGCGAAGTCGGCGACATCCTGAAACAGGCCGGCGATCTCGTCGAAGGCCGACCTGTCGGGCTCGTCCGGCATTAGGTCGTCCAGTTCGCCCAACAGGGCAAGCACGAGGACGATAGCGTCGCGCATCTTGCGCGCGTCGACCAGGGCATCGGCGCGGCGGATGAGTTCGGCTTCCGCGCCGACCTGATCGAGCATCTCGTTTGCGACCTCCCGGCAGCCGCAGTCGAGATTGGCCTCGGACAGGCCGCGCCTCAAGCGCTCGACCACCGTCTCGCGACCATTGGGAAATTGCTCCGCCGGTAAGGGCGCGCGACCGAATTCTGCTCGTATCGTCATGGCAGGCACCTCTCAGAATTTGGACAACGGCTGCCGGACCAGGCCGCGCAGGCGCGCGTCGAGCCAGGCGACCGAAGGAAAACCGGTGTCGTCGCGGACGAGCCGGAAGCCGAGGTTTTCAGGCGGCGTGCCGACGGCGCAGCCACCGCTCTTGCCGTCGCGGACGAAGTTGGACATGTAGGCGCGATGGCGGCCCTCGAGCACGTGGACGCCGCAATTCTCGGTCGTGCTGAGTACGGTCTTACCGTCGCTCGCGAGCGTCACGCGCTCGTAACAGGTCGAGGTCCACTCCCAGACGTTGCCGCCGAAATCCTCGATGCCCATGGAATTTGGTCCGTAGTGGCCGAATGGCTTCGGCTCCGGGTCAGGTGAACGCTTGGCCGCCGCTTCCTCGCGGTAGCGCCTGAGCCAGCGGATTGCCGGATTGGCCGGGTCGTCGGCCTGGGCCGTAAAAGTCTCGCCACCGAAACGCTCGCCGGCGGCGACCGCCGCCTCCAGCGCCGTGGGCAGGCGCCAATTTGCGCCGGTGCCGCGCGAATACCAGCTGGCGTAGGCTTCCGCGTCGAGCCAGTTCACGCCCGTTACCGGAACGTCAGCAGACGTGGGGCGGGCGTCCGCCGGGCGGCACGCGCCGTCCGCGACACAGAGGTCGTAGTCCGCGAGGCTGACCTGGCGTTTCATGACGCGAAAGGCCGGGGTTTCCAGCCGGATGGAAGGCGCGGTCGCCGGGCGTGCCTCGACGAGGAATTCGCCGGGAAGGGGATAGTCGATGACCGTCGCGGCTATCTCCAGCGTCTCGGTCAGTGGGAGAAGGGGAGTGTCGACCGGCTTGCCCGCCACGCCCATCGCGGCGAACGGCACGGCGAGCGAGGCAATCGCGCCCATTGCGACTTCAAACAAGTTGACGTGCATGACAGCCCCCGATGATGGCGCGGCCGGACAAGCCGGCCGCGCCCTGGACGATCAGTTGGTGGTGATCGGGCCCGGAGCCACGACCTGCTTCATCAGGTCGTCGTTCCATTCACCTTCGACCACGAAGTGCGCCGTGGCACCGAGTTCCACCGCCTCGATCAGGTTGTGGTTGACGTAGGCGTAGACCCCCGGCTGGAGGAAGGTATAGAGCGCCGCGCCGGCCGATCCGCCGCGGATGAACCAGGTTTCCAGATCCTTGGCGGGCGGATTGGCGAACTTGCCTTCCTCCCAGACGTAGTCGCCGTGACCGCCGATCAGATGCGGGCGGGTGTCGCGGTTTGCCTGCGAGTGGACGATGAGCACCGTCTCGCCGACCTTCGACTTCATCGCGTTGTCGCCGGTCAGCGCGCCCTTTGCGCCGTTGAAGACGACGTGGGTGGGGATCAGACCACGCATGACCTGAACCGTGTCGGCATAGGATTCGCCGTGGCTCTCATAGGTCTTGTAGTTGCCCTCCGCGTCGCGCGGGACGTAGAAGTCGTTCTCGCCGATGTAGAAAATCTTGTCGTAGCTGAGCGCCTCGCCCTTCTCGTTCTTCAGGCCTTCGCGCGGCAGGACCATGATCGTGCCGCTCATGCCGGACACGACGTGCCAGGGGATCATCGCCCCTTCCGGCGCGCAGTGGTAGACGAAGGTTCCCGAGCGGGTCGCCTTGAAGCGCAGCTTCACCTGCTCGCCGGGATTGATGAGCGTCAATGCCCCGCCGCCCAGCGCGCCGGTCGCCGCGTGGAAGTCGATATTGTGCGGCATGGTGTTGGTGTCGGGGTTGATCAGCGTCAGCTCGACGTAGTCGCCTTCATGGACGACCATCATCGGGCCGGGCATCGAGCCGTTGAAGGTCATCGCCTGGAACTCGGTTCCCTCATCGTCGATGACGACCTTCTTCTCCTCGATCGGCATGATGAACTCGACCACCTTCGGTCCGCTCGTGGCGACCTGCTCATGCGCGTGGACGAAAGGCGGTGCCACGAGCGTGATCTTCTGACGGGGTAGGGCCGCGATCTCGGCCTCGGTGACCGGAGCGGCGGAAGCCAGCTTGGGCAATGCCCCGGCCAGCACGGTTGCGGCCGCGGCTCCGAGAAGGGCTTGGCGACGCGTGAACATGTGAATTCTCCTTGTGATCCATCGATTTCAATGGGGAAAACCTACGCGTGCTGAGGTCGGGGTTCTTTGCGCTGCAACAAATATTGTGCACGAAATCGGCGGCGAACCGACGGACGCATGGCTGGGTGGAACGGGTCAGGACCGCCGGTCCCAAGGATTCACTGGCGCGGTTTCGTCTCGCCCAACGCGTCGAGAAAGGCGCCGCACCAGGCCGCGATGTCGTGACGGCGCAGGTGATCCAGCATCGCCGAATGCCGCTCGATGCGCGCTTCGAGCGGCAGGGATAGCGCCTGTGCGATGGCCTGCGAGACCGCCTCTGTATCGTAAGGATTGACGAGGATCGCGCCATTCATCTCGCGCGCCGCGCCGGCAAAGCGCGACAGGACCAGGACGCCGGGATCGCCCTGCCACTGCGCCGCGACATATTCCTTGGCGACGAGGTTCATGCCGTCGCGCATCGGCGTGACCAGACCGACGCGGGCGATGCGATAGAGACCGGCCAGAATGGCATGGGCGATCGAGGAATTGACGTAGCGGATCGGCGTCCAGTCGAGCGTGGCGAGTTCGCCGTTGACGCGACCGGCAAGTTCGGCGACCTCGCGCTGCATCTCCAGGTAGTGCGGCACGTCGGAGCGCGACTTCGGCGTCACCTGCAGGAGCGTGGCGCGACCTTTGTGGGCCGGGTTCTCTCGGATGAAGCGGTCGAAGGCCAGGAAGCGCTGCGGGATGCCTTTCGAGTAATCCAGCCGGTCGACGCCGATTACGACGTCGCGGTCGATCAGCGAGCGCGCGATCTTGCGCACCGCGGGATTGCGCTCTGCATCCTTGGCAGCCTTCTCGAAACCTGCCGTGTCGATGCCGATCGGAAAGACCCCGACCTTGAACCGGCGGCCCCTGGCCTCGATCCAGCCCTCGGAGATGCGCCGGCCGATGCCCTCGCGCTCGATGCAGGCGCAGAAATTGTCGGCATCGTAGGCGGTCTGGAAACCGACGATGTCGTAGGCCGAGAGACCAGCGAGGATCGTCGCATGTACGGGCAGGGCGAAGAACACGTCCGGCGGCGGGAAGGGGATGTGCAGGAAGAAGCCGATGCGGTTCTTGACCCCCATCCGGCGCAGTTCCTCGGCGAGCGGGATCAGATGGTAGTCATGCGCCCAGACGAGGTCGTCCTCCTTCAAGTTCGGCGCGAGCTGGCGGGCGAAGAAGCGGTTGACCCGAAAATAGCCGGCCATGTCCTTGCGGGCATAGTCGGTGATGTCGAGCCGGTAGTGGCAGAGCGGCCAGAGAGTCGAATTGGCGAAGCCGGCATAATATTCGTCGATGTCCTTGCGGCTCAAATCGGTCAGCGCGTAGGTGATTTCGCCTTCCTGCCGGATCGTCATGGCGCCCGGCTCGCGCGCGCCGCTCGAGGCGCCCGACCAGCCCATCCACAGGCCGCCGCGGGCATTGAGCGCGGCCTGAAGGGCGACCGCCAGACCGCCGGCGTTTGCCTTGCCCTTGCCCGGCAGGGGGACGCGGTTGGAGACGACGACGAGGCGGTTCACAGCACGTCCTCCCAGCGGCGGGACAGGCGCATGGCGGCGTTGATCAGGCCGACCATCGAATAGGTCTGCGGGTAGTTGCCCCAGAGCTCGCCGCTGTCGACGTGAATACCCTCTGATAGAAGGCCGAGATGGTTGCGGTGGGAGAGCACGTCCTCGAAGATCTCGCGCGCGTCGTCGGCTCGGCCCACGCGGGCCAGCGCATCGATCAGCCAGAAGGTGCAGGCGGTGAAGGCTGTTTCGGGCTCACCGAAATCGTCTGGCGTGCGGTAGCGGTAGAGGTGATTGCCGAAGCGCAGATGGTTTTCGATGGCCGAAAGCGTCGACAGGAAGCGCGGGTCGTCGGCCGGCAGGAGGCCGATCTCGGGAATGAGCAGCAGGCTGGCGTCGAGATCCGTGCCTTCGAAGGACGAGACGAAGGAACCGAGCTTTTCGTTCCAGGCCCGCCTGAGAATGCCTTCGCGGATCGTGTCCGCCCGCTCTCGCCAGAAGGCCTCGCGATCGGCGAGGCCGAGTTTGCGCGCGATGCGTGCAAGGCGGTCGCAGGCGGCCCAGCACATCAGGCTGGAATGCGTGTGCACCGAGTTTCGCGTGCGGAACTCCCACAGGCCGGCATCCGGCATGTCCCAGCGGGCGAAGGCCTGCTCGCCCAGCGGCTCCAGGCGGCGAAACAGCGATTCCTCGCCCATGCCGGGCAGGCGCTCGTCGAAGAAATACTGGATGACCGACAGGATGACCGAGCCGTAGCCGTCGTTCTGGACCTGGGAATAGGCGGCGTTGCCACGTCGCACCGGGCCGAGGCCGCGATAGCCGCCGAGCGAGCGGGCGACCTCCTCGTCGATGTGACGCTCCAGTCCGATGCCGAAGAGCGGTTGGAGATAGCCGTCAGGCGAGGCGGCGGCGATGTTGGAGACA
Source organism: Pseudomonadota bacterium (assembly GCA_043822005.1). Taxonomy (GTDB): domain Bacteria; phylum Pseudomonadota; class Alphaproteobacteria; order Rhizobiales; family Rhizobiaceae; genus Mesorhizobium_A. The sequence continues at coordinate 155,093 of JBDRCE010000057.1, read as the reverse complement.
TAGGAGAGGTAATCCTCCATCGTCCGCGTCGCGCCGAGCGCGTTGAGCGCCTTCACCGTGAAGAAGGAGTCGCGAAGCCAGCAGAAGCGATAGTCCCAGGTGCGGCCGGTGGCGCCATATTCGGGGATGGAGGTGGTGAGCGCCGCGACGATGCCGCCCGTCTCCTCGTGCGAACAGAGCTTGAGGGTGATCGCCGAGCGGATCACGACATCCTGCCAGTCGGCTGGAAGGTGGAGCCCGCGGGCCCAATCGATCCAGTAGTCGCGCGTCTCCTGGAAGAGGACGCGCGCCGTATCGAGCGGATGGGAGGAGAGGCGTTCGTCGGGGCCGAAGACGAATGCATAGGGCCGGTCGATCAGGAAGGGAGTGCCGCGCTGGACGAACTCGACCGGAGCGTTCGTCGTCAGGCGCAGCACCTGGTCGCCGAGGATGAAGCGGATATGGTTCGAGCCGCGTGTGGTCTCAGGTTGGTTCGTGCCGTAGTCCCAGCGCGGTCGGATGTGGACTGACATGCGCGGCGTGCCCGTCACCGGCTCGACGATGCGGATGATGGTGAGCGGCCGGAACATGCGGCCAGCGGACTTGAAGCGCGGCGCGAAATCGGTGACGCGCAGGGCATTCCCATGCTCGTCCTCGAGGATGGTCTCGAGGATCGCCGTGTTGCGGACGTAGGACTGGCGGCTTTGCGCATGCTTTTCGACGGCGAAGGTCCAGTCGCCGCTTTCGTCGGCCGTAGCGACGTCTTCTCCGCCGAGAAGCCGGCAGAAGACCGGGTCGCCGTCCATGCGCGGCGCACACATCCAGACGAGCCGCGCGTCGCGGTCGATGAGGGCGGCCGCGGCGGCGTTGCCGATGACGCCGAGGTCGAGCGACATTTCGGGCATCAGCGAACGAGGCTCCGGATCCAGGAGCGGACATCGGCGGGGGACGAGATAGCCAGCGTGGCCAGCGTCGCGCGGGGCTTGCCCACCCTCACGGAAAGCCCGTCGAGGCCGTTTGCTGCCTCGAACATCGCCTCGTCGGTCAGGTCGTCGCCGATGGCGAGCGGCCGGCGTCCGGCAAAGGGCGGGCTCGTCATCAAGGCCTTCAAGGCCGAACCCTTGTCATGGCCCGACGGCCGGATTTCGACGACGCTCTTTCCCCTCTGCACGATTGCCTTGTCCCCGAGCCTTTCAGCGATTTCCATCATTTGGGCCTCGACAGCGGGAGCAAAGCTCGGCGCGAGGCGATAGTGAGCGGCGAAGGCTGCCCCCTTATCCTCGACGACTACGCCAGGCCATTGCGCGGCCGCGAGCACGAGCGTCCGAACGGCCGCGTCGAGTTCGTCAGAACGCGGTATGGCGAAAGAGGTTCCGTCCGGAAACTCGATCTCCACTCCGTGCAGGCCGGCCAGGCTGCAGGGCAGGTCCGGAAACAGGCGTTTCAGCAGAGCCAGATTGCGGCCGGATACGAGCGCGAGCGCTCCCCCGACACGGGCCGAGAGCAGACGCAAGTCCTCGAGCAATCCGTCCGGCACAACGATCGCGTCCGGACGGGGAGCGATGTCGAGCAGGGTGCCGTCCACGTCGAGAAAGATCGCCCAGTCGTCGACCACGGTGGGAAGCTCGGCATGTCCGTGAAGTCGTTCTGCGGCGCCGGGTACCGATGCTGTTTCCTGGATATCCGTCATCGCACCGAACATAGTCAGGCAACCGATGATAGCAACCGCCGGTGCGCGGGAATGGGATTTCACATCGGCATCAATTGCAGGATCGCTTTTTCGCAAATATGCAGAGGCGACCAATCCAGGCAGACAGGTTGCCACCACGTTTGGTCCGTTCAATCCGAGGACGCACAGTGACGAGCATCTCCAGACCAGACGTGGCCGGGTTCTTCGACAAGCGAACCTTCTCGATCCAGTATGTCGTCTCCGACCCGGCGACCAAGCGCTGCGCGATCATCGATCCGGTGCTCGACTATGACGAGAAGTCGGGCCAGACCGCGACGCGGAGCGCAGACCGGATGCTCGATTTCATTGCCGAGAAGGGGCTGACGGTGGAGTGGATCCTCGACACGCATCCGCATGCCGACCATTTCTCCGCCGCGCCCTACCTCAAGCGAAGGACCGGCGCGGCGACGGCGATCGGCGACCATATCGTCGAGGTGCAGAAGCTCTGGAAGGAGATCTACAACTGGCCGAACTTTCCGGCCGACGGGTCGCAGTGGGACAAGCTGTTCGCGGAAGGGGAGGAGTTCTCCATCGGCAATCTGCCGGGACGGATCATGTTCTCGCCCGGCCACACGCTCGCTTCGATCACCTATGTGATCGGCGATGCGGCCTTCGTGCACGACACGCTGTTCATGCCCGATTCCGGCACCGCGCGGGCGGATTTCCCGGGCGGCAGCTCGAAGCGGTTGTGGCGCTCGATCCAGGAGATTCTCTCCCTGCCGGACGAGACGCGGCTGTTCACCGGACACGATTACCAGCCCGGAGGCCGGACGCCGCAATGGGAATCCACGGTGGCCGACCAAAAAGCAAATAACATCCACGCGGGCAGGCTCAAATCGGAGGCAGAATACTGCGCGGTGCGCGACGCACGCGACCGGACGCTGCCGATGCCGAAGCTGATCCTGCATGCGCTGCAGGTGAACATCAATGGCGGCAGGCTGCCCGAACCGGAGGCGAACGGAACGCGCTATCTGAAGATCCCGCTCGACCGGCTGACCGGCGCGCCCTGGGACTGAGACGACCCGCCGGAATTTTCGTCCGGACAACGAGGAGAATGGCTTGACCGAATTCACCCCCCTTGCCTCGCTGATCGGCGGTGCGTTGATCGGCCTCTCGTCGGTGCTGCTGATGGCCTATGAGGGCCGGATCGCGGGCATCAGCGGGATTTCCGGACGGCTGCTTCCGCCCTACCGCGACGGTGCGTTCCTGTCGCGCCTGGGCTTCGTGATCGGCCTGGTCGCGGCGCCGCTGGTCATGCAGCTCGTCACCGGGCAGGCGGTCATGCAGACCGTGTCCGGCAATCTGCCGCTGATGGCGGCGGCCGGCCTGATCGTCGGCTTCGGCTCGGTGTGGGGCTTCGGCTGCACGAGCGGCCACGGCGTATGCGGCCTGTCGCGGCTGTCGCTGCGATCCTTCGTCGCTACGGGCGTGTTCATGGCGGTGGCTTTTGCGACCGTCTTCGTCACCCGCCACGTGATCGGAGGCTGAGCCATGAGTTTCGTCGTCAATCTCGCGCTCGGCCTCCTGTTCGGCATCGGACTGGTTATGTCGGGCATGTCGGACCCGGCCAAGGTGCTGAACTTCCTCGACCTCGCCGGCACATGGGACCCGTCGCTCGCCTTCGTCATGGGTGGGGCGGTGATCGTCGCCTTCTTCGGCTACCGCCTCGTGCTGAAACGCGACAGGCCGATCGTCGGAACGAAGTTCCGCATCCCGACCCGGACGGAGCTGGAGCCGCGCATCTTCGCCGGCCCGGCGATCTTCGGTTTCGGGTGGGGCCTCGCCGGCTTCTGCCCGGGGCCGGCGCTCACGGCGCTTGGGCTGGCGGCCCGGGGGACACTCATCTTCGTCCCGGCGATGTTTGTCGGCATGTGGCTCGCCCGGCTGGCCGGAGAGCGTTCGGCCGAACCGGCGATGGGCTGATCACTGACCCTTCCTGGCCAGCCAGTCCTTGAGGAAGGCGATCTCCTTCTCCTGGGCGGCGATGATGTCTTCCGAAAGCTTCGTCAGTTCGGGGTCCTTCTCGTCGCTCGCCAGATAGGCCTTGGCCATGTCGATGTCGCTCTGGTGGTGCGGGATCATCATCAGAGCGAAGTCGGGGCCGGGCTTGCCGGTCATCTGCATCGCGTCCATGTCGGCATCCATTTTCGTCATTGCGTCCATGTAGGCGGTCGACGCCGCGCTCATCTCGCCCATCTTCGAATGGTCCATCTGGGCGAAGGCGGGCGCGTGGAACAGCGCGACCGAGGCGATGAGCGCGGAGGCGAGAATACGGGTCTTGGCGGTGGACATCTTTTGTCTCCTCTGTTGTCGATGAGAGCTGCGTAGTCCTTCCAGCAAGGGGAAGGTCAACACGCTTCAACGCGTTTCGTCGAATTCGGCTCCATCGCCCGTGGGCAGGGCGCAGATGCACCAGCGGGTGACGCACCGGCCGCTGGCGGCGGGCCATCGCAGCGCGCTAGGCTGGCGCAAAACCTGGGAGGGTCGCGATGGACGTGCGTGAACAGACGGCGCCGAAACGCGAGCGGGCCGGGCGCGGCGCGCGGCGGGAGCAGCGCAGCCACGGATCGCGCGATCTCGGCCGTCCCTACATCATCCGCAACATCCCGACCTACGATATCCTGGGCGAGGAGAGGCTGGTCCGCATCGAGGAGACGGCGGACCGGATCCTGGCCGAGATCGGCATCGAGTTTCGCGATGACCCGGTGTCGCTCGACCACTGGCGCGGCGCGGGCGCCAAGGTCGTCGGCGAATTGGTCACCTTCGAACCGGGCATGCTGCGCGAGATACTGAAGAGCGCCCCGGCGTCGTTCACTCAGCATGCGCGCAATCCGGCGCGATCGGTCGAGATCGGCGGCAAGTCGGTGGTGTTCTCCCCGGCCTACGGTTCGCCCTTCGTCATGGACCTCGACAAGGGCCGCCGCTACGGCACGATCGAAGACTTCCGCAACTTCGTGAAGCTGGCGCAGGCCTCGCCCTGGATGCACCATTCGGGCGGGACGATCTGCGAGCCCGTCGACGTGCCGGTGAACAAGCGTCATCTCGACATGGTCTACAGCCACATCAAGTATTCCGACCGCGCGTTCATGGGGTCGGTCACGGCAGAGAGCCGGGCCGAGGATTCGATCGAGATGGCGCGGATCGTCTTCGGCCGCGACTTCGTCGACGCCAACTGCGTCATCCTCGGCAACGTCAATGTCAACTCGCCGCTGGTGTGGGACGCGACGATGACGACGGCGCTGCGCGCCTATGCGCGCGCCAACCAGGCGGCGGTGGTCGTGCCGTTCATCCTGGGCGGCGCGATGGGCCCGGTGACCAACGCGGGCGCGATCGCGCAGTCGCTGGCCGAGACGATGGCCGGCTGCGCGCTGACGCAGCTCGAGCGCAAGGGCTGCCCGGTGATCTTCGGCAACTTCCTGTCGTCGATGTCGCTGCGCTCCGGCTCGCCGACCTTCGGCACGCCGGAGCCGGCGATCGGCTCGATGGTGGTGGGGCAGCTCGCGCGGAGACTCAATCTCCCTCTCAGGTGCTCGGGCAATTTCACGACGTCGAAACTGCCCGACGCGCACGCGATGAACGAGGGCACGATGTCGATGCTGGCAGCGGTGCACTGCGGCGCCAACTTCATCCTGCACGCGGCGGGCTTCCTCGACGGGCTTCTGTCGATGTCCTACGAGAAATTCGTCATGGACGCCGATTTCTGCGGCGCGCTGCACACCTATCTCGATGGAGTGAAGATTGACGACAACCAGTTGGCGCTGGACGCGTTCCGCGAGGTCGGGCCCGGCAGCCATTTCTTCGGCTCGCAGCACACGCTGGCGAACTACGAGACCGCGTTCTGGGATTCGGAGATCGCCGACAACGAGCCGTTCGAGAAATGGGAGGCCGCGGGCAGCATTGATGCTGCCACCCGCGCGAACGCTAAATGGAAGAAGATGCTGGCCGAATATGAAGCGCCGCCGCTCGACGAGGGGATCGACGAGGCGCTGCAGGATTTCATGACGCGGAGGAAGGCATCGATGGACGACGCGTGGTATTGAGGGCCGAAACGAGGATTCGCCATGTTCCGCAAGACTGCTCTCGCCGCCATACTCGCCCTGTCCGCCGTGCCCGCGCTTGCCGGTCCGGCGTCCGACGCCGTGCGCTTCTTCTACGTGCCGGTCAAATGGGAGGCCGATCCGGAGTTCCGCGAGCGGTTCACCGGACCGGCCAAGAAGCTGTTCGACCTCAACGACAAGATGCCCGAAGGCGAGATCGGCTGCATCGACTTCGGCCCCGGCATCGACGGGCAGGACTATGACGACGCCACGATCAAGAAGACGCTGAAGCTGGCGGAAGAGGTGAGCGGCGACCAGGCGACCGTGACCGCGCGCTTCACGCTGTTTCCCGAAGGCGACGACGCCAAGCGCGAGATACAGTGGCTGATGGTCAACGAGGGCGGCAAATGGAAGATCGCCGACATCGTGTCCGTCACCAGCGGTTGGAAGCTGAGCGAGCTGGAATGCCTGCCGGAGGGGTGAAGGGACACGGATGAAGATCACCCGGATCGTCGCGACGCCGGTCAACATCCCGCTGGAGAAGCCGCTCTGGTGGACCGGCGGGCACTATCCGGGCACCTCGAAGACGATCGTGGAGGTCGAGACCGACGAGGGGATCGTCGGGCTGGGCGAAGCGCCCTCCACAGACGTGGTAGCGACGATCGCCGCGATGGGCGAACGGCTTAGAGGCTGCAATCCGATCGACATCGCCGACTGCGAGAGCCGCTGCGTGCCGCCTTGGCAGATCGTCCAGAACACCGACGATTCCTCCGTGGTGAAGGCGTTCGGCGCGATCGAGATTGCGCTGTGGGACATCCGCGGCAAGCTGTGGAACCAGCCCCTCTACCAATTGCTCGGCGGCGCGGTGCGCAAGGACATCCCCTTCACCGAGTATTTCGGTTTCCGCCACGGCGGGGAAAGCTCGCCGCAAGAGGTCGCCGACTACTGCCTCGGGATGCGCGAGGAGCACGGCTCCACCTTTTTCGAAGGCAAGCTGATCAGGGGCGATCCCGCGCTGGAGGTTGCCACTGTGAAGGCGATGCGCGAGGCGCTCGGCCCGTCGGCGATGATCCGGCTCGATTCTAACATGCAATGGTCGCTGACGACCGCGCGGCGGCTCTTGCGCGACCTCGAACCCTATGACATCCGCAACTACGAAGACCCGGTCGCGACCTTCGAAGAGATGGCGACGCTGAGGCAGCATTCGGCGATCCCGTTCTCGACCCATGTGCCCGACATCCGCCGTGCGGTCGCGCTGGGCGCGCCGGACTACATCGTCACCAACTTCGCCGTGCTTGGCGGCATCGGCCGCGCGGTGCGCTTCATTGGTGCCTGCGAGGCGATGGGCGTCGGGTTCTGGTGCTATTCCGGTGACGCGGGGATCGCGACGGCGGGATACCTGCACATGACCGCGGCGATGCCGTGGATTACCGAACCGTCGCAGTCGCTGTTCCGCTGGCAGGTCGGCGACGTGATCGAGGGAGGCCCGTTCCGGCAGACGAACAATGTCGTGCGCGTCCCGGAAGGGCCGGGACTGGGGGTTGCGCTCGACCGCGCCGAACTGGCCCGCTGGCACCGGCATTTCGTCGACAGCGGGCCGATGGACCACTTCCACGATCCCGCGATGCCGGGGCGGTTTCGCAGGCTGCCGCTGGCGTGATGACGCTCTGATCCAACGATATGGCGCTGCAAGCGCTTGTATTGGGCCGGGCGGAACGCGAGGCTGGCCGTATTTTCCACGGGGCACGCCATGACCGCCAGCAACGACCCGCTCCTCCGACCCTACAAGCTCAAGCATCTGACGCTCAAGAACCGCGTGATGTCGACGTCCCACGAGCCGGCCTATTCCGAGGACGGGATGCCGAAGGAGCGCTACCGGCTCTACCATGCCGAAAAGGCGAAGGGCGGCATGGCGATGACGATGACGGCGGGGTCGGCGATCGTGTCGCGCGACAGCCCGGCGGCGTTCGGCAACCTGCAGGCCTATCGCGACGAGATCGTGCGCTGGATGCGCGAATTGGTCGACGCCTGCCACGAGCACGACTGCAAGGTGATGATTCAGCTCACCCATCTCGGGAGGCGGACGGGCTGGAACAAGGCCGACTGGCTGCCGGTGCTGGCGCCGTCGCCGGTGCGGGAGCCGGCGCACCGCGCGTTCCCGAAGACGGCGGAGGACTGGGACATCGAGCGGATCATCGCCGACTATGCGTCGGCGGCGCAGCGAATGCAGGCGGCGGGGCTCGATGGCATCGAGTTCGAGGCCTACGGGCACCTGATGGACCAGTTCTGGTCGCCGGCGACCAATGCGCGCGACGACGAGTATGGCGGGTCGCTGGACAACCGGCTGCGCTTCACGAATCAGGTAGTCGACGCTGTGCGTGAGGCCGTCGGGCCGGATTTCATCGTCGGCATCCGCATGGTCGCGGACGAAGAACTCACCGCGGGCCTTTCGAAAGATGAGGGCATCGAGATCGCGCGGCGGCTGGCGGCCGGCGGCAAGGTCGACTTCCTCAACATCATCCGCGGCTCGATCGAGACCGACGCCGCGCTGACCAACGTCATCCCGATCACCGGCATGCGCTCGGCGCCGCATCTCGACTTCGCGGGCGAGGTGAGGTCGGCGACCAAGTTCCCGGTGTTCCATGCCGCGCGGATCCAGGACGTCGCGACGGCGCGGCATGCGATCGCGACCGGCAAGCTCGACATGGTGGGCATGACCCGGGCGCATCTGGCCGAGCCGCATATTTTGAAGAAGGTGATGGCCGGCGAGGAGCACCGCATCCGGCCCTGCGTCGGCGCGACCTACTGCCTCGACCGCATCTACGAAGGCGGCGAGGCGCTGTGCATCCACAACGCGGCGACCGGGCGCGAGGCGACTATCCCGCATGTCATCGCGCGCAGCGACGGGTCGCTGAAGCATGTCGTGGTGATCGGCGCCGGGCCCGCGGGGCTGGAGGCGGCGCGGGTGACGGCGGAGCGGGGGCATCGCGTGACGGTGCTCGAGGCGGCCGGTCAGGCGGGTGGACAGGTGCGGCTGGCGGCGCAGAACCCGCGCCGCAAGGAACTGATCGGCATCGTCGACTGGCGGGTGGCGGAGCTGGAGCGGCTGGGTGTCGAGATGCGCTACGACACTTGGGCAGAGGCGGGAGATGTTTTGGCGCTCGGCCCCGACATGGTGATCGTGGCGACCGGCGGGCTGCCGCAGAACCCGCCGCTGGAGGCGGGGGGCGATCTCGTCACGTCGAGCTGGGACATCGTGTCGGGCGCGGTGAAACCGGCGGAGACGGTGCTTATCTATGACGACAACGGCTCGCATGCCGGCATGACGGCGGCGGAGATGGCGGCGCGGGCGGGTGCTTCGGTGGAACTCGTCTCGCCGGAACGTTTCTTCGCGCCGGAAATGGGGGGCATGAACCATGTGCCCTACATGAAGGCGTTCCACGAGACGGGGGTGCGGATCACCATCAACACGCGGCTGAAGGCCGTGTGGCGCGAGGGCAACAAGCTGGTCGCAACGCTGGGCTCGGACTTCGCCAGTGGCTGGTCAGAGGAGCGGCGGGTCGACCAGGTGGTCGTCGAGCACGGCACGCTGCCGCTCGACGAGCTCTATCTGGCGCTGAAGCCGCTGTCGAAAAACCGCGGGGCGGTGGACTACGAGCGGCTGATCGCCGGCGGGGGGGTGTTTCCGGTCTCGGAGGCGGCGGCGGCGTTCACGCTGCTGAGGATCGGCGACGCGGTGGCGAGTCGGAACATCCATGCAGCGGTGTATGACGGGATACGGTTCGGGATCAGGATTTGAGTGGTGGACGGTGCTGCCCGCGCCGCTGCGCACAGCATCCTCCGTCATTCCGGGACCGCGTAGCGGGACCCGGAATCCAGCGCGCCGGCGTTGCACCGTTCGGGTACGCGACCGTTCCTCCGATGCCACGGCTCTGGATTCCGGGTTCCGCTGCGCGGCCCCGGAATGACGACCGCGCAGACGAGCGCGGCCCCGCAATGACGGATCGCAGTGGCTCGGAGTGACGGATGAAGAGAGCGCGACACCAGGACGGATCGGGAGGTGGTCGCGCGAATGCGTAGACCGGACGCCTGTTCGCGACATCGACCTTTCGGAACGGTGCGGGGTCAGGCGTATCCAGGCCGTTTCGCGTCTGGCGACGAACGCCCCTTCGAAGCCAGGTGAGGAGGCCCATCCAGATCATGGCAAGAGCCCGCAGGCGCAGGGCGAGGAGGGCAGCGTCGGATGGACTGTCGCCGTCGGGAGGCGGCGCAGCGACCGCGGCTTGCGGCAACACCGGAGCGCCATAGTCGCGCGCGACCTCGAAGAGCGACGCATGCGCGACGATCTCGGCGTGGAGCAGGACAGCGAGCACCCGGCGACGGACATCGCAGCGCATGTCGCCGAGGCATTCGGCCAAGGCCGCGAGCGAAAGCAGCGTCGTCACGATGCTGTCCAGCACCTCCGTCCCTGTCCTCACCTGCCCCGCCATCGCGTCCGCCTTTCTATTCACCGACGCCATGGTCGGCCATGCGGAAAGGGGGTGGACAGTCGCTCGAATGACGAATGGGGAATGGCGAGTGGGGACAAGGGGTTGCGGCCGGGATTTTCGAAAGACCCGGAAATCGATCCACCGGTGGCGCTGCCTGTCGTGACGGTCTCCGGTTGAGGGCGAGGATACGAACCCGGGGCGGACGGCGACATGGATTTTAGAAATAGCGACATCTGCGCCGCCGCCGATGCCGCCATGTCTAAATTATTGACGTGCGATGACGTTTTTTCGACACCGCATCCTGCGGCGACGGGCGAACGTCACGTCCATGTCCGAACCCCGCCAGAGCCGCCGTGTCCGCAATCACGCGAAGGGACATGCGGTTATTCCCCAACTGCCGCGCCAGCGCGTGCGCAATCCCTATCCGCCGATGGAGTTGTTGTCGGCCGATCAGATCGAGGCGATCCATGATGCGTCGATGCGCATCCTCGAGGAATTCGGCGTCGAGGTGATGAGCCCACGGGCACTGTCGCTGTTCGAGGCGGCGGGGGCGACGGTCGACCATGCGACGCAAAATGTGCGGCTCGACCGGGGGCTGGTGGCGGAAAAGATCGCGACGGTGCCGTCTCGCTATACGCTCACGCCGCGCAATTCGCAGAACGCGGTCCATCTCGGCGGCGATGCGATCAACTTCACGCTGGTGGCCGGGCCGCCCAACGTGCACGACATGGAGCGGGGGCGCAGGGCCGGCAACATTGCCGACTATCGCGACTTCATCCGGCTGGCGCAGCATTTCAACGCGATCACGATGATCGGCAACCAGGTCTGCGCGCCGGTCGAACTGCCGGCCAACAACCGCCATCTGGATACCTATTTCGCCAACCTGACGCTGTCGGACAAGAGTTTCCATGCATCCGCGATCGGGCGGGGCAGGGCGCTGGACGGGATCGAGATGATGGCACTCTCGCGCGGGCTGACGCTCGACCAGATGCGCGACGATCCCGGCATCACGACGATCATCTCGGTCAACTCGCCGCGCCGCTTCGACGGCGAGATGGCCGAGGGGCTGATGGCGATGGCCGAGCATGGGCAGTCGGTGGCGGTGACGCCGTTCACGCTGATGGGGGCGATGAGCCCGGTGACGCTGGCAGGCGCGCTCGCACAGCAGAACGCCGAGGCGCTGTTCGGCGTGGTGCTGACGCAACTGGTGCGGCCGGGGGCGCCGGTCATGTACGGGGCGTTCACCTCGAACGTCGACATGAGGTCGGGTGCGCCGGCCTTCGGCACGCCGGAAAACACCAAGGCTAATGTCGCGTCGGGGCAACTGGCGCGGAGATATGCGCTGCCCTATCGAACGACGCCGGGATCGGCTTCGAACGCGCCGGATGCGCAAGGGGCGTGGGAGACGATGATGGCGCTGTGGGGCGCGGTGCTCGGCCACGGCAACCTGATCTACCACGCCGCCGGCTGGCAGGAGGGCGGGCTGACCGCGTCGTTCGAGAAGTTCATCATCGACGTGGAGATGATCCAGCACATGATGGAGTTCCTGAAGCCGATCGAGGTGAATGAAGGCGAACTGGCGCTCGATGCGCTGGGGCGGGTGCCGACGGGCGGGCACTTCTTCGGCGACGCGCATACGCTGGAGCGCTACGCGACCGCGTTCTACCAGCCGATGCTGTCGAACTGGCAGAACTACGAGGCGTGGGTCGAGGCAGGGTCGCTGGACGCCACGGCGCGGGCGACGCGGGTGTGGAAGAAGGCGCTGGAGGAATACGAGCAGCCGGTGATGGAGGCGGGCAGGCTGGAGGCGCTGGAGGCTTATGTGGCGAAGCGCAAAGAGGCGATCGGGGGAGGCGAGCCGTGAGCAGCGCATCCGTCATTCCGGGGCCGCGCAGCGGAACCCGGAATCCAGAGCGCGAGCGGTCCCTGCCGTGGCTCGCCTTCACGTCGCGCCGCGATCCCCTTCCGTATCCGGAACGATTGCGCCATCGGCTTCGACGTCGAAGCTCTGGATTCCGGGTTCCGCTGCGCGGCCCCGGAATGACGGAGGGGGCTGCCAGCTTCTTCCCCCTCATCCGGCCGCTTCGCGGCCACCTTCTCCCCGCTGGGGAGAAGGGAAAGGGTGCGGCCGTCGCCGACCTCCTCTCCCCTCGGGGAGAGGATGGCCGAGCAAAGCGGAGGCCGGGTGAGGGAGTGGGTGTGCCGTGCCGCGGGGGCAGGGGACAATCAGCGCCCGACGATCTTCGCCGTCACGGTGCCCACGCCTTCGATCTTTCCCTGCATTGTCTCGCCAACCGTCACCGCGCCGACGCCTTCCGGCGTGCCGGTGAAGATCAGGTCGCCGGGTTCGAGGCGAACCAGACGGGAGAGATAGGCGACGATTTCGGGGACGGACCAGATCATCAGGGAAATGTCGGACGACTGGCGCTGAGCGCCGTCGACGGTGAGCGCGATCGCGCCTTTCGCCGGGTGGCCGATGCGGGACGCGGGGGCAATGGCCCCCACGGGGGCGGAGTGGTCGAAGCCCTTCGACATGTCCCAGGGCCGGCGGGTTTTCTTGGCCTCGTCCTGAAGGTCGCGGCGGGTCAGGTCGATGCCGGCGGCGTAGCCGAAGACGTGGCCAAGCGCGTCGGCCTCCGCGATGTCGGCACCGCCGCGGCCGATGGCGATCACCAGTTCCATTTCGTGGTGAAGGTCGTTCGTGGCGGTCGGGTAGGGCACGCCGGCGCCGCCGGTAACCACCGCGTCGGCGGGCTTGGTGAAGAAGAAGGGCGGCTCGCGGTCGGGCGCACCGCCCATTTCGAGCGCGTGCGCGGCGTAGTTGCGGCCGACGCAGAAGATCCGGCGGACCGGGAACAGCCGGCCGTCGTCGACGGGCACGGTCGCCTGCGGCGCGGACGGGAAGACAAAGTCGGGCATTCGAAACTCCTGCGGCTGGCTTCGCCCGGCGTTACGCCAGCGGGACCGCAACCTCAATATCTGAATCAAACCCCTTGCGCGCCGAATCGCCTTCGGCGGGCAAGCCACTGAACGAAGAGACATTTTATGAAATCGCATGCACGGGTCGTGGTCATTGGCGGGGGCGTGGTCGGCGCCTCGGTGCTTTATCATCTGGCGCGGTTCGGCTGGACCGACGTGGTGTTGCTGGAACGCGACGAGCTGACGAGCGGCTCGACCTGGCACGCGGCGGGCGGGATGCACACGATCAACGGCGATCCGAACGTCGCCAAGCTGCAGAAATACACGATCGAGCTCTACAAGGAGATCGAGGAACTGTCGGGCCAGGCGACCGGCGTGCACATCACCGGCGGCGTGCTTCTGGCCGCGACCGAGGCGCGGATGGACTGGCTGCGCGGCGTGGTCGCCAAGGGCCGCTATCTCGGGCTCGACCTGGAGGAGATCTCGGCCGAGGAGGCGCATCACCTGATGCCGCTGCTCGATCCGAGCCAGTTCGTCGGGGCGGTGCGCAATTCGGAGGACGGACATCTCGATCCGTCTGGCGTGACGCATGCCTATGCGAAATCGGCGCGGAAGCTGGGCGCCGAGGTGGAGCGCTTCACCAAGGTCGAGGACATCGTGCGGCGCGCGGACGGAATGTGGCGCGTCATCACCAACAAGGGCGAGGTCGTTGCCGAGCACGTCGTCAACTGCGGCGGACTGTGGGCGCGCGAGGTCGGGCGCATGGTCGGGCTCGAACTTCCGGTGCTGGCCATGGAGCACATGTATCTGATCACCGAGGACATGCCGGAGGTGGCGGAGGTGAACCGCACCACCGGCAAGGAGGTGATCCACGCGGTCGATTTCGACGGCGAACTGTATCTGCGCCAGGAGCGCGGCGGAATGCTGATGGGCACTTACGAGAAGGCCAACAAGCCGTGGTCGGAGTTTTCCACGCCGTGGAATTTCGGCCACGAACTGCTGGAGCCGGACATCGAGCGGATCGCGCCGTCGCTGGAGGTCGGTTTCCGCCATTTCCCGGCGTTCCAGAAGACGGGCATCAAGCAGATCATCAACGGGCCCTTCACCTTCGCGCCGGACGGCAACCCGCTGGTCGGGCCGGTGCGCGGGATGCCGGGCATGTGGGTCGCGTGCGGCGTGATGGCCGGTTTTTCGCAGGGCGGCGGCGTCGGGCTGTCGCTGGCGCAGTGGATGATCAACGGCGATCCGGGCGCCGACATCTGGGCGATGGACGTGGCCCGCTACGGCGACTGGGCAACGATGGCCTATACGAACGCGAAGGTGCGCGAGAACTATTCCAGACGCTTCTCGATCCGCTTCCCCAACGAGGAACTGCCGGCGGGCCGAGGGCTGAAGACCGCACCGATTCACGACCTTCTGGCGGCGAAGGGCGCGCAGTTCGGTGCCAGCTTCGGGCTCGAAGTGCCGCTCTGGTATGCGCCCGAGGGGGTGGAGGACGAGTTCTCGTGGCGGCGGTCGAGCGATTTTGCGCAGGTCGGGGCGGAGGCGAAGCGGGTGCGCGAGGCGGTCGGCCTGTCGGATATCTCGGTCTTTGCCAAATACAAGGTCACGGGCGCCAGCGCGGAGGCGTGGCTCGACCGGATGCTGGCTTGCAGGCTGCCGAAGGAGGGGCGCATGACGCTGGCGCCGATGCTTAAGGAGGACGGGAAGATCATCGGCGACTTTACGCTGGCCAACCTCGGCGGCGGCGAGTGGTTCATCGCGGGGTCGGGCGTGGCGGAGGAGTATCACCTGCGCTGGTTCGAGCAGCATCTGCCGGACGACGGGTCGGTGACGGTCGCGGCGCAGGGGATGAAGCTGGTCGGGCTGGGGCTTGCGGGGCCGAACGCGCGAAATGTGCTGCAGAAGGTCACGCGAGCGGACCTGTCGAACGCGGCGTTTCCGTTCATGGCGATCCAGAAGATCGACATCGGCATGGCGCCGTGCCTGGTGGGTCGCGTCAGCTATACGGGCGATCTCGGCTACGAGATCTGGATGGCGCCGGAATACCAGCGCCATGTCTTCCAGACGCTGATGGCGGCGGGCGAGGAATTCGGCATCGGCCTGTTCGGCTCGCGCGCGCTCAATGCGCTGAGGCTCGAGAAGGGCTATGGATCCTGGGCGCGCGAATACCGGCCGATCTATTCGCCGGTGGAGGCGGGGCTGGACAGGTTCGTGGCCTGGAACAAGCCGGCCGATTTCATCGGCAAGGCGGCGGCCGCGGCTGCGAAAGCGGACGGCGGCAAATACCGTCTCAGGACGTTCATCATGGAGGCGACCGATGCCGACGTGATCGGCGACGAGGCGATCTGGCCTGACGGGAAGGGTGTCGGCGGGGTC
Source organism: Pseudomonadota bacterium (assembly GCA_043822005.1). Taxonomy (GTDB): domain Bacteria; phylum Pseudomonadota; class Alphaproteobacteria; order Rhizobiales; family Rhizobiaceae; genus Mesorhizobium_A. Next base: position 139,560 of record JBDRCE010000057.1, on the reverse strand, counting down.
ACGTCGGGCGGCTATGCGCATGCGTCGGGCAAGTCCGTGGCGCTGGGCTATGTGCCGAGGAACGTGGCGGATGCGACGGCGGGGTTCGAGATCGAGCTGCTGGGCAAGCGACACAGGGCGAGCGTGCAGGCGGCGGCGCTGTTCGATCCGGAGCAGACGCGGATGCGGGGGTAGGCATTGCGGGTCGGGTTACGATGCCTTACATTTCGTAGAAGAAGTAAGGAGGGTCGGCATGGCCATCGCTTCAGCCAAGGTCACATCGAAAGGACAGATCACGTTGCCCGCGAAGCTGCGCGAGCGGCTTGGTATCAAGCCGGGTGATCGCGTCAGTTTCGAGGAGGACGGGATGGAGGGTGTCAGGCTGATCGCCCGGACTGTGACGGCAGCAGACCTTAAGGGGATCCTCAAGACGAACATCCGGTTGTCCGACGAGGAACTCGAAGAGGCGATCAGCTCGGCATTCGGAGCCCGGTGGAAACGCTTCTCCGAGCAGGATTCCAATGACGATCGGGATTGACACCAACATCGTCATTCGCTGGCTCGTCGACGAACGTGGCGCGGAGGCCCAGGCCGAGAAAGCGGTCCGCATCATGGGGCAAGACGGCCTGCACTTGAGCCTCGTCGCGCTGGCCGAAGCAATATGGGTGCTGAACCGCACCTACGGATTCACGCGTTCGCAGATCGTGCGTGTCGTAGATGCGCTGCTTGGGATGGGCAATGTGGATACGGGACGAAGGGACATCATCCAGGCGGCATTGGCCGAGTTCGAAATGCACGGCGGGGACTTCAACGATCACCTGATCGCATCGCTGGACGAGACCGCAGGTTGCGAACATACGCTCACCTTCGACAAGAAGGCAGCCCGGTCCAAGCGCTTCAAACTGGTCTGACGACGTGAAATCCAGGCTTTCCCTTCCCCTCGGCCGCACGGCCGCCGTCTTTATCGACCTGCAGGAGGAGCATCGGCGCGATCCGGGGTTTCTGGCCGAGGGATTCGACCGGGTGATCGCGAATGCCGCGTCGCTGCAACGGGCGGCGCGGGCGTCGGGCGTGCCGCTGTTCCACTATGCCTATGTCGTCGACGGCGGTGCACGCGCGGGGGGATTTCGTCCGACCAAGGCCGACGGGCGTCCCGCCTTCTCCGACAAGGACGACCCGAATTCTGCCATCTGCCCGGAGGTTGCGCCGCTGCTGGGCGAGCGGGTCACAACCAAGGACCGGGCGAGTTCGTTCCGCGACGATTTCGGGCCGGAGTTGAAGAAGCTTGGCGTCGAGTGGATCGTCGTCTGCGGCGTCTGGACCGAGGCTTGCGTCTACGAGACGGTCAAGGACGCGCAGGCGCTGGGGTTCCGGGTGCTGGTGGTGAAGGACGCCTGCGCCAGCGGTACGCGGGCGATGCACGAGATCGCGGTGCTCAACCTCGCCAACCGGCTCTACGGCGGCGGCGTGGCGACGACGGATGCGGCGGTCGCGCTGCTGTCGCACGGGGAGGCGGAGGTGTGGCTGGCGATGGAGGCGGTACCGCTGCGCTATACGGCAGAGACGGCAGCGCGGCTTTACGCGGACCTCTGATCTCAGCGCGCTTGCGCGGAGCGGTTGAACGTGACGCGTCCGAATTCCTCGCGGCGTAGCCGTCAGGCCTCGGCGGCCGCATGCGACAGGGCAGGCGCGAGATCGCCGGCGGGGGCGATCTCGATTTTTTCCAGCCCGAGCCAGTCCGCCATGAGGCGCAACTCGGCCAACAACTGTTCGGCGGTTTCGGGCGGGGCGTGCGGCTCGGAATGGGCCGACTGGACGCGCAGGACCGATGCCGCGCGGTCGGCCTTGAGGTCGACGCGGGCGACGATGCGCTCGCCGAGCAGGAAGGGCAGCACGTAGTAGCCGAAGGCGCGCTTCTCGGCCGGCGTGTAGATTTCGATGCGATAGCGGAAATCGAACAGGCGCTCGGCGCGGGAACGCTCCCAGACGAGGGGATCGAAGGGGGCGAGCAGGGCGCGCGCCTCGACCTTGCGCGGGAAACGCGCGTCGGACGAGAGCCAGGCCTGCTGGCTCCAGCCTTCGACCGTGACGGGCAGGACGCTGCCTTCCTCGACCAGTTCGGCGATGCGGTCCTTGTAGCCTTCGGCCGGCAAGCGGAAATAGTCGCGCAGGTCGGACGCGGTGGCGATTCCGAGCGCGCGGGAGGCGATGCGGGTCAATTCGCGGTGGGCTTCCGCCTCGTCGGGCACGGGCAGATCGCGGATGGCCTGCGGGATGACCCGATGCGGCACGTCGTAGACGCGCTCGAAGCTCGGCCGGCGGGTGGAGGCGGTGACGAGGCCTGCCCAGAACAGCCATTCGAATGCGTGCTTGGTGTCGCTCCAGCCCCACCAGCCGCCCTGGCCCTTGTCGCCTTCGATGTCGGAGGCGGCGAGGCCGCCTTCCGTTTCGATGCGGCGGTGGAGGTCGGCGATGAAGTCGCGGCGCTCGCGGCCGAATTCGGCGAGACGGCCGTAGATGTTTTCGTGGCGCTCGGCGCGGCGCATCCGCCATTGCCACAGCGGCCAGGCCTCCAGCGGCAGGAGCGAGGCTTCGTGCGCCCAGTATTCGAACATGGCGCGGCGCTTCGACCAGGCATTGTCCTCGAGCAGGGCCTGCGGATAGGGGCCGAGCCGCGAGAACAGCGGCATGTAGTGGGCCCGCACGATCACCGAGACGGAATCGATCTGGAACAGGCCGAGCCGGGACAGGACCTTGTTCAGGTGCCGGCGCGTCGGCGGTCCTTCCGGGCGCGGCTCGGCGAAGCCTTGGGCGGCGAGCGTGACGCGGCGGGCGGCGGCGATGGACAGTTTTTCGCGCACGAGAATCTCCTCCGAGGGCAGGAGAGTCAGGGAAAGGCGTGAGCGCTGCAACCCGAAAACGGAACCGGCATCCATGCTGCTGACAGGAAGGCGGCAGCGGGTTGCCGCAGGGGACAGTTTACTTTCTTCCCGCAGAAGGTCCCAGCGGATGCAAGGCTTGTGCGGGCGGGAAAAAATAAACTGTCCCCGGCACTTGCACCCGGCGCCTACACCTTCGCAAGCTTCCTGCGCACCTTTGCCAGGAAGGCGCGGCGCGTTTCGTCGGTGGACGAGTCCATCAGGTAGTGCGCCATGAAGAAGGTCTTGCAGCGCCAGGCGCAGAGGGCACGGATGCCGCGGGTGATGGTGCGACGGCCGGGATGGCCGATCACGTGCGACCATAGCCACGGCGCGCCGCAGGTGGTGATGACACCGAGGACGCGGATGTTGGTCATCAGTGCACCGATCCTGGCGTTGGGTTCGGGCATGGAGAAGGCGACGCCGGGCGCCCAGACGCGGTCGAGCCAGCCTTTCAGCATCGCCGGCAAGCCGTACCACCAGGTCGGGTAGACGAAGAGGAGGCCTTCGGCCCAGCGCAGATGGGCGATGTGCTCGGGCAGCGGGTGCTGCTCGACGGGGAGATCGTTGTAGCGGCGGCGTTCCTCGGTCCCCATCACGGGGTCGAACCCTTCCGCGTAGAGGTCGAGCAGGCGGGTCTCGTGGCCGTTTGCTTCGAGCGTCCTGATCGCCTCGTCGCGGATCGAGGCCGAAAAGCTCTCGGGGACCGGGTGGCAGTAGACGAGCAGGATGCGCATGCCAATGTGCTCTAGAAGCGGTCCATCGCGGCCGAAACCTTGCGCATGAAGGCGGACCGGCTGTCGGGCGTCGACCGGTTCATGTCGTAGTGGGCCATGTAGGGAAAAGGCGCGCCGGGTTTGACGGTGGCGCGCAGCAGCCGCTTGACCAGCTTGCGGGGCGGATCGCCCATCAGGAAGGCGCGCCAGCGCGCGCCGCCATAAGTGGTCACCGTTGCCACCTTCCTGATGTTGTGCAGGCAGGTGCGGGGCCTGCCGTCGACCATCTCGAAGGACACGCCCGGCAGGAAGACCCGGTCGAAGAATCCCTTGAGGATTGCCGGGTAGCCGAAGTTCCAGACCGGGTAGGACAGGACCAGCGCTTCCGCGGCCCGGACACGATCCACGTAGGAGGAGACCGGGGCGAGGTTAGGCCCGACCTCATGATAGTTCAGCCGTTCCTCGCGGGTGAGGCGCGGATCGAAGTCCTCCGCGTAGAGATCGCAATCGTCGATCTCGTGGCCGCGGGCGGCGAGCCGGTCGAGGATCAGGCGATGCAGCGCGGCATTGTAGCTCGTCTCGACAGGGTGGGCGTGAAGGACGAGGACTTTCATGTCTTGATTCAACCTGCCTGCTGCAAGCCCTTGAAGAGGAACAGCTTCCCCGATTTGTAGTCGTAGTCCGGATTTTCCCACGCGATCATCTTGCCGGGGTTGAGCAGGCCCTTGGGGTCGGCCTCGCGCTTGAAGGCGAGCTGGACCTCGTCGGTCTGCTTCATGCCGCCTTCCTCCAGCGTGTAGCGATGCGCATTGAAGATCGGGCAGCCGTTTTCCTCGTGCAGGCGCATGATCTCGTCGAGGCGCGCCTCGGTGGTGTAGCGGATCATCGGCAGGCCGAAGCAGGTGACATTGCCGTCGAAGCGGACGAATTCGAGATGGCCGATCATCTCGTCACCGATCAAGGCGTGGATCTTCTCGACGCGCTCGATCTGGTGCGGGAACGGGTAGAGCACCTGGAGATAGGTGATCGCCGGATCGACGCGCAGCGCGCGCAGCGTGGTGTGGTTCCAGGACAGTTCGAAGTTGGGCGGCAGGCCCTTGAGGTCGGCCTCGGTCGCGGCGTTGAAGACGATCTCGGCGCCCCAGCGGCGGGTGAAAGCGAGGAAAGCGTCGAGCGACTGCGCGGCGATCGTGACGAGGCAGACACTCTGGCCTTCGCGGAAGAATTTTTGGTGGCGCTTGAAATAGGCAAAAGGGGCTGGCGCGGCGATCGGCGAGACCAGCTTGGTCAGCAGCCCGTCCTGCAGGCCGACGGCATTGCCGTAGCGCGCCGCGTCCATGAAACTGTCGAATCCGACGATGACGTCGACCCACTCGTACGCAGCCGTCAGCGGCATCTCCACCTCGGAGATGATGCCGTTGGTGCCGTAGGCATGCGTCACCTTGTGCAGGTCTTCCCCCGTCAATTCCAGAATGCGCGGCACTTCTTCCATCGTCACCACGCGTAACCGGATGATGTTGCCGAAGTCGCGAAGGCCGCCCCATTTGATCGAGCCGACGCCGCCGGAGCCGCCGGCGACGAAGCCGCCGATGGAGGCGGTGTGGTAGGTGGACGGATGGATGCGCAGTTCCTGTGCTGAATGCGCACGTGCCGCCTTGTCGATGTCGGCGATGATCGCGCCGGGACCGGTGACGACGCGACCGGGCGCGATCAGCCTGATCTCGTTCATCTCGGCAAGCGACAGGACGACGCCGCCGGAGAGCGGCATGGCCTGGCCGTAATTGCCGGTGCCGGTGCCGCGCGGGGTGACGGGGATGCCGCGGCGGTAGCAGGCTTTCAGCACGCGGATCAGCTCGGCTTCCGTCTTCGGCGAAACGACGATGTCGCCGGTGACCGTTTCGAGCTGCTTCTTCAGGACAGGGCTGTACCAGTAGAAGTCGCGGCTCTTCTGCTGGACGATTGCCGGATTGTCCTCGACCTTGATGCCGGCGATGTCTGCCTTGAGCGCCGCGATATCCATCAGGGTTGTCCCACCGTTTCGTCGAGTTCTGAATAGTCGGGGATGACGCGCTCGATCGCGGCTCCGGCGCGGATGACCGTGCGGTCGCACTCCGGCCGCGACAGGAGCTCGGTCCAGGAACGGCCACGGAAGACGACGAGGTCGGCAGCCGCACCCGGCTTCAGCGTACCGGCATCGTCCAACCCCATCGCCCTGGCCGGGAAGGCGCCGACGGTCTTCGGCCAGTCGGCGACGGGATGGTCGAACTGAGCGATGCGGGTCGCCATGCGGTAGACTTCCAGCATGTCGAGATCGCCATAGGCGTAGAACGGATCGCGGGCGTTGTCGGAGGCGACGGCGACGTTGATGCCGCGCGCCTTCATCTCGTGCAGAAGCGTGATGCCGCGCCAGCGCGGGGTGGTGCGGTCGTGGCGGCGGTCCTGCAGATACATGTTGCACATCGGCAGCGAGACGACCGACAGGCCTGCCTGGGCGACTGTGTCTAGCGTGCGCAGCACGTCGGCGTCGGGCTGGCGGGCGAGCGAGCAACAATGGCCGACGAGGATTTTTCCGGTGAAGCCGTGGCGGATGGCGGCCTCGGCGATCAGGCGCAGCGACACCGCCTCGACATCGTCGGTCTCGTCGGCGTGGAAATCGAGGTCGAGCCCGCGTCGCATGGCTTCCTCGAAGACGCGGTCGATCATCTCGACCACGTCGGGAACCATGTAGGTGACGGCTCCGAGCACGCCGCCGGCACGGGCGACCCGGTCGGCGAGGCGGGAGAACCATGCGCCGTCGCGAATCGTCTCGACGCCGGCGAGCGAAGCGGCCTGCAGGTCGATACGGCCCGCCCAGCGCTCGCGCATCGCGGTGAACACGTCCCAGGAGATGGTCTCCTGCGGGAAGACCGAATCGAGGTGGGTGCGGATCGCCTTGGTGCCGTGCGCATAGGCGGTGCGCAGGGAGAACTCCATGCGCCGCTCGACGTCCTGCGCGTTCCAGAAGGCCATGCGGTCGGTGCCGACGGCGGTCAGCGCGCCCATGAAGGACCCATCCGGATTGGGCATGCGCGGCCAGATATGGCCTTTGTCGAGATGGGTATGGCAATCGACGAAGGCGGGAAGGACGATGCGGCCGGCGAGGTTGACCGAGCGGGGCGGCAGCGGCTTGTCGCCGCGCGGGGCAATCGCCTTGATCCTGCCTTCGGCGATCGAGATGTCGGCGCGGACGAAGCCGTCGCGGTCGGGCTTGCCGGCGAGGCCTTCGACCGTGGAGGCGTGAAGCCTGGCGTCGGCGAGGACATACCAGCCGCTTTCGGGGATGGGGAGGGCGGTCATGTCGGTCTCACCGCTCCTGCTTCAGCGCACTTTCGTGCCAGCGCCGCAGCATCATGTGCGAGATCCAGGTGAGCGTCATGAAGATGACGATGCCCGTCAGCGAGATCAGGATCAAAGCGGCGAAGAGCCGCGCCGTGCGCAGCCGGTAGCCGCTCTCGATGATGCGCGAGGCAAGGCCGGACGACTGGCCGGCGGAGCCGGCGACGAACTCGGCCACCACCGCGCCGATCAGCGCCAGGCCGCCGGCGATCTTCAGACCGCCGAGGAAATAGGGCATGGCGGCGGGCAGGCGCAGGTGCCAGAGCTCCTGCCAGCGCGTCGCGCCGTTGAGCTTGAACAGGTCGCGCAAATTGCGGTCGACGGAGTTGAGGCCGAGCGTCGTGTTCGACAGGATCGGGAAGAAGGCGACGATCCAGGCGCAGAGCAAGAGCTTCGCCGTCTGGTTGTCGACATAGATGTTGATGAGCGGGAAGATCGCGACGATGGGCGTGACCTGCAAAACGATGGCGAAGGGGAAGAACGACATCTCGACCCATTTCGACTGGGCGAAGAGCACGGACAGACCGACGCCGCCGACGACGGCAAGCAGCAGGCTGAGACCGGTGATGCGCAACGTGGTCAGAAGCGAGGAGAAAAGCAAAGCCCGGTCGTCGATCAGCGCCTGGAGCACATTGATGGGGCGCGGAAGGATGTAATGCGGGATCTCGTTCCAGACGACGATGCGGTCCCACAGGAAGATCGCCAGGCACATGATCGCCAGCGGCAGAACCCATTTGCCGACGCGTTCGATCCGCGCCGTCCTCAGCCGGCGCATCTCCTCGGCGTCGAGCGGCACGGGGGCGGACTGGTCAATGGACGCCATCGAACGCTCCCGCCTTGGTGAGCGCCGGCGCGTCCATCGCCCGGCCGAGAACGTCGGACGTCTTGCGGCAGAGTGCGGCATAGTCCGCCGAGGTGCGGAAGACTTCGTCGCGCGGGTAGGGCGCGTCGACCTCGACCTCGTCGAAGACGCGGCCGGGCCGCGCCGCCATGACGACGATGCGGTTGGACAGGAAGACGCTTTCGAAGACGCTGTGGGTGACGAAGACGACGGTGAAGCGCTCGTCCTGCCATAGTTCGAGCAGGTCGTTGTTGAGCTTGAAGCGGGTGATTTCGTCGAGCGCGGCGAAGGGCTCGTCCATCAAGAGCACGCGCGGCTTGGTGACCAGGCCGCGGGCGATCGAGACACGCATCTTCATGCCGCCGGAGAGCTCGCGCGGCACCGCGTTCTCGAAGCCGGTCAGGTGGACGCGCTCCAGGAGTTCGGCGATGGCGGGCGTGGCTTCGCGGCGCGACACGCCCTTGAGCCTGAGCGGCAGCCAGACATTGTCGAAGACGCTCGCCCACGGCATCAGCGTCGGCTCCTGGAAGACGAAACCGATGTCGGTCTGCGCGAGCGGCGGGCCGCGCCAGTCGAGCAGGCCGGTCGTCGGCGACGACAGGCCGGCGATGATGCGCAGGGCCGTCGACTTGCCACAGCCCGACGGCCCGAGCAGGCTCAGGAAATCGCCTTCGCGCAGCGTGAGATCGACGCGGTCAAGCGCCGTCACGCCGTTGGAAAAGGTCTTTCCGACGGCGCGCATGATGAGGAGCGGCGCGCCGCCGGTCGGTTTCATTTCAGGCAAGATGGTTCACTTCTTGAGGTCGAGGCCGACGCCCTTGTTGACGAAGTCCAGCGTGTAGGCCTTCTTGATGTCGATGCCGGCGGGCATGACCTTGGCCGCGACCATCTTGTCGTAGAAGCTCTGCATGCGCGCGTCGGTCATGGCGCCGATGCCGAGCTTCTCGGTGTCGCCCGAATCGACGATGCCGAACTTCTTCATCTGCTCGATCGAGAAGGCGATCTGCTCGTCGGTGATCTCGGGATTGTCCTTCTTGATCATCTCGTTGGCGGCCTTGTTGTCGCCGTAGAGGTAGTTGTACCAGCCCTTGGCCGAGCCATCGACGAAGCACTTCACGACTTCGGGGCGCTTGTCGATTGTGTCGCGCATGGTCTCAATCGTGGTCGCGTAGGTGTCGAAACCGTAGTCGGCGAGGAGGAACTGGTTCGGCACGAAGCCGCCTTCCTTCTCGACCGCATAGGGCTCGGAGGTGACATAGCCCTGCTGGACGGACTTCTTGTTGGCGATGAAGGGAGCCGGGTTGAAGGTGTAGGGGATGCGCTTGGCCGGATCGAAGCCGAACTCGGTGATCATCCACTGGAAGTAGGACTGGAAGCCCTCGTCGCCGAGGATGTACTGCTCGGCCTTCTTCAGGTCCTCCCACGTGTCGAGGCCTTCGCCGGGATGGCTCATCAGGACCTGCGGCTCCTTCTGGAAGGAGGCCGCGACGATGACGACCGGGATGTTCTCCTGCACGGCCGAGAAGGCCTGCAGCATGTTGCCGCCCATGTAGAAATCGATCTTGCCGGCAAGCATCAGCGGTCGGCCGGAGACCTGCGGACCGCCCATGGCGATCGTCACGTCGAGACCGCAGGCCTTGTAGGTGCCGTCGGCCACCGACTGGTAGTAGCCGCCGTGCTCGGCCTGGGCGAACCAGTTGGTCTGGAAGGTCACCTTCTCCTGGGCCGAGGCGAGGCCCGAGGCCCCCAGCAGCGACAGCGCCGCAACCGACATCAACAGTTTCGTCTTCATTACACCACCCCTTGTTGAGCCGATCGACGGGACGCGCCGGCTTCTGGAATCCAGAGGAACAAAATGCAAAGCCCGTGCCAAGATCCGGTCGCGACGAAAGCAGTCGCGGACTGGGGAATTGCCGCCGGCGTCCGGTCGAGGCTGGTGCCACAGCGGGCACGGTGCCCAAATTTTGGGCGGCTGTCCATCGCCGTCGGCATCCGCCAACAAATGATTGTTGCCAGCAATTGAATGTTGAATGTGCGCCGGCTGCGCGGCATAGGTTGCCGCGAACACAGGACTCGCCGATGCACCGCCCGCTCAATCCCCCCTCGATCAGACCGCCCTTCGCCCGCTACAGCCACGGGGTGGAGGTCGAAGCCGGCAAGCGGATCGTCGCGGTGTCGGGGCAGCTTGGCGTGCGCGCCGACGACACGGTGCCGGAGAGCGTGCAGGAGCAGGCGGAACTCTACTTCGCCAATATCGCCGCAATCCTGGGGGAGGCGGGCATGACGCTCAACGACATCGTGCGCATCAACGCCTATGTCACACACCGCGCCTATATGAAGCACTATATGGAAGTGCGCGACCGCATCGTGTCCGAACCGCCGCCGGCTTCGACACTGATGATCGTCGGTGGGTTCACGCGGCCGGAGTTCAAGGTCGAGATCGAGGTCCTGGCGGCCGGCTGACCGCCGATCGCGGGCGACCGCAGGCAAGGAGAGCGAGATGGCGCGACGCGTCTGGTGGGGCGATTTCCCGACGACGGACTATGCCTCGATCGATCCGGAGGCGACGATCGCCGTGCTGCCGGTGGCAGCCATCGAGCAGCACGGGCCGCATCTGCCGGTTTCGACGGACACGTCGATCATGAACGGCATGCTCTCGACCGTCATCGACCGGCTGCCGGCGGCGCTCGACGTGCGCATCCTGCCGGTGCAGGCGGTCGGCAAGTCGAACGAGCACCTGCATGCGCCGGGCACGCTGACGCTGCCGGCGACGACGCTGATCGAAGCGTGGACCGAACTTGGCGCGTCGGTGGCGCGGGCGGGCGTGAAGAAACTCGTCATCGTCAATTCGCATGGCGGCAACGAGGAGATCATGGGCATCGTGTCGCGCGAGCTGCGCGTGCGATTTGCCATGATGTCGGTGAAGACGAGCTGGATGCGCTTCGGCAAGCCGGACGGGCTCTACTCCGACATCGAGGGCCGATATGGCATCCATGGCGGCGACGTCGAGACCTCGCTGATGCTGCATTTCCGGCCGGATCTGGTCGACATGCGCAAGGCGCAGGATTTCGTCTCGCGGGTGCAGGCGGCGGAAGAGGCATTCGGCCTTTTGCGCCAGACCGGCACGTATGCGTTTGCCTGGATCGCCAGCGATCTCAACCCGAACGGCGTGGTGGGAGAGGCGTCGAAGGCGACCGCGGAGAAGGGCAGGCTGACCGCAGAGCACCAAGCGGCCGGGTTCGTGCGGCTGCTGGAGGACGTGCGGCAGGCCGCGCTCGGCGAGTGGATAAGCGATCCCTACCGGGAGTAGCGCTGCGCGACATCAGGAGATGTCAGCATGGTTTGACGGCTACCTTTCCATTGCTTGATATGTTGATATCAACTTAATTGCGTGAAAGCCGCCATGCCGATTTCAGGAGGGTGCATTGGAATTCCTGTTCATCATCAGCCACGACAGCGCGTTTCGTCCCGATCCGAAGCTGCTGTCCGACATAAGGGCGTGGAACGAAACCGCTGAGGCAAAAGGAGTTCGCGTCGACGGCAAGCCGCTGGAGCCGGCAAGCGCGGCGGTGACGGTCAGGTTGCGCAACGGCGAGGAGAAGATCGACCTCGCGCCATTCTCTTCCTCGCAGGAACAGATGTGCGCCTACGAACTGGTGCGCTGCGGCGGCATGGACGAGGCCGTCGCCCTTGCCAAGACCCATCCGATGGCGCGCGCCGCGACGATCGAGGTGCGGCCCGTCTGGAGCGCCATGCAGGTGTGAGTGCCAAAGTCGCTGCGACTGGTTTCTTCGACGGGCCCGGTGCAAGCGCGCGCCTGCCGAAGGTTGGAGATGAGGGCGGCTTCGATGATATGCATGTCTCGCTCCTGCTGCGGGAGCACGTGCTCCCGACAAGCAGTCGAGGCGGTCGAGCGGATTTCGACAGGGTGCCAAGAAAATCTTCGAAGTGAGTCGAAATCCGGCCTTGGGGAGCGACCATTCGTATAGTTTCCCAGAGGAGGTCTACGGATGGAATTCGCACTGCTGTTCTACATCGACGAAAGCCGGTTCGATGGCATGAGTGCCCAGGAAGACGAGGCGCTGCAGAAGGCGTGCCGCGCCGAGGACACGGCGCTGGAGAAGTCCGGAAGGCTATTGCTGGCCCGTGCGCTCAAGCGTCCGGATACGGCAAAGACCGTGACCATCCGCAAGTCAAAGCCCCTGCGCACCGATGGACCGTTCGCGGAGACGAAGGAGCATCTCGGCGGGATCGTGGTGGTGCGGGCCGACAGTATGGAGGAAGCGCTCGCCATTGCGGAGCGCATGCCGCTCGCGCGGTATGCCAAGGTGGAAGTGAGGCCAGCCTATGACATCCGTGCCTGAAGGGACCTGCCGCCGGCACATCGCAGCATGAGCCGCGCCGCCGTCGAGGAGGCCTACAGGACTCAATCGCGCCGCGTGCTCGCGACGCTGATCCGGCTCGTCGGCAATTTCGACCGCGCCGAGGAGGCGATGGCCGATGCCTTTGCCGCCGCGGCGGAGAGATGGCCGCGCGAGGGCGTGCCGCGCAATCCGTTCGCCTGGCTGGTCTCGGCCGGCCGTTTCAAGGCGATCGACCGGATTCGCATATCCGCGCGGCAGGATGCTTTGGCGAACGAACTCGCGCTGATTGCCGAGTGGGACGTCGACGGACCCGAAGCGATGGACGAGCAGGCAATCGCCGACGACCAGTTGAGGCTGATTTTCACCTGCTGCCACCCGGCGCTGAGCCCGGAGGCGCAGGTGGCGCTGACTTTGCGCGAGGTCGGTGGCCTCACGACGGAGGAGGTGGCGTCCGCCTTCCTCGTGCCGGTGCCGACGATGGCGCAGCGCATCGTGCGCGCCAAGGCGAAGATCCGCGACGAGAAGATCCCCTACCGGACGCCTGAGCGCAGCGAACTGCCGCAACGACTGGAAGAGGTGCTCGGCGTCCTCTACCTGATCTTCAACGAAGGCTACGCGGCCTCGTCGGGCGATGCGCTGACGCGGATCGATCTTGCCGGCGAGGCAATACGTCTCGCGCGGCTGCTCGTTTCCCTGCTGCCCGACCCGGAGGCCATCGGGCTGCTGGCGCTGATGCTGCTGCACGATTCGCGCCGTGCCGCCCGGGTCGGCACCGACGGCTCGCTCGTCCTGTTCGAGGATCAGGACCGCCACCTCTGGGACTGCGAGCGGATCGAGGAGGGGAGACGGCTGATTGCCCAAATATTCGCCGGCGGAGTGGTTGGCGCCTATTCGATCCAGGCGGCGATTGCCGTCGAACATGCGGCGGCCGTGGATGCCGAAGTCGACTGGGTCCGGGTCGTGGCGCTGCACGACATGTTGCTCACGGCGCAACCGTCCCCGGTCGCCGAGCTCAACCGGGCGGTCGCGGTGGCGATGCGGGACGGGCCGGAGGCGGGCCTCGCGCTGATCGACGCACTGCTTGAGCACAAGGATCTGCGCAGTTACCAGCCAGCCCACGTGGCGCGGGCGGAGCTGCTGCGACGTGCAGGCCGGTCCGGCGAAGCGCGCAGTGCATTTCGCGCCGCACTCGCTCTGGAAGGTCCGGATGCGGTTCGCCGCTTCATCGAGACACGGCTGGCGTAACTACCAGGGACAGTTTACTTTTTCCCGCCCGCACCAGCCTATGGATGGCCGCGCGTTTCTGCGGGAAGAAAGTAAACTGTCCCCAGCACTATTCCACGAACACCCGCACACTCGCGGCGCGGCCGGCCGAATCGATGACGGTCAGCGTCTGCTGGCCGGCGCCGTCGGGTTGCCAGCGGGCGGTGCGCCGGCGTTCGGCCTCAGGCCAGGGCTTGCCGTTGGCAAGCCAGCGGAACGGCGCGCGGCCACCCTGGAGTTTCAGCACCAGCGGCGAGAAGCCGTCGGCGCCGTCGGCGAGTTCGATGCGGGCGCCCTGCGGCGGGAAAACGATCTGCGGCGCAGCCTCGGCCACGCCGCGCGGTTTCGTCTCCGAGGCGGTGCTCTCGAAACGGCGCAGCGTCACCGGGAGGTCGGCGAAGGCCTGGCGCAACGCGCCGGCCGGCGCGCGAGGCAGGGGCGTGATCGGCAGGCCGGACTTGACGAAGGCATCGAAGAGGAGAGGGGCCGCGGTGCCGAAACCGGAAATGCCGGGCACGGCTGAGCCGTCGGCGCGACCAACCCAGACGCCCAGCACATGCCTGCCGTCGAAGCCGACCGCCCAGGCGTCGCGATAGCCGTAGCTGGTGCCGGTCTTGTAGGCGATGCCGCGCCGGGTGGCGCCCTTGGGCGGCGTCACGCCCGACAGGATGTCGGCGATCTGCCAGGCTGAGGCGGCGGGCAGGAGCTGCGCCCGGCGAGCCGTTTCGCCGTCGGCGCGCGGACGGTTGACAAGCCTGACCGCCTGGCCGCCATTGGCGAGGCCGGTATAGAGCTGGACGAGATCGCGCAGCGTGAGCCCGATTCCGCCGAGGCCGATCGCCAGCCCCTCCGCCTTGCCGTTCGGCATCTTGGCGTCGACGCCGGCCTCGCGGAAGCGCGCCATCAGCCGGTGCGGGCCAACCGCGTCGAGCAGCCGGATCGCCGGCACGTTGACCGACTTCTGCAACGCGGTCCGGATCGAGATGTCGCCCTGATATTCCATGTCGAAATTGCGCGGGCGATAGCCGGCGAAGTTGGCCGGCCGGTCCTCGATCACGGTCTCCTGGGCGATGCGGCCATCCTCGAAGGCGAGGCCGTAAATGAACGGCTTCAGCGTCGAACCGGGCGAGCGGACGGCGCGGGTCATGTCGACATAGCCCTGGCGGGCGCGGTCGAGATAGGAGGCGGAACCGACCTCGCCGAGGATTTCGCCGGTTTCGGCGTCGGCCATGACCATCGCGACGGAGAGTTTCGGCCCGAGCCCGCGCACGGCAGTGTCGGCGGCCGCCTCCAGCCCCTGCTGCACCGGGCGCGAGAGCGTGACGACGTGGCGGAGGTCATCGGGCTCGCTGCGCCTGACGGTCTCGGCAAGATGCGGCGCGAGCGAGGGCAGTGCGACACGGGAGGTCGGCAAGGGCTCGAGTTCGGCAAGCCGCGCCTCGCCCTCGCCGACGATGCCGGATTCGACGGCGCGGGCGAGCACGCGGGAGCGCGCTGCCTTCGCCGCCTCGAGGTTGCGGTCGGGCCGGCGCAGCTCCGGCAGTTGCGGGATGGCCACCAGCAGCGCGGATTCCGCGAGCGTCAGGCGGCGCGGCTCCTTGCCGAACCAGGCAAGCGAGGCTGCGCGGATGCCCTCCAGATTGCCGCCATAGGGGGCGAGTGTCAGGTAGAGACGCAGGATCTCGTCCTTGGACAGGCGCCGCTCGATCTGGACCGCGCGGGCGATCTGCATGATCTTGGCGGGGACAGAGCGCCGCCCGCGCGGCTCGATCAGGCGGGCGAGCTGCATCGACAGCGTCGAGCCGCCGGAGATGATGCGGCCATTGGTGGCGAACTGGATCGCGGCGCGGGCGAGCGCCTTGAGATCGACGCCGGAATGCTCGCGGAAGCGGCGGTCTTCGAAGGCGAGGAGCATCTCGACGAAGCGGCGGTCGACATCCGCCATGTCGGGCTCGAGCCGCCATCGGCCCTCCTTCGTGGCGAAGGCGCGCAGCAGCAGCCCGTCGCGGTCGACCACTTCGCCCGAACGCTCCATCGCCGTCTCGAGCGGCGGCGGGTAGGCGCGGTCTAGCCGGTCGAGGCCGAACACGCCGCCCACCGCCAGGGCGCAGACCCCGGCGGCTGCGAGAAGCGTCCGGCGCAGCCGGCTCATTGCGCGGCAAGCACCTGCATGCGGCCGGTCGAGGTGCGGGCCGAGAACTGCGGCCGGTACATGTCCTCCACGGTGGCGGCAGGGTGCGCGTAGTCGCCGGGCGTGACGGCGCGCACGACATAGGCGAGGTTGAACTCGCGGTCGGACGAGCCGTCGCGGTTGAAGGCTGCGATGAAGCGGTCGTCGCGGAACTCGACATGCGCGGCTTCCGTGTCGCCCAGCCAGTCGAAGTTGACGAGGCTGGCGCTGCCGACGATCGACGGATTGTCGATCTGGAAACCGGCCGGCAAGAGATCGCTGACAAGCACGCGCGACGGCCAGGCGTTGCGCTCCGTCACTTTCAGGACGACGACATAGCGCTCGTTCTGCGCGGCCTCGGTGACGTTCGCCTCCTCGCCGTCGAGCGTGTAGTAGGTGCGCTCGATGGCGAAGCCGTCGCCACCCGCCGGAAGCGGGTCGAGGGGGGCGGCGACCGTCGTCAGAACGGCTTCGAGCGGCTCGTTCGAGGTGTTCGAGATCACCACGGGGGCGGCGTCGAGGTCATCGGCCGTCTTGCGCACCGAGAAGTTGCCGGTGTGCGGCTGGCCGTTGACGTTGAGCTTGATGTCGTTGCTGCCGGCATGAATGGCGCGGGCGGCAAGCAGCATCCAGGCTTCCTCCTGCGTCGAGGTCCAGCGCGACATGTTGCGCTCCTGCGAGACGAGCTGGACCATCGACGGGATCAGCGCGGGCGCCGGGCGGGATTCCGCCGCGAGCGCCAGCATCGCCGCGCCGTCGCGCAGCGCCGAGCCGTAGTCGGACCGGTCGAGCGTCCTTCCCTCGGTGGCGCGAGCCAGCTGGAAGGCCGAGCCGAAGGCGGCTTCCGAGCGGACATTGTCGCCGTAGAGTGCCAAGCCGGCTGCGAGGTGGGCGCGGGCCAGCGGCGTGCGGAACTCGCCGATCTGCGTATCGGAGTAATAGCGCAGGTCGCCGACCGAGGCCTTCTTGTTGCGGGCGAGCACGTAGAGCGCATAGGCGATCTCGTTGCCCTTCTCCTCGATGTTGACGTCGTAGGAGAGCGAGTTCTGCAGGTTGCGCAGCGCCTGGTCGAAGCCTTCGGCAGGCACGTCGTATTTCTGCTCCCGGGCGCGGGTCAGGAAGTCGGTGACGTAGGCGTCGAGCCAGAGGTCGCCGTATCCCGGTCCCCAGAGGCCGAACGAGCCGGACGAGGACTGGTAGGACAGCACCCGCACGATCGCGTCCTCCACGCGCTTGCGCACGTCCGGATCGTCGGCCATGCCGGCGTCGGCCGACAGTTCCGACAGATAGAGCAGCGGCAGGGCCCGGCTGGTGGTCTGCTCGGCGCAGCCATAGGGATAACGGTCGAGCGTCATCAGCATGGCCGGGATGTCGAGCGCGGCCGAACGGGAAACGCCGACCGAGACGGTGGCGCCCTGCCTGACGCTTTCGGCCAAGAGGCCGCTATCGACCTTCACGCTACCGGTGTTGGCGGCAAGCGTAACCACCTGACGGGTGGTGACCGGCAGGACAGCGGGGCGGATCGGCGCGGTGAGCGTCTGCGCGACGGCGAGGCCGCTCGCATGGGTGAGCGAGACGTCGATCGAGGCGAAGGCGCCGTCGCCCGCCGCGAGCGGCACGGTGACGGTCTGGGTCTTGCCAGCCGCCAGGTTCAGCGTCTCGTCGCCGCCGTCGAGGATCAGGCCCGTGCCCTTGAGCGCGAGCTTGTAGTCGCCGGCGGGGCCGTCGGTGTTGGCGATGTCGAGCCTCAATTCCGCCCGGTCGCCCGGGGTGAGGAACTTCGGCATCGAGGCCGTGACCACGACCGGATCGCGGATGATCACGTCGGCCTGGGCGCGGCCGAGAGCCGTGCCAGACCAGGCGACGGCCATGACGCGGGCCGTGCCGTTGAACTGCGGGATGTCGAAAGAGACGCTGGCGCGGCCGTCGGGGCCGACCTCGACGATGCCGGAGAAGAAGGCGACCAGCTTTTCCGTCGGCGGGCTGCCGGTGGTCTGCATGCCGCCGTCGCCGCCGGTGCGCAGGCGGCCCATGGCGCCGAGCGAGCCGTCGATCAGCCGGCCGTAGATGTCGCGCATCTCGATGCCGAGCTTGCGCTGGCCGTAATACCACTTGCCGGCGTCCGGCGGGGTGTAGGAGGTGAGGTTGAGGATGCCGACGTCGACGGCCGCGACCGTGACATAGGCTTTTTCGCCGGCCGGGACGTTGGAGAGTGCCACCGGGATGACCAGCGGACGGCGAGGCTCCATCTTCTGCGGCGTTTCGAGCGACACGCCGATGGTGCGCGAGGCCGGATCGACCTGCAGCCATTTCAGGCCGATGGCGCGCATCGGCATGCGCGATTCCTGGGCCTCGCCCGGCCGGTAGAGGGCGGCGGTGACATAGGCGCCGGCGCCCCAGTCGGCGCTGACCGGGATGTCGATCGTCGCGCCGCCTTCGGGCACTGTCGCCGTGTAGGTGGCGAGCAGCCGGTCGGCGCCGACGGTGACGAGAACCTCGCCGGCGAAGCGCGGCGAGATGTTGAGCTTGGCCGTCTCGCCCGGTGCATAGGCCGGCTTGTCGAGCGCGACTTCGAGGCCGTCAGGCGTCTCGGTCGAGGTGGCCGAGACATACCAGCCGGCGTCGAACTCGACACTGGTGGCGGGACCCGAGGCATCGGGCGCGGTGATCTCGAGGCGGTAGCGGCCCCAGGTGACGGGGAGCGACAGCGCGGCTTCTTCGCCAGCCTTGGCGTCGAGCTTGCCGTCGGCGATCTTGGTGGTGAAGGTGACCGGCTCGTAGGCCCAGGCGTCGTTGGAGCGATACCACTGGTAATTGCGCTCGACGCGCACCAGCGACCAGTCCATGTTGGCCAGATCCTGGCGCTCGCCGTCGGGATCGACGGCGATGACCTTGAAACCGGCGCTGGTGCCTTCGCGGACGGTGTCGCCCTCGAATTCCGGCTTGATGCCGATCACCGGGCCTTCGGTCTTGATGCCGAGGTCGAGCGAGCGCTCGACGGCGCGGCCGCCGCCCTCGCGCATCCGCACGACCACTTCGCCGACGAGCAGACGGGTCGTCGAGGGGACTTCGTCGATCGTCACCTCGAAGGTTGCCTTGCCGTCCTCGTCGGTGGGCGGGGTGTCGGTGATCTCGGTGCGGGTCGACTGTCCGTCGTCGCCGCCTTCCTCGTCGGCGAGGCCGAACTGGTAGCCGTCGAACCCGTCCCATTCGCGGGTGGTCGAGACGTTGACCTCGCCTTCCATCGACAGGCCGGCAGCCGGCGCGCCGTAGAGATAACGGCCGTCGATGTTGATCGTCGCGGGTTCGCCGACTGCGACCTCATCCTGCTCGCTGGTCATGTCGAACTCGATCCGGTCAGGCGTGAAATCCTCGACCAGGAAGGTGATCTCCGACAGCGGCGAGGCCTTGGGATCGGTGTAGACGCGCGCCGTCCAGGTGCCGCGCATGGCGTTGTCGGTGAGCGCAAGCTGAGCGTGATGGCCGCCGAGCTCGGCGCCCGTCGTCACCTCGCGTGTGTTCTCGACGCCGTCGGGGCGCGAGAAGACGACCGTCAGCGGCAGGTTCGCGATCGCCTTGGCGCGGTCGTCGCGGGCGAGCGCCTGCAGGTGAACCGTCTCGCCGGCGCGGTAGATGCCACGCTCGGTCCAGGCGTAGATGTCGATGGCGCCGGGCGTTTCACGACCCTCGACGCCGCGGTCGGACAAGTCGAAACCGGCGCGGGTCATGTCGAGGAAGACGAAATCGCCGGACGCCTGGGCGGTGACGAGGGCAGGCGTCAGGCCGCCTTCGCCGCGCACGAGGCCGGGCGTGAAGGTGGCGCGGCCGGACGCGTCGGTGGTGGCCTTGCCAAGCACCTCGTTGTTGCGGGCGAGAAGCTGCAGCTCGATGTTGGCGAGCGGCTTGGCGGTCGACAGCGAGCGGGCGAAGACGTTCAACCCGTCCTCGGCGGTGTAGGTGGCCAGCCCGATGTCGGAGACGACGAACCACTGCGTCGCCTTGGTGTCCCATTCGTCGCCGGTGCCGGTCGCCGGCTCGGCGACGAGCACGTAGACGCCAGGCTTGCGCTCGGGCAGGGCCTCGTCGACCGGGAAGGAGGTGGTGACCTCCTCGTTGAGCTTCGGCTCGATGTCGATCGTGCCGGACCAGATCGGCTCACCCTGTTCGTCGGCGATGCGCTGGGCGTCGTAGCCGTCCATCTGGCGCAGGAAGCGCTCGTTGGAGATGGCGTCCGCCAGGCCGCGGTCGCCGATGCGGTAGAGCGACAGCTTTGCCGAGGAAGCGTTGACGGTGACGAGCGGGACGCCGCGGCGCGCGGTCGAGGGCAGGATGAAGTTCTCGCCGGTGAAGCGGGCGGACGCGGCGCGGTCGCGGATGTAGATGTTGAGCGTCACCGGGCGCTCGATGACCTCGCCGATGGCGGCAGGCAGGCCCTGGCGGACGCTGATCGTATAGTTCTTGCCGTGTTCCAGACCCTCGGCGCAGATCTCGCGGTCGCCGGGGACGATTGCCGGCCTGTCCTGGCCGTCGACAGTGACGAAACTGGCGTAGTCGACGCCGGACTTGACCAGCGCCTCGGAGAACTGGACGCAGACGCGCGGCGTGCGGTTGTCGGAATCGATGGTGTGGTCGACGACGCGGAAGCCGTGCTTCTCGTAGAGGCTGTCGAAGGCGGACTGCACGCCGGCATCGGCCACGAGCGCGAGGCTGGCCTTGTAGGCTTCGAGCGCCGGGCGCGGGTTGCTGCGCGTGTCGAGCGCCTGGGCGAGGAGAGCGAGCGCCTCGGCGCGGCTGCTGGTGGTGCGGGTGAGCTGGTAGGCTGCGATGGCCGCCGAGGTCGCGTTCTGGCGCCAGCTCCAGGAATCGTTCTGGTTCAAAGCGACGACGCCCATCGCAGCGCGGGCGAGGCCCATCCACAACGCCGGGTCGGTCTTCGAGATCGAGATTGCGGCAAACCAGGCGCCAGCCGCGCCGCGCGGATCGCCGCCCGCCGCCATGTTGGTGGCGCTCTCGACCAGGCCGGCCAGACCGAGCTCGGGCGACGCCACCGCGTTCTCGATGCCGGTGCGGTAGCGCACTGTCTCGTCGAGCATGTAGGCCGGGACGAAGGCGAGCGCATCAGGCGCGCCGATGTCGGGATCGGAACTGCGGGTGACGACCTTGCCGGCGACGGCGCCGGCGAAGGTATTGAGCTTGTTGTAGTCGGACTTGAGGAAACACCACTTCACCCGCGTGTTGTAGGTGAAGGCGCGGCACTGCGAATCGCCGAGGCAGGCCGCCTCGCACTGGTTGAGCGTGACGCTCTGGACGGTGCGCAGGTCGAAGCCGAAATAGTCCGAGTTCTGGCTCCTCTCGATGGACCTCGTGTCCATCTGGGCCGCCACGCCGCCCGCGAGGCCGACGATCAGACCGAATGCCGCGAAGGCGCGCGCCAGAAATCTCTTCGCCATTTGGTTTTCCCCCAATGTGGAATGCGGTCGGTGCAACCGGCGCATGCCAATGCGCCCGGGCCGATCCCTAGACTATCAGTTCCAGCTACGTAAGCTTTTCCAGAATCGTGGCGGGATTCTGTTTGCGGATAACAAAACCTTAATGAACGTATCCAAGGCGTGAGCCTCCGCGGGCGCATTGAGTTTGCCGCTGCTTCGGACCGCGTGTTAAGCACCGATTGTATCCGCCCCATGCCGTGGGGGCGGGTATGGATAACGAAAGCTCTCGAAGTTCACCGCAATTTTAACGATTGGAGCTAGTGTCCGGCCATGTTGTGTTGCGTAGCGAATGTGCGGAGGGCCGGCGCGGTTGTGCGCGCGTCCCTGCGTCTTTCGCTGGCTGCGGCCGTTCTGGGCGCGACCGCAGCAGCGACGATCGTGCCGGCGCAGGCCTTCGAGCTGTTCGGCATGAAGCTGTTCGGCGGCAAGGACGAAGACGCCGACATCGCCGATCCGGTGCGCTACACGGTCAGCCTCGACCTCAGCCGGACCGACGACGCCCTTCACGGCAAGCTCAAGAAGGCTTCGACGCTCGTCGCCGACGAAGACCGGCCGGTGTCCGGGTCGCTCGGCATCCTGGCCAAGGCGCGCAACGAGCGCGAACTGCTCGTCGCCGCGCTCTACGAGGAAGCGCGCTATGACGGCACGGTCGAGGTCACGATCGACGGCCGCTCGCTCGATGAACTGGAGCCGGACGCCCAGTTCGACACGTCGCGGCCGGTGCCGATCACGGTGACGGTCGACGCCGGCGAGCGGTTTACGCTCGGCGATGTCGTCGTCAGCGGCGATGTCGGCGGCGTCGTGCCGGAGCAGTTCGGCCTGGTGACGGGTGGCGATGCCAGTTCGACGGCGATCCTGCGGGCCGAGAACCAGATCCTGCGCGCGCTGAAGCAGGAGGGCAGGCCGCTCGCGGCCGTGGCGGAGCGCGAGGTGATCGCCGACCACGCCACCAAGACGCTCGACGTGATGATGGCCTTCGCCTCGGGGCCGATCGCCCCCTTCGGCGACACCGCGGTCTCGGGGACGGAGGCGGTCGACGCCGAATTCACCGCCTATATGGCCGACATCGAGCGCGGCAAGACCTATTCGCCGGACGATATCGAGGACGCGCGCGAGCGGCTGCTGGCGCTTGGCGTATTCGATTCCGTCACGGTCAAGGAGCGCAACGCGCTCGACCCCGACGGCTCGATTCCCGTCGACGTGCAAGTGAGCGAGCGGAAGTTCCGCTTTTTCGGTATCGGCGCCACCCTATCCAGCACCGACGGCGCCGGAATCGAAGGCTATTGGGGCCACCGCAACCTGTTCGGACGGGCCGAGAAGCTGAGGCTCGAAGGCTCGATCAGCCGGATCGGCGAGACCGGCGACTACAAGGACCTCGACTACAAGGCGGCGCTGCTGTTCGAGAAGCCGGGGCTCGTGGGCCCGGCCTCGAAGTTCACCTACGACATCAAGCTCGTTTCGGAACATCCTGATGCTTATGACCGTCTGTCGTTCAGCACCGGCGCCGGCATCTCCTACGAGATCACCAAGCAGCAGACGCTGTCCGGCCAGTTGCGGGTCGAATACACCGACCTGACGGACGTCTTCTTTCCGCTGGGCAGGAAATATCTGCTCGTCTCGACGCCGATCGAATATGTCTACGACACGCGCGACAACAAGCTGAACCCGAAGAAGGGCTGGCGCGCGCTCGCCTTCGTCGAGCCGACCATCGACGCCTATTCCGGCGCGACCTTCGTCAAGCTCAGGGGCGAGGGCTCGGTCTACCAGGCAATCGACGGCAACGGCCGGATTGTGGCCGCGGGGCGCGTCGCGGCGGGCAGCATCGTCGGTGCCGGCCTCGACGACATTCCCGCCGACCGGCGCTTCTATTCCGGCGGCGGCGGCTCGGTGCGCGGCTATGGCTACCAGGCGATCGGGCCGCGGGTGCCCGATCCGCTCAATCCGGGCGAGTTCATCCCGACCGGCGGCCGCTCCTATGCCGAGGCGTCGGCCGAACTGCGCGTGCAGGTCACCGACAGCTTCGGCGTCGTGCCTTTTATCGATGCCGGCACGGTGTCGACGGACCAGTTCCCCGACTTCAGCGACGTGCGCGTCGGCGCGGGCGTCGGCGTGCGCTACATCACGCCCTTCGGGCCGCTTCGGGTGGATGCCGCGGTGCCGCTGAACAGGCGTCCCGGTGACGCCTCATTCGGTATATATGCGGGCATCGGTCAGGCGTTCTGATCTGATTCCCGGAGAAGACTCGTTGTCCCGCATCCTGCGGATCTCCCGCAACATTATCCTGACCGTGCTCGCCATAGCGGCGGTCGCGACCGGCTTTTTGACGCTGACGCCGCCCGGCCGCGGCATGCTGGCCTCGATCGCGTCGGACCTTGCCTCGGGCGAGGGCAGAACGGTCAAGATAAGCGGCATCCGCGGGATCTGGAGCGGGCCGCTGTCAGTCGAAACGGTGATCGTCGAGGACGGCGCAGGCCCCTGGCTGGCGCTGCGCGACGTCAGCACGGACATCTCTTATCTCGACCTGATCTCAATGAAGGTCAGCGCCGATATGCTGCGCGTCGGGCGGATCGAGGTGGCGCGACGGCCGCTCGCCGCGCCCGACGACGGGTCTTCGGCCGGATTCCAGCTCCCGGTCGACATCGACATCCGCAAGATCGACCTGTCGGAGATCGCGCTGGGGGCGGACCTGGCTGGAGAGGTGGCGACGCTCAGCGCCACGTCTAAGCTCGTCGCGACGGCCTCGCCGCTCAGGATCGAGACCGAGGCGCAGGTGTCGCGCACCGACCAACGCCAGGGCGACCTCGATCTCACGCTCGTCTTCGCGCCCGACGAGAACCGGCTGGACCTGAAGGTCGAAGGGCATGAGCCGCAGGGCGGTGTGATCGCCAATCTGCTCAAGCTGCCCGGCGCGCCGCCGGTGTCGATAGCGATCGAGGGCAGCGGGCCGGCATCGGACTGGCGCGGCCAGGGCGCGGTTGCCGTCAACGAGGCGGTCGCGGCGAAGTTCACCGGGCGCCACCAGTTCGTCGAGGGCGGAAGCCGCGTCGAACTGAACGCGGAGGGAGAGTTCGCGCAGTTTATTCCGCCGCAATTCCAGGCGCTCGCGGCCGGGCAAGCGCAGGTCGCCTTCGCTGGCACGTTCCGCACCGACGGCGGGGTCGCGATCGAGGCGGCGTCGATCGCCTCCGACGCGCTGACGGGCAAGGCCTCGGGCAGCGTCGATCCGCAGGGCGTCAGCGACCTGACATTCAACATCCGGGCGGCCGGCGAGCCCGTGGCGCTGTCGTTTGCCGAGGGAGAGAACCAGATTTCGCTGGCGATCCGCAGCGCCGAGGGCAGCATAGCGGGAACCGGCGCCAAGCCCAGCCTCGACGCTACCGTCTCGCTCGCCTCGCTCGTCCATCCGCAAGCGACGCTGCGCGACATCGGGGTGGACCTGTCCTCGCCGGGCTTCGACGTGGCGACGCGCACCGGGCCGGTCACTGTGCGCGGCCGGATCGGCGCCGCCGAGACGCTGATCGCGCCGCTCGTCCCCTTCCTTGTCGGACAGATTGCGCTCGCGGCGGACGCGGAGATCGGCACAGATACGATCGAGGTGCGCGCGGCATCGATCGAGAACGACGCGATCAAGGCTTCGGCGGCCGGCACGCTTTCGCGCCAGGACGGCCAGGCGAAATTCGACCTCAACGCGGATGTCGCCCGCGCGGCGCTTCCGGCAGGCGCGCATGCCGTGCTGGGCGAGCGCGTCGTGCTGGCCGCCCGCGTGACGCGCGACGCCGAGCGGAACATCGACGCCTCCGGCCTGCAGGTGACGTCCGGACCGCTGACGACGGGCGGGTCGATCCGCATCGCCGCCGGCAAGGTGACGGCGGATCTCGAAGGCGCACTCGCGGATCTGTCGCGGCTCGCCGCCGACGTGTCGGGCGCGGCCTCGTTCGAGCTTTCGGCGAGCGGGGCGCTGTTCGCCCCCGACTTCTCCGTCACCCTGTCGAGCGAGCGCGTCGAAAGCGGCGGCTACGCCGTCACCGGCCTGTCGCTCAAAGCGACCGGCAAGGCCGATGCGGCCAATCCGGCGGCGGACGTGAGCCTGTCGGGCAAGGTCGGCGACCAGGCGCTGGAGGGCGAGGCCAAGCTGTCGACCGAAGGGGGCAGGCGGGTCCTGTCGGGGCTGAACCTCGCGCTCGGCCAGAACCGGATCACCGGCGATCTCCAGCTCGATGACGCCTTCCTGCCCAAGGGCAGCATCGCCTTCGAACTGCCTGATATCGCGCCGCTGGCCGCACTTGCCCTGCAGAAAGTGTCGGGTAGCGCGACGGGCAGTATCTCCTTCGATACCGGCGCGGGCGGTCCCTCGGCGCGCATCGACGCCAAGGTGCCGGCCTTTGCGCGCGACACGGTCAGCGGCAAGGACATCTCGATCGAGGCGCAGGTCGCCAACTATCTGGCTGCGCCGGTCGTGTCGGGACGCATCCGCGCCGGTGCGGTCAATGCCGGGGCGGCGATCACGGTAGTCGACGTGATGCTATCGCGCGACGGGGCGTGGACGGCCTTCGACGGCGGCGCGACCGTCAACGGCATTCCGGCCAAGGCGGCGGGACGCGCGAAATTCGAGAACGGGCAGGCGACGGTCGAACTTTCGCGCGGCGGCGCCACCGTTCAGGGCGTGGCGGCGACGATCGCCGCGCCGTCGACCATCGTGAACGCAGGCGGCGTCACGCGGATCGACACCCTCGTGCTCGGCCTTTCCGGCGGAACGGCGACGGTCAGCGGCACGGCGGGCGATACGCTGGCACTGACGGCGCAGCTCGCCAGGGTTCCCGCGTCGATCGCGAACGGCTTCGCACCGGGGCTCGGCGCGGCCGGGACGGTGTCGGGCACGGTGCGCGTCAGCGGGGCGCCGTCGGCGCCGACAATCGGCTACGACGTGCGGCTGGCGGGCGCCGAGACGAGCCAGACCCGCTCGGCCGGTTTCGGCGCGATGACCATCGCCTCGACCGGCACATTCGCCGGGGGAGCGCTTCGTTTCCAGGCCGATGTCGGCGAGGGCGGCGGCCTGTCGATGAAGGGCGGCGGAACAGTGCAGACGGGCGGCTCGCGCGCGCTCGACGTGAAATTCGCCGGCCGCCTGCCGTTCAGCTTCCTGACGCGGCGGCTCGCAGCGCAGGGGCTGGCGCTCGACGGGGCGGCCGAGATCTCGCTCACCGTCGGCGGCTCGACCAACTCCCCCGTCATCGGCGGAACCGTCAGGGCGTCTGGCGCGCGTTTCGTCGACGCGGGGTCGGGCATCGCCATCAACGGTATCAACGCCGACATCGCTCTGGGTTCGGGACACGCGACGCTGCGGAGCTTCACGGGCACGATCTCGACCGGTGGGACGGTTTCGGCCGGCGGCACGGTCAGCCTCGACGGCGCGGCCGGGTTCCCGGCCGACCTGACCATCAAGGTGGTGGACGGGCGCTATACCGACGGGCGGGTCGTGACCGCCAATTTCGGCGGCGATATCGCGGTCAAGGGCCCACTCGCCTCGGCGCCGACGCTCGGCGGCACGATCAATCTCGGGCGCACCGTCATCACCATCCCCGAAAAGCTCTCGCCGGCGTTGTCGCGGCTCAACGTCCAGCACCGCAATGCGAGCGGGGCGGTCAAGACGCAGGCCGAGGCACTGAAGCCGGCGAGTGCCGGCGGCGGGGGCGGCGGGCTCATGCTCGACCTCGCGGTCAATGCGCCCAACCAGTTGTTCGTGCAGGGGCGGGGGCTGAATGCCGAGCTCGGCGGGACGATCAGGCTGACCGGGCCTGCCTCTTCGCCGTCGGCGACGGGGCTGTTCACGCTGAGGCGCGGGCGGCTCGGGATCCTCGGGCGGCGGCTCGACTTCTCGAACGGTTCGATCGGCTTCTCAGGCTCGCTGGTGCCGACACTCGACTTCGCCGCGACGTCGAGCGTCAACAGTTCGACTGTGACCGTGACGATCACCGGAGAGGCCACGAACCCGAAATTCTCCTTCTCCTCCAGTCCGTCGGCGCCGGAGGACGAGGTGCTGGCGCAACTGGTGTTCGGGCGGGCGATGGGGAGCCTGTCGGCGGTGCAGATCGCGCAGTTGGCGCAGGCCGCCGCCGTGCTCGCGGGCGTCGGCGGCTCGACCTCTCTGCTCGACAACCTGCAGGGCAAGCTCGGCGTCGACGACATCGACGTGAAGACGGACGACGAGACCGGCGACACCTCGGTTTCGGTCGGCAAATATCTCAACGACCGCACCTATCTGTCGATCGAGAAAGGCTCGCAGCCGGGATCGGGCAAGGCGGCGATCGACCTGAATGTCGGCCGGGGCGTGAAGCTGCGCGGCGAAGCGACGGACAGCGGCGAGACGAAGGGCGGCATCTTCTTCGAGCGCGAATACTGACGTCCGCGCGCGGCGAAGCGCGCTGGCCCGCCGATAGTTAAAAAAGTCTGATTTTCACGACGATTGCGAAAATTGCGCCAAGTTTGTCGCAATCGCGCCTTCTCTCCTTCACGCAGCGTTGCAGACTGTCATCCAACTTCCGGGCTTGCCGACCTTTTGACAAAGGCGGCCGGATACGGAATGCTCAAAGGCAGAACGCCACTCAATGCTCAATGGGAGAGTCAAGATGACAATGTACAAGAGCAATGGTGACCGGGTTCCCGATCACATTGTGAAGATGGCGAAATCGGTTCGCGAAGGCGGCATGGACCGGCGCGAGTTCCTGGCTCTGGCCAGCGCTTTCGGCGCTTCGACCGCGCTAGCCTACGGGATGATCGGCCTCGCCGCGCCGACGCCGGCCATGGCGCAGGAGCCCAAGAAGGGCGGCGTCCTCAAGGTCGCGATGTCGATCAAGGATCCCAAGGATCCGCGCACGGCCGACTGGTCCGAGATCGCGAACGCCCAGCGCCAGACGCTCGAGCCGCTGGTGAAATATACCCGCGACTTCACCTTCGAGCCCTATCTGCTCGCCAGCTGGGACGTGAACGACGACGCGACCGAATATGTCTTCCATTGCCGTCCGAACGTCGCCTGGACGAACGGCGACACGTTCAACGCCGACGACGTGATCTTCAACCTGACCCGCTGGGCCGACAAGAAGGCCGAAGGCAACTCGATGCCCGGCCGTCTCGGCACGATCGTCGACGAGGCCTCCGGCAAGCTGCGCGACGGCGCGGTCACCAAGGTCGACGACATGACGGTCAAGATCACGTTGACCAAGCCCGACATCGCGCTCATCCCGAGCCTGTGCGACTATCCGGCGCTGGTCGTGCACCGCTCGTTCGACGAAACCGGCGCGAACTTCGCCAAGAACCCGATCGGCACCGGCCCCTTCGAACTCGTTTCGTATGATGTCGGCCAGAAGGTGGTCTACAAGCGCCGCGAGAAAGGCGCCTGGTGGGGCGGCGATGTCATGCTCGACGGCGTCGAGTTCATCGACTACGGCACCGACCCGTCGGCGATGGTATCGGCCTTCGAGGCTGGCGAAGTGCATACCAACCACGAGACGACCGCCGACTACGTGAAGATCCTCGAAGGCGTCGGCGCAACGACGTCGGAAGTCGTGACCGCGTCGACGATCGTGGCCCGCACCAACGTCGCCAACAAGCCTTATGACGACCAGAAGGTGCGCAACGCGCTCCAGCTCGCCGTCGACAACGCTGTCGTGCTGCAGCTCGGCTACGGCAATGCCGGCGTGCCTGCTGAAAACCACCATGTCTGCCAGATCCACCCGGAATACGTGGCGCTGCCGGCGGTGGCCCGCGACCCGGCCAAGGCAAAGGCCCTGATGGCCGAAGCCGGCCAGGCCGATTTCGAGCACGATCTCATCACCGTGGACGAGGACTGGCACAAGAACACCGGCGACGCGATTGCGGCGCAGCTGCGCGAGGCCGGCATCAAGGTCAAGCGCACGGTGCTGCCGGGCTCCACCTTCTGGAACGACTGGACCAAGTATCCGTATTCGATGACGAACTGGAACATGCGTCCGCTCGGCGTGCAGGTGATTGCGATCGCCTACCGCACGGGGGAAGCCTGGAACGAGGCCGCCTATTCGAACCCGGATCTCGACGCCGCGGTCGGCGAGGCGCTTTCGATCGCCGACGCCGAGAAGCGCAAGGTGGTGATGGAGAAGATCGAGAAGATCCTCCAGGATTCCGGCATCATCATCCAGCCGTACTGGCGCAAGCTCTACAACAGCTCGGTCGCAGCGGTGAAGAACCACGGCATGCACCCGACGTTCGAGCACGATTTCGGCAAGGTCTGGCTCGACGCCTGATCACACTGGACTTTGAGAGGGGCGTTCGCGCCCCTCTCGTTTCAGCGGGTGACTTCGTGACCCCCAACCTCAACGGCAGGGGATAGGATGCTTGCATTCATCATCAGGCGGCTCGGCACCATGGTTATCACCATGCTCTGCCTGACCATGGTCGTCTTCTACATGGTCAATCTCGAGCCGAACCTGAGGAAGCTGTCGATCAGCCAGCTCGACATGCGCTCGTCGGACGAGCACATCGAACTATGGCTGGTGAAGAACGGCTTCCGCGAGAATTTCTTCGTCCGCTACGGGCAGTGGCTCGGGGTGGTGAAGCGCAATCCCGAGATCAATCCGGCCACGGGCAAGTCGGAGCTGCGCTACAAGGCGTGCCCGCAGCCCAGCGAACCCTACTACGGCGGCATCCTGCAGGGCGATTTCGGCTGCTCGACCAAATTCAAGACCACGGTCGAGGCAAAGCTGTGGCCAGCGCTTGGCGCCACCGGCATCCTGATGTTCTGGGTGATGGTGACGATGGTGCCCATCGCGCTCCTGGTGGGCATCTTCGCCGGCATGCGCGAAGGATCGCGGACGGACCGAACCCTTTCGGTAGCGTCGATCGCGACGACGGCAACGCCGGAATATGTCTCCGGCGTCATCTTCACCGTCATCTTCGCCTCCTGGCTCGGCTGGCTGAACGGATCGGCCGCGTCGGCGACGTCGCAAGGCGTCAATTTCTACAATTTCACGCTGCCTGTGATGACGATGGCGATCTACGGCATCGGCTACATCGCGCGCATGACCCGCGCCTCGATGGTCGAGGTGATGACGCAGCAGTATATCCGCACGGCGCGGCTGAAAGGCCTGAGCTTCTCCTCGGTCGTCATCAAGCATGCGCTGCGCAACGCGCTGATCGCGCCGTTCACCGTGATCATGCTGCAGTTTCCGTGGCTGCTCACGGGCGTCGTCATCGTCGAGACGATGTTCCGCTACCAGGGCTTCGGCTTCACGCTGGTCGAGGCGGCGGGCAACAACGACATCGACCTCCTGCTCGGCTGCTCGCTCGTCTCGGTGTTCGTCGTGCTGTTCACCCAGCTGATCTCGGATATCGGCTACGCCTATCTCAATCCGCGCATCCGCGTGCAGTAGCGAAGGGGACGCGAGGATGCAGTTCGAGACGATCGGCGGGTTCCAGGTCCTCTTCGGCGTGATCGCGCGGTTCTGGCCGGTGTGGCTGGCGCTGGCGATCGTGCTCAGCGCCAGCTTCGTCTATCGCAAGCGGCTGGGGCTCTACGGCGAGCTGTTCACCAACTCGGTCGGCGTCGCCGGCGTCACGATCTGCTTCTTCTGGCTGTTCACCGCGATCTTCGCCACGGTCATCGCCCCGTTCGACCCGCTGAGCCAGGTCGCCGTGATGAAGGACGCGCTGCCGGGGACGGTGGTGCCGAACACGTCCGACGTCTACTATTTCGGCGGCGACAAGCTGGCGCGGGATGTCTTCTCCCGCATGGTCTATGGCAGCCAGATCGTGCTCGTCATCGCGCCGTTCGCGACGCTGTTCGCGCTGATGGTCGGGATCACGCTCGGCCTGCCGGCCGGCTATTACGGCGGCAGGATCGATTCCTTCCTGTCGTTCCTGGCCAACCTCGTTCTGGCCTTCCCGGTGATCCTGCTGTTCTACCTGCTGGTGACTCCGGAGATCCGGACGCTGTCCTTCGATAGCTGGTTCAGCCAGTTGACCGGCATCGGGGTTTCGGTGCCGCGCGGGCTGGCGGCGTTCTTCTTCCTGTTCCCGATCGTGTTCCTGTGCACGCTGTTCTGGACCCGCTTCAAGAACAGGCCCGACCGGCTGTGGTTCCAGCTTGGGCTGACGATCCTGATCGGCGGCTGGGTCTATCTCGGCCTGGTGTTCTCGGTCGATCCGCTCGGACTGATCTCGATCGAGCCGTCGACGCTCAACATCTTCGTCGCGGTGGTGTTCGCCTCGTCGCCGGGTGTGTTCCGCATCGTGCGCGGCCTCGTCATGGACATCAAGACGCGCGACTACGTGGCGGCCGCCCAGACGCGCGGCGAGAGCCCGTGGTACATCATGATCTGGGAGATCCTGCCAAACGCCCGCGGCCCGCTGATCGTCGATGCCTGCCTGCGCATCGGCTACACCACGATCCTGCTCGGCACGCTCGGCTATTTCGGCCTGGGGCTGGCGCCGGAAAGCCCTGACTGGGGAACCGCGATCAAGGACGCCTCGCGCCTGCTGCGCTCCTTCGTCCACCCCGCATTGCCGCCGACGATTGCGCTGATGAGCTTCGTGCTGGGGCTGAACCTGCTGGCGGACGCGTTGCGCGAACAATCGCTGAAGGACTGAGAGGCAGTCGATGAACGAAGCCGTCAAAGCCACGACCGTCGCGGACGCCCAGCCGATCATCGAGATCGAGAACCTGTCGATTTCCTTCTTCACCAAGCGCGGCGAGATTCCCGCCGTGATGGATTTCTCCTGCACAGTGATGCCAGGCGAAGCGATGGGGATCGTCGGCGAGAGCGGCTGCGGCAAGTCGACCGTTTCGCTCGGCATCATGCGCGACCTGTCGAATGTCGGGAAGATCGTCGGCGGGCGGATCAAGTTCCAGGGCCGCGACATGGGCGACTTGTCCGAGGAGGAGCTTCGCCAGATCCGCGGCAACAAGATCGCGATGATCTACCAGGAGCCGATGGCGTCGCTGAACCCGGCGATGAAGGTCGGCCAGCAATTGATGGAAGTGCCGATCATCCACGAGAAGGTGTCGAAGGAAGAGGCCCGCGAGCGCTCGCTGGCGATGCTGAAGGCGGTGCGGCTTCCCGACCCGCCGCGGATGATGAACTCCTATCCGCACCAATTGTCCGGCGGCCAGCAGCAACGAATCGTCATCGCCATGGCGCTGTTGTCGAAGCCGGCCCTGCTGCTGCTCGACGAGCCGACGACCGCGCTCGACGTGACAGTCGAGGCCGGCATCGTCGAGCTGGTGAAGGGGCTCGGCAAGGAATTCGGCACGTCGATGATCTTCGTGTCGCACAATCTCGGGCTGATCCTGGAGACCTGCGACCGGATCACGGTCATGTATTCCGGCGAGGCGGTCGAGACCGGCAAGATCAAGGACGTGTTCGACCGGATGCGGCACCCCTATACGCAAGGGTTGTTCCGCTCGATCCCGCTGCCCGGCGCCGACAAGAATTCGCGCCCGCTGGTGGCGATCCCCGGCCAGTTGCCGCTGCCGCACGAGCGGCCGAAGGGCTGCAATTTCGGACCGCGCTGCCACCACTTCGTCGAGGGCCTGTGCAACGCCGCCGAGATCCCGATGATCGCGGTCGCGGGCCACGAGAACCATTTCAGCCGCTGCGTGCGCTTCAACGAGATCGACTGGAGCGCCCTGCCGCCCAACGCGACGACGGCGAAGGAACCGGTGAAGCCGGGCGCGCCGATGCTGAAGATCGAGGAACTCAAGAAATACTACAAGGTCTCCGCCAACGAGATCTTCGGCGGGGCGGAATCCCGCACCGTCAAGGCCAACGAGACCATTTCGTTTGTGGCGCGTGAAAGCGAGACGGTGGCGATCGTCGGCGAGTCCGGCTGCGGCAAGTCGACCCTCGCCAAGATCCTGCTCGGGCTGGAGACCGCGACGGAGGGCGGCGTGACGCTCGGCAACCGGCAGATCGCCAACACTGCTATCGAGAAGCGCGACGTCGAGACGATCTCGTCGATCCAGATGGTGTTCCAGAACCCGTTCGATACGCTGAACCCCAGCCATTCAGTCGGCTCGCAGATCATCCGCACGCTGGAGAAGTTCGGCGTCGGCAAGACGGTTGCCGAGCGGCGGTCGCGTATGCTGGAGCTTCTCGACCTGGTCAAGCTTCCCCGCGCGTTCGAGACGCGCATGCCGCGCCAGCTGTCCGGCGGGCAGAAGCAGCGCATCGGCGTGGCGCGGGCCTTTGCCGGCATGGCGAAGGTGGTGGTGGCGGACGAACCGGTCTCGGCGCTTGACGTGTCGGTGCAGGCGGCGGTGACCGAACTGCTGATGGACATCCAGCGCAAGAACAAGACGACGATGCTGTTCATCAGCCACGACCTGTCGGTGGTGCGCTACATCGCCGATCGGGTGGTGGTCATGTATCTCGGCCATATCGTGGAGCAGGGGACGACGGACCAGATATTCCAGCCGCCCTATCACCCATACACCGAGGCGCTGCTGTCGGCGATCCCGATCGCCGACACGAGCGTGGTCAAGAAGCACGTCGTGCTGGAGGGCGACATCCCCTCGGCGATGAACCCGCCGTCCGGCTGCCCGTTCCAGACGCGGTGCAACTACAAGAAGCTGGTGCCGGACGGTCTGTGCGAGCGCGAGGTGCCGCCGGTGCGCGACCTCGGCAACGGTCACCAGGTGAAGTGCCACCTGTCGCAGGAGGTTTTCGACGGGATGGAGAATGTGATCTCGTTCGCCAAGGACACGCCGGTCAACTAGAGCATTTCCGGCGAACCTTGGATCGCTCTGCCGGGTGAATTCGCGCCAAATCCTTCGGTCTTCGGCTTGGCCGTGCCACCAGCACGACCGCGCCGAAGACCTCGACCTTGGCCCGAATTCCCTCCGGCAGAGTAACCCAAGGTTCGCCGGAAATGCTCAGCGACAGCTCTGGAGCTGACGCTCGTATCTGATCGCCATCTCGGCCGTGTCGCGCGCCGTGCGCTTGAGGCCGGCGTTCGAGCGCCAGGTTCCCTTGCCGAAGGCGGACCAGCCGGAATAGTAGGCGAGGTAGAGGCTGTAGGCATCGTTGGGCGCGACGCCATAGGTGGCGACCGTCTTGCCGTGGAACCAGCCGACGAAGTCGACGGCGTCGTCGAAATCGTCGCGGCTCGAGGAGAAGCCGCCCCGCTCGCGCTTGTACTGGTCCCAAGTGCCGTCGAGCGCCTGGGCGTAGCCATAAGCGCTCGACTGGCGCTTCCACGGGATGAAGCCCAGGAGCTGCGTGCGGGGCGGCCGTGCATTCGACTTGAAGCCGGATTCCTTGCGGATGGTCGCCAGCAGGATCGCCATCGGTATGCCGTGGCGCCGCTCGGCCTTCTTGGCGGATCGCTGCCAGCTCGAGATCCAGCCGTCCTGCTGTTCGAGCACGGCACAGACATCGTTGATGTTGCTCGGCTGCGTGGCGCAGGCGGCGAGGCCGACCGCCAGGACGATGAAGACAACTTTATTCAAATGCCCGCGAACCATAGCGCATTAATGCCGCGGACTGGTGAATCGCCGGTTTGCAAGCATCCTTAACGCAATCCTAACGAAGCCCCCGCGATAAATATGAGCGTACCAGTCAAGTATATTTGCAGGGAAATCAATGCATTGATCGATTTTTTGACCGATTGATAAAATTTTTCTCTGTGCTAGCATTTGCCCAACAAACAACAATGGGGAACTGCTGAGATGGCCACAGGCCAGTTGAAGGACGGGATCGTCGCGGGCCGGCTCGCGCCCGCCCAGTACGCCGACAATTTTTCCGACCTGCATCCGCCGCTCGATCACCACGAGGCGCTGGTCGAGTCGGACCGCTGCTATTTCTGCTACGATGCGCCCTGCATGCAGGCGTGTCCGACCTCGATCGACATCCCGCTGTTCATCCGCCAGATCTCGACCGGCAATCCGCTGGGATCGGCCAAGACCATCTTCGACCAGAACATCCTGGGCGGGATGTGCGCGCGGGTCTGCCCGACCGAGACGCTGTGCGAGGAAGCGTGCGTGCGCGAGACCGCCGAAGGCAAGCCGGTGCAGATCGGCCGGCTGCAGCGCTACGCGACTGACGTGGCGATGGCTCAGGGCAAGCAATTCTACACGCGCGCTCCTTCGACCGGGAAGAAGGTCGCCGTCATCGGTGCCGGTCCGGCGGGACTTTCGGCTGCGCACCGGCTGGCGACCAAGGGTCACGAGGTGACGATCCTCGAGGCGAAGCCGAAGGCCGGCGGCCTCAACGAGTACGGCATCGCCGCCTACAAGAGCGTCGACGGCTTCGCCCAGGCCGAGGTGGATTATGTGACGGCCGTTGGTGGTATCGCCATCCAGAACGGCATGGCGCTGGGGCGCGACTATCATCTTGCCGATCTGGCCGCCGCCTACGACGCGGTGTTTCTCGGCATGGGCCTGAGCGGCGTCAATGCGCTGCGGGCCGAAGGCGAGACGGCTTCGGGCGTCGACAATGCGGTGGAGTTCATCGCCGAATTGCGCCAGGCCTCCGATCTGTCCAGCCTGCCGGTCGGACGGCGCGTGGTCGTGATCGGCGGCGGCATGACGGCGATAGACGCGGCGGTGCAGTCGAAGCTCCTCGGCGCCGAGGAGGTGACGATCGCCTACCGTCGAGGCAAGGAACAGATGAACGCGTCGGAATTCGAGCAGGACCTGGCGGCGGCGAACGGCGTCACCATCCGCCACTGGCTGCAGCCGAAGCGGGTACTCGCCGAAGCCGGCAAGGTGACCGGCATCGAACTCGAATACACCACGGAAATCGACGGCAGGCTCTCCGGCACGGGCGAGACGGTGGTGCTTGCCGCCGACCAGGTGTTCAAGGCGATCGGCCAGAGCTTCGAGGCTTCACCGCTGAACGGATCGGGGGCGACGATCGCAATGGACAGGGGCCGCATCGCCGTCGACGCCGAGGGCCGCACGTCGAACCCGAAGGTCTGGGCCGGCGGAGACTGCGTCGCCGACGCGCGCGAGGATCTGACGGTGGCCGCGGTCGCGGCCGGACGCGACGCGGCGGAGAGCATTCATCGGGCACTCACCTCGAACGGGAGGGCATGAGCATGGCTGACATCCGCAACAATTTCGTGGGCATCAAGAGCCCGAATCCGTTCTGGCTCGCCTCGGCGCCGCCGACCGACAAGGCCTACAATGTCATCCGCGCCTTCAAGGCGGGCTGGGGCGGCGTGGTGTGGAAGACGCTGGGCGAGGAGGGGCCGCCGGTCGTCAACGTCAACGGCCCGCGCTACGGCGCGATCTGGGGCGCGGATCGGCGTCTGCTCGGCCTCAACAATATCGAACTGATCACCGACCGTCCGCTGCAGATCAACCTGCAGGAGATGAAGCAGGTCAAGATGGACTGGCCGGACCGGGCGTTGATCGCTTCGATCATGGTTCCCTGCGAGGAACATGCGTGGAAGGCGATCCTGCCGCTGGTCGAGGAGACGGGCGCTGACGGCATCGAGCTGAACTTCGGCTGCCCGCACGGCATGTCGGAGCGCGGCATGGGCGCCGCCGTCGGCCAGGTGCCGGAATATATCGAAATGGTCGTGCGCTGGTGCAAGCAGTACACGCGCATGCCGGTGATCACCAAGCTGACCCCCAACATCACCGACATCCGCAAGCCGGCGCGGGCGGCGCATCAGGGCGGTACGGACGCCGTGTCGCTGATCAACACGATCAACTCGATCACCGGCGTCAATCTCGACAATTTCTCGCCCGAACCCTCGATCGACGGCAAGGGCAGCCATGGCGGCTATTGCGGCCCGGCGGTGAAGCCGATCGCGATGAACATGGTGGCGGAAATCGCGCGCGACCCGGAAACGCGGGGTCTGCCCATTTCGGGCATCGGCGGCATCACCACCTGGCGCGATGCGGCCGAGTTCATGGCGCTCGGCGCCGGCAATGTGCAGGTCTGCACCGCGGCGATGACGTACGGCTTCAAGATCGTGCAGGAGATGATCGCCGGTCTGGAAAACTGGATGGACGAGAAGGGCCACCGTTCGCTCGACGACATCATCGGCCGCGCGACGCCCAACGTCACCGACTGGCAGTTCCTCAACCTCAACTACATCGCCAAGGCGCGCATCGACCAGGACGCCTGCATCAAGTGCGGACGCTGCCACATCGCCTGCGAGGACACCTCCCACCAGGCGATCACCTCGATAGTCGACGGCAAGCGTCACTTCGAGGTGATGGAGGACGAGTGCGTCGGCTGCAATCTCTGCGTCAATGTTTGCCCCGTTGAAGGCTGCATCACGATGGAGCCGCTGGCGGCGGGCGTGCTCGACCAGCGGACCGGCAAGACGGTCCAGCCGACCTACGCCAACTGGACCACGCATCCGAACAATCCGATGGCGAAGGTGGCCGCGGAGTAGGCGGCGGACTCTCGTTCGCCCCGGTCGCCGCGATCTCCTCTTCGCGGCGACACTTTCTTGGTGCGTGACTGTCAGACCGCCGCAAGCTGCCGGACCAGCAGCCCGTTCTTGTTGTCGAGGAATCTGCGCAAGCGGTCACCGTAGTCCGGCACAACTGCGCTGCGGACCGATGGACGCCGGGCGAGAGCCTCGCGCCATTTTCTCACCTTCGGAAGTCCGTCGAAGGTGCCGAAATCGACGAGCTGGTCAAAGGTATCGAAGTAGCGGAAGACCGGCGCGAACACCGCGTCGACGATGGTGAAGGCCTCGCCGGCGAAATAGGGGCCATCGCCGAGTTCGGCTTCGATCCGCGCGAACTTGTCCTTCAGGCCGGCCTTGGCCGCGTCGAACGCTTTCTGCTCGGCTGTCGTTTCGATCGTCCAGATGTCCGCCAGGATTGCCGATCCGAATTCCATCCAAGCGCGATGACGCGCCCGTGTGACCGGATGTTGCGGATGAAGCCGCGGCTCGTGCACCTCGTCGAGATACTCGACGATGGCCGAGCTTTCGAACAGCACATCGTCGCCCACCTTCAACAGGGGCACCTTGCCGCGGGGCGAGATCGCCAGGAACCATTCGGGCTTGTTGTCCAGGTCGATGTCGACGCGTTCGAACGGCACGCCTTTCTCGGCAAGCACGATTGCGGCGCGTTGGACATATGGACAGAGATCGAACGAAACGAGGGTAAGCTTGTCGGACACGGCGGTATCTCCTTCGAGGATAATAGATGCAATTGCATCGAGTTATGTACGTCATGCTGCAATGTCAAGCTTGATGCAATTGCATGAAATCAACTATCAGTGAGTCATGAAGAGCAAGCCTGACGAAGCGACGGTCGCCGCGTGGATCGGCCTGTCACGTGCCCAGCGCGTGGCGATGGCGCTCGTCGAGGCCCGCCTGAAGGCGGAGGGGTTGCCGCCTCTGTCCTGGTACGACGCGCTGTGGGAGCTGGAGAAGGCAGGGGAAGCGGGGCTGCGGCCTTACGAGCTCGAACGCGCCATGCTGTTTGAGCAATACAACCTTTCGCGGCTTGCGCAGCGTCTCAGCGAAGCCGGCCTGATCAACAAGGAAGCGTGCGAGGCCGATGCCCGCGGCCAGACGCTGAAGATCACCCACGCCGGCCGCGAAATGCGGCGGCGCATGTGGGAGACGTATTCGCGCGCGATCGAAGAGGCCGTCGGGGCAAAGCTGTCCGCCTCCGAAGCGAGATCGCTGGCCGAATTGCTGCGAAAACTCGAATAGCCCCGTCGACGCCTATTGAGGTGCGGCGGCGAGGCCGATCAACTTGAACAGAGCGGCCGAGCTCGCGTGCGAAATGGAGCGCTGGCCGGAGGTGCGGCCTTTCCGATCGAGCGACGCTCCTCGCTCCCATCGCTCCTCATTTCTCTATTGCGGATAAATTATATCCAGGATAAAGTCTATCCACGATAAGGAATGTTGCAATGAAGCTGGGCGAAGGCGTTGAAGCCGCCATACACTGCATGACGATGATCGCCGGTCTCGACCAAGGCCGAGCGTTGCCGGCGAGCGCACTGGCGGAGTATCACGGGCTGTCGCCGAGCTATCTGGTAAAGCATTTGCAGCAGCTCGCGGCCGCCGGTGTGCTCGAGTCCATATCTGGCCCGCATGGCGGATACCGCCTTGCGCGGCCAGCGGACGACATCACCCTGCTGGACATCGTTCTCGCAGTGGAAGGGCGCCAGCCTGCTTTCCGATGTGCGGAGATCCGACAGCGGGGGCCAGGCGCTCTGGAGCCGGCAAGCTATATCAAACCATGCGGCATCAACGTTGCGATGCTGAAAGCCGAACGCGCCTACCGAGCGGTACTCGGCGAAACCACGCTGGCGTCGGTGATCGCGGGATACCTGGCCGATGCCGATCCCCGCGCCATCGCGTTCGGCTGCGCCTTCACGGCCCGGCATCAGCGGCCGCAGGCCTAACCCACTCAAAATCAACGAAAGGAACCGTCCGATGCAACCACGTCTTGATTTCTGGAAAGCTGACCCGAAGCTGCTCGGCGCCGTTGCAACCTTGAACAAGGCGGCTACCGAGTCAGGTCTCGAACACAGCCTCAGCCATCTCGTGAAGATCCGGGCTTCGCAGATCAACGGCTGCTCCTACTGCGTCGACATGCACACGAAAGAGGCCCGCAAGGACGGCGAGAGTGAACAGCGGCTCTATCTGGTGTCGGCATGGCGCGAATCGCCTTTGTTCACGGCGCGCGAGCGGACAGCTCTTGCCTGGACCGAGAAGTTGACGCTTCTCGCCTCCGGCCCGGTGGACGACGCGCTCTATGCGCAGGCTATCGAGGATTTCTCCGAAGCGGAACTCGTCAAGCTGTCGGTCCTCGTCGGCGTCATCAATATCTGGAACCGGCTGTGCGTGTCATTCCACGCAATCCATCCGGTTGCCGAGGGCGCAGGCGCGGCGGCCTGACAACGTCCAGAGCAGGTGCGACGCCGCGGCACCGCGCGGCGTCGCGCCGAAACGTCGCACACCGATTCATGTCTCGAGCATAGTTACGGAGCCAGTTCATGTTCTTCGCCTTCCAATCTCCTCTGTCCCTCATCGCCCATGTCCTGATTGGCGGCGTCTTCGTGTTTGCCGGTCTCCGCAATGTGGCCAACCGCGGTTCCTTGACCGGAATCCTTGCAGGGCGCGGCGTCGCTTTTCCGGGGCTAATGCTCGCAGCCGGGATCGTGCTGCAGATCGCCGCGGGCGCGCTGCTGATCGCGGGTCTGTGGACCGACGCGGCGGCATTGGGCCTGCTTGCCTTCCTGGCAGTCGCGACGGTGATCTTCCACAATTTCTGGGACCACCAGGGGCTCGATCGGGTCAACCGCATCAACGGGCTGGCGAGCAATGTCGCGTTGGCCGGCGCCTTTCTACTGATTCTCGCGCACGGGCAGTGAAGGGCCTGGCCTTATCATTGACGCTTTGCCGCCGCTCCGAAGCGCTATAGGACTTCGTCGAACCGGAGAGGCCACGACTTGCCGGAAGCGTTCGATATCGTCTCGCCGGGATTCCACGCGGATCCGTTTCCGACGCTCGCGCGGATGCGGCAGGCCGGACCGCTTGTGCAGATGAAGCTGCCGATCCTCGGCCGCATCTGGCTGACGACGACGCAGGCCGCCTCGGCTGAACTCCTCAAGGACAGCGAGCACTTCGCTCGCGATCCCGGCAATGCCGGCAGCCGGACGCAGGAGCGCGTGCTGAAGGTCCTGCCGAGCACCCTCGGCCTGCTCGCGAAGAACATGCTCGGCCTCGACGATCCCGACCACCGCCGCCTGCGTTCCCTCGTCGACCAAGCCTTCGCGCGCCAGGGAATCGCCGGGATGAAGCCGATGATCGAGCAGGTCGCGGACCGGCTGCTGGACCGGCTCGAGGACAAGCCCGAGGCCGACCTGATGCAGGACTTCTGCCGCGACCTGCCGCTGTCGGTCATCTGCGTGATGCTCGGGCTGCCGGAAAAGGATCACGACTGGTTCAAGGGCTGGCTGGGCAATCTGACCGACACCGACAATATCTGGGCGGTGGTGCGGGCGGTGCCGGGTGTCTGGCGCATGGTGAGCTACCTGAGGACGGTTTCGCGGCCGGGCGGAGGAGCGCATCCCGACGGATTGATCACGGCGCTGCGGGAGGCGCGGACCGAGCATGGCGATCTGTCCGAGGACGAACTCGTGGCGATGATCTTCCTGCTGTTCGGGGCGGGGCAGGAGACGACCACCCACCTCATCGCGGGCGGCATCTGGGCGTTGCTGACGCATCCGGACGAGAGGGACAGGCTGAGGGCCGATCCTTCCCTGATGGCCGGCGCGGTGGAGGAGTGCCTGCGCTGGGTCTGCCCGGTGCAGATGACCAAGCCGCGCTTTGCCCGGGCCGACATGGAATGGCAGGGCAGGGAATTCCGCCGTGGCGACATGTTCGCCGCTTTTCTCAGCGCGGCGAACGCCGATCCGGCCAAGTTCGATGAGCCGCAGCGTTTCGACATCGGCCGGCATCCCAACCCTCATCTGTCGTTCGGGACGGGCGTGCATTTCTGCCTCGGTTTCCAGCTCGCTCGAGCCGAGACCAGGATCGCGCTTGAACGGATCTTCGCGCGATTTCCGGATCTGCGTCTGGATGTGCCGCCGGAAGAGATCGCTTGGCGCAAGCGCGTCGGTATCCGCGCACTTGCGCGGTTGCCCGTGCGGTTAGCCCATTGAACGCGCCTGCGCCGCATTCCACCTTCGCCACCGGCCGCGGCAAGCTGCTCGGCCATCTCGCGATGGTCGGATTCGCCGCCTTCGTCGCCGGCTCCTTCTCGCTCGGCGCGATCGCGGCGCCCCATCTTGCGCCGGCGGCACTCAACACCGCACGCTTCGTCATTGGCACGGGCATCATGGCGGGAGTCGCCCTGGCGCTGGCCGGCGGCCGGATCGAGCGTCCGCGCGCCGTCTGGCGCTACGGCGTTCTCGGCGCTTTGATGGCGGTGTTCTTCATTACCATGTTCGTCGCGTTGCGGTTGACCGACCCGGTTTCGACGGGTGCCGTTTTCACGCTGATGCCGATCGCCAGCGCCGGCTTCGGCTGGCTGTTTCTTGGCCAGATGCCGCGCGGCGTCGTGGTCGCGAGCCTGGTGCTGGCGGCGCTCGGTTCGCTATGGGTGATCTTCCGCGGCGACCTATCGGCGGCGGCGAATTTCGAGGTCGGCAGGGGCGAACTCATCTTCTTCGTCGGCGTACTGTGCCATGCAGCCTATGGCCCGCTGCTGCGCCGCTTCAATCGGGGCGAGACGGGGGTCGCCTTCACGCTCTGGACAGTGGCGGCGACGGGCCTGTGCATCGCGGCTTGGGGCTGGCGCGATATCGTTGCGACCGAATGGGCAAGCCTTCCGCCGGAGGCCTGGCTGACGATCCTCTACCTCGGCACGTTCACCACCGGCGGCACGTTCTTTCTCACCCAATACGCCTCGATGCGGCTGCCGGCCGCGAAGGTGCTCGCCTACACCTATCTGACGCCTGGATTCATCATCTTCTACGAAGGCTTGCTCGGCCATGGCTGGGCGAGCGTCGGCGTGGCCGCCGGCGCCGGGATCACCGTGCTCGGCCTCGCGGTCATGGCGCTGGCGCGGGATTAGAGCATTTCCGGCGAATATTGGGTCACTCTGCCGGGTGAATTCGCGCCAAATCCTTCGGTCTTCGGACTTGGCCGTGCCACCAGCACGACCGCGCCGAAGACCTCGACCTTGGCCCGAATTCCCTCCGGCAGAGTAACCCAATATTCGCCGGAAATGCTCTAGCCACACTGGCGCTGCAATCCGGGAGGAGGCTAGCCGCGATCGAACGCATGGAGGCCGACATGTCACGGACAGCCTGGATGATCGCGGCGCTTCTCGCCATTGCTCCTGCGGGTGTTGCCTTTGCCGACGAACCGGAGAGCCCAGCCATGACGAGTTCCACCGCGGTATCGAACGTCGATTGGGCCGGCAACTGGACGCGGATGGAACTGGCCGGCAAGGACGGCGCGCTCAAGCCGCTGCCGGCGGCGGCGAAGCTGCTCTTCGAAGTGGACAGGAATCTGTACGTCTCCCTTTCCATCGGCTGCAACCGCATCGGGACCCAGATCGTGCCGGGGGAGGGTATGAGTGTCACCTTCGCGCCGGGCATGGCGACGGAAATGGCCTGTCCTGGCGAGATCGGCGAGGCGGAACAGAAGCTCACCGATGCGATCGGGAAGGTTGCGGCTTACGAGCTGCGCGGGACGGACGTCGTCTTCGTCGACGCGGCGGGCACGCCGCTGATGCTAGTCGGCCG
Organism: Pseudomonadota bacterium; assembly: GCA_043822005.1. Lineage (GTDB taxonomy): Bacteria > Pseudomonadota > Alphaproteobacteria > Rhizobiales > Rhizobiaceae > Mesorhizobium_A. The sequence continues at coordinate 96,231 of JBDRCE010000057.1, read as the reverse complement.
CTGAGACGCCTCTCAGCCCGCTAAGTTTCTTGTGGGCGACGCCTACCTCACCAGTGCGGGCGTCGCCCCGAAGGCCGTGAACTGGCGGAAGAGCACCGGCAGGACCAGAACCGCCCCTATCGCAGTGGAGTAGCCTTCGGGCGCGATCATCAGCATGGCCGCGACGACGAGCAGCACGTTCTCCCACGCCCTGGTGGGCACCAGCATGTAACGCGACAGAGCCGCGCTGAGGCAGACGATGCCGAAGGCGCAGCCACCGAAGGCGAGGGCGAAGCTGGACCAGGTGAAATCCTTCGTCACCAGAAGAAGCGAGGGGGAGAAGACGAAGACGAAGGGTACCAGCACTTTGCCGAGCCCGAGGCGGAAGGCGAGGTTGCCGGTCTTGAACGGGTCGGCGCCGGCCATGCCGGCGGCCGCGTAGGCAGCGAGCGCCACCGGCGGCGTTATGTCTGCCAGGACGCCATAGTAGAAGACGAAGAAGTGGGCGACGATCGGCTCGACGCCCAGCATCACCAGCGCCGGTGCAGCGATCGTCACCATGATGATGTAGTTGGCGGTGGTCGGGATGCCGCAGCCCATCAGGATGCAGACCACGCCCGTCATGAGCAGGGTGAAGAGGAGCGTCAGGGTAGCCGGCGCGAACCAGTCGACCGGCAGGATCGTACCGACGAAGGTTGCCATCTCGGCGGCTGTCGAGGTGACGATGTAGGACACCTTGAAGCCGACGCCGGTGAGCGTGACGACGCCGACGACGATGCCGACGGTTGCAGCGGCGGCTCCAACTGCGAGGGCGTATTTCGCCCCGTCGCGCAGGCCCTCGAACACTTCCAGGAAAGTCATGCGGCGGCGCGGATTGAGCAGGCCGACGGCGATGCACAGCGTGATACCCCAGAAGGCGGCGAGATAGGGCGTATAGCCGGCCAGCAGGACGCCGATCAGCGCGATGAGGGGGATGATGGTCGGCCAGTCGCGTTTCAGCGCAGCCGACAGGTCGGGCATTTCGTCCGGCCGCAAGCCGCGCAGTCCGCTGCGCTTGGCCTCGAAATGAACCTGCATGAGCACGCCGAAGAAGTGCATGAAGGCCGGCACGATCGCGGCCAGGATGATCGTCGTGTAGGGCAGTTCAAGGAACTCGATCATCAGGAAGGCCGCAGCTCCCATGATCGGCGGCGTTATCTGTCCGCCGGTCGAGGATGCCGCTTCGACGGCGGCGGCGAACGGACGCCGGTAGCCGAGGCGGATCATCGCCGGGATGGTGAGCGAACCGACGGTGACGGTGTTGGCGACCGAGGACCCCGATATCATGCCGAACAGCGCCGAGCCGAAGATCGACACTTTCGCGGGACCGCCGGCATAGCGCCCGGCTACCCACGCGGCGCAGTCGAGAAAGAGCTGGCCGAGCCCGATGCGGGTGGCGAACACGCCGAACAGCACGAAGTGGAAGACGTAGGTGGCCACGACGCCGAGCGCGATGCCGTAGATGCCCTGCGTTGTGAGGTAGAGATGGTCGACGAGCTGCGAGACCGTGTTGCCCGGGTGGACGAGGATGCTCGGCATCCATGGGCCGAACAGCGCATAGGTCATGAACAGGAGCGCAATGATCGGAAGCGGCCAGCCGACCGACCTGCGGGTGGCTTCGAGCAGGACGACGATCAACGTCAAGCCGAGGGCGACGTCGGTCCGGGTCGGGTTGCCGACACGAAACGCCAGGTCGTCAAGCGGGATGAGCGGCACATGCGCGACTGCGACGACCGCGGCAATGGCAAGGATCCAGTCGTAGAGCGGGATTCCAAGTGGGGTGAGGAGCGTCGATTTGGCGGGACGGTCGTAGCCGCTCTTCCAGAAGGGGAAAACGAGAAACACAAGCGCGAGCACAAAGGAGAGATGGATGCCGCGGTGGACCATCTCGTGCAGCAGGCCGAAGCCGGCGGTGTAGTAGTGGAACAGCGATAGCGTGACCAGTGCCGTGCCGACCAGCCAGCCGGTCGCGGGCGACAGCTTGCGAAAGCGCATCTCGGAATCGAACTTTTCCTCAAGCTCGCGCGCCTCCTCTTCGTTCAACTCCATCGGCGCGAGCCGGACGTCGTCGTCCTTATCGCCGTTCTGATCGGTCATGTGTCCCGTCCGCTCGCCATTCTGTCGTTACCGCCGTTTGCAAATGAACGGAGGCGGGAAGCATGCTTCCCGCCTCCGATAAGTACTGGTGGGCACGGCCCTACTTCAGCACGCCGGCTTCCTTGTAGAACTTCTCGGCGCCGGGATGGAACGGGATACCGGCGCTCTTGACTGCGTTCTCCAGGGTGATCTGCTTGCCCTTCGCGTGGCCGGCGTCGAGCGCCTTGCGGGTTCCGTCGCTCCACAGAGACTTGGTGATGTTGTAGACCAGATCGTCCGACTGCTTGGCGCTGGTGACCCATTGGGCGGCGACCGAAATCGTCTGCATCTCGCCGACGCCGGTGTAGGTCTCGGCCGGCACGGTGTTGACGGCGAAGAACTGGTTGTCGGCGATCAGCTTCTCGGCCTCGGCGCCGGAGACGGGGACAAGCGTGATTTTCGTCGAGGCGGCGAGTTCGGTGATCGCGCCGGCCGGGAAGCCGCCGACGAAGAAGAACGCGTCGAGCGCGCCGTCGCGCATCTTTTCGCCGGACGGACCCGGCTTCAGGTATTCGGGCGAAATGTCCTTTTCCGACAGGCCGTAGGCGGCGAGAACGAGGCGCGCATCGACGATCGTGCCGGAACCGGGCTCGTCGATCGAGACGCGCTTGCCCTTGAGGTCGGCCACGGATTTGATGCCCGCATCGGCGCGGGCAACGATGTGAAGCGTCTCCGGATAGAGCGTCGCGATGAGCCGCAGATCCTCGACCTTGGGCTTGCCGTCATAGAGGCCGGTGCCCGAATGCGCCCAATAGGCGACGTCGGACTGCGAGAAGCCGGATTCGCTGGCGCCGCTCTGGATTGCGTTGATGTTGGCGACCGAACCGTTCGACGAGACGGCGGTCGCCACGAGGCCCTCGACGCCGTTTTCGCCGGTGGCCGAGATTGCGTTGGCGATCAGCCCGCCGATCGGATAATAGGTGCCCGCCGTTCCGCCGGTGCCGATCCTAAAGAAGGACTGCTGCGCGAAGGCGGTTCCTCCGGCGATGAGCAAGGCCGCGCCAATGGCGAGGCCGCGTCGGGTGATGGTGAGGTTCATTTTGTTTTTCTCCCGGTTAAGCGGGAGAGATTGGAAACCGGCGGACGCCTTGTCAACCTCGTTGCAGGTCGTTGGGCAAAGGTGCGGTCATCCCTTCGGCTTCAGCCCCTCGACGAACAGCTGCTCCAGGAAGCGGGCGGCGTCTTCGAAGCGGCCTTCGCCACCGCGGTCGGGGCCGAGCACTGCGCGCACCTGGACGTCGAAATCGGCGTAGTGCTGGGTCGTCGCCCAGATCGAGAAGATCAGGTGGTAGGGGTCGGTCCTGGCGATGCGGCCGGAGCGCATCCAGCCGCGGATGATCACGGCCTTCTCGTCGACCAACTGCTTCAGGTCGCCTTCGAGCATCGGCAGGATGCGCGGCGCGCCCTGCAGGATCTCGTTGGCGAAGATGCGGCTTTCGCGTGGATAGTCCCGCGCCATCTCGATCTTGCGGCGGATATAGCTGCGCAACTCCGTCAGCGGGTCGCCCTCGTCGTCCAGCTCGCGCAGCGGCGCGAGCCAGGTGTCGAGAAGGCGCTGGATCAGCGTCGTGAAGATGTCTTCCTTGCGCCGGAAATAATAGAGCAGGTTGGGCTTCGACATGCCCGCGGCGGTGGCGATCTGGTCGATGGTGGAGCCGCGGAATCCGTGTGTGGAGAAGACTTCCAGCGCCGCCTCGAGGATGGTTTCGCGCTTCTCCGTCTGGATGCGCGTGCGGGGGCGGGCGGCCGAGCCTTCCATGTCAGCGGACCGCCCGGGGAGCCGCCGGTCGCGGGACAATCTGGACCAACAGACTGGACCAGTTACTGGAGCGCCGTGGAGCGCGCATCGACCCTGCCTTTTCGTCTATCAATCGCTTGACCGCCCGTCTGGCGGTGCTAACCTTTGTCCATTCGGTCAAAAATGCGTAGCACAGCTTCGCCCGAATAACCAAGCGTTGGCGCAGTCTCACCGGCGACAGAACAAGGGGAAGCTTGGTCATGTATCACACGCGAGTCGTTCCGAACGATCTCAACGCCTTCTGGATGCCGTTCACGGCGAACCGCCAGTTCAAGCAGGCGCCACGCATGTTCGTTTCGGCGAAGGACATGCATTTCACCACGACGGACGGCCGCAAGGTGCTGGACGGCACGGCGGGCCTCTGGTGCGTGAACGCCGGCCACTGCCGTCCGAAGATCACCGAAGCGATCCAGCAGCAGGCCGCAGAACTCGACTACGCGCCGGCCTTCCAGATGGGTCATCCGCTGGCGTTCGAATTCGCCAACCGGCTGATCGACATCGCGCCGAAGGGCATGGAGCACGTGTTCTTCACCAATTCGGGTTCCGAATCCGTCGAGACGGCGCTGAAGATGGCGATCGCCTATCACCGCGCCCGCGGCGACGGTTCGCGCACCAGGCTCATCGGCCGCGAGCGCGGCTATCACGGCGTCAATTTCGGCGGCATCTCGGTCGGCGGCATCGTCACCAACCGCAAGATGTTCGGAACGCTCCTGACCGGCGTCGACCATATGCCGCATACGCATCTGCCGGCGCAGAACAGCTTCACCAAGGGCGAGCCCGAGCATGGCGGCGACATCGCCACCGAGCTTGAGCGCATCGTCACGCTGCATGACGCCTCGACCATCGCCGCGGTGATCGTCGAGCCGGTGGCGGGTTCGACCGGCGTGCTGATCCCGCCGAAGGGCTATCTGAAGAAGCTGCGCGAGATCTGCACCAAGCACGGCATCCTGCTGATCTTCGACGAAGTCATCACCGGCTTCGGCCGCCTCGGCGCGCCGTTCGGGGCCGATTATTTCGGCGTGACGCCGGACATCATCACCACCGCCAAGGGCATCACCAATGGCGTGATCCCGATGGGCGCGGTGTTCGTGAAGAAGGAGATCCACGACGCGTTCATGACCGGGCCGGAACATCTGATTGAGTTCTTCCACGGCTACACCTATTCCGGCAATCCGATCGCCTGCGCCGCCGGCATCGGCACGCTCGACACCTACAAGGAAGAGGGGCTGCTGACGCGTGGCGAAGAGCTTGCGCCGTACTGGGAGGATGCGCTGCATTCGCTCAAGGGCGAGCCGCACGTGATCGACATCCGCAATATCGGCCTCGTCGGCGCGATCGAACTCGAGTCCATTCCCGGTCATCCGACGAAGCGCGCCTTCCAGGCCTTCGTGAAGGCCTTCGAGCGCGGGGCGCTGATCCGCACGACGGGCGACATCATCGCGCTGTCGCCACCGCTGATCATCACCAAGGGCCAGATCAACGAGCTGATCGACCATGTCCGCGAAGTCCTGAGGATGGTCGATTGACGTTTCGCGCCCGCGAAGTCGCCACCTCGGTGGTGATGGTCGACGACGAGAGGGTGCGCGTTACGCGCTGGGACTTTGCGCCCGGCGCGGAAACCGGATGGCACCGTCACGGCATGGACTATGTCGTGACGACGCTCACGCCGTGCGTGTTCGAGCTTGAGGAGCCGGGCGGCGGCTCTCGGCGCGTCGAGATGGAGGCCGGCCTGTCCTACCGGCGCGGCGAGGGCGTCGAGCACAATGTCGTCAACGGTGGGACGGAGCCGATGGCCTTCGTCGAAGTGGAACTGAAATAGGAGCATCCCATGGCAGCCCCCGGCGAGAATCTGCGAATCAATCCAGACCGTTTGTGGGACTCGCTGATGGAGATGGCGAAGATCGGACCCGGGGTCGCTGGCGGCAATAACCGCCAGACGCTGACCGACGAGGACGGCGAGGGGCGGCACCTGTTCAAGCGATGGTGCGACGCGGCGGGCCTGACCACCGGCGTCGACCAGATGGGCACCATGTTCGCGCGGCGCGAGGGGACTGACCCTGATGCGCTGCCGGTCTATGTCGGCTCACATCTCGACACCCAGCCGACGGGCGGCAAGTTCGACGGCGTGCTGGGCGTATTGGGTGCTCTCGAAATCGTCCGCACGCTGAACGACCTCGGCATCAAGACGAAGCACCCGATCGTCGTCACCAACTGGACCAACGAGGAGGGCGCGCGCTTTGCGCCCGCTATGCTCGCGTCCGGCGTGTTCGCCGGCGTGCACGAGCAGGACTGGGCCTATGCGCGCAAGGATGCCAAGGGCAAGGTGTTCGGCGAGGAACTGGAGCGCATCGGCTGGAAGGGCGACGAGCCTGTCGGCCAGCGCAAGATGAAGGCCTTCTTCGAGCTGCATATCGAGCAGGGGCCGATCCTGGAAGACGAGGGAATCGACATCGGCGTCGTCACTCACGGCCAGGGGCTGAAATGGCTGCAGGTGACGCTGACCGGCAAGGAGGCGCATACCGGCTCGACGCCGATGCCGAAACGCCGCAACGCCGGGCTCGGCATGGCGCGGGTGATCGAGATGGTGCACGAGGTGGCGATGGACTATCAGCCCGACGCCGTCGGCGCAGTCGGCCACATGGAGGTCTATCCAAACTCGCGCAACATCATCGCCGGCCGGACGGTGTTCACCATCGACATCCGCTCGCCGGACAAGGCCGTCCTCGACGAAATGGACGCGCGCATCCGCGCCGGCGTCGAGCTGATCTGCGAGGCGCTCGACATCAAATACGAGATCGAGCAGGTCGGCCATTTCGACCCGGTCACCTTCGACGAGGGCTGCGTCAAGGCAATCCGCGACGCGGCGACACGCCTCGGTTACACGCACCGCAATATCGTCTCCGGCGCGGGACACGACGCCTGCTGGATCAACAAGGTCGCGCCGACCGCGATGGTGATGTGCCCCTGCGTCGACGGCCTGTCGCACAACGAGGCCGAGGAGATTTCAAAGGAATGGGCGGCGGCGGGGGCGGACGTGCTGTTCCACGCGGTGGTGGAAACGGCGGAGATCGTGGGGTGAATTTGTGACGTCAGCGACCGTAATCGCCTTCGCCGCCATGGCGGCTTTGCTGATCATGTCGCCCGGACCCAATGGCGTGCTGATCGCCAAGACCGTTCCAACCTCCGGCAAGGCGGCGGGCTTCGCCAACATAGCAGGCTTCGTCGTCGCCTTCTTCGTCCACGGTTCTCTCGCCATCTTCGGGCTATCTGTGATCCTGCTGCAATCGGCCAACCTGTTCATGGCGGTGAAGCTGGCGGGCGCTGCCTATCTCGTGTGGATCGGCCTGAAGGCACTTCGGGATGCTTGGCGCGGCGCCCCGGCAAAACTGGCGGAGATCAGCCCCGCGCGCCGGCAGCGGACGCTCCTCAAGGCGTTCGCCGAGGGCTTCGTGACCAACGCGCTCAACCCGAAAGTGGCGATGTTCTACCTGGCCGCGTTCCCGCAATTCGTACCTCACGACAGCGTCTCGCCGGCAGCCGCCTACCTTCTGGTGGCGGTTCACGCGGCTTTGAACATGGCCTGGTTCGGCCCGATGGTCCTGCTCTTCGATCGTCTCTCGGCGGCAGTTCGCGGCGGCCGCGTGCAGCGCTATCTCAAAGGCCTGACCGGGCTTGTCTTCGTCGGGTTCGGGATCAAGCTGGCGACGTTGCGGACTTGATGCTGACGCTGACAATCAGGGTGACCGCCTAGATGGACGTTGAAGGCCTCCTCCAGAGCGTCATCCGTTTCTCGAACTTCATGACCTCGCGCCTGCTGGTGGCGGGGGTCGTGTTCTACGTCGCGTCGGGTTTTACCGATGTCGGCTCGGCCAGCGAGGGCTTCCTGCCCAATGCCGACCTGCTGAACGAGATCGTGCAGAACTACCAGAATATATTCGACGTGCTCGGCGTGTCGGACTTTGCGCTGCTGCTGATCCTGTTCGTGTTCCTGACGACGATCCATATCATCTACGTGCTGTTCGACCGGGTCGGCGCGTATCTGCCGCCGGCGATCATCCCGCTGTCGGGGTGGGAGGCGAACGACGACGTGACGCTGACGGCTTTCGACATCCTGCGCGAGGCGCGCGGCGAGGAACACACCGACGAGGAGAACCAGCGGCTCTACCAGTTCAAGAAGAAGCTGCGCGAGATCGAGGAGACGATCGAGCAGAGATATGCCGAGGAGACCGAGGGAATGGCGACCGCCTACCGGATCGCCAAGACCTTCGTGCTGTTCTCGGTTGGCGTGCTCGTCGTGGCGCTCGCGTTCGGCAAGTATGCCGGCGACCTCAATATTTTGATGGCCATCATCGGCCTGTCGATCCTGACCGCGTTCTACACCGCGTTCGGGCTGTTTCGGGCGAACTTCGAGCGGATCACGGCGATCCGGCGCGATGTGATCGTTCAGTTCCTCGAATTTTCGCGCATCTGGGCGCCGCAGGAATACCAGCTTCGGATCTCCGAGGCGTGCAAGCCCTCGCGCGACCTGAAGCCGGCGCATTTCGCCGTGCTGGTGCCGATCTTCGGCACGCTCGACGAAATGCTCGACGAGATCCGGCGCTGGCGCGAGCGGCGGGCGGGCAGGAGGACACGTCGGGTATGACGAGTGTTGAAAGGCGTTCGGGAGAGGGCGATAGTCTCGCGACCTGGGACCCGAGCGAGGTCGATTAAGTGGGGAACATCATGTCAAAAGTCATCAAGAACGGAACCATCGTCACGGCCGACCGCTCGTGGAAGGCGGACGTGCTGATCAGGCACGGGAAGATCGAGGCGATCGGGCCGGACCTGCACGGCAACCACGAGTATGACGCGACCGGCTGCTATGTCATGCCGGGCGGCATCGATCCGCACACGCATCTCGAAATGCCGTTCATGGGCACCTATTCGGCCGACGATTTCGAGAGCGGGACGCGAGCGGCGTTGTCGGGCGGCACGACCATGGTGGTCGACTTCTGCCTGCCATCGCCCAACCAGTCGCTGCTCGAGGCGCTGCAGATGTGGGACAACAAGACGTCGAAGGCGGCGTGCGACTATTCCTTCCACATGGCGATCACCTGGTGGAGCAAGCAGGTGTTCGACGAGATGAAGACCGTCGTCGACAAGGGCATCACGTCGTTCAAGCACTTCATGGCCTACAAGGGCGCGTTGATGGTCAACGACGACGAGATGTATGCCTCGTTCCAGCGCTGCGCCGAGCTCGGTGCGCTGCCGCTGGTGCATGCCGAGAACGGCGACGTGGTGGCGGCGCTCTCCCAGAAGCTCCTGGCCGACGGCAACAACGGACCGGAAGCGCACGCCTATTCGCGCCCGCCCGAAGTGGAGGGCGAGGCGACCAACCGTGCGATCATGATCGCCGACATGGCGGGCGTGCCGCTCTATGTCGTGCACACGTCCTGCGAGCAGAGCCACGAGGCGATCCGGCGCGCGCGGCAGAAGGGCATGCGCGTCTATGGCGAGCCGCTGGTGCAGCACCTGGTGCTCGACGAGACGGAGTATTTCAACAAGGACTGGGACCATGCCGCGCGGCGCGTGATGAGCCCGCCCTTCCGCAACAAGAGCCACCAGGATTCGCTATGGGCGGGCCTGCAGGCCGGCTCGCTGCAGGTGGTGGCCACCGACCATTGCGCCTTCACCACCCAGCAGAAGCGCTTCGGTGTCGGCGACTTCACCAAGATCCCGAACGGCACGGGCGGGCTGGAGGACCGGCTGCCGGTGCTGTGGACGGCGGGCGTCAATACCGGACGCTTGACGCCGAACGAGTTCGTGGCGGTGACGTCGACCAACATCGCCAAGATCCTCAACATGTACCCGAAGAAAGGTGCGATCGTCGAAGGCGCCGACGCCGACGTGATCGTCTGGGATCCGAAGAAGAAGAAGACGATCACGTCGTCGAAGCAGCAGTCGGTGATCGACTACAACGTCTTCGAGGGCTTCGAGGTGACCGGCCTGCCACGCTACGTGTTCACGCGCGGCGAAGTGGCGGTCAACGACGGCAAGGTGGAAGCGAAGCCGGGCCACGGCCAGTTCGTCGGCCGTGAGCCCAAGGGGTCGGTCAATCGCGCGCTGTCGACCTGGAAGGAACTCGTCGCGCCACGCAAGGTGGAGCGGACGGGCATCCCGGCGTCGGGCGTCTGATCTGACGATGGCGGTCGGTCAGGCGTCTTCCTTGGCGTGGTTGCCTTCGATCTCGGCGGCAGCCTCGCTGTCCTTGTCGTCGTCTTCGTCGGCTTCCACGTCCGCGTCTTTGCCGGCTTCTTCCTCGTCCTCATCGCCGTCTTCTGCGACGGCGGTGATCACGAGCGTGCGTGTCGCCATATCCCAGTCGTATGAGATGGATTCCGCGACATCGGCGTCGTCCAGGCGCTCTTCCCAGATCTGGTCGAGGCCGCCGTCCAGCCAGTCGGTAAAGAAATGGTTCGCCATCTGCTCGGCGAGCGGTCCGGCAAATTGCAGAGTCACGGAGTGAATCGGTGTTTCGGTGCGTTTCTCGGCCATGTCTTCCTCCAATGTTTCGGGACGCCGCAGAGCTAGCGCACGGGCGTGAAGAGGCGATGACACGGCGGGCGGCGACGGGAACAATCCTGGCGATAGCGGTTCTGCTTGGGACAGCCCTGAGCGCCGACCCGGCCGGAGCGCAGCAGCTCACGCTCGACGGCGTGTGGGGTAATACGAACGGCTGCAAATATGCCAAGGACGGCCTTTACGAGAACGACGACATGATGGTGCTCAAGCCAGGCGGCATCGAAACCTACGTCACGCTGTGCGAATGGGTGCAGGTGGCGACCTCGTCGAACGGCACCCAGGTCGTGACCGGGTTGTGCGGCCACGAAGGCGAGGGCTATCAGACAGTCGAGACCTACATCGTCGAGAAGGACCACGCCGATCCCACACTGGTGCGCATCAGCCAATCGACTGGCGACGTCTGGGGCGAGGTTCGAAAATGCCCGTGAGGCGTCAGCGCGCCAGCGTGTCGAGGTCCGGCAAGAGCACGACGCTTTCCTGCTCGTTCGGGTCGGTGCGGGCGATGATCGCCGTGCAGGGCTCGGTGCCGAGATTGGCCGGCAGATGAGGAACGCCCGCCGGAATGTACATCATCTCGCCGGGGCCCATGTCGGCATAGTCTTCCAGACGCTCGCCGAACCAGGTGCGGGCCGTGCCGGACAGAACGTAGACGGCCGATTCATGCGCCTCGTGCAGATGCGCCCTGGCGCGCGCGCCCGGCGGGATGGTCACGACATGCATGCACAGCCCCTTCGAACCGACGGTCTCGGCTGCGATGCCGGCGAAATAGCTCAGTCCCTGCTTGCCGCCATAGCTGTCGGTGGGGCGCACGACATGGCAGGTCGGCTTGGTGTCGTCGGTCATGCGAAGGCTTCCCGGTGCAGTCGGCTGGATCTTCATTCCTCATGGATTGAACACGCCGGGCGCCCGTTCCGCAAGGTGAGCGGGCCGCGACGTCGCGACCGCTGGATTGCCGACAAGGCCCCCTTGTGTTTGCGGCGCGGCAACGTATCGTCGTTCTTTCGGCACCCAGCAATCCGGCCCGGCACCTGAATGCAATCAATCATTTCCGCCCGTAACCTCGATCTCGTCTTCCAGACCGCGGACGGTCCGGTCCACGCGCTGAACAATGTCACGCTGGACATCGGCAAAGGCGAATTCGTCTCCTTCATCGGTCCGTCGGGCTGCGGCAAGACGACGTTCCTGCGCGTCATCGCCGATCTCGAAAAGCCGACCGGCGGGTCGATCAGTGTCAACGGCATGACGCCGGAACAGGCGCGCGAGGCGCGGGCCTACGGCTACGTCTTCCAGGCGGCGGCGCTTTATCCGTGGCGGACGATCGAGAAGAACATTGCGCTGCCGCTGGAGATCATGGGGATCGCGAAGACCGAACAGGCGGAACGGATCAAGCGGACGCTGGCGCTGGTCAACCTCACGGGGTTCGAGAAGAAATTTCCCTGGCAATTGTCGGGCGGCATGCAGCAGCGCGCGTCGATCGCGCGAGCGCTCGCCTTCGATGCCGACCTTCTGCTGATGGACGAGCCGTTCGGCGCGCTGGACGAGATCGTGCGCGACCATCTGAACGAGCAGTTGCTGGAACTGTGGGCGCGGACCAACAAGACGATCTGCTTCGTGACGCACTCGATCCCGGAGGCGGTGTATCTCTCGACCAAGATCGTGGTGATGTCGCCGCGCCCGGGCCGCGTCACCGACATCATCGAGTCGACGCTGCCCAAGGAGCGGCCGCTCGACATCCGCGAGTCGCCGGAATTCCTCGCCATCGCCGCACGGGTGCGCGACGGGTTGCGGGCAGGGCACTCCTATGAGGATTGAGGTGATGCACCGGCCTCAGTCATTGGCGACCTCCTCTCCCCTCGGGGAGAGGGTGGACTGCGCGAAGCGCAGGACGGGTGAGGGGGCATCAATGGACGATCCTACCAAAAGGCGGCCTGGAGCCACGGTGCGTGCCCGTTTGCTTAGACAACAGGATGTTGAACCTGAGTATCGTCTGTGGGGCGAACTCCGTAATCGCCGGCTCAACGGTCATAAGTTTGCGCGCCAGATACCCATCGGCCCCTACATCGTCGATTTCGTGTGCCGAGAGCAGAGGCTGGTCCTGGAACTTGATGGGGGGCAGCATTCCGAGAATGAACGAGACGAGGTCCGCGCGGCCTATCTGGTCCAGAATGGATACTCGGTATTGCGCTTCTGGAACCATGAAGTTCTGAGGGAGCGGCGGGCAGTCCTCGATACGATCCTGGCAGCGTTGGAAGGGCGCCTTTCCCCCTCATCCGGCCTGCGCTTCGCGCAGTCCACCTTCTCCCCGAGGGGAGAAGAGGCCGCCAACCTCGCACGGCTCAATCCATGACTGCGTTGCGCAACACGGTCCCAGTCCTCGTCATCCTCGCGCTGATCATCGTCGCTTGGTACGTCGGCTCGTATGCGCTGAACGCCCCATTTCAGCGCGATCTCGACCGGCGGGCGGGCGTGACCTCGACGCCGTGGGAGTTCGTCGTCAAGACGATGACGCAGCCGAAGCCGACGCTGCCGGCGCCGCACCAGGTGGCGCAGAATTTCTTTGAGAACACGTTCCTCAGGAAGGTCACGTCAAACCGCAGCCTCGTCTACCACGCCTGGGTGACGCTGTCGGCGACACTTCTGGGCTTTGCCTTCGGCACGGCGCTGGGGATCGCGATCGCCGTCGGGATCGTCCATGTGCCGACGCTCGACCGCTCGCTGATGCCGTGGATCATCGCGTCGCAGACGATCCCGATCCTGGCGCTGGCGCCGATGATCATCGTCGTGCTGGCGGCCGTCGGCATCACCGGGCTGATCCCGAAATCGCTGATCTCGACCTATCTGTCGTTCTTCCCGGTGGCGGTCGGCATGGTGAAGGGGCTGCGCTCGCCGGAATTCACGCATCTCGACCTGATGCACACCTACAACGCCTCGAAGGCGCAGGTGTTCTGGAAGCTGCGCGTGCCGGCCTCGGTGCCGTTCCTGTTCACCTCGATGAAGGTGGCGGTGGCGGCGAGCCTCGTCGGCGCGATCGTCGGCGAACTGCCGACCGGCGCGGTCGCGGGCATCGGCGCCAAGCTGCTCAACGGGTCCTACTACAGCCAGACGATCGACATGTTCGCGGCGCTCGTCGCAGGCTCGGTCGTGGCGGTGATCCTGGTGCTGCTGGTCGGGCTGGCGGGCCGGATCACCGAGCGCCTGATGGGAGCGCGGCCGGCATGATCGCGAAGCTGCCCTGGCAATCCTGGCTGGCGCTGGCGCTTGCGGCCGTCGCGGCGATCTCGCTGCCGATCGTCTCGACCGATCCTGGATTTGGCGCAGCGACAAGCCTGGTCGTTTTCGCGCTCGTTCTCATCGGGGCGGCCGTCCCGGTCCTGGCCAAATCGGCCGAGGTCGAGGCGGTGGTACTGTTCGTCGCGGCGCATGGAGCGGCCTGGCTGCTCATTTCGGGGATCGCCGGCCATGAAGGGGAGGCGACGCGCGCGTTCTTCCTACTCGTCGCGGCGTCATGGCTGATCGCCTGGCGCCTGGCGACCGTCCTGTCCGCCATGAAGTTGCGCTCGCGACAGGCGAACTGGGCGCTGAGGCTGGTCGTGCCGGCGATCTTCGGCGTCTGGATCCTGATCATCTGGGAAGCGGTGACGCGCGGCGCCGGCATTCCGTTCATCCTTTTGCCGCCGCCGTCCGCCATCGGCGCCAAGTTCGCGGCGAACCTGCCGATCCTTGCCGCAGACGTCAGGCAGACGATCTTCAAGGCGGTGATCGCCGGCTATGCCATCGGCTGCATCAGCGGCTTCGCCGTCGCCATCCTCGCCGACCGGTTCCTGTTCCTGCGGCGCGGGTTGATGCCGATCGGGAACATGGTCTCGGCGCTGCCGATCATCGGCGTCGCACCGGTCATGGTGATGTGGTTCGGCTTCGACTGGCAGTCGAAGGCCGCGGTCGTGGTGATCATGACCTTCTTCCCGATGCTGGTGAACACGGTGGCCGGCCTGACAGCCGCCGGTCATATGGAGCGCGACCTGATGCGCACCTATGCCGCCGACTATTGGCAGACGCTGGTCAAGCTTCGGCTGCCGGCGGCCATGCCTTTCATCTTCAACGCCTTGAAAATCAACTCCACACTGGCTTTGATTGGCGCTATCGTTGCGGAATTCTTCGGTACGCCGGTGGTGGGCATGGGGTTCCGGATTTCGACCGAGGTCGGCAGGATGAATGTCGACATGGTCTGGGCCGAGATCGCAGTGGCTGCGCTGGCTGGTTCGATCTTCTACGGCGTCCTGGCCCTTATCGAACGGGCCGTGACGTTCTGGCATCCGTCTGTCCGTGGTGGATAGACGCTCTTCAGAGGGAAAAAAATGAAAAAACTCATCTTCGCAATGCTTGCCGGCGGCGTGTCGCTGGCGGCCGTACAGGCCTTCGCGGCCGACGCAGTGACGCTGCAGCTCAAATGGGTGACGCAGGCGCAGTTCGCCGGCTACTACGTGGCCAAGGACAAGGGCTTCTATGAAGCGGAAGGCCTCGACGTCACCATCAAGCCGGGCGGCCCGGACATCGCACCCGAGCAGGTGATCGCCGGCGGCGGCGCCGACGTGATCGTCGACTGGATGGGCGGCGCGCTGGCCGCGCGCGAGAAGGGCGTCGGCCTCGTCAACATCGCGCAGCCGTTCAAGAAGGCCGGCATGCAGCTGGTCTGCCCGGCTGACGGCCCGGTCAAGACCGAAGCCGACTTCAAGGGCCATACGCTGGGCGTCTGGTTCTTCGGCAACGAATATCCGTTCTATGCCTGGATGAACAAGCTCGGCCTGCCGACCGAAGGCGGCGCCGATGGCGTGACCGTGCTGAAGCAGTCGTTCGACGTGCAGCCGCTGATCCAGAAGCAGGCCGACTGCATCTCGGTGATGACCTACAACGAATACTGGCAGCTGATCGACGCCGGCTACAAGCCGGAGGACCTCGTCGTGTTCAACTACACCGCCATGGGCGTCGACCTGCTCGAGGACGGCCTCTATGCGATGGAGGACAAGCTTGCCGACCCGGCCTTCAAGGAGAAGATGGTCAAGTTCGTCCGCGCTTCGATGAAGGGCTGGGACTACGCCGTCAAGAATCCCGACGAGGCGGCCGGCATCGTGGTCGAGAATGGCGGCCAGGACGAGAACCACCAGAAGCGCATGATGGGCGAGGTGGCCAAGCTGATCGACAACGCCGACGGCAAGCTGATCGAGGCGGCCTACAAGCGCACCGCCGATGCGCTTCTGGCGCAGAAGATCATCACCAAGGAGCCGACCGGCGCCTGGACGGCTGCGATCACCGACGAAGCGATCAAGTAAGAGCGTTCACGCATGTCGACCGGAGAGGGGCGGGCGACCGCCCCTTTTTCGCCAGGTCAGGCCCGCCAACATTTTCGCGCAAGGCACAAGGGCGTAGGGTCTCGGCCTGAACCGGGGTCTTGCAATGCGCATCGTCATCGCCGTGGTCGTCGTGACCGCCTTCGTGATTTACGAACAACTCTACAACAACTGGGCGATCACGAACGCGGTGGTCAAGGAGGTCAGCCGCCTCCTCAGCATGGCCGGGCTCTAGACCCGCTCTAGGCCGTCCGCTTTCAGGATTTTCGCACGAAGCTCAGCGCGCCGACGAGCGCGTCGGCGGTGCGCAGTGCCGCGCCCGTCGCCACGATCATCTGCGGCAGAAGTAGCCATTCGAGCGTCCAGGCCGAGCCCGAACGCTCGTTCTCGTGGACGAGCGACTGGTGCATGCCTGCGACGAGGGTAGCGTTGAAGCGCGCCAGCGTGACCAGGATTTCCGCACCGACAGGATTGACCTTGTGCGGCATGGCGGACGACCCTCCGCCGGACGCGAGCTTCACCTCTGCGATCTCGCTCTGCGCCATCAGCGCGATGTCCTCACCCATCTTGCCGAGGCTGCCGGTCACGAGCGAGAGCCACGAGGCAAGCGCCACGACGCCGTCCCGCTCGCTGTGGCGGGGGCGAGGAAAGTGAGCGAGGCCGAGCAAGGCCGCGAGACGGCGGCCGACCGCGTCGGCCTTGCCGCCCAGTTTCTCGAGCGTGCCGGCGGCGCCGCCGAAATGCAGGATCTGGACATCGGCACGCACGGCCAGGAGGTGCTCGCGATGGCGCACCAGCGGGTCGCGCCAGCTCAGGATCTTGTGCGAGGCGGGAACGGGGATCGCCGCCTGCATGCGGGTGTGGGCCATCGTCTCGATGGCTCCGTCGCGGGCGTCGAGCGCGTCGAGCGCGGTGGTGAGGGAAGCGAGTCTGCCGTCCAGGATCGGCAGGATGCCGGCGAGCCGGATCGCAAGGCCCGTATCGATCACGTCCTGGCTGGTCGCGCCGAAATGGACAAAGGCATCATGCGGCGTGCCGATGGCCGACCGCACCTGCCGGACAAGTTCCGGCACGATCACGCCGTCGCGCAGCGTCGCCTCGCGCAGGGCCGCGTGATGAAGCGGCACCGACGGGACAGCGGCGGCGATGGCTTTCGCCGCTTCGGCCGGTATCAAGCCCTCCGCGCCTTCGGCCTCGGCAAGTGCTGCCTCGAAGCGGAGCATCGCGTCGAGCTCGGCTTCGGAGGAGAAAAACGCGGCAAGCTCGGCGTCGCCGAGCAGGCCTGTGAGGATCGGATGGTCGAAGGGCGAAACGGTCATGCGGCCTTATCGCACGACCTCAGATGTCGAAGAAGATCGTTTCTTTGTCGCCCTGCAGCCGGATGTCGAATGTGTAGGTATTGCCCTCGCGGGGCGCGATCAGCGTCGGCACCCTGACCTTGTGCTCGATGCGTTGCAGGACAGGGTCTTCGGCGTTGGCCTTTTCCTCGTCGCCGAAATACATGCGCGTCTGCAGCCCGATATTGATGCCGCGTGCGACGACCCAGAAGGTGATGTGCGGCGCCTGCGGACGGCCGTCGCGGAAGGGGACGCGGCCGGGCTTGATCGTCTCGAAGATGCATTCGCCGGTCGACATGTCGGTCGCCTTGCGGCCCCAGCCCTGGAAGTTCGGGTCGGCCGCGCCGCGCATCTCGGACGGAGAGTTGTAGAGGCCATCTGCGTCGGCCTGCCAGATCTCCACCAACGCGTCCTTCAGCGTCGTGTCGGCACCGTCGATGACGCGCACCTTGATGGTGATGCGCTCGCCCTTGGTCTTGTCGTTGACCATCGAGATTCCGAGGTCCTCGGGATAGACCCCGGGGATTTCGGCGAAGTTGGGCGTGAGGCCGATGTGGACGTAGGGACCCGCGGTCTGCGAGGCCGATTCCTTGAGGCGATTGAGTGCTTGGGTCATGTCAGTTGCCCTCCCGGCGGTTCTCGAACATCGTCGAGCGACGGCCACGCAGCACGATGTCGAACTTGTAGGCGCGCGCATCCATCGGGATCGTCGCCTCCATGTCGAGCGTGGCAACCAACTGTTCGATTGCCGATTTGTCAGGGATGGTGCGCACGATCGGGCATTTCCAGATCAGCGGATCGCCCTCGAAATACATTTGGGTGATCAGCCGCTGGGCGAAGCCGTGGCCGAAGATCGAGAAATGGATATGGGACGGGCGCCAGTCGTTCGGACCGTTCGGCCAGGGATAGGGGCCGGGCTTGATGGTGCGGAAGGCATAGGCGCCGTTCTCGTCCGTGATCGTGCGGCCGCAGCCGCCGAAATTCGGATCAAGGGGGGCCATGTAGCCCTCCTTCTTGTGGCGGTAGCGGCCGCCGGCATTGGCCTGCCAGAACTCGAGCAGGGCACCGGGAACACCCCGGCCGCGCTCGTCGAGCACGCGTCCGTAGACGATCGTGCGTTCGCCGATGGCGCTTTCGCCCGGCTTGGCGAAGTTGTGAATCAGATCGTCGTCGAGCGCGCCCAGCATGTTGTGGCCGAAGACAGGGCCGGTGATTTCGGAGATCGTGTTGTCGAGCGAAATCAGTGCCTTCTGCGGTGAGCGCAGGACGGAGGTCTTGTACCAGGGGGTGAACGCCGGCGGCTGCCACTCGCGGTCGCGGGCGAAGAACGATCCGGTCTCGGGACTGTTGTTTGACATCTTTTCCTCCCTCAGGTTTTCGCGTCGATCTCGGCGAAGACCTGCTTCATCACCTTGATGGCGTGGTTGGCGGCCGGCACGCCGGCATAGACGGCGACGTGGAACATGACCTCGCGCAGGTCGTCGCGGCTGGCGCCCGTGTTGAGCGTGGCGCGGGTGTGCATGGCGACCTCGTCCCACTGGCCGAGCCCGGCCAGGAGAGCGATGGTGATCATCGAGCGCTCGCGCCTGGTGAGGCCGGGCCGCGACCAGACGTCGTTCCAGGCCATCCCGGTGATGTAGTCCTGGAAGTCGCGGTCGAAATCCGTGCGCTTTGCGTTGGCCGCGTCGACCCAGGCGTCGCCCAGCACGCCGCGGCGGGTCTTCATGCCTCGCGCGATGCGGTCTTCCTCGTCGCTCATCGTGTCGCCTCCTCGATCGATCGTCGCATCAATAGGGCAGACCGACATAGTTTTCCGCAAGGGCCGTCGAGGCGGCGCGGGAGCCGACGAGATATTCCAGCTCGGCTTCCTGCATGCGCTGGCCGAAAGGTCCGCCGTAGCCGCCGATCTCGGGGAACAGGTGCATCAGCGAGGTCATCCACCAGGAGAAACGCTCCGCCTTCCAGACCCGGGCGAGTGCCCGCTCGGAATAGGCATCGATAGCCGCAAAGCTGCTGTCGGCGTAGAATTCGCGAAGTCCTTCAAACAGATAGTGGACGTCGCTCGCAGCCAGATTCAAGCCCTTGGCGCCCGTCGGCGGCACGATATGCGCCGCGTCGCCGACCAGGAACATGCGGCCGAACCGCATCGGCTCGGCGACGAAGGACCGCAGCGGCGCGATGGACTTCTCGATCGACGGACCGGTGATCATCGCTTCCGCGGTCGACGCCGGCAGGCGGCGGCGGATCTCGTCCCAGAACCGGTCGTCCGACCAGTCCTCGACCTTCTCGTCGAGCGACACCTGGACATAGTAGCGCGAGCGGGTGTGCGAGCGCATCGAGCAGAGCGCGAAACCGCGCGGGTGGTTGGCGTAGATCAGCTCGTGGTTGACCGGCGCCACTTCGGCGATGATGCCGAGCCAGCCGAACGGATAGACGCGCTCGAAGAGCTTGATCGCGTCGCCCGGCACGGCCTTGCGAGAGGCGCCGTGAAAGCCGTCGCAGCCGGCGATGAAGTCGCAGTCGAGGCGATGCTCGGCCCCGCCGTGGCTGAAGGTGACGTAGGGCTTGCTCGTGCCGAACTCGTGCGGCTGAACGTCCGCCGCCTCGAAGAAGGTCTTGCCGCCCGTCGCGTCGCGGCGGTCCATCAGGTCTTTCGTCACCTCGGTCTGGCCGTAGACCATGACCCGCTTGCCGCCAGTCAACCCGTGCAAATCGATACGGTGACGCTTGCCGTCGAAGGTGAGGTCGAAGCCGTCGTGCGGCAGGCCTTCGCGGTGCATGCGTTCGCCGGCGCCGGCCCGATCGAGCAATTCGCAGGCGGCTTCCTCCAGCACGCCTGCGCGAATGCGTTCGAGCACATGGGCCTTGGAGGAGCGCTCCAGGATGATGTTGTCGATGCCGGCGTCCGTGAGCAGCTGGCCAAGCAGCAGCCCCGACGGACCCGAGCCAATGATGGCGACCTGGGTGTGCAAGCAATCCTCCCTTATATGCTTGGACGTTGAACGCATCGCGCGACCATCTCAATGGACATTCCGGGCATTTGATTGCACTATTCGCGCATGACAGCGCACATGTCTCCCGTCAACATTCCCGAATACAGGCTCTATCGCGAAGCGCGCGGGGAGGCCGGCGACTTCTGGATCCACTGCGAGCCTTTGCCGGAGCGGTCGCGACTGCACCGGTTCGAGATCGCCGCCCACCGACATCCGTCGCTGTTCCAGATCTTCCTGGTGACGGACGGCGAAGGCGAGATCGTCGATGGGCGCACCGCCATCCGGTTCGCGGCGCCGGCGATCCTGTTCATCCCTTCGGGCGAGGTACACGGCTTCCGCTTCGCTGCGTCCGTCGACGGGATCGTGCTGACCGCGCTGGCCGACCGCCTCGTCTCGCTCGCCTCGACCGACCGGCAGGTTGCGGCGTTTGCCGCGGCGATGCGGGTGCTGCCGGTGCGCGACGGTCTGGACGCAACCCTGCAGCGCATCGACCGCGAGATGCAGGACAGGTCGGCCGGGCGGTCCACCGCGCTGGAGGCGCTGGTGGCGCTCGCCGTCATCGACCTGGCGCGGGCATGGCTGTCGGCACAGGCCGACGGCGACGTCCGGCCTGGCGGCCAGGACACGCGGGCGCAGACGCTCGAAGCGCTCGTCGGCATCCACTACCGCCACAACCTACCAGCCGCGTTCTATGCGGAGCGGATGGGCGTCTCGGTGTCGCAGCTGAACCGCATCGCGCGCGCGGTCACCGGCCAGACGCTGCAGGGGCTGATCGCGCGGCGGATCACGGAGGCGGCTTGCCGCGATCTCGTCTTCACGCCGACGCCGGTGAGCGGTATCGCCGAATCGCTCGGCTTTTCGGACCCGGCCTATTTCAACCGCTTCTTCCGCAAGCAGACCGGGATCACGCCAGGCGCCTATCGCTCACGGGAGCGGGGGCGGCTGGTCACGAGCTAAGACAGAACGAGAAGCGCTACGTCTTCTCGCGGATCTGCGTCAGCGTGCGCGTCGGCGTGATCGCTTCTGGATCGAGCTTGACCTCGATGATCGCCGGCTTGCCGCTTGCCCGGGCGCGCTCGAAGGCGGGCGCGAAGTCGGCGGTTGCCTCCACCGTCTCGCCGTGGCCGCCATAGGCGCGGGCCAGCGCGGCGAAGTCGGGATTGCGCAGCGTCGTGCCCGAGACGCGGCCGGGATACTCGCGCTCCTGGTGCATGCGGATCGTGCCGTAGATGCCGTTGTTGAGGATCACGACGATGACGTTCGCGCCGTACTGGAGCGCAGTCGCGAATTCCTGGCCGTTCATCAGGAAATCGCCGTCGCCGGCCCAGACGATCACCTCGCGGTCCGGGTTCATCAGCTTGGCGGCGACGCCGCCGGGCACGCCGTAGCCCATCGAACCGGAGGTGGGAGCCGCCTGGGTATTGAAGCGGCGGAAGCGGTGGTAGCGGTGGACCCAGGTGGCGAAATTGCCGGCGCCGTTGGCGATGATGACATCCTCCGGCAGGTTATCCTCCAGCCAGGCCATGATCGATCCCATTTTCACAGGGCCGGGGCCGTCTGCCGGGGGCGTCGACCAGGCGAGGTAGTCCTCGTGCATCTGAGCCGTCCGGTTGGCCCAGGCCGGCGTCGCCTTGGGAGCAGTCGCCGCGAAAGCATGCGCGAAGGCGGACGGCGTGGCGTTGATCGCGACGGTCGGCCGGTAGACACGGCCGAGTTCCTGCGGATCGGGATAGACGTGGACCAGCTTCTGGTCCGGGTAAGGGCTCTTCAAGAGCGTGTAGTCCGACGAGGGCATCTCGCCGAAGCGGCAGCCGACCAGCAGGATGAGGTCGGACTTCTTGATGTAGTCGCCGACCTTGGGGTTGACGCCGATGCCGATGTCGCCCGCATAGGAGGAATGGAGCTGATCGCAGAGCGCCTGGCGACGGAACGAGCAGCCAACCGGCAGGTTCCAGCGCTCCAGCGCGCCGCACATTGCCTTGACGGACTCGGGCGTCCAGCGCGTGCCCCCGAGGATAACGAAGGGACGTTCTGCCTTTTCCAGGAGGGCGATGGTGGCGGCGATCTCGGCCTCTCCGGCTGCGCTTTCGACCGGAACGAAGGGGAGCGGCGCAGGCGCCTCGACCTCGTCAGTCAGCATGTCTTCCGGCAAGGCGACAATCACCGGACCGGGGCGGCCCGAGGTGGCAACCGCAAAAGCGCGCGTGACGAGTTCGGGAATCCGGCTTGCGTCGTCGATCTCGACCACCCATTTCGCCATCGAGCCGAAGAAGGCGCGGTAGTCGACCTCCTGGAACGCCTCGCGCTCCATGTTGCCGCGCGCGACCTGGCCGACGAACATGATGACCGGATTGGAGTCCTGCCGCGCGATGTGGATGCCGGCCGACGCATTCGTCGCGCCCGGTCCGCGCGTGACGAAGCAGATGCCAGGCCGGCCGGTGAGGCGACCCTCGCAGTCGGCCATCATCGCGGCACCGCCCTCCTGGCGGCAGACGATGTTGGCGATCTTCGAATCGTGAAGCGCGTCGAGTACGGCGAGGTAGCTCTCGCCCGGTACGGAATAGATGCGCTCGACGCCGTTGGCCTCGAGGCAGTCGACGATCAATTGTCCGCCGGTTCTCATTTCTTCTTCTCCAGTTCGGCGAGGATTTCGGCCGTATGTTCGCCAAGCCGCGGCGAGGGGTGGTCGTAGACGATCGGCGTTGCCGAAAAGATCATCGGCGCGCGCACCGAGGGCAGCGTCTCGCCTTGGCCGTCGGCGAGGTCCATGCGCATGCCGCGGGCGATCGTCTGCGGGTCGGCGAAGCTTTCGGCGATATTGTTGATCGGGCTCGCCGGCACCGCGGCCGCGTCGAGTTTCGGCAGCAGGTCGGCGCGGGTCCAGGAGGCCAACGCGGCGACCAGCTTCTCGCGCAGGCGGACGCGGTTGACGACGCGCGCCGGATTGGTCGCGAAGTCAGGATCGGCGGGCAGGTCGTCGAGCCCGACCACCTTGCAGAAGCGCTGGAACTGGCCGTCATTGCCGGCCGCGAGGATGAAGTGCCCGTCGGCAACGGGCAGGACCTCGTAGGGCGCGATGTTCATGTGGGCATTGCCCATCTGGCCCGGTGCATTGCCCGAGACGAGGTAATTCAGGTTCTGGTTCCCGAGCACGGAAATCTGCGTGTCGTAGAGCGCCATGTCGATGTGCTGGCCTTCGCCGGTTTCCTCGGCGTGGCGAAGGGCCGCCTGGATGGCGATCACCGAATAGAGGCCGGTGAAGATATCCGAGATGGCGACGCCCGCCTTCTGCGGTTCGCGGCCCGGCTCGCCGGTGATCGACATCATGCCGGACATGCCCTGGATGATGAAGTCGTAGCCGGCGCGCGGCGCGTAGGGTCCGGTCTGGCCGAAGCCGGTGATCGAGCAATAGACGAGCTTCGGATTGAGCGCCTTCACGCTGGCATAGTCGAAGCCGTATTTCTTCAGGCCGCCGACCTTGAAGTTCTCGATCAGGACATCGGCGCCGGCGATCAGCTTGCGCAGCGTCGCGGCGCCGTCCGGCGTGGTGAAGTCGATGGCGATGGAGCGCTTGCCGCGGTTGGTCGAGTGGTAATAGGCGGCCGAGAGATTCGCTCCGTCCGCCGCCATGACGAAGGGCGGCCCCCATTTTCGCGTGTCGTCGCCGCCGTCCGGATTCTCCACCTTGATCACGTCGGCGCCGAGGTCGGCCAGTACCTGGCCGGCCCAGGGGCCGGCGAGGATGCGGGCGAGTTCGATGACGCGGACGCCGGACAGGGGAGGGTTCGACATTGGATGCAGTCCAAAAAACGGTTCTGCACTATCCTATTGGTAGGTCCACTGTCACGAGCGGTATTCGGGTAACGGTTGAGCCAGTCAATTCGCTGTCAGAACGGTGCAGGTAAATCAATTGAGCAACTTTGATCAAGAGCGACGGGCAACCCGTATTATAAAGTGCGCCGATGCCGCGCTTTTTTCGTTTCATGTCATAGATCATCATTTTATGGATATGAATGAATCTGTTCAAAAAATTGTGAAAGAAAAAGCTAACATCGTCAGGTCTATATCAGCATGTTGGGGATTTATAGACGGTTTACATAGACTAAGGGAAGTGTGTCGATCGATTCCTGGAATTTCTCAGAAAGAGACTGAGTTTAGGATTTTTTTCAGAGAGACGGATATATCAGAGAAATTCAGGCATTATGTTCAGCATCTCAATAGAGAGATCAACAAGATACCGCCGAATCCCTACCCCGTTTGGGGGTCACTATCTTGGGTGGATCAATCCGATCCGTCAGTCACCCACGTAGCGATGTTGGGAACGCTGCTAGCGACCACCCGATATGCCGGCGCCGTTTACGACCGACTTGAAAAGAAATGGGTCAGCAAAGTGACACTCACGGTCGGCGATGATATTTTGCATTTTGATCGTGTCAATGCGGCGACACAGCGCTTTCGCAAGCACCTGGAGCAGTTGTTTTCAACGATGCTCGCGAAACCCATGAGTATTGATGACTTCCCAATTGCAACAACCCGAGTGTCCTTTTCTGAGGTCGATCTTGAGTGAAAAGCGCTCCCGGCTTCTATGCACATAGCCCGTCGGAGGGTTGGTCTGAGTAGTTAGGTCAGCACTATCCTTTCCAGCCACTCTCCAAATTCCGCCATCACCTGGTCGCGGTTCAACTCGTTCAGGCTTTCGTGGCGGGTCTGCGGGTAAATGGTTGAAACCAGATTCGAAAAGCCCATTCGCCTCAGCCGTTCGGCGTGGTGGCGGACCGCCTTGCCGCCGTCGGTGGCTGGGTCGTTCTCGCCGCCGATGAGGTAGAGCGGCAGGTCGCGGCGGATGCCGGCGTAGTTGCGGTCGCTGGCGCCGGCGAAGATGAGGTCGAAGACATCCGTCCACATCGACACAGAGGCGTCCCAGCCGCAGAGCGGGTCGGCGACATATTTATCGACCTCGGCCGGGTCGCGCGACAGCCAGTCGAATTCGGTACGGCGGTTCCCGATCTGCTTTGCCCAGGCCTGGAAGGTGAGTTTTGGCAGGATGCGCGACGGAACATCGGAGCCGAGGCGGAAGCGCTCGAAGGCGAGGATGCCCTGAGCCGCGCGACCGAGCGCGCCGGCGGAGAAATTGGCATTCCAGATCGCAGCGGCGCGGATCCGATCCGAATGCTTCAATACGTAGTTCAAGCCCGAGAGGCCGCCCATGGAATGGCCGAAGAGGATCACCGGCAGGCCCGGGTGATCGGCAGCGATGCGGTCCTGGACGGCGTCGATGTCGGCGACGACCTTGGCGGCGCCGTCCTGCTTCGCGAACATCCGCGGCGGGGCGTCGGAGGCGGTGGTCGCGCCATGCCCGCGATGGTCATGTGCGTAGGTGTGGAAACCGCGGAGGCTGAGGAAATCGGCAAAGCGGGCATATCTCGCAGCATGCTCCGCCAGACCGTGATTGATCTGGACCACGCCGCGCGGTTGGCCCTCCGCTAGGCGAACGTAGGCGTTGAGGCTCGCCCCCGTGGGCGAGGCAATTCTGATCTGGCTGTCGAATGGCAAGCTGTCCTCCCCCTTGGCAAGAAGCCGAGTTCGCTCCTCGCCACGAGGTTCGTCAAGGGCGGCCGTTCACTGGTTCGCGCATGCCGATTGCCATTGTTTTAGTCAGATTGCCGCACTGCCGAATGTCTGTGCAGTTTTGGCCTTGCAAAGGGCGTTTGACGCCTGTTTGATGGTGGCCTGACAATCACAGGGGAGTGCTGAAACATGATCACACGCAGGGCGTTCTCGCTCGCAGCTGCCGCTCTGGCCGGTGCCGTGGCGTTTGCCGCGCCGGTCCGCGCCGAGACCGACATCAAGTTCACGCTGGACTGGAAGTTCGAGGGGCCGGCGGCCGGATTCTTTCTCGCGATGGACAAGGGCTACTTCAAGGAGGCGGGCCTCAACGTCACCATCGACACTGGCAACGGCTCGGTCGAGGCGATCCCGCGCGTCGCCACCGGCGCCTATCAGATGGGCTTCGGCGACATCAATTCCCTGATCAAGTTCCTCGACACCGACCCGACGCAGAAGATCAAGGCCGTGATGGTCGTCTACGAACGGCCGCCGTTCTCGATCATCGGCCGCAAGAGCCTCGGCATCACCGAGGATCCCAAGTCGGTCGAGGGCCACAAGCTCGGCGCGCCGCCGCCGGACGGTGCGTTCGCGCAGTGGCCGGCCTTCGTACAGGCGGCGGGCATCGACGCGTCCAAGGTGACGATCGAGAGCGTGGGCTTCCCGGTGCGCGAACCGATGCTGGCGCAGGGCCAGGTCGACGGCATCTTCGGCTTCGCCTTCTCATCCGTGCTGAACCTGAAGGCTCAAGGGGTGGCGGCGGACGACATCTCGATGATCCTGATGGCCGAGCACGGGCTCGACCTCTACGGCAACTCGATCCTGGTCAATACCGACTTCGCCGTGGCGAACCCGGACGCGGTGAAGGGCTTCCTCAAGGCGCTCGCCAAGGGCTTCGCTGACGCGGTCGCCGATCCGGTGGCGGGCGCCGAGGCGGTGATGAAGCGCAACGAGGTGCTGAAGAAGGACATCGAGATCGAACGGCTGAAGATGGCCAACGACCTCAACATCAAGACGCCCTACGTGGTCGAGAACGGCTTCGGCGGGCTCGACATGGCCAAGCTCACCAAGTCGATCGAGTACCTGACCGTATCGATGAAGCTGACGGGCAAGGTCAAGGCGGAGCAGATCTTCGACGCCTCGTACCTGCCGCCGAAGGAAGAGCGGATGCTGCCGTAAGGAGGTCGGTCGTCATGCGTCGGTCGATGGTCGAACGGACCTCGACCGACGCGTTCCTCCTGTTGCGGAGCTTCATTTGACCTACCCCCTGGTTACCATTTCCAACGTCGACATGCGCTATGGCGGCGCGGAGGGGACGCTTGCCGTCAAGGACCTGACGCTCGCCGTCGCCAAGGGCGAGTTCGCCGCCGTGGTCGGGCCGTCGGGCTGCGGCAAGTCCACGCTGATGAAGCTGGTGACCGGGCTGCACATTCCGCAGTCGGGCGTCGTCATGGTCGCCGGCGAGCGGGTGACCAAGCCGGTGTCGATCGTCGGCATGGCGTTCCAGAACCCGACGATGCTGCCGTGGCGGACGACGCTCGACAACATCCTTCTGCCGCTCGAGATCGTCGAGCGGCACCGGAAACGCCTGCGCGCCAACAAGGCCGAGTATGTCGCCAAGGCGGAGAAGCTGCTGGAGACCGTGGGTCTCAAGGGCTTCGGCTCGAAATTCCCCTGGCAGCTGTCCGGCGGCATGCAGCAGCGCGCCAACCTGTGCCGCGCGCTGATCCACGAGCCCGATCTCCTTATGCTCGACGAGCCGTTCGGTGCGCTGGACTCATTCACCCGCGAGGAATTGTGGTGCGTGATCCGCGACCTGCATGCGGCGCAGGGCGTGACGATCGTGCTGGTGACTCACGATCTGCGCGAAGCGGCGTTCCTCGCCGACAAGGTTTTCGTGATGAGCTCGCGTCCCGGCCGCATCCTGCAGGAGCGGCGCGTGCCGTTCGAGCGGCCGCGCGATCTGGAAATTCTCTACAAGCCTGAGTTCAACGACCTCGTGCACGAGTTGCGCGGGGCGATCGCCGAAGCGAGGATCGCTGCATGAGCGCGGGAACGGGAAAGGGCTTCAACTGGCTCAACGCGGCGCCCTGGCTCTACACGATTGCGCTTTTCGTGATCTGGGAGGCCGCCGTGCGCGCCTTCGGCATCGCGCAATACGTGCTGCCGGCGCCGACGGTCATTCTCAATGCGATCATCGAGTTCTGGCCGGCCATCTGGAAGAACTCGCTGCAGACGCTCTACACGACGAGCGTCGGCTTCCTGCTCGCCGTCGTCGGCGGCCTGGCGCTCGGCCTGCTGGTCGGCTGGTCGCGTTCGATCTATGCCGGGCTCTACCCGCTGATGGTCGGTTTCAACGCGATCCCCAAGGTCGCGATCGTGCCGATCCTGGTGATCTGGTTCGGCATCGGCACCATTCCGGCGGTGCTCACCGCCTTCCTGATCGCCTTCTTCCCGATCGTGGTGAACGTCGCGACGGGGCTCGCCACCATCGAGCCTGAGACGGAGGACGTGCTGCGCGCGCTCGGCGCCAAAAAGATGGACATCATGCTCAAGGTCGGCATTCCGCGCTCGATGCCGTATTTCTTCGGCTCACTGAAGGTGGCGATCACGCTCGCCTTCGTCGGCTCGGTCGTGTCCGAGACGGTCGCGTCGAACTCCGGTCTCGGCCAGATGATGTCGGCGGCGCAGTCGCAGTTCAACGTGCCACTGGTCTTCGCCGGGCTGATCATGCTCGCGGTCGAGGGCATCGCCATGTATGCGCTGATGGCCTGGATCGAGATGCGCACCACCGGATGGGCGCATCGCGGGCAGGGGGCGCAATAGCGGAAGAGTCAGACGGCGATCTCCGCGCCCGCCGGCCAGCCGTCGGGCGTGCGCTCTCCGACCACCCGGTTGCGGCCGCTTTCCTTCGCCATGTAGAGTCGCTTGTCGGCGAGCGCGAAGAGTTCCTCGAGACTCTTCACGAAAGGTCCCACCGTAGCGACGCCGATGCTCACGCTGCACCGGGGTGTGTCTGCGCCGTCGCCGAGAGAGACTGCCTGCCGGATCGTCTCGCCGAGAAGCCGGCCCAGGGCATGGGGATGCGAGCACAGAATTGCGAATTCCTCGCCCCCGATGCGGAAGACGGAATCGGTCGGACCTATCTCGCTCAGAAGCCGCGCGGCGATGGAAATCAGCACCCTGTCGCCTTCGGCGTGCCCGTGCCTGTCGTTGATCGACTTGAAATGATCGACGTCGATGACCAGCAGTGTCAGCGGCCGGCCCGTGTGGAGACTGGCAGTCACGGCCTGTTCGCCGAGTTCGTTGAAGCGGCCCCGATGCATCAGGCCGGTGAGGGCGTCGCGGCCCGCATGCTCGACCAGTTCGTTGTAGCGTTCGCGGTAGGTAAGCGCCTCGAACACGTCCGAGACGCCGCGCGGCACAGGCAGCGCGCTGCGCTCGAACCAGCGCAGATAGGCTACCAGCATGGCGCTATACGCGAGCGCGGCGGCCATCTTGCCGGCCCAGCCTCCGAAGAAGGCCGACAGCGGCGTGCCGGCGACGAAGTGCAGGACGGTGAAGAAGCCGACCTGGTCGAACGTCAGGATCGTCGCGACCGAGGCGAGGATCCTCAGGAACAGCCTTCCACGCAGGACACGTCCGAGCGCCTCGTAGAGCAGAATGATGAGAATTGCGTCGACGAACAGCAGGGCCGTCCCCCAGGCCATCAGCCACCCCATGTCGTCGATGAACGACATATCCGGCATCGCTCCGCCGGGCAGAGGCTCGACGCTATGGAACCGGAGCACGCCGACGAGGCCGAGGGTCAGCAGGTTGCCGATGAGCAGGCCGTAAATCGGCTGGCGCACGGTCGCCGCGTCTTCCTTCATGTAGAGGAGAAGCAGCATGACCAGCTTGCCGGAAAACAGCACCGTCGAGCCGGGAGAGAGAATGCCAAGGGGCGCTGCGACGTAGAAGACGCTGGCGAGATAGGTCTCGAGGAAGTGCAGGCCGGCGAGCGCCGTCATGAACACGCCGACGCCGATGCGGTGACGCAACGCGAACAGCGCCGCCATCAGGCCGAAATAGCCGACGGCTTCGACAAGGAGCAGGAATGCGTTCGTCACGCTGCGTATCCGTCTGCGCGGCCGGAGCATCGCCGCATTTTGCGAGGGCGGTTATAGTGGTTGAACCGTTAAGCGGGTCTTGCGTCGAGGAGTGCCGTAACGGGATGCGGCGGCAAGAGGTTGAAGGCGCAATTGCTGGCGGCTCCGGTCGCCGGCATCCAATTTTCCAGCCGCATTGCCCTTTGCCGCCCGTTCGCCTACATAGCGCGCGACTTCCAACACTCGTTGATCAGGAATCGCGCGCGTGGCACGCCAGTTCATCTATCATATGTCGGGCCTCTCCAAGGCCTATGGCACCAAGAAGGTGCTCGACAACGTCCATCTCTCCTTCTACCCGGACGCCAAGATCGGCATCCTGGGGCCGAACGGCTCGGGCAAGTCGACGATCCTGCGCATCATGGCCGGGCTCGACAAGGAATATCAGGGCGAGGCGTGGCTCGCCGAAGGGGCGACCGTCGGCTACCTGGCGCAGGAGCCGCAGCTCGACCCCGCCAAGAACGTGTTCGACAACGTCATGGAAGGCGTGGCGAAGAAGACCGCCATCATCGAGCGCTATAACGAGCTGATGATGAACTACTCGGATGAGACGGCGGACGAGGGCGCGCGTCTTCAGGACGAGATGGACCGCCTCAACCTGTGGGACCTCGAACAGCAGGTCGAGATGGCGATGGAGGCATTGCAGTGCCCGCCGCCGGACGCCGACGTGAACAATCTTTCGGGCGGCGAGCGCCGCCGCGTGGCGCTCTGCCAGCTTCTGCTGCGTCAGCCGGACCTGCTGCTGCTCGACGAGCCGACCAACCATCTCGACGCCGAGACGACCGCCTGGCTGGAAAAGCACCTGCGCGACTATCCGGGCTCGGTGCTGATCATCACCCACGACCGCTACTTCCTCGACAACGTCACCGGCTGGATCCTCGAACTCGATCGCGGGCGCGGCATACCCTACGAGGGCAACTACACCAAGTATCTCGACGCCAAGGCCAAGCGCCTGATCCAGGAAGGCCGTGAAGACGACGCGCGGCAGAAGTCGATCTGGCGCGAGCGCGAGTGGATCCAGTCCAGCCCGAAGGCCCGCCAGACCAAGTCGAAGGCGCGTATCAAGGCCTATGAGGATCTGGTCGAGCAGGCGCAGAACCGCAAGCCGACCGACACGCAGATCGTCATTCCGGCCGGCGAACGGCTCGGCAACGTGGTGATCGAGGTCGAAGGCCTGACCAAGGGCTTCACTGACGAGGTGCTGATCGAGAACCTGTCGTTCCGCCTTCCGCCCGGCGGCATCGTCGGTGTGATCGGTCCCAACGGCGCCGGCAAGACGACGCTGTTTCGCATGTTCACCGGTCAGGAGAAGCCGGATTCCGGCACGATCCGCATCGGCGAGACGGTCAAGATGGGCTATGTCGACCAGAGCCGCGACGCGCTCGATCCGAACAAGAACGTGTGGGAAGAGATCTCGGGCGGCGCCGAGGTGATCAAGCTCGGCAAGCACGAGGTGAACTCCCGCGCCTATTGCTCGTCGTTCAACTTCCGCGGCGGCGACCAGCAGCAGAAGGTCGGCAATCTCTCCGGCGGCCAGCGCAACCGCGTGCACCTCGCCAAGATGCTGAAGAACGGCGGTAACGTACTGCTGCTCGACGAGCCGACCAACGACCTCGACACCGAGACGCTGTCGGCGCTCGAAGACGCGCTCGAAGCCTATGCCGGCTGCGCCGTCATCATCTCTCACGACCGCATGTTCCTCGACCGCATGGCGACCCACATGCTCGCCTTCGAAGGCAATGCGCATGTCGAGTGGTTCGAAGGCAATTTCGAGGAATACGAAAAGGACAAGATCCGCCGCTTCGGACCGGACGCGGCCAATCCGCATCGTATGACGCACAAGCGGCTGACGCGGTAGAATCGGGCACATTGGGGGAGGTAGCCGCCATGTCGGGTTTCAGGACGTCCTTCGCGTGCAGCCTGGCCGTGGCGGCGCTGCTCTTTGCCTCCACGGCCGAGGCGAAGCGCGCGCGATGCTTCACGACCGACGACGGCTACTTTGCCTGCAACTTTGTCGCGACTGATCGCCAAGGCAGTTTCGAGATCAGCGCGCGCGGCAAGCCGACCTATAGCCTGATCGTCGATCAGCCCGGATTCGCCAGCGCATTCGTCAATATCGGCGGTCGCAACGTTTCCCTGCCTGGCATGTATGTTCGGTCGAGCGACGACGGCGCCTGCTGGAACAATCCCGAGACCTCGACGCGAATCTGCGCCTGGTAGGGGACGTCCGGCCACAATGACGTCTGAGAGTCAGGCCGGCATTCCCTCAGCCTTTGCTTTGCCTCAATTATTGGCGTATTCGCGGAATACGCGAAGGCCCGCGACGGATCCCTCCCCATGCCGTCGTCGCGCGTGAAGTCAGGGCCCCGACGGGACGATTCCTAGCATGCAGCGTGTCATCATCAGCGGTATCGGCGTCGAGATACCGGAATCAACGATCACGAACGAGGAGCTGGTCGCCAGCTTCAACGAGTGGATCGATCTCCAGAACGCGGAACGCTCGGCCAAGGGCGAGCCGCTGCTGGCGAAATCGAACACCGACTTCATCGTCTATGCGTCAGGCGTCAAGAACCGGCACGTCCACACCCGCGACGGCATCCTCGATGTCGAGCGCATGGCGCCGCGCATTCCGCCACGCGGCGACGACGAGCTTTCGGTGATGGCCGAGTTCGGCGTCATTTCCGCTCGACGGGCGCTGGAGCATGCGGGCGTGACGGATCCGTCGTCGGTCGACATGGTGATCTGCGCGGCGTCTCACCAGCAGCGGCCCTATCCGGCCGTCGCGGTCGAGATCCAGAAGGCGCTGGGCGCCTCGGGCGCCGCCTTCGACATGAGCCTTGGCTGCTCGTCGGCCGCCGCCGGGCTGCATATCGCGACCAATCTTGTGCGCAGCGGCGCGCAGAAGCGCGTGCTGGTGGTGACGCCGGAGATCATCACCGCCCACCTCAACTTCCGCGACCGGCAGACGCATTTCATCTTCGGCGACGCTGCGGCGACGATGGTGGTGGAAGCGATCGGCGAGGGCGATGTCCGCTCGGGACGCTTCGAGGTGATGGACACGCGGAGCTGGACGCAGTTCTCGAACAATATCCGTTCGAATTTCGGTTTCCTGATCCGCTCAGGGCAGGACGACACTTCCGTGGTGAACATGGAAGGCAACATGATCAAGCAGGTGGGCAACAAGGTCTTCAAGGAAGTCACCGTCGCCGCGCACAAGTTCATCGCGAGCTTCCTCTCCGACCATGACATGACCGTAGAGGACGTGCGCCGCTACTGGCTGCACCAGGCGAACGGCCGGATGAACGCCATGATCATGAAACTCACGCTCGGCCACGAGGCGGACGCCGACCGCGCGCCGATGGTGCTGGAAAAGCTCGGCAATACGGCAGCCGCCGGCGCCGTTGTCGCGCTGAAGCAGTATCATGAGGACATGAAGCCCGGCGAGTTCGGCTTGCTGTGCGCCTTCGGGGCCGGATACTCGATCGGCGGCGCGCTCCTGAAGAAGATGTGACCGATCGCCTGGCGTTCGGTTCTTATCACGCGAATTGACTGGACTGCCCGGCCTGTGGCCCGCAAAAAGCGGGAAACGCGGGAGCCCCCATGCGCGACCAGACACTGCCTTTCGACCGACCGCTCGATGCCGATCCCGAGATCGTTCCCGCCCGAAAGCTGAGCGGACGCGTGGCTGGCGTCTTCGTCGCGGCGGGCGATCATTTCGAGACGGCGGCGGTAGAGGCGCTCGATATCGGCTTCAACGGCATCGTCGGCGACTGCCATGAAGGCGCTACGCGTCATTCCGGCGGGCGCGAACCGTGGTATCCGCGCGGCACGCAGATCAGGAACGAGCGGCAGATCTCCATCGTGGCACTGGACGAGCTCTCGCGGATCGCCCGCAACATGGGAATTCGCGAGATCCGCCCGGAGTGGATCGGTGCGAACCTGCTCATCGACGGCGTGCCGCTGCTTTCGTTTCTCCCGGCCGGAACCATGCTGTTTTTCCAGGGCGGGGTGACGCTGAAGGTGGATGCGCAGAACGGGCCGTGCCGTGTCGCCGGCGGCCTGGTCGCGGGACGCGCCCGCATGGAAGACCGGGAGGCCGGCGCGCTGATGTTTCCCAAGGCCGCCAGGCGGCTGCGGGGCCTGGTCGCCTGGGTCGAGAAGCCGGGACGAATCGTGGCGGGCGAAGACGTGTCCGTGCGCATCCCCGAGCAGTGGATCTACAGGGCCTGATCAACCCGACAGAAGCTCGATGAACCGCTCGGCGACCGGCCGCATGAAGTCGTCTGGCTTGGCGAGCTCGAGGTACTTCTTGTAGGCGGCCACTGCATCGCCTTTGCGGTCGGTGTCGCGGTAGCTGTCGCCGAGCGACATCCATACATCGGCGTTTTCCGGCGCGAGCTTCTGTGCCTCGATCAACTGGGTCATGGCCTCGTCGTGACGCGAGAGGCGCTGCAGGACGCGGCCGAGTTCCAGCCGGTAGTCGGCGTCCGCCGGAGCGAGCTTCACCGCACGCGCATAGCGCTGCTCGGCTCCGGCGAAGTCGCCGACGATGGCGAGCATGCGCCCGTGCGACGCCTGGGCATCGGTGTCCTCCGGCGCATAGTCGGCGGCGTTGC
Source organism: Pseudomonadota bacterium (assembly GCA_043822005.1). GTDB lineage: Bacteria > Pseudomonadota > Alphaproteobacteria > Rhizobiales > Rhizobiaceae > Mesorhizobium_A. Next base: position 61,678 of record JBDRCE010000057.1, on the reverse strand, counting down.
GGTAGATGCGCTCCGCAGCCGCGTTGTCGCCCTTGGCAAGATGCATCGCGGCGAGTTCCGCGAATGCCGGCAGGTAGCCGGGATCGAGTTCCAGCGCGCGCGTCAGCTGGGCGACGCCCTCGTCGGTCCTGCCCATCTTGAGAAGGATGCGGCCGGCCCTGGTCGGATAGCGCGGGTCGACCGGAGAAGCATCTGCCGCCTGAAGATAAATCGTCGCCGCTTCATCCGTCTTGCCTTCGGCGAGCGCGATCTCGGCAAAGCCCTCCGCGGCGAAGACGTTCTTCGGATCGAGACGGCGCACCTCGGCATATTCGGCGCTGGCGGCGGCGAGATCGCCGGCCTTGAGCAGCGCGTTGCCGAGATTGACGCGCGCGGGGATGAAGGCCGGGTCGAGCGCCAGCGCAGCACGGTATTCTTCCGTCGCCGCCTTGGCGTCGCCCTCGTCGGCGCGGATCAGGCCGATCAGGTTGTGCGCCCATTTCGCATCCTTGTGGTGCGAGCGGATCATCCGGCGCGCCAGGATGGTGGCGGAGAGCGGCTGTTTTGCCGATGCGGCGGAGATCGCCACGAACGGGTCCAGTATCGCCAGGATGCCCGACGCGGCGTCGGCAAAGTAGTCGCGGTCGGAGGACGCGCCGATCGGCGGCAGGTCGACGAGGTCGACCGCGTCGCGCACGACGCGCAGGCGAAGCCGCAGGCCCTCGGGCGCACAATCTGCGGTCTCGCAGATGAACTCACCGGCGATGCGCGTCTCATACGCGTTGAACAGGCGCCTGACGTGGAAGACGAGCGATTCGATGGAGAGGCCGGAATCGGGAAAGGAAAACTCGACGCGTCGTGAATCCGGCAAAGCGGCAATGCTCTCCTTGGAGGTCTTCGCGGCGCGCCTCACGTCCGACAGCCCGTCCCAGATGCGGCTGGCGACGACCTCGGCCGTCATCCCCCGCGCCGCGAGCGCCTCGGGAACGGCGATCGGTTCGATGATGACCTGATCGCGGCGGAACTGGCCGATCAGCAACGGCACCAGCACGACGACGATGGCGAGGAAGAAGACGTTGAGCAGGACTGTGCGGACGTTGGTGGACCAGCTTTCCAGTCCCGGCAGGGACAGCCGCTCGCGCAGTCTAGTCCACGAAGATTGTGCGGACGTCGATGCCGTTTCCTCCGCCTTTCGCCTGCCCCGCGCCATCTCGCTCCACCCGATTGCCCAAGCCGCACAGCGGATGGCCGCAAGTTACCAGAATAACGTGGGAAATTAAGGCGCTTCCTCCTCGTCGCCGTCGGCATCGAGCAGGCGCGTTGCGCGCCAGCTGGTCAGCACCTTGTTGGTCTCGTCGACGACGAAGAAACGGGCGGAGTCGCGGTCGTAGCCTTCGGCTAGAAGCGCATCGTAGGACGTGTGCTGGTGGCGGATGTGCGCGACCGTCGCGAGCCACAGCGCGACCGAGGGCGGAAGGGTCTTCAGGTGCTTCTGGCCGGCCGCCTGCCGGATCGCCTCGGCGTCGGCCCACGGTGCGAGCGGGATGAGGAGGGTGAGGCCCTTCGCAATCTCCTTCTGCCGATGCGTTCCCGCCATCAGGCACCGTCCCGGGGAGGGCGCGCGGCGTCGGGAATCGAGTCGGTCGAGGCGAAGTAGGGCTTGATGTCGACGACCGGGGTGCCGTCGAGCAGGTCGATGGCCTCGAGTTCGATGATGCCGCGGTCCGTGTCGATGCCGAGGATGCGGACGATGTGGACGCCGATCGGATTGGGCCGCACGGGCGAGCGAAGGGCAAAGGTGCCTTTCGACGTTTCGGCGTGACGTGGCTTCTGGACGATCAGGTCGCGCGGCGAACGGTCGAGCCAGGACAAGAGGACGGCGTGGCTGTACTTGTCGAGCCCCTGCAGGCCGGGTGCGTAGGCCGGGTCGAGGGATATGCGTCCGCCGCCGCCTCTCTCGCCCGCCTCACGCATGTTCTTCGGGCATTGCGCTCGCTCGGTCCAGGGCGACGAGACACGGCCGATGAAGACCACGCCCGCATCAGGCGGCGCCGCAGCCGGATCGGCGTCGAGCCGCCGTTCCCCTTCGCGGATCTCGAACTCCGACTTAGCCTTGGACGAAAACGCCATTTTCTTTCCCATGTGCGACATTCCGCTTGCATGCCGATCTCACCTCACATAAACATATCTTTATGTCTTATCGAGGTCGATCGTGGTGCACTCGAAAATCAATCTGAACCGGATGGTCGATACGCTCAAGGCGGCGGGCGAATCCAGCCGTTTCCGCATCCTCGTGCTCTTGTCGCGGGGCGACCTGACCGTGTCGGATCTGACATCGATCCTCAACCAGTCGCAGCCGCGGGTGTCGCGGCACCTCAAGCTGCTGCTCGAAGCGGGGCTGATCGGCCGCTATCAGGAAGGATCCTGGGCCTTCTTCCGGCTCTCCGACAACGATGTGGCGCGCGAGTTCGCGCTCGGCCTCGTAGGTCGCGTCGATCCCGCCGATCCGCTGGTGCTGCGCGACATGGAGCGCCTGGAGGCGGTGAAGCGCAAGAATCGCGAGCGCGCGGCGGAGTATTTCAGCGCCAATGCGGCGCAGTGGGACCAACTGCGCGCTTTGCATGTGCCCGACGACGCGGTGGAAGCGGCATTGGTCAAGCTCGTCGGCAAGACGCCGCTCAACGCGATGCTCGACCTCGGCACCGGCACGGGGCGGCTGCTTGAGATTTTCGCGCCGCTCTACCGGCGCGGCGTCGGTCTCGACATGTCGCGCGAGATGCTGTCGGTCGCGCGCGCCAACCTCGACAAGGCCGGCGTCCAGCATGCGCAGGTCCGGCAGGGTGACATCTATGCGCCGCCGGTCGACCGCGACGCCTTCGACCTCGTCACGATCCACCAGGTGCTGCACTATCTCGACAATCCCGGCCTCGCCATCGCCGAGGCGGCAAAGGCATTGCGGCCGGCCGGACGGCTGGTGATCGTCGATTTCGCGCCCCACGATTTCGAGTTCCTGCGCGAGGAGCAGGCGCATGCGCGGCTGGGCTTCACCGACCGGCAGATCGCCGACTGGATGAAGGAGGCGGGCCTGGAACAGGAGGAGACTGTGACATTCGCGCCTGCGGATTCTGGCGGCCTGACCGTCAAACTCTGGTCCGGGCGCGACCGCCGCATCCTTCTCGCCCACCCTTCCCAAGAACGACGCCTCGCCACGGAGACCGCGTGATGTCCCACTTCCGGCTTTCCCGACGTCCCGACATCGGCGACAGGATTCGCGTCTCGTTCGAGTTCTTCCCGCCGAAGACCGACGAGATGGAGGCGCGCCTTTGGGAGACGGTCAAGCGGCTGGAGCCGCTGAATCCGAGCTTCGTCTCGGTGACCTATGGGGCAGGAGGGTCGACCAGGGAGCGGACGGCGCGCACGGTACGCCGCATCCTCGGCGAGACGACGCTCACGCCCGCCGCACATCTCACCTGCGTCGACGCCAGCCGCGAGCAGTCGGACGCGGTGATCGCGGATTTCCTGGCGATGGGCGTGAAGCGCTTCGTGGCGCTGCGTGGCGACCCGGCCGAGGGCGTCGGCTCGCGCTACCGGCCGCATCCGCAAGGTTACTCCAACGGGGCGGATCTGGTCGGAGCGCTCGCCGCCCAGGGCGCGCATGACATTTCGGTCTCGGCCTATCCCGAAAAGCACCCGGAAAGCCCGGATTTCGCCACGGATATCGAGATGCTGAAGCGCAAGGTGGACAATGGCGCCACCCGTGCGATCACCCAGTTCTTCTTCGACAACGATGTTTACGAGCGCTATGTCGAGCGCGCCCGCCGGGCGGGCATCTACATCCCGATCGTGCCGGGCATCCTGCCGGTTCACAGCTTCTCGGCCGTGGCCAATTTCGCCGGCCGCTGCGGCGCGCATGTTCCGGCATGGCTTGCCGAGCGCTTCGACGGGCTTGCCCGAGATCCGCAGACGCACGCGCTGGTGGCGGCGGCAGTGGCCGCCGAACAGGTGCTCGATCTGGTCGAGCGGGGCGTCGGCGATTTCCATTTCTATACGATGAACCGCGCCGACCTGGCGTTTGCGATCTGCCACATGATCGGCATCCGAGCGGTCGACGAAGCGCCGCTGGTGAGTGCGTCGGCCGCTTGACGGCGATGTCCGCGCAATGAAAAAGGCCGGGTCTGACCCGGCCTTCTTGCACTTGTTGCCTCAGTGTGGAGGAAAGCCCCGGGCCCCTAATCTGCCTACGGCAGCACTCCCAGGATCATGGCGCCGATAAAGGCGAACGCAGCACAAATCATTATCGTATTGATCGGCCGTGTCAGTCCCATTGGTAAACCTCCTCTGCGGACTAAGTCGAAAGTGTATGCGTATCTGAGCCGCTGACAAGGGGTTTTGTTGCTGCGGCGCAACAGCTTGTGTAAAAACGGTGTCGTCGAGCGGCCCAAACATAGGAAATCGCTTCCGCTTTCGCCCCTGCCTTCAGTCCGACATTTTTTAGTCGGGTGGGCGTTTCAGGCCCCTCTGATGGCCCGTTCCAGCCAGTCGGCTGCGGAAAGCGCGGTCCGGTCCGCACCGAAGCGGGCAACGACCTGCACGCCGAGCGGCATGCCGGCGGGGTTGGCGAGGCCCGTCACGTTCACGCAAGGGTTGCCGGTCAGGGTCCAGAGCTTGTTGAAGATCGGGCTCCCGGTGGATGCCAGCCCGGCGGGCGCAGCGCCGGTCGCGGAGGGCGTCATCAGCACATCGACGGTCTGGAACAGCGCCGTCGCGGCCTTGCGGGCTCGCCGCGCCGTCGCCCTTGCCTTGTCGTAGTCGGCGGGCGAAATCGCGCGGCCAGCGGCGATGGTCTCGCGCAGGATCTTGCTCATGCGATCGCCAAAGCGCAGGAAATCGTCGGCCATCGCCAGGCCGACCTCGTAGTTCTGGATCGTCGAATGACAGTCGCGCCCGGCAGCGAGCGCGTCGGGCTCGTCGATCTCGACGATTTCGGCGCCGGCATTGGCGGCGATCTCGGTCGCCCGGGCGAGCGCAGATTGCATCTCGGCATCTGCCTCGTTCCATATCCGGCTCCGGTAAATGCCGATCCGCAACGGCGATGCCGGCGCCTCGACGTCCAGAGGACGACGCGTGACGCAGGCCGCGAAGCGCGCGACGTCGGCCGCGCTGGCGGCGAAGAAGCCGACCGTGTCGAGCGACCATGAGAAGGTCTTGGCGCCCACCGTCGGGACGAGCCGGAAGCTCGGCTTGTAGCCGCTGACGCCGCAATAGGCGGCGGGGCGGATGACCGAGCCGCCGGTCTGCGTGCCTGTGGCTGCCGCCACCATGCCGGCGGCAACCGCTGCCGCCGAACCCGAGGACGAGCCGCCCGGCGTGTGCGCCGGGTCGAGCGGGTTTCTCGTGCGCGAGGGGTTGAGGAAGGCGAACTCGGTGGTGACCGTCTTGCCGACGACCGAAGCGCCGGCCTGGCGGATCATCGTTACGACGGCCGCGTCGGTGCGCGGCTGGTAGCCTGCGTAGAGCGGCGTGCCGTAGGTCGTGGGCAGGTCGGCCGTGTCGAAGATGTCCTTGATGCCGACGGAGACGCCCGCGAGTGGGCCGGACCTAGCGCCCGCCTCAGCGATGACCGCATCGCGGTCGGCGACGGTCTCGAACGCGCCGATGCCGGCATCGAGCTCGGCGATACGGTCGAGGCTTCGTGTGATCTCCGCGGCGGGCGTGGTCCGTCCCGCAGCGATCCCGTCCTGAATAGCGATGACCGAAAGCATGCTCGTCCTCCCGTCCAACCTATCGGCGACGGAAGAGCCTGCCGTCAATCGTCACGAGCCCGAGCCCGATCAGCGCCATGCCGGCTAGTTCGAACAGTTCCAGCCTTTCGCCGAGGAAGATCGTGCCGAGAAGAACGGCGCTGACCGGGGTGATCATGGTGACGAGCGAGGTGTTCGACTGGCCCGCCGTCCGGATCAGTTCGAAGAAGATCAGATAGGCGAAGGCGGTCGCCACGAGCGCGAGCGCCAGCGCCGCCGTCCAGGAGCCGGCGCCGGCGTGGAGGAAGCCGTCGAAGCCGTCAGCATAAAGCGCGATCGGGATCATCATCACCGTCGAGGCCGTCAACTGGCCGGTTGCGACCAGGACCGGCGGCAGGCCAGTGAGCCGGCGCGAGACGACGAAGGAGAAGGCATAGGACAGCGCCGTGCCGATCAACGCGAACTTTGCCCAGACGGGGCCGCCGATGTCGGCCGCCAGTCCCGGCCCGATCATCACCGCCGTGCCGGCGATGCCGATCACGACACCGATCAGCTTGTTCAGCGTCGGTGTTTCGAAGCGGAAGACGAAGCCGACGATGAGAAGCGTCCAGAACGGGGTAGTGGCGTTGAGCACAGAGGCGAGGCCGGCGCCGATCGCCGTCTGGCCGATGAACATCAGGGAGAAGGGTACGACATTGTTGAGCAGGCCCATCAGAAGGAACCAGCCCGCATAGGGACGTGCGAGCGCGAAGGAGGGACCGCGTGCCAGCAGATAGAGGTGCAGCGCCATCGCGGCGATGGCGACGCGGATCAGCACCAGCGTTAGCGGCGGGATCTCCTTCACGGCGATCGAGACGCTGAAGAAGGAACCGCCCCAGATGATGCCCAGGAGCAGGAGCAAGGCCCACATGCGGGCCGTCATCGGCGGGTTCTGGGGGGAAGCGGAGGAGGGGAGACTCATGCGGGATATCCGTTTGGGGGCGCATCGATAGAATGACTCGCCGGCCATCGCCACCCGTTTCCGGAACCTTCAGCCCTGGCACCGCTTTCGCCCGTCATGCGCCGCTGATAGCTTCGCCCGAAACGGGGACCGCCCATGCAGAGATTCGAGACCGCAAAGGCCGCCGCGCTGGAGCTTCGTCCGGACGAGCCGGTCTACTGCTTCCATCCGGACGTGCTGAAAGCCGATGCCCAGAGCTTCATGGCGATGTTTCCGGGCAAGACGGCCTATGCGGTGAAGACGAACGGCGAGCCGATGGTGCTGAAGACCTTGTCGGAGGCGGGCGTGAAGGCCTTCGACGTCGCCTCGCCCGGCGAGTTCGCCGCGGTGCGAGCCGTCGCTCCCGAGGCGGAGATGCTCTACATGCATCCGGTCAAGGCGCAGTCGGACATTCGCTTGGCGCTCGAGACCTACGGTATCCGGGTGATCGCGGTCGACCACGAGGACGAGATCGTCAAGCTGACCCGCATCGTGCGCGCGCTCGACATCGACCCGGGCTCGGTCGAGGTCTATGTCCGCATCCAGACCAAGGGCCACGCCGCCTACGAACTGTCGAAGAAGTTCGGCGCAGGCCCGGCGCAGGCGGTGGAACTGCTGCAGCGCCTGGCGCGCACCGGCTACAAGGTCGGCATCTGCTTCCATGTCGGCAGCCAGATTGAGGATCCGGACACTTACGACCGGGCGCTGAAGACCGCCGACTGGGTGCGCAACCGGGCGGGTGTCGATCTCGTCGGCCTCGATGTCGGCGGCGGCTTCCCGGCCGAATACGGCCATGACCCGAACCGCAAGGTTCCCGAAATGCCGTCGCTGTCGCAGCTGATGTCGCGCTTTCGCGGCGACCTGCGCGAATGGGGCTTCGGCGACCTGCCGCTCGTGGCCGAGCCCGGGCGCGTGATCGTTGCGCGGGCGTTTTCGCTGATCGTGCGGGTGCTGCTGCGCAAGGGCCGGCGGCTCTACATCAATGACGGTATCTGGGCGTCGCTGTCGGATTCCTGGACGGGCAAGATCACGCTGCCGGCGCGGTTCATCCCGGATCCTGCCATTCGCAGCCGCAACGGCGACGCCTCGACGATCGTACCGTTCAAGGTATGTGGTGCCACCTGCGATTCCGTCGATATCCTGTCGCGGCCGTTCTGGCTGCCGGAGACGGTCGACACAGGCGACTGGATCGAAATCGGCCATATCGGCGCCTATTCGCTGTCGCTCAGGACCCGTTTCAACGGCTTCTATCCGGACAAGTTCGTCGAGGTGACAACGCCGTTCGACGACGGCGACAAGCCGGAGGGCTTCGCCAGCCTGGAGACAATGGCCGCGAGCTGATTTCGCGATCCGCCTTTTTGCGGTCACTTGCCCGAATTAGTGATCGGCCCGCTTCAACATCCGGGACTGTTCATGCGCCTGCTGCTCGCCGCCTTCCTCGTTCTTTTCGCCGCTCCGGCGCTCGCCGCGACCTGCGCGCCCGTCTCGACGGATGCACGTATCCTCTCCTCTCCGAATTACGACGACATCCATCCGGACTGGAGCGACGGCAGCCGGATCGGACTGTCCTGGTCGCTCGACCATCTCGGCGAGGAGGAGGGCGAAGACGGCGAGTGGTATCTCATCGGCGACCTGATCGACCCGCGCGGCAATGTCGCGGCCGAGAGCGTCTTCGTCTCCGCGATGGAATGGGAGTGCGACAGCGAATAGCGGTCAGCCGGCAAAGGCCAGCCAGACAAGCACGAGCAGGCTGGTCAGTGCGCCGTTGAGACCCATGGCGATGCCGGCGAAGGTGCCGGCGATCTCGGAGACCTGGAAGGCGCGCGCGGTGCAGATGCCGTGCGAGGCGACGCCCACCGCAAAGCCGCGGGCGGCATAGTTCCTGATCTTCAGCGCATTCATCAGCGGGGTAACCACCACCGCGCCGATGATACCGGTCATCACCACCAGGACGGCCGTGAGCGCAGGGATGCCGCCGAGGCTCTTCGACAGTTCCATCGCGATAGGCGCCGTGGTCGATTTCGGCGCCAGCGAGGCGAGCACGTCGGCGGGAGCGCTGAGCACCCAGGCGATTCCGACGGCGCTGACCGCCGCGGTCACCGATCCCGCGAAGAGGGCGGCCGCCATCGGCAGGAGCGCGCGGCGGACGGTCGCAAGGTTGCGCCAAAGCGGGACCGCCAGCGCCACGGTCGCCGGTCCGAGCAGGAAATGGACGAACTGCGCGCCTTCGAAATAGGAGCCGTAGTCCGTGCCGGTCGCGATGAGAATGGCTGCAAGTATCGCCGCTGCGATGACCACCGGATTGGCGAGCGGGTGACGGCCGAGCCACGCGGCGACCCAGTCGGCGGCGACATAAGCGGCAAGCGTCGCCGTCAGCCAGGTGAGCGGCGAGGCCGACAGATAGACCCAGATCGAGACGATGTCGGGGGTCATTCGCCGCCGCTCCCCTGGAGGCGCGCGACGAGCAGGAAGACGCCGACCGTGACCAGAAGCGTCAGCACCGTCGAGGCGATCAGCGCGAGCGCAAGCGTGACGCCGAACTCGCGCAGCACCGGGCCGTATTGCACGATGCCGACGGCGGCCGGCACGAACAGAAGCGAGAGATTGCGCAGGATCGCGCCGGAGGTTGCGTCGAGGCCCGCATCGGGACCCTTGCGCCAGACCAGCAGGACGAACATCAGCGCCATGCCAACCACCGGACCGGGGAAGGCGATCTCCGGATAGATCGAACGGATCGCCAGGATCGTCGTCTCGCCGGCCAGCTGGCACAGGAGCAGCGCGAGGATCGCGCGCGGCAGGTTGAGCGGCGCGACCGGAGGGGCGGAAGATTCGCCGGCCTCGCTCATTGCCGCCTCAGAGAATGACGAGGAGCTGCTGCGTCGGCCATCCGTCCGCCGGAAAACCGAGCTCGGCCTGCACCTTCTGCAGCGCGGTGCGGGTGCCGGTGCCGAGCACGCCGTCGATCTTGCCGACGTCGTGGCCGCGCGCTTCCAGCTTCTGCTGCAGCTGCTTCATCTCCTCGATGGTGAGGCCGCGGTCGGGATTGCGTTTGTCGTAGGCGGGCTCGCCGGCAAAGCGTGCCGCCAGGTGGCCGGCGGTGAGCGTGTAGACGAAGGACTGGTTCCATTCGAGATAGACATCGAAATTCGGGTAGATGAGGAAGGCTGGTCCCTTGCGGCCCATCGGCAGAACGAGGCTCGACGGCTGTTCGTCGGAGGGGAGGGCCGAACCGTCCCGCGCGGTGACGCCGGCCGCCGCCCAGTGGGAACGCGGATGCTGGTTCTCGCGGCCGCTGTCGGCCCAGTCCATCTCGGCGGGAACGCGGACCTCCTGCATCCAGGGTTCGCCGGCGCGCCAGCCCATCGACCTGAGGAAGTTGGCAGTGGTCATGATCACGTCGGCCGGATCGTTGCGCAGATCGACCAGTCCGTCGCCGTCGCCGTCGCGGCCCTTTTCGAGATAGTCGGACGGCAGGATCTGGGTCTGGCCGATCTCCCCGGCCCAGGCGCCCTTTACGTCGGCCGGCAGCACCCCCTGGTCGATCAGAGTCAGCAGGGGCACGATCTGCGGCCGGAAGAGTTCCGGGCGCCGGCAGTCATAGGCGAGCGTCGCCAGCGCGCTCAACGTATCGAAATCGCCCTGGACCGCGCCGAAATCCGTCTCCAGCGCCCAGAAGGCAGCGATCACCGGGCCCGGAACGCCGTATTCGGCCCCGGCGCGGGCGAACACGTCGGCATACTTCTTCAGGTTGGCAGCGCCCTGCTTGAGGCGGTAGCCCGAGACCATTCGGCTGGAGAACTCGATAAACGTCTGCGCGAATACGCCCTGCGCCCGGTCGCGCGAGAGAACCCTTGTGTCGAGCCGAGCCTGCGCAAGCGCTTCGAGGCCGTGCTCGCCGATGCCGGCGGCCTGGGCTTCGGCGCGCATGCCTTCGAGCCACGCGTTGAAATCGCCGCCGCAGTTCTGGGCAAGGACAGGGCTGCCGAACAGCGTTGCTGCGAGGGCGGCGGCGAGGGCGAGTTTCATCGTCGATATGTTCCGGTTGTCGTTCGGGTGACAGCATGCCGCCCGGGCAGAAATGCGGCGCAAGGTCCGCTCAGTGGGCATTGGCCTTCAGCCAGGCGCGCCAGCCGCTGGCGGAGCCGTTGAAGACGTTGATGTCGGCGTCGCCGGGCACACCCGGCACCGTTCCGGTTCCGGTGTATTGCCAGAAGACGAAGGGGTGGTCGCCATATTTCTCCGTCGGATGCCCCGCCGTCGAACGCAGCCAGAAATGATAGCCGCGAAAGGCATTCAGGCCGTTGCGGTCGAAGAAGGCCGGGTCGGTGTAGATGATCGGCCTCTTGCCGTAATGCTTCTGCACCATGTTGAGGAAGATGCGCATTTCGGAGCGTACTGTTTCCGGCGGCGGGCGCAGCGTGCAGGTCGGCGAGAGCGGATTCCACTCCATGTCGAGGACCGGGGGCAGCGAACCGCGTTCCCGCGGCACGTTGCGGATGAACCATTCGGCCTGTTCGGCGGCCGGCCGGCAGAAGTAGAAGAAGTGATAGGCCCCGCGCGGGATACCCGCGGCGCGGGCATTGCGCCAGTGTTCGTGAAAGTTGTCGTCGACACGGTCGCCGCCTTCGGTCGCCTTGACGAAGGCGAAGGAGATGCCCTTCGCGCGCGCGGCCGCCCAGTCGACCGCGGTCTGGTATTTTGAGACGTCGGTGCCGTGGATGGCGTAGTCCCAGGGCTTGCGCGCCTGCCAGTCATGCGGATCGCGGTCGGCGAAGCGCGGTCCGGAGGCAATCGGCGCATCAGCCGATGTCGGCGCGAGTTCCTGCAGCCCGCCGCTGCCGGTACAGCCGGCGAGCGACGCGATCAGCAACAGGGCCGCAATACGGCGCATGGACACTCCCGGGAACGACGATACCGAATCAACGCAGTGTTGCAGAGCCTGCCTGTTTCCGGTTGCGCGAAGCTGGTCGGTCCGACATTCGTGCCGCCGATTGCGCTTTCCATGCGCCATTGATTTTTCCCCGCGCCGCGCCCAAGACTCCGCAGCGACGGATCGGGCGCAAGTTCGGCGAATCCAAGGCGGGGGCGGCAATGAGACTGATCGGCAAAGTGCTCAAGTGGCTTGCGCTGCTTGCGGCGGCAATCGTCGTGGCCTTCGCGGGCTGGCTCTACATCGCGCCGCCGGCGCTGGTGCAGGTGGCCGCCGGCTATTCCGCCAAGATGGTCTGCTCGAACGTGTTCATCGCCGGCCGGGATTCGCACGAGGTGCTCAAGGTCGACGTGCAGGCGCCGGGACATCCGATCCTCGGCCTGATTTCGATGTCGGTCGACCGCGACGCGAAGACCGCCTACGCGAAGCTTCTCGGCATGTTCGGCAGCGGCCTGGCCGTGGCGCGCGAGGGTGCTGGCTGCGCATCGGTGCCGGACGGCGACGTGGAGGCGGCGAAGCTTGCGCCGGTGCCGGTCGCCGCAGGCGCAGTATCGCAGGCGCTTTGGCCTGAAGGCGAGACGGTGGAGCCTTCGCAGGATCCGGCCGTCAAGGCGATCCTCGACGATCCCGGCATGGCAGGTCCAGGCATGCGCGCGATCGTCGTCGTCAAGAACGGCCGCATCGTCGGCGAGCGCTACGGCGAGAGCTTTGTCGAGACGACACCTTTGCTCGGCTGGTCGATGACCAAGACGGTGACCGCGGCGATCATCGGCACGCTGGTGCGCGACGGCAAGATGGGCCTCGACGACACGGACCTGTTCGAGGCGTGGAAGGCCGACGGACGCGGCGCGATCAGGGTGCGCGACCTGCTGTCGATGTCGAGCGGGCTGGAGTTCAACGAGGATTACGGCGACGTGACCGACGTCACGCGCATGCTCTATCTCGAACCGGACATGGCCGGCTTCGCGGCAGACAAGCCGCTGGTGCACGAAGTCGGCAAGGTGTTCTCCTATTCGAGCGGCACGACCTTGATGCTGTCGCGGATCTGGCAGAACGCAGCCGGCGCGGACGCGCTTTCCTGGCCGCGGCGCGAACTGTTCGATCCGCTCGGCATGCGCAGCGCCGTCCTCGAAGCCGACGCGCGCGGCACCTTCGTCGGCTCGTCCTATCTCTACGCAACGGCGCGGGACTGGGCGCGGTTCGGGCAGTTCCTGCTGCAGGACGGCGTCTGGAACGGGCGAGCGATCCTGCCCGACGGCTATGCGGCGATGATGCGCGCCCCGTCGACGGCGGCACCCGAGGAATATTCGCAGGGCCACATGTGGCTGAACGGGCCCTCCGCAGGCACGCCCGACGGCGAAGACCCCGACAAGGGTTTCGACCTGCCGGCGGATGCGGTCTGGGCGCTCGGGCACGACGGCCAGTCGATGGCGATCGTGCCGTCCAAACAGCTCGTCGTCGTGCGGCTCGGGCTCACGCCCTCCAAGCTCGGCTACAAGTCACAGGCGATGGTGGCGGCGCTGGTCAAGGCGTTGCCGTGATCGGCCGGCGCAGGGTCAGTTCGTCCGCATGATCGCGTGGACCGCGTAGCCGCGTAAAAGCGATTCGAATTCGAGGCTTGCGCCGGCTTTCTGTGCTTCAGATTCAAGCAGGTCGCGCAGATCGTCGCGCGGGGCGACGTGGAATTTCGCGAGCCAGGCGCGGAGCGCCGCCTTGAACCAGCCGGGCAGGCGCTCCTGGCTGCCGAAGTCGACGATGTGCAGCGATCCACCCGGCGCCATGACGCCGAGGGCCTGCTGGACGCAAGCCTGCCAGCCGGGGATCATCGACAGCGAATAGGAGATGTAGACGCGGTCGAAGCGCTCCCGTCCGAAGAGCGTCCGCGGATCGAAGTCGGTGGCGTCGGCCTGAGCGAGGCGCACCTTGCTGCCGATTGCGGTGCGCGCCAACGCCGCTTCGGCCGTGGCGAGCATCTGCGCTGAAATGTCGAGCCCGAAGAACCGCGCCTGAGGATAGCGGCGCGCGGCGAGCGCAAGATTGCGGCCGGTGCCGCAGCCGAGTTCGAGGACTGTCGTGCCGTCCCCGGCGGAGAGCCGGTCGATCATCCGGTCGCGGCCAAGCAGATAGTATTTGCGGCTGAGATCGTAGACGTGCCGCTGCCATCGATAGACGTCGTCCATCAGTTCGGCGTGGCGGCCGGTGTCGGTCACGGCCATGGTCAGCACTTCACATAGAGGTGGAAGCCGCCATAGATCGCCGAGCGGTCGCGAGCGGAGAGTTCGCGCGACTGTTCCTCCCGATAGTCCCACTGGTCCAGGAGTGCGGGGGAGACGCGTCCGGGCAGCAGGCTCGGCGCGGCCGCGGTGCGGAAGATGACGCGGGCGCCGGGAGCGGCGGTGCGGGTGATCTCGCTCCACAGGCCGTTCAGCTGCGCGTCGGTCATCCAGTCCTGGGCGTCGAGCAGGATGAAGCGGTCGACGCTGGCGGCCGGCTTGCCGGCAAGCAGCTCGATGTAGTTGGCGTGATGGACCGTGACGCGGTTCGCATTGGCGCGGATCGAGGGGAAATGATCGCGGTCGAGGTAGCGGGGCAGGGCGGCCTCGCCGGACGAGGGGTAGCGGCGCGCAAAAGCCTGCCAGGCGAAATAGTTGTCGCCGAGCGGGAAATGGCAGGCGAGCTTTTCCAGCCGGTCGCGCAGCACGCCGGCCATGCCGTCGTCGCCGGCGGTCACCAGCGCATCATATTGCGCCGGCGGGATGCCAAGCCCGAACAGCGAAGCTTTTCGCGCCGTCGCCATGCGAATGAAGCGGCGGTCGAACAGCGGCGCGAGCTGCTCGCGGAAGAAGCGGCGCTGGTCGCCGATGGTCTTGGCCTGCATGATCTGCGCCGGATCGACGCCGTGCAGCTTCGCCACGCGATGGCCGAGTGCGATGCAGAAGCCGAGCAGGCCGGTCTGGTAGAAGTTGCGGTCGAAAACTGAGATGCGGCGGCGGCCGAGGAGATCGCGCTTTTCCCAATAGGCGCGGCTCGCCGTGTCGAGATGAGGCGCGATGAAACGGTCATAGGCCAGCGCATTGTGCCCGACGCCGGATGTACCGAAGAAGCGGACGAAATCCTGCTGGCCCGGCAGGTGGCGGGCGGCGGCGAGCTTCAGCCGGTTGAGCGCGACGTGAGCGGCGTTGAGGTCGACCACGTCGATGTGGGCGGGCGAGGCGGTCAGGTAGGCGAGCATGTTGCAGCCGCCCGAGGCGATCGTGACGACGCGGTGGCCGGCGCCGAGCTCCATCGCCTCCATGTCGATCTCGGGATCCTCCCAGATCTGCGAGTAGACGAGGCCGGAGAAGAGCAGCGCAAACAGGCGCTCGGACATGCCGTCCTTAGTCAGTGCCCTGTGCTGATAGACAGCCCGGCCGACATGATGGCGCGTGGCGACGCCGGAGCCTGCGGAAATGTCGGTCATGGCGCGAATCCCCCGTGAGCGGTGGAACCTGCCTATGAAGGTCGGATGACGGGCGGTTGACGCGTCGATGACGCGTCGATGACGGTTCGATCCGGAAAAAGGGCGCTTGACGATAGCCTATCTATTATATAACATTCTACTTATATAAAGGAGGCGTTAGAGATGCGTGATCTTGATGCCGGCTTTGCGGCGCTGGCGGATCCGACCCGGCGAGCGATCCTCGCCCGGCTGGCTTCGGGCGAGGCGACGGTGATGGAGCTGGCAAAGCCGTTTGCGATGAGTCAGCCGGCCGTTTCGCGACACATCAAGGTGCTCGAGGATGCGGGACTGGTGGTTCGCCGGGCCGAGGGCACAAGGAGACATCTCAGCATCGCCCCGCAGGCAATCGACGACCTCGACCGCTGGCTGATTTCCCTGCGCGATACGCTTGCCCGCAACTACCAGCGGCTGGACCAGCTCCTTGCAACGATGGATGACGAAGGAAAGGAAGAGACATGAGCAGGCTGACCCTCAAGACCGAAGGCGACACCCATGTCGTTGTCACGCGCCGTTTCGCGGCATCGCCCAAGGCCGTGTTCCGGGCACATACCGAGGCCGAGCTGATGCAGAAATGGATGCTCGGCCCGGAGGGCTGGACGATGCCGGTCTGCATAAGCGAGCCGAAGCCGGGCGGGAGGATCCGCTGCGAATGGACCGACGGCAAGGGCGGCGATTTCCACCTGACCGGCGAATATATCGCGGTCGAGCCCTACAGCCGCACCGTGCATGTGGAGCGGATGTTCCTGCCCGATCCGACGCCGGACAACCATGTCGAGACGCGGTTTCAGCCCGAGGGGCAGGGCACTCTGCTGACCATGCGGATGACGCTGCCCAATGCCGAGGCCCGCGCGGCTATGCTCGCGACCGGCATGGAGGAGGGCATGGAAGCGAGCTACGCCCGGATGGAGGAAATGCTGCAGAGCGGGCAGCTGGCCGCCTAGAGCGCTTCGCCTGGCGGGTTGCGCGTCCATCGCGCGTCGATCATCCTGCTGGTTCATACCTGGAGGAGACATGACACGACGTGATTTCGATCCGGCTACCATCAGCCCGGATGGTCGCCCGCCCGCCAAGGCTCGTCTGTTCGACGGCACGCTCGTCGGCCCATATCGGGGGTCGGTCAATGGCGAAGTGCTGGGCGCGAAGATCACAATCCTGACGTACGGCAATGACGAGCCCGGCACCGGGCCCGTCCTGCATGTCCACCCCTATGACGAAGTGTTCGTCGTCACCCAGGGCCGGGCGCGTTTCTTCGTCGGTGACCAAGTCATCGACGCCGAGGCGGGCGAGACGGTGCTCGGGCCCGCCGGTGTGCCGCACCGCTTCGTCAATCTCGGTCCCGGCCGCCTGCAGACGATCGACATCCATCATTCGCCGAGGTGGATTCAGACAAATCTGGAGTTAGGGGCGATCACTGGGCTCCAAATCCCCCCGGCGTAGGCGTCGTGACGATCACCGCCTCACCGGGCTTCAGGACGGTCTGGTCGCAGGCGCGGAGGGTTTCGACCGTGCCGTCGAGGCGGCGGACCTCTGTCCTGCCGACCTCACCGTCGCCGCCGTCCGCCACGCCGCGCGGCGGGGCGGCGCGGTGGGAGGACAGGATCGCGCATTCCATCTCCTCGAGGAAGCGGACCGTGCGCCGCGTGCCGTCGCCGGCGTTCCACTTTCCCTTGCCGCCCGAGTTTTCTCGGATGTGGAAATCCTCGAGCAGGACTGGGAAGCGCAGTTCGAGGATCTCCGGATCGGTCAGACGCGAGTTGGTCATGTGGGTGTGGACGCCCGACGTGCCGTGGAAGCCGGTGCCGTCGTTGAAGCGGCCGGCGGGTGAGCCCGAGCAGATCGTTTCGTAGTACTGGTAGGTCGCATTGCCGTAGGTCAGGTTGTTCATCGTGCCCTGCGCGTTGGCGAGCGCGCCCATGGCGCCGAACATCGCATTGGTGACGTGCTGCGAGGTCTCGACATTGCCGGCGACCACGGCAGCTGGGTAGGCCGGGCGAAGCATGCACCCATCCGGGATGATGATATTGATCGGCCTGAGACACCCGGCGTTCATCGGGATGTTGTTCTCGACCATGACGCGGAAGGCGTAGAGGACGGCCGCGCGGGCCACCGGCTCCGGCGCGTTGAAATTGTTCTTCATCACCGGCGAGGTGCCGGTAAAGTCGACCGTCGCCTCGCACTTCTCGCGGTCGACCGTGATCCTGACCTTGATCACCTGTCCGGTGTCGGTCGGGTATTCGTAGACCGAATCCTCCGGCAGCGAGAGCAGCACGCGGCGCACGCTTTCGGCCGCATTGTCCTGCACGTGGCCCATATAGGCCTCGACGACGTCCAGCCCGAAATGCTCGACCATCTTGCGCAGTTCCGCCACGCCCTTCTCGTTGGCGGCGATCTGGGCCTTGAGGTCGGCGATATTCTGGTGCGGGTTGCGCGCCGGCCAGGGATGGTCGGTCAGGAGCGTGTGGAGCTCGCTCTCCATGAAGCGGCCGCGGTCGACGATGCGGAAATTGTCGAACAGCACGCCTTCCTCGTCGACCGTGGTGGCGAGCGGCGTCATCGAGCCCGGCGC
Source organism: Pseudomonadota bacterium (assembly GCA_043822005.1). Classification (GTDB taxonomy): domain Bacteria; phylum Pseudomonadota; class Alphaproteobacteria; order Rhizobiales; family Rhizobiaceae; genus Mesorhizobium_A. Next base: position 43,984 of record JBDRCE010000057.1, on the reverse strand, counting down.
CGTGCCGCCGACATCAGCATGGTGGCCACGAGAGGCGGCATAGAACAGAATCTCGCTCTGGTCGTCGCTGAAGACGGGGGTGACGACGGTGATGTCCGGCAGGTGCGTGCCGCCATTGTAGGGTGCGTTCAGCGCGAAGACGTCGCCCGGATGGATGTCGCCTGCGTTCAGGCGGATGATCGTCTCGACGGAGCGATCCATCGAGCCGAGATGCACCGGCATGTGCGGCGCGTTGGCGACGAGGGCACCGGTGCGGTCGAAGACGGCGCAGGAGAAGTCGAGCCGTTCCTTGATGTTGACCGAATAGGCCGTGTTCTGCAGCGTCACGCCCATCTGCTCGGCGATCGCCATGAACAGGTTGTTGAACACTTCCAGCATGACCGGATCGGCCTCGGTGCCGAGGGCCGCCAGCCGCTGCTTCTTCGCCACGCGGCGCATCAGGACGTGGTCGCGCGCGGTGATCTCGGCCTGCCAGCCTCGCTCGACGACGATCGTCTGGTGGCTCTCGATGATGAGAGCAGGACCGGACACTTTATGCCCGGGCATCAGGTCGGCGCGCAGATGGATGCCCGCCTCGCACCATTCGCCGTCGGCAAAGATGCGGCGGGTCTGCGAGGCCGCCGCTTCCGACTCGGCGGTCGGCCTGGTTGTCTCGTCGCGCCCAGCCACACGGCCATCCTGACCCTGCACGTCGATCGATTCCACGATCATCGGCTTGTCGTCGTAGACGAAGCCGAACTGTGCCTTGTGCGCCGTCTCGAACTCGCGGCGGGCGTTGTCCAGCGAGCGCTCCGCGAAATTGACCGGCAGCGACGTGTCCGTGCCGTCGTAGCGGATCATCAGCACCGGCCGCCACGACACGTCGTCGTCCGGCACGCCCTGGGCGGCGAGTTCCTCGAACACCTTTTGGCGCAGCGTCTCGATCAGCACGTCGATCTCGGCGACGGATTCATCTGCCAGCGGCTTGATCAGCGCCTGCTGGCGCGAGGCTGACACCGAAGCGAGCCCGATGCCGTAGGCGGAGAGCAGACCGGAGAACGGATGTACCAGCACCGCTTCCATGCCGAGTGCGTCGGCCACCAGGCAGGCATGCTGGCCGCCCGCGCCGCCGAAGCAGTTCAGCAGATACTCGGTGACATCGTAGCCGCGCTGGACCGAGATCTTCTTGATGGCGTTCGCCATGTTCTCGACCGCGATGGTGACGAAGCCCTCGGCTACCGCCTCCGGCGTGCGGCCGTCGCCGATCGTCGCTGCGAGTTCGGCGAAGCGGGCGCGCACCACCTCGGCGTCCAGCGGCTGGTCCTGGCCGGGACCGAAGATCGCGGGGAAGAAATCCGGCTGCAGCTTGCCCAGCATGACGTTGGCGTCGGTGACGGCCAGCGGCCCGCCGCGGCGGTAGCAGGCGGGGCCGGGATTGGCGCCGGCCGAATCCGGACCCGCCTGGAAGCGGCCGTCGGCGTAGTGCAGGATCGAGCCGCCGCCGGCGGCGACCGTGTGGATGCGCATCATCGGCGCGCGGACGCGGACGCCCGCCACCTCGGTGTCGAAGGCGCGCTCGTATTCGCCGTCATAGTGCGCCACGTCGGTCGAGGTGCCGCCCATGTCGAAGCCGATGACCTTGCCGAAGCCGGCGAGGTTCGCGGTTTCGACCATGCCAACGACGCCGCCGGCCGGCCCGGACAGGAGCGCGTCCTTGCCCTGGAACATGTCGGCGGCGGTGAGCCCACCCGACGACATCATGAACATGAGGCGGGGACCATTATCGGCGTCCTTCACTCCCAGTTCCCCCGCGACGCGCTGCACGTAGCGCGACAGGATCGGCGAGAGGTAGGCGTCGACGACGGTGGTGTCGCCGCGCCCGACCAGCTTGATCAGCGGCGAGACCTTGTGGCTGACCGAGATCTGGCTGAAGCCGATCTCGCGGCAGAGCGCCTCTGCGAGGCTCTCGTGGTCCGGATATTTCCAGGCGTGCATGAAGACGATCGCGACCGCTTCAATGCCGTCGGCCTTGGCCGCGAAGATCTGGTCCTTCACCGCGTCGAGATCGAGCGCGGTCTCGAGTGTGCCATCCACACGCACACGCTCCGGCACTTCGATGACGCGCTCGTAGAGCTGCTCGGGCAGGATGATCTTTTTGGCGAAAATGTCGGGACGGGCCTGATAGGCGATGCGCAATGCGTCGCGGAAGCCCTTGGTGACGAGCAGCAGCACCCGGTCGCCCTTGCGCTCGAGCAGCGCATTGGTGGCGACCGTCGTGCCCATCTTCACGTCGCCGACGAGGCCGGCCGGGATGGGCTCGCCCGTCTTCAGGCCGAGCAAGTCACGGATGCCCTGCACGGCGGCGTCGCTGTAGGCCTCGGGGTTTTCCGACAAGAGCTTGCGCGGATGCAGCGACCCGTCAGGTGCGCGGCCGATGACGTCGGTGAACGTGCCGCCGCGGTCGATCCAGAAATCCCATGTGTTGGCAGTCATGGCCGGGTCCCCGTTACGTTGCGGAAAAGTTATTGACGATTTATCGATAAACTGTCAACGTTGTTCTTAGCCGGGGTCGACAAGGCTGGCCCTGGATGATGAACTCCACGCTTCATCGCCTTCAGAAAAGGGGAACCGACATGAAACATATTGCACCGCTCGCTTTCGGCGCGCTCGCCGCGGGTCTTTTCGCCACCGGCGCGTCCTTCGCGCAGACCGCCTGGGACATGCCCACTCCCTATCCGGACGGCAATTTCCACACCAAGAACATCGCCGAATTCGCCGCCGAGGTGGACGCCAAGACCGGCGGCAGCCTCAAGATAACCGTCCATTCCAACCAGTCCCTGATCAAGCACCCCGACATCAAGACCGCGGTGCGCGATGGGATCGCTCCGATCGGCGAACTGCTGGTGTCGCGCCTGGAGAACGAGAGCCCGATCTACGGCGTCGATTCCGTCCCGTTCCTCGCCTCGAGCTACGAACTGTCGAAGAAGCTTTACGACGCGCAGAAGCCGTATCTGGAGAAGCTGCTCGGCGAGCAGGGCCTCCAGCTGCTGTTCTCCGTGCCGTGGCCGCCGCAGGGCATCTACGCCAAGAAGGAAATCAAGGCGGTCGGAGACCTCGAGGGCCTGAAGTTCCGCGCCTACAATCTCGGCACCGAGCGCGTCGCTGCGCTGGCCAAAATGGTTCCGACCCAGATCGAAGCCTCCGACATCCCGACGGCGTTCGCGACAGGCCGCGTCGAGGCGATGATCACGTCGCCTTCCACCGGCTCGGATTCCAAGGCATGGGATTTCGTCTCCCACTATCACGACACGCAGGCCTGGCTGCCGCGCAACATGGTCATCGTCAACAAGACAGCGTTCGACGCGTTGACCGATGCCGAGAAGGCCGCCGTGACGGAAGCCGCCGCGACGGCCGAGACTCGCGGCTGGGCCGCCTCGGTCGAGGAAACCGCCGCCAAGACCAAGGTCTTGAAAGACAATGGCATGACCATCGTTACGCCGAGCGACGAATTGAAGGCGGGTTTCGCCGAGATCGGCAAGACGATCGCCGGCGAATGGAAGGAGCGCGCGGGTGCCGATGGCGAGGCTCTGCTGAACGCCTTCGGACAGTAACCTTCTTCGCACGTGCCTGCCGGGCGGCGATCGTGCCGCCCGGAATCACGCCACTGCGCCGGAGGCATCCATGCGCCGATTTCTCGACTCGATCTATCGCGTCGCGGGCTATGCGGCCGCGGTCGCGCTGCTGACGATCTTTTCGCTGGTCATCGTCCAGGTGCTCGCCCGCCTGCTCGACGTCGGCATGCGGGCTCTCGGGCTGACGCCTTTCGGTTTCATCGTGCCGTCGATCGCGGAGATCTGCGGCTACCTGCTCGCCATCGCAAGCTTTCTGGCGCTCGCCCACACCTTTGCCGTCGGCGGCCATATCCGCGTGAACCTGCTGATCGAGCAGTTCGCGCCCGCACCGCGTCGCTGGATCGAGACGGCGGTCGGTTTCGCCGCCGCCGCGCTCTCCGCCTACGCCACCGTCGCGGTCGCGCGCCTCGCTCTCAAGAGCTGGACCTTCAACGACGTCTCGTTCGGCTTCGTGGCGGTGCCGCTGTGGCTGCCGCAGGCGCTGATGGCGCTGGGGCTGGGACTGCTGACGGTCGCGCTCGTCGACACAAGCTGGCAGGTCGCGCGACGGGGCGCGGTCCAGCCTGGCCGCTCGGAGGTTTGAGCGATGGGCTTGTTCGAGATTTCCGCGCTCCTCGTGGTCGTCATGCTCGGCGCGTTGGCGCTCGGGCTGTGGGTCGCGTTCTCGCTGTCCGCCGTCGCGCTCGTGGCGCTGGCCACCAAGCCCGCCATCCCCGCCGCCCAGGTGCTTGCGACATCTTTCTGGAGCGCATCGACATCCTGGGATCTGACCGCGCTGCCGATGTTCATCTGGATGGGCGAAATCCTGTTCAGGTCGCGTCTGTCGGAAGACATGTTCGCCGGCATATCGCCGTTCGTAAGGCGGCTTCCCGGCAGACTTGCTCATGTCAACGTGCTGGGCTGCGCCGTCTTCGCGGCCGTCTCCGGATCGTCGGCGGCGACCACCGCGACGGTCGGCAAGATCTCGCTGCCGGAACTCAAGAAGCGCGGCTATGACGACCGGCTGGCGATCGGCAGCCTGGCGGGCTCGGGGACCTTGGGACTGTTGATACCCCCCTCGATCATCCTGATCGTCTACGGCGCCGCCGTCGAGGAGTCGATCGCGCGCCTGTTCGTCGCGGGTATCATCCCCGGCATCGTGCTGGCGTGCCTGTTCATGGGTTATGTGATCGTCTGGGCGATGCTCAATCGGGAGAAGATGCCGCCTCCCGAAGCGCGCGTTCCCTGGCCGGGAAAGCTCCGCGCGGCACGTGGCCTGCTGCCGGTTGCCCTGTTGATCGCCGGCGTCATCGGGTCGATCTACGGCGGTCTGGCTTCGCCGACGGAGGCTGCCGTCATCGGCGTGGCGCTGAGCCTGTTGCTCGCCTCGGCACAAGGCGCGCTGAGCCGCGCCACCTTCGTTGAAGGCCTGATGGCGGCAACCGTGACCTCCTGCATGATTGCCTTCATTCTCGCGGGCGCTGCGGTGCTGACGACGGCGATGGGCTTCACCGGACTTCCGCGCGAGTTGGCTGCGTGGATCGGCACGCTCGGACTGTCGCCGATGGCGTTACTGCTGGCGCTGACCGTTCTGTTCGTCGCGCTCGGCTGCTTCCTGGACGGCATTTCCATGGTCGTCCTGACGACGGCGGTGATCATGCCGCTGGTGACGCAGGCCGGCTTCGATCTCGTCTGGTTCGGTATCTACCTCGTCATCGTGGTCGAGATGGCGCAGATCACCCCGCCAGTGGGCTTCAACCTGTTCGTGATCCAAGGGCTGACCGGCCGGAACCTGTTCGACATTGCTCGCGCGACGTTGCCGTTCTTCCTGCTGATGGTCGTGATGGTGGCGCTCCTCGCCGCATTCCCGGATCTCGCGCTTTGGCTGCCGCGCACGATGTTTGCGGCGTCGTGACAGTCGGGAGGGACGAGCACATGGAGAACACCTCGAACTTCGGGCCAATTGTCTCCTCCGCACATCTGGCGGATGGTGCGCTGCCGGCTCTGTCCGAGCTCGAATTCGGCATGACGCTTGCCGGCAACGCGTTCGAGAGATGGATGGTCCGCTGCATGACGGCCGCGGGCGAGCCCGGACTCGCCGCGATCGATGTGCAGGTTCTGCATTCGTCCAATCACCGGGGCCGCCCGAAGCGGTTGTCCGACCTCTGCATCATGCTTGGCATCGAAGACACGCATGTCGTGATCTACGCAATCAAGAAGCTGGAGAAGCGTGGTTTGGTGAAGAGTACCCGGGCGGGCAAGGAAAAGCTGATCGGCGCAACGCCCAAGGGCGTCGAGACCTGCCTGCGCTACCGTGCGGTGCGCGAGGCTCTGCTGGTCGAATCGGTCAAGAGCCTGGGACTCGATCCGAATGCGATTTCGGCGGTCGCCGCGACGCTGCGGGCGCTTTCCGGCCACTACGACCAGGCTGCGCGCGCAGCCGCCTCGCTTTGATGGCTGTTAGCCTCACGGCCATAACGGCGTATGCGGCGCGCCACGCCCGCCTGGTTCTGATTCTGGGGCTCGTCGCGGGGGCGACATTTCCGGGCCTGGCGCTGGCGATGCGTCCCTGGATCGGAGAAATGGTCGCGGGCCTGCTTTTCCTGGCGGCACTTCGCGTCGGTCCCCGCCAGGCCGTCGGCGCTCTTGGCGATATAGGGGCCGCATTAGGCCTGGCAGGCGTGCTTCAGGTCGGCATGCCGCTCGCGGCGATCGCTGTCTTCGCCTTGCTCGGCTGGACTGGATCGGCTCTCGCCACGTTTTTCGTGCTGCTGTTCGCTGCGGCCCCGGTCACGGGCAGTCCGCATTTCATATCCATGACCGGCAACGATCCGGCACCTGCACTCCGGCAACTCGTGCTCGGCACCGCGCTGCTGCCCTTGACCGTCGTTCCGGTATTCTGGCTAACCCCGGCTTTCGGCGACCCGCGTCATGTGCTGACCGCCGCGGGCGGTTTGATGCTGCTCATCGGGCTGGCCGCTGGCCTGGCATTCGTTATCCGTGCGACCGCGATGAAGGAGCCCTCTGTCGAGACCATCAGGTCGATCGACGGCGTTTCGGCAATCGCAATGGCGATCGTCGTGATCGGATTGATGTCGGCGGTCGGCCCCGCACTGCGCGAGAGGCCGCTCGACTTCCTGGGCATCCTGGGGCTCGTCTGCCTGGCGAATTTTGCCATCCAGGCTGCCGTCGCGAGCATCGCGCGGGTGGCAGGCTGGAACGTATGGTCCGCGGCCCTGGGAGTGGTTGCGGCAAACCGCAATGTGGCATTGTTCCTGACGGTCCTTCCGCAGCAGACTGTCGATCCCATCCTTCTCTTTATCGGCTGCTACCAGATTCCGATGTATCTCACTCCGGCAGTCATGGGACGATTCTACAGGTCGAGGTGGCCGTCGTCCGGTGACGCACGTTAACGGACGTCACACAACGTTACGAAACCCCCGCGCTCCTCATACATTTCCTTCCCGACTCCCCCTGGGTGTCCGCCGAAAGAAAGTGATTTTCTTAAGGAGATGCATGATGAAGAAACTGATCCTCGCTTCCGCCGCTGCCGTCGCCCTGTTCGGGGTGGCTGCCTGCAGCGATACGGATACAAGCACGACGCAGAGCGTCGAGCCTCCGGCCCAGACGACTCCGGCGCCGTCGGACCCGGCGATGACGCCGGCACCGGCACCCGAGGCGCCCGCCACCGATGATGGCGCGGCCGAAGAGGTGAAGCCGACCACACCCGCCCCGAGCGAGTAAGGTCGCGGCCAACATTCTGAGAAAGGCCGGGTATCCGGCCTTTTTCTTTGGCTGCTCGCAGGCGCGGCACCTCGCCGCCGGGGTGCCCCAAAAGTTGGACTTGCCTCTCGCACACCGCGCGGTTTCGTCGTATTGCAGCGCAATGTCGATGTGGTCGCGCCTTGGCGATTTCGTTTCGCGGGTTTCAAACACTGCCTTTTCGGGGGTGATCGAGGCCTTGCGCACCGTGTTCGAGGGCGATCCCGCGCTGCGCCGCAAGGTCGCCTTCTCCATCGCCCTCATCGCGCTGTCGGCCAAGATGGCGAAGGCGGACGGCATCGTCACGCAGGACGAGGTCAGGGCATTTCAGCAGATTTTCTCCGTTCCTACCGAGCAGGTCCGCAACGTCGCGCGGCTCTACGACCTCGCCAAGGGTGACATCGCGGGGTTCGAATCCTACGCCGGGAGAATGGCCTCGCTCTTCGACGAGGATCCCGATCGCGCGTCGCTTTTGGAGGACATCCTCGACGGCCTGTTCCATATCGCCAAGGCCGACGGTTTCGTGCACGAACGTGAGATCGTCTTTCTGAGGCGGACGGCGGAGATATTCGCCTTCGAAGAGCGCGAGTTCGATCGCATCCTGGCGCGGCACACGCTTTCAGCGGGCGCCAATCCGTACCGGGTGCTGGGGATCTCGACGTCGGCGTCCCTCGACGAGGTCAAGCGACGCTACCGCAGCCTGGTCTCACAGAATCATCCGGACCGCCTGATTGCGCGCGGAATGCCGGAAGAATTCATCGCCATCGCAACGCGGCGGCTTGCCGCGATCAATATCGCCTTCGAAGCGATCGAACAGGCGTTTTTGCGGGTATGAGCGGGTTCACCGCTGATTTTGCCGGCGCAGAGGTCAGGGTTTCTCCGAACTTCGGTCCGCGCCGCGATGTGTCGCGCGCTGACATGATTGTCCTCCACTATACCGGGATGGAAACCGGCGAGGCAGCCGAGCGATGGCTGTGCGACCCGACGAGCGAAGTCTCGTGCCACTATCTGGTCCACGAGGATGGCCGGGTCGTCCAGATGGTGCGCGAGGCCGACAGAGCCTGGCATGCCGGCCGCGGTTCCTGGCATGGGGCAACGGACATCAACTCGCTGTCGATCGGGATAGAAATCGTCAATCCCGGGCCGCTGGCCGGCCATCCGCCGTTTGCCGAAGCCCAGATTGAGGCGGTCTCGGCGCTGTGCCTCGATGTTTCCACCCGCCTGGACATTCCGAAAGAGCGAATTCTCGCGCATTCCGATGTCGCGCCCGGCCGCAAGGTCGACCCCGGTCCGGCGTTTCCCTGGGAGCAGCTTCATGCTCGCGGGATCGGGCATCTGCCCGCGCGGGTGCAGATCGCAGCCGTGGATCCGATCGCGCCGGGCGAAGAAGGCGCGCAGGTCGAATGTGTCCAGTCGATGCTCAATCTCTATGGCTACGGGATTGAAATCACTGGACGTTTCGACGCTTGGACTCGAACGGTGGTGGAGGCATTCCAGCTCCATTTCCGGCGCCGCAAGGTGGACGGTGTTGTCGATGCCGAAACGCACGCGCTGCTGACCGCGCTTGTCTCCGACCTGCCAAGGCTGCCGCTAGGTTAGTATTGCCGGTATCCGGAAATATTACACTCTGTATCCAAACGTTATTTTGCAGGTCCCACTCCGAGCACAATGACTTGCGAGATCGGCGCTCGTTCAGCCGTCGATCAGGTACAGTTTACCTATCGGCAAGTCCCACGCCATCGAAGCCAAAATTGCCTTCGATACTGGTAGAAAGAACAATCTTTACATGATGAAAGTGGCGATTGCGGCAGCTTTTGCTGTCGGAATGATGAGTATTGCTGTCGATGCGCAGGAAGCGCCTGGAATTGCGTATACATCCAGTGCGGCATCAGCTGCAAAGTCGATGGCGGGAGACGCGGAGAAGGCGACCGGCAAGGCGCTGAGCGGCGCCTGGAAGTCAACCAAAGACGACCGTGGATCCATGGCCGTTCCTGCCGCCGGCGACCACGGCAAGAAGACGATCTCGAAGGACGGAAAAGGCCGCACGAAAATCTTGCTGGAAGGGCAGGGTGCGCTGCCCGGCGTCGACCCTGAAACCACGGCATCCATTTCCCCGGGCAAGCATCCGGATCTGGTCGCCCAGGCGCGCAAGTCGGAGGTCGTGACGGGAGGCCGCACGTCGGGCAGCTATGGCGACATCATCGCGCGCTACGCGTCGGCCTATGGCGTGCCGGTGTCGCTTGCGCATGCCGTCATCCGCGTCGAGAGCAACTACCGGGCCAGCGCCCGCGGCAGCGCGGGAGAAGTCGGCCTGATGCAGATCAAGCCGTCGACGGCGCGGGGTCTTGGCTATTCCGGCTCGCTGAAGGGGCTCTACAATCCCGAGACCAACATCAAGTACGGCATGAAATATCTGGGGATGGCGCACAAACTGGGCGGCGGATCGACCTGCGGCACGATCCTCAAATACAATGCCGGTCATGGCGCCAGGCGGATGAACCCGGTGTCCGCCGCCTATTGTTCCAAGGTCAAGCGTCACCTCTCGAGCTGATTGCGGTCTTCCGAATATTCTCCGCGGCCGCCCTTGCGTTTCGGTCGGCGAACGCCTCTATACGGGGCGCCAGCCGGCCGGGTGGCCGCGACCGCGAAAGCCGAAAGGCTGCGGTCGAGGAAAGTCCGGGCTCCACGGAAATACGGTGCCGGCTAATTGCCGGCGGGGGCGACCCCAGGGAAAGTGCCACAGAGAGCAGACCGCCCCGCCTGCCAGACGGCCCGATGTCGAGCCGTCTCGCCGGCGGGGTAAGGGTGAAAGGGTGGGGTAAGAGCCCACCGCGCGACCGGCAACGGGAGCGGCACGGCAAACCCCACCGGGAGCAAGACCGAATAGGGGCGACGCGCGGGGAAACCCGCAGGCTTTTCCGGCCCAGTCGTCCGGGTGGGTTGCGTCAGGCGTCCAGCAATGGCCGCCGAAGATGAATGGCCACCGCGTTCCGTTGTCCGCAAGGGCGGCGGGGCCATACAGAACCCGGCTTACAGGCCGGCTGGCACCTTCGTCCGGTCTTCCGGGCGCATGAACGCCTTCACAGAAGCGTCCCGATGATGACGCAGTCGAGATGTGCCGTTCCGATGTTCGGATATTCGATCATGATGTACGGATACCGCCCCGCACCGACACGTATCTTCACCTCTTCATTGACGTTGTAGTAGTGCAGATTCGCGACCTGAACCGTCTTTGCGAACGCCAGCCCGAATGTGCGAGTGGCACTGCCGTTCGCCGAGGTCGCCACATTGAGGGTCGATTCCGTGATCGGCTGCGTCGTCGTGACGGTACAAGTAAGCCGTTCGATGTTCAGGACCCGCCCTGCCGGTGTGGCCGAAAATGTGCCGCGGCAGAAATAGAAGCTCTGGGGACAGGTCGGATTGATCCGATCCTCGTAGTAATTGCCGGCGACGATCGGGGTCGTATTTCCCGATGACGGAGCGAGAATTGCCCCCAAGATTGATGTAGCGGCAAGGTACAAGCTTTTGTGCATGGCATTCTCCGAATGAGCTGGATGGTGACTGATCCGATTGTTCGAGATCAGCGGACCGCGGATGGAAAGCTAACTGACGAAAGACGACGCCTGAGCGCAGGCAAAGGAACGAAGCAGGACGATCTGATCCCGAAATTCGCGTGGTTATGAACTCCCGAGATATTCCGCACCAGAAACTTGGCGGTCCGTATTCTTATTGTAGATTGACAGTCCTGACGAACGAGCAGGAAAGGCATTTATAGCTGCGGAAGTTAGAAGCCGCGCTTGAATTCAATCACTGGTCTGCAAGCGTTTCAGTGATGCTGTACCTGAAAGTCCCCGACGACTGCGAGTTCATATAGAAGGGACAGCGCACAGGTCCGACGAGTATTCGTTCCTGGGCAGACGACGTGACATACCAACCGGCGACCTCCTTGGACGGGATCGTTACAAGGGGGATGTTTCGGTTCGATGTCGGGGCAATCGTCTGCGGTACACCAAGTGACAGATCGGTATTCGATCGTTCGCCGGGCGACCCATGGGTAGCGTCAAGGCATCACGCGGTTGAGCGGTACGGGCGTCTCTGTCCGTATGCTAAAGCGCCCCATCGATCGCCTTCCACAGCTCCTCGACGGGTTCGCATCCGACCGACAGCCGCACGAAGCCCGGCGAGACTGCGTCGCCCCAGCGGGCTCTGCGCTCGGCGGAGGTGTGGGTGCCGCCGAAGGAGGTGGCTGGCTGGATGAGGGGACACGAGTTGATGAAGGTCTCGGCGGCCTCTGCGCCCGGCAAGGTGAGGCCGATCAGGAAGCCGAAGCGCCGCATCTGGCGCCTGGCCAGATTGTGCGACGGATGGTCCTCGAGGCCAGGATAGACGGTGGCGATGCCGCGTCCCGCGAGGCGCTCCGCCACGATCTGCGCCGAGGTGCACATCCGTTCGAAGCGGACGTCGAGCGTCTCGAGGCCGCGATGGACCTGCCAGGCCTCGAACGGCCCGGGGATTGCACCCGATAGTTTTCGCCATTCCTTCACCGCCGCCAGCACGCCTGCGTCGCGCGTCGCGACATGACCAAACAGCGCGTCGGAATGGCCGTTGACGGCCTTGGTGTCCGCGGACACGACCACGTCGGCGCCGAGGTCGAGCGGGCGCTGGCCGAGCGGCGTCATCGTCGTGTTGTCGGCGACGACCAGTGCCCCCACGGCTTTGGCGGCCGCGGAGATGCCGGCAATGTCACAGATGTCGAGGCCGGGGTTGGACGGCGTTTCGACGAACACCAGCCGATAGCCGGCGAAGCCACCGTCGGAGAAGCTCCTCGTCGGCCGGGTGTCCATTTCGACACCGAAGGCCTTGAGAAACCGGTCGGCGAAAAGCCGTGTCGTGTAGTAGCCGTCCGATGGCGCGAGGATGCGGTCGCCGGCCTTGAGGGTCGCCATGAAGACCGCGGAGATCGCGCCCATTCCCGAGGGAAAGGCGACACATGGCGCGTCCTCCAGAGAGGCAAGTGCTTCCTCGGTCGCTTCCCAGGTCGGGTTGTCGTAGCGCCCATACTGGCGGAAGCCCGCCGGATCCCCCGGTAGGTGGAACATCGATGCCATCGTGAGCGGCAGCGGCACGGCATCGCCCTTGTGGAGGTGCGCGCGGCGCAAATGCGAAAGCGCGGCGGTGCGCTTGCCGGTGTCGTCGGTCATGACTGGCCCCTAGTCTGTAGGAAGCCGCAAAACTATCGGCCCGTCGCCTCGCTCGCAAGGGTGGGCCAAAGCCGGGAATCCCTGCACTAACGGTTCGTTAGCCTTAATCGCTCATAAACGTTTGGAGGCTTGGCCGAAGCTGTCGTCCGACAGGTGGAGCCCGGTCGAAACGGCCTTTTCCCTTTGACGCCCATCTTGTCCCATGCTATCCCATGAACGCAATCAAGACTTCGTTTCGGTGACGGGTTCCATGTGTCCCGAACGCGCGGTGGCCAGGCCCGCGCGGACCGGAGCGCATGCCCTGATTTCGAGCGGCGGTGGGGCTCTCGAGGGACTGCGCGCAAGCGCGGACGACGCAATGGAAGGAAGTGGGGCGATACCGGCGCATGGATCGTTTTCTGTCGAGCGCGGTGAACAGGATCGATGCGAAGGGGCGGGTCTCCGTCCCTGGCGCGTTCCGCGCGCTCGCGGCCAAGCGCGGCTATCACGATCTCTATGCGCTGCGCGCGTTGGAGGAGCCGGCGCTGGATGTGGGCGGAATGGATCTGCTGGAGCGTTACGAGCGGCAACTCGATCAGACGAACCCATTCCTGCGCACCGCGGACGACATGTCGGCCTACGTGCACGGGGAAGGGACCTTCCTGAAACTCGATGCGGACGGCCGTATCACGATGAGCGACTTCATCCGCGAGCACACGGGGATCACTTCGGAGGTAGGATTCCTGGGGCGAGGGCAATTCTTTCAGATCTGGGAACCGGAACGCATGCGCCAGCATTTGGCCGATGTGCGCACCCGGCTTACAACCCTTCGGCAGGCCGCCGCACAGGCGCGCCCGTCCGGAGCCTCGGAATGATGGCGGACCCCGGCGTTACAGACGCCGGTGGCGGACCGGTCCGCCACATTCCGGTGCTTCTCGACGAAGTGCTGGCGGCGCTTCATGTCGGCCCCGGCATGCTGGTGGTCGATGGAACCTTCGGCGCCGGCGGATACACGAAGGCGATCCTGGTCACCGGCGCGAGTGTCGTCGCCATCGACCGTGATCCGAACGCGATCGCCGACGGCCGCGACCTCGAGGCGGCGTCCGGCGGGCGGCTCAGGCTGGTGCACGGACCGTTCTCGCGCCTCGACGAGCATGCGGGCGAGCCTGTCGACGCCGTCGTGCTCGACATCGGCGTGTCGTCGATGCAGATCGATGAAGCGGATCGTGGCTTCTCGTTCCGGCAGGACGGCCCGCTAGACATGCGGATGGCGCAGAAGGGCATCACCGCCGCCGATGTCGTCAACACATACAAGGCGGGCGATCTCGCCCGTGTCTTCGGCTTCCTCGGCGAGGAGAAGCAGGCCGGGCGCATTGCGCGCATGATCGAAAAGCGGCGGGCGTCGAAGCCGTTCGCGACGACGCTGGACCTCGCCAATGCGATCGAGGGCCTCGTCGGGCGCAATCCGAAGGATCGCATCCACCCGGCCACGCGCGTCTTCCAGGCGCTGCGCATCCACGTCAACGACGAACTCGGCGAACTCGCCAAGGCGCTGATGGCGGCAGAGCGGGCGCTCAAGCCTGGCGGGCGACTCGTCGTCGTCACCTTCCACTCGCTTGAAGACCGGATCGTCAAACGCTTCCTCACGGACCGTTCCTCGCAGGGCGGCGGCTCACGGCATCTGCCGCAGGTCCAGGCGCAGGCCGCGACCTTCGAAAAGCCGGCGCAGGTGACCGCGGCGTCGAACGAGGAGGCGGAGCGGAACCCCCGTGCGCGCTCGGCCAAGCTCAGAAGTGCGGTACGCACCGCAAACGCCGCCAGGCGGGAGGATTTTTCGATCTTCGCGCTTCCCGATCTTCCAGACGTTCGCCAGCCGGACCAGAGGTAATCGTCGTGTTTCGTACCACCGACATCGTTCTGATTGCCGTGATGGTGGCGGGTGCCGCCTTCACCTACAACACCAAGCACCAGGTCGAGGCCCAGCTCGCCGAGGTCCGCAAGATCGAGGCGATGATCCGCTTCGAACAGGACTCGCTGACCATCCTCAGGGCCGACTGGAGCCTGCTGACGCAGCCGTCGCGGTTGCAGAAGCTGACCGAGATCTATCAGCAGGAACTGCAACTCGCGCCGCTCGACGCCCGACAGGTGGTCGGCATCGACGAACTGCCGGCCAAGCCGGTCGAGATGGAGATCCTGCCCACGCCGCGCGTCGGCGGCATGGCGCAGGACAAGACCGACAAGGTGACTACGGGCGGAGTGGTACAGTGATGATCAAGCGCCTTCTCGCCGCGAAACCGGCCGCGGCAGCCGTCCCTCCTTCAGGCGCCATCGTCGTCGATTCCCGCCGCAAGGCATCGGGCGGGCGCACGAGGAACCGGGTCGTGATGACCATGGCGATCTTCTTCGGCATCTACGGCGTGATCGCCGGCCGCCTCGTCTATCTGGGCCTGCAGGATGCGAGCGAAGCCGCGCCGACGGCGGTGCGCGGGCTCGCCTCCCGCCCGGATATCGTCGACCGCAACGGCGAGGTGCTGGCGACCGACATCAAGACGGCCTCTCTCTTTGCCGAGCCGAAGAACATCATCGACCCGGACGAGGCGCTGGAACTGCTTTCGACCGTGCTTCCAGACCTCGATCCGGAACAGACCTACAACAAGCTGAAGAGCGGCTCCGGCTTTGTCTGGCTCAAGCGGCAGCTGTCGCCGAAGCAGCAGGCCGACATCATGGCCCTCGGCCTGCCGGGCATCGGCTTCCGCACGGAGACGAAGCGCTTCTATCCGGGCGGTGCGACGGCCGCGCATATCCTCGGCCTCGTCAATGTCGACAACCAGGGCATCGCCGGACTCGAGAAATACATCGACAACCAGGGCCTTGCCGACCTGCGCGAGCTCGGTCTCGCGGCCGCCGGCAATCTCGCACCCTTCCGCACGACGCTCGACATCCGCGTCCAGCACATCGTGCATGACGAACTGGCCAACGCGATGGAACGTTACCATGCGATCGCCGCCGGCGCCGTCGTCCTCAACGCCAAGACCGGCGAGATCGTGGCGATGGCATCGCTGCCCGATTTCAACCCGAACAATCCGGTCGGCGCGCACGACAAGGACAAGTTCAACCGCATGACCGCGGGAACCTTCGAGATGGGTTCGACCATCAAGAGCTTCACCACGGCGATGGCGCTCGATTCGGGCAAGGTGACGATGCAGAGCCGCTTCGACGCCTCCCGCCCGATCACCATCGGCCGGCAGACAATCCGCGACTTCCACGGCAAGGGCAGGGTGCTGACCGTGCCGGAAGTGTTCATCTATTCGTCCAACATCGGCTCGGCGCGCGAGGCCGACGTGGTCGGCATAGAAGGCCACCGCGAGTTCCTGCACCGGATGGGCCTTCTCGACCGCGTGAAGATCGAACTGCCCGAAGTTGCAACGCCGTCGGAGCCGAAGGTCTGGAAGAAGGTCCATTCGATCACGATCGCTTTCGGCCACGGCATGACCACCACCCCGCTGCAGACGGCTGTCGGCGCCGCGGCGCTGATGAACGGCGGGAAGCTCTTGGTCCCGACGCTGGTGCCTCGGACCGAAGAGCAGGCGATGGCTTTCGCCAAGCAGGTCGTCAGCGAGAAGACCAGCGCCGAAATGCGCTATCTCTATCGGCTGAACGCGGAGAAAGGCTCGGGCAAGCGCGCCGAAGTGCCCGGATACCGGGTCGGCGGCAAGACCGGCACCGCCGAGAAGGTCGTCAACGGCCGCTATTCGAGCGACAAGCGCTTCAACGCCTTCCTGGCCTCGTTCCCGATGGACGATCCGCAATACATCGTGCTGTCCATCATCGACGAGCCGAAGCCTGAGAAACCGGGCATGGGCGCGACGTCGGGCCTCAATGCGGCGCCAATCGTGGCCAATATCATCCGCCGCTCGGCGTCGCTGCTTGGCGTGAAGCCAGAATTCGGCCAAACAAATGAGGCGTTGCTTGTTTCCTACCAGTGATTCCCCGGGGGCCGGGGGCAGCGTTTCTTGAACAGGCATTTGATGCAGCTGAAGAATTTTGCCGGAATTCTACCGATGGGCGACGGGTCGACCGCGTCCGTCGAAGTGCTTGGGCTGACCGCGGATTCGCGCGCCGCCAGGCCCGGCTACCTGTTTGCCGCCCTCACGGGAACCAAGGCCAACGGAGCAGCCTATGCCGCGGACGCGGTGGCGAAGGGTGCATCGGCCATCATCGCCGCGAAGGACGCTGCCCTGGGTGATCTCCCGGTTCCGATCCTGCGGGTAGACGACCCCCGGCATGCGCTCGCGCTCGCAGCGGCGCGCTTTTACGGCGCGCAGCCCGCGACGATGGCGGCGGTCACCGGCACCAGCGGCAAGACGTCGGTCGTCTCTTTCCTGCGCCAGATCTGGGCTCATGCCGGTCTCCAAGCCGCGAGCATCGGCACCACGGGGGTCGTGGCACCCGGCCGCGACGACTACGGCACGCTGACGACGCCCGATCCGGTGGCGCTGCACCTTTTGCTCAAGGAACTCGCCGAATCGGGCGTCACGCATGCCGCCATGGAGGCATCGAGCCACGGGCTCGACCAGCGCCGCCTCGACGGGGTGAAACTGTCTGCCGCCGGGTTCACCAATCTCGGCCGCGACCACATGGACTACCATCCGACGGTCGAGGACTATCACCGCGCCAAGCTGCGCCTGTTCGACACGCTGCTGCCCAAGGGCGCGCCGGCCATCATCTTCGCCGACGATGCCTGGTCGACGCCCACAATCGCGGCGGCGAACAAGGCCGGTCGGATCGTGCTCACCGTCGGCCGCAAGGGCGATTTCCTGAAGCTGAAGCGCCTGGAACTCGAGCGCTATCGCCAGCGCGCCGAGGTCGAGTTCTCGGGAGCGCTTTACGAGATCGACCTGCCGCTTGCCGGCGACTTCCAGATGTCGAACGCGCTCGTTGCCGCCGGACTCGCCCTGGCGACCGGCGTCAAGGTGGATGTGGCGTTCGCCGCGCTCGAACACCTCAAGGGTGCGCCTGGCCGGCTCGACCTCGTCGGCATGACCGCCGCCGGCGCGCCGGTCTACGTGGATTACGCACACAAGCCCGAAGCGCTCGAGAACGTGCTTCTCTCGGTGCGGCCGTTCACCACGGGCAAGGTCGTGGTCGTGTTCGGTTGCGGCGGCGATCGCGACAAGGGCAAGCGGCCGATCATGGGCGGCATCGCCACGCGTCTCGCCGACGTCGCCATCGTTACGGACGACAATCCGCGCTCCGAGGTTCCGGCCACGATCCGCGCCGAGATTCTCGCCAACGCGCCAGGTGCGATCGAAATCGGCGACCGCCACGAGGCGATCCGGCACGCGATCGGCCTGCTGTCGGCGGGCGATACGCTGATCGTGGCGGCAAGGGCCATGAGGAAGGCCAGACGATCGGCATCGTCACCCATCCCTTCTCCGATCATCATGAAGTGCGCATGGCGCTTGCGGGGAAGGCGGCATGAGCCTGCTCTGGACAGCCAATGCCATGGTGGAGGCGATGGGGGGGCGGCCGATCGGAGCGCTTCCGGCGGGCATCACCGGCATCTCCATCGACAGCCGGACGCTGAAGCCCGGCGAAGCCTTCTTCGCCATCAAGGGCGATGCGCTCGACGGACACGATTTCGCCACGTCCGCCATCAAGGCCGGCGCGGTCCTGCTGGTGGTGGCGGAAAGCAAGCTCGCCGGGCTCGGCCGCATCACCACGCCGATGATCGTGGTGGACGACGTGCTCGCCGGGCTGGTGAAGCTCTCCGTTGCGGCACGCGCGCGCGCCAAGGGCAAGATCATCGCCGTCACCGGCTCGGCCGGCAAGACGACGACCAAGGAAGCGCTGCGCCACGTGCTGTCCGCCGTCGGCTCCGTGCATGCCTCGGAAAGGTCGTTCAACAACCACTGGGGCGTGCCGCTGATGCTGGCGCGGCTGCCCGAGGAGACGGATTTCGCCGTCTTTGAGATCGGCATGAACCATGCGGACGAAATCCGTCCGCTGGTGAAGCTGGTGCGGCCGCACATCGCGATCATCACGCTGATCGCCGCCGCCCATCTCGGCCACTTCCGCAAGATCGAGGAGATCGCGCGCGCCAAGGCTGAAATCTTCGAGGGAATCGAGCCGGGCGGCTACGCACTCCTCAATCGTGACGACGCGCAGTTCAAGCTCCTGGAGAAACTCGCGAAGGCGGCCGGCGTCGCGCACATCGTCAGCTTCGGCGAGCACGAGCGCGCGCAGGTGCGCCTGCTCGCCTGCGATCTGTCCGGCGATCATTCGGACATCGCCATCGGCATCCAGGGCGGGAAGGTCACCGCGCGGGTCGGTGCGCCGGGCCGGCATATGGTCCAGAACGCGCTGGCGGTTCTCGGTGCCGCGAAGCTCGCCGGCGCCGATCTCGCCAAGGTGGCGGAAGCGCTGGGCGACCTGCAGGCAGAGGCCGGGCGCGGCCGCCGGCACCGGCTCGGCGGCGGCATCACGCTGATCGACGAAAGCTACAACGCCAATCCCGCCTCGATGAAGGCCGCGATCGACCTGCTCGACCGCACGGAGCCGGCAGCCGGCGGACGCCGTATCGCGGTGCTGGGCGACATGCTCGAACTCGGCGAGCATGCCGAGCGCCTGCATGCGGGCATTGCCGACCTCATCGTGCCGACGAAGACGGATCTCGTCTACCTCGGCGGTCCCGAAATGACCGCGCTCGCGGCCAAGCTGCCGCCCGAGCGGCTCGGGGCCTACGCCGCCAATGTCGACGAACTCAAGCCGATCGTGCTTGCCGCGCTTCGGCCCGGCGACGTCGTCGTCGTCAAATCATCGAAGGGCATCGGCTTTTCCAAGCTGGTCGACACCCTGATCAAGAATTTTCCTGTCGAA
This sequence comes from Pseudomonadota bacterium, assembly GCA_043822005.1. Classification (GTDB taxonomy): domain Bacteria; phylum Pseudomonadota; class Alphaproteobacteria; order Rhizobiales; family Rhizobiaceae; genus Mesorhizobium_A. The sequence continues at coordinate 24,573 of JBDRCE010000057.1, read as the reverse complement.
GGCGAGAGCCAGAGACGCGCCTGAATTCCGTCCGTGGGGGGCGAACCGCATGCTGACCCTTCTCGTTGATTTCGCCGACCAGATTTCGGCGTTCAACGTTTTCCGCTACATCACCTTCCGCGTCGGGGGGGCTCTGATCACGTCGGCGCTGATCGTGTTCATGTTCGGCCCGGCGATCATCAACTCGCTGCGCATCCGGCAGGGCAAGGGTCAGCCGATCCGCGCCGATGGACCGCAGACGCACTTCAAGAAGGCGGGCACGCCGACCATGGGCGGCCTTATGATCATGAGCGGCATCATCGGCTCGACGCTGCTGTGGGCCAATCTCAGCAGCATCTATGTCTGGGTCGTGCTGTTCGTGACGGTGTCCTTCGGAGCGATCGGATTCTACGACGACTATATGAAGGTGACGAAGCAGTCCCATCTCGGCGTTTCCGGCCGGGTGCGCCTTGCGATCGAGTTCGCCGTAGCCGGGATCGCCGCCTATGCGATCATGCGGGCCGGAACAGCGCCGTTCTCCTCGTCGCTGACGTTCCCCTTCGTGAAGGGGTTCCTGGTCAATCTCGGCTGGTTCTTCATTCCCTTCGCAGCCGTGGTGATGGTCGGCGCGGGCAACGCCGTGAACCTGACCGACGGTCTCGACGGCCTCGCCATCGTTCCCGTGATGATCGCAGCCGCCTCGTTCGGCGTGATCGCCTACCTTTCCGGCAACGCGGTTTTCGCCGACTACCTGCAGATCCATTTCACGCCCGGCACCGGTGAACTCGCGGTCGTGCTCGGCGCGGTGATCGGAGCGGGGCTCGGATTCCTCTGGTTCAACGCGCCTCCCGCAGCGATCTTCATGGGCGACACGGGGTCGCTGGCGCTCGGCGGGCTGATCGGTTCGATCGCGGTCGCCACCAAGCACGAGATCGTGCTCGCCATCATCGGCGGCCTGTTCGTGATGGAGGCGATGTCGGTCATCATCCAGGTCGGCTACTTCAAGATGACCGGCCGGCGCGTCTTCCTGATGGCGCCGATCCACCATCATTTCGAAAAGCTCGGCTGGACCGAGAGCCAGATCGTGATCCGCTTCTGGATCATCGCCGTGATCCTGGCCCTCATCGGCCTGTCGACGCTGAAGCTGCGCTGACATGATCGCGGCCGAAACCCTCTCCGGCAAGAAGGTCGCGCTGTTCGGGCTCGGCGGCTCCGGCATCGCGACCGCGCGCGCCCTGATCGAGGGCGGTGCCGACGTGACGGCGTGGGACGACAATCCGGAGAGCGTGACGAAGGCCGGCGCGCAGGGCATTTCCACGCTCGACCTTCGGCAGGCCGACTGGTCGGGGTTCGCCTCATTCGTGCTGTCGCCGGGCGTGCCGCTGACCCACCCCAAGCCGCACTGGACCGTAGACCTGGCGCGCGGCGCTGGAGTGGAGATCATCGGCGACATCGAACTGTTCGCGCGCGAGCGCCGGCGTGCCGCGCCCGACGCGCCTTTCATCGCCATCACCGGCACCAACGGCAAGTCGACGACCACGGCTCTGACCGCGCACATGCTTTCGTCGGCGGGGCGCGACACGCAGATGGGCGGCAATATCGGCCGTGCCGTTATGACGCTCGATCCGCCCGCGTCGGACCGCCACTATGTGGTCGAGTGCTCGTCCTACCAGATCGACCTCGCGCCGTCGGTCAACCCGACCGCCGGGGTGCTGCTCAATCTCACGCCGGACCATCTCGACCGGCACGGCACGATGCAGCACTACGCGTCGATCAAAGAGCGGCTGGTCGCGGGCAGCGAGACGGCGATCATCGGCGTCGACGACATCCATTGCGCCCAGGTCGCGGACCGGCTGGAACGGGCCGGGCACGACGTGGTCCGCATTTCCAAGCGGCTCGCCGTCACCGACGGCTATTTCGCGGATGGTTTCGCGCTGCTGAAGGCGGAAGGCGGGCGCATCACGCAGGTCGCGACACTGGAGGACATCGGCTCGCTGCGGGGCCAGCACAATGCGCAGAACGCGCTTGCCGCGGTCGCCGCCTGCCTGCGCGTCGGCGTCGACCCGAAGGACATCCAGCATGGCCTCGACAGTTTCCCGGGCCTGGCGCACCGCATGGAGCAGATCGGTCGCAAGGGCAGCGTGCTGTTCGTCAATGATTCCAAGGCGACCAATGCCGACGCGGCGGCGCCCGCGCTGTCGAGCTTCCCACGTATCTACTGGATCGCCGGCGGGCTGCCCAAGGAAGGCGGTATCGAACCGCTGAGGTCATTCTTTCCGCGCATCGCCCGCGCCTATCTGATCGGCGAGGCTGCTCCCGGCTTCTCGGCCACGCTCGGCGAGGCGGTGCCCTACGAGATCTCGGACACGCTCGCCGCGGCCGTGGAGCATGCGGCGGCGGATGCCGCAAGGGACGAGGCCAGCGACGTGGTCGTGCTTTTGTCGCCCGCCTGCGCGAGCTTCGACCAGTTCAAGAATTTCGAGGTCAGGGGCGACGCGTTCCGCGCCGCCGTGCTGGCTCTCGACGGCATAGAGCCCATCGGAGGGACACGCTGATGACCAGCCGCACCGATCGCGGACTTGTTTCCAACTGGTGGTGGACTGTGGACCGCTGGTTCCTTGCCAGCTTCCTGTCGCTGATGGTGCTGGGCATCGTGCTCTCCTTTGCCGCGAGCCCCGCGGTGGCCGAGCGCATCGGGCTCGAGGAATACCACTTCGTGACCCGCCAAATCATCTTCATGCTGCCGGCGCTGGCGGTGATGCTGGGCGTTTCCTTCCTCGAGCCAAGGCAAATCCGGCGGCTGGCGATCCTGCTGCTGATCGGATCGATCGTGCTGATGGTGCTGGCGCTGTTCATCGGCGTCGAGATCAAGGGCTCGCGGCGCTGGGTGTCACTCGCCGGCATCTCGCTGCAACCGTCCGAATTCCTGAAGCCGGCCTTCGTCGTCATCTGCGCCTGGCTGTTCGCCGAGCATGCGCGTCAGCCCGACATTCCGGGCAACCTGTTTGCGATGATCCTGCTTGGCCTCGTCGTGACGCTGCTCGTCGCCCAACCGGACCTCGGCCAGACAATGCTGGTCGTCGGGACATGGGGCGTGATGTTCTTCATGGCCGGCATGGCCTGGTTCTGGATCATCCTGCTCGGCGCGCTCGGCCTCGGCGGGGCCTTCGCCGCCTATACCGTCTTCCCGCACGTCGCCGACCGCATCGACAAATTCCTGACTGGCGAGGGCGACACGTTCCAGACCGACATGGCGCGCGAGGCGATGATCAATGGCGGCTGGTTCGGTCGCGGACCCGGCGAGGGCGACGTGAAGAACGTGCTACCCGACAGCCACACCGACTTCATCTTCTCGGTCGCCGCGGAGGAGTTCGGGCTGGCGCTGTGCTTCCTGCTGGTCGGGCTGTTCGCCTTCATCGTCCTGAGGGGCCTTAAGATCGCGCTGCGCGAGTATGACGACTTCACGCGCTTCGCCGTCTCCGGCCTCGTCATCCAGTTCGGGCTGCAGTCGATCATCAACATGAGCGTGAACCTGCACCTGATGCCGGCCAAGGGCATGACGCTGCCCTTCATCTCCTATGGCGGTTCCTCGCTCGTTGCCATGGCGCTGTCGATGGGCATGGTGCTGGCACTCACCCGCAAGCGGCCGGAAACCCGTCGTTCGGGCTTTGGCGCGTTCGGCGACACGCGCGTCCTTCCGGCCGAGTAGCCGATGGCGAAGGGGGTCATTCTGCTCTGCGCCGGCGGCACCGGCGGGCATCTGTTCCCGGCCGAGGCGCTGGCGCATGAACTGACCGCGCGCGGCTGGGAGGTGCATCTGGCGACCGACGACCGGGCCGAACGCTTTGCCGGAATGTTCCCGTCGTCGGCGATCCATCCGATCCGCTCGGCGACGATCGGCGGCAAGAACCCGATCTCGCTGGCGCGCACCTTCTGGCGCATCTGGGGCGGCGTGCGACAGGCGTCCGCCGTGATCGCGCAGATCAGGCCGAAGGCCGTCGTCGGCTTTGGCGGCTATCCGACCCTGCCGCCCCTCTACGCGGCGACGCGGCGCGGCGTGCCGACGCTGATCCACGAACAGAACGCAGTGATGGGCCGGGCCAACAAGGCGTTGGCGGCGCGGGTCTCGGCCGTGGCGGGCGGGTTCCTGTCGCCGTCCGGCCCGCACGAAGCCAAGATCGTCGTGACGGGAAACCCGGTGCGGCCGGCGGTGATCGAGGCGTCCAAGGTCGACTATACGCCGCCGGCGCCGGGCGAACCGTTCAACCTGCTCGTCTTCGGCGGCAGCCAGGGTGCACAGTATTTCTCCGAGGCCATTCCGCCGGCGATCGGCCTGTTGCCGCCTGAGTTGCGGCGGAGGTTGCGGATCGTGCAGCAGGCGCGCCAGGAGGACGAGTCGACCGCCCGTGCGGCGTATGAGAAGCTCGGCGTTGCGGCCGAACTCTCGCCGTTCTTCACCAATATGGCCGATCGCATGGCGAAGGCGCACCTGATTATTTCGCGTTCCGGCGCCTCCACGGTGGCGGAGGTGGCGGCGATCGGACGGCCGGCAATGCTGGTTCCCTATCCATATGCGCTTGACCACGACCAGGCGGCGAACGCGGCGGCGCTTGCGGCCGCCGGCGGTGCGCAGGTCTGTCCGCAGGCAACTCTGACGCCGCATGTCATAGCGGCGAAGCTCGCGGAATTCATGACCAAGCCCGAGCTCTGCTCAACTATGGCCGCTGCCTCCCGCTCCGTCGGCAAGCCGGAGGCCACGATGTTGCTCGCGGACCTGACAGAGGCTATTGCCTCTGGAAAGACCGTTCAAGCGTTCAAGGGAGGCGCTCGCGCATGAAGATGCCGCAGACAATCGGGCTGGTCCATTTCATCGGCATCGGCGGCATCGGCATGAGCGGCATCGCCGAGGTGCTGCATAACCTCGGCTACCAGGTCCAGGGCTCGGACCAGGCCGACAGCGCCAACGTGCAACGCCTGCGCGATAAGGGAATTGCCTGCTTCGTCGGCCACAAGGCGGAGAACCTCGGCAAGGCCGAGGTCGTCGTCGTGTCGACCGCGATCAAGAAATCCAACCCCGAACTCATCGCCGCGCGCGAGAAGCTCTTGCCGATCGTGCGCCGCGCCGAGATGCTGGCCGAGCTGATGCGCTTCCGTCAGGCGATCGCCATCGGCGGCACGCATGGCAAGACCACCACGACCTCGATGGTGGCGACGCTGCTGGAGGCTGGCGGGCTTGACCCGACCGTGGTCAACGGCGGCATCATCAACGCCTACGGCACGAATGCGCGCATGGGCGAGGGCGACTGGATGGTCGTCGAGGCGGATGAAAGCGACGGCACGTTCCTGAAGCTGCCGGCCGATATCGCCGTCGTCACCAATATCGACCCCGAGCACCTCGACCACTACGGCACGTTCGACAAGGTCAAGGAGGCGTTCCGTCTGTTCGTCGAGAACGTGCCGTTCTACGGCTTCGGCGTAATGTGCATCGACCATCCTGAGGTGCAGGCGCTTGTTTCCCGCATCGAGGACCGCCGCGTCGTCACCTATGGCGAGAACCCGCAGGCGGACGTGCGCTTCCACAATCACCGCATGGACGGCGCGGCATCGCTATTCGACGTGACCATCCGCAATCGCAAGACCGGCGAGATCGTTTCGATCGACGGGCTGCGCCTGCCGATGCCCGGCCGCCACAACGTCTCCAACGCCACCGCCGCGATCGCGGTGGCGCATGAGCTCGGCATTTCCGAACGTGCCATCAAGGCCGGCATAAGCGCCTTCGGCGGCGTCAAGCGGCGTTTCACGCATACCGGATCCTGGCATGGCGTCGAAATCTTCGACGACTACGGCCACCACCCGGTCGAGATCCGCGCCGTGCTCAAGGCTGCCCGGGATTCGACCAGCGGCCGGGTGATCGCCATTGCCCAGCCGCACCGGTATACGCGTCTGCACGACCTGTTCGACGAGTTCGCCTCCTGCTTCAACGATGCCGACACGGTGCTGCTGGCACCGGTCTATCCGGCAGGCGAGGATCCGATCGAGGGCGTGAGCTCCGATACGTTGACGGCCCGCATCCGCTCCGGCGGCCACCGCGACGCGCGCTTCATCGAGGGTCCCGCGGCGATCGCGCCGATCGTGCGCGAGATCGCCAGAGAAGGCGACTATGTCGTGTTTCTCGGAGCCGGCAACATCACGCAGTGGGCCTATGCCTTGCCGAAGGAACTGGCGGCCGGCAGCGATGGGGCATCCGGATGAGCGGCGCAGATCTCCTCAAGCGCCTGGAAGGGCGGCTCGACGGGCTGCGTGGCCGGGTCACGCCGGACGCCGAGATGGACAAGATCACCTGGTTTCGGGCCGGCGGCCTGGCCCAAGTGCTGTTCCAGCCAGCCGACGAGGATGATCTCGCCTCCTTCCTCAAGGCTGTGCCGGCCGACATCCCGATCATGGTCGTCGGCGTCGGCTCCAACCTGCTTGTGCGCGACGGGGGCATCCCCGGCTTCGTGGTGCGGCTGTCGGCAAAGGGTTTTGGCGAAGCGGCGGCGATTTCGGATACGCGCATCCGGGCGGGTGCGGCGTGCCCGGACAAGCGCGTCGCCGCGCTCGCGCATGAGGCCGGCATAGGCGGCTTCCATTTCTATCACGGCATCCCCGGCGCGATCGGCGGGGCGCTGCGGATGAATGCCGGTGCCAACGGCGTCGAGACGCGGGAGCGGGTCGTGGAGGTGAGGGCGCTCGACCGCAAGGGCGAGCTGCATGTGCTGACCAACGAGCAGATGGGCTATTCCTACCGCCACTCCTCCGCGCCGAAAGATCTGATCTTCACCTCGGCGGTCTTCGAAGGCGCGCCGGAGGACCGCGACGCCATCAAGGCGGCGATGGACGCGGTGCAGCATCATCGCGAGACCGTGCAGCCAATCCGCGAGAAGACGGGCGGCTCGACATTCAAGAACCCGCCCGGCACTTCGGCCTGGAAGGAGATCGACAAGGCCGGCTGCCGTGGCCTGATCATCGGCGGCGCGCAGATGTCGCCGATGCACTGCAATTTCATGATCAACACCGGAACCGCGACCGGCTACGACCTCGAATATCTCGGAGAGACCGTCCGCGCCAAAGTGCTCGAGAATTCGGGAATCCGGCTGGAGTGGGAAATCAAGCGGCTCGGAAACTTCAAGAAAGGCAAGGAAGTAGACGAGTTTCTGGGGCAATTGCTGTAAGTCGATTGGGCCGCGAACGGAGTTCGCCCTGCCGCACATTGCGCTTGAGCGCGAGGTGACAGCCGTCTGATCGCTGAATTGCAGGTCCTGCAGCGCACTTCTCACGCAGCGGAAATCGACGTGATTTCCATGGCTTGACCAGCCCAATTCGCCAGCCCGACGCAAGCTTCGCGATGCCTCCCGCAATCTTGGCTTGCCAGTGAATCCCAGTTCTGATTCCTTGGGTTAAAGCGTTTCCTGATTTGAGTCGTTCGACGCGTAGCCGCGTTTTCCGTCTGGCGGGGGAATCCACCGGAAGACTCGGACTCTGAATCCTCGAGACGTCATCGCCAACCCGACCGGAGAGGGGCATGACAGGCAAACACGTCGCTGTTCTGATGGGCGGATTTTCGTCCGAGCGGCCCGTGTCGCTGTCTTCCGGCAATGCCTGCGCGGATACTCTCGAAAAGGTAGGCTACCGCGTCACGCGCGTGGATGTGGGGCGCGACATCGCGCGCGTGCTGGCGGACCTGGCTCCCGACGTTGCGTTCAACGCGCTGCATGGTCCTTACGGCGAGGACGGCACCATCCAGGGCATCCTCGAATACCTGCAGATCCCCTACACGCATTCAGGCGTGCTTGCCTCGGCGCTGGCGATGCACAAGGAGCAGGCGAAGCGCGTCGCGAAGTCGGTCGGCATTCCTGTGGCGGAAGCCAGGGTGATGAACCGGCACGCCATCGGCGGCAAACATCCGATGAAGCCGCCCTATGTCGTCAAGCCGGTCTGCGAAGGGTCGAGCTTCGGTGTCGTGATCGTCAAGGAGGATCAGTCGCATCCGCCGCAGATCATCGGATCCAGCGAATGGCGCTATGGCGACACGGTGATGGTCGAGCGTTACATTCACGGCCGCGAGCTGACTTGCGCCGTCATGGGCAACGTCGCGCTCGGCGTTTGCGAGATCATTCCGGTCGGCCACTCGTTCTACGACTATGACTCGAAATATGTGAAGGGCGGGTCGAAACACGAAATCCCTGCAAAAATTTCACCGAATATTTACCAAAAAATACAGACACTGACCCTCAAGGCTCATCAAGCAATCGGCTGCCGGGGCGTTTCCCGTTCTGACTTCCGCTACGACGACCGCCATTCCGAAAATGGCGAGCTCGTCTGGCTCGAAGTCAACACCCAGCCGGGCATGACGCCGACGTCGCTTGTTCCCGAGATCGCCCAGCATGCCGGGCACGATTTCGGCGAGCTTTTGAGTTGGATGGTGGAGGACGCGTCGTGTTCGCGTTGAAGTCGGCCCAGGTTGCGCGGAAGGACGTGGATGGATCCGCGGTCTCCCGTGCGGCTAACGTTTGGGACGGGCTCGTGCTGCCGCGCTGGCTGCGCAGGCCTGCGCGGGTGCTCGGACGCCTGGTTGGCGGCGAAGTCACGGTGCCGCGTTATGCGGCCACGACCATGACGGCTGTCTTTCTCTCCGCAACCGGCGTCTATGGTGCGATCCTCGGCGGACACGGCCCGGCGATCGTGCAGGCGGTGACGGCGCGCAGCGGCTTCGCGGTCGAAGACGTGCGCATGGCCGGGAACCGTGAGACGTCCGAGATCGACGTGCTCCAGGAACTCGGGCTCGACGGCTGGACGTCGCTGATCGGCTTCGATGCCGATGCCGCGCGCGAGCGGATCTCGAAGATGCCGTGGGTGACGGCTGCGTCCGTCAGGAAGATCTACCCGAACGTGATCGAGGTCGAGATCGCGGAGAAGAAGCCGCTGGCGATCTGGCAGCACGGCCAGCAGCTGTCGCTGATCGATGGCGCGGGTCGCATCATCGTGCCGTTCAATCATCAGCGCTACGCTACCTTGCCGGTCTTCATCGGCGCAGGGGCGAACGAGCGGGCGGGCGAGTTCATGTCCCGGGTCGCAAGGACGCCCCAGCTTTCGGCGCGGGTAAAGGCCTACATCCGCGTAGCCGACCGCCGCTGGGATCTCAGGCTCGAGAACGGCGTGACGATCCGGCTTCCGGAGCATGGCGAGGACGCGGCGATTGCGGAGATAGCCCGCATGGACCGCGAGCAGGGCATCCTGTCGCGCGACGTCGCCGTCGTCGATATGCGGCTCGAGGATCGCGTCGTGGTGAAGCTCACACCCGACGCGGCGACGCGCCGCGAGGCGGCCCTGACCGAGCAGGCCAAGAAATCCGGCAAGCCGGGGAAGAAGATATGAGCTGGCTCGTCTCCAACAAGTCCGCCGGTGCCCCCAAGTCGGGGATCATCACCGTTCTCGACGTCGGCTCGAGCAAGGTGTGTTGCATCATCGCGCGCCTCAAGCCGCGTGAAGAGAGCGCGCGCCTTCCTGGCCGGACGCACAAGATGCAGGTGATCGGCATCGGCCACCAGAAGTCGCAGGGCGTCAAAGCCGGCGTGATCGTCGATCTCGACAAGGCCGAGCAGGCGATCCGGCTGGCGGTCGACGCGGCCGAGCGGATGGCAGGTCTCACCGTCGAATCGCTCATCATCAATCTCTCGGCCGGACGGCTGAAGAGCGAGGCCTTCCAGGCCTCCATCAATCTCGGCGGCCACGAAGTCGATGCCAACGACATCAAGCAGGTTCTGGCCGCCGGCTCGCGCCAGGCGCTGCGCGCCGAACGCGAGATCGTGCATTCCCTGGCGGTCGGCTTCTCGCTCGACGGCGAACGCGGCGTGCGCGATCCGCGCGGCATGGTGGGCGAAATGCTCGGTGTCGACATGCATGTGCTGACCGGCGACGCCGCGCCGCAGCGCAATCTGGAACTGTGCATCAACCGTGCGCACCTGTCGGTCGAGCGCATGGTCGCCACGCCCTATGCGAGCGCGCTCGCAGCCCTCGTCGACGACGAGGCGGAGATGGGCGCTGCCTGCATCGACATGGGCGGCGGCACGACGACGCTCTCGGTCTTCTCAGAAGGCAAGTTCGTCTACGCCGACGCCATTCCCGTCGGCGGGAGCCACGTTACGCACGACCTGGCGCGCGGGCTTTCGACCCGGTTGGAAGATGCCGAGCGGCTGAAGGTGATGCACGGCTCGGCGCTGCAGACCGGTGCCGACGATCGCGACATCGTCAGCGTCCCGCCGATGGGCGGCGACGACAGCGACGTGCCGCTGCAGGTCCCGCGCGCGGTGCTGACCCGCATCGTGCGGGCGAGAATCGACGAGACGCTGGAACTGGTGCGCGACCGGCTCAACAAATCGGGCTTCGGCAACACCGTCGGCAAGCGCGTGGTGCTGACCGGCGGGGCCAGCCAGCTCTCCGGCCTGCCGGACGCGGCGCGGCGCATCCTTGGACGCAATGTGCGCATCGGCCGGCCGCTCGGAATCCACGGCTTGCCGGAAGCGGCAAAGGGACCTGCCTTCTCGGCGGTGGTCGGCCTGATGATCTACCCGCAGGTCGCCGGCTTCGAAACGAGGCGCGTCGGCGGGATGCGTATGAAGAGTAACGGCACCGGGGGACGGCTCCATCGTGTCGGTCAGTGGATCAGAGACAGTTTCTAGTTTGGGTGGGGCTGCGGCCCGTAAATTGGCAGCCGCGCGGCGAGGCGGCAGGAAAGGCAAAGGACGAGGACAATGACGATCAATCTCAAGAAGCCGGACATCACAGAGCTGAAGCCGCGTATCACCGTGTTCGGCGTCGGCGGCGGCGGCGGCAACGCAGTCAACAACATGATCACCGCGGGATTGCGTGGCGTCGAGTTCGTCGTGGCCAATACCGACGCTCAGGCGCTGGCCATGTCCAAGTCCGAACGGATCATCCAGCTCGGCGCCAACGTCACCGAGGGGCTCGGCGCCGGTTCGCAGCCTGAGGTCGGGCGCGCCGCGGCGGAAGAATGCATCGACGAGATCGTCGACCACCTCGCAGGCACCCACATGTGCTTCGTCACTGCCGGCATGGGCGGCGGCACCGGCTCGGGCGCTGCTCCCGTCGTTGCCCGCGCCGCCCGTGAAAAAGGCATCCTGACCGTCGGCGTCGTCACCAAGCCGTTCCATTTCGAAGGTCAGCGCCGAATGAAGACGGCGGAGGCGGCGATCGAGGAACTGATGAAGAGCGTCGATACGCTCATCGTCATCCCGAACCAGAACCTGTTCCGCATCGCCAACGACAAGACCACCTTCGCCGACGCCTTCGCGATGGCCGACCAGGTGCTCTATTCGGGCGTCGCCTGCATCACCGACCTGAGGGTCAAGGAAGGCCTGATCAATCTCGACTTCGCCGACGTCCGGTCCGTCATGCGCGAGATGGGCAAGGCGATGATGGGCACCGGCGAAGCCTCCGGCGAGGGCCGCGCGATGGCCGCCGCCGAGGCGGCGATCGCCAATCCGCTGCTCGACGAGACCTCGATGAAGGGTGCCAAGGGTCTGCTGATCTCGATCACGGGCGGCCGCGACCTGACCCTGTTCGAGGTCGACGAAGCCGCGACCCGCATCCGCGAGGAAGTCGACCAGGACGCCAACATCATCCTCGGCGCCACCTTCGACGAGGAACTCGAAGGCGTCATCCGCGTGTCGGTCGTTGCCACCGGTATCGACAAGTCGGGCATGGAAATGTCGGCTCCGCCGCTGCGCCAGATGCCGAAGCCGGCCGCCAAGCCGCAGCAGCCGGCGGCCGACATCCGTCCGGCAACCGCTCCGATCGCACAGCAGCCCGTCGCCCGCGCAGCCGAAGCGCCGAGGATGGAGGAACGTGCGGCCGATCCGATCGCCGAGGCGATTCGCGCGGCTGAGGTGCATGTCGGCCCGGCGCACGCCGAGCAGGACTTCCGCCCCAAGAGCACGATCTTCCAGCAGCCGGTAGCCGAACAGCAGCTGCGTCCGGTCCAGCAGCCGGTGGCGCAGGCCGCCCCGATGGTGGCCCAGGCTCCCGCCGCTCCGCGCATGCCGCGGGTCGAGGATTTCCCGCCCGTCGTCCGGGCCGAGCTCGAAGCGCAGCAGTCCGCGCGGTCCGCCGAGCCTGACGAGCGCGGGCCGATGGGGCTCCTCAAGCGCCTGACCTCGAGCCTTGGCCGCAAGGAGGAAGAGCCTGCGCGTCTTCAGCCGGCGCAGCCGCGCGAGCCGAAACTGCAGCCGGCGCCGGAAGCCCGCCGCCTGCCGAGCCAGGACCCCTCGCTCTATGCTCCGCGTCGCGGCCAGCTCGACGATCACGGCCGCGTCGTCGCCCAGTCGAGGGCGGTGCAGGAGGACGATCAGCTCGAGATTCCGGCCTTCCTGCGCAGGCAGGCGAACTGACGCTCGGCAGCGTCTGTTGCAAATGACGTGAGGGAGGGGTTTAAGCCCCTCCCTTGTCGTTTGAAAAACCTATGATTAACAGTTGGTTGCCCAAACATCTTGAGATGCGACTGTCGTAACACGGAGTAAGAAACCGTGATTTGGCGACTCTTCGTGTAGCAACTATCTTCGCCGCAGGATTTGGCTGGATCGGGCCTATTTGGGGATGGTGACCCGATCGTCGCTGGCAACGCGAGAATAGGACTCCGCGAGACGGAGGCATGCCAGCCGAGGCGGGTGTATGGGGCTTAGTTTGCAAGAATATCAGACGACTTTGAAATCGCGCGTGACGCTGTCGGGTATCGGCGTGCATAGCGGCAAGGCGGTTTCGATCCATTTGAACCCCGCCGATCCGGATACCGGGGTCGTCTTCAGCAGAATCGACCTCGACGGCAATGCGCGCGAGATTCGCGCGCTTGTGTCGGAGATCGGCGCCACCGATCTCAGCACGGTCCTCGGTGATCCCGCCGGCGCGCATGTCGCGACGGTCGAGCATCTCATGGCCGCGCTTCTAGGGCTTGGCATCGACAACGTGGCCATCGAGATCGACGGTCCCGAGGTTCCGATTCTCGACGGAAGTGCGGCGATGTTCGTCGACGCGTTCGACCAGGCAGGCATCGAGGAGCAGGATGCGCGCCGTCGCTACATCCGCATCGTCAAGCCCGTCCGCATCGAGAACGGGTCGTCCTGGGCGGAGTTCCGTCCGCACAACGGCACCCGATTCGAGATCGACATAGAGTTCGACAGCCCGGCGATCGGCCGTCAGGCCTTTGCCGCCGAGGTTGATCCGGCGCGGTTCCGCAAGGACGTTTCGCGTGCGCGCACCTTCGGGTTCATGCGCGATGTGGAGCGGCTGTGGGCGGCCGGCTACGCGCTCGGCTCTTCGCTCGAGAATTCCGTCGTCATCGGCGACGATCACCGGGTCATCAATGTCGAGGGGCTGCGCTTCAGCGACGAGTTCGCGCGGCACAAGACGCTGGACGCGATGGGCGATCTGGCGCTGGCGGGCGCTCGTTTCATCGGCTGTTTCCGCTCCTGGCGCGGTGGCCACAAGCTCAATGCCGCCGCGCTTCGCCGGCTGCTGTCGGATCGCAGCGCCTTCGAAATCGTCGAGACCGTTCGGCAGGGCCGGGGACGGGTCGGCGAGATGGTCGCCGTCAACGCTCCCGTCTACGCGCCCTGGATGATCTGAACATCCGCCTCTTCCGCCACAAAAATGCGCCATTGAATGGGCACAGCGTTGCCCAATTCCGGCGGTTATGATTTATGAACCGTTCCGGGCCAAAGTCATTTCGCCCATAGGTTTCGGGTGTACCGGAGAGGCAAGTCCATGTCGAAGCTGCCGCAAAGAGCGAGCCTGATCTCGCGCCTGCCGATGCTGGCCCTCCCGGTTGTTCTTGCGCCGCTCGTTCTGTCGGGCTGCATGGGGTTCGGCGAAAAGGACCTCGACCTCTCGACCTATGTCGAGGAGACCGATCCCGCCGACAAGCTCTACAACGAGGGCCTCGCGAACATGAATGCGGGGCGGATGAACGAGGCGATCAGGAAATTCGAGTCCGTCGATCGCCAGCATCCCTATTCCGAGTTCGCCAGAAAATCGATGGTGATGGGCGCCTTCGCCAACTATCGGCAGGGCAACTACGAGGAAGCGATCGGCAGCGCCAAGCGCTATATCGGCCTCTATCCGACCTCGCCGGACGCCGCCTACGCCCAATACATCATCGGCCTGAGCTACTATCGCCAGATCCGCGACGTGACGCAGGACCAGAAGGAGGCCCGCCGGACCGTCGAGGCGATGGACGAACTCGTCCAGCGCTGGCCCGAATCGGAATATGTCGAAGACGCTAAGACCAAGATCCGCTTCGCCCGCGACCAGCTCGCCGGCAAGGAGATGCAGGTCGGCCGCTACTATCTCGAACGGCGCGAGTATATCGCGTCGATGAAGCGGTTCCGCGTCGTCGTCGAGAACTATTCGAACACGCGCCATGTCGAAGAAGCGCTGGCGCGCCTGGTCGAAGGCTACTACGCGATGGGGCTCGCCTCGGAGGCGCAGACTGCCGCCGCCGTGCTCGGCCACAACTATCCGGACAGCCAGTGGTACAAGGATTCCTACGCGCTGCTGCAGACCGGCGGGCTCCAGCCGCGCGAGAACACCGGCTCCTGGATTTCGAAGGCCAGCCGTTCGATCCTCGGGACCTGATTCGCATTTCATGCTTTCGCGCCTGTCGATCCGCGATATCGTCCTGATTGAGCGGCTCGACCTCGACTTCGGCTCGGGCCTTTCGGTCCTGACCGGCGAGACGGGCGCGGGAAAATCCATCCTCCTCGATGCGCTTTCGCTCGCGCTCGGCGCGCGCGGCGATGCCTCGCTCGTGCGCCACGGCGCGGCGCAGGGCCAGGTCTCGGCGGTCTTCGACGTGCCGGGCAATCATCCCGCGCGCGACCTTCTCGAAGCGAACGCGTTAGAGACCGACGGCGACATCATCCTGCGCCGGGTCCAGACCGCCGACGGCCGTACCAGGGTCTTCGTCAACGATCAGCCGGCGAGCGTCGGACTGATGCGCGATCTCGGCCGGCTGCTGGTCGAGTTGCACGGCCAGCACGACGAGCGGGCGCTTGTCGATCCCGCAGCCCACCGTGAACTGCTCGACGCGTTCGGCGGACATCTGGGCGAAGTTGCCGCGACTGGCGCCGCCTTCCGCCAATGGCGCTCGACCGAGCAGGAGCTTTCGCGTCACAGGGCCAAGGTGGAGGCTGCCGCGCGCGAGGCGGACTATTTGCGCGCGTCGGTCGCCGAGCTTTCCAAGCTCGATCCCCAGCCGGGCGAGGAAGAGGAGCTTGCGGAAAAGCGTGCGCGCATGATGCGGGCCGAGAAGACGGCGGCGGAAGTCAGCGACGCAGTGGAAACGCTGTCGGGCTCGACGTCGCCGGTGCCGGCCCTGTCCAGCCTGCTGCGGCGGCTGCAGCGCAAGGAGGCCGAGGCGCCGGAACTGCTCGGCGATATCGTCAGGACGCTCGACGAGGCGCTGATTGCGCTGGATGGCGCCCAGGAAGCGGCGGCGGCGGCCGAACGCGCACTCGATTTCGATCCGCGCGTGCTCGAACAGGCCGAGGAACGCCTGTTTGCGCTGCGGGGTGCAGCGCGCAAATATGCGGTGACGGTCGAGAACCTGCCGGCGCTGCGCGATTCGATGGTGGCCGACCTTGCCGATCTCGATGCGGGGGAAGGAAGGCTCGGCCAGCTTGAGAAAACGGCCGCGGAGCTGCGCGGCGCCTACGACCGCCAGGCGGAGCATCTGTCGGCGCTACGCCGGGCGGCGGCGGAAGGCTTGGTCGCGGCGGTCATGGCCGAACTGCCGGCGCTCAAGCTCGAACGGGCCGAGTTCATCGTCCAGATCTCCACGGAGGCCGCCGACAGGGCGGCGGAGGGGATCGACCATGTCGAGTACCAGGTGCGGACGAATCCCGGCACGCGGCCCGGCCCGATGATGAAAGTGGCGTCCGGGGGCGAGCTCTCCCGCTTCCTGCTGGCGCTGAAGGTCGCACTCGCCGATCGCGGCTCGGCGCCGACGCTGGTCTTCGACGAGATCGACACCGGTGTCGGCGGCGCGGTGGCCGATGCGATCGGCAAGCGGCTCGCGCGGCTTGCGACGCGGGTGCAGGTGCTTTCAGTCACGCATGCGCCGCAGGTCGCGGCGCGCGCAGCGACGCACTACTTGATTTCCAAGTCGGGCGAGGAGCGTGTCACGACGGCGGTAGCGGAACTCGGGCAGTCGGACCGAGGCGAGGAGATCGCGCGGATGCTCGCCGGCGCCACGATCACCGATGAGGCGCGCGCGGCCGCGCACCGCCTGCTGTCGGAAAGTACCGGCTGAAGCAGCCTTCTGTCAGGAGCCGGCAACTGGCGGCACGGACCGATTTACAAAGCCGGTCGTTTGACCGAAATCTGTCCGCTTCAATCGCCCAAACGGATGCGCCATGACGCCAGAGAAGACGCCCGTCGATACGTTGACAGAAGAACAGGCCGCCGAGGAACTTGCCCGGCTCGCCGCGGAGATCGCCGGGCACGACCGGCGCTACCACGCCGAAGACGCGCCGACGATCTCGGACGCAGATTACGACGCGCTGAAGCTGCGCAACGCGGCGATCGAGGCGCGCTTTCCCGAGCTGATCCGCGAGGATTCGCCGTCAAAGTCGGTCGGCGCCACACCGTCCTCCGCTTTCGCGCAGGTACAGCACGCCAAGCCGATGCTGTCGCTCGACAATGTGTTCTCCGATGAGGACGTGACGGATTTCGTCGGCTCGGTCAGGCGTTTCCTCAACCTGCCGGCGGATGCCGATCTCGTCTTCACCGCCGAGCCCAAGATCGACGGTCTGTCGATGTCGTTGCGCTACGAGAACCGCCGCCTGGTGACGGGCGCGACGCGCGGCGACGGCACGACCGGCGAGAACGTCACGGCCAATATCCGCACCATTGCCGACATCCCGGAGCGGCTGCCCGCCGATGCGCCTGATATCGTCGACGTGCGCGGCGAGGTCTATATGCGCCGCGACGACTTCCTCGACCTGCAGACGCGAATGGCCGAGAGCGGCCAGACCTTCGCCAATCCCCGAAATTCCGCCGCCGGCAGCCTGCGCCAGAAGAATCCGGAGGTAACGAAGTCGCGTCCCCTCAAATTCTTCGCCTACGCCTGGGGCGAGACGTCCGAACCGCTGGCCGAGACCCAGTTCGATGCCGTGACGCGCTTCCGCGACTGGGGCTTTCCGGTCAACGAGCGGATGAAGCGCTGCACCTCGCTTGAGGAGATGCTGGCGCAGTATCGCGCGATCGAGGCCGACCGGGCGAGCCTGCCCTATGACATCGACGGCGTCGTCTACAAGGTCGACCGGCTGGACCTGCAGGAGCGGCTCGGCTTCCGCTCGCGCTCGCCGCGCTGGGCGACCGCGCACAAGTTCCCGGCGGAGAAGGCGACGACCGTGCTCAAGGCGATCGACATCCAGGTCGGCCGCACCGGGGCGCTGACGCCCGTGGCGCGGCTCGAGCCGGTCACCGTCGGCGGCGTGGTCGTCGTCAACGCGACGCTGCACAACGAGGACTATATCCGGGGCATCGGCAATGACGGCCAGCCGATCCGGGGCGGCCGCGACATCCGCGTCGGCGACACCGTACTGATCCAGCGCGCCGGCGACGTCATCCCGCAGATCCTCGACATCGTGCCGGAGAGGCGGCCGGCGGACTCGATGCCTTACGAATTCCCGCATGTCTGCCCCGCCTGCGGCAGCCATGCGGTGCGCGAGGAAGGGGAGGCGGTACGCCGCTGCACCGGCGGGCTCATCTGCCCGGCGCAGGCAGTGGAGCGGCTGCGCCACTTCGTCTCGCGCAATGCGATGGATATCGAGGGGCTTGGCGAGAAACAGATCGAGTTCTTCTACAACGCCGACGATGCCGCGTTGCAGATCCGGACGCCGGCCGACATCTTCACGCTGAAGGCGCGCCAGCAGACGTCGCTCACCAAGCTCGAGAACATCGAGGGTTTCGGCCCGGTCTCGGTTAAGAAGCTGTTCGACGCCATCGATGCGCGCCGGATGGTGGAGACCTCGCGCTTCCTCTTCGCGCTCGGCATCCGCCATATCGGCGAGACCAATGCAAAGCGAATCGCCCGGCACTTCACCAGCTTCGAGGCGATCCGCGCCGTCGCCACCGAGGCCGAGATCCCGGCCGGCAAGGGCGACAAGGGCAACGCCGCCTGGCAGGAGCTGAACGCCGTCAACGGCGTCGGCGAAGTCGTGGCCGAGGCAATGGTCGAGTTCTTCAACGAGGAGCACAACCGCGACGCGGTCGATGCGCTTCTGCGGGAAGTCCAGCCGGCCGACGAGGAAAAGGTCGGGCAGGTCGAGACGCAGTTCAGTGGCAAGACGATCGTCTTCACCGGTTCGCTCGAACGCATGTCGCGCGACGAGGCCAAGGCGATGGCCGAGAGGCTCGGCGCCAAGACGGCCGGTTCGGTATCGAAGAAGACCGATCTCGTCGTTGCCGGGCCGGGTGCGGGCTCCAAGCTCAAGGCCGCGACCGACCTCGGCATCGAAGTCATCGACGAGGACGAATGGTTCAGGCGCGTTGAAGGGTGATTGCCGCGCTGAACGCTGGCTCAACCGAATTCAACTGACACGGCGGCAGGGCGCAACTACAAGGCCGGCTCGACAACGGGCGCGCAATGGCCGTAGAGACCTATTCCCCCTCCAGCACTACCGGGCAGTTCTGGTCCGGAGTCCGGCTCGCCATTCCCGCGACGCTCGCGGCGGGGCCGTTCGCGGTCCTCTACGGCGCGATCGCGGCGAAGCAGGGGCTGTCGTTCTTCGAAATCGTCCTGATGAGCGTCACGATCTTCGGCGGCGCGTCGCAGATGGTCGGCGTGGAGCTCTTCGGACAGCGTCTGCCGGGCTGGATCGTGGTCATGTCGATCTTCGCGGTCAATTTCCGCCATGTGCTCTATTCCGCCGCCGTCGGGCGGCGGGTCACCCATTGGCCCGCATGGCAACAGGCGGTCGGCTTCTTCTTCCTGGTCGATCCGGTCTACGCCGAGAGCGAACGGAAGATTGAGGCTCGCGAGGAGATCGGCTTTGCCTGGTACATGGGCATGGGGACGCTGGTCTATGCCGCTTGGGTCCTGCTCTCCGCGGTCGGAGCGGGGTTCGGCGCGATGCTTCCAGACACCCACGCGATCGGGCTGGATTTCCTTCTGCCGATCTACTTCCTCGGGCTCGTGATGGGCTTCCGCAAGCGTCCGCTCTGGCTTCCGGTCGTCATCGCCTCCGGCATCACCGCGGTGATCGCCTACACCTATGTGGGTTCGCCCTGGCATGTCTCGATCGGTGCCGCGGCCGGCGTCCTGCTCGCGGCGGCACTGGCCAAGCCGCATCCGCCGGCCGACCCCGAGCCCGATGAGGCGGGGCCGGCGCCATGAGCGAAGCGGTGTGGATCATTCTCGCGGGCGCCGCGATGACCTATCTGGCGCGCGCCGGCGGCCATGTCGTCCTCTCCCGCTTCGAGCGTATTCACCCGCGCGTCGAGGCGGGGCTCAACGCCGTGCCGGCCGCGGTCCTTACCACGCTGTTTGCGCCTGCGCTGTTCAATGGCGGTCCGGCGGAGATCGCGGCGATGGTCGTGGCGGGGCTGGTCGCGCTGCGCTTCAGCTTCATGCCGATGTTCATCGGCGGCGCGGTCGTGCTGATCGCGCTGCGCTACCTGCTCGGATGATGGTGATCCTCGAAGGGTGACGTGGCCGCCTCGAGCCATGCGCGTTCCTCACCCGTCAGGAGGGGAGCGACTTCATGGCGGACGCGTGCGTGGTAGGCGTTCAGCCAGTCGAATTCCTCGCGCGTCAGCATGGCGGTGACGATCATGCGCTTGTCGAAGGGCACCAGCGTCAGCGTCTCGAACCGGTGCATCGGGATATCGCCGCCTTCAATCGGCTCCGGCGCGGTGACGACGATCAGGTTCTCCAGACGGATGCCGTAGGCGCCCTCCTTGTAGTAGCCGGGCTCGTTGGAGAGGATCATTCCCGGCAGCAGCTTCTCCGTGCCGGTCCTGGCAATGCGCTGGGGACCTTCATGGACGGACAGGAACGAGCCGACGCCGTGGCCCGTGCCATGGGCATAGTCGAGGCCGGCCTTCCAAAGGGCTGCGCGGGCGAAGGCGTCGATGTCGGCGCCGCGCGTGCCGACCGGAAAGCGCAGCATCGAAATCTGGATCATGCCCTTCAGCACCAGCGTGTAGCGCTCGCGCATTTCCGCGTCGGGTTCGCCGACCGGCAAGGTGCGGGTGATGTCGGTTGTGCCGTCCTGGTACTGCGCGCCGGAATCGACGAGATAGAGTTCGCCCGGCCCGAGCGTCCTGTTCGTCGCGGTCGTCACCCGGTAGTGGATGATCGCGCCGTTCGGGCCGGCGCCCGAGATCGTGTCGAAGGAGATGTCGCGCAGCGGCATCTGCAACTCATTGCCCGTCTGGACGCGGCAGTTTTCCAGCGCGGTCACCGCGGCGATCTCGTCCACCGATCCCGCCGGCTGCGCTTCGATCCAGCGAACGAAGCGGGACACCGCGGCCCCGTCGCGGCGATGCGCGTTGCGGGTGCCGGCGAGTTCGGCCGCGTTCTTGGTGGCGCGGGGCAGGCGGGCCGGATCCGGGAGGGAGACGACCTTCCCACCGTTCTCCTCGACGATCAGCCTGAGCTTTTCGGCCGCGAGGCCGAAGTCGAGGCCGATCGTCTCGCCACCCTTGGCGAGTGCGCGCAGCTGCTCGTCGAGCGCCGACGGCGGGCAGATGTCGGCAAGCTGTGTCAGATACGCCTCCGTCTGGCGCGGCAGCTTTCGCTTGTCGATGAACAGCTGGTGAGGTCCTGCCGCCGCGACGATCGCGAAGCCGAGCGCCAGCGGCGTGTGCGGCACGTCCCGGCCGCGGATGTTGAACGCCCAGGCGAGCGAGGACGGATCGGTCAGGACCGTGTGCGTCACGCTGTCCTTGCGCAGGCTTTCCGCCATGCCGGCAAGCTTGTCCTTCGCCAGTTCGCCGGCATAGTCGAACGGCTGGATATCGACCGTTTCCAGCGGCGGACCCGGCTGATCGTCCCAGATCTCGTCGATGGGGTTGTTGCGCAGCGCAACCAGTTCGGCGCCGCGCTTTTCCAGCGCCGTCTTCAGCGCTTTCGCGTCAGAGATCGTGTGCAGCCATGGGTCGAAGCCGATCCGGGCGCTTTTGGCGGCGTTCTCTCCCAGCCACCTGGCTGGAGGTGTGTCGATCAGGCTCTGGACGGTGAAGACCGAGAGGTCGACCTGCCCACGTACCTGCAGCGTGTAGCGGCCGTCGACGAAGATCTGGGCACTGTCGGCGAAAACGATCGCGACACCCGCCGAACCGGTAAACCCAGTCAGCCATTGCAGGCGCTCGGCCCGCACCGGCACGTATTCGCCCTGATGCTCGTCGGCGCGGGGCACGATGAAGCCGTCGATGCCGTGCTTGCCCAGCCACTCGCGCAAGCGCGCGACGCGGGCTGGCCCTTGCGAAGGATCCGAGGCGACATCAAAGGACTGGAACATGCTGCTCTGCACCGATTTGCGGGAGGCGCGACGGTAACTGCCGCGGGCGGCCGAAGCAATGCGGCGAGCGTCAGAAGGAATTGTGAATATTGCATTGCACAAGGCTCTCTTCGCACGTGCAAAAATGCATATCGCACATGCGAGATGAGCGGTGGTGAATCAGGGCAACTATCCTTACCTTTGGTGACGTGGAGGATGGATAGTCCTACCAAAGGAGACCATCATGACCGAGACCGCAAAGCCTGGCTTCTTCCGCAACGCGCTGAACTCGCTGATCGAGGCGCGCGCGCGTCAGGCCAACCACTATGTCAACGGCGCGCTGCTGATGCTCGACGACGAAACGCTGGCGAAGAACGGCTACAGCCGCGAAGTGCTGCGCCGCAGCGCGCGCGCACCGTACATGTTCTGATTTCGGATAGTTCCGGCAGAAGGCGCGGGGCGACCTGCGCTTGCGAAGGGCGGCTGGAGACAGCCGCCTTTTCTGTGTCCGGCCGTCGCGCTACCGCTTGAGGTGGATCGCGACCCAACCTTCCCGGTGGAGGGTGCGGACATGGCGAAATCTCTGCCCGGTATAGGCTGCCACGACTGCGTTGCGCTGGCTGTCCAGGATGCCTGACAGCACCAGAGACCCACCGGGCGCGAGGTGCCTCGCCATATCAGGCGCCAGCCGCATCAGCGGGCGAGCGAGGATATTTGCGACGATGAGGTCGAACGGGCCGGCCGCGGCAAATGCCGGATGATGAAAGCCGACCGCCGTCACGCAGTCCAGGTATGAGGCCACGCCGTTGATGCGGGCGTTTTCGTCCGCCACTTCCGTCGCGACAGGATCGATGTCCGTGGCGAGCACGGGAATATGCGCCATCTTCGCCAGCGCGATGGCAAGCACCGCGCTGCCCGTGCCGAGGTCCAGCGCGTTGCCCGGATGCTCGCGCCGCACCACTTCCGACAGAACCTGGAGGCAGCCTGCCGTCGTGCCGTGATGGCCGGTGCCGAAGGCGAGCCCGGCCTCGATCTCGATGGCGATGTCGCCGATGCGCCGCTTGTCGCGGTCATGCGAGCCGTGGACCAGGAAACGGCCGGCGCGCACGGGCTTCAGGCCTTCGAGCGACTTGGTCACCCAGTCGATGTCGGGAACGGCTTCGACGTCGAACGCGCGCGACAAGGCGCCGTTGGGAACCAAGGCTGACAGGCGCTCGGCGACGCCGTCCTCGGTCTCGTCGACATAGGCGGAGATCTCGAAGATTGCCGCTTTCTCATCGACTTCGAAGATGGAGAGGGGCCAGGCCTCCTCCTCGAGCGCGGCCTCGAGGACCGCAAAGGTGCGTTCCGCCTCGGCCTTCGGGGCGCGCAGATGATAGCGAAGCTGGGCCACGGTCAGGATCCGGCCGCCAGCCGCTTCAGCTTGGCAATTGCCGTCTGGGCGTTCTCGCCGTAGGCGATCGTCCCGGCAAACGTTCCGCCCTTGTCGAGCAGCAGAACCGAGGCGGTGTGGTCCATCGTGTATTCGCCGTCGCCGGTCTCGACCTTGCGCGAATAGATGTTGAAGGACTTGGCCATCGCCGCGACCTTGGCGGGATCGCCGGTCACGCCGGTGATGCGCTTAGAGACGTTGCTGACATACTGGTCCATGATCTCCGGCGTGTCGCGCTCCGGATCGACCGAGACGAAGAAGACACGCAGGTTCGCGCCGTCGGGGCCGAGTTGGGTCAGCCAGCCGTCGAGTTCGAAGAGGGTCGTCGGGCAGATTTCGGGGCAGTGCGTGAAGCCGAAGAACACGGCCGACGGCTGCGCCCTGAATTCCTTTTCGGTGATCGTCTGGCCCTTCTGGTCGACAAGCGCGAACGTATCGCCGTAAACGGCGCCCGAGCCCATCTTCGCATACCAGTCGAAGGCGACGTAGCCGATGCCCACGGCGACCAGGAAGAGGAGCCCGTAGAGGATCGCGCGCATCGAAGTCACCTGAGGCTGGAAAGAAAGTGCGGTGTCAGAAACACCAGGAGAGGCCGGACGCGGCAAGTGACATCAGCATAGCTGAGCCGTTCTCGATCCACGCCGCGAAGGCGACGCCCGAGAACGCGCCGATCGCAACGGCAGCAATCGCCGCCCGCACGAGAAACGCCTTTCCGGATCCTGAAAATCTGGTCATCCGCGACATATAGCGACCCGCGGATGTCCGCGCAAATGGCATGATGCCGCGTTGGCTTCAAGCCGGCGATAGGCGAAGCTCCTTCCAACGAAACCTCGGAGTTCATCATGGCAGTCCCAGTTCGCAAAGGCTATTCAACGCTGCAGATCGGGCTGCACTGGGTGATCGCGCTCCTGATCGCGGTCCAGATCCTGTACCATGAACCCATGGTGGGAGCGTGGGAGGCGGTGCGCGACGGGCTTGCCATCCCCGCGGACCTGAACCTGGGCGTCACCGTCCATACCGTCGTCGGCGTGTCGGTCCTGTTGCTCGCGCTGCTTCGCCTCGGCGTGCGCGTTACCCGTGGCGCTCCCCGCGTCCCGGAAAACGAGCCCGCGCCGCTGAAGTTCGTCGCCAATGCCACCCACATCCTGCTCTACGCGCTGATGATCGCCATTCCGCTCGGCGGGCTCGCCGCCTGGGCCGGCGGCGTGAAGCAGGCGGCGCCGATCCACGGGCTGGCGGCCAACCTCCTGTTCGTTCTCGTCCTCATTCACATCGCCGGCGCGCTCTACCAGCGCTTCGTGCTGAAGACGGATGTGATGTCGCGAATGGCAATCCCCGAGAAGTAGGCTATTCGGCGTCGGCGACATTGCATGTGGGGGCCGGCCTCCCCACCTGTTGCGCGGTCGTCCAAGGAGTTCCGACATGAACCGTCTCGCCGCCGCTCTATTCCTCGGCCTCGCCGCATCGCCAGCGCTGGCGCAGGAGGTGGGCGAGGTCGGCGTCGACTGGCTCGGCAACGACATCATCGTCGAGGCGTTCAAGGACCCGCAGGTCGACGGCGTCACCTGCCATGTCTCCTACTTCGACCGTGGCCTGATCGACCGG
>JBDRCE010000056.1:0-128000 GCA_043822005.1 Pseudomonadota bacterium | reverse complement strand
GGGACCGCGTAGCGGGACCCGGAATCCAGAGTCGTGACCTGGGAGGAACGGCCGTGTGCTCGAACCATGCAACGCCGGCGCGCTGGTTTCCGGGCCCCGCTGCGCGGTCCCGGAATGACGCAGGAGCCCGGACCAACGCCCTCAACTCGCAGCGAGCAAACTCGCATTGCCGCCGGCTGCCGTCGTGTCGACGCAGACCGAGCGCTCATGCGCGTACGCCGCCGGAAAAATCGTCTCGGCGATCAGCGGCACGATCGGACCGGGTTTCTCGGCGAGGATGCGCCGTATCTCCCGCGCGGTCGCCCCCGCCCGCGAATAGGCCACGGCATCGACCGAGGTCGCGGCGAGTTCGCCATGCATCAGCGTCCCGTCCAGAACCTCCAGCGGCAGCGCCTTGCCGGTGAGTGCGCTCAGCGCGGCGGATGCCTTTGGCGCGACCGCGACCACGGCATTGCCGGCCGCGAGCGCCTGAACCACCTGCGCCAGAAGCGAATCCGGATCGGGGCCGAGGCACAGCACTTTTCCGCGCGGCACCAGCGTCAGCGTGTTGGATTCGCCGGTTGGGCCCGGCAGGTCGACCGGGCCGAACTCGGTCGCCGCCGCCGCCGAGATCGCCTCGCCCGCCTTGCCGCGCAGGTGCTTGCGCAGGATCGCGATGCGGTCGCTGCGCGTCGACCAGTTGTCCATCCGCGCATCCGGGAACCGGCGTGGCAGGGCCACCGCCTCCGCCTGGCCGACATCACCTGCCGCCACCGCCGACTTGCGGAAGCGGCGCAGATAGTGCGGCCCGCCCGCCTTCGGCCCGGTCCCCGACAGTCCCTCGCCGCCGAACGGCTGCGAGCCGACCACCGCGCCGATCTGGTTGCGGTTGACATAGACATTGCCGGCATGGATCCGGTCGATGATCCGCTGCACGCGCGCCTCGATGCGGGTGTGCAGGCCGAAGGTCAGCCCGTAGCCCCGGGCGTTGATGTTCGCCACCACGAGGTCGAGTTCCTCCGGCTCGAACGTCGCGACATGCAGCACCGGCCCGAAAATCTCCCGCTCCATCTCGGCGATGCCGTTGACGCGGAAAATGTGCGGGGGGACGAACAGCCCTTCGCCCGGCGCATCGAGCTTGGCGATCAGCCATCCCTTCGCCTCCATCGCCTGGCAATAGGCAGCGATAGACTCGCGCGCATCCGCGTCGATCACCGGGCCGACATCGGTCGCGTAGAGCCACGGATCGCCAACCGCGAGCGCCTTCATCGCGCCGGTCAGCATCTCCAGCACCTTGTCCTCGACGTCCGACTGCACATAGAGGATACGCAGCGCCGAGCAGCGCTGGCCGGCACTCTGGAAGGCCGAGGCCAGGATGTCGCGCACCGCCTGTTCGGGCAGCGCGGTCGAATCAACCACCATCGCGTTCAGCCCGCCGGTCTCGGCGATCAGCATCGCATCGGGCGCCGCCGTCTCGGCCAGCTGCCGCTCGATGATGCGGGCCACGTCCGTCGAGCCGGTGAAGCAGACGCCGGCAATCCTGGGGTCCGCCGTCAGCGGCGCGCCGACCGACGGCCCGTCGCCCGGCAGAAGCTGCAGCGCATCTGCCGGCACCCCCGCCTCGTGCAGCAGTTCGACGGCCCTCGCCGCGATCAGCGGCGTCTGCTCGGCCGGCTTGGCGATCACCGCATTGCCGGTGACGAGTGCCGCCGCCACCTGTCCGGTGAAGATCGCGAGCGGAAAGTTCCACGGCGAGATGCAGGCGATGACGCCCCGGGCGCTGGTGCCGATCTCCGCCTTCGCCGCCTCGGCCGCATAGTAGCGCAGGAAGTCGACCGCCTCGCGCACCTCGGCCACGCCGTCGGCCAGCGTCTTGCCCGCCTCGCGGGCGCAGAGCGCGAAGAACTCCGCCTCATGCGCCTCGTAAAGGTCGGCGGCGCGCAGCAGCGTCGCCGCCCGCTCGTTGACCGGCGTTGCCGCCCACGCCGGGAATGCCGCAACGGCCCGTCCGACGGCGGCTTTCATCGCCCCGGCGTCCGCCTCGCGCACCAGGCCGACGACGTCGTCCGGCTTCGCCGGGTTGACGATCGGCCGTTCGCTTCCCGCCACGCCCGCCGTCCAGAGGTTCTCCCCGGAAAACTGTCCACGCCCATCCTGGATGTCCGACAATGCGACCGTGTCGTTGAGATCGTGCCCGATGGAGTTCTTGCGGGCAGGAAGGAAGATCTCGGACGGGAAAGGAATGAGTGGATTATGCGCGATCCCCTGATTCTCCACGATGCCGAACGGATCGCGCGCGATGATCTCGGCGCTCACCTCCTCGTCGACGATCTGGTGGACGAAGGACGAGTTGGCGCCGTTCTCGAGCAGGCGGCGGACCAGATAGGCGAGCAGGTCGGAATGCGAGCCGACGGGCGCGTAGATGCGGGAGCGCGTGCCCTCGCTTGCGCGTACCGCCTCGTGCAGCGCCTCGCCCATGCCGTGCAGGCGCTGGAACTCGAAGGCCGACTTGTCCTCGGCCATCGCCAGGATCGCGGCGACCGTGTGCGCATTGTGCGTGGCGAACTGCGGATAGATCCGGTCGGTCATGCCGAGCAGCTTCTTGGCGCAGGCGATGTAGGAGACATCGGTGTTGGCCTTGCGGGTGAACACCGGATAGCCGGCAAGGCCCAAGGTCTGCGCCCGCTTGATCTCGGTGTCCCAGTAGGCGCCCTTGACGAGGCGGACCATGATCCGGCGGTCGAGCCGCTTCGACAGTGTGTAGAGCCAGTCGATGACGTGGTGCGCCCGCTTTCCGTAGGCCTGCACGACGACGCCGAACCCGTCCCAGTCGGTCAGCTCCGGATCGGCAAGTACGCGTTCGATGACGTCGAGCGACAGGTCGAGCCGGTCGGCCTCCTCGGCATCGATGTTGAGGCCCATGCGCGCGTGCCGCGCCGCGTGGCACAGGGACGTGAGCCGCTCGGCCATCACCGTCAGCATCGTCTCGCGCTGCGACTGCTCGTAGCGCGGATGCAGCGCCGAGAGTTTTACCGAGATGCCGGAATTGTAGCGGATGTTGGTGCTGGAGGCGCCGCTGTTGAGCGAGGAGATCGCATCTGCGTAAGCCGCGTGATAGCGCAGCGCGTCGGCTTCCGTCCGCGCGGCCTCGCCCAACATGTCGAACGAATAGAGATAGCCCTTGCGGCTGTAGGGCTTGCCGCGCCGCACCGCCTCCTCGATCGTGCGGCCGAGCACGAACTGCTCGCCCATCTCGCGCATGGCGGCCGACACCGCCGTGCGGATGACCGGCTCGCCGAGCCGCCGCACCATGCCGCGCAGCGTCCGCTCGATGCCGCCCTCGCCTTCGTCCAGCACCCGGCCGGTCAGAGCCAGTGCCCAGGTCGACGCATTGACGAAGATCGAGCTCGATTCGCCCGAATGCGCCGACCAGTCATGCGGCGCGATCTTATCCTGGATCAGATCGTCCATCGTCTCGGCGTCCGGCACCCGCAGCAGCGCCTCGGCGAGGCACATCAGCGCCACGCCCTCCTTGGTCGAGAGCCCGTATTCGGAGAGGAACACCTCCATCAGCTTTGGATCGGAGGACGACCGCACCGCTTCGACGAGTTTCACCGCCCGCTCGGAGATCGCCGCGCGCTGACCCTCATCGAGCTCCGCCCCATCGACCAGCCCTCGCAGGACTGCATCCTCGTCGGCGAGATAGGCTTTGCGCAGGTCGTCCCGGAGCGAAGCAAGCGTCGGCATGTGCGGTCAGGTCCCGGATGGTGTCTTGAGCGATCGGGCGAAGATAGCACAGGCTGCGCCGCAAGCCGGTCCGAACATGTTGACGCAACGCGTCGAATGGACCAACGATGGTCGACAATTCGGGACATTCGTACTGCGCAC
Source organism: Pseudomonadota bacterium (assembly GCA_043822005.1). GTDB lineage: Bacteria > Pseudomonadota > Alphaproteobacteria > Rhizobiales > Rhizobiaceae > Mesorhizobium_A. The sequence continues at coordinate 124,133 of JBDRCE010000056.1, read as the reverse complement.
ATGGATAGTCTGGACCATCTGGACCGCATCGACCGAAACATCGTCGCGGCGCTGTCGGCCGACGGGCGCCTGTCCATGGCCGCGCTCGGTGGGAAGGTCGGCCTGTCGAAGACGCCGGTCCAGGCCCGCGTGCGCCGGCTCGAGGAGGCGGGCTACATCCGCGGCTACCAGGCGATCGTCGACCGCGAGAAGATGGGCGAAGGCCACGTCGCCTTCGTGCAGGTCAAGCTGTCCGACACCCGCTCGGACGCGCTTGACGCCTTCAACCGAGCGGTGCGCCTCGTGCCAGAGATCGAGCAGTGCCACATGATCGCGGCGAACTTCGACTACCTGCTCAAGGTCCGCACTCGCGACATCGGTGCCTACCGCCGCGTGCTGGGCGAGCGCATCTCCGCCCTGCCCCACGTGGCCCAGACGTCAACCTATGTGGCAATGGAGACGGTGAAGGACAGGTAGCGCCCCGGCTCCACGAAACGAGCCTGTCCCTCAGTTGGATAGCGGCTTGGCCGTATCCAACGTCTTCAGAAACGCCACCAGTGCCTTCTTCTCGCGCTCCGACAGCGTCAGCGGCCGCACCTCGCTTTCGCCTTTCGGCGGTTTCGGCGCGGCGGCATAGTGGTCGATCACATCCTCGATCCTCGCGATCTGGCCCGAATGCATGTAGGGCGGACGCGAGGCGGCGCCACGCAGCGACGGCGTCTTGAACGCCCGCACCATCAGCGGGTCGTCCTTGGCGACGAAGCGCAGTTCGCCGCACTGCTCCGGCTTGGCATCGCTATGGCGGCCGAGACAGTTGAACGGATCGGCCAGCGCCTTCGGGATGCCCGCGGCACGGCCGGAATCCTCCGGCAGTTCCGGCGGCTGTGGCACGCCGGTGTTGTGGAAATGCTCGTCGCTGAAGCGCGGGCCGGCGTGGCAGGTGACGCAATTGGCGCGGCCGATGAACAGTTTCAGCCCGAGCCGTTCGGATTCGTCGAGCGCGGCATCGCCCTGCGGCGCCTCACCTGACGCCATCGCTCGCGCAAAGCGGTCGAAGCGCGTCTCCTCATGGCGGATCGAACGCTCGAAGGCCGCAATCGACTTGCCGATATTGGCGAAGACCATGTCGATCTCGGCGCGCTTCGTTTCGGGAATGGTCTCCCACGCAGCGCGCTCGGCTGCATTGCCGAGCGGTCCGGCGTCGCGCGGAACGCTGGAAAGGTCCGGCAGCGGCCCGAAGATGCGCTCGTAGCGGTCCTTAAGCGAGGCCGAGATGAAATGCGCATAGGCGGTGCGGTTGCCGCCGTGCTCGCGCGCGTCTTCCAGCGGCCCCAGCGCCTGCGCCCACAGACTGTCCTTGCGACCGTCCCAGAACTGCCACGGGCTCCAGGCGACGCCGGCAAGCGGCATGGTCCGGCGGTCGGTCAGGCCCACGCCGCGCCCGAGCGGCCGGTCATCCTGGAACTGGCGGTCGACCTGGTGGCAGGTCGAGCACGAAACGTCGCCATGCCCCGACAGGCGCGGCTCGAAGAACAGGGTGGCGCCAAGGGCGGCGGCGAGGCGGTCGTCGGCGACCCGGTTGGACGGATCGGCCGGCAGCGGCGACAGTTTGTCGAGCGACAGCGAGGCGATCGTCGTCTTCTCGGAGTCGGTGAATTCGTCGCCCGAACACCCGGCCGCGAGAACGAGCGCGGCGACTGCGAGTCCGGCAATGGCCAGGCGCAAATGCCTAGAGGCTAAGGTTGAACGTGACATCGTCCTCTCCCGCCGAAGCTTCCACATGCAGCTTGAACTCCCACCAGCCCGACATGTTGAAGCGCACGCCCTCGATCCGGTAGCGCCCGTCGCCCAGCGCAGCCGTCACTTGCGGCGCCGTGGGCAGGCCGTGACCGTGCTGCGGCATGCCGCCGTCCACCGCGATCTCGGCGTCCTCGACCGGCGCGCCGTCCGCTGTCTTCACGGTCGCGATCCAACTGTGCAGCGCGTTTCGCTCGAACGCCGGATTCTCCGGAGCGATTTCGACGGCGTAGAGGCCCTTCGCCGTCTTCTTGCTCCGGGCCAGGTCCAAGTCCGTCGGCGGCGCCATCGCGAACATCATATAGCCGACCGCCGCGGCGACCACGATAACGACCGCGCCTAGCGCTATGCCGATCTTGCCCTTGATCCCCATCCGACTTCTCCTCTTTCCGATGCCGTTTCCGCTTGTTCGGCGATCACCTACGGCTTCCCGTAACTGGAAGGTCAAGCATCTTTTTCCGGCCTTGCCGCCAGGCCGCGCGAACACTTATAGACGTTGTGTCAAAGAGAGGGGATCGGATGGATCGAAAGGGCGTCGCCTCGGTCGGGGAATGCATGCTCGAGCTCTCCGCGCGTCCCGACGGCGCCTGGTCGCTCGGCTATGCCGGCGACACGTTCAACACGCTGTGGGCGATCCGGGCGCTGACCTGGCTTCCCTGCGACTACGTCTCCGCCTTCGGCGACGACCCGTTCTCGGCAAAGCAGATCTCCTTCCTGGCGGACGCCGGCATCGGCGTCGCGGCAAGCCCGGTGATCCCCGGCGCCCGGCCGGGACTCTACTCCATCAGCCTGGCCGGTGCGGAGCGCTCCTTCACCTACTGGCGATCCGATTCGGCGGCGAAGCAGCTTGCTTCTCAGCCTGCGCAATTGGCAAAAAGCCTTGAAGACCGGGCACTTGTCTATTTTTCCGGAATCACGTTGGCAATTCTGTCGCCGCAAGCGCGCGAGACGTTGCTCACCGCGGTCGCGGAGGCCCGCCGGGCCGGAAGCCTCGTCGCCTTCGACCCGAACTACCGACCGCGTCTCTGGGCGTCCCCAGACGAGGCCAGGGCGTCGATCGACGCCGCGGTTGCCGTCTGCGATATCGCCCTGCCGACCTTCCCGGACGAGCAGATGCTGTACGGCGACGTCTCCCCGGAGGCGACGGCCGACCGGCTGGTCCAGGCCGGGGTGCGCGAAATCGTCGTCAAGGACGGAGCAGACCCGTGCCTGGCCGTTGCGGACGGCAGGCGGGTTTCCGTTCCGGCCGTGCATGTGGCCAACCCGCTAGACACGACCGGCGCCGGCGACAGCTTCAACGGTGGCTATCTCTCCGCGCGACTGCTCGGACATCCGCCGGTCGACGCGGCCGCGCTGGCGCACAGAGTTGCAGCAGCGGTGGTGCAGGTGCGCGGCGCGCTGGCGCCTTACGAGACGTTGCGGTCGGCGTTCACGCAGTCCTAGACGGTCTTCTTGCCCGAAAGCCGGCGTCGAAGCCGAGCAAGCCCCAGGAAGAAGCCGCCGATCCCGTTCGGCCCATACGGCTCGTAGGCTCGCAAGCCGGTGATCAGCCCGTCTTTCGTCTCCACGACGAAGACCTGGGGAAACTTGAGGTTCTGGCCGGAGCTCAGCATATGGTCGGTGTCGATCTCGACGGCGCCCGACAGGCCGTCTTCGGAGCCGAAGAAATGTCTGGTTCGGAAGCCGAAACGCTTCATCACCGACAAGCCCCAGTCGATGCCTTCCTCGATCTCCGCCAGGCCGGCCATGAGAGGCTGCGGATAGTGCGGATCGAAAAGCACCGCGTCCGGTGCGAAACAGGCGAGCACCGCCGCCTTGTCCCGCGCCTCGAGCGCTCGAAAGGTCCGTTCGAGAACTGCCCGCGCCTGAGACACCGCGATCCTCCGACTGTCAGGCGGAACGCTAAGCGGATTCTTGCCGTTGGGGAAGTGTCCTACGCCAGCCTGAACCGATATTCCGTCACGTGCCGGTAGCGGTCGCCGGGCCAGAGGATCGCTTGCGGGAAATAGGGCCGGTTGGGCGAATCGGGCCAGGCCTGGGCCTCGAGGCAGAAGCCGGCCCAAGCCTTGTATTTACGCCCCTGCAGGCCGAGCGGTTCCCGCGCGACTTTGTGGCCGGCGTAGAACTGAACACCGGGCTCGGTGGTCCACATCTCCATCTCGACGCCTGAGGAAGCCCCCTGCGCCCACGCCGCCTGCCTCAGCGGTCCGCGCTGCGAGGACAGGCAGAAATTGTGGTCATAGATCACCTGTTCGCCGGCCTTTTCGAGCCGGATCGGACGCGACAACTGGAAGTCGAAATCGGTGCCTTCCACCGGCTGGACCACGCCGGTAGGGATCAGTTCGTCGTCGACCGGCAGGTAGGCCCCGGCATTGATCACCAGCCGATGGTCGAGGACCGAGTCCGCACCGCCGTCATCCAGGTTGAAATAGGAGTGGTTGGTGAGGTTGCACAGCGTCGGCTGGTCCGTCGTCGCCGACAGTTCGATCGACAGCGTTCCGGGCAGCTTGAGCCGGTAGGTGCAGGTGATCTCCAGATTGCCCGGAAAGCCCATGAAACCGTCGGGGTCGTGCAGCCTGAGCGTGATGAAGTCGCTGCCGCGCATATCCAGCGACCACAGACGCTTGCCGGTGCTCGCCGAGCCGCCGTGCAGCGTGTGTTTGCCGAGGAAATTGGTATCGGCCCGGAAGCGGTGGCCGTCGATGATGAACTTGCCGTTGGCGATGCGGTTGGCATAGCGCCCGGCGATCGCCCCGAAATAAGGCGACGAGGCCGGGTAGTCCTCGAAACGGTCGAAGCCTAGCACCAGCGGCGCATTGTGGCCGTCGAGGCGCAAATCCTGCAGGACCGCACCCCATTCCATGACGGTGGCGGTCAGCCCGCCACCGGTGATGTGATAGCGATGGACGGTCTCGCCTTCCGCGGTTGTCCCGAAGACTTCGCCTTCCATCGCTTTTCCTCGCTACTTCAGGCCGCCGATGCAGACATACTTGGTGTCGAGATAGTCCTCGATGCCCTGATGTCCACCTTCCTTGCCAAGGCCTGACTCCTTGACCCCGCCGAAAGGCGCCTCGACGGTGGTGATCAGGCCCTCGTTGATGCCGACCATGCCGTATTTCAGACCTTCCATCACCCGGAAGGCGCGGTTGAGGCTGCCGGTATAAGCATAGGACGCAAGGCCGAACTGGGTATCGTTCGCCAGCCGGATCGCCTCTTCCTCGGTCTTGAAGCGGAAGACGGGCGCGAGCGGCCCGAAGATTTCCTCCTTCATGAACATCATCTCGGGCTCGGCATCGGCGATGACGGTCGGCTGGAAGAACGAGCCGCCAAGCTCGTGGCGCTTGCCGCCGGCGACGACCTTGGCGCCCTTCGATGTCGCATCCTGGATGAACTCCTCGACCTTCGCGACGGCCTTCTCGTCGATCAGCGGTCCCTGCTGGACACCTGCTTCGAGGCCGTTGCCGACCTTGAGCTTGTTCGAGGCGGCGGCCAGCTTCTCGACGAAGGCGTCATACACCCCCTCCTGGACGAAGAATCGGTTGGTGCAGACGCAGGTCTGTCCGGAATTGCGGAACTTGGCGACCATCGCGCCTTCAACCGCCTTGTCGATGTCGGCATCGTCGAAGACGAGGAATGGCGCATTGCCGCCGAGTTCCATCGAGACCTTCTTCACGGTCGCGGCGCACTTCTCCATCAGGATCTTGCCGACCTCGGTGGAGCCGGTGAAGGTCAGCTTGCGCACCAGCGGGTTAGCGCAGATCTCGTCGCCGATCTCGCCCGCCGAACCGGTGACGATGTTGACGACGCCCTTCGGGAAGCCGGCTTCCTCGCACAGCGCGCCCCAGGCGAGGCCCGAATAAGGCGTCTGCGAGGCGGGCTTGACCACGACCGTGCAGCCGGCGGCGAGCGCCGGGCCGATCTTGCGGGCCAGCATCGATGACGGGAAGTTCCACGGCGTGATCGCCGCGACGACGCCCACCGGCTCCTTGGTGACGAGGATGCGGCGCTCGGCCCACGGGCTCGGCACCGTGTCGCCATAGGTGCGACGGCCCTCCTCGGCGAACCAGAGTATGTAGGCGGCGGAGATGCCGACCTCGCCCTTGGCCTCGGCCAGCGATTTGCCCTGCTCCATCGTCAGGAGCTCGGCCAGCGCGTCCTGGTTTTCAAGGATCAGGTCGTGCAGCTTGCGCAGCAGCTTCGAGCGGTCGTTGGCCGTCGTCTTCCGCCAGATCTCGAAAGCCGTCTGCGCCGCCTCGATGGCGCGCCGTGTCTCGGCCTTGCCGGATTTCGGCACGGTGCCGATCTTCAGCGTCGTCGCCGGATTGGTGACGTCGATCGTGGCGCCCGAATCCGCCTGGACCCATTCGCCGCCGATCAGGTTGGCCTGGCGCATGTAGTGGCTTGTCTTCTGGAGCATTTCCTCGCCTCCTGCCGCCGCTCAGCGCGCGGCGATCTGTCTGATTTCGTCCAGCAACGCGCTGTCGACCGGAATGCCGTCGCGCCTCAGTCGCGCGCGCAGTTCGTGGCGTTTCGCTCCCGGCACGCGTGCACCGTCCACCTGTTGGATGGCCTGCGCCATCTCGGCAAACCGTGCCACGGCTCTTACCCCACCGAAGGCTTCAGGATCAATCGCAATGATCAACTGGCCGCTTCCGGGCGGCGCGCCCTCGGCGTCGAAGAACGATGATTGCTCGTAAGCAAAATTCGCGCCCGTCAGCCCGGCGGCGAGCAGTTCGACCATCAGGGCAAGTGCAGTGCCCTTGGCCTCTCCGGTCGGAACCATCGTGCCGGCCAGCGCCTCCTTCGCATCGGTGGTCGGATTGCCGTCCCGGTCAAACGCCCAGCCCTCGGGGATCGGCTCGCCCTTCTGGTTCGCGGCCATGATCTTGCCGCGCGCCACCTTGGAAAGCGACAGGTCGATGACGATCGGAAGGCCGCCCTCGACGGGGCAGGCGAATGCAATCGGGTCCGTGCCGTAGAGCGGTGTCCGGCCGCCCCAGGGCGAGATGCTGGCCGGCGCGTTGGCGAACATCAGCGCGACCAGCCCCGCGTCGGCGAGCGCTTCGACGGCAAGGCCGGTGACGCCCGCGTGATGCGACCGGAAGATGCCGGCCGCCGCGATGCCCTGCGCCTTCGCCGCCTCCCGCAACTCCCTCGCCGCGAGATCGAACGCCGGATAGGCGAAACCGTGGGCGGCATCGATGTGGATCGCGGACGGTCGCGTCAGTACCAGGCGCGGCACTGCGTGGCCATCGACCTTGCCGGCACGTGCCTGCGCCGTATAGGCCACCACACGACGAAGCCCGTGACCGCCCTGTCCGACCATCTCGGCGCCGACCAGCGCATCGGCGACGGAAAGCGCGTTCTCGATCGACGTGTTCGACGCGGTCAGCGCCGCGGCGACGAGGGCATGCGCCGCTTCGACCGTGAGGATTTCCTGAGCCATCGCGCGATATCCATCCTGCTCGAAAGCCGGCCTCAGCCGAATACCATCTGGGCGACGGCAAGCCAGAAGGCGGTCGACGCCACCGCCATGGCGGTACCGATCGTCATCGCATTGGAAGCGAGCGCCTGTCCGGTGCCGAACTGCGTCGCGATCAGATAGGAGTTGACCCCCGCCGGAAGAGACGCGGCTGCGACCGCGACTTTGGCGGTGAGCGGCGGCAGGCCGAACAGCCACGCCATGACGAGTGCCAGCGCCGGCATGAGGAACAGCTTCACCAGGGCGAGCGCCGTGCCCGCCTTGACGTTGCGGGCGATGCCATACTTGCGCAGGCTCAAGCCCAGCGCGAACAGCGCGACGGGTGCTGCGACATTGGCCAGCGCGTCCACCAGCTTCATCGCGATGCCCGGAAGAGGCAGGCCGGTTACGCGCACGGTAAGCCCAGCGAGGATGCCGATGACCAGCGGGTTCGTCGACATCCGCTTCAGGAAGGCCTTCACCAGCAGACCAAGCCGGAACTTTTCGCCTTCCTTGCGACCCACCAGTTCGAACAGAAGGATGGACGCCGCGATCATGACGGGCAGATGGACCGACAGCAGCAGCGACAGGATCTCGAACCCGGCCTGGCCGTAGACGCCAAGCATGAAGGGTATGCCGAGGAGCGCGATGTTGGAAAAGGCCGCGGTGACGCCGCCGACGACCCCTGCCCTTGCATCGCGGCCAAAACCCTTGACGGTGAGAAACTGCCCGACCGCCCAGGTGATGACGGCGGCGGAAAAATAAGCGCCCCAGAACGCCCACGGCGCGGCGCCGTGGAAATCGGCGCCCATCATCGTGCGGAACAGAAGCAGCGGCAGCGCGACCGCCACGGCGAACTCCGCCACGGCATCGCCGACTTCCACCCTGAGATAGCCCGACAGGCCGGCGAGGTACCCCGCCGCGACGAGGCCGAAGACGAAGAGGACGGTTTCCGCGACGGACGACATGTTTCGGGTTTAGGCGAGGCGCCGCGCGCGCGCAATCGGTGCAATCCGAGCGGTCAGGCTGGTCCAGCGGATTTCGCGATGCCGGACGGGAAGTCCGAATGTCTTTGATTCCCGTCGTTCGACCCTATATCCATGCCTGCCTACAGGGGTTTGCATGCTGAGAAGTCTGATACTTGCGCTGGCTCTGCTCGCGGCGACAGCAGCCGGCGCGACCGAGTCGGGCTGGGCTCTCCTGCGCGAAGGCGGACATGTCGTGCTGCTCCGCCACGCCTTCGCTCCCGGCTCCGGCGAACCTGCCAATTTCGATATCGAAAAGTGCAACACCCAGCGCAACCTGTCCGACGCGGGGCGCCAGCAGGCGCGCAAGATCGGTGCGCTGTTCGCGGCCCGTGCGGCACCCGTCGAAAGAGTGCTGACCAGCCGCTGGTGCCGCACCACGGAAACTGCCCGCCTGGCTTTCCGCCCGGACAATCTCGAGCCGTTCGCCGCGCTCGACCCATTTGCCGCCGATTCTCCATCGAAGGATGCGCAGTCGAAGGAAGTGCTCGAGCAGATCCGCAACTGGAGCGGGTCGGGCAACATGGTGATGGTCACCCATCAGGAGAACATCGCCGCGCTCACGGGCGAGTCCGCGCGCGAAGGCGAGGCCGTCATCGTCCGTCCGCAGGGCGATGGTCTGCACGTGCTAGGACGCATCCGCTTCTGAGATTGCGGAGGGGCAGCCGACCATGAAGATCGTCCACATTTCCGACATCCACATCAATGCCGACCCGATCGCGGGCAAGAACTCCGTCGCCGAGTTCGAGGCCTGCCTCGCCCATGTCGAAAAACGCCACGCCGATGCCGACGCGATCGTGATCTCGGGCGACCTCACCCACCACGGCAAGCGCGAGGCCTATGTGAAGCTGCGCGAGATTCTCGCGGCATATCCGCTCGAACCGATCCTGATGATCGGCAACCACGACCATCGCGAGACCTTCAGGGAGATCTTTCCGGACGCGCCGGTCGACGCGGACGGGCACATCCAGCATGTGCGGGAAATCGGCGGCCATGTCCTGATCTTCCTGGACACCAACCTCGCCGGCAATCACAGCGGCCGTCTGGGGCCGCGACGGCTCGCCTGGCTGTCCGCGCGCCTCGACGAGGCAGAACGCGAGCACAAGCCCGTGCTGGTCTTCATGCACCACCATCCGGTCCAGATCGGGGTGCTTGCGACCGACATCCTGGCGCTGGTCCAGAAGAAGGAGTTTGCTGCGATCGTGCGCCGCCACCGCGATACGATCCGGCACATCTTTTTCGGCCATTGTCACATGTCGCTCTCCGGCTCGATCGAGGGCGTTCCCTTTTCTGCCCCCCGCTCGACCAGTCATCCGGGCTGGCCCGAGTTCGAGGGTCGCCTCGCCTACGGCCACGGGCCGATCGAGCCGAGCTACAATCTTGTCCTGATCGACGGCGCGACCGTCGTGGTCCACACGATCGAATACCGGCTGGACGACAAGATCGAATGGGAGCCGCTCACGGGAGGTGAAGCCGGCACGGTGACCGTCCCGCCTGGAGGATAAGCCGCTCGCCTCCTCGAGAAGTATTCGAGGCTCTGCCGGGAAGACGACAGCTAACCCCGACGGCGCAATTTCCCCCGAATAAAGCCTTCCCAGGCTCAAAGATCCCGCGAATTCACCCTTTTCCTTTCGGACGAAAACGACTAGACGCTGAACTCCATCCGCCTGCGACCGACTCCAAGAGGTATAGTTTGACGACGACATTCGAAAAGGTTGCCGACCTGATCGCGGAGACGACCGAGATCGATCGCGACAAGATCACCCCCGAGAGCCACACGATCGACGATCTCGGCATCGACAGCCTGGACTTCCTCGACACGGTCTTTGCGATCGACAAGGAGTTCGGAATCAAGATTCCGCTCGAAAAGTGGACGCAGGACGTCAATGAAGGCCGCGTCTCGACGGAGGAATACTTCGTCCTGAAGAACCTTTGCGCCAAGATCGACGCGCTCGTGGCCGCCAAGAAGGCGGCCTGACGTCACCAAGCTTGACGATACGGGCGCGTTGCCGCACATGAGCGGGCAATGAGCACTCGCGACGTCGTCATCACCGGTATCGGCCTTGTTTCCTGCCTCGGCGAAGGTGCCGAGCTGCACTGGAATGCGTTCAAAACGCCTTCTCTGCCCCCGCCGACGGACAGCGAGCGATTCGCGCCCTATACCGTCCACCCCCTTCCCGAGATCGACTGGTCGCTGCAGATCCCGAAGAAGGGCGATCAGCGCCAGATGGAGACCTGGCAGCGCCTTGGCGTCTATACCGCCGGTCTCGCCCTCGACGATGCCGGGTTGAAAGCCGACGAGGCGCTCTGTGCCACCATGGATATGATCGTCGCCGCGGGCGGTGGCGAGCGCGACGAGGACGTCGACGAGAACATCCTCGAAGCATCGCTTGTGCGTAACGACAACGGGGTCCTTCTCAACGAGAAGCTGACGAACGACCTTCGCCCGACCCTGTTCCTTGCTCAGTTGTCGAACCTGATGGCCGGCAACATCTCGATCGTTCACAAGATCACGGGATCCTCCCGCACCTTCATGGGAGAGGAAGGCGCGGGCGTCTCGGCCCTGCAGACGGCCGTCGCACGCCTGGCCTCGGGCCAGTCGACCCACATCCTGGTTGGCGGAGCTTTCCAGACGGAACATCCCGACATGCTGCTGGGATACGAATTGGCGGGTTATCTGCACCAGGGCTCCTGGGAACCGCTGTGGACGCGCAACGGCGACGGCGGTGGCGTCATCACCGGTTCCGGCGGCGCCTTCCTGGTGCTCGAGACGCGCGAGCATGCCGAAGCGCGCGGCGGCCGGATCTATGCCGTCGTCGACAAGGTGGTCTCGGGCCTGTCGCCGCGATCCGAAGCCACGTTCGCACGCGATATCGCGTCGATGGTGGAAGCGCTTGGAGCAGAACCCGGCCAACTGCTGATTTCCGGCGCGTCCGGTGCGCATCGGGCGACAGGAACGGAACGCGAGGCGCTCGGGGACTTCTCGCTTCGAGGCTTCTCGGGCCTGACGGGACATTTGAAAGAGGCACAGCTTCCGTTCGCTGTGGCGCTCGCTGCGATGGCCATATCCAATGGCGAGGCGCCCGGGGTCCTGGCAGATGTCGAAACGCCCTACTCGGCCGCACCTGAACGCGTGCTGACCACGGCGGTCGGGCACCACCGCGGCGAAGGCGCCGCGCTCGTTCGAAAGGCTTGACGCACCATGGCGAGCTACAAGGATCATCTCGGCCGACCGGTCATTGCCGTCACCGGCATGGGCGTCGTCACGTCTCTCGGGGCAGGCAAAGCGGAGAACTGGGCGGCACTGACCTCGGGGAAGTCCGGAATTCACGCGATAACCCGGTTCCCTGTCGAGCATATGAAGACGACCATCGCCGGTACGGTCGACTTTCTGCCCGGATCGAGCGAAGGCATGTCCGCGCTGACCTACGAACTTGCCGCCACCGCCGGCCAGGAGGCGGTGGCGCAGGCAGGCATCGGCTCGGATTTCGCCGGGCCCCTCTTCCTCGCCTCCCCGCCGATCGAGCTGTCCTGGGCCGACCGGCTTGCGATGTATCGCGGTTCCGACAAGGGGGCGGGCTACCAGCGCCTCTTCGATGCCGCTCGCGCGGGGCACGGCAAGGCGATCTTCGACGAGACGCAGTTCGGCACGGTCGCCGACCGGCTGGCCGTTCTGTTCGGCACGCGCGGTCTGCCGGTCACCACCTCGACGGCCTGCGCGTCCGGCGCGACCGCGATCCAGCTCGGGGTCGAGGCCATCAGGCGCGGCGAATCCGAGCGGGCGCTCGCAATCGGCGCCGACGGCTCGGCGAGTGCCGAATCGATGATCCGCTTCTCCCTTCTCTCGGCCCTGTCGATGCAGAACGACAGGCCCGAGCGCGCGTCCAAACCCTTCTCGCGCGATCGCGACGGTTTCGTGCTTGCCGAAGGCGGCGCCGCGCTCGTTCTGGAATCGCTGGAAAGCGCCTTAGCGCGCGGGGCCGAAGTACTGGGCATCATGCGCGGCTGCGGCGAGAAGGCGGACGATTTCCACCGCACCCGGTCGAAGCCTGACGGTTCGCCGGCGATCGCAGCGGTCAAGCTGGCGCTCGCTGATGCCGGCATGTCCGAGGACGAGATCGACTACGTCAACGCGCACGGCACGTCGACGCCCGAGAATGACAAGATGGAGCATCTGTCGCTTTCGACCGTCTTCGGCCCGCGCATCAAGTCGGTCCCCGTCTCGTCGAACAAGTCGATGATCGGTCATGCGCTTTCGGCGGCGGGCGCGGTGGAGGCGGTGTTTTCGCTGATGACGATGCGGGAAGGCGTCATCCCTCCGACGATCAATTACGACCAGCCGGATCCGGCGATCGATCTCGACGTGGTGCCGAACGTCAAGCGCGACGCGGACGTCAAGACCGTCCTGTCGAACTCCTTCGGCTTCGGCGGCCAGAACGCCTGCCTTGTCATGGCGCGCGAACCCGTCTAAGCGGCGCGGTCAGAACCCGCCCGCAGGAACCGCACGACACCATGCGCGCATTGCAGCTCGTCGCAGACCGCCGCATCGAGGCGGTCGAAATTCCGCCGCCGCCGCCACCCGGTCCCGGCGAGGCGACGGTTGCGATCAGCGCGGTTGCATTGAACCATATCGATGTCTGGGGCTGGCGCGGCATGGCCTTTGCCAAGCGCAAGATGCCGCTGGTGGTCGGCGCCGAAGCGTGCGGCGTGATCGAATCGATCGGCGAAGGCGTGACGGGGTTCCAGCCGGGTCAACTGGTCGCGATCTACGGCGCGCGGACCTGCGGCCACTGCAAGGCCTGCCGCGAGAAGCGTGACAATCTCTGCGAGAATGTGGAGGGCGTGCATGGCTTCCACCTCGACGGCTTTGCGCAGGAATTGATGAATATCCCTGTCCGCCAGCTCGTGCCCGCGCCCGACGGCGTGGACGCCACGGCTGCCGCCGTGACGCCGATCACCTTCGGCACGGTCGAGCACATGCTCTTCGACAATGCGAAACTCGAGGCCGGCGAGACGGTGCTGGTCCACGCCGGAGGTTCCGGCATCGGCTCGGCGGCGATCCAGCTGGCAAAACTCGCCGGCGCGACGGTCATCACCACCGTCGGCTCTGACGCGAAGATCGAGCGTGCGAAGGCGCTCGGCGCCGACCACGTCATCAACTATCGCACGGATCGGTTCGAGGGCGTCGTTCGCAAGCTGACCGGAAAGAAGGGCGTAGACGTCGTTTTCGAACATGTCGGCGCCGACACCTGGGCCGGGTCGATGTTCTCGATGAAGCGCGGCGGACGCCTTGTCACCTGCGGCTCGACTTCGGGCGTGTCTGCCTCGATCAACCTGATGCAGCTTTTCCAGCAGCAACTGCGCATTATCGGCTCTTTCGGATGCCGTATCGAGAACATGGCGACTGTGATGGCCAAGCTAGCGACAGGCAAGGTGCGCCCGGTGATCGATTCCGAAACGGACTTCGACCGGATCGGCGAAGCGCTCGCCCGCATGGAGAGCCGCGACGTCTTTGGCAAGATCCTGCTGCGGATTGCCTAGGAAATGAAGCTTGCTGCGCTATCGCGCCGTATCGCCAGATCGGTTGCCTTCCGCGCACGCCGGGCCAATCACTGGCTGGTCGCCAAGGTCGTAGTTGCGATCTTCAGCGTGCTGCAGAAGCTGCCGGTCGACAGGGCGCTCGACGTTTCGGATCGGATCGCGCGCCGTATCGGTCCATGGACCGGCCGCGATCGCATCGCGATGGACAATCTTCGCAAGGCTTATCCCGAAAAGGGCGAAGCCGAATGCCGTGAGATCGCCTCTGATATGTGGGGCAACATGGCGCGGCTCGCCGTCGAATATGTCTTCCTCGACCAGCTTTTCGACTACGACTTCGAGTCGGATACGCCCGGCAGGGTCGAGGTGAAGGGGCGCGACATCTTCCTCGGCATGCACAGGCTCAAGCGTCCGCGGGTATTCTTCACGGCGCATACCGGCAATTTCGAGATGTTCCCGATCGCGGCGTCTTCCTTCGGAATGCCGGTCGCTTCGCTGTTCAGGGCGCCGAACAATCCCTACGTGGCCGAGCAGGTCAGCACGAAGCGGAAGATTTCGGGCTCCCGCATGGTGCCCTCGCGCGCCGGCGCCGCCTACGTGCTTGCCCGCATCCTGAGCAACAACGGCAATATCGGCGCCCTCGTCGACCAGAAATTCAGCCGCGGTGTGCCAACCACCTTCTTCGGCCGGCGCTGCGAGACGAGCCCTCTCCTGCCACGGCTGGCGCGCCAGTACGAGGCGGACATCTATCCGGTCCGGTCCATCCGTCTGCCGAACAACCGCTACAGGCTGGAACTGTTCGACAAGCTCGATCCGCCACGCGGCGCGGACGGCAAGATCGACGCCGACAAGCTCTGCCAGATGATGAACGACGTCGTCGAAGGCTGGGTCCGGGAATACCCCGGCCAGTGGATGTGGTTTCACCGCAGGTGGGATGTCCGGGCGCCGCACGCCGCGGCCGTGAAGGCCGAAGAAGACGATCAGCTGCCGTAGTAGTTCATCACCGCGTGCCGGGCTTCGGCGAAGAACAGCCAACGCTCCACCAGCGTGCCGCCGAACAGGAGAATCAGCGCGACGCCGGTCATCGCGACGGCTGCCATCCCCGAGAGGCCGCCTGACAGCGCAAGCACGGCCAAGAGCAGGGCGGGAAGAACGCCACCGCCAATGGCAGCGATTTGCCTCAGCCTGGCAGCGTGCTTGCGCGCGACGCGAAAGCCCATCTCATTGGTGAGATAGTTGCCGTTCATATGCGGCGGCTCGAATAGACGCACCTTGCCGATGGCGCCCAGCCCCGTCGCCGATTCAGGCGTCGAGAGCGCCGCAGCCGCCCCTAGGCGGGCCCACCAGTAGACCTTCGACAGCCAGGCTGCACCAATCGTGATGACAGCGAGCAAAGGCAGCAGCGGAGGCGCATTGCCGCCGAGAGCCGAAAAGAAGCTGGCGAGAACGAGGCCGCCGGCAAGCGCAAACAGCAGATAGGACACCGGCGTCCACTCCGTGTTCCAAGCCTGGACCGACCTCAGTGAGGCGTAGATCATCGCGGTACAGAACACAGTGACGCCGCAGGAGAACGCCCCGATCAAACCGGGCAACGGCAGGTAGCGCCCGCTCCAGACCGACGCGATCGCGTTGATGCAGAGCGGGACGAAGGTCAGGACCGCCATCACCCCCTCGCGCGACAGCCAGCTCGACCGCCATTGGGAGAACGCCCGCCAGGCGCGCTGCGGATTGCCGAGATGCAGCGTGGACGACATCAGCCCACCCGCGATCAGCGCGAGCGCCAGAATATGCGCGAGCTTCGTCGCGATCGCCGATGGATCGAGCAGCCCGAACCCGAGCACGGCTGCGAGCCCGTAGCCGAGGCCTGACAGTGTGGTGAAGAGGATGATCGACGGAGCGGGGTGCATGATCTCAGATACGGTCCAGCATGCCGTCGAGCCAGGCGAAGAAGCCCTTGGCGCCGTCTGTGTTTTCGGCCAGCGGCAGTGTGCTCGCGAGTGGTCTACGCGGCCTGGGCGGCAGGTATTTGTTCACTGGCCGGGTGCCCTGCTCCGGCATGAGATCGATGCCGCCGCGCTCGGCGACCATCATCGAGACATTGGAGTCCGGGTCGGCGAAGTCGCCATAATGCCGGGCGTTCGCCGGGCAGGTGCGAACGCAGGACGGCACCCGGTCGATTTCCTGAAGCGTCTCGTTGTAGATGCGGTCGACGCAAAGGGTGCACTTCTTCATCACGCCGGCGGCGAGGTCCATCTCGCGCGCGCCGTATGGACAGGCCCATGCGCACAGCCCGCAGCCGATACACTTGTCCTCGTCGACCAGCACGATCCCGTCGGCGGACCGCTTGTAGGATGCGCCGGTCGGACAGACCGTCACGCAGGGCGCGTCCTCGCAGTGCAGGCAGCTTTTGGGGAAATGCACGATGCGCGCATCTCCTGCCTCGCCAACCACTTCGCCACCGTCGGGAACCACCTCGAACGTATGGATCCGGTTGAGGAATGTCCCGGAAACCTTTGATCCGTATGGATCCTGATCCGACAGTGCCGCGCCGTAGCCGCCGGTGTTCCACTCCTTGCAAGAAATCACGCAGGCATGGCAGCCAACGCAGACGTCGAGGTCGATGACAAGGCCGAGCTTCTTCGGCGTCGGCAGCGAGGGAAGCATGGTCATTCGTCCCACTCCTGCCCGTAGCGCAACTCGGCAGGCGCCGGGTGCGTGCTGCCCGCCCTGCCGACATGCGCGAAGGCGGGTCGCGACACATCGTCTGGCTCTGCCTTCTCGATCCTGACGCGAAGGTCGTACCAGGCCGCCTGCCCCGTCACCGGGTCGGAGTTCGACCAGCGCATGCCGTCGCCTTTGGGCGGCAAGAGTTCATGGATCAGGTGATTGAGCAGAAAGCCGCGATTGCTCTCCGGCGCGTCGTTCGCCAGTCCCCAAGCGCCCTTGCGCTTGCCGATGGCGTTCCAGGTCCACATCGTGTCGCGGTTGACCGCGTCGGAACGCGCGATTTCGACCTTGATCCGCCCGTGATGCGAGACGATCCAGGCCCAGTCGCCGGTAACGAGCCCAACCTCTTCGCAGATCGCGCCCGGCACATACATGACGTTGCGCGTGTGGATCTGACGCAGCCACGCGTTCATCGAGCCCCAGGAATGGTACATCGACATCGGCCGTTGCGTGACCGCGTGGTAGGGGAACTCGGCGCGGTCGACGCCCGCTTCCTCCAGCGGCCGGTACCAGTCCGGCAGCGGATCGAAGGCCATTTCCAGTCGCTCGCGATGCGTTTCCGGCGCGACCGGTTCGCGCAGACCCTGCGCCGACAGACGGAACTTCTGGCAGATCTCGCTGTAGAGCTGGAACGTCACCGGCTGCGGCGTGTCGAAGAAGCCCATCTTCACCGCGAAATCCTGGTAGGCGCGGTTGGCATGCTTGAAGAACTGCGCCTCGAGCGGGATATGCGCCGAAAAGAACGCGCCGTTCTCGATATAGCGCTTCAGTTGGTCCGGGTTCGACGCCCCTCGCCCCGTCCGGTCTCCGGCGACACCCCGGAAGCCAGCCAGCGGCCCGATGCCCGGCCGCCGTTCGTGGCGCACGATGTAGTCGGCAAAATCCTTGTAGAGCGGCACGCCGCGGCTGTCGACGAAGCCCGGCAGCTTCAGCCGTCCGGCAAGGTCGATCAGCACCGACTGGAAGCCGCGCACGTCGCGGTCGGGCTCGACCACCGGCCAACGGATCGCATCGTTGACCGAGTCCGGCTCCGTGATCGGCCGGTCGAGCAGCGAGATGCAGTCGTGGCGTTCGAGATAGGTCGTGTCGGGCAGTACCAGATCGGCATAGGCGACCATCTCGGACGCATAGGCGTCGCTGTAGATGATCTTCGGAATGACGTATTCCCCGGTCGCCTCGTCCCGGTCCTCCAGCATCTTGATGACGCCGGCCGTGTTCATCGACGAGTTCCAGGCCATGTTGGCCATATACATGAACAGGAGATCGATCTTGTAGGGATCGCCGGCATGCGCATTGGCGATGACCATGTGCATCAGCCCGTGGGCCGAGATCGGCGCGTCCCAGGAGAATGCCTTGTCGATCCGGTTTGGCAACCCGTCGGGGCCGATCAACAAATCCTCCGGCCCGCGCGGAAAGCCGAGATGCGGTCCTGACAGAGGCTTGTTGGAGCCGAAATGCTCCGCCTTTCCATGCGGGGTCGGATGCGCCTCGATCGGCTTCGGATAGGGCGGCTCGAAACGGAAGGCGCCGGGGCAATCGACCGCGCCGATCAGCGCCTGCAGCACGTGGATGGCGCGCGCGGTCTGGAAGCCGTTGGAGTGGGCCGAGATGCCACGCATGGCGTGGAAGGAGACCGGCCGACCGATGAAGCTTGCGTGCTTCTCGCCGTTCATGTCGGTCCAGGGTTGCGCGATCTCGATCGCCTCGTCGAAAGCCACGCGCGCGATCTCCGCCGCGAGCCCACGGATGACGTCGGCAGACACCCCGGTCTCGACGGCTACGAGGTCCGGCGTGTAGCGGTCGTCGAGATACTTTTCGGCCAGAAGCTGGAACGACGGCACGGCAAAGCGTCCATCTTCGAGCTGATACCTGCCCGACAGCGCGGCCCGTGCTCCCTTCGTGCCGGTGGCGACTTGCCTCTCCGTCACGCTTTCCCAGACAAGCGGCTTGCCCTCGCCGTCGCGGGCGAAAAGCCCGTGCTCGGCCGTACCAGGCGCGTCGATCACCAGCCACGGCGCGTTAGTGTAGCGCACGAGGAAATCGACATCGATCTTCCGCGCCTTGAGCAACTCGTGGATGACCGACAGGACGACCAGTCCGTCGGTACCGGGGCGGATACCGATCCAGCTGTCGGCGATCGACGAATAGCCGGTGCGAACGGGATTGACCGAGACGAAGCGCGCGCCGCGCGACTTCAGCTTGGAAATGCCGATCTTGATCGGATTGGAATCGTGGTCTTCCGCCACTCCGAACATGACGAACAGCTTGGTGCGATCCCAGTCCGGCGACCCGAACTCCCAGAACCCGCCGCCGAGCGTCATGATGCCGGCGGCCGCCATGTTGACCGAGTAGAAGCCGCCATGCGCCGCATAGTTCGGCGTGCCGAACTGCTGCGCGAAGAAGCCGGTAAGCGATTGCGACTGGTCGCGGCCGGTGAAGAAGGCGAGCTTCTTCGGGTCGCGCGCCCTCACCTCGCCCATCCAGTCGACGGCGAGCGCCAGTGCCTCGTCCCAGGAGATCGGTTTGAACTCGCCGGAGCCGCGCGGTCCGGTCCTCAGCAGCGGCGAGGAGAGGCGCGCCGGCGCATAGTGCTGCATGATGCCGGCGGAACCCTTGGCGCAGAGCACGCCCTTGTTCACGGGATGGTCGCGGTTTCCCTCGATGTAGCGGACCTTGCCGTCCTTGATGTGGACGTCGATGCCGCACCGGCAGGCGCACATGTAGCAGGTCGTCTTGCGCACCTCGTCCGAGACGGGCTCGGAGTGCGCAAGTCGGGGTTCAGGACTCATCGGGCGTTGCTCCCACGCCCGAGTCTTATAGTCGACCCTAAGCCGTGGCAAAGCCCTGTGGGCGACTACTTCATGCCGCCCGGCCGAAAATGGCTATCTCGTCACGATGATCCGCGTATTTCCCGGCCCCAATTCGCGCACGAGCGAGTAGAAGGTCTCGGCGTTCACCGTGGCAAGCCTGACGCAGCCGTGCGAGGCGGGGGTTCCGAGCCGGCTCTCGGCCGTCGTCCCGTGCACCGCGTAGCCGCCGTGATAGAATACGGCGAAGGGCATCGGCGCCATGTCGTATTTGCGCGAACGCCACATGCGGTGCATCCGGTAGGGCCGCCACTCGCCGGACGGCGTGATGTAGCCGCTGCGCGCGGTCGACACCTTCCAGGTGTAGATGACCTTGCCATGCTTCTTGACCGTCATGGTCTGGGTCGCGACGTCTATGTTCGCGATCAAAGCCGCGGCCTGCGTCGCGGCAGGCAGGCCGATCGTCGCAGCCGCCGCAAGGAAAGCGCCGAGTATGGTGCTTCTAACCGTCATGGAATCCCCCATCCGAATGCCCACACGTCAATTTCTAGTCGTTCCCGGCTGAAGAGTGTATGAACAAGCGCACACATTCAGGTGAATGCGAGCGGGCTCTGGTCCAATCGCATTTCGCGCCTGAAACGAAATGCCCCGCTTGCGCACGCGCATCCGCCCGGCTCAAATCGCGCCATGAACGAAAAGACCTTCGAGACCATCGATTCCCGCGCCGACGAACTGGCCGATCTCACCGCCGACCTGATTCGCTTCCCGACGATCAACCCTCCCGGCGAGGCCTACACGCCCTGTGCGGAATATGTCGGCGAGCGCCTGCGCAAGCGCGGGTTCAACGTCGAGTATGTCCGCGGTTTCGGCACCCCCGGCGACAGCGACCGCTATCCGCGCACGAATGTGGTCGCACGTTTCGAAGGCCGCTCGCCCGGCAAGACCGTGCATTTCAATTCCCATATCGACGTGGTCGAGGCCGGCAAAGGCTGGACGCTCGATCCCTTTGCCGGCGTGATCAAGGATGGCCGCGTCTATGGCCGCGGCGCCTGCGACATGAAGGGTGGGCTCGCCGCCTCGATCATCGCGGCCGAGACCTATATCGACATGAACCCGGATTTCCCCGGGGCTATCGAGATCTCCGGAACGGCGGACGAGGAGTCCGGCGGCTTCGGCGGCGTCGCCTACCTCGCCGTGAAGGGATATTTCTCCCCGCCCCGCGTCGACCACGTCATTATCCCCGAGCCGCTGAACAAGGACCGCATCTGCCTTGGCCATCGCGGGGTCTGGTGGGCGGAGATCGAAACCAAGGGCCAGATCGCGCATGGGTCGATGCCGTTCCTCGGTGACAGCGCCGTGCGCCACATGGGCGCGGTGCTGGGCGCGTTCGAGGATGAGCTGTTCCCCGCGCTCGATCTCAAGCAGACGCGCATGCCCGTCGTGCCCGAGGGCGCGCGTCGTTCGACCATGAACATCAACTCCATCCACGGCGGGCAGACGGACGACTATTTCCCGGGCCTGCCATCGCCCAACGTGCCGGATTCCTGCAAGATAGTCATCGACCGGCGCTTCCTGCTGGAAGAAAGCCTCGACGAGGTGAAGGCCGAGGTCACGTCTATCCTCGACCGGCTGAAATGGGAGCGCCCACGCTTCGACTACCGGATGCGCGACATGATGATCGTACATCCGGGAATGACCGACGAGGACGCTCCGGTGCCCCGGGCGATCGCCAGCGGCATCCGCCGCGTGTTCGGACGCGATCCGCAATATGTCATCTCGCCCGGCACCTACGACCAGAAGCACATCGCGCGCATCGGCAAGCTACATGACTGTGTCGCCTACGGTCCGGGCATTCTCGATCTCGCGCACCGGCCGGACGAATGGGTCGGCATCGCGGACATGGTCGAGAGCGCCAAGGTCATGGCGCACGGACTTGATGTCCTGCTGTGTGGCGAACTCCGCGAATAGGTTCGGCGAACGGGTGCCAAGTCCTTCCCTGTAAACCATGAAATCACATCTTCGCGTCTTCGCGCGACGATCGGTTGCGCGCGTGTATTCACGCAACTAGTCTGCCCATGGGTGTAAGAGGGGTTTGGAAGATGCTGGGCAAGGTCATTGCAGGTCTTTCGCTGGTAGTGGCCGCAGCCGCATTCCAGCCATCGGCGGCGGTAGCGGCCAGGGTCGTCGCGTCGGTCGATCTGTCCTCGCAGACGATGACCGTCACGCATGGCGGCGTTGTGAAGTATCGCTGGCCGGTGTCGACCGCCCGCAGGGGCAAGGTTACGCCGACGGGGAGCTGGTCGGCGAAATGGCTTTCCAGGTACCACCGTTCCAGCCGCTATCACAATGCGCCGATGCCCTACTCCATCTTCTTCACCGGCAACTACGCCGTCCACGGCACGAACCAGGTGAGCCGCCTCGGGCGCCCCGCGTCGGCGGGCTGCATCCGCCTGCACCCGTCGAACGCAGCGATCCTCTATTCGATGGCGCAGCGCGAAGGCCTGCGCAACGTCCGGATCGTCGTCCACCGCTGACGCCGGCTCCCGGCGGGCTCGAAACGGGACAGCGATTGCCTGATACCGCCGCGCGGTGTCGTGTTTTCCGTCGCGGCGACGAAAAAATGTCGTGGCGGAACCGAAGCTTGGCACAAAGCTGATTTACTCTCGGCGCGTTTCGGGCTTCAATCCGCCGTCACACCATTCCGGAGTCCGTTTCCATGAAAACCTGGTCTTCCATTCTCGCTGCGGCAGCGTTCGCACTCGCGTCGTCGACGGCGGTTTACGCCGCGCGGACCGACATCGTTCTCGGCCTTCCGCTGGAGCCGCCCCATCTTGACCCGACCGCGGGCGCCGCCGCCGCGATCGACGAAGTCGGCTATGCCAACATTTTCGAGGGCCTGACCCGTATCGGCTCGAAGGGCGAAGTCCTGCCTGACCTCGCCGAAAGCTGGACGATCAGCGAGGACGGCAAGGTCTATACGTTCAAGCTGCATACCGGCGTGAAATTCCACGACGGCAGCGAGTTCAACGCCGACGACGTCAAGTTCTCGCTCGATCGCGCCCGCGCCGAAAACTCCACCAACGCCCAGAAGGCTCTGTTCGCGCAGATCGACACCGTCGAGGTCGTCGATCCCGCCACCGTCAAGGTGACGCTGAAGCAGCCGCAGGGCGCCTTCCTCTACAACATGGGCTGGGGCGACGCGGTGATCGTCGCGCCGGAGAGCGCCGAGACCAACAAGGACAAGCCGGTCGGCACGGGACCGTTCAAGTTCGTCAACTGGGCCAAGGGCTCGTCGATCACGATCGAGAAGAACGCCGACTACTGGGGCGAGCCGGTCTATCTCGACAAGGCCGAGTTCCGCATTATTCCGGACGCCGCGGCGGCTGTTCCGGCGCTGCTCTCCGGTGACGTGCAGGCCTTCGCCAATGTCGGCCTCGGCGACGCGCTGGCACAGGTCGAATCCGATCCCCGCTTCAAGGTCGTGATCGGCTCGACCGAAGGCGAGACGATCCTCTCGACCAACAACAAGAAGCCGCCCTTCGACAATATCAAGGTTCGCCAGGCAATTGCGCATGCGCTCAACCGCGAGGAGATCATCAAGGGTGCGTCCTCTGGTCTCGGCACGCCGATCGGTTCGCATTTCTCGCCCGGCAACGCCGCCTATGTCGACCTCACCGGCACCTATCCGCACGACATTGTGAAGGCCAAGGCGCTGATGAAGGAGGCCGGCCTCGAAGGCGGCTTCAAGGCGACGCTGAAGATGCCGCCCCCGGCCTATGCCCGCGACGGCGGCCAGATCATCGCCTCGGAACTGAAGGAAATCGGCATCGAGCTGGAGCTGATCCCAGTCGAATGGGCCGACTGGCTGAAGCAGGTCTTCACCGACAAGGACTACGACCTGACCATCATCAGCCACGTCGAGCCGAACGACATCGGCATCTATGCCCGCAAGGAATACTACTTCCAGTACGACAATCCGGCTTTCGACAAGGTGATGGCCGAACTCGACGTGACCGCCGACGAAGCCAAGCGCAACGAGCTCTACGGCCAGGCGCAGAAGATCCTCGCCGACGACGCGGTCAACGGCTTCCTCTTCCAGTTGCCGAAGATCGGTGTGTGGGACGCCAAGATCGAAGGGATGTGGGAGAACACGCCGACCCCGGCCTTCGACCTGACCAAGGTGAAGTGGGTGGATTGATGGGCTTTTCTTCTCCCCGCTCACGGGGAGAAGATGCCGGCAGGCAGATGGGGGGCTGCGCCATCGTCCATATGTTCGCGTCGCCCCTCATCCGGCCCTTCGGGCCACCTTCTCCCCATGACCGGGGAGAAGGAAAAGCCCGGCTTTTCCCATGAGCGCTTTTCTCCTCAAACGACTGCTGATTGGCCTCGCGACGCTGCTCGTCGCGTCGATGGTGGTGTTCGGCGTGATGGAAGTGCTGCCGGGCGATCCGGCCCTCCTCATGCTGGGCATGAACGCTTCGCCGGAAGCGCTTGAATCGCTTCGCCAGCAGATGGGACTGACCGACCCTGTCGTGATCCGCTACATCTACTGGATCGGCGGGCTTGCGATCGGCGACTTCGGACGCTCCTACACCTACTCCTCCCCGGTGATCGAACTGATCGGCGAGCGGGCGGCCGTCTCGTTGCCGCTGGCGATCATGTCGCTTGTGCTGTCGACCGTGATCGCCATTCCGGTCGGCCTCTATTCGGCATCCCGGCGCGGCAGGCTGTCGGATACGCTCGCCATGGGCAGCGCGCAGGTAGGTGTTGCCATTCCGAATTTCTGGTTCGCGCTGCTCTTGATCTATGTCTTCGCCGTCTGGCTGCGGCTGGTGCCCGCGGGCGGTTTCCCCGGCTGGGGCGCGGGCATCTGGCCGGGCATCAAATCGCTCATTCTCCCGGCAGTGGCACTTGCCTTGCCGCAAGCGGCCATCCTCGCCCGCGTCACCCGCTCGGCACTGCTCGAGGTGCTCGGCGAAGACTACATACGCACCGCCCGCGCCAAGGGCATGCCGCGCAGCACCGTCCTGTGGCGCCATGCGCTGCGCAACGCGATGATCCCGGTGCTGACGATCCTTGGCCTGCAGTTCGCCTTCCTGCTCGCCGGCACCATCATCATCGAAAACGTGTTCTACCTGCCGGGCCTCGGCCGCCTGATCTTTCAGGCGATCACCCAGCGCGACCTGATTGTCGTCGAGGGCGTCGTCATGTTGCTGGTCGCAACTGTCGTCGTCGTCAACCTGCTGGTCGACCTCGCCTATGCGCTGGTCGATCCCCGGTTGCGGGTGCGCACATGAGCACCGGACCTCTTGCCACGCCGGTCGAGGAAAACGTGCTGCGGCTCGCTCTGATGAACCGCTCCTTCCTCATCGGTCTTGTCATCACCGCGCTGATCGCGGCGATGGCGCTGATCTCGTTCGTCTGGACGCCCTACGACATCACCAATCTGATCGTCGCCAACCGGATGAAGCCGCCCGCGGCCGAATTCCTGTTCGGCACCGATCATTTCGGCCGCGACATCCTGTCGATGATCATGGTCGGCTCGCGCAATTCGATCGCCGTCGCCTTCGTCGCGGTCGGCATCGGCATGGCCATCGGCATTCCGCTCGGCTGCTGGGCAGCGGCGCGGGGCGGCTGGGTCGACGAGACGCTGATGCGCTTCAACGATCTCGTCTTCGCCTTCCCCGCCCTCCTCTCGGCCGTGATGATCACCGCCATCTTCGGCCCCGGTGCGGTCAACGCCATCATCGCCATCGGCATCTTCAACATCCCGGTCTTCGCCCGCGTAGCCCGCGCCGGCGCCATGGCGCTGTGGCCGCGGGAGTTCATCCTCGCGGCACGCGCCTCGGGCAAGGGCAAGACCCAGATCACGATCGAGCACATCCTGCCCAACATCGTCTCGATGCTGCTCGTTCAGGGCACTATCCAGTTCGCGCTCGGCATCCTCGCGGAGGCCGGCCTGTCCTATCTCGGGCTCGGCGCCCAGCCGCCGATGGTGTCGTGGGGCCGCATGCTGTTCGACGCGCAGACCCGGATGATGGTGGCGCCCTATCTGGCGCTCTTCCCCGGCATGGCCATCGTCATCACCGTGCTTGGCCTCAACCTGCTCGGCGACGGCCTGCGCGACGTCCTCGACCCGAAGCTGAGGCGCGAACGGTGAGCCTGCTCGAGATCGAAAAGCTGAAGCTCGACATCGGCGGCACGCCGATTCTGAAGGGCATCGACCTCGCCATCGAGAAAGGCCAGGTCATGGGCCTCGTCGGCGAATCGGGATCGGGCAAGTCGATGACCGCGCTCGCGATCATGCGGCTCATGCCGCACGCCGCGCGAGCGTCTGGCCGGCTCACCTTCGACGGCATCGACATCCTCGCATCCACGGAAGAGGCGATGTGCCGGCTGCGTGGCGACGATATCGGCATGGTGTTCCAGGAACCGATGACCGCGCTCAATCCGGTCAAGACGATCGGCGAGCAGGTCGCCGAGGGCATCCGCTGGCACACCGGCGCCAACCGCGCCGACGCCGAGGCGCGCGCCCGCCAGATTCTCGACCGCGTTGGCCTTCCGGAAGCGAAGTTCCCGCTGTCGCGCTACCCGCACGAACTCTCGGGCGGCCAGCGCCAACGCGTCGTCATCGCGATCGCCTGCGCGCTGAAGCCGAAGCTCCTGATCGCCGACGAGCCGACGACCGCCCTCGACGTGGTGCTGCAGAAGCAGATCCTGGAGCTGCTGAAGGATCTAGTCGACGAGCAGAAGATGGGCCTGCTGCTGATCAGCCACGATCTTGCCGTGGTGGCCGACATGTCGGACCGCGTCACCATCATGCGCTATGGCGAAGTGATGGAGGACGGCGAGACCGCGCGCACCCTGTCGGA
Organism: Pseudomonadota bacterium; assembly: GCA_043822005.1. Classification (GTDB taxonomy): domain Bacteria; phylum Pseudomonadota; class Alphaproteobacteria; order Rhizobiales; family Rhizobiaceae; genus Mesorhizobium_A. The sequence continues at coordinate 97,927 of JBDRCE010000056.1, read as the reverse complement.
ACAGGTTCACCCCTATACCCGCCAGCTTGCACAGGCCTCGATGCACGTGCCGGACCGGCCGCACACGACAGCCGCCAGTTCGACGGCCGAAAACCTGCTCGAGATCCGCAATGTCAGCAGGGATTATCCCGGCCGCCGAGTTTCGCTGTTCCGGAAAGGCGAGCCGTTCCGCGCGGTGAACGACGTGTCGTTTTCCCTGAAGCCAGGTCAGTCTGTCGCCCTCGTCGGGCGCTCAGGCTGCGGCAAGTCAACGCTTGCCCGCATGATCCTGGCGCTCGATCACCCGACGTCCGGCGACATCCGCTTCATGGGCGAAAGCCTCCTCGGCAAGGATGAAACGGCGCTCCGGCCCTTCCGCCGCAATATGCAGGTCGTGTTCCAGGATCCTTACGGCTCATTCAATCCGCGCCACAAGGTCGAGCGTCTGGTCTCGGAGCCGCTGCATCTGCTGGACGAGACGCCGTCGCCGGCGGCTCGCCGCGAAATGGTCGCGGCTGCGCTGCACGAGGTCGGTCTGAAGCCGTCCGACATGGAGAAGTATCCGCACGAGTTCTCCGGCGGCCAGCGCCAGCGCATCTCGATTGCGCGTGCCATCATCACCCGGCCGAAGCTGATCGTCGCCGACGAGCCGGTCTCCGCACTCGACGTCTCGATCCGCGCGCAGGTGCTCGACCTCTTCGCCGACCTCAACCAGCGGCTCGGCGTCGCCTATCTGTTCATCACGCACGACCTGACCGTCGCGCGCGCCATCACCGACGAGGTGATGGTGATGCATGACGGGATAATGGTGGAAGAAGGCGGCACCGGAGACATCCTCGACCATCCGAAATCGGATGCCGCCAAGGCTCTCGTCGACGCTGCGCCCGACCTTCACCGCGCGATTGCGCGGCGATTGCAGGAACAGGGCTGAGACTCGGTACCTACCGGATCAGTGGTTGGGAATGACGTGCCGGGGGCCGGTCCCGCCGCGGACAACGCTGGCCGACGGCCTTGCGAGGACGCGGTTTCCCGCAAAAACAAAACGTCACCCTCCGGATACGTTTTGAAACCTCCCGGCCGGAGTTTGGCCACCTCGCGCAATCACGTTCGGAGAGCCGGCGCGCTGAGAGCGTCGTCCGATTGGTTCGACACCCCGCTCTCAGCCCGCGCCCAGACACGCCTGAACCAAGTCGCAGGATCGAGCGTCCCGCGACACGAGCCGGTTGTTGGAAACGACGCAGCATGACCAGTGCCGAGCACTCAGCCAAGAGCGGCGGACGGATCTACGATTTAAGGGCCGTCGTCTCGCATAGATATAGATTCGTCTACGTTCCCGTTCCAAAGAGCGGCAGCACGACGATGGATCGCGTATTGCGCGTCATCCACGGCATCGAAGACGCCAGATACCGGATAGATACCGACCGGGCAGCTCGCTATACGATCGGCCGAAAGCCTGGCGGGGACGTGGAAACTCTTCACGTGCCGGTCGGCTACATCAGACGGTTCAGGCATCAGCTCAGTGACTATACGTGGATCTCCGTCGTCAGGAATCCCTATGATCGCCTCGTGTCGATGTACAATTACGATGTCCGTCGTTATGCGAAGCATTTCGACCGGAAGGCTTATCTTTATGCGGGACTGTTCAAGCGGGCCGCTTTCGTCCTCGGCCGCGATCCCTTGGAAGCGCAGAGAAACACGATCCGCCGCAGGATAGGATTCGACAAATTCGTCCGGGGACTGGAGAAGAACGGAACCGACTTCGACATTCATTTTATGCGGCAGACGGACATATTGTTCTACGATCTCGTCGCCTACGACCGATTGATCGATGTTGACCGGCTGTCCTCCGACCTTCCGCTGTTGCTGAAAAAGCTGGGAGTGCAGGACGATATCGTCGAACGCCTCTTCCCGTTGTCGCCCTCCAACCCCTCGCACCCCTCCGGTGCCAGCTATGACGAGGCGACGCTCGCTTTGGCGTATCGGCTGTATCAGCCGGATTTTGCCGTGCTTTTCAGCTAAGGACTTTCATCGCCGACGGCAGCGGGCAAGGCGGAGCGGCCCCTATTCCGGCCGAACCAGGTCGCGCGGATCGACGTGCAGCAGCGACACGGTCCGCTTGAGCAGATCGATCTCCTGGTCGGACAGTCTCGCGTCCGCCTTGGCGATCTCGGTCATGTGGCGGGCGAGCGCAATGCGGCGCGACAGCGGCAGCTGGCCGAACTCGCCCAGCGAACGCGCGGTGGTGTTTTCGTAGCCGTAGTCCTGCAGATAGGTGAGTACGTCCTCAAGGCTCTCCTCGCCGATGCCGAACGCCTCGCGGCAGATGCGCCGGAACGTCTCCATCTCAGCGCCGCCGGCCTGGCCGTCCGCCAGCACCATCCGGAACAGCAGCATCAGTTCGGCGGTGAGCACGGGATCGTCGGCAACCCGCCTGACCGCCGGATCTCCCTCGAACAGCAACCTTATTTTATCGACGAAGCCCGCGAACATCTGCCGTTCCCCATTTCTCGAACGCTACCAACCTAGACCGAATCCCATCCTACCGAAACGGCCCGCGTACACCGCTTGGAGCCTTTGCCGTCAGGGTTGTGCGGATCGGCCAATTCTACTTGGTTTCTAATACCAAAGTCGTAAGCTTCCCTTGCGTGCGAATCGCGCAAACGAGGAGAGGAAGAGAAGATGAATCTGTCTGCCCCAACCATGGTGGTCTTCATCATCGCGCTGGTCATTGCGATCATCGCCCTGCTGATGTTCCTCAACGTCGTCACCTTCATACCGGTCGCCGCATTCTGGGTGATGACGCTGGCCTATGTCGTCCTCGCGGGCGGCTGTCTGTTCAAGGGCGCCTGACGCCCCGCTTTGCGTGAAGCGCGTCCCGGCCCTCGGGGCGCGCGCTAATTCGGACTGGATTTAGCCGCCCGTTGCCGCGATGATGGCACGATGGAACGGCCTTCTCCCCCGGACGCTTCTCGACCGCCTTCGTCGGGCGGATACGAGGTCTTGCGCCGGGGAGCAGCGACTGAAATCGGGGCCTGGGTCCAAGACATAATTCACTATCGCGAGACGAGTTCGGGACTGTTCAGGCAGGTCGAGACGGCGTCACTGGTCGTTCCCCTCGTCATCAGCTTCGGCGGACCGTTCTCGATCGGCCTTGGCCGCGACCCGGACGCGTCCGAGACCTTCCGCAGCTTCACCTCGGGCCTCTATGCCGGGCCGGTGTTCATCCGCTCGGCGGGATTGGCGGAGTGCGTCCAGGTCAACTTTACCCCGCTCGGGGCATGGCGTTTCTTCGGCGTTCCGATGAGCGAACTGGCCGGGCGGATGGTCCCGCTCGACGATCTCGCCGACCGTGACATGACCGGACTGCGCAACCGCCTCGCCGACCTGCCGGACGCAGCGCGCCGGCTCGATCTCGTCGAGGCATTCGTGGCCGACCGGATTAAACGCTCGAAGCGGCGCGACAGCGCGATGGAGGCGGCCTACGACATCCTGCTCGACCGCAAAGGCCACCTCCGCGTCGGCCGCCTTGCCGATCATCTGGACATCAGCCGCAAGCACCTTGCCGATCGCTTCCGCGTCACTGTCGGACTGCCGCCGAAAGCCGTCGCGCGCATCATCCGCTTCGGCCACGCCCAGGCACTCGCGCGGGAGGGCGACGGCTGGGCCGATGTCGCGGCCGCCTGCGGCTATGCCGACCAGTCCCATCTCGCGCGCGAATTCCTTGAGCTGTCGGGTTCGACGCCCACCGGGTGGAAGAACGCCGCCTGAGGGTTACAAATCTTCAAGACGGCCGGAACCGGCGGGATTAGTTCTCCCCCTGCAACCAGGAAGGAGACATCAGGTGAACATCGAAGCCCCGCGACTCTATCCAACGTTCCGCTATCGTGACGCCGCGCGAATGATCGACTGGCTGTGCGATGCCTTCGGATTCAAGGTCGACGCCCGGTTCATGGACGGCGATCTTGTCGGCCACGCGCAGCTTTCCCTCGGCTCGTCGGTGATCATGCTCGGCTCCGTCCGCGACGACGAATACGGCCGCATGGTCGGCGCGCCGGGAGACAATGGGGGCAAATCCGTCTACGTCGCCGTCGACGATTGCGACGCCGCTCACGCGAAGGCCAAGGCCGCGGGCGCGAAAATCCTCGAGGAGCCCAACGACCGCGACTACGGCAGCCGCGAATTCATCTGCGCCGACCCCGAGGGCATCGTCTGGTCTTTTGGCACCTACTGGCCGAAGGCCGGCGGAAATGGCTGACGCCCCGCAGGGTGACGCTATCGTGCGGCTGCGAGGATCGCATCGACGTCGATGCACCGTTCCAGATGCGCCGCGATGGCATCGAGCGCGTCCTCGACCTTCTGCCTGTGGTCGAAACCGCCGCCCTCGACGCCGAGCCGGGCGAGGAAGGCACGGCGGAACGCCGAACTGCCGAACAGTCCGTGCAGATAGGTTCCCATGATCTTGCCGTCGGCCGACATCGCGCCGTCGGAGTGTCCTTCGAGGAGCGTGAGCGGCCGGGCGCAGTCCGGTCCGAAGGTTCGTCCGAGATGGATCTCGTAGCCGCTCACCCCAGCGCCAAAGGCCGGAGAACTGCCACTCGTCTCGCGAACCGTCTTTTCCGGCTCCAGCACGGTGCTGACCTTGAGAAGGCCGAGGCCTTCGGCCTCCCGCCACTCGCCTTCCGCACCGTGCGGATCGCGCACGGTCAGGCCGAGCATCTGGTAACCGCCGCACAGGCCCAGCACGTGGCCGCCACGCGCGACATGCGCTGCCAGATCCTGTTCCCACCCCAACTCCCGGAAGCTCGCGAGATCGGCGATCGTCGCTTTCGATCCGGGAATGACGACGAGTGCGGCCTCCGCCGGCAAAGGGCTTCCCGGAGGAACAAACACGATTTCGACGCCGGGTTCCGCGCGCAGCGGGTCGAGGTCGTCGAAATTTGCGATGCGCGGCAGCATCGGCACGACTACTTTCAAGGCCTTGCCGCTGCCGCCCGCGAGTCGGTCAAGCACGACCGCGTCCTCCGACGGCAGCAGCGCGGCCTCGCGCAACCAAGGCACCACCCCGAACGACCGCCAGCCGGTGAAGCGGCTGATCGCCTCCAGCCCGTCGTCGAAGAGCGACAGGTCGCCTCGGAACTTGTTGATGAGGAAGCCCGCGATCATCCGCCGGTCCTCTTCGGGCAGGATCAGATGCGTGCCGGCGATCGCCGCGATCACCCCTCCCCGATCGATGTCGCCGACCAGAACCACCGGCACGTCGGCCCGCGTTGCGAAGCCCATGTTGGCGATGTCGCGGTCGCGCAGATTGATCTCCGCCGGCGATCCCGCGCCTTCGACGATGATCAGGTCGGCCTCCTCGCAAAGCCTCTCCCAGCTTTGCATCACCGCGCCCATCAGCCGGCCCTTCAGGTCCTGGTAATCACGCGCGCCGGCTTCGCCCGCGACACGGCCGTGCACGATCACCTGCGCGCCGACATCCGATTGCGGCTTGAGCAGGACCGGGTTCATGTCGACACTCGGCGCGACCCCGCAGGCGAGCGCCTGCAGCCATTGTGCCCGGCCGATCTCGCCCGTCCCGCCGTCGGGATGCGCGGCGACGGCGGCGTTGTTCGACATGTTCTGCGGCTTGAACGGCAGTACCCTGATGCCACGACGCATCGCCGCCCGGCAGAGCCCCGCCACCAACACCGTCTTGCCGACATCGGAACCGGTTCCTTGCAGCATGATGGCCTTGGCCATCAGTCGGCACTGCCGGTCACGGTGGAACGCGCCGCAAGCGGCCCGCCCCGCCAGAGATAGAGCGCCAGCAGCGGCTCGCCGGCGGTCTTCATCGCATGGCTGACATTCGACCGATGGTGGATCACTTCACCCGGTTCGCGATAGGCAAAGTCGCCATCGCCCATTCGCCACAGCGCGCCGGTGAGCGGAATGTAGATTTCCTCGGCCTCATGGTGATGGTCCGGGTAGTGAACGCTCGGTCCCAGCAGGAGGAATCCGCAGGCGACTCTGTCGTCGGCGAAATGTCCGCGCGTTCCCACAAGTTCGACCCAGCCGTAATTGTCGATGAACGCCTGGCCGAAATCGTCCGCGGTGTAGGTCTGTCCCCAATGCAGACGTTGTCCGCGCTCGGCAAGGAGCCGCGCGATCTCCTCGCCGGCAGTGCCTTCGGCGTTCGCCGCGCAGGCATCGAGATGGCGCAGGCAGGCAAGCGAGGCGCCGTCCAGCTGTCGCTCGGCCAGGTCTTCCGCCCAGGGTGAGATGAAGTCGGCGACGAGCGGTCCGAATCCACTTGTGTATGCGCGAACCTCCGCAAGCAGTTCCTGTGCGATTTTTCCCATTCGCTCCCCTCCGCGCGCTAAATCGTGCACACCGGTTGCTGCAGATAGGTGCGGGCGAGCCGGTTGCACGACCTTTCCATTGGTCTAGACTGTCGCGCCAACAAGACAAGATGCCAGGGAGGCGAGCATGGACGCGACGGTCGACCAGGCCTCGGGCCAATTCGAGCTGAATGCGGACCAGCGCGCGATCCAGGAGATGGCGGCGGCTTTTGCCGCGGACCGTGTCGCGCCGAACGCGCTCGAATGGGATAAGAAGCGGTATTTCCCGTCCGACGTGGTGCGAGAAACCGGCGCGCTCGGCCTTGGCGGCATCTATATACGCGACGATGTCGGCGGTTCGGGCCTCGGCCGCATGGATGCGGTGCTTATCTTCGAGGCGTTGGCGCGGGCCTGCCCGGCCTTCTCCGCCTTCATATCGATCCACAACATGGCCGCCTGGATGATCGACACGTTCGGCGACGAAGACCAGCGCCAACGTTTCCTGCCGAAGATCACCTCGATGGAATGGCTGGCAAGCTATGCGCTGACCGAGCCGTCGGCGGGGTCGGATGCGGCGGCGCTGAAGACCCGAGCCGTGCGCGGTCCGGGCAATGGCGCCGATTATACGCTCAACGGCACCAAGCAGTTCATCTCGGGCGCAGGCGACAACGACGTCTATGTCGTCATGGCCCGCACCGGAGAGGACGGACCCAAGGGCGTGTCCACCTTCGTCATCCCGAAGGACGCGCCGGGCCTGAAGTTCGGCGCGCTGGAATCGAAGATGGGCTGGCACATGCAGCCGACCCGGCAGGTGATCTTCGAAGACTGCAAGGTGCCTGCGGAAAACCGGCTCGCGGACGAAGGCATGGGTTTCCGCATCGCCATGGCCGGGCTCGATGGCGGCAGGTTGAACATTGCCGCCTGCTCGCTCGGCGGCGCCCAGTCAGCGCTCGACAAGGCGCTTCAATATGCATCCGAACGCCAGGCGTTCGGCCAGGCCATCGACCGTTTCCAGTCGATGCAGTTCAGGCTCGCCGACATGGAGACGGAGCTCCAGGCGTCCCGCATCTTCCTCTACGCCGCCGCCACCAAGCTCGATGCCAAGGCGCATGACGCCGGCAAATGGTCCGCCATGGCCAAGCGCTTCGTCACCGACGCCGGCTTCAAGGTCGCCAACGACGCCCTCCAGGTTCTGGGCGGCTACGGCTATCTGCACGATTACGGAATCGAGAAACTGGTGCGCGATCTCCGCGTCCACCAGATCCTCGAAGGTACCAACGAGATCATGCGCGTCATCATCGCGAGGCATTTGATCGGGAGGTAGGGCAGTAGGGGAATAGGTCAGCAAGGCAGTAGGGGAAGATCGGCCGCGGCCCTGCCTCGCCCTCTTCCTCCCCACCAGCCTACTGCCCCACGGCCCTACTGCCCTATTCCCTTATTTCCGGAGGAAACCAATGACCACTATCGCCTTCATCGGCCTCGGCAACATGGGCAACCCCATGGCCGCCAACCTCGTCAAGGCCGGCCACACAGTGTTCGGCTTCGACCTCGTGCCGGCCAATCTCGACACCGCGACGAAGAACGGCGTCACGGTGATGGCCAATGCGCCCGCGGCGGTGAAGGACGCCGACATCGTGATCACCATGCTGCCGGCCGGCAAGCACGTCCTGTCCGTCTATGAGGACATCGCGACAAAGGCGAAGCCGGGGGCGCTGTTCATCGATTCCTCCACCATCGATGTCGACTCGGCGCGCAAGGCCCATGCAATTGCGGCGAGGCATGGCCTCCTTTCGGTCGACGCGCCGGTGTCCGGCGGAACCGGCGGCGCGACCGCCGGCACGCTGACCTTCATGGCCGGCGGCTCGAAGGAAGCGTTCGCCAGGGCGGAGCCGATCCTGAAGCCGATGGCGGGCAAGATCGTCCATTGCGGCGACGCCGGTGCCGGCCAAGCTGCCAAGATCTGCAACAACATGATCCTCGGCATCTCGATGATCGGCGTCAGCGAGGCTTTTGTCCTGGCCGAGAAGCTCGGCCTGTCGCACCAGGCGCTGTTCGACGTGGCGTCCACCTCGTCCGGCCAGTGCTGGTCGCTGACGACGTACTGCCCGGTCCCCGGCCCCGTCCCGACATCGCCGGCCAACCGCGACTACAAGCCCGGTTTTGCCGCGGCGCTGATGCTGAAGGATCTGAAGCTCGCGCAGGAGGCTGCCTCCTCGTCGGGGGCGGTCACGCCGCTCGGAGCGGAGGCGGCGCAGCTCTATGCGCTCTTCGCGGCGCAGGGCGGCGGCGACGCCGATTTCTCGGGCATCATCCGCTTCCTGCGCGGCGAGTGAGCGAACCTTTCGGTCGCCTTAATGTAAGTATACGGAAATTAACGAAGATTCTTGCCGCCCTGGATGGAAAGTTGCGCGATTCATCCTTTGCTAAGCACTCGATAACCGCCCGGTAACGATATGCCTCTAGAACGGATGGCGAGGCGGACATCAACGACCCGCCCGGTTCCGGATCAGGTCTCGCGTCCCGGAACCCGAAGTTTTCGAGTGTAGCGTTTCCTGTGTATCTGGGCATTGGCCGCGTCCTTCCGGAAGACCGGAGGCGCGGCTTTTGTGCGTCTCGATTTTGAACCGACCCACCTTCAAAGGTCGATCGCCGCGTTCGGAATCTGGACGTTGTTCTTGTTCCGCAGAACGATCGGCACGTTGCTGCCGTCCGCCCGCACGACCAGCAGCAACAGATCCCAGGCTCCGCCTGTCTTAACAGCTTGCGCATAAGCGCTGCCCGCGCCTTTCGAACCGGAGAGCGGGATGGACAGTTCCGCCCGGCCCGTGCCGCCGGCGGACACGGAAATGTTGCCCCAGACCCAGAAGCCGGCCGTGATGTCGTCGCCGAGCGCCTGTTTGACTTTCTCGTCAGCCTGGATGAGTTCCATGCTCATCTGATAAGCTTCGCTGCGCTTCATCATCGGCACGATACTGGCGAACAGGCCGGCGACCCCGCCGATCACCACGATCCAGATGACTAACCCGGCAATCGCCCATCTGCGCTGCGTCCTGCGGAAGTGCTCTGCATCCCGCCAGTAGCGATTGCGCCAGGCCCAGCGGCTGCCGCGCATGCCGAGCACGATCATCATGATGACGTTGACGCCGGGAATCAGCGCCAGCAGCGCGATCAGCGTGCTGTTGCCGATGCCCCAGATCCAGTTGAGGAGGAAGGCACCCCAGTTCCATCGGTCCAGTTCGCGCGGAATCTCGGCCGGATTGTTCAAGGGTTCACTCGCCATTTCAGCCCCGCGTGTCGGTTTTTCAAACCGACCGTAGGCCTTGCGCGACATGACCTCAATCGTATTGAGGCTGCAATCGACAGCGAGCTATGCCCGGCGGGGTCGTTCGAGTGAGGCGTAACCCTACGGCAGGAATTGCGGATCGACCGGCGGACGCAATGCGTTCGCCAGCCGGTTCGTCTCGTTCGCCTTGCCGGCCACCGCCAGGACTTCCATGAGCATCGCATCCGTCATGCCCTTTGCCCGGGCCGAGGCGGTATGCGAATAGGTGCAGTATTCGCAGCCATTGGTTGCCGACACGGCGATGTAGATCAGTTCCTTGGTCAGCGGGTCGAGCGCGCCCGGCCCCATGACGACCTTCAGCGCTTCCCAGGTGCGCTTAAGGTTTGCGGGGTCGTGCGCCAGCACCTTCCAGAAATTGTTGACCCAGTCGCTCTTCCGCGTCGCCATGATGTCGTCGTAGACGGCGCGGACCTCGGCCGAAGCCTCGGCATATTCGACCAGCGGCACGATCGATGGATTGCTCATCACGCCCTCCCCAGGTCGCGGGCGGCGAGATCGAGCGCCTTCTCGATCCGGTCGGTCGCGATGTCGATAGTCTCGCGGGTCCAGATCAGCGGCGGCGAGAGGATCATCGTATCGCCGGTCGCCCGCAGCATCAGGTTTTGCGCGATGGCGTGGTCACGCACCCTGACCGCAGCGCTGCCGGAGGGCAGGAAGCGCTCGCGCGTCTCCTTGCTGGCGACGATCTCGATCGCACCGAGCAGGCCGAAGGTGCGTACCTGCCCGACGATCGGGTGGCTCGAGAGCCGTTCCATCAGCGTCTTGCGGAAATAGGGACCGGTATCGTTCCGCACGCGGTCGACAAGTCCTTCGCGCTCGATGATTTCAAGGTTCTTCAGCGCGACCGCGCAGGCGACGGGATGTCCCGAATAGGTGTAGCCGTGGTAAAACTCACCACCTTTGTCGACCAACGTCGATGCAATCCGGTCGCCGATGAACAGGGCCGACAGCGGCTGGTAGCCCGAGGTCAGCGCCTTGGCCGTGGTGATCGTGTCGGCCTCGATGCCCATCGACTGAGCGGCGAACCACTCGCCGGTGCGGCCGTAGCCGGTGATGACCTCGTCGAGCATCAGCAGGATGTCGTATTTCCGGCAGATCCGCTGGATCTCGGGCCAGTAGCTCTCCGGCGGAATCTTGACGCCCCCAGCCCCCATGATCGGCTCGCCGATGAACGCCGCGACGTTGTCGGCTCCCACCTCGAGGATCGCCTCCTCCACGGCCCGCGCGGCGCGGATGCCGAAATCGAAGTCGCTTTCGCCCGGCAGAGCCAGCTCGAAAGCGTAGGGCGGCATCACATGAACGATATTCGGCACCGCGCCGCCAAGCTGCTCGTGCATATGCGACATGCCGCCGAGCGACGCGCCGGCGATCGTCGAGCCGTGATACGCCATCTGGCGCGAGATGATGCGGTTCTTCTCCGGCTTGCCCTCCAGCGCCCAGTAGTGGCGCACGACGCGCAGCGCCGTGTCGTTGGCCTCGGATCCTGACGAACCGTAGAAGACCTGGTTCATGTTCGAAGGCGCGATCTCCGCCAGCTTCTGAGAGAGCAGAACCGGCGTCGGGGTCGAGCACTTGAAGAAGGAGTTGTAGTAGGGCAGCTCCTTCATCTGCTCGTAGGCGGCCTCCGCGAGTTCGGTGCGGCCGTATCCGGCGTTGACGCACCACAGGCCCGCCATGCCGTCGAGGATTTCGTTGCCCTCGGAATCGTAGATGAACGCCCCGTCGGCACGCACGATCATCCGCGAGCCCGCGGTCCTGAGTTCCTTGTGGTCGGTGAACGGGTGGAGATGATGCGCGGCATCGATCTCCTGCAACTGCTTCAGGGAAAAGTTCTGGTAGGACATTGTCTTGCGCCTCTCTGCTGAATCGGTCCGGCAAGGCCGGGGCGGATTCAGGGCGCCGGCGGCGAATAGCCGATGCGGGCACACAGCCGCAGCAATTCGACGTGCAGCGTCCGCCTGGAAGGCGTCGAAGGATGACCGGCGAGATATCGGCGGCGGGCGCTCATGGCGCGAATGTAGTCGAAGCTCCTTGACCCTATCAAGACGCTCTGCGCACGGCCGCACGGTAGATCGCGAATACAATCAGGACGGCGCTCAGGCCTGCACTCACCATCGGCAGGCCGATCGGACCGAAAGCCTGGATCGCCGCGCCCGAGCCGGGTGGCCCGGCAATGCCGCCCACGCCCCACATCAGCGCGAAGGCCGAGTTTCCGGCGACCAGCGCCTGTCCCCTGAAGCGGCTGCCGAGCTCGACCAGCGACATCGTGTAGACGCCGTAGCCGACGCCGCCCATCACCAGCAGGACCGGCCAGACGAGCGCCCCCTCGATGAGAAAAGGCAGCGACAGCACGCAGACCGCATTGAGGGCTGCGCAGGCGATGATCATCGTCCGCGCTCCCAGCCGTTCCGCGAGGAAGCCGAGCGGCACCTGAAGCAGGATGTTGCCGAGCGACAGCATCGTGATCAGCGCGGCAAGCCTGGCCTCCTGTAGGCCGTAGCCGGCGCCGAAGACCGGCATCAGCGAATAGGCGCTCTGCTGGGTGGCGGCCGATACGCCGACAGCGAGCAGCAGCGCCGGCGCGAGCGTCCAGAAGCTCCAAATCCCGGATGCCGGTTTGCCTTCTTCGTCGGGCTCAAAGCCGCGCAGCCCCTTGGTCGTCAGGAACAGCAGCACCGCGCAGGCGGTGAAGCCGAAGATCGCGACCGAGAGCGGCGCCCAGCCGTCCGTTCCGACCAGCGTTAGCGTCAGCGGACCCGCCGCGTAACCGACGCCGGTGACCGCGTTGAAGATTCCCATGATCCGGCCCCGCCGGGCATCGGGGGCGAGCGCCATCATCCAGACTTCGCCGAGGATGTAGAGCGGGTTGATCGCCAGCCCGATCAGGAAGCGCAGGAGATACCAGGCGACCCAGTTCTGCAGGGCGCCCACCAGGAAGAAGAGCAGCGCGCCGCAGAGCGCGGCGATGACCGCCAGCCGGCGCCCACCGAGACGACGCACCAGTTCGGGCACGAACATCGCAGAAAGGACCAGTCCCAGCGGGGTCATTGCCGCGGAGAAGCCGATTTCGGCCGGCGTCATGCCTTGCCGCTGCATGAGGAAGGTGAACAGCGGATAGGACAGGCCCTGCGCCAGCGCGAACGCGGTCACCGCTGCGGTCAGGCCGGCAAGCGCGGCGACCGGCATACGGCTGTCATGGGAATCGGTCTCCGGTCGGTCCTGCATCACCTCCCCTAGCATTCCCGATGCATGTCCGGAATCGCGGGCGCGACAGGAACCGTCGGCGCCATTGTTTCGTAACCGCACTCGGCACGGCACAAGGACGAAACATAGGAGGACGATCGTTTGTCCATCGCTCGAGAACAGGTCCGGGCCACGGAGACAACTCATGTCGATGCGCTATCAGGTCCGCGTTCGCCATCCGGAGTATCCGCACGTGTTCGCGCTGCGGATGAACGCATGTCGTGGCGGTGCTTTGGATCCGAACACAGGCGAGAACCGGCGCGAAGGACCGCCATCGACGAACCGCGGTCCGGTCCGTGGCGTGCGCCAAGTGCCGCACGCGGTCAGGGTGATCGAAAGAGGTTGAGCCGATCGCGCCGCTGGATGGCGGCACGGCCGAATTCGCTACCGCGACAAGACGACCGACGCGGCCGATCCGGAGCCGCCGCCGCCCGCGCCCTCGAACGTCCAGTTGGCCGAGTTCAGGATCATCGTGTTGACGATCATCGTAAGCTTGCTGGCCTTGACGTTGGTGGTCGAGTTGTAGGTGACGTCGCGGTTGGGAAGATAGACGAGGCCCTCGAGGTATTCGCCCGTCGACCCGTTGAAGACGTATTGGCGCTTGTTCGCGTTGTTGGTGGCACTGCTCGTCTTCTCGAACATGAGCACGCCGGAATATGTGCCCGTCGTCGGCGCGGTCGCGGACATTTTCAGCGACCCGTTCGCCTGGATCTTGCTGTCGGTATCCGGAAAGTAGAACGTCACTCCGTCGGCGATCACAGTCGATCCGGAGTTGATGTTCATTGAACCCTTGATGATGTGAAGGCCGGGTTTGAACGTGACCGTCGGGCTGCCGTTGAAATTGACCCAGCAGTGAACCCCCGGATTGAGCGTGTGACTGGTTCCGTCCTTCGCGCCCGATGTCGTGCAGGTGGGCGAAACGGCCGGCTCGGGAATCTTGTTGAAATACGGATCGGCGGCCACCGCGCATCCGGTCTCGAGCTTGGAGATCGTGCCGCCGTTCTTGATGTATTTCGTCCCTTTCACACACAATTTCGCGAGATTCAGCGTCGAACCCGCGTTCATGATGAAAGCAGGATCGTAGGTCGAGTGGACATGGATTTCGCAGCCGGGCGCCTGGATGTTCGCGCCCGAATTGACCAGCAATGCCTGCCACGTATTCGCGAGTACGGTGATGCAGGGCCCGCCGGGTTTCTCATCGGCGAAGCGCGCTTGCGAACGCACACTGACCGACAGCATATTGCCGAAGAGGGCCGCCCCGAGACCGGTACCGCTTTTCCACCGCGCGGTCGCGTCGAGAACACCTTCGCCGAGCGCGAATTGTGCCAACGGGCCATCACTCTTGTCCACGAACTCCGGGAACGAGGCGTTGAAATAGTTGGTCGCCTCGGCAACTTTTTCCTCGCCGCTCGCGCCGGTCAGGACGGCACCGTCGAGGGCGTTCTGCAACCGCGATTTGACGCGCTGGCCCTCCGAGTATTCGATCGCAATCGTCGCCGCGACCATCAGCGGCAACAGTGCAATGCCCAGATAGGGAGCCAGCGAGCCTTTCGTATCCGTCAAGAGCCGTCGAAGGCCCATAAACCCCTTCTGTCGGAAGCTATGATCTGACACGTCAACTCCCTCGCATCGCGCCCGAGACACTTTCTATGCATAACAATTGCGCGTTAAGGGTCGATGAAGCCAAGCGCGGGCGCTGGCACTGGCAAGCCAGCGCCCCCCGGCGCCATGTCGCATCCTTCGTGCTTGTGGTCGCCGCTCCCGCTATCGCGAAGACCGGCGCCGTCCAATATGGCCCCGAACTCTGTCAGCCTGTCGGGGAATTGCATGTCCGAAGCCTCAGCCGATGCCGTTCCGGCGGCCCGCGCCCGCAGCGGTGGCCGCGCCGGCAAGCGCGCCGGCGGTTCGGCCGCATTCGAACAGCCGCCGTTCCGCCGCCTGAAGCGGCCCTTCGCGCCGACCAACATCGTCTCGGAAGACCAACTCGAATCGATCCACCGAGCTTCGCTGCGAGTCCTGTCGGAGATCGGCCTCGACGTGTTGCACGAGGACGCGCGCCGGATCATGAAGGGAGCCGGCGCCGATGTGCGCGAGGGTTCGGAGCGCGTCCGCTTCGATCCCGACATGGTGCTGGAATGGGTGTCGCACGCCCCATCCGAATTCCGTGTTCATGCGCGCAATCCCGAACACTCGATCGATTTCGGCGGCGACAACCTCGTCTTTGCGCAGGTCGCGTCGGCGCCGAACTGTTCCGATCTCGACAATGGCCGGCGTCCGGGCAACCAGAAGGACTTCCGCAACCTCGTCAAGCTCGCCCAGATGCACAATGTCATCTCGGCGACGGGCGGCTATCCGGTCGAGCCGATCGACATCCATCCCTCGATCCGCCACCTCGAATGCATCCGCGATCTCGTGACGCTGACGGACAAGGTGTTCCACATCTATTCGCTCGGCAAGGAACGCAACCTCGACGGGATCGAGATCGGCCGCATCGCCAACGGGCTGACCCACGACCAGCTTCTCGACACGCCGGTCTGCTACACGATCATCAACACCAACTCGCCGCTGAAGCTCGACGTCCCGATGATGGAAGGCATCATCCAGATGTCTTCCCATGGTCAGGTCGTCATCGTGACGCCGTTTACGCTCGCGGGCGCCATGGCGCCGGTGACGATGGCCGGTGCCGTGGTGCAGCAGAACGCCGAGGCGCTCGCCGGCATCGCGTTTACCCAGATGGTGCGCAAGGGCGCACCGGTCGGCTATGGCGGCTTCACCTCCAATGTCGACATGAAATCGGGCGCGCCGGCTTTCGGCACGCCGGAATACATGAAGGCGCAGCTTCTTGGTGGTCAGCTCGCACGAAAATACAATATCCCCTACCGCACCTCCAACACCTGCGCCGCCAACGCCGTCGACGCCCAGGCCGCCTATGAGAGCGTGTTCTCGCTATGGGGTGCGGTGCAGGGTGGCGGCAATTTCATTCTCCACGCCGCCGGCTGGCTCGAAGGCGGCCTGCGTGCCTCCTACGAGAAGATGATTCTGGACATCGACCTCCTGCAGATGGTGACGGAGTTCCTCTCGCCCCTCGACCTGTCGGAAGACGCGCTCGCCGTCGAGGCGATCCGCGACGTCGGCCCCGGTGGCCACTTCTTCGGCACGCAGCACACGCAGGATCGCTACAAGACGGCCTTCTACGCGCCGATCCTGTCTGACTGGCGCAACTACGAGACCTGGGCCGAGGCCGGCTCACCGACCGCGGTCGAGAAGGCCAACCGCGTCTGGAAGGAGCGGCTGGCGACCTTCGAGGCGCCCGCCATGGACCCTGCGCGGCGCGAGGAGCTCGACGATTTCGTCGAGAAGCGCATCGCGGCCGGCGGCGCCCCGACGGATTTCTGAGGCGGCGCGATGAAACTCACCCCCATCAACGCTCCCGATGCGCCGCAGCCGGTCGGCGGCTACGCGCAGGCGATGGAAGTCACCGGCGCGTCGCGCATCCTCTTTGTCAGCGGCCAGATTCCGGCTGCGACCGACGGCTCCGTGCCCGAGAACTTCGAGGATCAGGCCCGCCTCTGCTGGGCCAATGTCATCGCCCAGCTTCGCACCGCCGGCATGACGCTCGACAACCTCGTCAAAGTGACGATCTTCCTGTCCGACCGCAAATACATCGCCGACTACCGCAAGGTGCGGATCGAGGTTCTGGAGGGCCGCCAGATCGGCCTCACCACCATCATCACCGGCATATTCGACGAGAAATGGCTGCTCGAAATCGAAGCGATCGCCGCCGCCTGACCTGAACCAGTTTTCCAAACCACGGACCCATCCTCATGAAATCCCACGTCAAAGCGGTAGTCATCGGCGGCGGTGTCGTCGGCTGCTCGGTGCTCTACCACCTCGCCCGCGCCGGCTGGACCGACATCATGCTGATCGAGCGGTCGGAGCTCACCTCCGGCTCGTCCTGGCACGCGGCCGGTGGCTTCCATACGCTCAACGGCGACCCCAACGTCGCCAAGCTGCAGGCCTACACCGTCCAGCTCTACAAGGAGCTGGAGGAGTTGTCCGGCCAGTCCTGCTCGCTGCATCTGACCGGCGGCGTCATGCTGGCCGACAGTCCTGAGCGCATGGACTTTTTGCGGCTCGCGCACGCCAAGGGCCGCTATCTCGGCATGGACACTGAACTGATTACGCCGTCCGAGGCGAAATCGATGTTCCCCTTCATGGACGAGAGCCATTTCGTCGGCGCCATGTGGGACCCGGTCGAAGGCCATCTCGACCCGTCCGGCACGACGATCGCCTATTCCAAGGCCGCGAAAAAGCTCGGCGCCGAGATCGTGCTGCGCAATCCGGTCAAGGAGCTGACGCAGGAGACGGACGGCACCTGGAACGTCGTCACCGAGCAGGGCACCGTCCACGCCGAGCACGTCGTCAACTGCGGCGGGCTCTGGGCGCGCGAGATCGGCCGCATGGTCGGCGTCGAGCTGCCGGTGCTGGCCATGGAGCACATGTATCTCCTGACCGAGCCAATGCCCGAGGTCGAGGCCTTCAACAAGGAGACCGGCCGCGAGATGGTCGGCGTGCTCGACTTCAAGGGCGAGATCTACACCCGCCAGGAGCGCAACGGCATCCTGCTCGGCACCTACGAAAAGGCGTGCAAACCGTGGTCGCCGGTCAACACGCCGTGGGATTTCGGCCACGAACTCTTGGCACCCGACCTCGACCGCATCGCGCCGTCACTTGAACTGGGCTTTAAGCATTTCCCAGGCATTGCGAACGCCGGCATTAAGCAGGTCATCAACGGCCCCTTCACCTTTGCGCCGGACGGCAATCCGCTCGTCGGCCCGGTGCAGGGCCTGACCAATTTCTGGGTCGCCTGCGGCGTCATGGCCGGCTTCTCCCAGGGCGGCGGCGTCGGGCTGGCGCTGTCCAACTGGATGGTCAACGGCGACCCCGGCTTCGACGTCTGGGGCATGGACGTCGCGCGTTGGGGCGAATGGGCCTCGCTGCGCTACACCAACGCCAAGGTACGCGAAAACTACTCGCGCCGTTTCTCAATCCGCTTCCCGAACGAGGAACTGCCAGCCGCCCGCCCCGCGCAGACGACGCCGCTCTACGACACGATGGTCGCCCAGAACGCGGTCATGGGCGACTCCTGGGGGCTCGAAACCCCGCTCTGGTTCGCGCCGAAGGGCGCCGAGCCGAAGGACAAGGTCTCCTTCCACCGCTCGAACGATTTCGAGCATGTCGGCAACGAGGTGCGGGCGACGCGCGAAAGCGTCGGCGTCACCGAGATCGCCAACTTCGCCAAGTATGAAGTGTCGGGAAGCGGCGCCGAGGACTTCCTCAACCGGCTGATGACCAACAGGATGCCGAAGAAGGGCCGTATCGTGCTGACCCCGATGCTGAACGAGTTCGGCAAGCTGATCGGCGACTTCACCATCGCCAAGACCGGCGACGAAAAGTTCATGATCTGGGGCTCGTCAGCGGCGCAGAAATACCACATGCGCTGGTTCGAGACGCACCTGCCGAAGGACGGGTCGGTGCGCATCCACCGCTTCGACCAGACGCTGGTCGGTCTCTCCATCGCCGGCCCCAACAGCCAGAAGCTGTTGGCAAAGCTCGTCGACGTCGATGTCTCGTTAAAAGCCTTCCGCTTCATGGACTACCGCGAAATGGCGGTCGGCGGCGCGCCATGCATGGTCAACCGCATCACCTATACCGGCGACCTCGGCTACGAGATCTGGATGGCGCCCGCCTACGAGCGGCTGGTCTATGCGGAAATCAAGAGGGCGGGCGAGGAGTTCGGCATCGTCGATTTCGGCATGCGCGCGCTGCTCTCCATGCGCCTGGAGAAGAATTTTCCGACCTGGTTCCGCGAGCTTCGCCCGATCTACGGTCCCTTCGAAGGCGGCATGGACCGCTTCATCAAGATGGACAAGAACGACTTCGTCGGCCGCGACGCAGCCGCCAAGGAACTGGCAGACGGCCCGAAGCTTCGCCGCGTCTCGCTGATCGTCGACGCTGTCGACGCCGACGTGATGGGCGACGAGCCGATCTGGGCAAAGGTGAACGGCAAGGATTTCGGCACCGTCGGCAAGACGCATGACTTCGGCGCGCCGCGCTTCGATGCGTCCGGCAAGGAAATCCGAGGCTCGGCGGCGGCCACGGGCGCGTCGGCCGTGCGAGGCCTGCATGACGGCGAATGGTCGGTCGTCGGCTGGGTGACGTCGGGCGGCTATGCGCACTATGTGCAGAAGTCGATGGCGCAGGGCTATGTGCCTGCCGAACTCGCCAATGACGAGAGCGAAGGCCTGTTCGAGATCGAGATCCTCGGCCACCGCCGCAAGGCTCGCATTAGTGTCGAGCCGCCGTTCGATCCGTCGGGCGAAAAGATGCGGGGGTGAGGGCGAGAGCGCGATGACCGAGCCGGGGCGTTCCTCCTCTTTCGGCCGCCACCGCAAGATCGCGCCTTTTCTCCCCGGCGACGAAGCTGCCTTGCGCGCGCAGTCCCGCGCCAAGGCGGCCTCGCTGAACCAGCACGTCCTCGGCTACGGCACGTTGGCGGAGGCTGAATGGACCACCGCCGGCGTCCCCGCGCCAGACCTCGCGGCGATGCGAAGATACCGCCTCGACCGCATCCGCGCCGAACTTCGCCGCCGCGACTATGCCGGCGCCCTGCTCTACGACCCGATCAACATCCGCTACGCGACCGACTCCACAAACATGCAGCTCTGGGTCGCGCACAATCCGACCCGCCACTGCTTCGTCGCGGCCGAGGGGCCGGTCATCCTGTTCGACTATTTCGCCTGCGAGCACCTGTCCGACCATTCCGGCGTCGTCGACGAGGTTCGCCCGGCGGTCTCGTGGATGTTCATGTACGGCGGCGAGTGGATCGAGACGCGGCTCTTGTCTTCTGGCCCGCGCACCAATCCGTGGTTCCAGGAATGCTCGTCGCGCATCATCGAAGCGGGCGATCTCGTCGCCTTCGACACCGATCTCATCGGCCCTTACGGCTTCTGCGCCGACCTGTCGCGGACGTGGCTCTGCGGCGATGTCCGGCCGACGAACGAGCAGCGCGACCTCTTCCGCTTCGCCGCCGACCAGATCGCCCACAACACCGTGCTGCTGCGACCGGGCATCTCGTTCCGCGACCTCGCCGAGCGGTCGGTCGTTCCGCCGCCCGACTGCTTCCCAACCCGCTACGGCGTGCTCTATCACGGCGTCGGCCTCGCCGACGAATATCCGACCCTGCCCCACGCCGCCGACTGGACCGACGACACGCCGGACGGCGTGCTGGAACCTGGCATGGTGTTGTGCGTCGAGAGCTACATCGGCCGGCTTGGCGGCCGCGAGGGCGTCAAGATCGAGGAACAGGTCCTGATCACGCAGACCGGCGCCGAACCGCTCTCGACCTATCCGTTGGAGGAGCGGCTGCTCGGCTGAAATCAGTCCGAAAGCGCGCGGCGCAGCGGCTCGTGAAGGTCAGGTTGCGCAATCGCCGAGATCAGCGGCAGCCCCATCCTCTGCTTCGTCCAGCCCACCGCCCGCAGGTCCTTCGCGCCCGGCTCGTGCAGGAGCGCCAGCGCCCAGCTGCGGCAATCGATGGCCGCGACGTCGGCCGCCCCCTCTGCCACCGCGCGGATCGACAGGCGGTGCCCGCCGGTCTGCATAAGTCCGGCGAAGAGCGACAGTCCCTCCCCCCCGGCTTCCAGGTCGGCCTTCAGCCCTAGCCGCCCCGACCTGGAATGCAGATCGTTGAAGGCGAAGCGCGCGCCGCGCAGCAGGTCGAGCGGCAAAACGGCGGAGCCGTCGGCTGGAGCAAGCGTCGCGGCCCTTTTAGCGCGCATGACGATCGCGCTCGAGTAGAAGGGTCCCTGCCCGCCCTCGAAGGCGGAATAGTCGGGTTGGGCGACGACGCGGACGTGTGATTGAAGATCGGTCTCGATCATCGGTCCCCAGCACGTCTGGGCGAGCAGCAGGGCGGGATGCCGCCACAGCGTCTCCAGGTCGAATTCATCCGGCGGAAGCGTCGCCGGGTCGCGCGCGATCAGATTGCCCTGCGGGTCGCGAATTCCGCCCGGCACCGGCGGCAGATCGGCATTGCGCCGTGCGAGACGCTCCGGCGCGTCGATACCGGCCGCCCTGAGACGGTCGCGGATCGCGGCCCACTCGGCATCGACTTCGTCACGCCGCTCAGGCCAGTCGTACATGGGGAGCGCGGCGACGACGGAGCTCATATCCTACACACCTCCGCGCCCGCTTCGGCGCGCAAGACCGGGCCGCTGCCCTCGGCTTTGGCTTCGGGCGTTCGACGCTCGAAAAGCCCATCCAGGGGCTTTTCGCCGTCCTTCGGCCGGACGCGTCTCACTCCTTCGGCGGCTCCGCCGGAACCGGGGCGGTGCCGAGACCGCCAAGGTTGCGCTGCCTGACGCGCGGCCGGAACGCCCGGCCGGGTTCCGGCTGTTGCCTGAGCACCGGATGCACGACGGGCTCCTTGGCGCGGAAGGCGTAGCTCTTCAGGAGCGCGAAATAGTTCGGATAGACATAGCCGCCGTTCATCGCCGCCCATTCCTCCCGCCGCTCCCGAAACAGCGCTGGCAGCCGGTACCAGGCAGCCGTCGGCAGCTTGTGGTGCACGAGATGCAGGTTGTTGTTGAGGAAGAAGAAGGCGAGCGGCGACCGCTCGACGATGATCGTGCGCCCGTCGGGCCGCTCCGACCACTGGTGCTCGGCATAGGTGCGCACGGCGATGATCGACTGTCCGATCCAGACCGGCACGAGCACATAGAGCCAGAGCGGTATGCCGAACGCGAAGACGACGACAGGCAGGACCACCGCGAGGCCGATGGCGTGGTGCACCCAGGCGCGCCGCACCGTCGGGTCGCCTGCCATGAGCAGGCGCGCATCGGAAACGAGGAACCCCGCGGTGGCGAGCGGCGGCCCGAGCACGAGCCGGCCGACCATCGAATTGTTGATGCGCAAAAGCACCCGCAGCCAGCCCGGCATCGCCTCGTGCTGCCAGCGCGCCTTGTAATAGCTTTCCGGATCCTCGAACGGATCCGTCAGCCGCTCGTCGGCATGGTGCTGGAGATGCAGCGACTTGTAGCGCCGGTAGGGATAGACGAGGCCGAGCGGCAGACCGACGAGGAGTTCGTTGATCCAGCCCGTCCGTGTCGGATGGCCGTGCAGGGCCTCGTGGATGAGCGAGGAATGGAGCGCCAGCGTCAGCGAGAGAAGTAGCAGTGCCGCCACCGGCCAGGCGGGGTAGAGAAGCAGTCCCCCGGCGAGCCAGGCGCCGTAACTGCCGACGATCAATGCCACCGTCGGCCATTCGACACCCGGCCCGCGCCCCCGCTGTCCCCCGTCACGACCCGCCATTTTGCCCCTTCAACTGCTTTCCTGTTCGGAACCGCCCGATTCCTGACAGCATCCTGTCAGGAGGAATTCCATGCTGCAATGCGACAATGCGCATAATTCGTTGACACTGCGCATAAAAATCTCCAGACGTTTTGTGTTGTAAACAAATGGGGGAGTTGTCATGGACAAGCGGGATCTGTCCGGGCTCTTCCGCGAGCGGCTGGCGCGGCTGGTCGAGCGGGCCGGAACGAGCCAATCGGCTTTCGCAGCCTCGGTCGGCATCGACCGTTCGGCGCTGTCCCAGCTTCTGTCGGGCTCGACGACGCGCCTGCCCCGCGCCGAGACGCTGCTGTCGATCGCCGCCGAGCACAAGGTCTCGCTCGACTGGCTGCTCGGCCTCTCGCAGGACGAGGGCTCGACGGGCGAACTCAGGGCGAGCCTCGAGATCGAGGAGGAACAGGGCGGCTACGACCAGACCTTGCTGGCGAAATGGCATGCGGAGGCGGCCGGCACCAAGATCCGCTACGTCCCCGCCGGCCTGCCCGACCTGCTTCGCTCGGACGAACTGATCGCCTACGAGGCGCACTTCTCCCGTCGCAACCTGGAAGCCAAGATCGACGAGGCGCAGTACCGGGTCGACTACAACCGCCGCCCCGAGACCGACATGGAAGTCTGCATGCCCCGGCACACGCTGGAGATCTTCGCCGAGGGCCGCGGCATCTGGTCGGGCGCCCCGGCCGCTCTGCGGCGCCGCCAGCTCGCCCATATGGCCGACCTAATCGACGAGCTTTACCCGGCCTTCCGCCTCTATCTCTACGACGGGCGCGTCCGCTACTCGATCCCCTATACGATCTTCGGCTCGACCCGCGCCGCGATCTATGTCGGCGACATGTATCTCGTGCTCAACGCCACCCAGCCGATCCGCACTCTGACCCGCCACTTCGACAATCTCATCCGCGCGGCCGACGTCAACGCGCACGAGGTGGCCGCCTTCGCGCGCGGCTTGCGCGACGGAGTGATTGACCGCATATAAAGACTTCTTTATATCGTTATTCGATCAGCCATTTCGGAAAGTGCCGGCCATGACCAACCCGATCGACGCCCTCCTCGCGGAAAGGGGCGTGCTGCTCGCAGATGGCGCCACGGGCACAAATCTGTTCGCGATGGGATTGGCGGCAGGCGAGGCACCGGAACTGTGGAACACGGCAGATCCGGACAAGATCGTCGCCCTGCATCAGGGTTTCGTCGACGCCGGAGCCGACATCATCCTCACCAACTCCTTCGGCGGCACGCGCCATCGCCTCAAGCTCCACGACGCGCATGAGCGCGTGCACGAGCTCAACAAGGCGGCGGCGGCGATCGCGCGAAGCGTCGCCGACAAGGCTGGCCGCACCGTGATCGTGGCGGGTTCGGTCGGCCCGACCGGAGAATTGCTCGAACCACTCGGCGCGATGACCTATTCCCAGGCCGTAGAGGCCTTTGCCGAACAGATCGAGGGCTTGAAAGCAGGCGGCGCCGACGTCGCCTGGATCGAGACCATGTCGGCGCCGGACGAGATCCGAGCGGCAGCCGAAGCGGCGATAAGCGTCGGCCTGCCCTACACCTACACCGCCTCCTTCGACACCGCCGGCCGCTCGATGATGGGCCTGCACCCGAAGGACATCCACGGCGTGGCCGATGGGCTCGCGGAAGCTCCGATCGGGATCGGCGCCAATTGCGGCGTCGGCGCGTCCGACATCCTGTCGTCACTGCTTGACATGACCGATGCCGCCCCTGAGGCGACCGTGGTGGTCAAGGGCAATTGTGGCATTCCCGAATTCCGCGGCGCCGAAATCCACTATTCCGGCACGCCGGACCTGATGGGCGACTATGCGCGCCTGGCCATCGACGCAGGCGCCAGGATCATCGGCGGCTGCTGCGGCACGTCCTTCGTGCATCTGAGAGCAATGCGCGACGCCATCGACGGACATATGAAATCGGCCCGCCCGAGCGTCGCAGACGTCGTCACCCGCATCGGCCCGATGCGCAACAAGCCAGCCAACGAGAGCGGCGCCGGCTCAGGCGGCGAACGCCGCGAGCGCCGCCGCGGGCGCGGGTGACGAACGAAACGGCCGGCATCGCTGCCGG
Organism: Pseudomonadota bacterium; assembly: GCA_043822005.1. Lineage (GTDB taxonomy): Bacteria > Pseudomonadota > Alphaproteobacteria > Rhizobiales > Rhizobiaceae > Mesorhizobium_A. The sequence continues at coordinate 73,567 of JBDRCE010000056.1, read as the reverse complement.
CCGTCTGCACCTTAAAGATCCTCGATGTCGCGCTTTGCCTTCTTGAGGATCTCGCGCACTTTTTCGACCTGTTCGCGCGACCACTCGCCGCCCCTGAGCTTCGAGCGCAGCATCCAGCCCATCTCGCGGATCTCTTCGCCGATCGCAGCACCGCCCATCCGGCCGGAGACATGTCGGATCTGCGCCTTGATGGAGTCGAGTTCGGCCGCATTCTCCGCAAGATAGGACGTGCCCGCCTCGGTGATTTTGTAGAGGCGCTTGTTGCCGTCGGCCTCGGAGGCGACGAGGTCGGCCTCTTCGAGCATCTGCAGCATGGGATAGATCGCGCCGGGGCTCGGGCTGTAGGTGCCCTCGAACATCGCCTCCAGCGCCTTGATGATGTCGTAGCCGTGGCGAGGCTCCTCGGCGATCAGGCCGAGCACGACCAGCCTCAGCGCACCGGGATCGAAGCGGCGCGGCCCGCGGCCGCCGAAGGGTCCGCCGTGGTGGCGCCCGAACGGGCCGCCACGACCGGCGGGTCCCCCGGGTCCGCGGCCGAACGGGCCACGCCCTTCCGATCCGCCCATCTGCCAATCGCCGCAGGCTTGCTTATGATGTCGTCCAAACATGGAATTCTCCTTTCAAAGATATATCGTTGCTACGTCATATCGTACGAAAGATATATCTTTCAAGAGGCGCCTCGACAAAAAAGACCGGCGGGGTCGCCCCCGCCGGCCTGCCTCACCCGCCCATGGGCGGCACGATCCCGGAAAGACCTGTGCGGGAGGCGCCGCCCCTCGCCGCTACCGCCTGCCGTCGAGCGCCGAGGCAAGGCGCACGAGGGAGAGGAACTCCGCGCGATAGCCGAACGTGTCGGCCCCGCGCACGGCGGCGGCGATCTCGGAAACCCTGTCGTAGCCGTAGTCCGCAACCTGACTGGTGCCGCGCAGCTTCTGCCCGAAGGCGGCGACGGCGACCGAGAAGCGCTGGTCGGCGGACGCCGCGTCGAAGCTCGCGACCTCGTTGGCCGCCGTCACCGGCGTTGTGATCAGCTTGCTCACGTCCTCGTCCGGCAGCTTGTAGCGGATCTTCACGAAGGCATATTCGTCGGCGTTGGCAATGCCGGCCGGATTGTCAGTCTTCGCCTGGCCGTAGCGCAGATCGTCGATCTGCTGCGCCGGGCTGCCCTTCGGCGAGATCTCGTAGATCGCGGTGACGGAATGGCCCGAGCCGATCTCGCCGGCATCGACCTTATCGTCGTTGAAATCCTCGCGGTTCAACGCCCGCGTCTCGTAGCCGATCAGCCGGTATTCGGCGACCGCCTGCGGATTGAACTCCACCTGCAGCTTGACGTCCTTGGCGATCGGGAACAGCGTCGAACCCGCTTCCTCGACCAGCGCCTTTTCGGCCTCGGCCAGCGTGTCGATATAGGCCGCCTGGCCGTTTCCGTTCTGGGCGATCTCCTGCATCATCCGGTCGTTCAGATTGCCGCGGCCGAAACCCAGCACCGACAGGAACACGCCGCTCTCACGCTTGTCCTCGATCAGCCGCTTAAGGTCGTCGTCGTCGCTCTGGCCGACATTGAAGTCGCCGTCGGTGGCCAGCATCACGCGGTTGACGCCGCCCTTGACGAAGGACGATTGCGCCAGCCGGTAGGCCTCGCGCAGGCCGGCCTCGCCGGCCGTCGAGCCGCCGGGCGACAGCGTGTCGATCGCAGCCAGGATCTTCGCCTTGTCGGAAGCCTTGGTCGGCTCCAGCACGGTACCGGCGTTTCCGGCATAGGTGACGATCGAGACCGTGTCGTCGGCGGCCAGGCGGTCGACCAGCATGCGGAACGAGGACTTGAGCAGCGGCAGTTTGTCCGGCGCATCCATCGAGCCCGACACGTCGATCAGGAAGACGAGGTTCGCCTTCGGCTTCTCGGCCGGCTTCACGTCGTAGCCCTTGATGGCGATGTGCATCAGCTTCGTGTTCGCATTCCACGGCGCCGGCATGACGGTGACGGTCGACTTGAACGGCTCGGCGCGATCGGCAGGACCCGCCCAGTCATATGGGAAGTAGTTCACCATCTCCTCGACCCGCACCGTGTCGGCCTGCGGCAGCATGCCTTCCTTCAGCGAGCGCCGTACGAAGGCATAGGACGCAGTGTCGACGTCGATCGAGAAGGTGGAGACCGGGTTCTCCAGCGCCGATTTCACCGGATTGGTGTCGAATTCGGTCAGACGTTCCGTATTCGGCGTCTGGCCGATGAAGGCATCTGCGTCCGGCGATGGCGGCGCGATCATCCGCTCCTGCGCGGCGAGCGGCGCGATGGCGCGGTTCGGCGCGGCCTGGCGGCTCGCCGCCCCGCCGAGGTCCGACATCGACTCCGGTGCAGCTCCCGCGGCAGGCTGTCCCGCGACCGGCGCAGCCTCGCTCTCCTGGATGGAGGTGGAAAGGTCGACCTCCTTGCGCGCTTCGGCCTGCGGCGCGGTCTTTGGCTTCGGCGTTTCCGTCGGTGCCGCGACGCGCCCGGGTCCGCCGGTGTCCAGCCCCTGCGTCAGCGGCGAAGTCTGCATCAGGTAGAAGGCCGAATAGCCGGCGATCGGCAGGGCGATCAGGGCCGCCATGGCGGGGTTGGCGATGAGTTTGCGCGACATGAGAGACCTCCAAAGCGTGATTGCTTTGTCGGTGAGACGCGCGCCCCGGCGCATTCCTTGGGGCGCGGGAGAGATTTTTTCGTCGAAGGCGTTTAGCGCAGCCGAAAGCGCGCGGTCCCGCGCCGCCTTGGAAGGCGTCGGAGCCTTCGTGCGGCCGAGCCGCGAAAGATCGTCGTCGTCCATCATCACGTATCCCCGGCCGATCGCATGAGTACCTTCAGCCGTTTCTTCGCTTCGTGGATGTGCCAAGAGACGGTCGCCTCCGCGCATCCCATGATCTCTGCCGCATCGCCGTGCGGGAGTTCTTCGCCGTAGACGAGCAGCACCGCCTGGCGCTGCTTATCGGGCAGCTTGCGCACCGCATCCCACAGGGCGTCGGACCGATCGTCGGGTTCCGGCATCGCCTCGCCGAAGGCGGCGGTGTGGGCGCCGAAGGCCTCGGCCTTGCGGCTCTCGCGCATCGCCCTGCGCCCCTGGTCCCGTGCGACGTTCAGCGTCAGCGCGTAGAGCCACGTCGTGAACGCGCCCTGCCCGGCGAAGGAACGGATCGAGCGGCCGAGCCGAGCGCGGACCTCCTGCGCGATGTCCTCGGCGTCGGCCCTCCTCCCGCACCACTTCCACGCCACGCGGAAAATGAAATCGTAGTGGCGGGCGACGAGGTCGGCGAACGCTTCGCGGTCGCCCGCTTTCGCGCGCGCAATCAGAACCGTGTCCGGCGCGCCGGTGTCTTCCGCTGCCAAGGCCATGTCTGTTCCTTGGACGACTGCTTTGGGGCATTCCTTGGGAGGAGGATGAAAATATTCGGCCGTTAGACCTCGGCGGTCCGAGGCTGGACGATCCAGCGGCATGACACCCACCAGATCAGCGACACGACGGCAATCGAGACATATCCGTCTACAGCGTAGTGCCAGCCGGTATAGACCGACCCGAACAGGATGAGTGCCGCGAACAGCCATGCGGCGAGGCCACGCCATCTTCCGAGGCCCGAATAGAACAATGCGTTGAGCGCTGCGATCGCCACATGCACGCTCGGCATCGCCGAAATGCCGGTGCCGATCGCACCCGCGGGCTGGAAATATGCATCCCGCAGATAGTCGATGTACCCAAGCACGCTGGCATTCGCCGGGCTCGCCTCCAGCGCGGCGCGCAATGGGACAAACCGCGCGCCCTCCGCGAACATGGATGGGAAATTAGGGCCGGCCGAGGAAAGCAGGGTCGCGAGTATTGTCCCGACGACGGCCAACGTCAGCACATTGCCCCAGAGATAGCGGGCCCGGTCGACCGGTCGGGCATGAACGATTGCGTAGAGCACGGTGCCGAACCAGGCAGCGAACCACACATGCGAATAGGCCTGAACGACAACGTACCGCCACCAGTCGCCCGCCAGGCCGTGTGCGATGCGCCAGGGATCGGTTCCGTGGACGGAGCGGTCGATCTCAGCCAGCAATCCGTCGGCGTGGAAGGGCACGATCGCCGGGATGTTGAACTTGTAGGTCGTGTAGGCGGTCAGAAAGGCGGCGTATGCACCGAACAGGAGAAAGGCAGATCTGTTGCCGGAGCCGGCAGCGGACCTTTCCCGCCCGGAGCCGCGAAAAAGGGAATACGCAGCGAGCAACAGCGCGGGCACCAATGCGCCGCTGGCCAAGGCCATCACGTTCGACCAGAGGAACGCGCCGAAATGCGCCGGAAAGACCGCCAGCGCGATGGCCACATAGGTCCCCATCACGATCAGCAAGGCCGATTCGCGCCCCTCGGCCCTTGCGTCCGATCGGAACCCGGTCGCAGGCGCGACGCTAGCTTGTTCCATGACGGCGATCGTATCGGCCCTCACTCTCATCGCGCTGCGGGCGACGTCGTCCCGGCCTGCAGGGCGCGATCAGAATGCGGGAAGGATCGTAAGATGAGGATTTAATCAGAAGCTCAAATCTTATCGACCCGCGAGAAACCCTGTCCGGCCGGTTCTCGAGTTTCTTCTCGCACGGACCGCAAGGCATCGCGGGCGGCAATCTGATCTTTCGGGCGAACTTTTTGGGCGCTTGCGTGTTGAGGCTCCAGACCGAAGGAGCCTTGCCATGCCAGCACAAGCAGCCAAGTCCGAAGCCGTGAAACAGCGCGCGATCCAGAAGAAGGTCGATGCCGACGACCGCCGCAAACTCCCGTCGAAGCCAAAGCCGATGCAGGCCGGTGCCCGGAAATATCCCGTTCCGCCTTTTCCCAAACAGCATCATCCCAAGCCGGGTATGGAACACCAGATCGAGCCGGCGCCGATGTACGACGCGCCGTTCTACAAGGGTTCGGACAAGCTGAAGGGCAAGGTCGCGCTGATCACCGGCGGCGATTCAGGTATCGGCCGCGCGGTGGCGGTGCTCTTCGCCCGCGAAGGCGCCGATATCGCGATCGCCTACCTGACCGAGCACGAGGACGCAAAGGCGACCAAGGCGGCCGTCGAGAAAGAGGGACGCAAGGCGATCGTCATCTCCGGCGACGTGTCGGATCGGTCCTTCTGCGAAAAGGCGGTGGAGCGGACCGTGAAGGAGTTGGGCGGGCTCGACATCCTGGTCAACAACGCTGCCTTCCAGATCCACTCGGCGGATTTCGCCGACCTGACCGAGGAGCATTTCGATACGACACTCAAGACCAACCTCTACGGCTATTTCCACATGGCGCAGGCCGCGCTGCCGCACCTGAAGCCGGGCTCCGCGATCATCAACACCGGCTCGGTCACCGGCATCGACGGCTCGAAGGAGCTGGTCGACTATTCGATGACCAAGGGCGGCATCCACGCCTTCACCCGCGCGCTGGCCGGCAATCTGGTCGGCAAGGGCATCCGCGTGAACTGCGTCGCCCCCGGCCCGGTCTGGACCCCGCTCAACCCGTCGGAAAAGCAAGCGGAGGACGTGTCGCAGTTCGGCGCCAAGACGCCGATGAAGCGGCCGGCGCAGCCGGGGGAAATCGCGCCCGCCTACGTCTTTCTCGCCTCGCCGCAGATGTCGAGCTACATCACTGGCGAGATCCTGCCGATCGTCGGCGGCTATTGAAGCCTTTCGACCGTCCCCGGGTCAGACTCGCCGTCGAAGAAGCGCTGAAGGGCTTGAGCGAACAGCGGCTCGTCCGGGACGGCGAGCGCGAACAGCGTCAGCGAGGAACGAAGCTTCAGATCGTCGGGCGAGCCCATGATCTCGCGGGCCGACCGCTCGCCATGTGTCAGAAGTGCCTCGATGCAGGCCCGCAGACGCGGCCCGAGTGTGTCGTGCCGCCAGTAGGCGACCGCCTCGTCGACGGTGGAAATCGCGTAGCGCACCGACATCTCACTGCGGCCCAGACCCGCTATCTGCGGGAACACGAACCACATCCAGTGGCTCGTCTTGCGGCCTTTGCGCAGTTCCGCGAGGGCCTGCTCGTAGATGCGGCGTTGCGCTGACACGAACCTCTGGAGGTCGTAGGAATCGGTCGCGTCGGTCATCTTGCCGCCTGCCCCGAAAAGGCGCGCATGTGGAACGCCTGCTGCGCCGGCGAATAGCGGTAGTCGGCGCCATACGGACAGGCGTTGCGGTCGAGACAGCCGGTATCCATGCAGGCGCGCCCGGCGGGCGAGCGGACATGACCGAGGCAGTCTTCATAGACGAAGCCGGTCGCGGAATGAGCACCGACCGGACAGGCATAAAGGCAGGGTTTTCCGTCACATCCGTCGCAGAGGTGAATCGGCGTACGAACCGTCGCAAAGTCCGCCAGCCCGTCCGGCACGGTCGGAAACAGCAGCGCGCCGCGATAGGCATGCCACAGCCCGAATTCGGGATGCATGAGGATGCCGAGCGGCGACGGCCTCAACCCTTCCGCCCGCATCGCCCATTGCTGGAACGGCAGCCAGGGCCGGTCGGATGGCGACACCGCGCAGGCGTCGAACCGGCCAGCGACCTGCCCGATCACCTGGCGTGACCAGGTGTCGAGGGGATCGGCCATATCCGCTGGCCGTTTCTCCCGCCACGCCTCGAAATGCGGCCAGATCGTAGGGCCGCCATGACCGACGAGCAGGACGGCGCGAGCGCCGTTGGCGCCGGTTGGCACTTCCTCCTCCGCGGTGAAGGCAAACCCGCCACGCAGGATCAGGCCGCTTTCGGCGAGTTGGCTGGATATCTCGGCGATCATGCTGTATGCGCGCTTTCCCTCGGGACTATTCGATATCGGAATCGAAGACGAATATCTCGTCATGAATCATGGCGCGCGCCGGCACGAGCATAAGGCCTGATTTCGCCTTCTGCCGCTGCGCCAACCTCACCTCTCCGTCTCGGGCTCCGCCCGATTCACCTTCCCCAACAAGGGGAAAGACAGGAGCACTTCAAGACGTGTCGCAACTTTTGGGCGGTGAAAGCGCTGCGTTTGACAGGCACTGGAAGACGTCATAGCGCGGTCGGCCATCGTTGCCGGCCTCGTCGGACGCCTGCCCTTGGTGCAGGAATGACAGGCGGCGCAGTTGCGCGGCCATGGCCTGCACGACGAGCGCAAGTGCCCGAAGCGAGGCGGCTAGATCCTGCGCGTCGGCGGGATCGGTGCCGAAGCCGGCCGGCAAGATGACAGGCGACCAGTGCCGGCTGGCCGGGTTGCGGTCAAAGCCCTCGACGTAGTTCCGGAGAAGCGCGTTTGCCTGCCAGGCGGCCCACAGCACGCACCAGCGGACCCAGGGGGAGCGCAGGGCGGCATCTTCGGCGATATCGGCGAGCGAGAGCAGGCGCGAGACGATGCTCGCTAGCACCTGCTGCTCCCTCCCTGCCTTCGTCCTCCAGCCCATCGCCGGCTCCCGTTTGACCGGTGACAGTGTCGTGCATGTTTCGAGGGGCGTGGATCGAAAAAGATGGGGGTGCGAGCGGAAACAAGGGGTTGCGGGAGAGTGGGCGGGACTCGATGCACGGGGCGGGTGATCTCCGGGCTGCGCACTCCTCCTTCGCGACCGTCATTCCGGGGCCGCGCAGCGGAACCCGGAATCCAGTTCGCATATGTTGACGACCGCCCGCACGCCCTCCGTGTCCAGCCTCGATCACGAGTGACAGTCCGAAACCTCCTAGGCCGACGCTCTGGGTTCCGGGTTCCGCTGCGCGGCCCCGGAATGACGACCGTTCAAGATGGGTGAGACCAGCGGCTCGCTCCGGCCAGGACCATGCGGAGCATCGTGGAAGAGGGTGGCGGGGAACGGCACAAGCTCCCCTCCCGACGATCGAAGCCGCTCACACCCGCAGCGTCTCGTCGAACAGAGTCCCAAGCCGCTTCCAGTGCCGCTCGGCGCCCGCCTCGTCGTAGACGGAATGGTCGGGCACGCACCAGCCGTGCTTCATGCCGACATAGTTCTCGACCAGATGGTCGACCTCCGCCTCGCGGAACGCCTGGGCAAAGCGCGCCGACTGTTCGGGCGGGAAGCTGCCGTCGACGCCGGCGACGCCGACATAGACGCGCGCCTTGATCTTCGCGGCGTTCGCAGCCGGGCTGTCCGGCGCATCGCTGGCGAGATTGCCGCCGTGCAGGCTCGCCGCCGCGACGATGCGATCCGGATGAGCCGCCGCCGCGTTGAGCGCGCGCCCGCCGCCCATGCAGTAACCGACAGTGCTGATCTTGCCGGCGTATCCCTCCTTCGAGAGCGCGTCGAGGAAATGGCCGGTGTCCGCCATCGTCATCGCCTGCGTCGTCTCGGCGATCATCCTGCGCAGGAACTGACCGGTCTCCGCGTTGGAAAAGGCAGTCTTCGCGTCGAACGGGCCATAGGCGCCGAAGCGGTAGAACAGGTCGGGCACCAGCACGGCATGCCCCTGCCCCGCGAGCCGCGCGGCCATCTCGTCCATCGCCGGCCGCGGGCCGAAAGCATCCATATAGAGGATGATAGCGGCGCCGGAGGGCATGCCGGACGGGGCGAAGAGAGAAGCCGGGCAGATGCCGTCGGCTGTCGTGATGGAGATACTGCGGCCGGTCATCTCAGCTCCTGTTTCGTGGAGCAGGCAAAGCTAACCGCGCTCGCACGGAGTGGCCAGAGCCAGATGGCCAAAATCACTCCGCTCCGCCGCCCCTGACCGCGCTGCGCCAGACTTCGTCGTGGATGATCTTGGCGACTTTAGCCCCGCCTGAGTCGGGCTCGCTTCACGTGAAGGCGTCGGGCATCGACTCCTTCTTCTGGCGGATGAAAGCCAGAAGCGCCTCGTCGATGCCCTGGTCGAGCGCCGGGGCCTCGTAGGTTTCGAGCCAGCGGCGGGCGAGCTCGTTGGCGCGCTGGTGGGCCGGTTTCGATCCTTCCGCTTCCCACTGCTCGAAGGAATTGTTGTCGGCGATCGAGGAGCGGTAGAAGGCGGTCTGGAAGTTCGCCTGCGTGTGGTCGCAGCCGAGATAGTGGCTGCCCGGCCCGACCTGGCGGATCGCGTCCATCGCCTGGCCGTTCTCGGACAGGTCCACACCTTGCGCAAACTTCTGCTGCATGCCGAGCTGGTCGATGTCCATCATGAACTTCTCGTAGCAGGAGGCGAGACCGCCCTCGAGCCAGCCGGCCGCGTGCAGCACGAAGTTGGTGCCAGCGAGGATGGTCGAGTTCAGCGTGTTGGCGCTCTCGTAGGCCGCCTGCGCATCCGGGATCTTGGAGGCGCACAGCGACCCGCCGGTGCGGAACGGCAGGCCGAGGCGGCGGGCGAGCTGTGCCGCGCCATAGGACACCAGCGACGGCTCCGGCGTGCCGAAGGTCGGCGCGCCGGACTGCATCGAGATCGACGAGGCGAAGGTGCCGAACAGCACCGGGGCGCCGGGGCGCACGAGTTGGGTGACGGCGGCGCCGGCCAGCACTTCGGCCAGCACCTGCGTGAGCGTGCCGGCCACCGTCACCGGGCTCATCGCGCCGGCGAGGATGAACGGCGTGACGATGCAGGCCTGGTTGTGGCGGGCATAGACCTTGAGCGCGCCGAGCATCGTGTCGTCGAAGACCATCGGCGAGTTGGCATTGATCAGCGAGGTCAGCACCGTGTTGGTCTCGACGAAATCGTCGCCGAACACGAGCTTGGCCATCGCCACGGTGTCCTCCGCGCGCTCGGGCGCGGTCACCGAGCCCATGAACGGCTTGTCGGAATACTTGATGTGCGAATAGATCATGTCGAGGTGGCGCTTGTTCACCGGCACGTCGACCGGTTCGCACACCGTGCCGCCCGAATGGTGGATCGACGGCGCCATGTAGGCGAGCTTCACGAAATTGCGGAAATCCTCGATCGTCGCATAGCGGCGGTTGCCGTCGAGATCGCGCACGAAGGGCGGGCCGTAGACCGGCGCGAAGACGGTGGCATTGCCGCCGATCTGCACCGAGCGCTCCGGATTGCGCGCGTGCTGCGTGTAGACCGACGGCGCGGTCTTGAGCAGCGAACGCGGCAGGCCCTTGGGGAAATGCACCCGGTCGCCGCGCACGTCGGCGCCGGCGTTCCTCCACAGTTCCAGCGTCTCCGGGTCGTCGCGGAAGATGATGCCGGTCTCTTCGAGCACGGTGTCGGCATTGGCCTCGATGAGGGAAATGCCCTCTTCGCCGAGCACCTCGTAGAGCGGTATCTCGCGCTTGATGTAGGTGAGCTGCTGGCCGGGGCCGCCGCCCGAGCGCGCCGCGCGCCGGGCTGCCGCGCCACCACTGTGGCGATCGCCGCGCCCGCGCCGCGTGCCGCCCGTCTCCTGCTCGCCCATTCCGAGGTCAACTGCCGCCGGCTCGCTCATTGTCGTTCTTCCCTGAATGAAAGCCGCGGCCGCAACGCCGCTTGTCGGCGGATCGTAGCCATGGCCCCTTTGCAAACAGTCTCGCGAACGCCAGACCGTGTCGCAAAATCGACACGGCAAGCTGCTGAATTCCAGTCGCTTTCGTTTTGCACGGCGTCGCAAATCAGCTATGAGCGGGCGGCCTTTGCAGACTAGATATGCTCACGAAGTTCGAGTGGACGGAAGTCCCTTCGTTCGCATCTCCCACCTGGAGCCTTGGCAATGTCCGACGACGAGATCATTCTCTCCGAGCTTTCCGACGACGAACTCGTGCAGCAGATGCACGACGACCTCTATGACGGGCTGAAGGAGGAGATCGAGGAAGGCACCAACATCCTGCTCGAGCGCGGCTGGGTGCCCTACCGAGTGCTGACCGAGGCGCTGGTCGAGGGCATGCGTATCGTCGGCGAGGATTTCCGCGACGGCATCCTGTTCGTGCCGGAAGTGCTGCTCTCCGCCAACGCGATGAAGGCCGGCATGTTCATCCTGCGTCCGCTGCTCGCCGCCACCGGCGCGCCGAAACAGGGCAAGCTGGTGATCGGCACGGTCAAGGGCGACATCCACGACATCGGCAAGAACCTCGTCGGCATGATGATGGAAGGCGCCGGCTTCGACGTCGTCGACCTCGGGATCAACAACCCGGTCGAGAAATACCTGGCCGCGATCGAGGAACACCAGCCGGACATTCTCGGCATGTCGGCGCTTCTGACCACGACCATGCCCTACATGAAGGTCGTGATCGACACGCTGAAGGAAAAGGGCATCCGCGACGACTACGTGGTGCTCGTCGGCGGCGCGCCGCTCAACGAGGAGTTCGGCAAGGCCGTCGGCGCCGACGCCTACTGCCGCGACGCGGCGGTGGCTGTCGAGACCGCCAAGGACTTCATGAAGCGCAAGCACAACCAGCGCGCCACGGCCTAATTTTGCGATTGGCGGCGGGCTTAGTCCCCGCCGCCTCCGCCATCGCGGTAACTGTCTCCCGGGGCCGCGCAACCGGAAAGACCGGGCGCGGCAACAGCGACGGAAAGCAACAGCAGCAAGGATGTCAGCAAGGCTTTCATTGGCTTGCAGTCCCCCGTCCACTACATTCAACCCATGCAGGACGGCAAACCTATCACGATCGGGAACAACGAGACAGCCGAGAACCGCGTCCTCGTCATCGCCTGCGGGATGATCGCCCGCGAGGTGCTGGCGGTGAAAGCGCAGCTGAAGCTCGACCATCTCGACCTTACCTGCCTGCCGGCCGAGTTCCACTATTATCCGGACCGTATTCCCCCCGCGATGGACAAGGCGATCGAGGAGGCGAAGGCCGAAGGTTACCGGAACATCATCGCCGGCTATGCCGATTGCGGCACCGGCGGCATGCTCGACAGGGTGCTGGAGAAGCACGGCGTCGAGCGCATCGCCGGGCCGCACTGCTTCGCCTTCTATCAGGGCATGAGCGCCTTTGCGGCGATCGGCGACGACGACATGACCACCTTCTACATGACCGACTTCCTGTGCCGGCAGTTCGACGCCTTCTTCATGAAGCCGCTCGGGCTCGACCGCCATCCGGAACTGGCCAAGGACTATTTCGGACACTACGAGAAGCTGGTCTATCTGGCGCAGACCGACGACCCCGCGCTGGACCCGGTCGCCGAGAGAGCTGCGAAGATGCTCGGCCTCGCCTACGAGAAGCGGCGGACGGGCTATGGCGATCTGACACCGGCCCTGGCGAAGACCGCGGCTGCAACATGAAAGCGCCGGAATCGTCGTCCGAGGTGGCGGCGAACGGAGACCCCAGATGACGTCGCGCATCCTCGCTCTTGCCGCCCTCGCCCTCCTCCTGGCTGCCACTCCATCCCGGGCGACCGGCGAGATCGAGGGGCTGATCACGCAGGCCGACCGCGACCGGCTGGCAAAATACGAAGCCACCCGCGAGGAGGCACTGAAGGAGGCGCGCGCCGGCGGCAGCGCGGAGGACATCGCGACACTGGAGAAGGCGATCTCGCCCGCGCCGCGGCCGTGGTCCGGTTTCGACATGACCGGCGACTGGCAATGCCGCACCATCAAGGCCGGCGGCCTGGCGCAACTCGTCGTCTATGGCTGGTTCAAATGCCGCGTCACCGACGACGGCTCCGGCTGGACGCTGACCAAGCTCACCGGTTCGCAGAAAACCAGGGGCCGTTTCTTCACCGACAGCGACACGCGGCTGACCTATCTCGGCGCCTTCGCCGTCAATGACGACCCGTTTCCCGCCTATGGCAAGGGAGCGGAGACCGATCAGGCGGGATACGCTTTCCTGATGTCGCCGAAATCCTGGCGGATCGAGTTTCCCGCGCCCTACTACGAGTCGAAGCTCGACATCCTGGAATTCCGCCGCTGACCGCGCGGAGAGGCCCGATTTGCGTTATGTCATCAAGGATTAACGGCTGTTTGCGCATTCTGTGGCAGAAACGCGGGAGGGGCGCCCAGCGGGGCCATTTGTGAGACAGGGCATGGGTGAATACGAGCAACAGGCGCTGCCTGGGACGCTGCGGCGGCCTCCGCCGGCCCGCCTGTCGTCGCTGTTCGAGCGCCTTGCCGCCGAAGGCGACGGTCCGATCACCGTGGCCGAGATCCGCACCGCGCTCGGCGACCGCAGCCTCGCGACGCTTCTGATCTTCTTCGCCGTCATCAACCTGATCCCGCTGCCGCCGCCCTCCTCCGCCATTCTCGGACTGCCGCTGCTGATCGTCGCCGCGCAGATGCTCTACGGCTCGACCAGCGTCTGGCTGCCGAAGCGCATCCTGGCGATTTCGCTGACAAGGGCGCAGTTCCAGGGCGCGATGGGGCGCATCGTGCCATGGCTCGTCTGGCTGGAGAAATACATCCGCCCGCGCTACTGGCCGTTCTGGCCGAAGCAGGGCGAGCGCGTCGTCGGCGCGCTGTCGCTGTTCCTGGCGGTCGTTGTCACCCTGCCGATACCGCTGGGCAACTGGTTCCCGGCCTTCGCGATCACGCTGCTCGGCTTCGCCCTGTCGGAACGCGACGGCGTGCTTCTCGGCGTCGGCGCGGTCGTCGGCCTGTTTTCGCTGCTGCTGATCGGCCTGGTGATTGGCTCGGCCGGCGCGCTGCTTGGCTACTTCTGGTCGCACATGGGCGCGATTTTCTAAGTCCGGGATGACGCGGGACGAAGCACCGAATGTCCGGGACTGCGCTTAGAGCCCGAACAGCATTTCCGCTCTCGCATAGATCAAGCGATCATACGCGACCAGCTCTTCCAACGAGGCCATTGTCTTGTCGGACGGCCTCTGGACGTCGATGCGGCGCATGCCCGGATTCCCGTCCATCAGGACATCGAGCACTTGTTCTCTCGCTATCGGAGAAGGCACTTGGCGGCCAAGCACGTTCGAGAGCTTTACGATCGATTCCTCGTAGTGTTCCAGCAATCCGACGAAGTCGAACGTCTCTATGTTCCGCAGCGCCTGAGCTGACAGCTTGTCGATATCGCCTGCGTCCCGCGTGGTTTCCCCTCCCACCGAAACAGGATCTGCGGCTCATCGGAAAAATAGCGGGCCATGGTATTGTTGATCGCAGGGTGCGCGCGGATTTCGGGATTGGCGAAGTACTCGTCGATCAAAAACTCGTTCGCCCAGCTCGCGAGCTTCAGATTGTTGCGCTTCACGAACTCGGGCTTGTGTGCGCGATGGAAATTGTAGAGCGATATCAGGCGCTCGATCGGGTTGCGCAGGAACGATATCTTCTTCCTAGGTCCCGGGATCAGATGCGTAGAATAGTAGTCGTAGTGCCCCGAAAACACCTGTTTTGAGGCCAGATCCGCGGCCGAGTAATTGTAGAGCCCGTTATGTCGCTCGGGGTGCAGGTTCTCCACTCCGAACCATTCTCCGAGGATCCTGTGCAGCGTCGTTCCGCCGGATTTCGGGATGTGCAGGAACACAATCCTCTCGGTGCGCAACGGGACCAACTTGTCCGTCATGCCGATGTAGAGCTGAGACAAAAACCGCTTTTGAAACTCCGGGGAGAAAACGACCCTGGCTATGAGCTCGTCGATGTCCCGGACCTGTGCACTGCTTTGAAGCGCGGTCTCGCCTTCCATGGGACGCGCGAGCAGAACCTCGAACACGCGCTTCACGTTCTCTTCCGAAAGAGTCATCTTCGTTCTCTTGGCTTCTACCGGCCGATCTGCGCGAGGATTTCGTCGAGGCGCTGCTTGTAACGCGCGCCGATCACCGATGTGGAGAAGTTCTTCTGCACATTGTTCCACGCGCGATCGACTCTCCGCTCGCGTTCCTCGGTGTCCGCAAAGACCGCGCGCATCTGGCGGGCCGCGTCGTCGATGTCCGGCTCGGCCCACTTCTGACCGAGCCTGACGAGGATGTATTCGTCGCGGCGCAGTTCCACCTCCTTGTATCCGACAATCCACGCGGTCTCTTCGGAGCAGAATTCCATATTGCCGGAGTAGCCGGTGCAGACCACCGGCAGACGCAAGTTCATTGCCTCGATCATGCCGAAACCCCATCCCTCCGACCGGTGGAGGGACACGTAACAGTCGCACCCCTTCTTGAGGTCCAGGAGTTCGTCATAAGTGAGGGTTTCGTTGATGACGGTGATGCGGTGATCACTGGAGGCGATTGCGTCTATCTGGTTCCAGATCCTGATTTGAGCCGGATCAGTCGTGCTGTCGCGATTCTGGGTCTTGAGCAGCAGCCGCACTCCGGCCTCATCCTTGAATGCCTTCTGAAACGCACGAATGACGCCGATCGGGTTTTTCCTTTGGACGAAGGAGTAGCTGTCGAACGTGGCCAGGAAGACGAAATCGGTCGGCTGACAGCGAATTCTGCTCTCCACGAATGTCCGTGCGCGCGCACGATCTATGTCCGGAACCTCTTCGAAACTCATTCCGACATTGAACACCGGTATTCCACCCTCGCGGGTGTAGATATGCCTGCCGTATTCCGACGATACCCAGATCTCATCCAGCATCTCCAATGCCAGATAATGACAAGCTGCGGGTGAATTGAGCTCCCAGAAGAAGTAACCGATGTTATAGGCGCCGGTGAACACGTCCGGTCCATAGGCAAAAGCTTGCGGAATGGCTTCCGCATTCAGGTGGATCAGGTTGATCCGCGCCTTGCGGTGGCTGCCCCGTAGACCGACATTGCTGAAGCCCTCGGGCGCTGGGTTGTCGAGATCGAAGTCCACATAGTTTCGCGTCAGGGCGTTTTGCTCGAGGGCGGCGGCCGAAAGGCGCACTGCCTGGCCCAGGCCGGATGCTTTGGCAAACGGGCCGATGAGCTGAACGTCCACCGGTTCCGTGTCCGCAATGCGAGGGAGCGCGGCAGCGCCGACACGGTTGCCCCGAGCGGTAATGGTGCGAAAGGTACTGCTGATTGGGTCAAAGCCGATGTGGCGAAGAACCGCTACATAGTCGGACCAGCTCACGCGCCACGGTTTGTCCCGCGGCTCTATGTTCTGCAGAAATGACGAGAAGGCGTTTCGGCCCTCGTCATCAGGTTTGAACAGCTCGCGGATCGTGCCGGGCGGGATGTATCGCAGATAATCTGGTCTCGAAATGCACAGCAGCATCAAGACAAGTGCGAAAGTGCACCTATCGCCTTCAGAACTGCGATCGAGGATCTGTAAACCGGTTGTCTGAACATATATTTCCTCCATGAAATTGCTTAGAGGAAATTTGGTGGAAACCGAGTGTATTGGGACGGTTCGTAAAGTGGTTATGTAATTGACTGGAACCAGACAGTCTTCCACGAACAATGACGGCGCCATATGAATGGACCACCAGTACACAGCACTATTGTACCAGGACTTGCTGTTGAGATCGATCGATGATCTCAGCGCCTCATTCGAGAACAGATGTGCCCAGGTCTCTCGCGTCAGCGCGAACTCCTGGCCGGGAATGACGATGGGTTGATTGAGGAAATCGATCTCCCGCCTGGAAAGCGGTGCACGAAGCGAACCCCTCAGTCGCCCGTAGACACTGATGTACCAATGCAGGAAATGCTCGGCATTTGTCGCGGCCGCGACAATGTCAAACTCGGTTTCCCTCCTGAGCCGGAAGCGGGTGTGGTCCACGAAGCCGGACAGTCCGCTCAATCCGCCTGCCGTTGGCACCGTGGGGTCTTCCTCGTCGGGCACCTTCACGTCGAGAAACAAGCGATCGAATGCCGCTTCTGCCGGCTCCCATGGGTGAGCCGGAGTCTTGTCGATCTCCGTGGACAGCCGATCGAATGCAGTGAGATCCTTGAAGACAAGGTGACGAATGGCGGACACGCGCGGGTCGTCCTTCCCGATATGCTGCTCTACTGGGAACCGAATCTCCGCGCGATCAACTTCGGGCGTATCCAGATCCCGCAGAACGGCAAGGTTTCCCGTTCCTAGGGCACTTTCAAGGATGGCGGATTCGACCTCCAATCGGAATCCATGTCTGCCAGTGCCGATACCGGCCGACTTGAGATCCTCTCTGAACACGTTCGCCAGCGCGGTCGCCCTCAGTTCGCCAGCCACGTAGAGACCGACCACGATCTGGCGATCCGGCGCATCCAAATCCACACACCACCCGTCGATGCGTTCCTTGGAGCGGTGATCGATGTGGCACCTCACGCGGCTACGGACAGCCGACACCAGAAGGTCGCTCGTGAACGCGAAGTGGCCGATTATCGCGTTGCGATCATCCCGGAGTGCCACGTGGCACTCACCTCCGAGTTCGCCGATGCGTTTGGCAACGTCTCTGCTGATCGGAAATCGGAAACCGCCCGTGCCGCTGCCGATGCCGGCCTTAAGCAGATCTTCACGGAAGTCGTCTGCCTGCGCCGTTGAGATCAAGGTATCGTTTGAGAACAAGCCGACAATAACAGGCAGATCATTGCTCTGTTTGTCTATTGCCCACCCGAACAACTCTCCATGACTGAGTCCGTCGATCGAGCCTCTATATCTTGCATTATTCATATTAAAACACGGCACCAATAATCTGCATACAGAACTTTACATAAGTGAATCGTAGTCGGACCGGGCCATCATCAACGCGAGATCTCCAACCGTTACATGAGGAGTCCAATCCAGGACATCGCGGGCTTTTGACGCGTCCCCCAGCAACAGACCAACTTCCGCAGGTCGATAGTACGTCGGATTCACCGCGACGATCGTCGCGCCTGTTTTTCGGTCCAAGCCCCTTTCCTGGACCCCGCTGCCAACCCACTCTATTTCTATATCAAGAGCCTGTCCGGCATAAATGACAAAGTCGCGGATCGTCGTCGTCACTCCTGAAGCCAGGACGTAGTCGTCAGCCTTCGGCTGCTGCAGCATGCGCCACATCCCCTCCACATACTCGCCGGCAAAACCCCAGTCGCGTTTCGAATCCAGGTTTCCGAGCTGCAGGGGTTCCTTTCCGCCGCGTGCTATGCGGGCGAGGTTTGTCGTGATTTTGCGCGTCACGAATTCGACGCCACGCAACGGCGACTCGTGATTGAACAGGATTCCGCACGACGCATGCATGTCAAACGACTCGCGGTAATTGATCGTCATGTGGTGAGCGAATGCTTTCGCGACTCCATAAGGCGACCGGGGATGGAAGCGGGTCGTCTCTCGCTGAGGGACGTCCTGCACCTGCCCAAACATCTCCGAGGTTGATGCCTGGTAGAAACGGGAATGGGGCGAGAACGTTCGCAGACTATCGAGGATGCGGGCGACCCCCAAACCGTTCACGTCGCTCGTGTAAATGGGCAGATCCCAGGATGACCCCACGAAGCTCTGGGCGGCAAGATTGTAGAATTCATCCACCTGCAGGAGGCGGATGACGCGCGCGATTCCATTTAATTCGGCAAGATCAAAATCATGCAGTTTGACGTCGTCGGCTATCCCCAACTGCCGCAGTCGAGTATCCGACTGCTGCGAAGTCCTTCTGATGCCGCCATGTACTTCATAACCTTTGTCGAGCAGGAGTTTAGCGAGATAGGCACCGTCCTGACCGGAAATGCCCGTAATAAATGCACTCTTCATCAAAATCCCTTTTGCGTCTGTCTTCCGGTCCGTCCAACTCGATCGCTCAGGATCGCTCCTCCAAGTCGTCCCTGGAACCGGACTCACTACAGCCACCAGAAGACGGCTGCGGCAAGCGCGATTGCGCTCATGACGATTCGGGAGCGCCGTCAGAAGGTCAGAACTCCGGCCTTCCGGATGTCGCCGCTGGCCCTGACGGCCGCGTCGTTTTTGAATGCGCCCGCGTCGTGCCACAACAAGCAGCCCGGCAGCGCTTCGGCGATGCTCGCCGCGCAATGGAGGAGCGTGGCCGATGGCCGATCTGATCGTCGTCTACTGGCGGGACATTCCCGCACAGGTGATCGTGAAAAAGGGCCGCCAGACCGCCAAGCGCGAACTGTCGCTGCGCTTCACGGAAGCGATCGACATGGCCGCGATGCGCTCGGGCGCGGGCGACACTGACGCCTATCTCGCCGAATGGCGCAAGGCCGCCCCGCTACCCGTCGGCGACGACCTGGAATCCGAGGCTGACAAGGCCATGGCCGAGATCGAAGCGGGCTTCGACCGCGACCGCCTCGTCGCGCTGGCCAAGAACGGAGGCCGCGACAATGCCTGAGACACTGAAGCCGACGACGGCCACGGGTCCGGCAGACGCGACCGCCGTCATCCCGCCGTCGGCGCCCGCCGGTATCACGCAGGCGACGGTCGTCAAGAAGTCGGCGCCGAAGAGCGACTACAAGCCGGCCGACGTATCGCCGCAGCGCCGCGTGCAGCGCTCCTATGCGATCCGGCTGTGGTCGATCCGCCATTCGCGCGCGCTCGAATGGTTCTATGCCCGCTTCGCCGACGCCTTCCTGCTGCTCCATCCCGTCTGGAAAGGCATCGGCTACGGCCGCGTCGAGGCGCCGGTGAAGTTCGTCGAGAAGCGGGTGAAAGGCTTCATGTTCGACTGCCGCATGTGCGGCCAGTGCATCCTCTCCTCCACCGGCATGTCCTGCCCGATGAACTGTCCCAAGCAGCTGCGCAACGGCCCCTGCGGCGGCGTGCGCGCCAACGGCAATTGCGAGGTCGAGCCCGACATGCCCTGCGTCTGGGTCAAGGCCTGGGAAGGCTCGCGCAACATGGTCCATGGCGACGCGATCCTCAATCTGCAGAAGCCGGTCGACCAGTCGCTGCGCGAGACCTCCGCCTGGCTGCGCGTCACGGCACAGGCGGGCGCGGCGAAGGACCAGGCCCGCGCGGGAGCCGGCGCATGACGCCCATTCTTCCCCTGCAGCCCGACGAGAACCCGGAGGGCGTCCATCTGCCGCTCGAACCGCTGTCCGGCCACACCTCGCGCGGCCGGCTGGAACGTATCCTGCGCCGCGGCGAATTCGCGGTGACGACCGAGCTGAACCCGCCCGATTCCGCCAACCCGGAAGACGTCTACAACCGGGCCAGGATCTTCGACGGCTGGGTGGACGGGATCAACGCCGTCGACGCGTCCGGCGCCAACTGCCACATGTCCTCGGTCGGCATCTGCGCGCTTTTGACCCGCATGGGTTATGCGCCGATCATGCAGATCGCCTGCCGCGACAAGAACCGCATCGCCATCCAGGGCGACGTGCTGGGCGCCGCCGCCATGGGAGTGGCCAACATCCTGTGCCTCACCGGCGACGGCGTGCAGGCGGGCGACCAGCCGGGCGCCAAGCCGGTCTTCGACCTCGATTCGATCTCGCTGCTCGAGACGATCCGCATCATGCGCGACAATGGAAAATTCCTGTCGGGCCGCAAGCTGACGACGCCGCCGCAGCTCTTCCTCGGCGCAGCCGTCAACCCCTTCGCCCCGCCCTACGACTTTCGCCCGATCCACCTCGGCAAGAAGATAGCCGCCGGCGCCCAGTTCGTGCAGACGCAGTACTGTTTCGACGTGCCGATGTTGAAGACTTTCATGACGAAGGCCGGCGACCTCGGCTTCCTCGACCAGGTGTTCCTGCTGGTCGGCGTCGGGCCGCTGGCGTCGGCCAAGACTGCCAAATGGATCCGCTCGAACGTGCCGGGCATCCACATTCCGGACTCGGTCATCAAGCGGCTCGAAGGCGCGCAGGACCAGAAGAAGGAAGGCAAGCAGCTCTGCATCGACATCATCAACGAGGTGAAGGAGATCGCAGGCGTCTCCGGCATCCACGTGATGGCCTACCGCCAGGAGGAGTATGTCGCCGAGATCGTTTCGGAATCGGGCGTGCTGAGGGGCCGCAAGCCGTGGAACCGCGAAGCCGCGCGCGACGAGGTGGTGGTCGCCGAACGCATGCGCCATTTGCGCGACGACGCTCCGGACCAGGCGCCCCAGAACATAGTCGAGCGGGTCGGCCACTGACCTCGCTTGACACCACGAAACAACGACTGAACAAGACACTGCACCTTTGAGGAGAGTGGAATGACCCGCACGATCGTCGCCTCGGCGACCCGCGAAATCGTCATCGGTTTCGACCAGCCCTTCTGCGTGATCGGCGAGCGGATCAATCCGACCGGCCGCAAGAAGCTCGCCGCCGAGATGCAGGCGGGCAATTTCGACACCGTCATCAAGGACGCGCTGGAGCAGGCGGCTGCCGGCGCCACGATGCTCGACGTCAATGCCGGCGTAACGGCCGTGGATCCCAACGCGACGGAGCCGGGCCTGCTCGTCCAGACGCTGGAAATCGTCCAGGGTCTCGTCGACCTGCCGCTGTCGATCGACTCCTCGGTCACCGCGGCCATCGAAGCCGCGCTCAGGGTCGCCAAGGGCCGACCGCTGGTGAACTCGGTCACCGGCGAGGAGGAGAAGCTGGAAGCCATCCTGCCGCTGATCAAGAAATACAACGTCCCTGTCGTCGCCATATCCAACGACGAGACCGGCATCTCGATGGATCCGGACGTGCGCTTCGCGGTGGCCAAGAAGATCGTCGAGCGCTGCGCCGACTTCGGCATCCCGGCCTATGACGTGGTGGTCGATCCGCTGGTCATGCCGATCGGCGCGCTGGGCGACGCCGGTCGTCAGGTCTTCGCGCTTTTGCGGCGCCTGCGCGAGGAACTGAAAGTCAACACGACCTGCGGCCTCTCCAACATCTCCTTCGGCCTGCCGCACCGCCACGGCATCAACGCCGCTTTCATCCCGATGGTCATCGGCGCCGGCATGACGAGCGCCATCATGAACCCCTGCCGTCCGCAGGAGATGGAAGCCGTGCGCGGTGCCAACGTCTTGAACGGCACCGACGAGAACTGCACCACCTGGATCAAGACCTACAAGGACTACACGCCGGGCGAGACGCACGCCCCTGCCCCGGTCCAGGTCAACGCTCCGGGCGACGGCGCAGCCGCCGGCGGCCGCCGCCGCGGCGGGCGCGAGGCGCGGATGGGCCGGGGGTAAGAACCCAATTGAACGCCTCCCCCACCGATCCTCTCGTCCTGTTCATGCCGTCCGGCAAGCGCGGGCGCTTTGCCGTCGGCACGCCGGTGCTCGACGCCGCGCGCCAGCTCGGCGTCTATATCGAGAGCGTCTGCGGCGGGCGCGCCACCTGCGGCCGCTGCCAGGTCGAGGTGCAGGAAGGCAATTTCGCCAAGCACAAGATCGTCTCCTCCAACGACCACATCTCGCCCCGCGGCGCCAAGGAGGAGCGCTACGACCGCGTGCGCGGCCTGCCCGAGAGCCGGCGCCTCTCCTGCTCGGCGATGATCCTCGGCGATCTCGTCATCGACGTGCCGCAGGACACGGTGGTCAACGCGCAGGTGGTGCGCAAGGCGGCCACCGACCGCGTCATCGAGCGCAACGCCGCGGTGCAGATGTGTTACGTCGAGGTCGATCAGCCCGACATGCACAAGCCGCTCGGCGACCTCGACCGGTTGAAAGCCGTGCTCGAGAAGGACTGGGGCTGGAAGGACCTGCTCGTCGCCCAGCATCTCGTCCCGCAGGTCCAGTCGGTGCTGCGCAAGGGCGAATGGGGCGTCACCGCCGCGATCCAGAAGGACATGGATTCGTCGCGGCCCTACATCATCGCGCTCTATCCGGGCCTGAAGAACGAGGCCTACGGCATTGCCTGCGACATCGGCTCGACGACGATCGCCATGCATCTCGTGTCGCTCCTGTCGGGCCGCGTCATCGCCTCATCTGGCACGTCGAACCCGCAGATCCGCTTCGGCGAGGATCTGATGAGCCGCGTCTCCTACGTGATGATGAATCCGGACGGACGCGAGGCGATGACGAAAGCCGTGCGCGAGGCGGTCAACGGGCTGATCGGCAAGGTCTGCGAGGAAGGCGGCATCGACCGCCACGACATCCTCGACCTCGTCTTCGTCGGCAATCCGATCATGCACCATCTCTTCCTCGGCATCGATCCGACGGAGCTCGGCCAGGCGCCCTTCGCGCTCGCCGTGTCGGGCGCGCTGCAGCTGTGGGCGCACGAGATCGACATCGAGGCGAACCGCGGCGCGCGCATCTACATGCTGCCCTGCATCGCGGGCCATGTCGGCGCCGACGCCGCCGGTGCGACGCTGTCGGAAGGCCCTTACAGACAGGACCGGATGATGCTGTTGGTCGATGTCGGCACCAATGCCGAGATCGTGCTGGGCAATCGCCAGCGCGTCGTTGCCGCCTCGTCGCCCACCGGCCCGGCCTTCGAAGGTGCTGAAATCTCGTCGGGTCAGCGCGCCGCGCCGGGCGCAATCGAGCGCATCCGCATCGACCCCGAGACGCTGGAGCCGAAATACCGCGTCATCGGCACCGACAAATGGTCCGACGAGGAAGGCTTCGAGGAAGAATCCTGGAAGACCGGGATCACCGGCATCTGCGGCTCGGCGATCATCGAGGTCGTGGCGGAAATGTATCTCTCCGGCATCATCTCCGAGGACGGCGTCATCGACGGCTCGCTTGTCGCCCACAGCCCGCGCATCGTCCAGAACGGCCGCACATGGTCCTACCTGCTGCGCGAAGGCCGCGAGGGCGAGCCGCGCATCACCGTCACCCAGAACGACATCCGCGCCATCCAGCTTGCCAAGGCAGCGCTCTATGCGGGCGTCAAGCTCTTGATGGAGAAGCAGGGCGTCGAGACCGTCGACACGATCCGCTTCGCCGGGGCCTTCGGCTCCTTCATCGACCCGAAATACGCGATGGTGCTGGGCCTGATCCCCGACTGCGACCTGTCGGAAGTGAAGGCGGTCGGCAACGCCGCGGGCACCGGCGCGCTGATGGCGCTTCTCAACCGCAACCACCGCCGCGAGATCGAGGCGGAGGTGCGCCGCATCGAGAAGATCGAGACGGCGCTGGAGCCGCATTTCCAGCAGCTCTTCATCGACGCGATGGCCTTGCCCAACAAGGTCGACCCGTTCCCGAAACTCTCGGCCGCGGTCAAGCTGCCGCCGCGCAGGACGGTGAGCGCCGACGGCGTCGCGGGCGATTCGACACCGCGCCGGCGCGGCCGCGAAGGCCATGCGGCGCGGCGGGCAAGGGAGTGACCGCTCGCGGCGCATAAAGCGCCGCGCACGAACGTGAATTGACCCAGCCGGCAAAGAGACTGATCGTATCAGGCGTGGAGGAACGAACGCCCGTCGAACGAGTTAGCGCGCATGCCGAGCATCAAGTCCCGCGTCGTTTCCACCTATCTGCGTCACACCCGCAAGAAGGCTTTCTCCAGCGCGGCTGAGATGAACCGCTGGATCGAGCGTGCGCGGACGCTCGAGGATCATCGTCCTCCAGCCGCGGTGGCAAAGCGTGTCGACATCTCCCGCCGGGACATCGCCGGATCGCCCGTCTACGAGGTGCGCCCGCGGACCGCGGATGCCGACGACAGGCGGATTCTCTACCTGCACGGCGGCGCCTATGTCTTTGAAATCACGCCGTTCCACTGGCGGCTGATCGGTGAGATGGCCGAGCGCCTGCAGGCGCGGATCACCGTCCCGATCTACCCGATCGCGCCCGAACATCGCTTCGAAGACATGTTCGGCATGGTGGCCGAGACCTATCGCGCCCTGCTGGACGAGACGCCCGCGGAAGACATCGTCTTCATGGGCGATTCGGCCGGCGGCAACATGGCCGTGGTGCTGACGATGATGGCCGCCGGGGAAGGCCTGCCGCTACCCGCCCGGCACGTGCTGATTTCGCCCGGGCTCGACATGACGCTGGAGAACCCGGATGTCGCACAGGCTGCCCGGCTCGACCCCTGGCTCGACATCGAGGGCGGGCTCGAGGCGATCCGCCACTATGCGCCGCATCTCGACCGCGCCGACTGGCGCATCAGCCCGATCAAGGGCGACCTTTCCGTGCTGCCGCCGACGCTCATCCTTGCCGGCGAGTTCGACATGCTGACGATCGACACGATCCGATTCGCGGAAATGGCGCGGACGGCGGGCGTCGAGGTGGATTTGGTCGTGGAGCCCGGCATGGTGCATGTCTGGCCGCTGATCGACATGCCGGAGGCGAGAAAAGCGAGGGACCGGATCGTGGCGTGGCTGGGCGGCGATGAGGCGAAGCCTCAGATGCGGGACCGGCAAACGCCTCTGCCGCAGGGGCTGCGCTGGCCCTCGCTCACCGATGCCTCGTCCTATCTGGCAAACTGGACGAACCGCTCCGGAGCGTGAGGGCATCGATTCCCCGGCCCTTCGGTTGGAACGACTGGGTTCTGCCCGGAGGCTGCGCCACCCTCCGGGCCGTCATCCTCGGGCTTGACCCGAGGATCTACTGACGTTGCAGGTAAGGCAGCCGGTATATTTCCGAGGCCGGCAGATGCTCGGGTCAAGCCCGAGCATGACGTGGGTGGAACATGAGGCGACGCGCATGGTCGGCGATCTCAGCCGGCGCTTGCGACCTTCGCCATCATCGCCTTGGTGATTGACTGCTTCCAGCCGTCGGCCTCCTTCCACGGATCGGCCATCGCAAGGCGCTTCTCCATGTCGACGATATGGAACGAGTTGGCCGCGTCCAGCCCCTTCAGTTCGTCCCATGATACCGGCGTCGCCACCGGCGCGCCGGTGCGGCGGCGGGTCGAGTAAGGACAGATCGCGGTTGAGCCGCGCTCGTTGCGCAGATAGTCGACGAAGATGCGTCCCTTGCGCTTGGCCTTCGACATGTTGGCGACGTAGCGGTCAGGCGCCTCGTCTTCGAGCTTCTTGGCAAAACCCTTGGCGAACTCCTTCACGTCGGGCCATTCCACCCGCGGCGCGATCGGTGCGATCACGTGAACGCCCTTGCCGCCTGTGACCAGCGGCACCGTCTTCAGGCCAATCTTCTCCAGCTGGTCGCGCAGGTCGAAGGCGGCGTCGCGGACATCGCCGAAACCCAGCCCCTCGTCCGGATCGAGGTCGAACACCAGCCGGTCCGGCTTCTCGATGTCCTTGATGCACGACCCCCAGATGTGGAACTCCAGCGTGCCCATCTGCACGCCCGCGATTAGCGCGGAAATATCCTCCGCATAGAGATAATTGTCGCGCTTGCCGTCGCTCTCGGCGATTTCCATGCGCTTGAGTTCGTCGGGGAAGCCACGTGAATCGTGCTTCTGGAAGAAGCACTGGCCGCCCTCGCCTTCCGGGCAGCGCACGAGACTGAGCAGCCGTCGTGATACGTGCGGCAGGATGCGTTCAGCGACACGCTCGTAATGCGCAGCGAGATCTGCCTTGGTCACGCCCTGCTCCGCAAACAGCACCTTTTGCGGGCTCGACAGCTTCACTCCGGCGAACGTGTCGCGCATCTCGTGTTCCATCGTTGCCTCCTTAGGCGTTTCCAGCACGACGTCCTTGGCGGCCTTGTCTCCGCGCATGCCCTTCACCACGCCATGCCGGATGATACCGTCGGACGTGAATTCCGCCATGTCGACCTCGATGACCAGGTCCGGCTTGAGCCAGACCGCGCCGCGCGCCATCTCGCGGGGCACGGAGGCGAAAGGCGGGGTCTTCCGCTCGCGCGACGCGACGAGAGCCTCGATCTCGGCCAGCGTGTCGCCCTCGAAGGCTCCGACGCGTCCCTTGTAGGCAAGCTTGTCCTTCTCCATCACGCCGACCAGCAGCGAGCGGACTTTGCGGCCGCGCTTGTCCGACGGCGCATAGCCGCCGACGACGAACTCCTGCCGCTTGGTGCATTTCACCTTCAGCCAG
The DNA here is from genome assembly GCA_043822005.1 of Pseudomonadota bacterium. Taxonomy (GTDB): domain Bacteria; phylum Pseudomonadota; class Alphaproteobacteria; order Rhizobiales; family Rhizobiaceae; genus Mesorhizobium_A. Next base: position 47,123 of record JBDRCE010000056.1, on the reverse strand, counting down.
CTTCGTCCGCGACCCGAGCGATAGGGATCGTCGGCGCGCTTTGCGACGATGCCTTCGTGACCGGCGGCGCAGACCTGCCTGAACACGTCGGCCGCCCTGCCGGTGATGTGGGTGGAATAGAGCAGCGGCTCGTTGCCGGAGCCGATCAGCCCTTCAAGCTTCGCCTTGCGCTCGATGAGCGGCAGTTGCGTCAGATCCTGCCCGTCCAGTTCGAGCAAGTCGAAGGCGAAGCAGGACAGATCCTTGCCGCCGGCCTTGATCGCCTTCTGCAGCGTCGAGAAGTCGGTCTTGCCGTTCCTGTCGAAGGCGACGATCTCGCTGTCGATCAGCGCGGAATCGACACCGAGTGCTGCGGCCGCCGCCGCGATGCCGGGAAACTTGTCGGTCCAGTCGAGCCCGTTGCGGGTGAAGATTCTCGCCTGTTCGCCGGCGACCGCGATCAGCGCCCGGTAGCCGTCATATTTCATCTCGGCGAGCCACTGGCCGCCCTCGGGCGCTTCGCCGACGAGCGTGGCGAGTTGCGGCTCCCGCCAGCGCGGTAAGGCAAGACGGCGGCTGGGCTTCGACACGCGCTCGGGCATGGCCCTCGCGGCCCTTCCCGTCAGGCCCTCGGCCGGACGCTTCGCCGTGAGGTCGCTCTTGGCCAGGGATCGCCCGCCCTTGGCGATCTGCGCCATGGTGCGGCCTGATGCGACGCTCTTGGTGAACTTGTTCAGCACGTCGCCGCGGGGCGGAGTGAAACCGTCTTCGCGGTGCTTGATCATCAGCCAGTTCTCGCGCTTTTCCTTCGCGCGCGGCTTCATGCGGACCAGCGTCCATTCGCCCTTGAGGCGTTCGCCGTCGAGGCGGAAGACCAGCTTGCCCTCCTTCAGCCCCTCGGCGAAATCGCCGACCGGCTCCCAGGTGCCGCGGTCCCACAGCATCACCGTGCCACCGCCATACTCGTCCTCGGGGATGGTGCCTTCGAAGGCGCCGTAGGCCAGCGGATGGTCCTCGGTGCGCACCGCGAGCCGTTTTTCGGCCGGATCGTAGCTCGGCCCGCGCGTCACGGCCCAGCTCTTCAGCACGCCGTCCCATTCGAGGCGGAAATCGTAGTGAAGGCGCGTCGCGTCATGTTTCTGGACGACGAAGGCAAGCCCCTCGCCTGCGTCAGGCGCAGGCGCATGGTCGGGCTCGGCGGTCTTCGAGAAATCCCGCTTCGCACGGTATTCCTTGAGCAGTTCGTCGACGACTGGCCGTGCCATGGCGGACTACGCCGACTTCTTCTGCCGCGCGGGCTTCTTCGCCGAGGGCTTTCTGGCGTCGTTGGCCGGCTTCTTCGCAGGCGCGGGCTTCGCCTTGCCCGACCCTTCGAGGCTCGACTTCAACGCCGCCATCAGGTCGACGACATTGCCGCCCTTGAAGCGCGGCTCTGCCTCGTCCTTCGTCTTTTTCGGCTTGTAGCCCTTTGCCTTGCGCTCCACCAGTTCGCGGATCGCATCCGCATAGTGGTCCTCGAACGCGCCGGCGTCGAATGGGCCGCTCTTCTTCTCGATCAACTGCTTGGCGACATCGAGAAGGTCCTTCTCGGCCGGCTTCGTGGAGATCGACGAGAAGAACGGATCGGTCTTGCGGATCTCGTCCTCGTAGTGGAGCGTCTCGAGCAGCAGGCCGCTGCCGCAGGGCCGCACCGCGACGAGATATTCCTGCCCGCGCATGGCAAGCTGGCCAATGCCCGCCTTGCCGGTCTGCTTCAGCGCATCGCGCACGACGCGAAAGGCGTCCTCGGCGAGATCGTCCGTCGGCGCGAGGAAATAGGGGCGATCGTAGTAGATTGGCGGGATGTCGGAAATGTCGACGAACTGGACGAGTTCGAGCGTCTTTTTCGTTTCGAGCCTGATCGCGTCGATCTCCTCCGGCTCGATCAGCACATACTCGTTGCTGTCGACTTCATAGCCTTTCCAGATGTCGTCCGGCTTGACCGGCCCGACGCCCGCGACGACCTTTTGCAGCTGGATCGGCTTGCCGGACGGCTTGTGGATCTGCCGGAACGCGATGCGGGCGCGTGAATTGGTGGCCGAGTACATCTCGACCGGAATGGAAACCAGCGAAAGGCGCAACTGGCCTTTCCAGACGGGACGCTCTGCCATGACCAACCCCTCGACGCACGAAACGGCGGCCGGTGGCGGCCGCCGCTTCAACAACCCGAAGCGAGCGAGGAAGTTCCCCGGTCACGCAGCCATGGCGAAGCGGCCCTTCTCCTTGAACGCTTCCATCGTCGCGCGGATGTGGTCCGCGGCCGCCCTGACCGGCGCGCTCGCGTCCGGACGCACGATCATCACCAGATTGTAGTTGCCGAGTTCCGGCAGGCCGTCCTTGGGCCCGAGAGCCACCAGGTCCTCGCCGATGAACGACTTCGGCAGCGGCGCGACCGCGAGGTCGGCGAGGATCGCCGAGCGCTGGCCGGAGGTGTGGGCGCTCATATAGGCGACGCGGTAGTCGCGTCCGCTGGCGCTCAGCGCGTCGAGCGCGCGGATACGCCAGGCACAGCCTTCTTCCCACAGCGACACCGGCAAGGGCTGGCGCATATGCGCGCAGCCACCCTTGGCGCCCGCCCAGACGATCTGCTCGGTCAAGAGGATCTCGGCGTCGACCGGGATGACCTTGCCCGAGCAGGTCATCAGCGTGATGTCGAGCTGGCGGTCGTCGAGTCGGCGGCGGAGGTTTCCGCTCTGGTCGATGACCACGTCGACGGCGACCGACGGATGCGACTGCGCGAAGCGGCGCAGCACGTCGGGAAGCACCCGCTCGCCATAATCGTCCGGCGAACCGAGGCGCACCACGCCCTGGATGTCAGGCATGACGAACTTGGAGACCGCCTCGCGGTTGATGGCGAGAAGCCGGCGCGCGTAGCCGATCAGGATCTCGCCGTCGGCGGTGAGCGACACGGAACGCGCGTCGCGCGTGAACAGCGCGCGGCCGAGCATCTCTTCCAGCTTCTTGATCTGCATCGACACCGCGGACGGCGTGCGGAACACGGCATTGGCCGCGAGCGTGAAGCTGCCGGTCTCGGCGATCGCCACGAAGGTGCGCAGAACGTCCAGTTCAAGAAGCGGCAGCGGATGGTTGAGCGGAGCGTTCATCGTCCCTCCAGTTCAGTTTCGTTGATCCAATCGATCATTTCAATTCGTTTGATTGAACCTCATAGCGGCAGCATAGTCAACTCCATGGAAGGACGAGACGCCCTTTCGCCCATGCAAAAGGAGAAAAGTCATGTCGATCTACAGCGCACTCACCCGGTTCGTGGCCACCCAGCGCGCCCGCCGGCTTCATGTCCGCACCGCGATGCGCATCGCGGACCTGCCGCGCGGCATGCAGAAGGACATCGGCTGGCCGGACGGCATCGATTTCGATCGCGATTTTCACGACCGGTCGTGAATCGCCACTGAAAGGCCGCAATGATGGAATGAAGCAGCGTCGGTTCCATGTTGCATTGCAACACGGCAACTGCCTCCGAATTCGGCGAACGGAAACAGAAAGGGCCCCTTTCGGTAACCGTCCGTCATCCGCTCGCAATACTTTTGAAACAAGAACTGCCTAAACAGCGCGCAATCGAGCGGTTCTCCCAAGACCCTCGCTGCGAACCCTAGGAGAGAAAAATGTCCCTCATGACTGCACTGGGCCGCTTCGCGGCCGACTACCGCGCTGCCCGCGCCCGCCAGGAAACCGAGCGTTCGATCCGCGCTCTGCCCTTCGAGATCCAGAAGGATATCGGCTGGCCGGAAGCCTACCGCCACAACACGGTCAACAAGGTCGTGACCGGCGGCTGGTACTGATTTCGTCAGGACCTGCTGGCCGGCACGTCCGGCCGTCCAAAAAGTCCCGCTCGCGGCCCGCGGCGGGACTTTTGTTTTGCCCAGATGCCAGGCGGGATGCCCACGACCCATGCAAGGGTCGCATGACGCATATGAGCAAGGCGCATGGCGTCCTTACCTGAACATTAATATCGTTATATATCAGCACCTTGCATCTTCGTTCGGCACTCCGCCGAAAAGCCGCCTGTTGCGTTTGCGACGTCGCTGTTCGCTTTTCCTGCTGCAAAGATCCGGGCAAATGCCTAGATACACGGCATGAAAAGAGCCGCTTGACGCAGACATCGCGCCGGCCGCTCCGAGTAAACAGCCATTTGCTTGGAGAGCTACCATGAAGTTCCTGTCGACCTTCTTCCGCGGCCGCCGCGCCGGCAACCTCACCACGAGCCTCGAGCGCGCGCGTTTGGGCCGCACGATGCCCGGCCAGACCGCGGCGCTGGCGGCAAACCGTCTCGGCGGTCTTGTGATGTAAGAAGCCTCGGAGCCGGCCCTCCGGCTCCGCCTTTCCCGGTCGTGACTTGCCTCGCCCGCGCAGCTTTGCTTCGCGGGCTTCCATTCGTTTCCATGCAAATCGACCGGATGTCGCAATCCGACATGCGGCTGCCGCAATTACATTGACATTTCAGGGCATTCGGGATGACACTTTCCCAATCGCGACGATGACAGCCGTCTGACGATAGCCAGGTTTCCGGGAGTGTTTCGTGACCGTCAAGCCAGCCATCAAACGCTCGATCGTCTTTTTTCTCGTTCCCAATTTCACGCTCATCGCCTTTTCGACGGCCATCGAGCCGCTGCGGCTGGCCAACCGCACGCTGGGCTACGACGCCTATTCCTGGCGGCTCGCCAGTGCCGACGGCGCGCCCGTGAAAGCCTCCTGCGGCGTCGAGATCGCGGTTCAGGCCTCGCTCGAGGACGAACGCCGCAAGATGAGCGGCCCCGACCGGCCGTCGATGGTGATCGTCTGCTCCGGCATCAATGTCGAGAAATATCAGAACCGCTCCGCCTTTGCCTGGCTGCGGGAGGAATATAATCGCGGCGTCGCGATCGGCGGCCTGTGCACCGGCGCCCATGTGCTTGCCTCCGCCGGCCTCCTGTCCAACAAGCGGTGCGCGATCCATTGGGAGAACCTGCCCGGCTTTTCCGAGGCGTTCCCCAAGGCGAACGTCTTCGCCGACCTCTTCGAGGTCGACCAGAACATCTACACCTGCGCCGGCGGCACCGCCGCGCTCGACATGATGCTGAAGCTCATCGGCGACGATTTCGACGAGGCGCTGGTCAACCGCGTCTGCGAGCAGGTGCTGACCGACCGCGTCCGCAGCCCGACGGACCGCCAGCGCCTGCCGCTGCGCGCCCGCCTCGGCGTGCAGAACACCAAGGTCCTGTCGATCATCGAACTGATGGAACTGAACCTCTCCGAGCCGCTGTCGCTGATCGAGATCGCCGACAATGTCGGCCTGTCGCGCCGCCAGATCGAGCGCCTGTTCCAGCAGGAGATGGGCCGTTCGCCGGCGCGCTACTATCTGGAGATCCGGCTCGACCGGGCGCGCCATCTGCTCATCCAGTCGTCCCTGCCGGTGGTGGAGGTGGCGGTCGCCTGCGGCTTCGTCTCGGCGTCGCATTTCTCCAAATGCTACCGCGAACTCTACGCCCGCTCGCCGCAGCAGGAACGCGCCGATCGCAAGCAGCTGCTGGCGGCGTAGCCTCTTCCCGGGCGTTTTCCCACCCCTTTCCGCGTTTCGCGCTGGAATTCCGCGCCTCATGCATTATGTCGGAGCTATACCGCGCATGAGGCTGCGCAGGTTTGCATGATGGCCCTCGCGGCCGACCAACCACAAGGAGGCCGGACGTGACCGCCGAAACCCGACAGAAATCCGTCTTCCGCGAATTCCTCGACAGCGAGGCCTCGGGCGGCATCATACTGATGGCGGCCGCCGCCCTGGCGCTCATCGTCGCCAACTCTCCCCTCGCGCCCACCTACTTCGCCGCCCTGAAGGCCTATGTCGGGCCGCTCAGCGTCTCGCACTGGATCAACGACGCGCTGATGGCGGTGTTCTTCCTGCTGGTCGGCCTCGAGATCAAGCGCGAGGTTTTGGACGGACAGCTCTCGACCTGGCCGCGGCGCATCCTGCCCGGGCTGGCGGCTGCCGGAGGCATGGCCGTGCCGGCCCTGATCTATGCCGGCCTCAACTGGGGCAATGCCGAGACGATGCGCGGCTGGGCGATCCCGACCGCGACCGACATCGCGTTTGCGCTGGGCGTCCTGTCGCTGCTGGGCAGCCGCGTGCCGGCCTCGATGAAGGTGTTTCTAACCGCGCTGGCGATCATCGACGACCTCGGCGCGGTGGTCATCATCGCGATCTTCTACACCGCCGACCTGCAGATGGCCTATCTGGCCGGCGCGCTCGCCGTTCTGGCGGCGCTCTACGCCATGAACCGGTTCGGCGTGCGCAGCCTGATCCCATATCTCGTGCTAGGCGTCGTGCTCTGGGTCCTGGTTCTCCAGTCGGGCGTGCATGCGACTCTGGCCGGCGTGGCGCTTGCCTTGACGATTCCGCTGCGCCGGACGCCCGGCATCGAGCACGACACCGAAGGCTCTCCGCTGCATCGCCTCGAACATGCCCTGCACGGAGTGGTGCCCTTCGTCATCGTGCCGATCTTCGGCTTCGCCAATGCCGGCGTCTCGTTCACGGGCATGTCGTCCGACACGCTGGTCGACCCGCTGACGCTGGGCGTCGCAGTCGGGCTCGTCGTCGGCAAGCTCGTCGGCGTCTTCGGCACCTCCTACGCGGCGATCAGGCTCGGCTTCGCCGACATGCCCGCCAACGCCGCGCGCATGCATCTGCTGGGCGTCTCGCTTTTGTGCGGCATCGGCTTCACCATGAGCCTGTTCATCGGGTTGCTCGCCTTCGCCGGCAACGCCACGCTGCAGGACGACGTCAAGGTGGGCATCCTGCTCGGTTCCGTGGTCGCGGCGCTGCTGGGATCGCTGGTGATGGTTCTCGCCCCACGCCCGGGCGGCCCGGAATCGCGAGAGGATTGAGCTACTGGATGTCGATCCAGCCGCGGTTGTTCCACATCTTCTCGCCGATCTGGCAGTCGGTGGTGAAGGTGGACGCCGCCTCGATCACCGGCGGAGCCTCCGCTTCCATCGCGGCGCGGATCGGGTGGCCGGCGCCGGCGAGTTCGAGCACCAGCTTGCGCCGGATCGCCTCGGGAAATTGCGCCCAACCGTTCACCGGGATCATAAAGGCGCCCGGCCCGCCGATGACGCAGTCGGTGTAGTAGCTGTCGAGATTGGCGATGTCGTAGGCCGATATCATGCCGCCGCCATTGGTCATCAGCGGCAGGCCGTTGATCGTGATTCCCCTGGCGGCGATGCGGTCGCGGGTCTGGTCCACCGGACCGCCCTGGTTGTTCGGCCCGTCGCCGGACACGTCGATCACCCGCTTGGTGCCGCGATAGCCGCTGTTCTCGAACAGCGATCCGGCGAACTCCAATGCCGCCGAGATCGACGTGCGCCGGGCGCTGCGCGGCGGCGTCGCGGTCATCTTCGCGACGAATGCCCGCGCGTCCTCGGCCGTCGCGATCACCGACCACGGCACGACCACCTGCTGCACGGTGGAGCCGGCCCACTCGACATAGGTCACCGCGATCCGGCCGTGCAGACCGTCCGCGATGGCCCTGAGCACCGCCCCGTCGGTCAGCGCCGCGACATAGCCGTCGCGCTGGATGACGAGTTCGTCGGGCGACATCGAGAGGGACACGTCGACGGCGAGGACGAGTTCGACGTCGACGACCTGTTCGTCGGCCGGCGCGCCCCCGGCGGAGAGCGTCAGTATCAGCGCGGCCCCGCAAAGCAGCGCAGATCGGGCTGGCAGGCGTGACATGAGCCCATGATACGCCCATCGACCGGAGGAAAAAGCTGGCGTTGGCGTCAGGCATTCACGAAATCGCGAGGCCTGTGACGACTCCAATGCCCGTCGTCAGCTCCGCGGCTTCGCATTCTCCGGGTCGTAAAGCGGCGCGTAGCCGACGCCGGCGACCTTCACCGGGTAGCGCTCGCCGAAATACTCGATCTCGAAATCGTTGCCCTTCACCGCGTGCTCGTGCGGCAGGTAGGCCAGCATGATCGTCTTGCCGATCGTCGGTCCGAAGGCCATCGAGGTGGTGAAGGAGCGGCGGCCGAGGGAATCGACCAGCGTTTCGCCGGTCGCCGGATCGAGGATCGGAGACGTGCCGACGGGGTAGCGCGCGACGCCCTTCGAATCGATGTTCTGCTCCAGCGTCAGCGTGCAGAGCGTCGCCGGCTGGTGCGGCCGGGCGCGGTGTTCGAGATGCCTCGCCTTGCCGCGGAAATCCGCTTCCTTGACCTTCGGGCGTTGAAGGTCAGCTTCAAGCAGGTTGTATTCGGTCAGCAGATCGGCGTTCTGGAGGCGCAGGCTCTTCTCCATGCGGCGCGAATTGGCATAGGTCTCGACGCCGAAGGCCATGACCCCGGTCGAGCGCAGCGCGTCCCAGACGGCGAGACCGTCCTCGTAGCGCATATGAAGTTCCCAGCCCTGCTCGCCGACATAGGAGATGCGGAAGGCGGTGACGTCCTTGCCGGCGATGCGGATCGGTTTGATCGCGGCGAAGGCGAAGTTTTCCGGATCGAGGCCGGCCGGATCTTCGACCACTTTCTTCAGCGTCGCGCGCGCATTCGGTCCCCAGATGCCGATGGTGACGAACTTCTCCGACACGTCGGTGATCGTCACGTCGAGACCGCGATCCTCGGCGATGCGGCTCATGTAGTGGAAGTCGCGCGGGCCGGCGTCGGCGCCGTTCACCAGGCGGCAGCGGTCCGCCATGCGGAACACGGTGAAGTCGGCGCGGACCATGCCCTCGTCATCGAGGAAGTGGGTGTAGATGCCCTTGCCGATGTTGGCATCGCCGCCGATCCTGGCCGCGCAGAGCCATTCGAGCAGCTCGACATGGTCCGGGCCGGCAATGTCGACCATGTGGAAATGCGACAGGTTGACGATGCCGCAGTCCTCGCTCATGGCGAGGTGCTCGGCGTTGGAGACGCGCCAGAAGTGGCGGTTGTCCCACTCGTTGGCGCGGACCGGAACGCGGTTGCCGTATTTCTCCAGGAGGTGCTCGTTGGCGGCGTAGCCATGCGCTCGCTCCCAGCCGCCGAGCTCCATGAAGTAGCCGCCGAGCTCCTTCTCGCGCTCGTAGAAGGGCGAGCGCTTTATGTTGCGGCCGGTCGCGTAGGGTTCGCGCGGATGGACCGCCGGGTTGTAGACCTTCTGCGCCGCCTCGCCGCAGCGGCCGGCGATGAAATCTTCTTTCAGCTGGTGCGGGTAGTAGCGCGAATAGTCGATCCGGTTGTGGTCGATTTCGGTGCGCCCATCCGTCATCCAGTCGGCGACGAGCTTGGCCATGCCGGGCGCGTCCTTGACCCAGATGGCGACCGCGTACCACAGCCCCCTCACCTTCTGGCTCTCGCCGATCGAAGGCCCGCCGTCGGCAGTCACCTGCAGCAACCCATTGAAGGAACGCCGCTCGTCATAGCCGAGCTCGCCCAGGATCGGCGTCAGCTCGATGGCGCGCTCGAGCGGCGCGATGATCTGCTCCATGTCGAGGTCGCGCTGCGACGGCGACAGCCGCGCCTGGTCCTTTTCGAGGAGTTCGCGCGGATGGACGAGGCGCGGCTCGTGCTCCTCGTAATAGCCCCATTCGATCATGCCGCCCTCGGCGGTCACCGGATCGCCGGTGTCGCGCATGTAGGCCGAGTTGCCCTGGTCGCGCAAAAGCGGATAGCCGATCTCCTTGCCGGTGCCGGCGAACTCCGTATAGGGGCCGAAGAAGGTCAGCGGATGGTCGATCGGCATCACCGGCAGGTCCTCGCCGGCCATTTCCGCGATCAGCCGGCCCCACAGGCCGGCGCAGACGACGACGTAATCCGCCATGATCGTCCCGCGGTCGGTGACGACGCCCTTGATGCGACCGCCCTCGATCACCAGCGATTTCGCCGGCGTGTTGGCGAAGGCCCTCAGCTTGCCCGACTTCTCGCCCATGTCGACCAGCTTATGCGCCACCGTCTGCGAGCGTGGGATGACGAGGCCGGCATCCGGATCCCACAGGCCGCCCTGCACGACCGATTCCTCGATCAGCGGGAATTTCTGCTTGATCTCGGCCGGCTCGGCGAGCCGGGCTCGCGTGCCGAAGGCCTTGGCCGAGGCGATCTTGCGTTTGATCTCGTCCATGCGCGCATCGTTGCCGACGCGCGCCACCTCGAGCCCGCCGATGCGCTCGTAGTGGCCGAGCTTGTCGTAGAAATCGATCGAATAGAGCGAACTCCAGCACGACAGGAAATCGTGGCTGGTCATGTAGCAGAAGTCCGACGCATGCGCGGTGGAGCCGATGTCGGTCGGGATGCCCGACTTGTCGATGCCGACGATGTCGTCCCAGCCGCGCTCGATCAGATGATGCGCGACCGCCGCGCCGACGATACCGCCGAGACCGATGATGACGACCTTAGCCTTGGTCGGAAACCCTGCCATGGGACTGCTGCTCCGAAACGAGAATTCGGCGCAGACTATAGACGGGTTCCGCCCGAGTGCAGCCTGTTTGCGACATTGGCAGGAGGTCCGCGCGACCCAGTCGTCAGCTCGCCCCGAACCGCGGCTTCCAGGCCGCCGCCAGCACGATCGCCATGCCGGAGATGAAGACGAAGTAGAAGCGGTCGTCGGGCAGCGGGAAGCTGGCGAATTTGCCGAGCGTGCCGATGGCGAGCGCGAAGGCGAGCGCATTGGCGCGGCCGTCGCGCATCATGCCGTATTTGGCGAGCAGCGCCCAGGCGGCGGCGAGGAGCGCGAGCAGCGCCGGCCAGTCGTTGTTCTGGATCGAGACGATGACGCCGCGCGCATAGCCCTTGGCGAAGGCGACGAGCGAGAAGTCCGGATGGAAGTTCGCCATCGAATTCTGGATCTGGACGCAGGAGAAGTAGAAATGCGCCCACCAGCCGGGATGGTCGCCCAGCTTCGAGATCACGCTGATCGCGATCATCGAGGCGACGAAGGTCAACGCCATCGGCAGCCAGCGCCAGGAGAAGAGCACGGCCGCGATCAGCAGCGCGAAGATCAGGATGATGTTGTCAGGCCGGATGAAGACGGAAGCGAAGAGCAGCGCGCCGGCAAGGCCGTCGCGGCCCCGCAACAGGCTGTAGAGAGCGGCAAGCGAGATCAGCGCCAAAAGCATGTCCGGCGTGACCGCGGTCGTCATCCGGGAATAATCGGCGATCAGCAGCACCGGGACCAGAACGAAGGCCGCCTGAAGCGCGTCCTCGCGGCGCAGCCACCAGAGAGCGAGCAGACCGAAGCCGACGCTCGGCAGCACGCTGAGCAGGATTGACGCGTTGACGAGATCGGCCATCGGCTCGAGCGCGCGCAGCAGCCAGACATAGCCGGCCTTGACCCGGTACATCGACAGCTGCGACTGGAAGTCCGCCGGATTCTCCCACTGCTGCAGATTGTAGGGGTTGGACTGCTTCAGCTTGAACTGCTGCTCCGGCGAGGAGCCGGCATCGATCTGCGCCCAGGTTTCCCGGTGCAGCTCGACCGGATCCTGGACGCGGTCTTCCAGCGCGGTCGCGATATAGGCGACCATGTCCCAATTGTAGTCCGGCTTGAAGGTCGCATAGGCGGCGATCGCGGCGATCGACAACAGCATGAACAGCGCGGCGATGCGATCGAGCAGGCTGCGACGCGAAACCGTGCGAACGACGGTTCCGCCAATGCCCGACTGCAATGCCCATCCGATCAGCGTTTCCTGCTGCGCCCCCTGCATGGCATCGTCCCCCTGCCCCGACTTGCGACCGACCATCCCCGGATCAGGTCATCTGGCTCTTCACGAAATCCTTGACGATCGACACGATGCCGCGGCCGAGCAGGCTGTCGAGCGCGTCGACGAAAGTGTCGACGTTCTCTCTGCTGCAGATCAGCGGCGGCTCGAGCCGGATGACGTTGCGGTTGTATTCGGTGAAGGCGACCAGGCAGTTGTAGTCACGCAGCAGGAGTGCCCCGACGAAACCCGACAGCGAGCCCTTCAGCTTGTCGTCGAGCATCGCCACGACCGGCCGCAGCACCATCGGCAGCGTCTGCGAGAAGTCGTGGAACTCCAGCCCGATCATCAGACCGCGTCCGCGCACGTCCTTGATGATCTGCGGATACTTGGCCTTCAGCCCGTTGAGGCGGTCGAGCAGGTAGTCGCCGACATCGGCCGCGTTGTCGATCAGTCCCTCGTCGTAGAGGATGTTCAACGCCTCGATCGAGGTGGCGCAGGCCTCGCCCATGCCGCCGAAGGTTGCCGGCGCATGGATCATCGCCGACTTCGGCGTGCCGTAAGCCTTCATGAAGATGTCGCGCTTGGCTATCATCGCGCCCATCGCGGTCTTGCCACCGCCGAGCGATTTTGCAAGCGCCGTGATGTCCGGCACGACATTGTAGTGCTCGAAGGCGTAGAACCGGCCGGTGCGACCATAGCCACACTGCACCTCGTCGGCGACCCAGATCACACCGTACTGGTCGCAGAGCGCGCGCAGCTTGGTCCAGAACTCGGGCGACGCCTGGATGATGCCTCCGCCACCCTGGATCGTCTCCAGCACGATTGCACCGATCTCCGGGTCGGACTTGAACGCGTTCTCGATTGCATCGATGTCGCCGAAGGGCACGCGCACCGTATTGCCGGTGAGCTTGAACTCGCCGCGATAGAGCGCACCGTCCGTAATCGCCAGCACGCCCTTGGTCTTGCCGTGGAAGGAGTTCTCGGCATAGACGATCTTCGGCCGCTTCGGGCCAGCGGCGCGCTCGGCGAGCTTCACCGCCGCCTCCATCGCCTCGGAGCCCGAGGAGCCGAGGAAGACCATGTCGAGGTCGCCCGGCGAACAGGCCGCGAGGTTGTGCGCGAAGGCGGCCTGGTACTGCGACATGAAGGCGATAGCGATCTCGTGCCGCTTCTCGTCCTGGAATTTCTTGCGCGCCTCGAGCAGGCGCGGATGGTTGTGGCCGAAGGCGAGCGAGCCGAAGCCGCCGAAGAAATCGAGGATCTTCCGGCCGTTCTGGTCGATGTAATACATCCCCTCGGCGCGCTCGACCTTGATCTTGTGGAAGCCTAGCAGCTTCATGAAATGCAGCTGGCCCGGGTTCTGGTGCGCCTTGAACAGGTCCGTCATGCGGACCACGTCCATGCCCTTCGCCTCCTCGACCGAGATCAGCTTCGGCTTGCGGGTGGCGTTCGGGGTCAGCGTCGGCGCATCGACGAGGGTGCGCGCGGTCGTCGTTTCCGGCTTGGTCATCACGGTCATGTTCCGCCTCTTCCTGTGTTCACTCGGCCGGCACGGAGTGCGCGGCGGCGACGGCCTTGCCGTCCTTCTTGGCCCTGTATTCGCGGTAGGCCGCGATCAGCATGTCCTCGTCGCGGTACTGCGGCACCCAGCCGAGTTCCCGCTTGCCCTTCGACACGTCGAGCAGGCAGTCCTCGTCGGCTATCAGATACTGCTCCGGATCCATGATCGGCATGTTCATCCAGTCGAGCAGGTCGAGCGTGCGCTTCACCGCCCAGCCCGGCGTCGGGATCAGGATCGACTTCGAACCGGCATGCTTGATCAGGTCGCCGAGCAGCTTGCGCACGGACGGAGGATTGAGCGAGCCGAGATTGTAAGCCTCGTTGGGCACGCCCGCCTTCCAGGCGAGCCGTGCAGCCTCGGCGCAGTCGAACACAGAGATGAACTGATAGGGGTTCTTGCCTGATCCGATCATCGGCACGGGCAGGTTCATGTCGATGAGCTTGAACAGCTTTTCCAGGATGCCGAGGCGGCCGGGACCGATGATCAGCCGCGGACGGAACAGCGAGATGTTCATGCCCTGCGCGCGCCAGTCGGCGGCCAGTTCCTCGGTCTTCAGCTTCGACAGGCCGTATTCGCCGAGCGGTGCGACCGGATGGTCCTCCGTCATCGGCTGGAAGACGGTGTGGCCGTAGATCATGTCGGTGGTGAAGTGCACAAGCCTCGGTGCATCGGCGCGTGCCATCGCGTGGATGATGTTCTCCGTGCCGTGGACATTGACCGGCCAGAAGAAGTCGTGCCGCTTCGCCCTCACCTGGATGGGCGACAGCATCTTGGCCGACAGATTGTAGACCATGTCGTCGGAACGGATGCCGACTGCATTCACCTGTTCCGGATCGGTCACGTCGCAGCGCACGAAGCGGGCCTTGGCGTAATGCGGCAGGTCGCTCTTCATGATGTCGGCGACGACGACATCCTCGCCGTCCGCGACCAGCTTCGGTGCAAGATGGCGGCCGACGAATCCGTCGCCGCCGAAGATGATGTGTCTCATCGTGCGGGCTCGCTCGTATTGATGGTTTCGGACTGGATCTGGGCGACCTGCTCTTCATGCTTGCCGCCGCTTTGGGCGATCAGCACCGTGCCGACGCAGATCAATGCAATGCCGGCGATGCGCAGCGCATTCAGGTCCTCGCGGAAGACGAAGTAGGCGAAGACAGCGACGAGCACATAAGCCAGGCTGAGAAACGGGTAGGCGAAGGACAGCTCGACCTTTGACAGGACGAACAGGTGCGACGCCATCGAGATGACGAAGGTGCACAGCCCGAGGAAGACCCAGGGGCTGAAGACGATCTGGAGAAGCTTCAGCACCGGGTTGACGCCGGCAAACGACAGCGTGCCGAGCTGCATCATGCCGTATTTCAGCATCAGCTGCGCGGCGGCGTTGGTCGCCACCGTGAAGAGAATGAATCCGATATACTTCATCCGCGCCGTCCCGTCTGTCCGTGCCTCTATAGTACGATCTTCAAAAGAATTCGTGAAGCGTTAGAGACAAATTGAGTGAACTGCCAAATTAACCAATAGTTAATCTTAAATACTTCTAAATCTATCTATTCGGCAGCCGCCCGCCGGCCATCGGATCCCACCTGCAGGGCGGTTCGGCGCCAAGAATCCGAGACGAAGGCCGGGTCGCGCAGCGCCTCGAGCTCGCGCCAGCGCGGAAACGAGGCGGCGAACGCCGCCGGTCCCATCCGCGCATCCTTGTAGGGATTGACCGCGCCGCCCGCCTCGACGGTGATGCGGTCGAGCGTGTCGAGCAAGACGCGTGTCGACTGACCGCGGTTGGGAAAATCGAGCGTCAGCGTATAGCCCGGCCGCGGGAACGACAGGATGCCCGGCGACGGCAGGTCGCCGAAGCGCTTCAATACGGTCAGGAACGACCCCTGCCCGGCTTTCCGCGCCGCGGCGAACAGCGCCGGGATCGCCTCGCGCGCCGTCGCGAGCGGCACCACGCTCTGGTGCTGGAACAGGCCGCGCGGGCCATAAAGGCGGTTCCAGTCGCGCACGCCGTCGAGCGGAAAGAAAAAGCCCTGATAGCCGGACACCGCCACGTCTGTACGGCGGCCCTTCGCCAGCCGGTAGGCCATGTTGAACGCCATCAGCGCCGGCCGGTTGAGCATGTTGATCGGCGGCTGGAACGGCACCGCCAGCCTTCCGCCCGGATCGTGCGCCTGCCGCGAACCGCCCTCGGCATGGTTGCCGGCGAGCAGCAGTCCGCGGCCCGTTCCGCGCCCGCCGGCAAGCTGGTCGATCCACGCGACGGCGTATTCGTTCTGCGCATCCACCGCCTCGGCCATCGCAAAGAACTCGTCGAGATTGCCGAACGGCTGGATCTTCTCCGCAACGTCCAGCGACGGGACCGGCATCAGCCGGACCGCCGCGCGCAGGATCATGCCTGTCAGGCCCATGCCGCCCACCGTGGCGGCGAAAAGCGCCGGGTTTTCCCCTGGGCTGCAGCGGTGAACCTGCCCGTCCGAGCGCATCAGGTCGAGCCAGAGCACATGCCGTCCGAAGGTGCCGCGGCGATGATGGTTCTTGCCGTGCACGTCGTTGGCGATCGCGCCGCCGAGCGTGATGAGCTGCGTTCCGGGCACCACCGGCGGGAAGAAGCCATGCGGAGCGCCGGCCGCGATGATTTCAGGCAGCATGATGCCCGCCTCTGCCTCGAGGATACCGGTTTCCGGATCGAGCGAGACGAGGCCGTTCATCGACCGCATGTCGACGATCGTGCCCGACGAGTTGAGGCAGGAATCGCCATAGGAGCGCAGATTGCCGACCGCGAGCATCGCGCCGTTCTTCTGCCGGCCGTCCCTGAGGCGGCGAGCGGCTTCGGTAGGCTCCATCAGCGCGGTCGCGGCCGGAAAGACGCGGCCGAAGGATTGGTGCCGCACGCTCACTTGATCAGAACCGCGGCGACCAGCAGCACCGCACCGAAGGCCGCCACGAGCTGGCTGCGCCAGTCGCGGATGATGAAGACGATCGGGTCGTCGTGCATCTCGTCGCGCCGGGCGAGGATCCAGATGCGCATCGTCATGTAAAGCACGATCGGTGCCAGCGGCCAGATCAGCGCCGGCTGCGTGTACTGTTCCTTGATCACGTCGCTGTCGATGTAGAGCGCCAGCACCAGCGCGGAGGCGAAAGCCGAGGCCATGCCGGCCTGGGCCAGGATCTCCTGGTCCTCGGCGCGATAGCCGCGGCCGGCGATGCGCTCGCCGACCTTGATAACGGTGGTGCGCAGTTCGACGTAGCGCTTCACCAGCGCGAGCGACAGGAAGAAGAAGATAGAGAAGGCGAGCAGCCAGAACGAGACTTCGGTTCCGGTCGCCGCCGCGCCGGCCAGAATGCGCATCGTGTAGAGGCCCGCGAGCGTCATCACGTCGACCAGGAGCATGCGCTTCAGCGAGAGCGAATAGGCCGTCGTCGCCACCAGATAGGCGCCGAGCACCGCGCCGAATTCCCACGGCAGGAACATCGCAGCGCCGACGCTGACCAGCAGAAGCACCGCCGCGCAGGCCATGCCGAACGGCATGGACAGCAGGCCGCTGGCGAAGGGCCGGTTGCGCTTCGTCGAGTGGCGGCGGTCGAGCGCCAGGTCGAAGAAATCGTTGACGATGTAGATCGCGGACGCGGCGGTGGAGAACGACACGAACGCGATCGCGCAGGCCAGCAGCATCTGCGGATTGAAATATTCATGGCTGAGCACCATCGGAACCGCGATCAGCACATTCTTCAGCCACTGGTGGGCGCGCAGCATCTTCAGGAGCGTCCTGGCGGTCGCCTTCGGCGTCTCGATCAGTTCGCCGCCATTGCGGCGGTGCCAACGCGACGCGGCGCGATCCGGCGCCACGATCCACGCGGTCCGCGCCTTGTCGAACACGGCGAGGTCGTGACGGCTGTTGCCGGCATAGTCGAAACCGCCGTCGCCAAAGGCGTCCTCAAGTGCCGCGCATTTGCGCTTCGAGGTGAGATTGCCGAGCCGATCGGTGGCCAGCACCAGGTCGAACAGGCCGAGATGATTGGCGATCGCATCCGCGAACTTGCGCGGCGTACCGGTGGCCAGCACGAGGCGGCGGCCGGCGGCATGTTCCTCGCGCAGGCGTGCAATAACTTCGGGCCGGTACGGCAGGGCGGAGGGATCGATATCGATCCGCTCGGCGATCTCGCATTTGAGACGCGCCGGTCCTCCCGAAAGCGCCCAGTAGAACGCGGCGAACAGATAGAGCGGTTTCCTGCGGATCAGCAGGAACAGGCCTTCCCACAGAAGGTCGGTCGCGACCAGCGTTCCGTCGAGATCGACGGCGAGCGGAATTGCGGCGTTCTCCGTCCTGGCGTCCATATGCGAGCGATCCTGCGTCATTTTCCGCGCATCTCTCTCTTCGGCGCGGTTGGCCGGACAATAGTCGGAGCAGGCTACGGAAAGCTGAATCGGGCAGGCCGCGAAAGGGTGGCTCCGGCCGGAATCGACGATCAGGCTTAACGAAGTATTGCCGGAAAACGTAAAAGGCCGGGCAATCGCCCGGCCTCGGAAAGATCAATTCTGTCAGATGCTTAGTGGAGGCGCATCTTGCCGCCGCTGATTTCCACCTGCTCGGTGCCGAGCAGCGTTTCGCGCTCGCCGGAGAGCGAGACAAAACAGCCGTTCGGGCAGAACTCGGCGCGCTCGCCGCCCGCCAGCGAAAGCTCCTGCTGGCTGCCGCCCTCGGTCACGACGACCGTGCGCGCCTCGCTGTCATTGTTGACGATGCTCGCGGCATTCCCCTGCGAGGTCAGCGCAACCAGCGCCGCGGTCATCACCAGAAACTTCTTCATTGCCTGAACCGGTGTTTCCACCGCCTTCTGTCCAATGCGAGGACGAAATCGTCCGTTGCGAGGGAGCTTATATTCAATCGAGCCTGAACGGCAACTGAACGCGTCGTTCACGTATCGTCGTCCATCGCACCGTCCGCATCCGGGTCGGGACGCTGGCGGCGGCGCTTCGCAGGCGCCTTCGCCTCCCTGACGCGGCTGGCGGCGATCAGTTCCTCCTCCGCCTGCTCCTTTTCGCGTACCGCGGCCTCGTCCTCCTCCTTCGGCGGCACCATGCGCGGCGCCGACGGGATCTCGATCCCCGCTTCCACCAGGGCGTCGAGCACGGCAAAGCGGATGTCGTTCTGCACCCGCATTCCGTTGAGGATGTCGGACAGGAATACCCTTATCTCGAATTCCAGCGCGGCCGGCCCGAAATTCGCAAACAGCACGAACGGTTCGGGGTTCTTCAGCACCAAAGGATGGGCCTTCGCGACCGCGGTCATGATCTCGTGCGCCCTGTGCACGTCCGAACCGTAGGCGACGTTCACCTTGATCTCGATGCGGCCAAGCTTGTTCCTGTGCGTCCAGTTGCCGACGGCTGCGTTGATCAGTTCCGAATTGGGCATGATCACCGTCTGGCGCTGGAACGTCTCGATCTCGGTTGCGCGCACGCTGATCTTCTTCACGGTCCCGGAAACCGCGCCCGCCACCACCCAGTCGCCGACCTTGAACGGCCGTTCCGCGAGCAGGATCAGGCCGGAGACGAAATTCGACACGACGTTTTGCAGGCCGAAGCCGATGCCGAGGGAAAGCGCGCCGGCGATCAGCGCGAGGTTGGAAAGGTCGATGCCGGCCGCCGAGATGCCGATCAGGCCGGCCAGCGCCACGCCCGCATAGCCGACCGCGGTGCGGATCGAGTTGCGCACTCCGGCGTCGACGCGTCCGCGCGTCATGACCGAATCGTCGAGCCAGCCCTGGAACCAGCGCGTGAGCAGGAAACCGATGGCGAAGACCGCGATGCCTGTGACGATGCCGATCAGAGAAAAGGTCACGGTACCGATGCGGATCTCGGTGGCGATCGAATAGGCCCAGGCGCGGATGTCGCCCCACTGGAATCCGAGGTGGAGCAGGATCATCGGCACGCCGACGAACACAACGAGAATGTTGATCAGGATACTGGTGGCGAGACCCAACTGATCGAATGTCGCCTCGTCGATCCGGAACCGTTCGCCCAGCCGTCGCCCGAGCGCCGTCCCGGCAAACGCGCCTTCCTCGGCGACCGCGCGTCCGCTGAGCACGCCGATATACATCAGGGCCAGAGTCGCACCGGTGATGACGATCTGCTGAGAGATGTATTTCGCCAGGCCGATATAGCCGAGCAGTGCCGTCAGGACTGTGAACCCACCCACCAGATAGAACGCGATGCGCAGCAGAGCCGGCCAGGCCCGGAGTCGCCCATCGTCACCCGCGAACGGCTTCACCGAAGCTATCAGGATCATCAGGATACCGGCGACGACTGTCGCGACCAGCGACTCGCCCACGGTCAACGCCAACGGCGCCCCGCGGATCCGGAAAATCTCCCCCAGGAGATAGTCGAGGCCGGTCGCGATCGCCATGGCGGTGATCAGCCAGACCAGGAGCCTTGCGGGGCGCGGTTCGATCTCGAGCAGTCGCCATGACGGCAGTTTTGGCGACAACACGGCATGCGACAGGCGGTGGACGAACAGGACAAGCACGACGACCGTGAACACAGCTGCCAGCATCGCGCCGATGTCGCCGCGCAGAACGTCGAAATAGTCGAAGAAGAACCAGGTGCTGACGAAGAAGACGGTCACCGAGGCCGAGCGGAGCAAGGTCGACCAGAACGCCACCGACAGGCGGCTGATATAGGGCGGGTCCGGATCGGCGGGGTCGACGTTCAGCAGGCTGCCGAACAGGCGCCCGCCGCCGATCATAAGCACCAGGGCACCAGCGACGGCGAAGAATGCGGCGGTCAGCACCGACGACAGCTTGTACTGGACGACGAACTTCAGCCAGGCTGCCACCGTCATGTAGAGTCTGGAGAGCTCATCCGTGAGGTCGGCGACGACCTGGCCGAGCAGCGCGTAGTCTATTTCGTAGCGCTTCGACAGTGTGTTGGCGAAGAGGTCGCGCCGCATCTGGGCGATCTCGGCGATCAGCCGGTTGACGCGCAGCGAGATCGTTTCCGCCTCGCCGATGAGCACGTTGATCTGGCTCTTTTCGCTGAGCAGCGCCTGCCGTTCCTTCGCCACCAATTCCGCTTCGGGCGGCTGGCCTTCCGCCGGCGCGGCACCCAGAAGCTCGAGGCGCGTGTTGATCTCGGCGAGCCGGGGCCGGAAGGCGACGCCGGCCTTCAGCAGATCCTTGGCGAGCACGTCCAGCTCGATGCGCAGATCGGCGAGGCGTCCGTCATTGTCGGCATTCGCCTCGACCCGCTTCTCGATCTCGTCGGTCTTGGCGCCGAGGTCGGCGATCACCGCCTGCTGCGTCGCGACGATCTCCGGCACGGGCGCTTGCGCCGCGACAGGAGCGATAGCGAGAACCACCGCCGTCAGCAGCGCGATGAGGAATACCGCAAGTCTGTCGAGAGGATGGTTGTTCAAACGCGTTCACGCCGCCGGATTCGTCCGGTCCATCAATAGTTGCGCCCGCCGGTCGCGGCAAGGCGGGTGGGCTCCGGGCGGGTCGACGGGTCGGCCTTTCGAAAAGCGATGGCGTATTCCTCGCCTTCGCCCCCAAGCCTGCTCTATAGTCTGCGGCAACAATCGCGAGGCACGGGCATTCATGGCGGAGTATTCGGTCTTTTCTCTGCTGCGGAATGCCTTTTCGGCTCAGCCGGACTGGAAGCCAGCCTGGCGCAAGCCGGACCCGAAGCCGGAATACGACGTGGTGATCGTCGGCGGCGGCGGTCACGGCCTGTCCACCGCCTACTATCTCGCCAAGGAACACGGGATCACCAATGTCGCGGTGGTGGAGCGCGGCTGGCTCGGCCAGGGCAATATCGGCCGCAACACGACGATGATCCGCTCGAACTACCTGTTGCCGCAGAACCAGCACTTCTACGAGCACTCGATGAAGCTGTGGGAGAACCTCGCCCACGACCTCAACTACAATGTCATGTTCTCGCAGCGCGGCTGCCTCAACCTCGCCAATTCGCCGTCGCAGCTCGACGACTTCGCCCGGCGCGGCAATGCCATGCGCCATGTCGGCATCGACGCGGAACTGATGACGCCCGAACAGATCAAGGCCTTCCTGCCCGCCCTCGATCTCAACATCGGTGGCCGCTTCCCGGTCTATGGCGGCATGATCCAGCGCCGCGCCGGCACCGCGCGTCATGACGCGGTCGCCTGGGGCTATGCGCGCGGCGCCGACCGGCGGGGCGTCGACATGCTGGAGAACTGCGAGGTCACCGGCTTCCTGCGCGACGGCGACAGGATCACGGGCGTCCGGACGACGCGCGGCGAGATCCGCGCCAAGAAGGTCGCCGTCGCGGTCGCCGGCCACACTGGCCAATTGATGAAGATGGCCGACATCGACCGCCTGCCGATCGAGAGCCATGTGCTGCAGGCCTTCGTTTCGGAGGGCCTGAAACCGTTCATGGACACGGTCGTCACCTTCGGCGCCGGCCATCTCTACGTCACCCAGTCCGACAAGGGCGGCATGGTCTTCGGCGGCGACATCGACGGCTACAACACCTACGCTCAGCGCGGCAATCTGCCGATCGTCGAGGACGTGATGAGCGAGCTCGCCGCCATGTTCCCGGGCCTGGCGCGCGTGCGGCTGCTGCGCTCCTGGGGCGGCATCATGGACATGTCGATGGACGGCTCGCCGATCATCACCACCGGCCCCCTGCCCGGCATGTATCTGAACACCGGCTGGTGCTACGGCGGCTTCAAGGCGACGCCAGCGTCGGGCTGGTGCTTCGCCTGGACCATCGCCCGCGACGAACCGCACCCCTACAACGCCGCCTTCACGCTGGACCGCTTCCACCGCGGTCTCGTCATCGATGAAAAGGGCCAGGGCTCGACGCCCCGGCTGCACTGAGATGTCTCGCCCATGCTGATCACCTGTCCCTATTGCGGGCCGCGCGACGTCATCGAGTTCACCTACCAGGGTGACGCGAACCGCACGCGCCCGGATCCGGCTTCGACCGACCAGGCCGCCTGGAACGTCTACACCTATGACCGCGTCAACACGCTGGGCGACCACGCCGAATACTGGCAGCACTCGGGCGGCTGCCGCGCGCATCTGAAGCTCGTCCGCTCGACGCTGACCCATGCGATTTCCTCGACCAGCTTTGTGCGCGACCACGGCGAGAAGAAATCGGCCAGCCGCCGCAAGCCGGGAGCCGCCACATGAGCCCGCGCCGCGCCAATGCGCCGGGCCGCGTCGACCGCTCGCGCTCGATCCGCTTCTCCTTCGACGGCAAGATCTACACCGGCCATCCGGGCGATACGCTCGCCTCGGCGCTGATGGCAAACGGCGTCACGCTGTTCGGCCGCTCGTTCAAGTATCATCGACCGCGTGGAGTTCTGACCGCCGGCGTGGACGAGCCGAACGCGCTGGTGACGCTGATCCGCGGCGACATCCGCGAGCCGAACCTGCCGACGACCCAGATCGAGATCTACGAAGGCCTCGAAGCCGTCTCGCAGAACCGCTTCCCGTCGCTGTCCTTCGACGTCGGCGCGGTCAACCAGATGGGCGGCAAGCTGCTCGGCGCCGGCTTCTATTACAAGACCTTCATGGGTCCGGTCATCGGACCGCTGAAGGGCACCCGCTTCTGGATGTTCTGCGAGCACTTCATCCGCCGCGCCGCGGGCCTCGGCCGTGCCGGGACGGCGAAGGACACCGCACGCTACGAGCGTATGAACGCCTTCTGCGACGTGCTCGTGGTCGGCTCAGGCCCCGCCGGCCTGAAAGCCGCACGCGAGGCTGCCGGCGACGGCGGCCGCGTCATCCTGCTCGAGATGGACTCGCTGCTGGGCGGCTCGGCCCGCTGGTCGGGCGGACGCATAGAGGGTGCGGAAGCCGCGCATTGGGTCGACGAGACCGTCTCGGGCCTGCGCGAACTGCCAAACGTGCGCACGCTCACCCGCACGACGGCCTGGGGCTACTACGACGGCAATACGATCGCGGCGACCGAGCGCGTCGCCGACCACAAGCGCGATGCGGCGAAGGGCGAACCGCGCCAGCGCCACTGGGTGATCCGCGCGAAGAAAGTCGTGCTCGCCACCGGCGCCTTCGAGCGCCCGATCGTCTTCCCCGGCAACGACCGGCCGGGTGTCATGCTGGCTTCGGCTGCCGCGCGCTACGCGAACGATTTCGGCGTGCTGCCCGGCGAGCGGATCGCCGTTTTTGCCAACAATGACAGCGCCTACGCCAATGCCGCGCTCCTGCGCGACGCGGGTGCGACGATCGGCGCCATCGTCGATGTGCGCGCCGCGATCTCCGATGAGGCGCGGCGGTTGGCGTCCCAATGCGGCGGCGACCTGCTCACCGGCCACGCGGTGGTGGCGACCGAGGGCGGCAAGGGCCTGACCGGCTTCAAGGTCCAGAAGTTCGACGCCGCGACGGGCGGCCTGTCCGGCGATCCGCGCGTCATCTCGGCCGATCTGCTTGCCGTTTCCGGCGGCTGGTCGCCGACGATCCACCTCGCCAGCCAGGCCGGCGCCGGCAAGGCGGAATGGGATGCGACGCTGCAGGCCTTCCTGCCACCGAAGCCGGCACAGGACTGGACCGCCGTCGGCACGGCGGCCGGCGACTTTTCCGGCGGACATGGCCTCGACATCGCCCCCGTTCCGGTCTTCGAGATCAGGGCCGGCGGAAAGGCTTTCGTCGACTTCCAGCACGACGTGACCGCCGACGACGTGCGCCTTGCCCACCGCGAGGGCTTCGTCTCGGTCGAGCACCTGAAGCGCTACACCACGCTCGGCATGGCGACCGACCAAGGCAAGACCTCCAACGTGCCCGGCCTCGCGATCATGGCCGAGGCCCTGGGCAAGCCGATCCCCGAGGTCGGCACGACGCGGTTCCGCGCGCCGTTCTCGCCCGTCTCGATCGGTGCCATCGGCGCCGAGCGCATCGGCGATCTCAGGCCCGACCGGCTGACGCCGATGCACGACTGGCACGTCGAGCAGGGTGCCAAGATGTATCCCGCCGGCCTGTGGCACCGCCCCGCGATCTACGGCGCCCCCGGCGAAACGGTCGAGCAGGCCTATATCCGCGAGACCAAGGCCACCCGCTCCGCTGCCGGCATCGTCGACGTCTCGACGCTCGGCAAGATCATGGTGCAGGGGCCTGACGCGGGCGAGTTTTTAGACCGCGTCTACACCAACTTGTTCTCGACCCTGCCGGTCAACAAGGCGCGCTACGGGCTGATGCTGCGCGAGGACGGCATCGCCTATGACGACGGCACCACCTGGCGGCTTGCCGAGCACGATTTCCTCATGACCACGACGACGGCGAACGCCGGCAAGGTCATGCAGAACCTCGAATATTTCCTCGACGTCTACTGGCCGGACCTGAAGGTGACGCTGACGTCGGTCACCGACGAATGGGCCGGCGCATCGATTGCCGGACCGCGCGCCCGCGACATCCTCGCCGCCTGCGCCACCGGCACCGCTGTCGACAACGAGACTCTCCCCTTCATGGGCATCGTGCGCGGCGAGGTGGCGGGCGTGCCGGTGATGATCTGCCGCCTCTCCTTCTCGGGCGAACTCGCCTACGAGGTCTATTCGGGCGCCGGTCACGGTCAGCAGGTGTGGGAGGCCCTGATCGAGGCGGGAACGCCGCTCGGCATGGTGCCCTACGGACTGGAAGCGCTGGGCACGATGCGCATCGAGAAGGGCCATGTCACCGGCGCCGAGATCGACGGCCGCACCACGGCGCGCGACCTCTATCTCGACTGGATGCTGTCGAAGAAGAAGCCCTTCGTCGGCTCGGCGATGATGGACCGCGAAGGGCTGGTGGACGAGAACCGGATCCGCCTCGTCGGCCTCGTCTCGCTCGACGGCCGCCCGCTCAACGGCGGCGCGCATCTGGTCGAGCACAACGACCCGACTTCGCTGCGCGATTCCATCGGCCACATCACCGCCGTCTGCTTCTCGCCCTCGCTCGGCAAGTATATCGGCCTGGCGCTGGTCAAGGGCGGCAAGACGCGGCACGGCACCCGCGCCTACGTCTCCGATCCGCTGCGCGGCCGATTCGGCCCGGTCGAGATCGTGAGCCATCACATGTTCGATCCGGAAGGGAAACGCATGCATGGTTGAGCAGGTGTCCCCCCTCGGCCCGGCGCTGAAATCGGGTCGCCACAACGTGACCGGCACGACGCCGGGCGTGGTGCTCACCGAAACCCGCCCCGGCTCGATCATTCAGGTGGCCGCCTGGCCGGGCGAGGAGAAGGCCGTCATCGACGCCATCCGCGCGGTGACGGGCCTGAAGCTGCCCGACGGCGCCGGCGGCGGCATCGCCACCGAGCACAAGGCCGCCTTCGGCTTCGCGCCGGGGAAATTCATGGTGGTGACGCAGGTCGAGGGTATCGAAGCGGAACTCCTCAAGGCGATCCCGATCAATGTCGGCACCGTCACCGGCCTCTCCCACGGCCGCACCGCGCTCCGCGTCTCCGGCCCGAAGGCCGAATGGGTGCTCGGCAAGCTCTACGCGATCGACTTCGCGCTGCCGGCTTTCCCCCTCCACGCCGGCCGCTCGACCATGCACCACGACGTCTTCACCCAGATCCAGCGCACCGGCGCCGATCAGTTCGACCTCTACGTCTTCCGCTCCTTCGCGCGCAGCTTTTGGGCGACGCTGTGCCACTCGGCGGAGGAGGTTGGGTACGAGGTGCGGTAGGCTTGAAAGACGGGGGTCTTTTTCGTATTTTACGGAAAATGAGGAATTCAGGCATGACCCGCTCCGTGACCGCCTCCGATCTGCAGAAGAACTTCGGCCGCTGGAACGACGTGGCGCAGCGTGAGCCTGTGCAGGTGGTGAAACATGGCCGCGAGAGCAGCTACCTGATCTCGGCGGACGCTTATCACGAGTTGCTGTCGTCCTTTCGTCGGCGCACGTTCGTGCGAGATCTGAACGCTTCGGAGCTGGCACTTCTCGCGCAAGCCGAAATCGCACCCGAAGACCGGTACGAAATTGCCGAATCCGACGACACACAGACTGACATTAGCCGATGAAAATCCCCGCCGAACCTCGGATCGGCGCGGTCATCAGCTATTCTTACCTCTGGGCGGACGAGGCGGACCTCGGGCGACGCGAGGGAACGAAAGACCGGCCGGCAGCCATTGTAATGGCCCGCGCCGATCTCGGACCGGCCAAGGTCGTCTATGTCCTGCCCGTAACGCATGTTCCACCTGGCCCCCGGGACAAGGATCGCAAGGTCGAGGTACCGGCTCACATCAAGAGACGTCTGGGGCTTGACGAGCACCGGTCCTGGATCATCGTCGATGAGCTGAACGTGTTCGTATGGCCCGGATTCGATCTCCGGCCCGTCCCAAACTCCGACCCGCCGACCTGCGAGTATGGAATCCTGCCTGAGAGCTTCTTCAATACGGTCAAAACGCGGATGCTGGCGAATGCGTCCGAGAAAACGACGCGCGTGGTCAAACGAGGCGGGTAGCTCTCACCCCCGCTGATCGCGGTGATGACGAACACCTCGGCGCCGCGCGGGATTTCCGTCTCCAGCTTCGCATGCTCGCCCTCGACGAAGACGTTCATGTGCCTGCGGATCGCCGGCCGCGTGTCGCGGATGCCGTCACTCCGCCCCTTCATCGCGCCAGGATGAGAAGCTTCACGCTCTGAGCCAGCCACTCGGCATAGGCCGCTTGCGTGAGTTCCTCCTGTTGCCGCACCAGGAGGAACAGGTCCGGGCTCGCGATCCGCCAGAGGATTTCACCGGCCGTGCGGGCATCCATCCCGTCCCGGATTGGGCCGTTGTTCAGAAGCATCGAAGCAAACCATTCCAGATTCTTCCGCCGTCCGCGGTGAAATCCGGCATAGAGTCTTGCGATCGTTTCGTCTGTCGCGGCAGCCGTGCGTGCGACATCCATCAGCGGGGCGACACGCTCGAGGACGGATGCGATGTCCTGCGCGAAAAGGTCGATCTGTCGCGACTGGCTTGTTTCCGCGGCAATCCGCCTAGGCACCTCCTGCTCCGGGAGCGGTAGTTCCGCCGCATCGCCGCGGACTGCGCGTGCGACGAGCTCCTCGAGAAGTACGTTCTTGCTTCCGAAGGTGGCGTAGATGGTCTCGTTCGAAACGCCCGCCTTGAGGGCGATGCCGGCAATGGTTGCTCTCGTCCAGCCCTCGGAAACAAAGAGATCCCTCGCCGCCGAGAGCACGCTCTCGCGCGTTTCGGCGGCCTGGAGAGCCCGCTTGGGCGAGCGATATGGCCTGAGAGGAGGCTTTACATCCGTCATTATTTCGCTACAGTGCCACTGTATTCAATACAGTCTGAACTTAACGCTATTGCGTGTCCTCGCCAACAGGCTCGCACGCCGAAACCGGGAGATTTCCATGAGCGCTCTGGTCGTGCCGCTGCAGTTCCTGTCAGGGCTGTTGTTATCGATGGTCGCCGGCAGCGTCTTCGGAATATGGCGCGGCTACAACCCGCTGACCTATTCACCGGCGACCTTTGTCGAGATGCACCAGGGCGCAGTGCGCGGTCTCAACCTGCTTCTGCCCGGCATCGCATTCGCCTCGATCGTTCTCGTCGTGGCACTCGCCTGGCTCGCAAGGAGCAAGGGCACCGTATTCTGGCTCTATGTCGGTGCAATCGCCCTGATGGTTGCGGGCGGCCTGGTCACGCGCCTTTTCAATCAGCCGATCAACGCACAGGTGATGACATGGACCGCCGATTCCTTACCGGCGAATTGGGGCGCAATCCGGGATAGCTGGTGGACTTGGCACATCGTTCGCACCGGGATTTCGGTCCTGGCGATGGCGATCCTCCTGGCCGGAATCATCGCAGACCGCGAACCGGTGCGTGACCGCCGATCCGCGCAGGCGGCCGCTCGCGAGGGGTTTTCTACCCCCCGCTGATCGCCGTGATGATGAACACCTCCGCCCCGCGCGGGATCTCCGTGTCGAGCCTTGCCCGCTCGCCCTCGACGAAAACGTTCATGTGCTTGCGGATCGCGGGCCGTGTGTCGCGGATGCGGTCGCCCATGCCGGGCCAGCGGCGGTCGAGTTCGTCGATCATCTCGCCGACCGTGCGCGCCGACATCTCGACGCGGCGCGTCGCGCCCGGGAACAGGTCGATCATCACGCCCTGAAGCCGTGCGACGACCGGGTGGTCGCCGCTGTTGTGTCCGACCAGCATCAGTCGATCACATAGGTCTCGACCGACGAGATCGTCGGCAGGTGGTCGGCGATCGAAACCCAGTTTTCGCCCTCGTCGGCGCTGACGAACAGCGTGCCGGTTCCCGTGCCGAAATAGACGCCCGCCGGCTCCAGCCTGTCGGTCGCCATCGCCTGGCGCAGGACGCCGAAATAGGCATTCTCCTGCGGCAGGCCGTTGCGCAGGTCGGCCCAGGTCTTGCCGCCGTCGCGGGTGCGCCAGACCGCCGCCTTGCCGTCGGGCACGAAGCGGCCCTTCTCCGCGCCGTTCAACGGAATCAGGAACAGCGTCTCCGGATCGCGCGGATGCGCGCCCGCCGGGAAGCCGAAGTCGGATGGCAGCCCGTCTTCGATGCTCTGCCAGCTCTGTCCGCCATCGTCCGAGCGGTACATGCCGCAATGGTTCTGCTGGTAGAGCCGGTCGCTCCCGGCCGCGCGGACCAGGTTGTGCACGCACTGGCCGAATTCGGGATAACGCTGGTCCTCGGGGAAGAAGTCGGCGCGCGTGCCCTTGTTGCGCGGCTCCCAGGTCTTGCCGCCGTCCGCGGTGTAGAAGACGCCGGCCGAGGAGATGCCGATCCAGATCCGTTCGGGATCCTTCGGGTCGAACACGATCGAATGCAGGATCAGTCCGGCCCCGCCGGGGTTCCATTCCGGCCGCGTCGGGTGGTTCTGCAAACCCTCGATATGTTCGAAGGTCTCGCCGCCGTCGGTCGAGCGGAACAGGCCGGCCGGCTGCACGCCGGCGTAGAGTTCGCCCGCGCGAGGCGCCACGCTCCAGGCCGCCGCCACCGGCTCCTTGCCCGCCTCGTAGGCGAGGCCCTGGCTCGAATGCGTCCAGGTCTCGCCGAGATCCTTCGAGGTCCACACTGCCGGGCCGAACCATTCGTTGCCGCCCGCGCCGTGCAGCGCGCCCGTCGCGGGATCCGCGATGAAATGATGGATCGGCCACATGTTGCAGAACGGCCCGCGCAGCGACCAGTCTTTGCGCGCCTCGTCGCTCTCGGCAATGAACGCGCCTTTCTTGGTGCCGATCAGAACCATCACTTTCGCCATGCTCAATCCTCCCATCCGTGGCTGCGGGAATTCGTCGCTATCCTGCTTATCCTATGGACTTTTCCGTTGATATCAACGTAATCGAGGCATGACCTCCGACAAGCTGCCGGCTCCTGACATTCTCACGACGCTGCATGTGCGCGACACCTGCCTGTGCCTGCATGCCCAGCGAGCGGCACGGGTTCTCGCCCGCCGCTTCGACGAGGCGCTGCGCCCGGCGGGTCTCACCAACGGCCAGTTCTCCATGCTGATGTCGATGAACCGTCCGGGCACGGTGAGGATGCGCGACGTGGCAGCGCTGCTCGGGATGGATCGCACCACGCTCACCGCGGCGCTGAAAACGCTGGAAAAGCGCGGTCTGGTGACGACCGAGCCCGACCCGGAGGACCGCCGCGGCCGCCTGCTGGTGCTGAGCGAGACCGGCCGCGAACGGCTGGCGGAGGCCTTGCCGATCTGGGTGGAGACCCACCGCGAGGTGGAGGCGCCACTCGACGAACCGGGTCTGTTGCGGACCCAACTCAACACCCTCGCCAGGCGTTAGCGTCCTGCCATCCAGGCTCGACGGGTCAGAAGCGGCCCTGATTGGCCGTGGCCAGCACGTCGAGCGCATCCGAGTCGGGCACGAACTTGGCGCCGGGCGTTGCGCGCCGATAGGTGACCGAGATCGTCCGCCGCGTCGCCTCGAGCCTGGCTTCACCGCACTCCTCGTCGCCGGGCGCCGTCTCGATCGCGACGGTGACGACGAAGGCGTCGGGGCCAGCGGGCAGGAATGCCGGCTTCTGCGTCGACACGCCCGCGCAGGATTGTTCGTTGAAGGTCGAGACCGTGTCGATCAGCTCCAACTTCCCCTTGTCCAGACCGAGCACGGCATGCGTGACATAGGCCTGGTTGCTGTTGAAATGCGTGCTGGTGGTCACGACCAGCCCATCGCGCTCGGGCGACAGTTCCGGCTCGGCAAAGCCTGTGTGACGATCAAAGGCGACATCGACCGCATCGGCCAGGCGCGGGCGCCCCGACAGGTCGAACAGGGCTAGCGGCGCCAGCCCCTCGGCGAAATCCGCATAGCTGCCGAGATCGATGAGCATGAGGGCGAAGCGTCGATCCGGCGCGCCAAAGGCTATGACCGGCACGCTGGCGAGCGGAAAGCGCTCCGGCGTCGCGCCGCCATAGTCGGCCGCGGCGTGGCGAAGCTCGATCAGCCTGGAGCCGGAATAGCCGCCTTGGGCCTCGGCCAGATCAGGCACGATCTGACGCACGAGATCGGCATAGGTGACGCCGGGCGCGGCTTCGGCGTCCAGCAACACGGACTGCTGCGCTTCCGCCCGGGCCGGCTGCGAAGCGCCGGCCACCATCGCGAGAAGTAGTCCGACTGCACCCAGAAGGCGCCGGTCCATCCTGCTACCGTACGAAGGTGACGAATTCGTCGAGCGAGGCGCGTTCGGTGCGGAAGCTGTTTTCGGGCTTCGAAACGTCCTCGTAGCCGATCGCCATGCCGCAGGTGATGATCTCCTCGTCGGGAATGTCGAGCACCGGCCGGATCTGCTTGTGGTAGGGCGCAAACGCCGCCTGCGGGCATGTGTGCAGGCCCCTGCCCCGCGCCGCGATCATGATCGACTGCAGGAACATGCCGTGGTCGATCCACGAGCCCTGGTTGAGGCGCCGGTCGATGGTGAAGATCAGCCCCATCGGCGCGTCGAAGAACACGAAATTGCGATCATGCTGCGCGCGCATCTGGTTGACGTCGCGCTTGGGGATGCCGAGCGCATCGTAGAGCGCGAAGCCGACCGCGCGGCGGCGCGCATAGTACGGCTCGAAGAACTTGTCCGGATAGTATTTGTATTCGTCCCAGGCGATCTTCTCCGCCCTCACCCCCGAATTCAGCACCGCATCCGACACCGCTTTCAGCCGCTCGCCGGTGACGACATAGACTTTCCACGGCTGCATGTTGGTGCCCGACGGAGCACGGGACGCCACGGTGAGGATGTCGCGGATCGTCTCCTCGTCGACCGGGTCGGGCAGGAACGCGCGGACGGACCGCCGCGACGTGATCGCCTCATCGACGATCGCGCTTTCGTCGACGATGTCCGGCTTCATTTGGGGTGCTGCCATCGAACGGCCTTTCGCCTCTATGCCGCCTGCCGCTTTCGAAAGCAGGGAATTCAGCAATTCGCATGGCCGGACCGCATTTCGCAACCCCTGTGCCATTCGTGAAATCCGACTTGATTTTTTCACGACCAGCGCGAATATGAAAATCGTGAGCCAGATTTCACGAATTCCTCGGGAACAACCGCCTCGTATCCGGCATCTCGCGTCGGATTTGCGTGCTTTGCGCAAGGCGCGCGGTATGACCCTGTCGGAACTCGCGGCCCGCGTCGGCCGCTCGCTCGGCTGGGTGAGCCAGGTCGAGCGCGGCATTTCGAGCCCGGCGATCACAGATCTGCGTGCACTTGCAACGGTCTACGGTGTGCCGCTCAGCCTGTTCTTCGCCAATGACGACGGGCCGGAAGCCGAGCGCGGCGTCATCGTCCGCGCCGTCGGCCGCCGACGGTTGGGTTCCACCGATACGGGCCTCGTCGAGGAATTGCTTTCGCCCGACCTCGGCGGTTCTTTCGAGATTCTACGCTCTGAATTCGCGCCCGGCGCGACCCTGGACCGACCGTCACTGCGCGCGACGGAGGAAGCCGGATACCTCGTGTCGGGCCGGTTCGAGATCGAGATCGACGGCATCTGGCACGCGCTGCGCGAGGGCGATTCGTTCCGCTTCCACGAAAAGCCCTTCCGCTGGCGCAACCCGGGCACGGTGCCGGCGGTCATCATCTGGGTCGTCTCGCCGCCGGTCTATTGAGGAGGAGTGCATGGCTGAATTCCCCACCCAGGCCCGCGTTGTCATCATCGGCGGCGGCGCGGTCGGCGTCTCCTCGCTCTACCATCTGGCGAAATCCGGCTGGACCGACTGCGTGCTGCTGGAAAAGAACGAGTTGACCTCCGGCTCGACCTGGCACGCGGCCGGCAACGTGCCGACCTTTTCGTCGTCCTGGTCGCTGATGAACATGCAGCGCTATTCGGCGACGCTCTACCGCGGGCTTGCGGACGCGGTCGGCTACCCGATGAACTATCACGTCACCGGCTCGCTGCGCCTCGCGCACGGCCGCGAACGCATGCGCGAGTTCCAGCGCGCCAAGGGCATGGGCCGCTACCAGGGAATGGCGATCGACGTGATCGGCCCGAACGAGATCAAGGCGAAATATCCGTTCCTCGAGCTGCACGACCTCGAAGGCGCGCTCTACGATCCCAATGACGGCGACATCGATCCGGCGCAACTGACCCAGGCGCTTGCCAAGGGCGGGCGCGACCTCGGCGCCCGCATCGAGCGCTTCTGCCCGGTGACCTCGGTGCGCCGCGACAAGGACGAGTGGATCGTTTCGACGCCCAAGGGCGACATCCGCTGCGAAAAGGTCGTCAACGCCGCCGGCTACCGCGCCGCGGAAGTCGGAAAGCTGTTCGGCCGCGACATCCCGATGATGGTGATGAGCCATCAGTACATCCTGTTCGAGGAGATTCCCGAGCTCGCCGCCTGGACGAAGGAGGTCGGCCACAAGCTGCCGCTGCTGCGCGACGTCGACACGTCCTATTACCTGCGCCAGGAGAAGGCCGGCATGAATCTCGGCCCCTACGAGAGCAATTGCCGCGCGCACTGGGCGAGCCCCGACGACAGAATGCCGGACGATTTCTCGTTCCAGCTCTTCCCCGACGATCTGGAACGGCTGGAGTGGTATCTCAACGAGGCGATCGCCCGCGTGCCGATCCTTGGCACCGCCGGCCTGTCGAAGGTGATCAACGGCCCGATCCCCTACGCGCCGGACGGCAATCCGTTGATCGGCCCGATGCCGGGCGTGCCGAACGCCTATGAAGCCTGCGTCTTCACCTTCGGCATCGCCCAGGCGGGCGGCGCGGGCAAGGTGCTGGCCGAATGGGTGACGGAGGGCGCGACCGAATGGGACATGTGGTCCTGCGATCCGCGCCGCTTCACCAAATTCGCCTCAGCGCCCGACTATGCGGTGGCCAAAGGCATGGAAGTCTACGGCCACGAATACGCGATCTCCTTCCCGCGCCACGCCTGGCCGGACGGCCGCGACCGCAAGCTTTCGGCCATCCATGATCGCATCGCGGCGCTCGGCGCCCAGTTCGCGCCGTACAACGGCTGGGAGCGCGCCACCTGGTATGCGCAGCCGGGTGACGACACCTCGGAAGCCGCGACCCAGACCTTCGACCGCGACGGGCCGTGGCAGAAGCGCATCCGCGAGGAATGCCTCGCCGTTCGCGACGCCGCCGGCATCCTCGACCTGCCGGGCTTCTCTCGCTTCCGCGTCCAGGGCCAAGGCGCCCGCGAATGGCTGTCTTCGCTCATCACCGGCGTCGTGCCGAAACCCGGTCGCATCGGCCTCGGCTACTTCGCCGACGACAAGGGCCGCGTCGTCACCGAAATGTCGATCATGGCGCTCGACGAGGACTTCTTCTTCCTCATCACGGCGGCGGTGGCGGAGGTGCACGATTTCGAGTGGCTCGCGAACCACTTGCCGCAACCGACTCAGGTGACTCTGCAAAACGTCACCGACGCCTTCTCCTGCCAGATCCTGACCGGGCCGAAATCGCGGGACATCCTCGCATCCGTCACAGACGCCGACCTGGCGAAACCCTGGCTCACGCACCAGTCCTGCCAGATCGCAGGCAGGTGGTTGCAGCTGGTCCGCGTGTCCTTCGCCGGCGAGCTTGGCTGGGAATTGCACACCAAGGTGGAGGACACGCCCGCCGTTTTCGACGCAGTGTGGGCTGCCGGCCAGGCGCACGGGCTGAGGCCCTTCGGCATGTTCGCGCTGGATTCGCTTCGGCTCGAAAAATCCTACCGCGCCTGGAAGCAGGACCTGTCGACCGACTACACGATCCTGCAGGGCGGGCTGGAGCGCTTCGTCAAATGGGACAAGCCCGGTTTCAAGGGCAAGGCCGCACTGCTGAGCGAGAAGCAGCAGGGCGTGACCAAGCGCTTCGTCACGCTGGTGATCGAAAAACCCGGCCCCTGCGACGCTCCCTACATGTCAACGCTCTGGCACGAAGGCAAGATCGTCGGCGAGACCCTCTCGGGCGGCTGGGGCCACCGGGTGGACAAGTCGATCGCGCTCGGCATGCTGCGCGCCGACCTCACCGAGCCTGGCACGCGGATCGAAGTCGAGATATTCGGCGACCGGTTCGCGGCGATCGTCCAGGCCGACGAACCGCTCTGGGATCCGAAGAACGAGAGGCTGAAAGCTTGAAATCCATCATTCTCACCGACGGCGGCATGGGCCAGGAACTCGTCCGCCGCTCGAAGTCCAAGCCGACGCCGCTCTGGTCGGCGCGCGTGCTGATCGACGAGCCCGACCTCGTGCGCGACCTGCATGCCGAGTTCATCGAGGCCGGCGCGAAGGTGATCACCATCAACACCTATGCCGCGACGCCGGAGCGGCTGGAGCGCGAAGGCGCGGGCGAGCTGTTCCAGACTCTGCAGGCGCGCGGCATCGAGCTGGCCCGCCAGGCGCGTGACACCGCCGGTGACTGTGCCATCGCCGGCTGCCTGCCGCCGCTATTCGGCTCCTATGCGCCCAAGCTGACGATTTCCTACGACGAGACGCTCGCCATCTACCGCCGCATCGTCGCCGAGCAGGCCGATCATGTCGACCTGATCCTGTGTGAGACGATGGCCTCGGCCGAGGAAGCGCATGCCGCGGCGACCGCCGCCTGCGAGTCCGGCAAGCCCGTCTGGGTGTCATGGACGCTCGCCGACGAACCCGGCGCGCGCCTGCGCAGCGGCGAGGCTCTGGCGGAGGCGGCGGCGGCAATTGCGCACCTGCCGCTGGCGGCGCGGCTGGTCAACTGCTCGCGGCCCGAGACCATCGACGCAGCGCTGTCCGCGCTGAAAGGCCTCGGCGCGCCGGTCGGCGCCTATGCTAACGGCTTCACCGCCACCGAAGCGCTCAAGCACGGCGGCACGGTGGACGTGCTGCACGCCCGCCACGACCTCGATCCGCAAGCCTATGCCGACTTCGCACTGGGCTGGGTCGACGCCGGCCTCGATATCGTCGGCGGCTGCTGCGAGGTCGGCCCGCCGCACATCGCGGCGCTTCGCAACCGTCTGGCAGCTGCCGGACACGAGATAGCGGGATTGCCCCATGCCTGAGCCCTCTTCCCGCATCTCCGGCATCACCCCCTCCGGCAAGGACGGCTGGGAGGTACATTTCGATGCCATGACCCGCAAGCAGGCGGGCGAGGACATCATCATGCTCTCGGTCGGCGACCACGATTTCGACACGCCGTCGGAAACGGTCGAAGCGGCGGTGAAATATGTCCGCGCCGGCCATCACCACTACACCCAGCTTCCCGGCCTGCCGCGCCTGCGCGCCGCGATGGCGAAGCTCTCCACCCGCTGCACCGGCGTGGAGACCGATCCCGACCAGATCCTCGCCACGCCCGGCGGCCAGGCAGCCCTCTTTGCCGCCGTGCAGGCAACGCTCGATCCCGGCAAGCACGCAATCGTGGTCGCGCCCTATTACGCCACCTATCCCGGCACGTTCCGCGCCGCCGGCGCCGGCTTCACGGTCGTCGAAGCCCATGCCGAAGACGGGTTCCAGCCGGACCCGGTGGCGATCGAGAAGGCGATCCAGCCGAATACGCGGGCGATGCTGATCAACTCGCCCAACAACCCGACCGGCGCGGTCTATACGCGCGAAAGCCTCGAGGCCATCGCCGACATCTGCCGTCGCCACGATCTCTGGCTGATGTCCGACGAGGTCTACTGGACCATCGCACATGGCGAACACGTCTCGCCGCGTAGCCTGCCGGGGATGGCGGAGCGCACGCTCGTCATCAACTCGATGTCCAAGAGCCACGGCATGACCGGCTGGCGCATCGGCTGGCTGACCGGCCCGAAACCGCTCATCACCCAGTTGATCAGCCTCAACCTCGTCTCGACCTACGGACTGCCCGACTTCGTCTCGCGCGCTGCGATCGAGGCGCTGGAGAACGACTGGGGCGTCGAGGAGATCGCCCGCATCTACGACACGCGCCGGCTCGCCTTCCTCGACGCCATACGCGGCATCAACGGCATCACGGTGCGCGGCTCGGAAGGCGGCATGTACGTCATGCTCGACATCCGCGCGATCGAGGCCGACGACGAGGCCTTTGCCTGGGGGCTGCTGAACGCGGAGAAGGTCGCCGTCATGCCCGGCTCCTCCTTCGGCGACGCGGCCGCCGGCTGTATCCGCATCTCGCTCTGCCAGCCCGAGCCCGTGCTGCGCGAGGCGGCGGCGCGGCTGCGGCGGCATCTCGCCTCCCTCTCCGACAAGAGTGCCTCGGCATGACCGCCCTCCCCACCAAAGCCCGCGCGGTGATCATCGGCGGCGGCGTGTCCGGCTGCTCGGTCGCCTACCACCTCACCAAGCTTGGCTGGACGGACGTAGTGCTGCTCGAGCGCAAGCAGTTGACCTCCGGCACGACCTGGCATGCCGCCGGCCTGATCGGACAGCTGCGCGGTTCGCAGAACATGACGCGGCTGGCGAAATACTCGGCCGACCTTTACGTCAAGCTCGAGGCCGAGACGGGCGTCGGCACCGGCATGCGCCAGGTCGGCTCGATCTCGGTGGCGCTGACCGAGGAGCGCAAGCATGAGCTCTATCGCCAGGCGACGGTTGCCCGCGCCTTCGACGTCGACGTGCGCGAGATTTCGCCGCGCGAGGTCAAGGAGATGTATCCACATCTCAACGTCTCCGACGTGATCGGAGCTGTCCACCTGCCGCTCGACGGCCAGTGCGATCCGGCCAACATCGCCATGGCGCTCGCCAAGGGCGCGCGCCAGCGCGGCGCGGTCATCTCCGAGCAGACCAAGGTGACGAAGGTCCACGCGAAGGACGGCCGCGTCACCGGAGTGTCGTGGGAAAAGGATGGCGAGGAAGGGACGATCGAGGCCGACGTCCTGATCAACTGCGCCGGGATGTGGGCGCGCGATCTCGGCCAGCAAAATGGCGTCGCGATCCCGCTGCATGCCTGCGAGCACTTCTACCTCGTGACGGAGCCGATCCCGGGCCTCGGCCGCCTGCCGGTGCTGCGCGTGCCGGACGAGTGCGCCTATTACAAGGAGGACGCCGGCAAGATGATGCTCGGCGCCTTCGAGCCTGTGGCAAAGCCCTGGCCGCCGACGGGCGAGCGCATCCGCGAGGATTTCTGCTTCGACCAGTTGCCTGAGGACATGGACCACTTCGCCCCGATCCTCGAAATGGGCGTCAACCGCATGCCGATGCTGGAGACCGCCGGCATCCACACCTTCTTCAACGGGCCGGAGAGCTTTACCCCGGACGACCGCTACTATCTCGGCGAAGCGCCGGAGCTTGGCGGCTACTGGGTCGCGGCAGGCTACAACTCGATCGGCATCGTCTCGTCGGGCGGCGCCGGCATGGCGCTGGCGCAGTGGATCAATGACGGCGAGGCGCCCTTCGACCTCTGGGAGGTCGACATCCGCCGCATGCAGCCGTTCCAGAAGAACCGCACCTATCTGCGCAGCCGCGTCACCGAGACGCTCGGCCTGCTCTACGCCGACCATTTTCCCTACCGTCAGATGGCAAGCGCCCGCGGGATCCGCCGCTCGCCGCTGCACGAGCATCTGAAGACGCGCGGTGCGGTGTTCGGCGAAGTCGCAGGCTGGGAGCGCGCCAACTGGTTCGCGAAGCCGGGCCAGGAACGCGAATACCGCTACTCGTGGAAACGGCAGAATTGGTTCGACAACCAGCGCGACGAGCACATGGCGGTGCGCACGGGCGTCGGCCTGTTCGACATGACGTCCTTCGGCAAGATCCGCGTCGAAGGCCGCGACGCGCTGGCCTTCCTGCAACGCGTCTGCGCCAACGACATGGACATGGCGCCGGGCAAGATCGTCTACACCCAGATGCTCAATGCCAAGGGCGGCATCGAGAGCGATCTGACGGTGTCTCGCCTCTCCGACACTGTCTTTTTCCTCGTCGTGCCGGGTGCGACGCTCCAGCGCGACCTTGCCTGGCTGAGGAAGAACCTGCGCGACGACTTCGCCGTCATCACCGACGTCACGGCCGCCGAAAGCGTGCTCTGCCTGATGGGCCCGAAATCCCGCGACCTGATCCAGCGCGTCAGCCCGAACGACTTCTCCAATGCGACGAACCCCTTCGGCACCTGGCAGGAGATCGAGATCGGCATGGGGCTCGCGCGTGCCCACCGCGTCACCTATGTCGGCGAGCTCGGCTGGGAGCTCTACGTGTCGACCGACCAGGCGGCGCATGTCTTCGAGGCGATCGAGGAGGCCGGCTCCGACCTCGGCCTGAAACTCTGCGGCCTGCATACGCTCGATTCCTGCCGCATCGAAAAGGCCTTCCGCCATTTCGGCCACGACATCACCGACGAAGACCACGTGCTGGAAGCCGGCCTCGGCTTTGCAGTGAAGACGGCGAAAGGCGACTTCATCGGCCGCGACGCCGTGCTGAAGAAGAAGGAGGCGGGCCTGGCCCGCCGCATGGTCCAGTTCAGGCTGAAGAACCCCGAACCGCTCCTGTTCCACAACGAGGCGCTGGTGCGCGACGGCGATATCGTCGGCACGGTAACTTCGGGCAATTACGGCCACTTCCTCGGCGGCGCCATCGGAATGGGATACGTGCCCTGCCCCGGCGAGAGCGAGGCGGATGTTCTGTCCTCGTCCTATGAGATCGAGATCGCCGGCGTGCGCTTCGCCGCCGAGCCGTCGCTCAAGCCGATGTACGACCCGAAGTCCGAACGGGTGAGGATGTAACCCGCCCGGCCGAGGCGCCCTCGCCTACAGGTGCTGCTTGAACCAGTCGCGCTGGGCGGCCGAGGAGACCTTGAACGGCTCGCCCGTATAGGCTTCGAAATGCCCGCCCGGCAGAACGACCAGTTTCTTCGGCTCCAGCGCCTGCTCGTAGGCCCGCGCGGTCATGTCGAACGGCGTCAGGTGGTCGCCGGAGGCCACCACGACCATCAGCGGCGTCGGCGCGATGCGGGCGATATAGGTTGCCGGCTCGTATTCGGTGAACATCTCGATCGAATGCAGCGTTACCTCGTTCTTCCAGTTGGTCTCGTGCTCCTTCTCGAACCTTGTGAAGAACTCATAGGTATCCGCCGTCGGCAGCGCGCTCGGCTGTCCTTCCGGCGCAGTCACCGGCATCATCGCGCCCGGCTCGCCGCGGGCGCGTGCGGCGCGGTCGCCGTCGAAGGCGGCGCGCAGTCCCGCCCAATGATCTCCCCGGATGAGCCGCCTCGCGGTCTCGAAACCCCAGGTCAGCGGCACCTGCGCCACGACGCACTTCACCCGTCGGTCGAGCGCGGCGACGACGAGCACATGGCCGCCGGAATAGCTCGATCCCCACACGCCGATGCGGTTCGGATCGACATCGGCTTGTGTCTGCGCCCAGGTGATGGCGTCGCGGTAGCCATTGATCTGCGCCCACGGATCGGCGTGGCCGCGCGGGCTCCCGTCGCTGACGCCGAAATTGCGGTGGTCGTAGACGATGACGCCGAGCCCGGCCGCCGAAAACACCTCGGCGAAGCTGTCGAGATAGATCTCGCGCGTGGCGGTGAAGCCGTGCGCCATGATGACCGTCGGCGCCCGTCCGTCTACGCCTTTGGCCTTGTAGTGCCAGCCGCGGAGGGTCACCCCGTCCTCGGTCCTGAATTCGATGTCGCGTCGCATGTTGTCCTCCCTTGGCGATGATCGAGGCGGCCTTGTTGCGCGCAGCGGCGCAGGCGCGCTTGCACGGCAGGGAAACGGACTTGTTCGACAGGGAAGTATCGATGCAATAATGTCCATTGCAGCGTCGGCGGGAGGCATGGCGCGGGAGGACGCAATGGATTCGGGCACGTGGAGGTCTCTCGACCTGCCGCAAGCGCTGCG
Organism: Pseudomonadota bacterium; assembly: GCA_043822005.1. Lineage (GTDB taxonomy): Bacteria > Pseudomonadota > Alphaproteobacteria > Rhizobiales > Rhizobiaceae > Mesorhizobium_A. Next base: position 6,724 of record JBDRCE010000056.1, on the reverse strand, counting down.
CGCGCAGGCGGCGCGCACGATGCTGAGCGAAGTGCACCTGCCCTGGTCGCTCAACCTGCCGGACCGCGAGCGCTACGACTGCCGCCTCGACTGGCACGGGCTGGGCGGCTGCTCGGTGGTCGAATGCCGCAGCGATCCGCTGTCGGGCTATCGCGACGCCGCCGACATCCGCCGCACCGACGGCGATCATTTCGGCATGCTGCTCGTCCTTTCCGGCGAGGAACGTGTCCGGCAGGGCGACGTGGAGGCGAGCCTCGGCGCCGGCGACATGCTGCTCTGGGACGGTTCCCGGCCGATCCGCTTCGAAGTCATGCGCCCGCTGCACAAGGTGACCTTGCTCGTTCCGCGCGAGCGACTGGGCCGCGGCGTGGTTGCATCCGAGCCGCGCGGCGCCGTGCGGCTGGAAAGCCGGAGCGGCCTGGGCGCGCTTGCCGCCGGCCATCTCGCCGCGCTGGCCAAGGTGGCGCGCGACATCCCCGCCGGCCACGCGCCGCTCGCCGCCGACATCCTGGTCGACCTTCTGGGGCGGCTGCTCGACCCGGTCGCGCAGACATCCGCCACCGGTGACCTCCTGTCGCGCATCCTGGCCCATGTCGAGGACAATCTCGACGATCCGGCGCTGACGCCGTCGCGGATCGCCGCCCGCTTCGGCATTTCGCCGCGCTATCTGCACATGTTGTTCTCGGCCACCGGCGGAACACTGTCCGCGCATATCCGCACGCGCAGGCTCGCCGCCATGCGTCGCGATCTCGCAGACCCGCGCCAGGCAGGACGATCCATCACCGAGATCGCGCTCGACCGGGGCTTCTCCGACAGCGCCCATGCCAGCCGCGCCTTCAGCGCCGAATTCGGCCAGTCGCCGAGCCTCTTTCGCGCCACCCGCCGGCAGTAGACGTCGGACCTCTCGACAAACAAACCCCGGCAGGGGAGGTCAGCCTCCTGCCGGGGTGAGTTAAGCGGTCGCGCCGGGGGAACTCCGGCGTTGCGCTCGGGGGAAATCAGTTGACGATGACGATGCGGGTGTTCTGCTGGCCGAACGTCTTGACCAGCGTGTAGAACGCCTCGGCGTTCGTCGGATGCAGCCTGATGCAGCCATGCGAGGCCGGACGGCCGAGATTCTTCACGTGCGGAGTGGCATGCACTGCGTAGCCGCCGGTGAAGAACACCGAATGCGGCATCGGCGCGTTGTCATACTTCTTCGAATACCACATCTCGTGCATGCGGTAGGGCTTCCACGAACCGGTCGGCGTGACATAGCCCTTGCCCGCGGTGGAGACCTTCCATTCGTAGGTCTGGCGGCCACCGACGGTGACCTGCATCTTCTGCTCGGAGATGGAGACGCGGGCGACGACCTCGTTGGAGACCGAAGCCTGGGCCGGTGCGTTGCCGGCGGCCATGAAGAGGCCGAGGCCGGTCACTGCGATCGCGGCGATATTGATGAAACGGGCGGAAAGAGCGGTCATTGGAGCCTCCATCTGTTGTTAGCGTCTGCTGCGCTTGATGGAGTGAATTTGCGCCGGCTCTGTATCGCGGCAATTTCACGCCGCGTTCATCTTTGTTTCGAAATGGTTTCCATTCGCGTCATTTTCGGAAACACGCCCGGCCGCTTTTTGCAGCATCCTTTCCTATCCGGCAATTCATGCGAAATTCCAGCCGCTTGCGGCAACAGATCCGGTTTCAAGCGGCACATTCCGGATACATGGCCCGATCAATCTGGCTGCATGAAAGACGGCCACCCAGGCGCCGCATCGGCAGCCGGGACATCGGGAGAAACGGTCATGAATTCGAGGTTCGGATCGACCATATTGGTCGGACTGCTTTACGCGCAGGCGGCGTTCGGCCTGCTCGCCGTCGGTGCGGTCGTGCTGAAGGATCGGGCCGCCGACCAGGCGCTCGCCGCTTCGACGGTCGAGATCGCGTCCGCGGCGGGTTCGGTGGTTCGCTAGGTGCAGCCCGGGGCAGGCAAACCAGCGATGCGGCGCGCGGCGGGCGAGACCCGCTTCGCGCTCCTATGCGCCTTTCGGCGGATCGAACCGGTAACCCGCGCCCCGTACGGTGACGATGCTCTCGGAATCGAGCTTGCGGCGCAGCCGCACGATGCGGGAATCGATCGACCGGTCGAAGGCCTCGTAGCTCTCGGCCGGCGCGGCGGCGATGATGTCGTCGCGGTTGATCACCGTGTGCGGATTGGCGGCGAACAGCTTGAGCATCGCCACCTGGCCGGCGGAGAGCTGCTCCTCCTCGCCGGAATGATGCATCACCAGCGCCGCCCTCAGGTCGACGGTGGAGTTTTCGAGCGGCAGGAGATCGGGCGCGGCAAAGCCGCGACGGGTCAGGATGCCGCCGATGCGGGTCGCCGCCTCGCGCAGGTTGAACGGCGCCTCGATGACGTCTGCGGCGCCGAGCTCGAGCGCCAGCACCTTCTCGATCAACGCCGGCCCCGTCGAGACCAGGACGAAGGACGGCCCCTCCTCCCCGCCATAGTCGCGCAGGAGGTCGAGGCCGGACCCGCCGGGAAGCTGCAGGTCGACGACCGCGAGATCCGGTTTGCCGGCGAACAGCGGCCTCGCCGACCACATTTCGTGCGCCAGGGTCACGTCATGTCCGCGGCGGCGCAGATACTCGCCGAGCTGGACGCCGGTTTCCTTGCTCGCCGACACGATCGCGATCACCGCTCTGGCGGACATGGACGTTCCAGAAAAAAGAGATAAAGAGAGACTCGGGCATCATGTTTACACCCAATCTGCTTGTCGGAACCAGCAGGGAAGATAGCGCCGTGCGATCGAGAATCGTTGTCGTGGACGACGAGCCGGACCTTCGCGATGCGGTCGCGGAGTACCTGCAGGCGAGCGGATATGACGTGACGGTGGCAGGCGACGCCGCTGCCATGCGCGAGATCGCCCGCGAGCAGACTTTCAACCTCGCCATCCTCGACATTTCCATGCCGGGCGAAGACGGCCTGTCGCTCGGCCGATGGTTGCGCTCCAAAATGCCCGTCGGCATCATTTTCGCCACCGCCTCCGGCACGTCGATCGATCGGATCGTCGGCCTGGAACTGGGCGCCGACGACTATATCGTGAAGCCCTACGAACTGCGTGAACTGCTCGCCCGGGTGCGTTCGGTGCTGCGCCGCGTGCCGCAGCCGACCGGAACCGTGTCCGACGACGATGGCCCGCTGCGCCCGGCGCGCCGCGTGGTGACGTTCGGCGGCTTCTCTGCCGACCTCGACGGACGAATGGTCACCGGCCCGAGCGGGGCCATGGTGGAGATGGCGAAGAGCGAATTCGACGTGCTCGAGGTTTTCCTGACCCGCGCCAACCGCCTGCTCAGCCGCTCGGCGATCGCCGAGGCGATCGGACTGGCCGACGAGGCCGACGATTCGCGTGCGCTCGACATCCGCATCATGCGGCTGCGCAAGAAGATCGAGCACGACCCTTCCAACCCGCGCTTCCTGCGCACGGTGCGCGGCGAAGGCTACATCTTCTCCCTGTCCGACTCGGGCCAGAAGACCGCATAGAGGGGCTGTACCCTGGAACCGACCCTGGCCGTCCTCGACGACATCTCTCGCTTCCGGCAGGATTTCCAGTCGCGCGGCCTCACCGTGGTCGTGGCGGATCTCATGCGCCGGATGCGCCAGGCAAGCGACTGGCAGCAGGAAATCGACGACGTTCTCGCCATCATCGGCATGGCGTTCCGCTGTCACCGCTCGGTGCTGTTCCGCATGCGCGACATCACCGGACAGGGCTTCTCCCAGACCATCGTCTCCTACTGGGTGGACCGCACCGTGCTCGGTCCCGAGGGCCGCCCGACGACGATCGGCCAATCGATGATCGAATCGGACTCGCTTCTCCAGACGCTGTCCGAGGACGCGCGGCGCGGAACGGTCTTTGCCGGCCACGCCCGCGAGTTGACCGGCTTCCTGCGCGAGGACTTCGAGCGCCAGCGCATCAAGTCCTTCATGTCCTACCCGGTCTTCGCGCACGGCTATGTCTGGGGAACGCTTGCGGTCAACGACTGCATCACCGAGCGGGACTGGTCGGACGAAGAGCATTCGGCGCTCTCCATGGTGGCGCTGATCGTCGGCGACGCCATCGAACGTTCGCAGACCGAAGCGCATATCGCCGAGACCTTCCGCACCACGATGCTCAATGCGGCGCTCGACGGCATGGTGATCATCGACGAGAGCGGCGGCATCATCGAGTTCAACCCGGCTGCCGAGCGTATGTTCGGCTGGAAGAAGCACGAGGTGCTGGGGCGCTCGATCGTCAGCACGCTGGTCCCCCTCGACTACCGCCCGATGCTGGTCAACGGCCTTCGCTCCTACCTGGAAAGCGAGGCCGGCCGGATGATCGGCAAGCGCTTCGAGATGAACGGGACGAACGCCAAGGGCGAGATCTTCCCTGTCGAGTTGACCATTTCCGAGGTCAACGCCGCCGGGCGCAAGCTGTTCATCGGCGCGGTGCGCGACCTGCGCGAGCGGCGGCGCGCCGAGGAGGAGATCAACCGCCAGCGCGACCGGCTGCACCAGAACGAGAAGATGGCGGCGATGGGCTCGCTGCTTGCCGGCGTCTCGCACGAGTTGAACAACCCGCTCGCCGTGGTCGTGGCGCAGTCGACGCTGCTGCATGAATTCGCGCCGGACGCCGCCACCAAGACGCGCGCCGAAAAGGTGCGCGCGGCGGCCGAACGGTGCGGTCGCATCGTAAAGAGCTTCCTCGGCATGGTCCGGCTGCATCCGACCTCGCAGTCCGAAACCGACCTCAACCAGGTCATCCGCTCGGCGCTCGAGATCAGCGCCTACGGCGCCCGCTCGTCCGGCATCGTCATCGAGACATTCCTCTCGCCGACCGACCTGCCGGTGCTGGGTGACGCTGATCACCTCACCCAGGTCGCGGCCAACTTCCTCGTCAACAGCCAGCATGCGCTCGCCTCCGTCTCGGGTGAGCGGCGCATCAAGGTTCGCTCGGAACGCACGCCCTCCGGCCTCGCCCGTTTCTCGATCGAAGACAACGGGCCGGGCATCCCGAAGGAAATCCGCGACCGTATCTTCGAATCCTATTTCACCACCAAGCCGGTCGGCGTCGGCACCGGCATCGGGCTGTCGATCTCCAAGTCGATCGTCGAACGCCACAACGGCAAGGTCTGGTACGAGGAAAGCGATACCGGAGGCGCCCGCTTCGTCGTCGAGCTTCCGATGGTCACTCGCTCGCTCGGCGAGATCGCAGGTGCTGCGCCCTACTCCACCAGCATTCGCACCGCGCTGATCATCGACGACGAGCCGGACGTCGCCGGCTCGCTGTCCGACATTCTCGAGCTGATGGGGATCAAGTCCGTCATTCATACCGGATGGGCCGAAGCGCGCGATGGGATCGACAGTCTCGACATGGAAATCGACATCGTCTTCTCGGATCTGCGCATGCCCGGTGCGAGCGGGCTCGATATCTACCGCGAGCTGACGCTGAAGCGGCCGCATCTGGCCACGCGCTTCGTTCTCGTGACGGGCGACAGCCTCGGCGCGCGCGCCGAATTCGAGGAAATCCCGCCGAAGCTCAGGCCTCTCCTCCTGGAGAAGCCCTTCTCCACGCTCGACGTGCGCGGCGCGCTGGCTGCCGTGACCGACCAGATCCGCACGCAGCAGAACTGAGCCCTGGCTCAATTTACGGTCATCGCCTCGACGTCGAGGACGTCGTGCCGCGCGATCACCGCGAAGGCTTCCACCTCGTCCGCGACGAAGAAATCCCAATCCCTCGTCCGCAGCCGCAGCCAGACCTGCTCGTCCGAGAAGTGCCTGGCGCAGGCGTAGTCGCTGTAGGGAATGCGGCGGCGGGCGATGTGCATGCTCGTCTCCTGTCGTTTTCTGTTCAGTGTCGGATCGTTGCGTCGGCGAGGCGGATGTTGCGCATCAGCCCATTGTCCTTGGCGATCGCCAGGATGCAGTCGAGCGATTCGGACGCCCACACCTGGCCGGCACAGGCCTCGTCGGTCTCGCTGCGGACCAAGAGCCGCGGCGCCTTCTCGGTCGTCACGGCGATCTCGATGGCCGGCGCCTCGGGTTCGACCGCGCCGAAGGCGGCGCGCGGCGACGGCAGCAGCATCATGAAGGCGATCGCGCCGACCGAAATTACGGAGAACATCGCCATCTGGTTCTCCGAAGTGCGGGTGCGCACGGCGATGCGGGGAAGCCCGGCGAATGCGGAGCGGCGGGCGGCGGGGGCGGTGAGAGCGGACATGGCGGGCGGCCTTTCGTTTGGATTTGTTCCCTGATGACGCCAGTTCTAGGGACAGGCCGTATCGCCGCTGTGCCGACGCATTAACTTCTTTGTAACGCGTCTGTTTCGGAATCCTTTCGTTTGTTGCGCGTTTCGAAGCGGTAACGAAAGTTCGTTACCGGATCTGGTTCCGGATCTGGTCGTAGAGGATCTGCGCCGCCGGCGAGAGCGAGCGGTTGCGGACCGTAATCAGGCTGTAGGGCTGGACGACGATCTCGAACTCGGTCGGAAGGATCTCGACCGACCCGTCGAGGTCGCCCCTGCCCCGCAGGAAGTTCGCGACCTCGATCGACACGGCGGCGATGGCGTCTGATTGCGCCACCATCACCAGCGACAGCAGCAGCGACGACGTGTTGAGCACGCGGTCGGGCAGCGGGGCGCCGTGCGACACGAAAATCCCTTCGAGCGTGCGCCGCAGCAGCGATCCGCCCGGCTGCAGCACCCAGTCGAAACCG